>NZ_HF571038.1:0-70243 GCF_001046875.1 Nostocoides jenkinsii Ben 74
CGCGCTGGCCGGCGGGTCGGGGGTGACGCGCTCGGCATACCGCGCGCTCACCGCCCCGATTCCCGCGGTCAGTAGCGCGAGCGAGACGACCGCTGCCGCCCAGCCCTTCGCCCCCCGTGCCACGGCGTCACCCTAGAGGTGGTTCGGGCCGCCCGCGAGGTGAGTGAACGGCATACGGTTGGCGCATGCGCGTTCTTGTCTCCGGCGGCGCCGGCTACATCGGGTCCCACACGGTGGTGCAACTGGTCGCGGCGGGGCACGACGTGGTGATCGTCGACTCTTTCGCCAACAGCAAGCCGGCCGTCATCGGGCGGCTGGAGGCGCTGACCGGGACGCACCTTCCCGTGCACGCCTTCGACCTGACCGATCGGGACAAGACGGAGCGACTGTTCGCCGATGAGTCGTTCGACGCGGTGATCCACTTCGCCGGGCTCAAGGCCGTAGGGGAGAGTGCGCAGATCCCGCTGGAGTACTACGAGAACAATCTCGACTCCACCTTCTCCCTCGTGCGCGCGATGCGCCGCCACGGGGTCAAGCTGCTCGTCTTCTCTTCCTCCGCGACGGTGTATGGCGATCACGCCCCTCTGCCGTTCCGCGAGGACTACGCGCCGCTGGTGTCCACCAGCCCGTACGGCCGGACCAAGGTAATGAACGAACACGTCCTGACCGACGTGGCGCACGCCGACCCGACTTTGCGGATCGGCATCCTGCGCTACTTCAATCCGGTCGGCGCGCATCCTTCGGGCACGATCGGCGAGGACCCGCAGGGGATCCCCAACAACCTGTTGCCGTTCATCGCGCAGGTCGCCATCGGGCGGCGCGACAAGTTGGTGGTGTTCGGCGACGACTACCCCACGGAAGACGGGACCTGCGAGCGCGACTACATCCATGTCGAGGATCTCGCCGCCGGTCACGTGGCTGCGCTGACCAAGCTGGCAAGCACCGAGGAGCCGGTGTCGGTGTGGAATCTCGGTGTGGGACAAGGCACGAGCGTCTTGGCGATGCTGCACGCCTTCGAGCGCGCAGTCGGGCGTGAGCTGCCATACGAGATCGGGCCGCGACGGGCAGGTGATCAAGCTCGGTCCTGGGCCGACCCGGCGAAGGCGAATGCCGAGTTGAACTGGCGCACGGTCAAGACGATCGACGACGTCTGTGTCGATACGTGGCGCTGGCAGTCGGCCAACCCCACGGGTTACGAGGACTGACCTTGGCGCATCGAGGCCGTCCGAGCGTGCGCCCGGGGCTGTTGCGATCGGGCCTATTTCGACCGGGGCTGGCTGGGCTGCTCGCTGCAGGTGGCACGGGGGCCGGGTTGGCCGCGGTGGCTGGGGCCGCCGCGGCGGTTGCTGCGGGCAAGATCAGCGGTCCGCAGCGGCCGTGGCCGGATTATCGGTTCAGCCCGTTCGAGGTGGGCGCGGACAGTGAGGACGTCACCTTCGCCGCCGCCGATGGCACGCGCCTGGCCGGGTGGTGGCTCGATCGCCCCGATAGCGAGCGCGTCATCATCGTCAGCCACGGGCATCGCGGCAACAAGGCCGACATGCTCGGGATCGGGCCGGGCTTGTGGCGGGCGGGCAACACGGTGCTCCTCTTCGACTTCCGCGGCAACGGGGACTCCGAGGACGGGCCCCAATCCCTCGCACACTATGAGCAAGCGGACCTGCGCGCTGCCATTGCGTATGCCGCGTCCCGCCGCCCCGACGCCACTCTCGTTCTCGTCGGGTTCTCCATGGGTGCCGCGGTCAGCGTCCTCGTCGGCGCGGACGAGCCGCGGGTGGGCGCCTTCGTCCTCGACTCCCCCTTTGCCGACATGCGGGGCGTCGTCGCGCACGCCATCTCGCGTCTGCGCCTGCCGCCCTTCCCCATGCTGCAACTCACCGACCGCGCCACCCGTCTCCGCTACGGCTACCGCTTCCACGACGTAGCCCCGATCGAGCGGATCGCCGACCTCGCCCCGCGCCCGGTGCTGCTGATGCACGGTGACCAGGACCGCATCATTCCCGTGGAGCACGCGCACCGGCTGTATGCCGCGGCCGGCCTCCCCAAGCCGACCCTCCACATCTTTGCCGGCGCGGACCATTGCGGCGGCTACTTCCAGGACCGCGCGGCATACATCGAGCGGGTTGTCGACTTCTTGGACCGCAACGCCTGAGCCCGGGAAGAGTGGCAGTCGAGGTTTCGTCCCCGCCGGGGCTCAGCCCCGCGCCAGGAGTTCGTCGAGGATCTCGCCCTCGTGGCGGTAGCCGTAGAGGTGACCGACGTCGTCGGGCCAGGCGATGAACCGGGCATTCGGCAGTCGGTCGACCAGTCGGCGGGCGGCGGCGTGTGGGCAGTTGGCGTCGGCCGCGGCGTGCTGCCAGGTGATGTCGGTACCGATCGCCTCGGGGTGGATCTCGTCCCAGTTCTGGCTCATCGCCAGGGACTCATCGACCCAACCGTCGAGTCTGGCGCCGAGGGCTTCGGTCTGGGCGCGGGCGAAGGTGGCCTGCCAGTTGGGGTCGCGCATCACCGCCTGATCGTCGGCCGGCGCGTGCTCCATGATCGCGCGGAAGGCCGCGAGCGGATCGGCGAGGATCGCCTCGCGGACCGGCCCGAGGAGGGCGGCCTCGTCATCACGAAGCCCCGCCCGGCACAGCCGGTGCGACTGCTGGTTTAGCGGGATCATCGTCTCGATCTCGTTCTCCGCCAAGGGAGCCGTGCCGACGAGGATTGTCGCAGCACGGACCCGGGCGGGGTACGACTGGGCGAAGGCGAGTTCGTGCGGAGCCGCGCCGCTGGCCCCGATCAGGTGCACCCGCTCAATGCCCAGGTGGTCGAGAATCGCCGCGAGGTCGTCGGCATGCGCGCGGAATCCGCGCCCCGGCAATGGCGTCGACGCGCCGAATCCCGGGCGCTCCGTCGTGATCACCCGCAGCCCGCGCAGCGCCCACGGTGAGGTGTCGGCTCGGACCGACCAACGGCACCCGGGCGTGCCCGGTATGCGGAACAGCGGCACACCGCCCGGCTCGCCCCACTCGGTCCAGGCGACCACCCGCCCGTCGGGCCGGGTGAGCCGGTGGTCGCTGTATGCCGCGAAGACGTCCATCCCCCGATCGTGCCCCTTTCGCGCGCGCTGGGGATCTTCACCAGCGATCTTTGTCGTCGCCTTCTCCACCGCCGACCTTGCCCGCCGGTCTTCATCACCGACCTTGCCCGCCGATCTTGCCCCCGCCGGTCGTCATCGCAGTCCTTGCCCGCCGGACTCGTCACCGCCAATCTTCGGCGTCGCGAGGTTCATGGCGGCCTGCTCACCCAGTGGCTAGAACGGCGGTTCGTCGTAGTGCCGTGGCCCCGCAGGGCCTCCGGCGAAGTCCCATCGGTCGACGAGAACGGTGATGCGGAAAGCGTGGGTTTGGCGGTCGTTGGAGAAGACGCGGATCAGAGGCTCGGTGTTGCCGCGGGCGTGCGCCAGCAGGTGCTGCAACGTGTATTCGCCGACACTCAACGTGACCATGTCCGCCTCGCTCTTCGCCTCGGCTGTCTTGTCGACTGTCTTGTCGACTGTCCTGTCGGTGCAAGCCTCGCTCTCGGCCGTGTTGAACGCCAGCGAGGTTGCCGTGTCGAGCGTGACGGACGTTGCACTGAGGCGGTCCACGGGCAAGGTGACCTGCTCTCTGCCCGCGGGGTCGCGCCATACGGCACGAGCCCCCGGCGTGAGACGGACGCGCCAGCCAGCGGACTGCTTGACGCGGTGATGGCGGCGGCATAGGCACATCAGGTTGTCGGCGTGGGTCGGCCCCTCGGGCCATGCGCGGACGTGGTCCACGTCGCAGAAGCGGGCGTTGATGGAACAGCCGGGGAACCGGCATCGCCCGTCGCGGGCTTTGATCAGGTCGATGAGCTTGCCCGCGGGCCGGTAGCGGGCGGGTTCCGGAGAAAGGGCCTCGCCCGGGTTGGGATCGCTCGGCTGACGTGGGTGTGGTGGCCGAATATCAGAAGCAGGCTTGCCACGCTTGCACGGTCCGTTGCTCATCCCCAGCCAGTCATCGGGCAGGAGCGCACCCGTACGCGAGTCGCACTTCTGGACGCGGCGGGTGACGAAGGCGCTCCCGGCCAACCAATCTCGATCGAGGAACACCGTGTCGTTGCGTCCGATGGGCGTGACTTCCAACAGTGCGGGGCCCCCGTCCGCGTCGTCTGCGCTAGGGTCGACGATTGCGCCGGCCCCGCGAGAATCAGCAGACGTGGCCGGACCGAATTCACCGGACCCGAGCTCGCAGGCGCGAGCGCCTCGGCCCCGGACTTCGGAACCACTGGCCTCGGCGGAGTTCAACCCCCGCTCGTCCCCGCCCGACTCATTCGAAACTGGCACTCCCTGATCCGAGACACCGCGATCCAGGATTGGCACGCTCAGCTCCGGCTCGCCCAGGTCCGGCTTCCTCGGGTCGGAGCCCGGGCGGCTCGGGTCGGAGCTCGGGCGGCTCGGGCCAGGGGTCGACGCATTCGGACTGTCGCCATCCTCTGGGAGCGCCGAGGCGGGGACGGTCACTACGACATTGACCTCGATCGTCGCCTGGCCGGTGATCAAGTCACATAGGGCGTGGGCGCGGGCGGTCTCCATACGGGCATACGTCCCTGCTTTCACGTAGTCCCGCGCCAACTGATCGACTGCGGCCCACGCGGGGAGGGCGAGTTCGGCGGGTAGGTTGGCCCGCCACGTGTCGACACCCGGGTCGTTCACCCACCGCTCAAGTCGGATGTCGGCTCGGGCGCGAGCCATCCGCAGCCTGAGCGCGGACTGATCGACCTGGGCGAGGTACTTCCGGGTCCGGGCGCGCAGCTGCGCTCCAGTGGCGAGGTCGAACTCGGCGTCCAGCCGCTCAATAACGAGGGCCGCGGCTTCCGCGGGTGCGTCCGCCAACTCATCCGCGATCACACTGGCCCGGTATCCATCGAGTCGCCCGCAGCGCATCGCCGCCGCCAACCCACCCAGCCCCGTCGGCTGACCCGGGCCAGCCTCGGGTGCCTTCGGCATACCCACGGTGTCTTCGACAAACTGCGGCTGGCGCCCGGCGGCCACGCGCACCGCCGTCTCAACCCGCCGAGACACCGCCGCGTGCGGGAGGCGCAGGCGCATCGCGACCAAGTCGGGACCGTCGAGGCTCACATGACCGAGCGCGCGATGAGTCTCGACAACCACACCGTCCTCATCCCAGTCCTCGTCAATCGCCACCGCTCGGACCATGACTTGATCTTGCGCGCCCGCGAGGGTATTGATGACGGACTGGAGGTCTTCGACTATCTGCACCCAGCTGGCGCGGTCGGCAGCCACCGAGGGGCGGGAGCCGGCGGCATACAGCTGGTCGGCGACACGCTTCGCATCCTCCAGGAGGCTTGCAACATCCGACACAACCATGTCCGGCTCACCTCCTCTCTGCGGCTTCGCATTTTCGGTTCATTCTATCGTATTGTCGTACGAATTGCCACCCTGCACTCCTATGAAATCCGATGCGGCATAACGATTTTCAACGTCATCAGCCCAAGGAATCTCCGACCCAACGGAGCCGCGAAACAGCGCTATCCGGGCGCCCTGGCATCCCCTCTCGCCGCGCCGGCGGCCAGCCACCACTTTCATAGCAACAAATGGGCTGCGGACGCTCACGCGCAAGCCCGGGTGGTCGAAGACCCGCGGCGCGTCCTCATCAATCTGCGTCCACACCTATGCGTGGCTTGCTCGCTGAGCCACCAGGTGGGCAGACCCAACTCGCGTGCTACCTCCTGGGCCTCGTCGATGACGAATCTCATGAGGCTGCCAGACGGCATCTATATCGAGAGTGGAAAGCTGGCGGTCATACGCAAGCGTCATTGCAGCCCCGCCGAAGACATACAGATCGGCGACGACCCCACGCCGGACGAGCCGTTCCCCCAGGCGGGTCAGGGCCGCCTCGATCGCCGCCCGATCCAGGAGCGGCCCGGTCATGCGACCTCGAGCTCTCGAGCCGCCAGAAAGACGCCCCGAGATCGGAAGGCTGCCGGGGCGTGGACGAAGGCGTCGACACGGGCCGCGTCGGTGTTGAAGGGGAACCAGAACTGCTCGAGGATCTTCCCGTCCGCCCAGGCCGGCGCCGCCCGGCCCTCGCGCGCCGCTAGATGTTCGGCGAGCGCCGCCAGAAGGACGTCCCAGCGGCGGTCTTGTGTCGACGGCGGAGCGGCGCTCAAGAGGTGAAGGCGCTCACCCGGCGGCGCCCAGCGAAACTCTTCGAGGAATTCGGCGAGGAGGCGCCACCGGTGGTCGTCATCGGACGCCCCGGCCAAATGCGCGCCGAGGTCGGCGAGGCTCATCGGCGCATAGGCGGGGGCGGCGTCCACGCGTCCACGCGTAGACGCGGGCACCAAGTCGGGCGGCTCTGCCAGACTGCCGCGTATGGCCGAGGAGACCCGCTACATCACCTGTGTCCTATGCGAGGCAAGCTGCGGGCTGGAGGTCAAGGTCGACGGGCCGACCGTGGTGAGCATCCGCGGCCACAAGCAGGACCCGCTCTCGCGTGGCCATATTTGCCCCAAAGCCATTGCCCTACAGGACATTCACACCGACCCTGACCGCCTCCGCACCCCCGTCCGCCGGGTGGGCGCGCCTGGCACGGACGCGACGTGGGAGCCGATCGGTTGGGACGAGGCCTTCGATCTCGTCGCGGAGCGCATTGTCGAGGTCCAGGCGGAGCACGGGGCGGACGCGGTCGCGGCATACCTCGGCAATCCCAATGTCCACAGCCTCGGGGCGCTCACCCACGGGGTGAACCTCGTGCGAACCATCAAGTCCCGCAACACCTTCAGCGCCACCAGCGTCGACCAGCTCCCGCATCACCTCAACGCGATGCTGCTCTATGGCCACCAATTCCTGCTGCCCGTCCCGGACATCGACCGCACCCAGCTGCTCGTCCTCATCGGCAATAACCCGATGGCCAGCAATGGCTCGATGATGACCGTCCCGGACTTCCCCGGTCGCCTGCGCGAACTCAAGGCCCGCGGCGGCCGGCTCGTCGTCCTCGACCCCCGGCGCACCGAGACGGCCAAGGTCGCGGACGCGCACCACTTCATCCGTCCCGGCACCGATGCTTATGTGCTCCTCGCGATCCTCAATGTCCTCACCTCCGAGGGCCTGACCAAGCCCGCCGAGTATGTCCGTGGCCTCGCCGAGGTCGCCGCCGCCGTCGCCCCGTTCACCCCCGAGCGCGCGGAAACGATGAGCGGTATGCCGGCCGCCGACATCATCGCCCTCGCCCGGCAGATCGCGGGTGCCGAGAGCGCCGCCGTGCACGGCCGGATGGGCGTCTCCACCCAGGAGCACGGAGCCATTTGCCAATGGGCCGTGCAGTGCATCAACGCCCTCACCGGCAATCTCGACCGCCCCGGCGGCACGATGTTCACCACCCCCGCGATCGACCTCATCGGCAAGCGGATGCTCGGCCCCGGCCACCTCGGCGCGTGGTCCTCCCGCGTCCGCGGCCTGCCGGAGTTCGGCGGCGAACTGCCCGTTTCCGTTCTCGCGGAAGAGATCTCAACACCAGGTGACGGCCAGATCAAGGCGCTCGTCTGCCTTGCCGGCAATCCTGTCTCGTCCACCCCTGCCGGCGACGACCTCGGCGACGCCCTCGCCGGGCTCGATTTCATGGTCGCGATCGACTTCTACATCACCGAGACCAGCCGGTATGCCGACGTCATCCTCCCGCCGACCGGTCCCCTTGAGCGCGACCACTACGATCTCGTCTTTCACCTGCTCGCGGTCCGCAACACCGCGCGCTGGTCGAGCGCCCTCTTCGACAAGCCGAAGGAGGCCCGCCACGACTGGGAGATCGCCAAGGAACTGGCCCTGCGGATCATCACGCTTCGCGAAAAGCGCGCCTTCGCCGACGCGCAGGGACTGAGCGGCTTGGCCACGGCCACAGCCGCCACCGTCAAAGACCTCCCGAAAACCATCGAAACCCAGGCCCGCTTCCGCTCCACCCCCAAGCAGCAGGTCGACCTCCTCCTCGAGGCCCTCAGCACCGGCCTGTCCGTAAAGAAACTCGCCGAGACCCCCGGCGGCGCCGACCTCGGCCCTCTCGAACGCCGCCTCCCGGAGCGCCTCTACACCGAGGACAAACTCGTCCACCTGGACCAGCCGCTGATCCTCGACGCGCTCACCGTCCTCGACGCGACCAAGACTCCAGCAACCGGCACAAGTGACGACCTCCTCCTCATCGGTCGCCGCGCCCAACGGGACAACAATTCGTGGCTGCATAACGTCCCGCGCCTGACCAGCGGCAAGCCCCGCCACCGCCTGTTCATCAACCCCGCCGATGCTGCCGACCGCGCCATCAACGATGGAGATGTCGTCAATCTCACATCGGCTTCGGGCAAGGTCAGCATCGACTGCCAGGTGACCGACGACGTCATGCCCGGAGTGGTCTGCCTGCCGCACGGATATGGCCACGGAAAGGCGGACGGCATACGGCTTGAACACGCGAAAACCCTTGCGGGAGTGTCGTTTAACGAACTCAGCGACCCGCAGCGCACCGAGGCAATCACCGGGAATGCGATCCTCAATGGCATACCTGTGGGCGTATCTCGGGCCGACTAGCCGCCCCCTGTCAAGCCCCGTGGAGTAACCCCGCCTGTCTGATCGGTCACGAAGGTCCGCCTCACGAAGGTTCGCCTCACATGAGGCGATCAAAAGGCCTTCTTAGGGTCAGAGCGTCATATCCAAAATCGTTCTCCCGGAGTACGCGATGGACGCCCTAGACCTGGCCAGGTGGCAGTTCGCCATCACGACCGTCTACCACTTCCTTTTCGTCCCGATCACCATCGGGATGAGTGCGATCGTGGCCTACTTCCACATCCAGTGGGTCCGCACGCACAACCCTGACTACCTGCGCCTGACGAAGTTCTTCGGCAAGCTGTTCACGATCAACTTCGCGCTCGGCCTGGTGACCGGCATCGTCCAGGAGTTCCAGTTCGGCATGAACTGGTCGGACTACAGCCGCTTCGTCGGGGACATCTTCGGCGCCCCACTCGCCTTTGAGGCCCTGCTCGCCTTCTTCCTCGAATCCACCTTCCTCGGCCTGTGGATCTTCGGCTGGGGCAAGCTGCCGGAGAAGCTGCACGCGCTGACCATGCTCGCCGTGCACATCGGCACGGTGCTGTCCGCATACTTCATCCTCGCGGCGAACTCGTTCATGCAGAACCCGGTTGGCTACAAGTACAACCCCACGACGGGCCGCGCCGAGATGACCGACTTCCTGGCCGTGCTCACCAACAAGGTCCAGCTCGTGACCTTCCCGCACGTCATCACCTCGGCATATATGGTCGGCGGCGCCATGGTCATGGGGGTCTCCGTCTGGCTGATGCGTCGCAGCCGGCCAGCCGCCGACAACTCCCTCTATCGTCGCTCGGCCCGCGTTGGCGCCATCGTGACCCTGATCGCCAGCCTCGGCGTGATCTTCTCCGGTGACCTCCAGGGCAAGATCATGACCGAAGTGCAGCCGATGAAAATGGCTGCCGCAGAGGCACTTTATGAGACCAGCGACACCTGCGCCCCGTTCTCCGTATTCACCATCGGCACCCCCGATGGCACGAAGGAGAAGTTCGCCATCAAGGTCCCGTGTGTCCTCGGCTTCATGGCCACCGGCAGCCTGGACAAGCCCGTCGAGGGCATCAACCCGCTGCGCGAGCAACTGATCGCGACGTACGGCTCCGACTCCAGCACCCTCGTCAAGGACGCGACCTACACGCCATACATCCCGGTCACGTATTGGTCCTTCCGCTTCATGATGGGCCTCGGCTTCGTGACGATGGCGGCCGCAGCCGCGGTGCTGTGGTCGACCCGCAAGGGCGGCACCCCACGCAGTAGGTGGTGGAGCCTGGTGATCTTCGGCGCGCCCCTCGCCCCGGTCTTCGCCAACAGCTTCGGCTGGATTTTCACCGAGATGGGCCGCCAGCCGTGGCTCGTCAACGGTCTGATGACGACCGCCACCGGCGTCTCCCCGAGCGTCAGCTCGGCCGAAGTCTGGATCTCGATGATCGTCTACACGCTGCTGTATGCCGCCCTCGCAGTCGTCGAGATCAAGCTCTACACCGACTACATCAAGAAGGGCGCCGAGCCCTTCGAGCAGCCCAAGTCGCCGGATCAGATGACCGACGACACCGAACTGCAGTTCGCCTACTGAGATAAGGAGATTCAGACATGGACCTCGCAGTGATCTGGTTCCTCCTCATCGCCGTGCTGTGGACTGGCTACTTCGTCCTGGAGGGCTTCGACTTCGGTGTCGGCATGCTCTTCCCCATCCTCGGGAAGGGCCGCGACGCCGACGACACCGAGAAGCGCCGCCGCGTCCTCCTCAACAGCATCGGGCCGGTCTGGGACGGCAACGAGGTATGGGTGCTCACCGCCGGTGGCGCCACCTTCGCCGCCTTCCCGCACTGGTACGCCACGCTGTTCAGCGGTTTCTACCTCCCGCTGCTGCTCATCCTCGTCGCGCTCATCGTCCGCAACATGGGCTTCGACTACCGCGGCAAGCGCGCCGATGCGGCGTGGAAGGCCAACTGGGACAAGGCAATCATCGTCGGCTCGTTCTTGCCGGCCCTGCTGTGGGGCGTCGCCCTGACCAATATCGTCCGCGGCGTCCCGATCGACGAGAACATGGAATACACCGGCAACCTCTTCACCCTGCTCAACCCGATCGGGTTGCTCGGTGGCCTGGTCTTCGTCGCGCTCTTCCTGACCCACGGGGCCTACTTCGTGGCGCTGAAGACCGACGGCCCAATCCGCGCCGATGCGCGCGCACTGGCCACCAAGACCGGGTTGGTCGCCGCCGGCCTCGCCGTCGTCCTCCTGCTCGTCCTCGGCATCAGCAAGGGCTCGGTATGGAGCTGGCTCACCACCGCCATCGCCGCCGGCGCGCTGCTCTTCTCGATCTGGGCCAACACGCGCGGCAAGGAAGGACAGGCGTTCACCGGCACGGCCCTGACCATCGCTGCCGCGGTCGCGACGTACTTCTTCCTGCTCTATCCCAATGTCATGCCGAGCTCGACGAATGACGCCTTCAGCCTGACGATCCACAATGCGTCGAGCACGGACTACACCCTGAAGATCATGACGATCGCGGCCCTGGTCTTCACCCCGATCGTGCTCGCCTACCAAGCGTGGAGCTACTGGATCTTCCGCAAGCGCATCTCGACCGCGCACATCCCACCGGCGCAGGACCCGACCCACCTGCCGGCCCGCGCGAGTCGCTGACCTCGTTGCGTCCGTTCGACCCCGCGCTCCTGCGCGCCGTCCCCGAGGTCCGCCGCCCGCTGGCGGTCCTCGGGGCGGTCGGCATTGCGCAGGGCGCGACGACGATCGCGACAGCGTTCGCCCTCACCGGGGTCGTGGTCGCGCTCGCCACCGATGCCCCGCTCGGCGCCGCGCTCGGCTGGCTCGTCCTGCTGTTCGTCGTCCGCGGCCTGCTGACCACGATCGGGGAGTATGCCGCGGCCCGCGCCGGCGCCGACGTCTCGACCGCGTTGCGACGCCGCCTGCTCGGCGCCTGGACACGGGCCGGGCGGGCGACAACCGACGATCCCGCCGCCCGCCTCACCCTCGCCACCGCCGGCTGCACCAGCATCGAGCCGTATGCCGCGCGCTTCCTCCCCGCCCTCGTCGCCGCCGCGGTCGTCCCCGCCGGGGCCGTGCTGGCGCTGCTGTTCGTGGACTGGGCCAGCGCCCTGGTCGTCGTGCTGACCCTGCCCCTCCTGCCGCTCTTTGCCGCACTCATCGGCCGTACGACCGCCGAGGAGACCCAACGCCGCTGGCGGTCCCTCGCCGACCTCTCCGGGCACTTCCTCGATGTTGTTCGCGGGCTGCCCACGCTGGTGAACTATGGCCGCGCCGAACGCCAACTCGACGGGATCCGGCAGGTCAGCGACCGCCACCGCCTGACGACCGTCCGCACGCTGCGGCTGGCCTTCCTCTCCACCGGCGCGCTGGAATTGCTGGCCACCATTTCCGTGGCGATTGTCGCCGTCCTGTGCGGCGTCCGGCTCGCGCACGGGTCGATGCCGCTCGACAGCGCCCTGCTCGCGATCTTGCTTGCGCCGGAGGCGTATTGGCCGATCCGACGAGTCGGCCAGGAGTTCCACAGCGCCGCCGATGGCGCCACCGCGATCGCCGCGATCCTGGGTGAGCTGGGTGAACTGGGCACCATCCCGATTGATCGGAAACCCGGAGGCGCCCCCACCTGCAACAGCCCCACGAGCAGCCCCGCGACCAACCCCACGACCGCCCAACTGGCGCGCGTCGCGGTAGACGCCGTGACCTATACCTACCCCGGCGCCGCCGAACCAGTCATCCGTGACCTGAGCCTGGTCGCCGACGCCGGCTTGACCGTCTTGACCGGAGCCTCCGGGGTCGGCAAGACCACCGTCGTCGAACTCATCGCCGGCCTGCGCCAACCCGACACCGGCCGAGTGACCGCGCCACGATGCCACCTCGTCACGCAGCGCCCCTTCCTCCCCACCGGCACCCTGCGCGCCTGCCTCGCCCTGGGCAATGGCGCCGGCCCGGACGCCCAGTGGGCCGCCCTGCGTCAGGTGGGCCTCGACGGCTTCGTCGCCGCCCTCCCGAACGGCCTCGACACGGTGGTCGGAGACGACGGCTTCGGCCTCTCGGCCGGCCAAGGCGCGCGGATCGGCCTTGCGCGCGCCCTGCTCGCCCCCGAGACGGTGATCCTGCTCGATGAGCCCACCGCCCATCTCGATGATGCCAGCGCGGAGTTGGCGCACTCCGCGATTTCCCTTCTCGCGCAACGCGCGTGCGTCATCGCCATCACCCACCGCCACGAGCTGCTCGACCATGCGCAACACCACGTCCACCTGACCGGCGCTGCCCTCGGGGGGCGCGGGCGCGGCATACGTCCGAAGGGGGGTGCCCGGTGACCGGTCCGGACCTCAGCACGGGGCGGCTCACCCGACCCCTGTTGCTTGCCGGGATCATCGGCGGGCTCGCCCTCGCCAGCGGCGTCGCGCTGACCGTCACCTCGGGCTGGCTGATCGTCAAGGCCAGCGAGATGCCGGTCATCCTCACCCTGATGACCGCCATCGTCGGCGTTCGGGCATTCGGTATGGCGCGCCCCGCCTTCCGCTATTGGGAGCGCCTTCGGACCCACGACGCCGCCCTCGCCGACCTGGCTCGCCGCCGCGTCCAGACGTATGCCGCGCTCATCCCGCTCACCCCCGCCCGCCTTGGGCAGCGGGGCCGAGCCGACCTCCTCACCGGTGTCGTCGACGATCTCGACGACATTGTCGGCGCCCAGATCCGGGTCACCGTGCCCGCCGTTTCGACACTGGTTGCCTGGGGCATCACCTCGGCGGTCACAACCGCATTCGACGCGCGCGTCGGGCTCGTCGTGATCGCCCTCGGGTTGGCGGTCCTGGCGATCTCCCTTGTGGCGGTGCGCGTGGAGACCCGCGGTCAGGTGGAGTTGGGTGACGCACGCGCCGACGTGACCCGCATCGCGGACACCCTCACTGCCCAGGCCGGGGAGATCGCCGCCATCGGTGCCGGGCCCGACTTGATCGCGGAACTCGATGTCCGCCAAGCCAATTGGCGAGCCCTCGTGCTGCGACAGGCCCGGGGTCGCGCGCTCGCCGCCGGAGCGATCCTGGTGGCCGTGGGTGGTGCGGTCGCGATCGTGGCGCTCCTGCTTGAGGGGAGCACGCGGCATACGCCCGCCGTGAACGCGATGTTGGTGTTGGCGCCCGTGGCGGTGGCCGACGCCCTCACTCCGCTGGCAGAGGCGGCCCGAGCGCTGGCGCGGTCCCGGGGTAGCGCGCGGAGGTTGGCGCGCGTACTAAGTCAGGTGCCCGCCGTGGCGGAGCCGAGCGGGGTGGCATCCCCCGACACCGGGCAGGGGCTGGAACTGCGCGGCATCAGCGCCCGCTGGTCGCCCGAGCGTCCCGTGGCCCTGCGACCCCTCGACCTCGACCTTCCGCCCGGCACTCACCTGGCCGTCAGCGGCCCCAACGGTTGCGGGAAGTCCACCCTGCTGGCCGTGCTTGCCCGCCACCTCGACCCCGAGGCCGGGACCTATCGCGTCGGCAATGACGGAGTCGGTAGGCGGGACGTGCTGTCGGAACCGCTCCCGGCCGCGCGCGGCCGGATCGCGATCGTGGACGACACCCCGCACGTCTTCGCCTCCACCCTGCGCGAGAACCTCCGCTTTGCCCGAGACGACGCGGACGATACGGACTTGATCGCTGCGCTCGAGGCGGCGGGTCTCGGGACCTGGGTCACGGGGCTCCCGGATGGACTGGAGACTCGGCTCGGGGTCGGGGGCCGCGGCATTTCCGGCGGTGAGCGTGCGCGCCTCGGCTTGGCGCGGGCGTTGCTGTCGGAGCGGCCCGTCATCCTGCTCGACGAGCCGGTAGCGCACCTCGACTCCGCCACCGCCCGGGCCGTGATCGCCGATCTGGTGGCGTCCTCGCCGGATCGAACGCTGGTGATGGTCAGCCACCGAGAGGACGGGCGGGACGGCTTCGCGCGGACTCTGCGCCTGACCGGCTGAGCGCCGAGGCCGGGGAGCCGGGCCCACGGCCATACGAAAGACTGAGCCCGTGACGTATCGAATCTGCGTTGTCTGCACGGGCAACATCTGCCGCTCGCCGATGCTGGAGTTCCTGCTGCGCGAGGCCCTCGACGACGCCGGCCTGGCTGATCGGGTCGAGGTGGACTCGGCAGGAATCTCGGCGGAGGAGAGCGGCAACCCCGCCGACCCGCGGACGCTTGCGGTGTTGCGCCGGAACGCACACGCGGATTGGGGCGGGTCGTCACACCGGGCCCGCCGGATCGAGAAATCCTGGCTCGCCGACCGCGATCTCGTCCTGGCCGCGGACAGTGGGCACCTGCGCGCGCTGCGCCGGCTCGCGGGTGGGGAGCCCGATCACGTCCGCCTCATCCGGTCCTTCGACCCGGCGGCGGTTGCGGCGGGCACCTTGGACGTAGACGACCCGTGGTACGGGTGGACCGATAACGCCTTCGATCAGACGTATGCCGAACTTCAGGCCGCCATCCCCGGCATTCTCGCGCACG
This sequence comes from Nostocoides jenkinsii Ben 74, assembly GCF_001046875.1. Taxonomy (GTDB): domain Bacteria; phylum Actinomycetota; class Actinomycetes; order Actinomycetales; family Dermatophilaceae; genus Nostocoides_A; species Nostocoides_A jenkinsii. The sequence continues at coordinate 15,086 of NZ_HF571038.1, forward strand.
TGGAGGCGGCCCTGGCCGAGCGCTGACTTCGGGTCAACGCCTCGTCAGGTCCCGCGACGAACCAGGATCTTCGAACTCCACTCCTTGTCGGTCCGGAAGCCGAGCGAGTGGTAGACGCGCCTCGCGGCGGCGGAATCGGCATACATCCCCAGGGTCACGACCGGCTCGCGGGCCAGCACCCACCGGGTGAGTCCCGCGGTCACGGCGCGCCCGAGACCCCGGCCGCGGACTCGCTCGGCCGTGTGGATTCCCGCGAGATGCGCTGTGCCCGAGTCCAATCGGTGCACCGCACCACACGAGGCCAGGGCACCACCATCATCCCGTATGCCGAGCCACACCTCCGCGCGACCCGTGCCCGGGTAGCCCTCGGACCGCGGGTTCTCCGCCAGCAAATTGGTGATCTCGGCCGCATCCGTGGTGTCGTCCAGCGTGATCAACCGGTCATCCGCGGACGTCGTCCCCGGCGGTGTGTCGGTCCACATCCAGTCCCACTCGCCGCCCCCGCGCACCGACACGGTGCGCTCCAGAACGTCGATCTGGTCGCGCGGCACCGAAATCCAGGCAGCACCGAGGTCGGACAAGACTGCGCCGTCGCGCAGCCGCACGAGGAGCGGGCCGATGTCCGGCCCCCAGACGTTCATCGTGAGCCGGCCCGAGTGCGAGCGCCGCAGGTAGGCCACCGCCTCATCGAGCGCGAACCCGGCAGCAAGCCGGTCGGGCGGGTCCCAGCGCGCGAAGGCATCGCCAGGGCAGGCCGCGACCAGATCGTCGCGGGTCGTCAGTTCACGCAGGACCCCGCTCACCACGACGCGACCCCGGCCATTCGAACCCTGTTCACCACGTCCCGGCATGGCCCGGACGCGCATCACCGGGAGCGGCCGGTCCCGCCTCGACGACCTTCTTGATCGTCGCCAGGCTCTGCGTCATACCGGCTTCGAGTTCGTCGGAGTGACCGTCATTGCCGCCCAGCAACGCGCCGGTGAAGATCGAGGCGAACCGGGAGAGGCCCGCCTCGGCGGTGCGGGTCTCCGTCAGCCGGGTGCCGCCCGTGATCGGCTCCAGGGCATACGTCCAGGTCGAGCCGTTCTCGGCAATCCGATACGCGAGAACGCGATTGGGCTCGAACCGGACCACTTTGGCATTGGTCGGCCAGACCACCACACCGCGCCGGTTGACGCCGACGAAGCGCGACCCGAGCCCGACCTGCCCGCGCGCCACCACCTTGCGGCACTCGGGGGACCACTCGCCGGTGCGTCGGACGTCGGCGACCACTCGCCATACGGCCTCAGGAGGTGCGGCGATGTCGACGCTGACGGAGAGCGGACGCACAGGCTGACCCATGTCGTCATTCTCACTGAGAATTTGCCTCACTGAGAATCTGCTGGGAACCACGCGGGACCACTCGACGGGCGCGGCACCAGGGTGCAAGATGCCCCACGGCACGACACCGCTGCCCCGCTCACTCCCGCTATCGGAGGTCCACCAGATGCCCACCCGTGATTCCGCTTGGCCCGAAGGCACGCCGTGCTGGGTCGACTGCCAGGTCGACGACACCAAGGCCGCCCGCGAGTTCTATGGACGGTTGTTCGGCTGGCAGATCGAGGACGGCCCGGAGGAGTTCGGCGGCTACCTCATGGCGATGAAGTACGGCAAAGCAGCCGCCGGCATCGGCCCCAAGCCCGAGGGGATGCCCATGCCGTCGGTGTGGACGACCTATCTCGCCGCGGACTCGGCAGATGCCGTCGCGGACAAGATCACGGCCGCCGGTGGCCAGGTGATGATGCCGCCCTTCGACGTCGCCGACGTGGGGCGCATGTTCGTCGGACTCGACTCCACCGGCGGCGCGTTCGGGGTCTGGCAGGCCATGTCGCACAACGGTGTCGGCATTTGCAACGAGCCGGGAACGCTGTGCTGGAACGAACTCCACACCCGTCAGTACGACGAGGCCAAACGCTTCTATGGCGAGGTCTTCGGCTACAGCTACCAGGGCATGATGGGCGGCAGCGAGAACGGCTACGCCACCTTCTCCCTGCCCGGCAGTGAAGACGGGGTCGGCGGCATCTGCGATGACACCGCGATGCCGGATGCGCCCGAGGCGCCGACGCACTGGCTGACCTGGTTCGCCGTCGACGACGTCGACGCCAGCACCGCGCTGGTCGCCGAACTCGGTGGCCAGGCCATGATGCCGCCGATGGACATGCCTGTCGGTCGCGCCTCGGTCGTCGCCGGTCCGCAGGGTGAGTTCTTCGGCCTCATCGCCCTGCAGGCTCCGCCGGACGAGGATTGATCGAGCCAGGTCTGATCGGTCCGGGACTGATTGAGTCAGGTCTGACCGGGCCGGGACTGATCGAGCTGGGACTGATCGAGCTGGGCCCCTGACGCTCGGCTACGGAAAGCGCACTATCTGGCGCAGGGCCTGACCGGCGGCGAGGCGCTCCATACCGAGGTTGATCTCCGCGAGCGGGAGTTCGTGGCTGATCAACTCCTCGACGCGCAGCCGTCCCTCGCGCCACCGGCGTGCGAATCTCGGGATGTCGCGGGCGGGCACGGCCGAGCCGAGGTAGCTGCCAATGATCGAGCGCCCGCCGGCGACCAGATCCAGCGGCGCGATCGGGCGGTGGCGTCGGGGGCTGGCAGCCCGACCGTCACCAATCGTCCCCCCGGGGCAAGCAGCCGGTATGCCGTTTCGAACGCCCGCGCGGTGCCCGCGGCCTCGATCACCACGTCGAAGGCGCCCATCTCGGCTGCCTCGGGGGCTGCCTCCGCATGGGCGCCGAGGTGCCGCGCCTGGTCGCGCTTGGCTGCGACCGGGTCGATCCCGGTCACGCTGACATCGCCCAGTCCGGCGGCGGTCAGGACGGCCGACATCCCGACACCGCCCAACCCGACGACGGCCAGCCGCTCGCCCGGCTTCGGCCGGCCGGCGTTGAGGACCGCGCCGCCGCCGGTCAAAACGGCACAGCCCAGTAGCGCGGCCACGGCGGGCGGAATGTCGTCCTCGACGACCACGAGCGAGCGCGCGTCCACCACGGCATACGTGGCGAAGGCGGAGACCCCGAGATGGTGGTGCACGGGCGTCAACCCCAGCTGCGCCTGCGGCCGCCACGCGAGGCGACGCCCACCCGCCAACAGCGTGCCCTCGGCATTGCTCGCGGACCCCGGTACGCACGGGCGGATCCCCTCCGTCGCGCAGCCCGCACACCGACCGCAGCGCGGCAGAAGGGTCATCACGACCCGGTCCCCGAACCGGACCCCGTCGACCCCTCCGGCCACCTCGGCGCCCACCTCGACGACCCGCCCGGCGCCCTCGTGCCCCAGGACCATCGGCACCGGCCGGGGGCGCGTTCCATCGATGACGGAGAGGTCGGAGTGACAGATCCCGGCCGCCTCCAGGGCGACCAGCACCTCGGTCGGACCGGGCGGCGCCAACTCCACCTCCTCGATCGACAACGGGCGAGACGTGTCGTACGGGCGCTGATGACCGTGGGCCTCAAGCAGGGCGGCAGTGATCTTCACGCACCCATCCTCTGACGCGACCAACCACCGCTCGGTCGCGGGTGACGGCGCGGCATACGCCCCTGGCAGGATGGGGGTATGCCGAGCCTCGCCGACGATTCCGTCGCCCTGGGTGCCCTCGACGGCCGCTACCGCCCCGTGATTGCCCCGCTCATCGATCACCTCTCCGAGCCGGCGCTCAATCGCGAGCGCCTCCGGGTCGAGGTGGAGTGGCTGATTCACCTGACGCAGAACGACATCATCCCCGGGGCGCCGACGCTGACGAAACAGGAGCAAGAGCAGCTTCGGCGGCTCGTCACCGATTTCGGGGCCGATGACATCGCCGCCCTCGGTGAGATCGAGCGCGTCACGCAGCACGACGTCAAGGCGATCGAGTACTTCCTCAAGGAGCGCCTCGCCGCCATCGCCCCTGCGAGCAGCGAGCGGCTCGGCGAGCTGATCCACTTCGGCTGCACCTCCGAGGATGTCAACAACCTCTCCTACGCCCTGATGGTTCGTGGTGCGATCCAGCAGGTCTGGCTGCCCAAGGCTCAGGCGCTCGTCGCCCAGGTCGAGGACATGGCACGCGAGTTGCGCGCGGTGCCGCTGCTCGCGCATACGCACGGACAGCCCGCGACGCCGACGACGATGGGCAAGGAACTCGCCGTCCTCGCCTGGCGATTGGGGCGGCAGCTGCGCCGGATCGAAGGAGCCGAGTTCCTCGGCAAGTTCAACGGCGCCACCGGGACGTATGGCGCGCATCTCGCCGCCGTCCCCACGGCCGACTGGCAGGGGATCAGCCGGGAATTCGTCGAAAGCCTCGGCCTGACCTGGAACCCGCTGACGACTCAGATCGAGAGCCACGACTGGCAGGCGGAGCTGTATGCCGATCTGGCCCGCTTCAATCGCATCCTCCACAACCTCTGCACCGATGTCTGGAGCTATATCTCCCTCGGCTACTTCGCGCAGGTGCGCGGGCAGGGGACCATCGGGTCGAGCACGATGCCGCACAAGGTGAACCCGATCCGGTTCGAGAATGCCGAGGCCAATCTCGAGGTCAGCAATGCGCTCCTGGATGTGCTGGCCTCAACCTTGGTCACGTCGCGATTGCAGCGAGACCTGACCGACTCCTCGATGCAGCGCAATATCGGCTCGGCCGTAGGGCATTCACTCCTCGCGCTCGACAATGTGCATCGAGGCTTGGCCGGTCTCGACGCGGCCCCCGAGGTGATGGCGGCCGATCTGGACGCCAATTGGGAGGTGCTCGCCGAGCCGATCCAGTCGGCCATGCGGGCGCTGGCTGCGCAGGGCCACGAGGGGATGGCGAACCCCTACGAGCGACTGAAGGAACTGACCCGCGGCCGGCGAATCGGGCCGGTCGACCTGCGCGCCTTCATCGACGGACTGGGGTTGCCCGAGGACGTTGCCGCCCGATTGCGCGCCCTGAGTCCGAGTGAATATGTGGGCCTCGCCCCGGAGTTGGTGTCCCACTTGGACTCGGTTGGACATGGTCAAAAGCACCCCTAAACCTGTGTAACGATGGCCATATGCGCGTGGACCATGTCTCGTATGCCGCGGAACCGGACGGCCTTCAGGCCACGACCGAGCGACTCGCCGCCGAGTTGAGAGTCACGGCCGTCGAGGGTGGCATTCACCCGCGCTTCGGCACGCGCAATATGATCCTGCCGCTCGCCCACGAGCGCTATATCGAGGTCGTTGAGGTGCTCGATCACCCGGCCGCCGACAAGGCGCCCTTCGGGCAAGCCGTGCGCGCCCGCAGCGAGATGGGCGGCGGCTGGCTCGGCTGGGTCGTCCGCGTGGACGACCTGCACGATGTCGAAGGCCGGCTCGGTCGTTCGGCCGTAGACGGCAACCGCCGCATGCCTGATGGCCGCGAGTTCAAGTGGCGTCAGATCGGCATCAAGGGGCTGCAGGCCGACCCGCAGTTGCCCTATTTCGTGGAGTGGGACGAGAACAGCCCGCACCCCTCCGACGACGCGCACACCGACGTGACCATCGAGTCGCTGGAGATCGGCGGCGACCCCGAGCGGGTGAAGGACTGGCTGGGCCTGCCCGCCGAGACCACGTCATCCGTCATCCACTTCACCTTCGTGGCCCCGCACGGGACCCCCGGCCTGATGGCCGTGACGTTCAACACCCCTGACGGCAAGGTCACGGTCTGACCGAAGCCCGGCGGGCACACCGAGGACGCGCCGATGCCAGGACCCCTGTCCGGCCTGCTGGTTGCCGACTTCAGCCGTGTCCTGGCCGGCCCGCTGGCGACGATGTATCTCGCCGACCTTGGCGCCACCGTCGTCAAGGTCGAGCGTCCCGGCACCGGGGATGACACCCGGATCTGGGGACCGCCATGGACCGAGCAGTCGTCCGCGTATTTCGAGGCAGTGAATCGCGGGAAACTCAGCGTCGCCTGGGATCTGACCGATCCCGGCGACCTCGCCGAAGCCCGCGCGCTGGCGGGCCGCGCGGATGTGCTGGTCGAGAACTTCCTGACCGGCACGATGGCGAAGTTCGGCTTGGCGTATGCCGATGTCCGCGCCACCAACCCCGGCATCATCTATGCCTCCGTGACGGGATTCGGTTCCGGCGCAGGGGCAGCGCTGCCGGGCTACGACTTCGTGGCCCAGGCGATCGGTGGCCTGATGAGCATCACCGGCGAGCCGGCTGGCGAGGGGCAGAAGGCCGGGGTCGCGCTCGTCGACGTGCTGACCGGCAAGGACGCGACGATCGGCATTCTGGCGGCGTTGGCGGCGCGCGAGCGAACCGGTGTCGGTGAGCACATCGAAGTGAACCTGCTGTCCAGCCTGCTCGGATCCCTCATCAACCAGGCCAGCGGCTATCTCACGACGGGAGTGGCGCCGAAGGCGTTGGGAAATGCGCACCCCAGCATCGCGCCATACGAACCCATGCAGTGTGCGGACGCCCATCTGGCGGTCGCATGCGGCAACGACGCCCAGTTCGCCCGACTGGCCGGCGCGCTGGACCTCCCGCACCTCGCGCAGGACCCGCGCTTTGCCACGAACGCCGAGCGGGTCGCCAACCGCCCCGAGCTGATCGCCCGGCTGGAGGAGCGGCTGCGCACCGACACAGCGGCGCGCTGGGAAGAACGGCTGCTGGCCGTCGGCGTGGCGGCCGGCCCGGTCAACGACCTGGCCGGCGCATTCGCCCGGGCCCGGGCCCTCGACCTGGAGCCGACATTTTCCGTCGGCGACAGGCACCCGGATCAGGTCCGCAATCCAATCCTGTTCTCCGGCAGGCCCGTCGAACCAGCTGCGCCCCCGCCCGGCCTTGGCGAGCACACGGCCCTGGTGGAGGACTGGCTCGCCGGGCCCCTCCCAATACCCCTGCCCTCTCGACCACCAGGAGCCTGACATGACCTCCGTTGCCTCCCTGCACGACCGCCTCGACCTCGCGGGCCTGGACGACCTTCTGAGTGAGGAGGAGCGCGCGATCCGCGACGCCGTCCGGGAACTGTGCGCGCGGCGGATCGACCCGTTCGTGGCCGACTGGTTCGAGCGCGGGGAGATCGACGACCCGCGCGGGCTGACCCGGGAACTCGGCGCGATGGGGCTGCTCGGGATGCACCTGACCGGCTATGGGTGCGCGGGGATGTCCGCTGTGGACTACGGGCTGGCGTGCCTGGAACTCGAAGCAAGCGACTCCGGGGTGCGGTCGCTGGTGTCGGTGCAGGGGTCGCTGGCGATGTACGCGATCTGGCGTTGGGGCACCGAGGAGCAGAAGATCGAGTGGCTGCCGCGGATGGCCACCGGTGAGGCGATCGGCTGCTTCGGCCTGACTGAGCCCGACCACGGCTCCGACCCAGGCAACATGCGCACCAACGCCCGGCGCGACGGCGACGACTGGGTTCTCAATGGCGCCAAGATGTGGATCACCAATGGGGCGATCGCCGACGTCGCCGTGGTGTGGGCCCAGACCGACGAGGGCATCCGCGGCTTCGCCGTTCCGACCGACACACCCGGGTTCTCGGCGCCGGTGATCAAGCACAAGATGTCGCTGCGGGCGTCGGTGACCAGCGAGTTGGTGCTCGACAACGTCCGCCTGCCGGGCGACGCGGTCTTCCCGGACGTGCGCGGGTTGAAGGGCCCGCTCTCCTGCCTCAACGAAGCGCGCTTCGGCATCGTCTGGGGCTCCCTGGGCGCGGCCCGCTCGGCGCTGGAGTCAGCGATCACGTATGCCGAGCAGCGCGAGCAGTTCGGCCGCCCGATCGGCGGGTTCCAGCTGACGCAGCAGAAGCTCGCCGAGATGTACCTCGAATACAGCAAGGGCTTCCTGCTCGCGCACCACCTGGGCCGCCGCAAGGACGCCCACACCCTGCGCCCGGAGCAGGTCAGCCTGGGCAAGCTGAACAACGTCCGCGCCGCCCTGGACATCTGCCGCACTGCCCGAACCATCCTGGGCGCCAACGGAATTTCGCTGGAGTTCCCGGTGATCCGGCACATGAACAACCTGGAGTCGGTGCTGACCTACGAGGGCACCGTCGAGATGCACACCCTGGTCATCGGCCAGGCCCTCACCGGCCTCCCCGCCTTCCGCTGACCCCGTTCCGGCTCCGTCTGGCAAGCCAGCTCCGGCTCGGCTCACCCCGGCCCCGCTCACCCGACCAGGGCGTATTCCGCGCGCTCGCTCGCCGCGACCAGGTCGGCGTAGCGTCCGCCCCGGTCGAGCAAAGACTCGTGGGTGCCCACCTCCACGACGCGGCCCGCTTGGAGCACGGCGATCTGGTCGGCATCGCGGACGGTCGAGAGCCGGTGGGCGATGGTGATGGTCGTCCGGCCGAGGCTGAGCTGATCCAGCGCTGCCTGCAGCGCGCGCTCGGTGCGGTTGTCGAGCGCCGACGTAGCCTCGTCAAGGACGAGCACCTTCGGATCGCGCAGTATGGTGCGCGCCACCGCCAGCCGCTGCTTCTCACCACCGGAGAATCGGTGGCCGCGCGAACCGACGACGGTCTCCAAACCCTCCGGGAGCCCGGCGACCAGATCGGCGACCTGCGCCGCTGCCAACGCCTGCCACAGCTGCGACTTCGTCGCCTCCGGCCGGGCGAGCATCAAGTTGGCGCGAATCGTGTCGTGCACGAGATAGGTCTCCTGCGAGACCACCCCGACGATGCTGGCGATGCTCGCCTCGTCCAGGCGGCGCAGGTCGATGCCGTCGATGGACACCGACCCGCTGGCCGGGTCGCGCAGGCGCGAGACCAGCGAGGCCAGGGTCGACTTCCCGGAGCCGGTGTCGCCTACCAGCGCCAGGCTGCTGCCGGCGGGGACCACAAGGGAGACGCGGTCGACAGCGGGGGGCGAGCCCGCGGCATACGCGAAGGAAACGTCGTCGAAGACGACCTCACCCTGCACCCGAGCCGGATCGATCGTCACGGGGGCTACCGGCGCCGGGACATCGGTCACGAGGTCGAGGTAGCCGAAGATCCGACTGAACAACGCCATCGAGCTCACCCATTGCACGCCAACGTTGAGCAAGCCCATGACCGGCCGAAAGATCCCGGCTTGCAGGGCAGTGAAGGCGACGAGGGTGCCGATCGTCATCCCGCCGCTTGTCGCCGGGAAGCCCGCCGCCAGATAGAGCAGGGCCGGGATCGTCGCAAAGACGATCGACATCGTCGCCATGCGCCAGCGGCCGGCCAGTTGCGAGCGCAACTCCAGTTCCACGAGCTCGGCCGAGGTTGTGGCGAACCGATCCGTCGCCGCTGACCCGGCGCCCAGCGTCTTAGTCAACAGCACCCCGCTGACCGACAGTCCCTCGTCGACCTGGACGTGCATGTCGGCCAACCGCCGCTGCAACGCAGCCGTGATCTCCCTGCGCAGCAACGCAACTCGCCGCGTCAGCCACACGGCCGGCGGCAGGACAAGCAACGACAGCAGCGACAGCCGCCAGCTCAGCGCAACCATCGCGATAGCGGTGCCCACGGCAGTCGTCAGGTTCGAGGCGATCGACGTGGCGGTCGAAGTAGCGACCGACTGCATCCCGCCGATGTCCTGGATGATCCGCGACTGGACCTCGCCGCCGCGGGTGCGCGTGAAGAAGCCCATCGACTGCTTCTGCAAGTGCGCGAAGACGTCGGTGCGTAGCCGATGCATGACTTGCTGGCCGACGCGCGTCGAGATCCACGTCTGCGCGACGCCCAGCAGGGCGGTCACGACGGTGACGACGAGCATGCCGGCCACGGCCAGCACCAGGAGCCGAATGTCACTGTGCGGCAGGGCATCATCGATGATGGCCTTGACTAAGAAGGGCTGCGCCAGCGCGACCGTCGACGACACGACGATGATCGCCACGACGATGGCGATCGGCAGACGGTGTGGCGCGAAGAGTGCCAGAATGCGGCGGGGCGCGACCGGCGAGAGCTCCAGTTGAGCTCGATCGCGCGGGTCGACTTTCATCGGGCCGCGGCCAGCACGACCGCCGCCACCAACACCGGCACCAACACCGCCAGAGGAGAAGTCCTCGGACATGAGGCCCTCCTTTCCATAGAAATTCGTGAGGTTGCCTCACTAGTTCCGTGAGGTTACCTCACTATGTGGTCACCTCGCAAATTGTGCGTATGCTGCTCCCATGCCCCCCGATGAGCCGCTCGACGCCCTCTTGGCGCGGACGTTTCGACTGCTTCGCCACACGTGGGCGCAGCACGGCGCCGATCTCGGGCTTGCCCCGCACCAAGGCCGGGCACTGCGGATCATCGGGAGCGACGGCCCCATGCGGCTGTCGGCCCTGGCCGAGCGACTGCACGTCGTGCCGCGCTCGGCGACCGAAGTCGCCGACGCCCTGCAGGAGCGAGGGCTGGTCGACCGCTCCCCCGATCCCGACGATCGCCGGGCCACGTTGGTGAGCATCACGGCATCCGGCATCGAGGTCGCCGAGCAGGTGGCGGCCGCCCGCCGAGCTCAGGCCGAAGTCTTCTTCGGCCGGCTCTCGGACGCCGATCGCGCGGCCCTCCACCGCATCCTGAGCACCCTCGGCGAGCCAGGACACTAAACGCTAGGACAATAGACCCGTGTCGACCATCGTCTTCTTTCACGCCCACCCCGACGACGAGGCCTCGCAGACCTCCGGCTCGATGGCCCGGGCCAGCGCCGAAGGACATCGCGTCGTCGTCGTCTTCGCCACCAATGGCGAGCATGGCGAGGTCCCGGAGGACCTCGCCCAGGGCGAGACCCTCATCGATCGGCGCCGCGCGGAGGCCATGCACTCCGCCGAGGCCCTGGGCACCGCCCGCGTCGAATGGCTCGGCTACTCGGACTCGGGTATGACCGGGTGGGAGCAGAACGCGCATACCCACGCCTTTCACCAGGCGAACCTGACCGAGGCCGGCCTGAAACTCGCGGCCATCTTGGACCGCGAGGACGCCGACGTCGTCGTCGGGTATGACTGGCATGGCGGCTACGGACACCCGGACCACGTCAAGGTCCACCACGTCCTGCATGCGGCGTCGAAGCTCGCCGCGCGACCGCCACGGGTGCTGGAATCGACGATGAACCGCGACGCCATGCGCCGCCTCTATCAGCAGGCGATCGAGGCCGGTTTCGGCGACCAGGCGTGGGATCCGGACAAGCCCATGGACGACGGAAATCCGTTCGGCACCAACGAATTCGAGATCACCTGGGCCGTCGATGTGGCCGACTATCTCCCGCACAAGCGGGCGGCGCTCGAATCCCATCGCAGCCAAAAGACCGACATCGAGGGCCTACTCGGGATGCCGGAGCCGGTTTTCGCCCAGACCTTCGGCACCGAGTACTTCATCGAGCCCGCGGTCGGGCCTGGCCTCCGCCCAGGGTGGCCGTTCAGCCGCGCCTGACCGCGCCCCGACTCAGACGCGCCTGACCGCGCCTCGGCTCAGCGTCGCGTCAGCCCTGGCTTGGCGGCAGCTGCCCCGGCGCGGGCGGGTTCGGGATCTGCTGGGCACTGTCCTGCGGCTGGCCGTAGCCGCTGGGCGGCGGGATGTTGTAGGTGCTCTGCCCGAAGTCGACCTTCACCGGGTCGCGCTCGATGCCCTCGACCTCGAAGTAGTCGGCCTTGCCGACGTTGAACATCCCCGCCACAAAGTTGCTCGGCACCGTCTCGACCTTGGTGTTGAGTTCGCGCACGTTGGCGTTGTAGTAGCGCCGGGCAGAAGCGATCCGGTCTTCGGTCGAGGTGAGTTCATTCATCAGCGCGGTGAAGTTGCCATTGGCCTTCAGGTCCGGGTAGGCCTCCGCGACGGCGATCAAGCGACCGAGAGCGGCGGACAGCATGCCCTCGGACTGCGCCTGCTGACCGGGCGACTGGCCGCCGGCCATGGCCGAGCTGCGCGCCTTCATCACGTCTTCGAGCGTGCCCCGCTCATGCGCGGCATACCCCTTGACCGTCTCGACGAGATTGCCGATCAGGTCATGGCGGCGCTTGAGTTCGACGTCGATCTGGCGCCAGGCCTCCTGCACCAGATTGCGCAGCTTGATCAGGCCGTTGTAGACACCGACCGCCCACAAAACCGCGAGGACGATGACGCCGAGAATGACGAGCAAGGCGATGAGCATGCCGCGATCCTAATGGCGCGACCCGCAGAAGGCCCGGGTTCAGGCCAGCCCAAGCTCGCTTAGGCCATAGACGTGCCGGTATTCCAATCCGGCGGCCGCGAACTTCTCGGCGGCACCCGTCGCCCGATCGGTAATCGTGGCCACGGCCACGACCTCGGCCCCGGCCTCGCGCGCCGCCTCGGCGGCCTCCAGCGGCGACGCCCCGGTGGTGGAGGTGTCCTCGACGATCAGGACCCGACGCCCGGCGATGGCCGGCCCCTCAATCCGCTGCTGCAATCCGTGCGCCTTGCCGGCCTTCCGGACGACGAAGGCATCCAGCCGCTCCCCCGCCGCCGCAGCCGCATGCAGCATCGACGTCGCCACCGGGTCGGCCCCCAACGTCAACCCACCCACGGCCTCGAAATCGAGATCCCGCACCAACTCACGCATCACCCGGCCGACCAGGGGGGCCGCCTCGCCATCGAGGGTGATCCGGCGCAGGTCGACGTAGTAGTCCGCATCCCGCCCCGAGGACAGCGTGACTCGACCGTGCACGATGGCTTTGTCCTTGACGATCTCGAGCAGACGAGCCCGATCGGCGGCTACGTCGGAGTGGGGGATTCCCGTGTCGGGGATTCCAGAGTCGGGGATTCCCGTGTTGGTGGTGTGCGGCATACGACCAACGTATGTCACGTCGCCCACCTCACGAACGCCAACCTCGCGAACGCCAACCTCACGAACGCCAGGCTCACGACGCGAGCGTCACGTCCGACGGTGGCGACTGACCACGCGCGGGTCGCGCGCCACGGCGCGCGGCAGAACGCGCAACAACATGACCACGGCCCGATAGCGGCGGCTCGGGATGGAGACGACGACTCCGCGCTCGGCATCCGCGAGCGCCTCGCGCACCACGTCGGAAGCGCTCAACCACAGCGGCTTCGGCAAGGATCGCGTGTCCATCTCCGCGCGCTGATGGAACTCCGTCCGCACGAATCCCGGACAGACCACCGTCGCACTCACCCCCGTCCCCGCCAGTTGATGCGCCAGCGACTCGGTGAACACGGTCACCCACGCCTTCGCCGCCGAATACGGGCTCGCCGCAATGAAACTCGCCACTGAGGAGATATTGATGATCCGGCCGCTACCCCGGCTCACCATGGCCCTTGCGGCCGCGTGCGTGAGCACGAGCACGGCCCGGCACATGACATCCAAGCTCTCCTCCTCGGCGGCCACGTCCACGTCGAGGAAACGAGCATTCAGCCCGAACCCGGCGTTGTTGATGAGCAGATCCACCGGTCGATGGACCTCGGCCAGGCGCGCGGCCACGACCTCGGTCTGCGCTCGATCACTCAGGTCCGCGGCCAGCACCTCCACCCCGATGCCGTATGCCGCGCGCAGCCGCCCCGCGGTCTCCTCCAGTCGGGCGGTGTCCCGGGCCACGAGAACGAGGTCGTGACCTCGGGCGGCCAACTGGGTGGCGAACTCGTGCCCGATCCCCGCAGTCGCTCCCGTCACCAGCGCCGTTGTTCGGGTCATCGTCGTCCGGGTCATCGTCGTTCGGGTCATCGTCCTCCGGGCCGCTGCCGTGTTCTCCCCCGTGGTCTGGTCCCGTTCCGTCATGGCGCGCACCCTACGCCGCCGGTGGGACGGCCCTCGGATACGGTGACGAGATGCGGATCGCCACCTGGAATGTCAACTCGATCCGCTCCCGCATCGAGCGCGTCGTCGCGTGGCTGGAGCGCACGGACGTCGACGTTTTGGCGATTCAGGAGACCAAGACCCGCGAGGATCAGTTCCCGTTCTTCCGCTTCGAAGAGTTGGGTTACGAGGTCGCCCACCACGGCTACAACCAGTGGAATGGCGTGGCCATCGCCTCCCGCGTGGGCCTCGCCGACGTCCGGGCGGGCTTCGACGGCGCCCCGATCTGGGGCGAAGCGGACGGGCCGGAGGCGCGGCATCTCGCGGCGACGTGCGGCGGCATACGCATCAACAGCCTCTATGTCCCGAACGGTCGGCACCTGCTCGACCCGCACATGGATTACAAGATCGAGTGGCTGAGGCGGCTGCGTGACGAGACCGCCGACTGGCTGACAGCCGGCCCGACGATGCTCATGGGCGACTGGAATATCGCGCCGCGCGACGAGGACGTTTGGTCGATGGAGTTCTACGAGGACAAGTCGCACGTGAGCCCCCGCGAGCGTGCCGCTTTCCAGGCGATCCTCGACGCCGGCTACGTCGATGTCGTGCGGCCGCTGCTGCCGGGCCCCAAGGTCTACACCTACTGGGACTACCAGCAACTGCGCTTCCAAAAAGGCCGCGGTATGCGGATCGACTTCCTCCTCGCGAGCCCGGACGTCGCGTCCCGGGTCACCGCCGCGATGATCGATCGGGAGGAGCGCAAGGGCAAGGGCGCCTCCGACCACGCGCCCGTCGTCGTGGAGGTCGCCATGGATGCCTCCGTGGAGGTCACCAGTGAGTGACCGCTTCCGCAGCGAACGATTCACCCTGCCCGTGGCCGATGGTGGCCGGATCGTCGGCGAGGTCTACTACCCCAGCGGCGTCGTGGACGAGTCCCTGCCGAGCGTTGTTCTCGCCCACGGCTGGACCCTCAACCGCACGCTGTGGTCGCGGGTGATCCGCGGCATTCACGAGCAGGCCGCCGTCCGCGTCGTCGCCTATGACCAGCGTGGCCACGGCGAGTCCACTCCCGGAACCGGAGCGCCCTCGATCGGTCGTCTCGGCGACGATCTCGCCGACGTCATCACCGCGACCATCCCGAATCGCGTTGTGCTGTGCGGACATTCGATGGGCGGGATGACCGTGATGGCGTATGCCGGGCGCCACCGTGACGACCTTCGCTCGCGCTGCGCTGGGGTCGTCCTCCTCGGCACCGCCGCGTCCGAGGTCTCTCGCCCCGGCCTGGTCGGCCGGGTCGAGATGGGGGTGATGTCCATCGCGGCCCGCGGTCCCCGCGTGCCCGCCGGGGTTTTCGTGCGGGAGGGACATCAGCGGCACTTGAACTTCGGCGACGACGCGGACCCGCGCGACGTCAAGCTCGTCCGCCGCGCCATCGCCGGGACGAAGATCCGCGACATGGGCAGCTACTTCAGCGCGTTGCGGGCCCTTGACGAGCGGGCATCGCTGGCGGCGCTCGCCGAGGTCCCGACCACAATCATGGTGGGGAGCAAGGATCGGCTGACCCCACCGCCATACGCCCGCGCCTTGCATGCGGCCATCCCCGGGTCGGAGTTGATCGAGTTCCCGGGGAAGGGCCACATGCTGGGCTACGAGGCTACCGACGATGTCGTCGCGGCGATCGTTGCCGACCTCACCGTCTAAGGGCGGCGCCTACTTGGGCGCCGAACCCCCGGTCGGCTCGGTCGTGGTGTCGACCGCGGCAGTCAGAGCGATGGTGTAGCCCTTGTCCACACTGCCGCTCATCGTGGCCAGCTGGGTTGCACCGGAGTCGTCACTGAACACGTTGTCCGTGGCGAGCGACAGCTGCGAGAGGTTCGTCACGGACTGCTCATAACCGGTCGTCGCATACACCTCCTCGCACTGCGCCTGCGGGATGGCGATCTGCGAGGTGGCGATGGCCTTGCTGGAGTCGGTGATGCTGGCCTGGTCGGGATAGACCTCAAAGTGGATGTGCGGCCAGCGGCCGGAGTAGCACGCCGGGAAGATCGAGGTGAAGCTGACCTTGCCGGAGTCGTCCGCGACCTGAACCCCGCGCAGGTAGTTCTGGTCGGTGATCCCGTCGGAATACAACGAGTAGTTGCCGTCCCGGTTGCAGTGCCACACATAGACCGCGACCCCGGCGAACGCGGCGTTGCCATTGGCCATGTCGAGGATCGTCAACTCGATCGTGGCGGGAACGCCCTCGGCGGTGCCGGAGTAGTCGCCGAAGCTGGTCGTGATGTCCTGACGAACGACCCCGTCCTCGGTGAGGACATTCGGGCCGTTGGAGCCGTCACCGGGATAGGGGCCCGCCGTCTCATCGGGGATTTCGGTCAAGTCGCCGGATGCCGTCGTGCTCGTGGTGGTCGACGTGCTCGACGACGAGCTGGCGCCCACGGCCGATGTGCTCGACGTGCTCGCCGAGTCGGTTGTGCCACCACATGCGGCCAGGGCCGCAGCGCTGGCACCGATGCCGAGATAGCGGAGTGCGCGGCGGCGATTCATGGTCTCGAGGTCGAAGGCCAGGCCTTGATCGAAAACCTCTTCCTCGGGTCGAGGGAGGGGGCGACCTTCGAAGCTGGGCTGATCCACGCTGGTCCTTTCGAGAGGTGGGGTGCGTTGACTCTAGTTTCCCCGAACCCCTGTGCATCTCCTGTGTGACACCTATGGCGCACAAAGGATTTGGCAGACTGAGCACGAACGTTCGGCGGCGAAAGGACCTGCGGCGAAGCTCGGACTCGGCATCGGCTATTGGGGCACGGCGCCGGATCCCGATCTCGCCGACCGGATTGCGTTGCACCCGGCCCGCCCGACCATCCCGATCCTGCTCGCCGCCCAGGGACCGAAGAATGTCGCGCTCTCCGCCGAGATCGCCGACGGCTGGATCCCGGCGTGGTTCTCGCCATACGCCTCGGCGGAGGCCGAGCGCGCGCTCGCGGACGGCTTCGCCAAGCGCGAAGTGCGCGGCGGTTCAGGAGCACTATCTGGCAGGGCGCAAGGCCGAGGCCATGGCCGCAATCCCGGTGTCCCTCATCGAAAAGATCGCTTTGGTCGGTCCGAAGGAGAAGATCCGCGACGACCTCGCCGCCTGGCGGGAGTCGCCCGTGACGACCCTGCTTGTGGATGGCACTCCCGAGACACTGCGCGCGATCGCCGACGTCTGGGAGTGAGGCTCACGTCGACGACGCGGGCCTACTACGACGCGGGCTTCCTGGGACGACGGGCTTCCTGGGACGACGGGCTTACGGGGACGACGTAGGCGAGGTGCTCGCGCCCGGTTCGGCGGGGGCAACTGAGGACGGCGTTGGGGCAGCCGGCGACGGATCCTTTGGCCCGGGCTCTGTCGTGGCGGAGTTCGACACCGGCTTGTCCGGATCGGCCGTGCCACCCGGCAGGACCTGCCAGTCGGAGCGGGTGAACCCGAGCCACCCCCCGTCGCCCCAATTCAGGGCAAGGTAGGGACCGGAGCGCTCAATCGTCGGGCGCTGCGTCATCGCCTTCGCCAACCACGCGTCCTGATCCATCAGCTTTGTGTCACACGCCATCTCGGTCATTGCCAGGCCGACGCCGTCAACGACCAGCTGTGAGTCCTCCACCCGCACGTCGCCCGCGAGAGTGTTGCACCCGGCCGACATCCGAATGCTGTGATCGAGGATCTGCAGGGTGACGATGGTGTCTTTCAGCATCGCCGCCGGCCGGTTGGGGTGATCCGCATCCGTGTAGTTCCCGGTGACGTCGCTGAGCTTCGTCACCGCGTTCATGCCGCCTGAGTTGTCTCCCGCATCCCCACTCGCGCCACCACTAACGCCTCCACTCGTGGCGCCCGTGCCGGACTGCTGTCCGCAGCCCGACATGAGCAGCATTCCAACGGCCACGACGATGCTGGTTCCCAAGTGGCGGCTTCTCATGCGTCTTTGGACGTATGCCGCGTGCCCCCGGTTCCAGGCCCGCCACCTCTCAAGAACGCCAGCCTCACAAGCCGAAGGTGCGCGCCCCGTCCACGGGGCCACGTCGCTGCAGCCCGAGTTTGATCGAGGCGAGTGCGCCGAGCGCGGCGGCGACGGTCGCGCCATACAAAACGGCGTGGACTTGGGCGATGCCGGCGTCGACGAGGGCGACGCGATCCGACGGATCGGGCAGCGCCGCCACCACCCCGTAGTAATGGTGCAGGCCGATCGCCGTCAGCAGCGCGATCCCGACGACCATCCCGACCATCCGGGCGACCACGACCAGCGCGGACGCCGTGCCGTGGGCGTCCTGGGGGGCGTCCGCGAGCGCGGCGTTGTTGACCGGGGCCAGCGCGAGACCGATGCCGAATCCGGCGAGGGCGAGCACGGCATACGAGGAGAAGTCGGCGAAGGAACCCCGGCCGTAGGTGGTCATCACGGCGAGCCCGATCGTGGCCAGCACGAGACCCAGACCGGACACGAGCCCATCCCCCAGCCGGCGCAAAAGCGCTCCTCCGACGACGGCGCCGACCGGGACCGCGAGCAGGAAGCGCACCAGGATGAACGCGCCCTCCGTCGCCGGACTCGACCCGCCCGGCACCTGCTCGTGAATCAGCCGGGCGAGCAGCGGCACGTCGACGACCACGGCGACGAGGGCAACCCCGACCAGCAAGGACACCAGTAGCGACCACACCGTTCGACCGCGCAGGACTCCGCGCGGGATGACGGGATCGGGCGAGCGGCGGTGGACCGCGGCATACGCGAGGGCACAGATGACGGCCAGCGGCACCAGCGCAAAGCCGAGCGGGCCGACGATCTCGCGTTCCGGGTCGGACGCGGCAAAGGTCAACACGATGCACCCCAGCGCCCCGCCGAGCAGCCCGGCGCCGATCGGGTCGGCGCGGCGCAGGACGGGCCAGGCGTGCCGAACGACCAGGACGAGCGCGGCGGCGGCCAGGACGAGCCCGACGACGCCGATCGGCGTCATCAAGCGCGCGGTGCTCGTCCCGAACGGCACGAACGGGCCACCCAGGCTCACGCTGCTGGCCAGGAAATCGGGTGCCCAGAGCGCCAGGCCGAGAACGACGAGTGCCGCCCCAACAACTACTCGACGTATGCCGCGCGCTCGCCCCCTGGAAGCCACCTCCCCACTCGCTGTGCTACCGGAATCACGGCCCCGCCCGCCCACGCGCGCGATCAGCAGCGCCAAGACGATTCCACCAAAAGCGTTGAGCCAGAAGATTGCCCGCCAGTCGGCGACGGCGAGGATGAGGGCGCCCAGGATGGGGCCCAGGACGGAGCCGAGCTCTTGGACTCCGCCGACGATCCCCAGCGGGAGGCCGCGGCGGTCCTCCGGCCAGAGCGCCGCGACGATGGCCAGCGTGGCCGGGACCAGGCCGCCGCCACCGATGCCCTGGATGACGCGGCCGGCGACTAGCACGGACAGGTCCACGGCCAGGGCAGTGACGCCGGAGCCGACTACGAAGATCGCCAGGCATCCCAGCAGAACGCGCTGGCGATCGAGAAGGTCGGCGAGGCGGCCGATAAGGGGGAGCACCGCGACATACCCCAGGAGGAAGCCCGAGATGATCGGAGCCGCGCGCTGGAGGCTCTCGATGCCGAGACCGACGCCTTGCATCATGTCGGTCAGGGCGAGCACGACCACATAGGTGTCGGCGGCCGCCAACGCGACGGCGATGGCGGCGAAGGTCAGCAGCGTTCGGGCACGCGTGCTCGCCTCGGTCACGCCCGAGCCAGCCGCACCAATCGAGCCGGCCGAGCCGGACGGGCCAGCGGGCCCGGCAGACGCGTCAGGGCTCCGGGATGGCAATGGTCTTCCCGTAATCCGTGAGGACGACGGTGTAGGTCGCGGGCGTCCCGGTATAGAACTCCCCCGTCAGCTTGGCCTGCCGCAGTTGGCCGCTCGTCTTCTCGATGCCGAAGGTCGCATCGAAGGTCGCCGCGTCGTCGCCGAGGTAAAGCAAGCTTTTGATGACGCTGCCCGGGACCTTCGCGGTGTAGGTGGTCAGGATTTCCTTGCCGTAGCGCTGATCCGCCCCGGCGACCGGATTCGTCGCCTTGGTCAGCAGGCTCGACAGGCCGGCGTCGGGCTTGAAGAGATTGCCCGGGTTGGGCGCGCCGAGGTCTTCGAGGTCGACCGGGACGAGCTTGGGTGTGAACAGCGACATCCACGTCTTGTCGCCGATCGCGACCATGTCGACCGTGGCCGGCGTGCCATTGACGACCGCGCTGACCTTGCCCTTGAACTTCGGCGTCGTGGCATCGATGAGGCCAGTGCCCTCCGCGCCCGAAACACCGTTGTGCCCCGAAGGGATCGAGGCGCTCGATGTCAGTTTGAGCGTGACGGCCTTGGCTGTGTCGAGGGTGGTCTTGGCCTTGGCCAGCGCCGCAGCCGGGTCGGCCGCGACCGTCTTGTCCTCGCACCCAACCAGGGCGAGCGGGAGGCACAGCAGCGCTGTGGCAAGAGCGAGGCGTCGACGCATGGCGATGACGATACCCGGCACCACCGACGGCCCACGGTTACGACCGGTACTCCCAAAGGGGAGACAGACGCCGCCCGAAGCGAGACGATGTCGCTGCCCGTCGACGACAGGAGTGCCGGTATGCCGCTGCCCGTCCCCCGCCTGCCCATCCCCCTCCTGCCCGTCCCCCTTCCTCGCCTTCCCTGGCTGCGCGGCGCGCTCGCGTGGATGATCGTGGGGACCTACGTGGCCCTGAGTGAGGTCAACGGCTTGCTCGATCAGGTGCTATTGCCCGGCGGACGCACCACCAGCCCCACCTCGTTGACGAGCCCCGGCGCCCCATTTGCCTGGGGAGAGACCGTGTCCGACTGGCAAAGTCTCCTCCAAAGCCGCTCCGACCTTCCGAGCCACGCGTGGATCACGACGTATGCCGCGCTCGACCTCTGTTTCATTGCGCTCTACGGCACGGTTGGTTTGCTTCTTCGTCGGCGGGCGAATGTCAGCGTGATCGAGCTGACTCCCACGGGTGAGGCGACCTGGGAGAGATCGGCCCGCTGGGCGCGGGTCGGATCGGTGGTCCTGCTCGCAGCTGCCGTCGACGTCACCGAGAACGCGGCGATGCTGATCGCTCTCAAGGCGTCCGAAGCCGCCACTGTGCTTCCGGGCATCACCGCACTCAAGTGGGTACTGATCCTTGGTGCCAGCGTTCTTGCCGTTCGCGCGCATAACGAGGACCGAAGGACTCGCTGGGAGCTCGGCTTGGCTCCGGCAAGAGTGGCCGTCGGGTGGGCGAAAGCCGCATACGCCCAACGCTTTTCACTGCTGATCGTGCTGCCGTTGGCGCTACTCGGCTTGGGCAAGGGACCTGACCTGCTGGAGCAGATCCCGGATATTGAGCGACGCTGGGCCGAGCAGCGTGGCTGGGCGCACCTGCTGTGGGCGAGCGTGGCAACCGTGCTCGTGGCTGGCACGATCTTCGTGCTCGGGCGCATGCGCAGCCACAACGTCGTGATGCGGGCCAGTGCCACGGTGCCCGATCCCCATACGAAACCCGTCCTTTGGCTCTGGTGGGCCAGCCCGGTGGCCGTCCTCCTGCTCGCTGGTATCGCCAACGCACGTGGCGTGTCGCCCACTTCGTCGCGCGTTGCGCTGTTCGCGAGCGTCCCCTTCGTCATCGCTGCCGTGTCAACCGCCGTGCGATGGGTCAATTACACCTTTTGCCCTGACGCCACCGGTCGCATGACAACCGCGAGCGACCTCCCAACGTGGGTGTCCCGCAAGACAAAGCCGTCAGCGTCGATCGAACAAGCACAACGAGCGATTGCCCTGGGTGACGGCCTGGCCATCGCCCTGATCATGCTCCCGGGCGTTGGACTCATCCGCGCATTCGCCGGCGAAGTGGCCCTCGGGGACCGACCGGCCATGGCATCGTGGCTCCTCGCCCTCGGCATCGTCATCTGCGTGTTCGGCTGGCCGATCGCTGCCTTCGCCATCGACCGCCTCAATCACGCCTCGAGCGCGCCCATGCCAGCGCGCAGAGTCTGGGCGGCCATCTTGCGCATCCTGACTCCTGGGCTTACGACGTCACGACAGTGGCTGGCTCCAGTCCTCCTCGGCATTTTGGTGCTCGCGGTGATTCCCTTCGGCTCGTACGCAGCGGATGTCTCGCAGATCCTCGGCCCGATCGCGACCTTTCTCGTCGGCGTCACGATCATCTCGGGCCTCGTCGGAACGGTCGTCGTCATCCTCCAACAAGGAGGGGCGCCCGAGTTCTTTTGGCTCCCCCTGGTCCGTCGAGCCTCGGCCCCCGTGACCACATTGCTGATCCTTGCCACAATTCTCGGCACGGTGCGGGGCGGCGGCGATGACGTCCACGGCATCCGAACCCTCCCCGATTTCGTTCCGACGCAACGTCATTCCTGGAGCCAGGTGCTGGCGAACTGGGCCCGCGCCAACACCTGCGACATTCCCCTACCGGACACGAACTACAACGTTCGCCCCCTCTTTGTGTATGCCGCGGAAGGCGGCGGGATCCGCGCCGCCGTGTGGACATCGCTCGCCCTCGACAGGCTCGCCAGCATGGGGAAGCCAGGATGCACCACGGCCCTCATGTCGTCCGGCGCCAGTGGGGGCGCGGTGGGCCTGGCCGTCGCCAGCGTCCTCCCGCCCGGTCACGCAGCAGCCGCAACCGAGAGCATGAGCGGGCCCGAGGCGCTGTCCGTGGCGACGGTCGGCCTGACCGTTACAGACATCGTGTATGCCGCGACCGGCGTCCCAATCCCGGCCCGCGTGGGAGCTGATTGGCGCTGGCTTGATCGCGCGGGGCAGATGGAGATGGCGTGGGAACGAGCGGTCCCCAAACTGGAGTCGCCGTTCCTCAGCACGGCAGCGCCGTCTGGCATCACGGGCGCGCTGGTCCTCAACTCGACCTCGGCCACGAATCGATGCCGGGCCCTCGTGTCGCAGGTCGAATTGAGCGGGATCAAGGACCCTTCATCGGGCACACCGGCCAAGAGCCCTATCGATGACTGCACCGCCACGGGCCGGTCGCCAGCGAGCCTGGACGTGGTTCGCCTGACGGACGCGTGCGGCATCTCGCTGAGTACCAGCACGGCGGCGATGCTGGCGGCGCGTTTCCCGTTCGTGACCCCGTCCGCGGCCTTGTGCTCCGCGGCCGCCAACCAGCAACTCGTTGACGGCGGCTATATCGAGAACACCGGAGTCGGGACCGTGGCGGATCTCGCGCCGCAGTGGCTCCCGCTGGTCCGGAACCACAACTCGCGCGTGCTTTCGATGCGCTCCGGCACCCTGTGGGTGCCGGTGCTGGTGTATTTCGACAACGGCCGCGGAAGTGACCTGGCCGCCCGGCCCAGCAGCCGCACTCAGGAGTTCTTGGTCCCGCCGAAGACCTACCTCGGGGGCACCAAGGTCCTGTTTGGCGCCGACGCGCAATTGCGTCGGGTGCAGCAGTTGTTCGCGGCCGACCAACTCTTTGCCGGTCGCGGCAGCGCTGCCGCGATCACCGCGGTGAACAAATGGCGACCAACGACGACTTATGTCGCCTATCAGGCCACTGCACCCTCGACCTCTGCCCCGCTGGGGTGGGTTCTGTCCGAAGCGAGTTACAAAGCGCTGGAAAGGGCTGCGAAGAACCAGCCCCGTCTTGCGCGTAAGGGTGACACCCCGGCCGATCAGAGCCCCGCGAGCGGGCTTGGCGTGATGCAAGAGAAGGGGTATGGCAGCCTGACAGACCTCGGCAGCCTCTTTGGTGAGTAGGCCGAGTCACTGACGAAAGGTCGCTGCCTGATGCGTGCGGTAGTGCTCGGCTCCACCGGTTTCCTCGGGCGCACGATCGTGGCCGAGTTAGCGCGGAGGGGTCACGCGGTTGTCGGCTACTCCCGCGAAGGTGCGCCGTGCCCGGAGGCCCCGGCCGCGGCATACGACTCATTGGATGTGGTGGCGGCGAGCGACAGTGACTTGGACGCCTGCTTGGCCGGCGCCGATGCAGTCGTGTATTGCCTGGGACCCGATGAGCGCGTACGCATTCCGCGTCCCGCCACGACCTTCTTCCAACGCCTTCTCGTCGCGCCGACCGAGCGGGTGGCGTATGCCGTGCGGCGCTGCGGCGTGGCGCGATTCGTTGTCCTCGGGTCCTACTTCACTGCCTTCGACCGACTCCACCCGGTGTGGCAACTGAGTGCGCGCCATCCCTATATCAAGGCGCGGGCGGACCAACAGCGGCGCGTTCACGCCGATGCGGGCGCCGCGAGCACGTCGGTGCTGGAGATTCCCTTCGTCTTTGGTTCTCTGCCGGGGATCGTGCCGATGTGGAAGTCCTATCTCATCGACCCGGCCCGCCGGTTCCCGGTTGTGTTCTCGCCGGCCGGACGGAACGCCGCGGCAACCAATCTCGATGTCGCGCAGGCCGTTTCGGGCCTGGTCGAGGGGTGGATCCCGGCCGGGGATCACCCGGTCGTCACCGACAACTACACCTTCGAGCGCCTCAACCGGGTGATCGTCGAGGCGCTCGATCGGCCACGCCGTCCGGTGGTGACAATTCCGACCGGACTGCTCGCCGCGGGGCTGCGCGGGGAGCAGGCGCGCCGGCGCCTGACCGGCGCCGGCGCGGGTCTCACCACGAGTCGGCTCGCCCGAGACATTCTGGCGCGGGACCTCGGGCTGGACCCCGCGGCATACGCCCCGGTGTTGGGCCTGACCCCCCGCTCACTGGACGATGCCGTCCGCGCAACCGTCGCGGCGTCGCTCGCCTGATCTCGGCGAGCGTATGCCGCGCCCTCAGGCGAGCGTGAGCGTGTCCCCGGCGGCGTCGAGACCGACCGTGACGGTGTCGCCATCGCGGACCTGGCCGGCGAGGACCGCGCGGGCCAGCCGGTCGCCGATCTCGCGCTGCACCAGGCGGCGAAGGGGGCGAGCGCCATACGCCGGGTCGTAGCCGGTCTTGGCCAGCCAGTCGCGGGCAGCGTCGGTGACGTCGAGGGTGATGCGCCGGTCGCGCAGGCGGGTCGCCAGCTGGCGCACCTGCAGGTCGACGATGTGCGCCAACTCGTCCTGGCTCAGGGCGTCGAAGAGGATGACGTCATCGAGCCGGTTGAGGAACTCCGGTTTGAAGGCGGCGCGGACGCTCGACATGACGGCGTCCTTCTTCTGCTCCTGCGACAGGGTCGGGTCGATGAGGAACTGGCTGCCGATATTGGAGGTCAGCACGAGGATGACATTGCGGAAATCCACCGTGCGGCCCTGCCCGTCGGTCAGGCGCCCGTCGTCGAGCACCTGCAGCAGGATGTCGAAGGTCTCCGGGTGCGCCTTCTCCACCTCATCCAGCAAGACCACGCTGTATGGCCGTCGGCGCACCGCCTCGGTCAGCTGCCCGCCCTCGTCGTACCCGACATAGCCGGGGGGCGCGCCGATGAGGCGCGCGACGGCGTGCCGCTCGGCATACTCGCTCATGTCGATGCGGACCATGGCGCGCTCGTCGTCAAAGAGGAAGTCCGCCAACGACTTGGCGAGCTCGGTCTTGCCGACACCGGTCGGGCCGAGGAAGAGGAAGGAGCCGGTCGGGCGGTCGGGATCGGCGAGGCCGGCCCGGCTGCGGCGCACCGCATCGGAGACCGCCTGTACGGCGCCGCCCTGGCCGATCAGGCGCGCGCCGATGATCGACTCCATCGACAGCAGCTTCTCGGTCTCGCCTTGAAGGAGCCGACCTGCGGGGATGCCGGTCCACGCGGAGATGACCTCGGCGATGTCGTCGGGGCCAACGCGCTCCTTGACCATCAAATCCGCTGTGCCACGGGCGATCTCGTCCTCATTGGCCTTGGCGAGGTCCTTCTCGAGGGCGGGAATCTCGCCATACATCAGCCGCGACGCCTGCTCGTAGTTGCCCTCCCGCTGCAGCCGCTCGGCCTGCGTGCGCAGGTCGTCGAGGCGAACCTTGAGGTCACCGACCTTGTTGAGGCCAGACTTCTCTGCCTCCCAACGGGATTCGAGGGCGCCCAACTCCTCGGTGGAGTCGGCGAGGTCCTTGCGCAGCTTGGCCAGCCGCTCCTTGGAGGCGTCGTCAGTCTCGCGGGCGAGGTGGAGTTCTTCCATCTTCATCCGGTCGACGGACCGCCGTAGCTGGTCGATCTCGACCGGGCTGGAGTCGATCTCCATCCGCAGGCGTGAGGCCGCCTCGTCGACGAGGTCGATGGCCTTGTCCGGCAGTTGCCGGCCGCTGATGTAGCGGTCGGACAGCGAGGCCGCGGCCACGAGGGCGCTGTCCTCGATCTCGACCTTGTGGTGCGCTTCGTAGCGTTCCTTCAGGCCGCGCAGGATCGCGATGGTGTCTTCGACGCTCGGCTCGCCGACGAAGACCTGCTGGAAGCGGCGCTCCAGGGCGGGGTCTTTCTCGATGTGCTTGCGGTATTCGTCGAGAGTCGTCGCGCCGACAAGCCGCAGCTCGCCGCGGGCGAGGAGCGGCTTGAGCATGTTGCCCGCGTCCATCGCGCCTTCGCCAGTGGCCCCTGCGCCGACGACGGTGTGCAGTTCGTCGATGAAGGTGATGATCTGGCCGTCGCTGGCCTTGATCTCCTCCAGAACGGCCTTGAGCCGCTCCTCGAACTCGCCGCGATACTTCGCGCCAGCAACCATCGCCCCGAGGTCGAGGGAGAGAAGTCGCTTGTCCCGCAACGATTCCGGGACGTCACCGTCGACAATGCGCTGCGCTAGTCCTTCGACGACGGCGGTCTTGCCGACGCCGGGCTCGCCGATGAGGACGGGATTGTTCTTGGTGCGCCGCGAGAGGACCTGGACGACGCGGCGGATCTCGGTGTCGCGGCCGATGACCGGGTCGAGCTTGCCGTCGCGGGCGGCCTGGGTCAGGTCGGTGGAGTATTTGTCGAGTGCCTCGCTGGTGGCATCCGGGTTCTCGGTCGTGACCTTCCGGCCGGCGCGCAGATGCTCGATCTGCGCCTCGACGGCCTTTGCGTCGACACCCTTGAGAGCACCTTTTTCGGCGAGCGCGAGGACCAGCGCGTCGACGGACATATAGGTGTCGCCCCACGCCTTCATCAGGGTGTCGGCCTGGTTGAGCACGGGCAGGACGGACTGGCCGAAGCCGGGTCCATTGCTCGATCCGCTGACCTTGGGCAGTTTGGCGATCTCGACGCGGGCGGCAGCGGCCACCGCCTCGGGGCTGGTGCCACCGGCGGCCAGCAGGGCGGGCACGGTGGTCTCGGGCACCTCGACCGCGGCCAGCGCCAGGTGGGCAGGGGTGATCTCGGGATTGCCGGCCGTCTGGGCCGAACGCTGGGCGATCGCCAGGATCTCGGCAACCTTGGTGGTCGGCTTGAGTTCCATGAAGAAAGGACTCCTTTGAAGCAGGGTAATGGGTTCACTCAGGGCAACGATCGTTAAGTTGAGTCTATTCCGCTCAAGTTGGCACCGCTAGCGGGGGCTGGGCCATGGGTTCCACAGCGGTCGTCGAGAAAGCTCAAGTAGGGCTTTCCTGGCCAAACCGTTCCCCTGGAGCGGCCTCTCGTTATTCACTTGGGCATGGCCATCGTCCGTCCAGTCGTCGCCGAGTCCTGGCGTCGATCGCAGGCAGCCGGTGTGCGACCCTCGATCACTCAGGCGCCGCTGGCCATCCCCGGCGATGCCCTGCAGGACTACCGTCGGGCCCATCCCCTCTGGCAGGCGATGCCGGTCCTCTATGACGTGCTCGAGCAGGCCGTGCTGGACTGCGACGCCGTGCTCGCGGTCGCGGATGAGTATGGCCAGTTGCTCTTCGTGCGCGGCAGCAACTCCGCCCTCTCCCGAGTGGAGCAGATCGGCTTCGCCGAGGGAGCCTCCTGGGACGAGCGGCTGGTGGGCACCAACGCCCCCGGGACCTCACTCGCCTTGGGGACGCCGGTGGTTGTGCGCCAGGAGGAGCACTTCATGGAGTCGGTGCACCGCTGGTCCTGCGTGGCAGTGCCGATCCGCGACCTGCGTCATGGCGGGATCATCGGCGCGGTCGATGTCACCGGCGCGGACGAACTGATCGTGCCGCAGACGATGGCAATGCTGCGGGCTGCGGCTCGACTCGCCGAGATCGAACTGCTGCGCAGCGAGAATCCGGGCGCGAACCGGCCACGGGTGAGCGCCCTCGGCGTCGACAGTGCCGTGGTCACCACCGGCGCCCGCACGCTGTCGCTCAGCCCGCGGCACAGCGAGATCGTCGCCCTGCTGGTCAACCACCCGGGCGGCCTCACCGGCAGCGAATTGGCTTGCGGTCTCTACGAATCCGAGGCCAGTGAGTCCACGATCCGCGCCGAGTTGTTGCGGCTGCGTGCCGTGCTCGGCGAGGACCTGCTCGGATCGCGCCCCTATCGCCTGCTCGAGCCCGTGCGGGCCGACTGGGCCACCGTCCTGGATCGACTGGCGGAGGGCGATATCGCCGCGGCGGCGCAGGCATACTCCGGGCCACTGCTGCCGCGCTCCCTGGCACCGGCGATCGCCGACCTGCGCGACGAGATCCATGAGGCGGTCGCCGCCGGGGTGCGCACCAGCGGACGAGCCGACCTGCTCTCCGCCTGGACGCGTCAGCCGTGGGGGTCCCAGGACGCCCGGGCGTGGGAGGCACTTGCCCTGATGCTGCCGATGACCTCACCGCTCGCGGCCGTCGCGCGGGCGAATGTGCACCGCCTGCTCTGAGCGAGCCCCCTCGGCAGCGCACCCCTCCCCACCAGGGATGCAACGTTGTTGCAACGGTGGGCTAGTCATCATCGTCGTCACCTACCAACGACGATGGGAGCAGCGATGGCTGTATTTGAACGGCCGGGATCCGCCGGATCCAATATCAAGGTCAGCGACCGCTACGGCCACTACATCGGCGGCGAGTTCGTCCCGCCGAGCTCGGGGGAGTACTTCGACAACTACGCCCCGCAGACCGGACAGGTATTCACGCAGGTCGCCCGGGGCAATGCTGCGGACATCGAGGCGGCCTTGGATGCCGCCCACAATGCCGCGGACGCCTGGGGACGCACCTCGGCCACCGACCGCTCCAACATTCTGCTGCGCATCGCGGACCGGATGGAGCAGAACCTCGAAGACCTCGCGGTCATCGAGAGCTGGGACAATGGCAAGGCCGTCCGCGAGACCCTGGCCGCTGACATTCCCCTGGCGATCGATCACTTCCGCTATTTCGCCGGCGCCTTGCGCGCCCAAGAGGGCAGCATCAGCGAGATCGACGAGAACACGGTCGCCTACCACTTCCACGAGCCGCTGGGCGTGGTCGGCCAGATCATCCCGTGGAACTTCCCGATTCTGATGGCGGTATGGAAGCTCGCCCCGGCCCTGGCCGGCGGCAACGCCGTCGTGCTCAAGCCCGCCGAGCAGACCCCGTGGTCGATCCTGAAGCTGGCCGAGTTGATCGGCGACCTGTTGCCGGCCGGTGTGCTCAATATCGTCAACGGTTTCGGCACCGAGGCGGGCAAGCCGTTGGCCTCCAGCCCGCGGATCGCCAAGATCGCCTTCACCGGGGAGACCACCACCGGGCGTCTGATCATGCAGTACGCCAGCCAGAACCTGATCCCGGTCACCCTGGAACTGGGTGGCAAGTCGCCCAACATCTTCTTCGAAGACGTCGCCTCCCAGAACGACGCCTTCTACAACAAATCGCTCGAGGGCTTCGCGATGTTCGCCCTCAACCAGGGCGAGATCTGCACCTGCCCCTCGCGTTCGCTGATCCAGAGCACCATCTACAGCGACTTCATCAAGGACGCCGTGGCTCGGGTCGAGCAGATCAAGATGGGCAACCCGCTCGACACCGAGACCACCATGGGTGCGCAGGCCTCCAACGACCAGTTGGAGAAGATCAAGAGCTACCTGGAGATCGGCAAGCAGGAGGGCGCCAAGGTGCTCACCGGCGGTGACGCCGCCGATCTGGGCGGAGACCTCTCCGGCGGCTACTACGTCCAGCCCACCGTCTTCCAGGGCGACAACTCGATGCGCATCTTCCAGGAGGAGATCTTCGGTCCGGTCGTCTCGGTGACCACCTTCGACGACGAGGCCGACGCCCTGAAGATCGCCAACAACACCCTCTACGGCCTTGGCGCCGGCGTCTGGTCGCGCGACAGCGGCATCGCCTACCGCATGGGTCGCGGGATCAAGGCCGGTCGAGTCTGGACCAACTGCTACCACCAGTACCCCGCGCATGCCGCCTTCGGTGGCTACAAGCAGTCGGGCATCGGACGTGAGAACCACAAGATGATGCTCGACCACTACCAGCAGACCAAGAATCTGCTGGTCTCCTACAGCCCGGACGCTCTGGGCTTCTTCTGATCGACAGTTCGCTGTTCGACAGCCCCACCAGTTAGACCTGATGCTGGTGGCCGGCGCGAGACCCGTGCCGGCCACCAGCATCGGCATTTCACCGGAAGGGTGATCCCCCGTGACTCAGGACACGATCGAGAAGGTCGCCTGCACGCCGGCCGCGCAGGACCTGCTGCGCAGCCTGGTGAGCCGGCATGGTCCGGTGATGTTCCATCAGTCCGGCGGCTGCTGCGACGGCAGCGCCCCGATGTGTTACCCGCTCGGCGACTTCATCGTCGGCGATGTCGACGTGCTGCTGCAGCAATTGCAGATCGACGGGATCGAAGAACCCATCCCCTTCTATATGAGCCAGTCGCAATACGAGTACTGGAAGCACACCCATCTGACCGTCGATGTGGTCCCCGGTCGCGGCAGCGGCTTCTCCCTCGAGGCACCCGAAGGGGTGCGCTTCCTGATCCGATCCCGAATCTTCACCGAGGATGAACTGATCGGCCTCGGACTGCTCTGACCCGGGCGCGATGCCTTTGCCTGGATGCCGATACACGAGCGCGCCTTCGAGCGCGCCCAGGAGGTGCAGCTGTTCCTCACGGAATTGGGCCAGCATCGCTCGGCGAAAGCGGTTGATTTGGTCATCGCCGCAACCGCCGAAGCGGCCGGTGTGAACCAACTGACCGACGATCGAGACTACGTTGCCATTTCCACGATCACGGGGCAGCCGGTGACTCGCGTTCTCTGACCGCGCGGGCGATGCCCGGAGTCGGGCTCAACTGTCCTAGGCGCGCAGTTCGGGCTCTAACTCGGCGACGATGCGGGCGTGGAAGCCCTCGTCGATGACGAACTTGCGGCGCCACACGGCATACCCAGCGATAATGAGAAGCGCCGGGATGAGCAGCATTGCGACCTTCATCATCGTGATCCCGCCGGGGGTGACATCGGCGGCGGTATCCGCCTCGTTGATCCCCGCGATGATCACCGTCGCGGACACGATCCAGGTGTTCATCGCGGCCGAGGTCTTGTTGATGAACGGCTGCAGGGCGAAGGTCACGGCGTTGTTGCGGCGGCCGAGCTTCCACTGCCCATACTCGATCGTGTCGGCCTGGAAGACGAGCATGAGCAGCATGATGAAGCTCGCCAGGAAGAACATCACGAACGCGAGCCCGCCGAGGACGACGATATTCATCGGCGCAACGAAGAACACGGCATACGTCACGACGATGAGCGCTGTCGACCAGGTGAAGAGCTGGCCGCGGGACCACCGTCGGCGGGCGAGCGGGAAGGTGGCAAGGCCGGCGATTTGGCCGAGACCGACGAAGAGCGCAAAGACCGGAAAGACGGCCTCGTCGCCATAGGCGTACTTGAAGAAGTACCAACCGAACGCTCCGGTCGTGCCATAGCCGAGCATGAAGAGCAGGTATGCCGTTGCGGCCCAGAGCAATTGGTCGTTGCGGAAGAGCGCGCGCAGGAGTTCCCGGAGCCCCGTGCGTTCGCCGTCGAGATCGACATCGGTCCGCTCCCGGACGGCGAGGATCGGCACCAACATGAGGGCGACCATGACCACCGCGAGGACGATCGCGACGGTCCGCCATGAGCCCGTCGTGCCGCCTTCGACGCCGCTGGCGAGGGCGGCGACGGCGACAGGCACCCCCGCGACAGCCGCGAACTGTCCGATCGAGGCGAAGGTCTTGGCGACGGCCGCCAAGCGCTCGCGCTCGCCCGGGTTGATGGACAGGGCGGGCAACATGCCCCAGTAGGCAATGTCGTGGGCCGACCACATCAGCCCCCAAAGGAGGACGACGATCCCGAAGACGGCGACGAAAGCGCCACCGCTCAGGCCGACGTCGGCGAACAGCAGGATCGTCGCCGCGCCGGACGCGAGGCCACCGAAGAGCAGCCAGGGCTTGAACTGCCCATACCGGCTCCGGGTGCTGTCGACGAGCGCCCCGACCACCGGATCCAGGACCGCATCGAGCAGTCGCGCGCCCAACAACACCCCGGAGACCCACCACATGGTGGAGTCGGGCAGGTCGAGCACGTCGGTCAGATAGACGACGAGATAGAAGCTGAACAGGGTGTAGACCGCATCCCGCCCGAGGGTCCCCACCCCATACGTCCACTGGTTGCGACGAAAGTCCGGCGACACGGATGTGCGCAGGTCGGCGGGGGTCTGAGCACTCATGGCGGGCAGATTACCGGTCGGTAGGACGGCTTGGGCGGGCCAAGGAACGTCTGCCCGCCCCGGACGGTCCCGACCCGGGAGTCGTCAGTCGGCGGGGGCTTCGAGGAAGCGGTGAACCAGGGGTATGACGCTCGCCCCCTCCCCGGCGGCGCTCGCCACCCGCTTCATCGAGCCGGAGCGGATGTCGCCGACGGCGAAGATGCCAGGCACCGACGTGGCTAGAGCCTCGGGCGGGCAGTTGTCGACCCACTCTTCCATCGGCACCTCTCGCCCGGTGAGCACGAACCCGTGCTCGTCCATGCGCACCTGCTCGGGCAGGAACTCGCAGTGCGGCTCGGCGCCGAGCAGCAGGAACAGGCCGCGCGCTGCCAGTCGCTCCCGCGCCCCACTGCGGGTGTCCTCGACCTCGATCCACTCCAGCGACTCCTCGCCGCCGCCGTCGACCACGGTTACGTTGCCCCGCACCGCAATTCGCGGGTTGTGGTCGATCTCGTCGATCAGGTAGCGGGACATCGTCGCGCTCAGATCCGCGCGCCGGATCAGGATCGTCACCGAACGGGCGAAGCGGGCGAGGTGCACCGCGGCCTGCCCCGCCGAGTTGCCTCCACCGACGACGAAGACCGGCTGATCCTCCATCTCGCGCGCCGCCGTCATCGCCGCGCCATAGTTCACGCCGCGCCCAACCAACTCATCGATCACGGGTATGCCGATCCGCCGGTAGTCCACGCCCGTCGCGATCACGATGGTGCGAGCCCGCACCTCCCCGCCGTCGGTGACGACCGTATGCGGCTCCCCCGGCTCCCCGGGTCGGATCGCGGTCACAGGCCAGCCGGTGAAGAACCGGGTCCCGAAGCGCAACGCCTGCGTCCGCGCCCGCTGAGCCAGCTTGCCGCCGGAGATGCCTCGCGGGAAGCCCAGGTAGTTGCGGATCATCGAAGACGTACCGGCCTGTCCCCCAATGGCTTCCGACTCGATCAGGACGGTGGAGAGGCCTTCGCTTGCGCCGTACACGGCCGTCGCGAGACCTGCGGGACCACCGCCGATGACCATGAGATCGACGATCGTGTCGACGTCGATGTCGGCCGGACGGCCATACAGCCGGGAGGCGATATCGCGCACGGACGTCGGCGCGAAGACATCGGTGGTGTTGTAGAGGCGCAGCAACGGGAAGGTCGGCTCCCCGGGGAAGGCCGCGATCAGGTCGCGGCCGACCTCCGTGTTGGTGCCATAGAGGCGGTTCGGCGAGCCGACCCGGTCGAGGTAGTCGCGCAACGCCAGCGTCAGGCCGCCGCTGGTGTCGGAGACGATCTGCACCGAATCGACTAAGGGCACAGGGACCGTCGCGCCCCACTCCGACAGCAATTCGCAGATGGCGGTGTGGAAATCTTCGTCCCGAGCGCCGCGCGGCATCAGCAGGAAGGCGTCGAACTTCCCCTTCGCCAGGCCCGGCCGTAGCGCGACCGAGTCCTCGCGGAAGTTGGCCCATTCGGCGACGATGACCCGCCGCGCCGTCGGCATCGCCGACCGCAACATGCTGATGCCGACCATCGCGTGCATGTCTGGCAGCCGTGACTCCGCCACGAACATCGCGATCTCGCCCCCGCGCCGGACCACCCGCATGGTCGCGGCCATCGCCTCATCGGCCGAGCGCGCGGTCACGAGGTCGTAGTCGCGGCCATACCTGCCGAACTCGTCGGCGAGTCGCTCGCAATGCTCCGCCGAGACGAGCACGATCGCCGGCCGGGTCCCCTGCGCCACCTCAGTCACAGCCGTGATCGTATGCCGCGCCGCCGCCGCCGTCGCGAACCTCCACGTCCGCGCAACCCCACCGTCAAGCAGGTGGGTGGTCGGACTGATCAGGAATAGCGGGGCGTCGGCTCCGGGTCGTACCAGCCGCCACGGTCGTCGACCACGGCCTGAAAGCGATCGGCCAGCCCCTTGGCGACCGGACCCGTCTCGTCGGCGACATTGGCTTCCCGGACGTAGACAGCCCACTCATCCGACTCGGCGTCGTCCTCCCCCGCCAGTGGTTGGCGGATGACGCGAACTTCGGTGAAGCCTTCCTCGCGTAATTCCTCGGCGACCTCGTCAGCGTCGTCGCGCTCGGGGAAGACCAAGAGATGTTCGGACATGGGACGACACCCTAACCATCGCCACTCAGCCAACTTTGACACCCTGTGCCCATGGCCCCCACCCGCTCCGCTCGCTACCGCACCACCGACGAGTTGCTCGACTTCGTCCCCGTTCTGGACGCCGCACCGAAGGACACCGGCACGCTCAACCTCGTGGTGCGTCGCCCCGCCGTGGGCGAGCGGGAGGTGCTGGACGTCGGGAGGCTCGACGCGGCATACGGCCTGGAGGGGGACACCTGGATCGAGCGTGGGTCCAAGCGCACCGAGGACGGCTCGTCCCACCCCGACATGCAGTTGAACGTCATGAGCCACCGGATGGTGGCCTTCCTCGCCGACGACCCGGCGATCGAACCGCTCGCGGGTGACCAGCTCTATGTGGATCTCGATCTCTCCGAAGAGAATTTGCCCGCGTGGACCTATCTGAGCTTCGGCGACCCGACGGCCCCGACCGCCGTCATCCAGGTCACCGACCAGCCGCACACCGGGTGCGCCAAATTCATCGAGCGCTTCGGTGAGGAGGCGATGCGCTTCGTCAACGGCCGGACCGGCCGCCCCCGGCGCCTACGCGGACTTAACGCGCGCGTGGTCCAGCCCGGCGAGGTTCGCCCCGGTGACCCGGTCACCGTGCGCCGGCCAGGGGACGCTCAGGGCTGACCGGGTCCCCACTCCCAGGGTCGCAGCGGGCTGTTCTCGACTAGCCATGTCTCGACGGCCAGCATGCCACCGGTACCGATCAGGACGCCGATCCCGATGAAGAGCAGTCCGAGCGCCCGGCGCCAGGGCGTATGGGGATCACTCGCCCACCGCAGCCGCTGCACCAGGGAGCGGCCGAGGACGGCAACGGCCAGCAGGACGCCGACGAGGCCCGCGGCATACGCCAGAAGTAGGGCGAGGCCACGGCCGAGATCGGCGGGTAAGACCGTGACGACCACGTATCCGTAGAGGGGGCTGCACGAGGTGAAGACCGGGCCGAGGGCGGCACCGGTGAGCATGGCTCCGCCGAGGCCGGTTCGGGCTCGCGAGCGAGAAAGCGCCGTCGCGGAGCGTGCGTTGACTCCGGAAGCGACCATGAGTCGCTCCCACACCTCGGGCACGGCGGCGAGGAACCCGAGCGTCACCAGCAAGCCGCCGCTGAGCCAGCGCCAGACGTCAGTTGGCACGTCGATGAGCGCGGTACCCGCGCGGAGGAGCAGGGTGAAAGCAATCACCGACGCCCCCAACGAGGCGGCCACGACGAGCGGCCGGAGCCAAGGCCGACCCGGGAGGTCACTGATCGAGCCGCCGACGATCACGGGGACCAGCGAGAGCGAGCAGGGCGCCAACGTCGTCAAGGCGCCCGCGAGGACGGCGCCGAGCAGAGCACCCAGGGTGGCGAGCACGCCCTAGCCGGCCATCGCTTTGATGGCAGCGCCATCCTTGGCACCGGTCCACTTCTTGGTTGCCATCCCGGAGGAATCCACGGCGACGAAGGTGTGCTGGATGGTCACGTCATACTTCTTCTTCAGCTCCGTCGCCGTGTCGTAGTCGACCTTGACGACGGTCAGCCCGTCCGGCACCCCCTGCGACATCAGCGCGGCGTCGGTTGCCTTGCAATCGGGGCACCAGGAGGCGTGGAAGAAGTAGACGACCGTGCTGCCCGATCGGTCCGCCATCTGCTTCTCGTAGTCCGCAAGGGAGAGGTAAGCGCCTTTCGCCATCGTCATGCTCGACGCGTCCGACGCCCCTGCGGTGCTGGTCGAGCTCGCTCCAGCGGAGCTGGTCATGGCGTGACTGTCGCTGTCCGTCATGTCGCCCCCCGAGCACGCGGAGATGCTGCCGGCGAGGCTAAGGACGAGCGCGGTGGCGACGATGTGGCTACGGGACAGCAGAGCAGGCATGGCGGGTGGTCCTTCCACGAAGTGCGCGAGGCACGGATGTGAGGTGCGGGCTCCGCCAGTTCATCGCGACGAGGGGGCCAGGTGCCAGGCCGAGCGCCGGACCGTCAGCGGTCCGTAAGGTCTCCGACCGACAGGCGGGCCAGGCAGCCGTTGCCGCTCGCAAGATTGGTCACGGTCAACTCACCGTCGTGGTCGCGGGCGACCGCGGCTGCGATGGCCAGCCCGAATCCGGCACCAGACCGGGACCGCGCGGAATCCCCGCGCCAACCCGCCTCCATGAGGCGGTCCAGATCCTCTTCCCGTATGCCGCCGCACCGGTCCTCGACGTCAACGCGTGTGCCCTCGATGGACACAACCACCTGTTCCCCTGCCGGCGTATGTTGCACTGCGTTTCGCACGAGATTGGTGACCGCGCGCGTCAACGCCCGGACGTCGCCCAGCACCGTCGCACCGGTGACGGCGCCCGCGATGATCGAGACCTTTGCCGCCTCGGCCTCGGCGCTGACCGCCGCCACGGCATCGGAGAGGACATCGGTCAGGTCGACCGCGGACCGGACCCTGGGCCCCGGGCCCTGCAAGCGACTCATCTCGGCGATGTCCCCGACCAGGGCATCGACGCGGTCGACCTCTCGAACCAGCCGGTTCAGGTCAGCACTGGTGCCGGCGTCCTCGGCATGCCGATCGGCGAGCCCTTCGGCGAGCAGCCGGATGCCCGTGATTGGGGTGCGCAGGTCGTGCGACAGCCAGCCGATCGTGTCGCGTCGAGACGCTTCCACCTCGGCGAGGCGCTGCTGCTCGGCGCTCTCTCGCGCCGCGCGCCGCTCCCAGCGCTGGACGCGGCGGGCCAGCACCATACCGACGAGAAGCGCCATCGGTGCACCGGCGAGCAGCACGAAAAGCAGTGTGCGGTAGTCGTCTTTGGCGACCAGCATTGACCGCGTCGCGGCCGCGACTCCGGCGGCGAGGGACGCGACAAGGACGATCGGGGCGCCGAGGGCGGCGATCGACGGGCGTCGCTCCGCGGCCCGGATCAGCGCGAGGGCGCCGAGGACCGCGACGAGACCCGTGACGCCGATGGACACCGCGACAGCGCCGGCCTGTGGGTTCACCGGGTCAGCCCATCCCAGCGATAGCCCTTGCCGAATACCGTCACGAGGGCGATCGGCGCGCCCGGGTCGACCTCGATCTTTTCGCGTAGCCGCCGCACGTGCACCGTCACCGTCGATTCGTCGCCGACATGCCAACCCCACACGCGTTCCAGTAGTTCCTCACGCGAGAAGACGCGTCCGGGGTAACGCATGAAGTGGGCGAGCAGGTCGAACTCGCGGGCGGTCAACGCCAGGGGCGCATCGCCGCGCCGCGCCGCCCGGGCGGCCGGGTCCAGGCTCAGATCGCCGTCTGCGAGGGCAGGAGAAACCGCTGGCCCGCTGGGCTCCCGTCGTCGAAGGACCGCCCGAATCCGCAACTCCACCTCTCGGGCACTGAACGGCTTGACCACATAGTCATCCGCGCCGACCTGCAGGCCCTGGACTCGCTCGTGCTCCTCACCGCGTGCGGTCACCATGAGCACCGGCAAATCCGGACGGATGCCGCGCAGCCGCCGACATACCTCCAGACCACCAAGGCCGGGGAGCATCAAGTCGAGCAGGACGACATCGGCCGGCTGCGCGGCATACGACTCCAGCGCGTCGGGACCGGTGGGGGCGACGGTCACGGTCATACCGGCGTGGGTCAAGTGCCGAGCGAGGGCCTCACGGACCGTCGCGTCGTCCTCGACGAGTAGCACGCGCACCACGACAGCCACGCTAGGCGATCGGCCTGGCACAGTGGGGCGTATGACGAGCCCTCCCTCCCTGCGTCAACGGACGTGGATGCCGCTCGCGGTGGTCGCCGTGGGCGTCTTGGCGCTGTCGATCCTGTTTGCCGGAGCGCTGGGCTCGCTGCGCGATGCATTGTTCGGCACCGATGCGGCGCCCGCCCCCGGCGACACGACCCTGCTCGAGATCCGCAAAACGGCGGAGCTGCGGGCGGCGACCGGGTCGTTCTCCGTACCGGTGTATTACGGCTTCGACGAGGACAAGGGATTGCTCCGCAAGATCGTCCCGGATGTCATCGATGAGAACAGCGGCGTCGCCATCTATCAAGGATCGATCGATGCGCTGATCGATCTGAAAGCCTTGCAGGACAGGAATATCACGGCCGACAAGGCCGCCGGGACGTTGACGATCACGGTGCCGACGCCGGCGCTCACCACACCCAAGATCGACCTGACCAAGTCGCGCATCGTGGCCCAGCAGCGCGGCATCGGTACGCGCGTCGGCGACTTCTTCGCCAGCGCCCCCTTGGAGCAACGCCAGGCCCTCGACCAGGCGGCCGTTCAGGCATTGCAGCAGGCGGCTGCGGAGTCCGGGCTCCAAGCGACAGCGCGCGAGAACGGTCGCGACTTCCTGACGGCGCTCGGCCATCAGTTGGGCTTCGCGACAGTGACCATCGTGTATGCCGACGAGCCCGGCGCGTTGCCGTAGGCCGGGGAAGGAATCGTGGGTGTATTCCTCCGCATCGTCGATACGTGAATCCGGACACCCAAGGCTTAGTCAGGCCGTGACCGCAGGTGGCCGATCGTCGTGACCACTACGGCGGCGGTCCAGGCCAGTGGCGCGACCGCCGCGGGCTCGCCGTTGTGCAAGACCTTCTCCGGCAACGACCCGGCCGCCGTGCGGTGATTCTCCAACCAGGTCAACAGCGTTCGCGCCGATCCCGCTCTGCCGGTATGCGCGTAGGCCTGCGCCAGCACGGCCGTGGCCGGGGTCCAGCTGATGCCATCATTGCGCCACGTCGACCCGGGTGCGACACCGCCCGCCGGCCGGCGGGCCAGCCGACGATAGCGATCCAGCGCCGCCGACAAACCCGGCGGCGTGGTCGCCTGATAGGGCGGCGCCATGAAGGTCATCGACGCGTCCAATCCCCGCCCGCCGAGATAGCGCGGCCATCCCCTGGGCTCGTATGACCGTGTCACCTCCGCGCGGCACCGCGCGCCCGCCTCGCCGGCGAGGTCGGCGAGCCGACGGTCGGTCCAGACGTCGCCAAGGCGCGCGGCGGCATCGAGAGCGGCCACCACGGGCGCTGCGATGCCCAAGGAGAGGGCCGGCGCCTTGACCTCCCAATAGTCAGGCGTGGCCGGGGGCAAACCCGAGTCGTCGAGAAGGCTGGCCAGCAGCGCGGTGGAACGGCGCACCATACGACCGGAGATGTGGTGGATGCGGTCCGTCTCGTCCGGGTGCAGGGCACACAGCCGATCAGCCGCCCACACCACCCACGCCGTCGAGTCGAGCTGGCGGGTGCGGTTGTCCGGCGGAGCCTCGGTCCAGGGGTCGTAGCGCGGAGCGAACCACCCCGACTCCTCCTGCACGCGCGCGAGGAAGACCAGTTGCGCCAACGCCCGATCGAGCTGGCCGATGGCCGCGAAGGCGACGGCCACGTGGGCGGCGTCGCGCGCCCATACGAACCGCCAGTATGGGGACCAGGCGGCGACGCTCGCCGGCAGCCCCTCGGACAGCACCCACAGATCGAGCAGGGCGCTGATCAGCAGATCCTGGTGCTCACCGCCGCGGTGCACCCAGTCGGGCAGCGCGTCCAGATGGCGCCGCTCGGCGGCACGCACGAGCATCGAGGCCGTATCCAGGCAGCGGCTGCCGGGTCGAAGCCGTGGAAGATCCGCGGCATGGAGCAGGTGGCGCTGACCATCACCGCTGATGGCGACCGTCTCGGAGAGCAGGCCGACCCAGCCGTGCCGCTCCCGATAGGCCTGCCCGGCGAGCCCCACTCCGATCGCCCCGACGCCGAGCATGACCCCTCGCCGCGTCGGTGACTGCCCCATGCTCGGGAACCTAACCCGGGGGTCCGCACCGATGCAATGGACTCGGCGAGACGGTGATCTAACCTTCACGACATGGCAGAGGGGCGCGGAGTGCGGCGGCGCGACGCGGTCATTGCAGCCGGTGCCGCGGCGGCCGGCGTCGGCGGCACCCTGGCGGCTCGGCGCGCGCTGGAGAACGAGAGTCCGCTCCCGTTCTATGGGGGCCCGGCCTCGCTCCTCCCGGCCCCCGACCCGGACACGCCCATCGCGACCGACCTGCGGCTTGTATGGGGCGCGCCCACCTCCGAGCGGGTCGTCGCCTTGACCTTTGACGACGGTCCGCACCCCGAGTGGACCCCGCTCGTCCTCGCGGCGCTCGACTCGGCAGGCGTGCCGGCCACGTTCTTCCTTCGCGGCGACAATGTCGCGGCACACGGGTCCCTGCACGCTGACTCGCTGGCCCGCCATGAACTCGGCAATCACACCTACAGCCACACCGACCTCGCCCGGCTCGATCTCGCTGCCGCCCAGAACGAGATCGGCCGATGCAGCGAGGCGATGGCCACGGCATACGGCAAAACGCCCACCCTGTTTCGGCCGCCCTATGGGCATTCCTCCGGGGCAGCACTCCTGGCCGCGGCGGCGGCGGGGATGACGACGGTGCTGTGGGGAGGGCGCTTCCGGGAGAGTTCGTTTCACACCGACCCGGACGGGCTGTTGCAGGATTCCATCGGCCAGATGCGGCCGGGGACGATCTTCCTCGGGCACGACACGGGCACGCCCGACCGCATTCACTCCGTGCGCATCCTGGCGCCGCTCATCGACAAGATGCAATCCGAAGGCTGGCGGTTTGTGACGGTGAGCGAGTTGCTCGGCGGGGTCGGCGCCTGACCGCGGGTCCAACCCCCGGTCAGACGTCCAGGATCGAGC
The DNA here is from genome assembly GCF_001046875.1 of Nostocoides jenkinsii Ben 74. Taxonomy (GTDB): domain Bacteria; phylum Actinomycetota; class Actinomycetes; order Actinomycetales; family Dermatophilaceae; genus Nostocoides_A; species Nostocoides_A jenkinsii. The sequence goes on from NZ_HF571038.1 coordinate 56,006, forward strand.
GCGACCAGCGGACCAGTGCTTGAGACGTATGCTGCCTCGGCCGCTGCCCGGGCCGCATCATCACCGCGTCCCCGGCCGGGCCGACCGCAAAAATCCTACTGCCGGAGCTCATTTGGGCCGCCATGAGCGCCGCCGACAACTCCTCGACACGGCCGCGGAGGGCGTCGACCTGATTTTCCAGGGCGAGGATGCGATGTATGCCCGCGAGGCTCACCCCCTCCTCCTGGGAGAGCCGCTGCACCTCCCGGAGTCGGGCAACATCGCGCGCCGAATAGCGGCGACCGCCGCCCTGCGTGCGTGAAGGGGTGACGAGGCCAAGCCGGTCATACTGCCGGAGCGTCTGGGCGTGCATACCCGCGAGCTGAGCCGCGACCGAGATGACGAAGACCGGCGTCTCGTCGTCGGGGCCGAGACCGTGAACCGACATGCTGATCAGTCCTTGGCCGCTTCGCGGAAGAGGTCGGCGCGGGGATCGCCGCCGGCTTCTTGGTCACGCAGGATCTCGACGGCGGCCATGGCCTCTTCGGTGAGCCGCTGAGGCACCAGGATGGCGACCTTGGCGAGGAGATCGCCAGTGTGGTCCTTGGCGGCGACTCCGCGGCCCTTGACGCGCAGGACCCGGCCGGAGGGGGTGCCCGGCGCGATCTTGACCTTGACCGGGTTCCCTTCCAAGGTCGGCACGGAAACCGTTGCGCCCAAGGTGGCTTCGGCGAAGGTGACGGGCAGGTCAACGGTGAGATTGTCGCCGTCGCGACCGAAGACAGGGTGGGGTTCGACGGCGACGGTGAGGATGAGATCACCCTTCGGGGCGCCCGGGTCACCCTCGCCGCCCTTGCCGCGCAGCCTGATCTTCTGCCCGTCCTTGACTCCCGCCGGGATGCGCGTGGTGATGCGCTGACCGTCAAGACCGGAGAGCGTCACCGTGGCACCGGTGACGGCGTCTCGGAAGCTCAGCGTTGTCTTGGCGTGGATGTCCTGACCGGGCATGGGACCGCGCGGTGCGCCATACCCCCCGAAGCCGCCGCGCCCGCCGGGCTGCTGGAAGCCGCCCGACTGCTGGAAACCGCCCTGCCCAAAGAGGCCACCGAGGATGTCCTCAAGGTCGGGTTGGGCACCGCCGCCTCCCGTGCTGAACCGGACGTTGCCGCCTTGGCCACCGCCGAACATCGAGGAGAAGACGTCCTCGAAACCCGCGCCACCCGACGCGCCGCCGGGACCACCGGCAGTGAATCGGGCTCCCCCACGCGCCATCTGGCGGATCGCGTCATACTCCTCACGCTGCTTGGGGTCAGAGAGCACCGAGTTAGCCTCGGTGATGTCCTTGAACTTCTGCTCCGCTGCCGGGTCCCCGGCGTTCTTGTCGGGGTGGTGCTTGCGCGCGAGCTTGCGATAGGCCTTCTTGATCTCGGCGTCATCGGCATCGCTGGGGACGCCGAGGACGGCATAGAAGTCTTTCTCGAACCAATCCTGACTAGCCATCTCGGCGTCCTCCTCTCGGGAAAAGTGTTGTCACAGTGTCGATATCGAAACCTCAGCTCGGGTCGGCGACGGCCACGCGAGCCGGACGAATGATCCGGTTGCCCGCACGATAGCCGGGCTGGAGGACCTGGACGATGGTCGTCGAGGTCGCGTCGGCCGGCAGATCCGCGCCGGGCAGGTGCATGAGCGCTTCGTGGAACTCCGGGTCGAAGGCTTCGCCCACGGCGCCGAAGCGCTCGAAACCGAAGCGCCCCAGGGTGCCTTCGAACTTGTCGGCGATGGCAGCGAAGGGGCCATCACTCAGATCGCCGTGATCGCGAGCGCCCTGGATGTCGTCCATGACCGGAAGCAAGGCTTCCAGCACATCGGAGATCGCGCGCTCCTGGATCAGCGGTCGGTCGCGATCGACGCGGCGCTTGTAGTTGACATATTCGGCGTTGAGGCGTTGCAGGTCGTTCAATCGCTCAGCGGCCAAGAGGGTGTCGGGGTGCGGCGCCTCGGAAGCGGAGGAGGAGTCGGGGGCGGACGGCATACCGCCGCCCGCGGCGCCCGCGGACTCAGCCGAAGCTGAATCCGCAGGCGCCGCAGCGTCATTCACCGCGTCCGCCTCGACCGGGTGCTCGCCGTTCGAGGTGTCGGGGGAATCGGTCACTTCTTGTCCTCGTCGTCCTCGACGACCTCCGCGTCGACGACATCGGAGTCGTCGTTAGGGGTCGTTCCCTGGGCGGAGTCGGTGGACTCGCTGCCACCCATGTTGGGCGACTCACCCTGCTCGGCCGACGCGGCATACAACGCGGCACCCATCTTCTGGGACTCCTCGTTGAGCTTGTTGACCTTGGCGTTGAGGTCCTCAACCGAGGTGTTGGCATCGGGCCTGATGGCTTCTTTGAGGTCCGCGAGGGCAGTGTCGACCGGGCCGCGCATGTCGGCGGTCAGCTTGTCACCGCTGTCGGCGAGGAACTTCTCGGTGGAGTAGACGAGGTTCTCCGCGGTGTTGCGGGCCTCGGTCTCCTCGCGGCGCTTGGCGTCCTCGGCGGCGTGCGCCTCGGCGTCCTTGACCATGCGCTCGATCTCCTCCTTGGACAGCGCGCTGCCGCCCGAGATGGTGATCTTCTGTTCCTTACCGGTGCCGCGGTCCTTGGCCGTGACGTGCACGATGCCGTTGGCGTCGATGTCGAAGGTGACCTCGATCTGCGGCACGCCGCGCGGGGCCGGCGCGATGCCGGACAGCTCGAAGGTGCCGAGGTTCTTGTTCAGCTGCGCCATCTCGCGCTCGCCCTGGAAGACCTGGATCAGCACGGACGGCTGGTTGTCCTCAGCGGTGGAGAAGACCTCCGACCGCTTGGTCGGGATCGCGGTGTTGCGCTCGATGAGCTTGGTGAACAGACCACCCTTGGTCTCGATGCCGAGGCTGAGCGGGGTGACGTCGATGAGCAGGACGTCCTTGCGCTCACCCTTGAGGACACCGGCCTGAAGGCTGGCGCCGAGGGCGACGACCTCATCGGGGTTGACGCCCTTGTTGGGCTCCTTGCCGGTGAGCTCCTTCACGAGAGCCGAGACGGCCGGCATACGCGTCGAACCACCAACCAGGACAACGTGATCGATGTCCGCGAGCTTGATGCCCGCGTCCTTGATGACGTTCTGGAAAGGCTGCTTGGTGCGGTCGAGGAGGTCCTTGGTCATCTGCTCGAACTGCGCCCGGGTGAGGGTCTCGTCGAGGTGGATGGGGCCGTTCTCGCTCATCGAGAGGTACTGCAGGCTGATGTTGGTGCTCGTCGCGGAGGAGAGCTCCTTCTTGGCCTGCTCGGCGGCGTCGCGCAGACGCTGCATGGCGATCTTGTCCTTGGACAGGTCGACGCCGGTGTTGTTCTTCACCGTGGTGAGCAGGTGCTGGACGATGCGGTCGTCCCAGTCGTCGCCGCCGAGGCGGTTGTCACCGCTGGTGGCCTTGACCTGGATGGTCGCGAAGCCGTCCTCGGGGTCCTTGCCGACCTCGAGGAGGGAGACGTCGAAGGTGCCGCCGCCGAGGTCGAAGACGAGGATGAGTTCGTCCTCCTTGCCCTTGTCCAGGCCGTATGCCAGCGCGGCCGCGGTGGGCTCGTTGACGATACGCAGGACGTTGAGGCCCGCGATCTCACCGGCCTCCTTCGTGGCCTGGCGCTCGGCGTCGTCGAAGTATGCCGGGACGGTGATGACCGCGTCGGTGACGGGCTCCCCGAGGTAGGCCTCGGCGTCGCGCTTGAGCTTCATCAGCGTGCGCGCGCTGATCTCCTGGGCGGAGTACTTCTTGCCGTCGATGTCCTCGGATTTCCAGTCGGTGCCCATGTGGCGCTTGACGGAACGGAGGGTGCGGTCCGCGTTGGTGACGGCCTGGCGCTTGGCGATCTCGCCGACCAGGACCTCGCCGTTCTTGGCGAACGCGACGACCGACGGAGTGGTGCGACCGCCTTCGGCGTTCGCGATGATGGTGGGCTCGCCGCCTTCGAGGACAGCGACGGCCGAGTTGGTGGTTCCGAGGTCGATACCGACTGCACGGGCCATGTGGTGGTGCTCCTTGGTTGAGGTTGAGTTGCTTGCACTCAAGTTAAGGACTGTATGCCGCTTGCGCAACTCGGAGTCCGAAAACTTGCGTCTGATTCACTCAACTCTTGTGGTCGGCCGATCATTCCCGCCCGCCTCTGCCCCCGAAGACCTCGGACTCTTGTAGGTTCTCGATCTACTTGTCGTTGTCTCACTTTCTTGTCGCAGGCGTGTCGTTGTCTCGCTAACTTGTCGCGCGGGTGGACGCTGGTCTCGTGGCCACGCAGCCGCGCGAGCGGATGGTCGAGTTCCGGTACACGTCCTTCATGGGCCAGGACGTGATCACGACGCTGAACTTGGCTCCGTCGGCGGAGGTGGCCCGGGGACTACCGGTTCGGTCCTTCCCCTCCTATGCGGGGATGGGGCACTACCCAGGTTGGTGGTGGTCCGCCACAGTGGGAGACCACGTGGGCTACGAGAGCCTGCTGGAGCGCGACCGGCTGATGCTTGCCGACTTCGACCGTGACGTGGTGGCCATCGCGAGCCAGCCATTCGGCATCTCCGGTCGCGACGGCGATGCGCTACGTCGACACGTGCCGGACTACCTGCTGCTTCATCGCAACGGAACTGTGGAGGTCGTCGACGTCAAGCCTGCCGACATGTTGGACAAGCCCGATGTCGCGGTGGTTCTCGACTGGACTGGACGATTGCTGGCCGTACGCGGCTGGAGGTACTCGATCTGGTCGGGCGCGGATCCGATCGAACTGACGAACGTCCGCTTCCTCGCCCAGGGACGTCGCGCCCGGTTCGTCGATTCCGACGCGATGGCCACGCTGGCCCGTGCAGGTCGTCCTGGACGCACTCTCGGTGCAGCCCTGGCCGAGGCATCTCGGTCACCCCACTCCAGTGCCACCCTGCGGGCGGCGCTCATCGCGCTGCTCTGGAAGCAGACGTGGCAGGTCGCGCTCGATCAGCCGATCGATATGAGCACCGAGATCCGGACGATTCGAGAGGTCCATGACGAACAACGCTGTTCTTGAGGTCCGCGTCGGCAGCCGGCTCTGGTTCGACGGGGAGGCGTGGTCGGTGTGCGAGGTCGACGCGACCACGGTGAGGCTGAACGCCGGCGACGGACGGTATCGCACGGTGACCGTGGCAGAGCTGATCGACACTGCAAGTCCCGCCGAGTCCGGGCACCAACCGGACCCCGACGGGCTGCCCCTCCCGCGCAACGTCGCCTGGGCAAGTCTGTCGAGCAAGAAGAGGTCCAGCCTCGAGCGGGAGGTGACCGTCTTCAGCGTCCTGTTGGAGTCCGCGTTGGATGAGCAAGCAATTGCCATCCGGCGGGCGGCCGATGATCTCGGCGTTTCCATCCGTACCGTCCAGCGCAGGCTGCGCCGTTTCCAGCACCTCGGTCCGGAGGGTTTGATCGACGAACGTGTTCTCCAAGAGACCCGGCGTAGCGTGGATCCGCGCTGGGACGAGGCGTGCGTCGCGATCCTGCACGAATACGTCAACCGGTCGACACCGTCGAAGCAGACGGTCATCAGCCGGGCAACGAAGGCGTTCCTGCGCGAGGTGCCCGACGGAAAGCCACCGACCCGGGCAGTGGCGTATCGGCGAGTCGTCGAGCTCGACGCGGGCAAGTACACGTTCAGCGACGCACCCCGGCGTCGATCCGTCGCGAAGCGGCCCCAGGGAGTCCTCGGTCAGCTTCGCCCGACCCGGCCAGGCGAATACGTCCTGATGGATGGATACAAGCTCGACGTCTTCGCGATGGAGCCGGTGACCATGCGCTGGGTCAACACCGAGCTGACGGTGGCGATGGACCTCTTTGACCGCTCGATCAAGGGAATCCGCCTGCGGCCGGTGGCAGCGAAGTCCGCGGATGTGGCCAGTGTCCTCCTCCAGTGCCTGACTCCGCAGCAGTGGGGCCGGGAGCCCAGCGCGCCAACTGGCCCCTACGCCGGTGTTCCCGAGAACGTGGTCCTCGGGTCGATCGGGGTCCTTCCCGACACCATCGTCATCGACCACGGCAACGTCTATATGTCCGAGCACACGCTCGGTTCCTGCCGTCGACTCGGAATCTCAGTCCAGCCCGCGATCCCCGACAAACCGACAGACAAGCCCGTCCTCGAGCGGTTCTTCCGGACGCTACGCCAATCACTGCTGGACAAGCTCAGCGGATACAAGGGGCCGAACATCGCTTCCCGCGGCAAGGACGTGGAGAAGGGCGCGTTCTACTTCGTCACCGAGCTTGAGCAGCTGATCAGGGAGTGGGTCGGCGACGTCTACCACGTCAAGGCACACAAGGGATTGCGGGACCCACGCCTACCCGGCGTGGACCTCTCGCCCCAGGAGATGTTCAACCGCGGCATCGAGGTCTCCGGCCTGCTGCGACTCCCAACGCGCGAAGACCTGCGCTACGAGCTCATGGAGGTCCAGTGGCGCAAGATCAACCACTACGGCGTGGACATCGACACCCGTCGCTACGACGGGCCCGCCCTCAACCCGTACCGAGGACACCGCTCGAACTACGGGGGAACTCACCCAGGGAAGTGGCCGATCCTGGTCGACGTCGACGACATCCGGACCGTCTACTTCCGGGACCCGGCCAACGACGCTTGGCATCCCTTGGAATGGCGTCTCGCCGTGGGAATCAACGCCCCATTCAGCAAGGACGCCGCCGACTACACGCGGCGACTGACCATCCGAGAAAACCGGCACGTCGACCCGCAGCAAGCCGTCGAGGATCTGCTCGCCCGATGGACACGTGAAGAAGTGATGGGCCGTCGGGAACGCAACCTAGCGATCCGCATCGCCAGCATGCCCAGCTCGTTCGAGCCCGATTCCGACGTCAAACCCGAGGAACGGGCCTCGTTGCCTGGAGTGATCGACCTGCTGAGCCGACGCCAGGAACACCGCCCTCAAGAACATCCCGACGACCTGGATGAGGTGTTCGAGCGCTACTACGCCGCCCAGCCCGACGCCGGCGGCTTCGACCTACTCGACGACTGACCGGGGGAGCAGTGACCAATCCGTGGGCCGCCTGGCTTCGCACCAACGATCGCCAGTCCTACGTGCTGGCCGACAAGGTCGGCTGGGACGCCTTCGTCAACTCTGGCCCGCGCGACCCCCTGCCGTCCCTGTCGCGAGATGAAATGGGCGCGCTGTCGGACGACGCTTTGGAGGACTACAACGCAGCGCGTGCGGTGTGGCACGCCAACCCCGCCGCCGTCCGCACCACTCAGGTCGCGGCGGCCTACTCCGTCATCGACCAGGTCATGGCTGGCAACCATCGCGACGGCGACCGACTCCGCGGAGCCGTGGTCATCGACTCTGAACCGGCACTGGGCAAGACCACCATCGCCACCCGCTACGGCAGGGACTTCCACCGGCGTATCTACCGGCGGTATGGGCCGACGACCGATACCGGATCCCAACGGTTGCCGGTCGTCTACGTGCCGCTCCGGAGCGCAACCACGCTCAAGGACCTGAACAAGCAGATCCTCAAGTTCTACCGGCACCCAGCCGGCTCCCGAGACACCAAGGCCGATCTGGTCGCCCTGGTCGTCGACGCCGTCACCACTGGCGAGACCCGTCTGATCATCATCGACGACCTTCACTTCGTTGACTACAGCCACCGTGACGGCAAGGCGGTCGCCAACCACCTGAAGGGGTTGGCCAACGCTCTACCGGTGACGTTCATGTACACGGGGGTGGGCCTGCTGGGGCGGCGCTTCTTCACCGAAGGCACGCAAGGGAATCCCAAGTCCGTTGAGGTGGCCCAGATGGGTCGTCGGACCACACGCTGCGCTGTGGCCCCGTTCACGCTCTCGACCGACGCCGGATTCCGGGCCTGGGTCGACCTGCTTGCTGCCCTGCAGTCACAGCTCCTGCTGGCCGACGCCCCGCCCGATGTCCTCACCCGGCACGCCCGGGAGCTGTTCCGCCGCACACAGGGTCGCATCGGCTCACTGACCGGTCTGCTCGAGCACGCGTGCCACGTCGCTGTCGCCACCGGGATCGAGGACATCACGGCCGACGTCCTGTCCATGTCTGTCGCCGACAATGCCTCCGAGACCAGTGCTGCAGCCGTGGGCTGACCCCGTCCGGCCATCGGCGGTGGCTGGACCGCGAGCACTGCGGACGATCGTCGGTGGGTATGACATCTACCGCTGGCCCATCTACGTCCCCCGAGGAGACGATGAGTCGCTCGCCGGATGGCTGCGGCGGCTTGCTCATCGCTACGGCATCACGGTCACCGGCGTCCTGGCCGAACTCGGCATCGACCACCGCAGCCAGGCACAGCCTGACCTGCCGGCCATGGTCGAGGCAGACCCGACTGGCTTCGCCCGGGCCGGGCTCGACCCGCCTCAGCAAGCCGCCCGCTGCTCCGTCATCGGGGCCTCGCTCGACCGGCTCGACGCGCACTACTGGTCCGACATTCGGTGCCGCCGCAGCCAACGCTGGACCCGATCCAGCCGCTTCTGCCCCCGCTGCCTCGCCGAAACCGGACAATGGGCCGAGACATGGCAGCACCCCTACCACCTCGCCTGCCTCAACCACGGCGTTCTGCTGGAGTGGCGATGCCCCTACTGCCACGCCGCGCCCTTCGCCAAACCCACCTGGCTCGCCCACGACGGCAGCCCGACCGCCTGCCACGACTTCATCGACACCTCCACCGGCAAGCGATACCGCGCACGGTGCGGCACCCAGCTGAGCGAGACCCCGACCGTGGAGGCGCACCCCGACCTACTGGGCGCTCAGGAGTGGCTTTGGACGCTCATCGCCGCTGCCTCGCGCGAGGAGCAGGTAGTCGTCGCCGGCTTCCATGTCCCTGCCGCGACGGCATACGAGGCAGCTGCAGAGATCATCACCGAGAACACCCTGGACCCGAAGATCTTCGACATCCGCTTCGCTGAGGAGCACGGCTTGCAGGTCGCGCACCTTCTGCTCACCCAGCCATCGCTGCGCGACGCGGCTTCTCTGGCGACCGACGTGGGCGGCTTCAACCCTCAGGAAGGTGTGGCTCCCATCGGGCCGCTCTTCCGGGTGCAGCAGCGGCCACGCAACGCGGTGCTGACCGCGATCTCGCTCCAGCAGCATCAAGGTCAGCTCACGGTAGGCGCCGAACTGAAGTTCCGCATCGGAACGCCAGCCCCCTGCTACCCCCAAGCCTGGCGAGCCACGACGACGCCGCTCACGCCAGCGGCGAGCCTCCCGGATCTGCCGATGTCGTCGATCCCCAGCACGCTCTGGCCCGGATCCATCACGCTCGGCTCAGTGGAACTCGACTCCCATCACGGCGTTGACACCCCGCTCGGACGCGCCTTCGCCGCGATCGCGCTGGCCCGCTTCGCCAGCGACCGCGGGTGGCGCCTTATCGCCGTCAACCTCGGCCTGCCCGCCCACTGCGCCAGCACCGGCGCCCGCCACTGGCACGCCATCGACAAGGCCGGGCACTGGCCCACCTACGTCCAGGCGATCGGCCGCCTCTTCGAACAGCTGCACGCCTGTCCGCCACCGATCGACTACGAACGCCGTCGCATCACCGCCCAACCCGATGCTGTCAAGACGTTGGTACGGAAACGCCATGCTCCCGACTCGACGCGTGACGAGCGGCGCGCCTTCTGCGCGCACCTATGGAGTGTCTACACCGGCGGCCACATCACCTTCGCTCCGAAGCCGCTGTCCGGGTGGGCCAACGATCATGAGGACGCTCCCGACGATGTCCTCGAGTCGGCGGCCACCGGACTCGGCCGGCCACCCGGGGAGCCGCTGACGTGGCAACCACCTTGAAGGGCGGGGTCCATCCCGGCGGTCCGGACCGACCGACGCGTTCCTTGGTCTTTCGGGGCGACGGCGGCTTTCGAGACACGGGACCTGAACGTGGTCGCCGCCACCTTCGCTGCCGCCGAGGCCGGAAGCGAACACACCCCCCATGTCGGCTGGGTCGCCAAGTACGCACCCGACGACGAGACCGTCGGGTACCTCGACCACACCATCCCCGGCCCCACCTCGATCATGGACCTCCGCGGAAGCCTCGGCCGCTGCCTCCAACACTCGCTTCTCCGCTACGAAGACGGCCACCAGTGGCCCCACCTCGAGAAGTGGGAACTCGACTGGGCGGTCGCCGACCCCATCGGCTACCAGGACCGTCACGTCCCAACATGGCTTCGGGATGATTTCGACCTGACCGAGCCGCTGCCAGACCTCGACCCCCGTCGCGCGAAGCTCAGGGGCATCGCGGTCGAGACACGGACATGAGCGTTCCCGCCCCTCCGTCAGTGTCAGGTGGCATGATCAAGGACGAGGAGGCCGCCATGGATGTCGACTACGAAGAGCCCAGGTTCGTCACGCCGATCTGCACGGTTCAGGATGTCGCGGACCTCGTCGGCATGCCCCTCGATACCGTGAAGGCATGGGCCGGGCAACGGTCCTCCCGGAGACAGATGTTCACCCGCAACCCGCAGGATCATCGCGGCTGGCCCTCCGTTCCTCTGGTTGGCCTCGTCGAGGCCAACACCCTTCGCACTCTTCGAGAAATGCTCGCGCCTTCCGAGGTCGATGCGGCAGCCCTCTGGATCCGCCAGCGTTTCGACGCACCCTTCGCCCTCGCCAACAAGCGGCTCGTCACGGACGGCGCCTACGCCTACGTCCGGGAGAATCCCAGCGAGCTCTACCGGGTAAAGACCAGCCAGCACGCCTTCGTCGAAGTTCTCGAAGATCACCTCAAGCCGCTCATCTTCGAGGACGACGACTACCCCGTCGCGTTCGAGGTCCGCATCCCGGGTGTTGCGATAGACCCGCGCTTCAACGCCGGGCGCATGACCTTCGTCCGCAACCGCGTCCCGGTCTTCGCTGTCCTCGGGAGCCTCGCGGGCGGCGACTCCGTCGACGAGGTCATGCAGCAGTACGGGCTCACTCTGCAGGAGGTGGCCGCAGTCGATGAACACCGGGAGTGGGCGGCCACGGCCGCGTAAAGGCGACCAGATCCTCCTGGTCGACCGGTGCCTCGCACCGGAGGTCGCCTACGAGATCTCCAAGATGGACGGCATACACGGAATCCCGCTGCGCGATCACTACGGAGACGAAACCGCGCAGGGGCTGGAGGACATCACCTTCCTCACTGAGGCCGGACAGCGCGGCTGGGGCGTCCTCACCCAGAACCCCCGCATGTGGCAAGTCCCCCAGGAGCGGACCTGCATCGTCGAGCACCGAACGCGTCTTCTCGCTAGATGACCCGAACGCCAGCAAGACGCTGAAGGGCCTTGTCCTCGGTCGTCACCTCCTGTCCATCCGCCGACGGCTACATCGTCCCGATCCCTGCTTCTGGAGACTCCGCCTGCAGGCCACACGAAAGGACCTCGCGTGAGCGAGTACGACCCTCCGTTCGAGCCGACGAGCAGTCCTGAAACCGCCCGCCAGAGCGTGGAGTTCGAGTCCATCAACGTGTGCCGGGTTGTCGCGTTGGGCGCGGCCTTCGGGTCTGCACGCGGCTTGAGCGGACTGGAGAGGGAACTCCAGGCCATGGGACTTCCCGAGTATCTCGCGGGCAACAGCGACTGGTCCTGGGACGACGCCGCAAGACAGTTCGACCGGGGTGTATTCGTGGAGGACCGTTCTCGTGAGGAGACCTTCGCCGCGCTCCGAACCGACGCATGGCCAGCCGGAGCCGTCACCTTTCTCGTGCAGGTCCTTGGTTCGGGACTTGAGCGCGAGTCCGCCGCCGCAGCAGCAGCGATTTGGGTCGCTTCAGGTCGGCGGAACGTGATCGAGCGGCGAGGCGGCCCCCGCCGCCGTTGGTACCGCTTGTGGGACTTGTACGGCTTCCCTTTCGACCTGCCAGGAGCCTTCGAGCCGTGGGGCGCGGCTGCGGACTGGACCTACAACCCCGATCTCGAGACGCCACCACCACGCACGCTGGGCTGGTCGCCAGGGGGCTGGCAGATGGCCGCCCGCGAGCTACTTCAGCCCGATGCCTACCCGGGAGATTCTCCCGAACGGATCGAGGAACTCGCCGCAGCGCGGCTATCCCTCGCCATGCGATCCGAAGACCCGATCACGAGACAGCTCGCAATGGCAGCCCTCGCGCGAGTGGGGAGCGGTGACGACGATGCCGAAGGTGGTGGGGCGGGTCGCGCGCCCATCCCAGGCGCCGTTTCCGTGTCCACCATCATCCACGGAACATGGGGATGGAAAGGCGACTGGTGGCGGCCCAGCGCCTCGTTCCACGACTACGTCCGCCAGGAGGTGAGGGCAAACATCTACTCGCGGGGCGCGCCCTTCAGTTGGAGCGGCGCCTATAGCGACCCTCAACGGCGCGTGGCAGCAGAAGACTTCCGCCGCTGGGCCGAAGAGATCAGCCCTCGCGGCATCGACACGCTCCTCGGCCACAGCTACGGCGGCGAGGTCGCAGTGCGCGCATGGAGTCTAGGCACCAAGATCCAAGAAGTCGTCCTCCTGAGCACGCCAGCAAGCCAGCACGTCCGCTTCGCTGTCGAAAGCGGTCTCAAGACCATCGACATCCGCCTGCCGTTCGACCCAGTGCTCGCCCTGGCGCGAACGCCCCAGCGGATCCGCCGGAAGGCAACCAACCTGACCGAAGTTGTTTTGCCCCAATGGCATCTATCGCACGGGGCGACCCACGACCCCGACGTCTGGCAGTCGGAAAACCTCGTCCAGCGGGCACTGCTCTGATGACCGAGATCGAACCGCCGGATGGGGCTGACCATGCATGAGTTCGCGGAGTGGATTCCGCTGCTCCAGAGCCTGCTCTGGGCCGGACTGATCACAGGCGTATTGGTGTGGGGGCGGCACCACTGGAACGGCATCCTGAGCGCCCTTCGCAAGCGTGTGGAGCACGGTGACACCGTCAAGCTAGGAGTTGGTAGTTTCTCGGCCGAGCTGGAGCGAGAGACCCGGGGCGTGCCCCGAATCACGCCAGGAGACGAGGGCGTTCTCAACTCAGCAGCCGGGCCGGCGCATGAGCTCGAGGAGTTCCGAGTCCACGTCGGACGGTCTCAGCGGGGAGTACATCTCGTACACATCGCCACGCCATCCGAGCACCTCGACCAAGAGTGCGACCTCTTTGTCTTCCTGACGGGCTGGCGGCGCTCTGCTTACGGGCTGCCAGATGACCTTTCGGACGTATCGACTGCCGAGTTCTATCTCGGCCCCAACTTCGAGCCCAGCGGGACTACCGTCACTCGCCGTCACGGTTCTACGCTCGGATTCGTCACCTCTGCCTGGGGGCCTGTGATCTGTGCATGCCGCGTGACCTTCACCGACGGTGACCAGGTCATCCTGAGTCGTTACCTGGACTTCGAGTCGGCCGCGCTTGCCGAACGGGTGATTGGGAGTGCCTAAGCCTTCCAACTCGGCACATTGTTCGGACGCTCCAGAAGACCATCTGTCAGACCGAAGGGACTAGAACGATGCTTGGCATCATGCTATGCGGCGCGAGCGACACAGCCGACCTGGCACGTTCGTTTGCCGAGGTCACCCAAGGCCTGGGCGGAGAGCCCTGGCACTATCAAACTGGCGAGATCCTCTACCTCAACAACGCCACCGCGAGTTGGGAGGGAAACTCCCGCCGAACCGTTGCGGCCGCGGACCTATGCGTCTTCGTCATCTTGCGACGACATGGTGAGATTACGTGGAGCACCGAACTACGGGCTGCCCTGGATGGCGGCAAGCCCTTTATTGTACTTTGCCTCGACACGACCTACGCCGAGTATCTTGCGCTCACCCGCAACGTCGCAGTTGACGCGATTGCCGATGACAACAAGCGGAGGCTTGTCGAGACGATGACTGAACTGGAGTCCGAGCGGCAACTGACCGTTGCCACCTTCGACTTCAACACCTTCAAAGACGTCTATCGGCGCGAAGCAGCGAAACTCTTCGAGGAGGCGCTCCAACTGCTGAGTGAACGCTCCAAGCGACAGACACTAATCGCGCTGCTCGGGGACCCGGCAGGGTCTGTCCGACCAACGGTGTAAGTGGCATGAGGGGTTGTTCCTTACAGGGTTTCCGCCGCGGGCATCCGGTCTTTGAATGTGACGGCGAAGGCGTTCAGGGCCGGCTTCCACCTGGTGACCCATCGTGCCTGCCCGAGGCCCTTGGGGTCTAGTGAGCGGGTGACCAGGTAGAGAGTCTTCATCGCGGCCTGTTCGGTCGGGAAGTGGCCCTTGGCGTTGACCGCGCGCCGGTAGCGCGCGTTCTGGGACTCGATCG
>NZ_HF571038.1:70343-137665 GCF_001046875.1 Nostocoides jenkinsii Ben 74
AGGTCGCCACCTCATGAACCCGACACGGCCGCCGCGATGGACCCGACCAGTTCCATGAAACCACCTGGCTCGATGAACATGACGACCCCCCGCGACCCTGAGCACCTCGTCGCCGCGGTCCACGAGCGGCTGCGTGCCCGCGGGGAGCGGATGACCAGCCAACGCCGGGCCGTCTTGCACGCGATGGCGACCACCACCGGGCACTTGAGCGCCGACGAAGTCTTCGTCCTCGTCGCCGCTGGCGAGCCCGCGGGGCGAGCGCGCGGCATACATCAAGCCAGCGTTTATCGCACTCTCGAGGCGCTCAGCCACCTCGGCATCGTCCAGCACATTCACCTGGGTCACGGGGCCACCGCATACCATTTGATCGACGACGCGCAGGCGCACCCGCACGCGCAATGCCGGGTCTGCGGGGTCGTGGTCGACCTCCCGGTCGACGTGCTCGATGCCGTCGCCACCCAGCTCGCCGCGGCCGACGGATTCCGACTCGACGCGGCCCATGCCGCCCTGTCGGGCACCTGTTCCACCTGTCTGAAGGAGACCTCGTGACGGCAGCCGCCCTCACTGCCATGCCGACCCCCGACCGCCGCGACGCCTGGGACAAGGCCGCCTGGCCACTCGGCGCGCACTACGACGCGCAGACGTCCTCGACCACCTTCGCAGTCGCCGCGCCAGAGGCAACCCGCGTCCTGCTGGAGTTGTATGCCGCGCCCACCGGCCGCGACGCCCTCACCGACGTCGATCTCGTCCGGGACAACGACGGCATCTGGCGCGGCCGGGTGACCGGGGTAGGCCCGGGGGCGCACTACGGCTACCGCGTCTGGGGGCCGGGCTGGGATGTCGACAAGGAGTGGACCCGCGGCAACTCGGCCGCCGGTTTCGTCGCCGACCTCGGCCCGCAGGGGCAGCGGTTCAACCCCAACAAGGTCCTCACCGACCCTTATGCGCGCGAGATCTCGCACGCCCCGTCCAGCCCACTGATCACCGACGCCGGCGCCGACGCGGGGATCTTCGGCTGGGGGCCGCGCGACTACCGCGGCCGGGCCCTGCGCGAGTGGGACACCGGCCAGTTCGCGCCGAAGGCCATCGTCATCGACGATGACACGAGCCCCGGGACGAAGCCGGCGATCCCGCCGGAGTCGAGCGCGATCTACGAGGCGCACATCCGCAATCTGAGCCTCCACCCCTCGGCGGGGGCACTGCGCGCTCACCTTGCCGACCTGCCCGGGTTCGGCGATGTCTTGGACGTTCCCGAGAACCTCCGAGGGACGTATGCCGGGGCGGCCTACCTCGCGCCATACCTCAAGGCGTTGGGGTTCACCACGATCGAACTCCTGCCCGTGCATGAGTCGAGCGGATCGGAACTCAACACGTCCGGTTCGTCGAACCACTGGGCCTATATGACCCTCGGGTTCTTCGCCCCGAACCGGCAGTATGCGGCCGACAAGTCCCCCGGCGGGCCGACGCGCGAGTTCAAGGAGATGGTGCGGGCCTTCCACGAGGAGGGACTGGAGGTCTACCTCGACGTCGTCTACAACCACACCGGCGAGGGCGGCAACTGGGGCGATCGCGACACGGTGGGCTTCACCTCGTTCGGTGGGTTCGCGACGACGGATTATTACGTGCTGACCGACGACGGGGTGCTCGTGGACGGCGCCACCGGCTGCGGCAATCAGACGAATATGTCGAGCATCGTCACGCGGGCTCTGGTGGTGCACTCGTTGGCCTACTGGAGCGACGAGATGGGCGTCGACGGCTTCCGCTTTGACCTCGCGCCGGTGCTCGGTCGACGCCCGGAAGCTCAGGCGCGCAGCGACTGGAGCGGGCAGCAGCGGTTCTATCAGGATCATCCGTTGCTCATCGCGATCCGCGAGATGGCGCAGGCCCGTGACATCGAGGTCATCGCCGAGGCGTGGGACTTGTGGGGCTATGAGGTCGGCAACTTCCCGGACGGTTGGGCGGAGTGGAACGGCCGGTTCCGCGACGGCATTCGCCGCTTCGGCAAGGGCGACGGTAATACCGGTGCCTTCCTCGAAATGATGAATGGCGACTATCGCAATTTCGCCGATCAGGGCGGGCCCCAGCGCTCGATCAACTTCGTCACCGCGCACGACGGCTTTTGCCTGCTCGACCTCGTGGCCTATGACCAGAAGAACAACGGCGGCGCGTGGCCGTTCGGCCCTTCCGATGGCGGGAGCGACAGCAACGACTCCTGGGGCTCCGGCGGCGACCCGGCGCTGATCCGGCAGCGGCTGCGCAACTTTTGGACCCTGCTCTTCCTCGCGCGCGGCGTGCCGATGGTGTGCTCCGGCGATGAGTTCGGCCGCACGCAGAACGGCAACAACAACCCCTACAACCTCAACACCGTCGGTATGTGGAACAACTGGGCCGCGCTCGCGACCTCGTCGCCGACGGCGATTCCGGTCGACCCGGGCCGCCCAGACCTGGCGTATCGCGACGCCTTCGGCCGCGCCGCCGGCCCGGCGCAGGTGAACCCGCAGGTCGTCTTCTCGGCCTACCTCGCTCGGCTGCGCCGGGATCACCCCGGCCTGCGGCAGCGGACGTATGGCGATGCCGTCCTCGGCGGCGGCGACGTCAGCTATGTGTTTTTCACTCCGGGAGAGGCGAATTCGCCTCGCGAGGGCGATCGTGCGCTGCGCCTGTGGATCGACGGCTCGGGGGTTGGCGCCTCGGACCTGCTGGTGCTGATCAATATGGCCGATCACCCGGTGACGTTCGCGGTCCCGCAGGGCCCGGAGACGGTCGCGTGGCGCCGGATCATCGACACCTCCGCGACCTTCGAAGCCGGTTTCAATTGCTGGTCCGTCGCCGCCGGGGATGTGATCGTCGGGACGTATGGCGCGGCCCCCTGGTCCATCGTCGTGCTCGCCGAAGGCGCCCCGGGCTCGTCGGGCTCCCCCGGATCGGGTCCGGCGGCACCACCGGACCCGGCTTCGGGGAAGGGGAAGGGCGCCAACACCGGCCCGGCCAAGCCACCAGCCACCGATGTGGTGAGCCAGGTGACGGACTTGTTGGTCGAGTCGGTGACGGGCTGGTTCAAGCGCCGCAAGCGCTGACGCCGTGGTTCGGACCACCAAGTCTCGGGTCCGAGGCCTGGTGCTAGGTTGGCCGGGCGTCGAGCAGGGAAAGTCCGGTGAGATCCCGGCGCTGACCCGCAACGGTGACCGCTACGGCGGCGAGCCCGAATGCCTGTGCGGCGCAGTCCGGTTGCACCCATTCGATTCCCCGCCGAGGTATGCGGAGGAAGGACTCCCCATGATCATCACTCGTTCCCGTCGTGCCCTCGTGGCCCTCAGCGCCACGGCCCTGTCCGGGGCACTGTCCGGAATGCTCGTCTCGCCCGCTGCGGCACACGCCGACACGTCAACCACCGCCGGGGATGTGGCCCCGGCCGCCTCGGCCGGCGACCGCGCCGCCGCACAGCACGCCGCCGCCTGGCTCGGCTGGCAATTCGTCGAGAAGAGTCACTTGCAGACGGAGTTCGACGGCACGGCATACGACGATGCGGGCTTGACCCTCGACGCCGTGCTCGCCTTCGCCGCAGCCAAGAGCAACGCGGCACGCTCGGGAGCCGCCCTGAACTGGCTGTCCGACTCGACGCGACTGGCGGGCTACATCGGGGACGGGACGACCGAGTCGTATGCCGGTGCCCACGCGAAGTTGGCGCTGGCGTTGCAGGTGAGCGGGCGCGATGCCGCGTCGTTCGGCGGTCGCAATGTCGTCTCCGAGTTGGCCGGCCTGCAGGCCTCGAGTGGCCGGCTGAGCGACACGTCGCAGTGGGGCGACTACAGCAACGCCTTCGGCCAGAGCCTGGGGACGATTGCGCTGGTGCGCGCGGGCCAGACGAAGCCGGCGAACCGCGCCGCCGCCTACCTGGCCAGCCAGGCATGTGCGGACGGCGGAGTCCCGATCGCGTTCGAGCAGGGCGCGTGCACGTCCGACGCCGACGCGACGGCATTGGCGGTGCAGGCGTTCGCCGCGACGGGGCGCGGTGCTGCGGCCGCCAGGGCGGCAACCTGGTTGCGCGGCAAGGCAATTCCGGCGGCCAACACCAACTCGGCGGGTCTCGCGGGTGCCGCGCTGGTTGTCGCCGGGCGACCGAACCTCGCCACCGCGGCGGGGTTGCGCACCTTCATCCGGGGCAAGCAGCAGACCTGCGACGCCCCGGCCGGGCGGCGTGGTGCGATCGCGTATGCCGCGGGCCCCTTCGATCGTGGCACCGCCGTGCGGGCGACCACCCAGGCGATCCTCGGACTGACCTCCGCAAATCTCGCGACGCTCTCGGCGACCGGTTCCACTCCCGGCGCCCCGGCGCTGACCTGCTGAGGCGGCCGCGCACCATACGGTGGTGAGGCTTTCCCGCCGTGGTGAGGCTTTCCGCGGAGCCCGTGAGGCTTTACCACCGTGGTGAGGCTTTCCGCGGGGCCCGTGAGGCTTTCGTGCTGTGGTGAGGCGTTATAGCGCCTCACCACAGCACAAAGCCCTCACCAACCCGCACAAAAGCCTCACGACTGGACAAACCCCTCACGACCGCACGAAAGCCTCACGACCGCACAAACCCCTCACGACCCGGGGCCGACGGCGTCAGCAACACCGGGTCCAGCCGAACCGCATCCAGCACCACCGGGTTCAGCGGGGAAGCCGCCACATCGCCGGGGGCGCAGCCGGGCAGCCAACGCTCCAGATCCCCCGCCGCGTGCGCCCCCGGGCGCTCGACGACGCGCTCGCCATCGGCATACCAAATCACCGTCATCACCGCCCGCATCCGGTCGGTGCCATTGGCCAGGGCCCGGTGCAGCGTCCAGCCCCCGTGGAAAGAGGCGTCCCCGAGCGCGAGGCTGGCGGGCTCGGACACCGGAAACCGTTCCCCCAGAACGCCATCCACCACCTGCGCAGCGAAGAACGACTCCGACGCCGCCGAGATCACCTCCTCCGACAACGACCCGACCGCATTCGTGCCCGACGCGAACTGCAGGGTGCCCATCGCCGGTTCCACCGTTTGCAGCGGGAGCCACATCGTGATGCAGCGCTCCCCGCGCAGCGGCCAGTAGCCCGCGTCCTGATGCCAGGGGGGATCCCGCCGCCCGGCTCCTTGAAGAGCGCCTGATCGTGGTAGAGCCGCACCCGATCCACCCCCAGCAGCGCCGCCGCGATCCCGGCGAAGCGCGGCGCCAGCACGAGCTCGGCGACCGTGCCGTCGACCTCCCACAGATTCATCGTCTGCAGGAACGCCTGGCTGTACAGGTCTCGCTGCGCCAACGGCCGCGATTCGGTTTTGTTGGCCACCACCGCCGCCTCGATCACCGGCGCGAACCGGGCCACCTCGTCCGCCTCGGCGACCCCTCGCAGGACGACGTGACCATCGCGGACGTATGCCGCGCGGGCGGCGGCGGACACGGCATACGGCTCGACGAATGCGGGGGCAGCGCTCACGAGTCCCAGGATATGGACCGGCCCCCGCCCACGGACCGACCCGGGCGGCGCGCACGCTTTGATGGACGTATGACGATCACCCGCCAGGTCGGCGCCGTAATGGACATGTCGGTCAATGGCACGGCCGACCTCATCCTGTCCCTCGCCGTCGCCGCCGACCACACCGTGGAGTCGGAGCGGCTGTCGATGGTGATCAATGGCTACGAGATGGTCATGACCGAGGTGCTCGGCCCGGTCGGTTCCCGGTTCCATGTCGCGCGCGGGCTCCCGGTCGGGCGCATGACCCTCACCTACGAGGCGACCGTGACCGGCGCGCTCGAACCCACCCGCGTCAGCCCCCTTGAGTTCATCGAATCCGTGCGCCCGAGCCGCTATTGCGACTCCGACAGGCTCCTGACCGTTGCCCGGGCGGAACTCGGATCACTCACTGGCACAGAGCTTTTGATCGCTGCGACGCAGTGGGTCAATCAGCACATCAGCTACGTCAGCGGCTCGTCGCGCCCGGTCGATACGGCGCTGGACACCTACCTCGCGCGCCGGGGCGTCTGCCGTGATTTTGCGCACCTGCTCATCACCTTCCTGCGCGCTTACAACGTGCCGGCGCGGTTGGTGTCGGTGTATGCCCCGGGCCTTAGACCGATGGATTTTCACGCGATCGTCGAGGCCTGCATCGACGGTGTCTGGTACGCCCTCGACGCCACCGGCCTCGCGCCCCGCGACGCCATGGTCCGCATCGCAACCGGCCAGGACACCTCGGACACGGCGTTCATGACGGTCACCCGCGGCTTCGTCGCGCTCCATTCGATGCAGGTGACGGCGGTGCTCGACGGACGCGATCTCAGCGTCGACGACCCGTCTCAGTTGATCGCGCTGAACTGACCACGCTTGAACTCGCCGCGCACGAGATGGCTCGGTTCCTCGCCGCGCCCGATCCGCCCCAATTGCTCGCGCAGGAGTTGGATGGCACGGGGCCGCATGGCGGTCGACATGCCGCCCACGTGCGGGCTGATCAGGACATTCGGCGCACGCCACAACGGATGCTCGGCGGGCAGAGGCTCTGGATCCGTCACGTCCAAGGCGAACGCCAGCCGGTCCGTTTGCCGCAGCACGGCTTCCGTGTCGGCCACCGGTCCGCGGGCCACATTGACGACCAGCGCGCCGTCGGGGAGCGCGGCCAGGAAGTCGTCGCCGACCAGCCCGCGCGTCGCGTCCGAGAGCGGCACCACGACGATGACCACCTGAGCCAGCGGTAGCAATGTGGGCAGCTCGTCCGTACCGTGCACACGGTCGACAAGATCGTCCCCGGGCCGCGCCCGGCTCGCCACGGCCGTCACCTCGGCTTTGAACGGCAGCAGCCGGGAAACGATGGCCCGCCCCACCGACCCATATCCGAGGACCAGCACCCGCCGATCGGCCAGCGCCGGCCAGTCGTGTGGGCGTGCCCAGGTCCCGTCCGCCTGGTTCCGGACGAACTGGGGTATGCCGCGCAGCCCGGCCAGCGTCAACGCGAGCGCCATCTCCGACGTCGAGTCGTCATGCAGGTGCCCCGCATTGGCAACGGCCACGCCCTCGGGCAGCTTCTCGAGAATGCCGTCGTAGCCCGCCGTCAACAACTGCACGAAGCGCACGGTGGGCACATTCGCAACGGCGCCGATGCGCCGGGCGGCTCCCAAATAGTTCGGGATGACGACCTCGATGTCGTCGGTCGGCGGCGGGTCGGTGAGGTTCCAGACGACCGCGTCGATCCCGGGGATAGGGCCCACGTCGTCAAGCCAGGATTGGTCGGGGAAGGAGGCGCGCACCATACGACCAGGGTATGCCGCGCCTCACCTCCCCACCTCACCTCATCGAGCAACTTCCGCATCTGCGGATAGAATGGACAGATCAATCCGTGAATGCGTTAGTGTGCGCTGGTGCCTGAGTATCGCGTCAAGCAAGCCGCCGACCTGCTCGGCGTCTCCGATGACACCCTGCGCCGGTGGATAGAGCAGGGGCGCCTCGCCGCCACGACGAGCGCAGGCCGCCAAACTGTCGACGGCGCCGAACTTGCCGCGTTCGCCCACGCTCTCGCCGCCGACGTGCCCCGCCCGGCACCCATGCCGGTGGTCTCCGAGTCAGCGCGCAATCGGTTCGTCGGCCTGGTCACCAACGTCATCCGCGACACCGTCATGGCGCAAGTGGAGATGCAGTGCGGCCCGCACCGGATCGTCTCGCTGATGAGCCGCGAGGCCGCCGATGATCTCGGTCTGGAGCCGGGCGTCCTGGCCATCGCGGCCGTCAAGTCAACCAATGTCGTTGTGGAGGTTCCCGACCGTGCGTAAAACAAGCCTCAGCGTGAGTGTTGCCTACTCCGTTGCCAGCTTCGCGCTGCTCGCTGGCTGCGGAGGGAGCAGCGGGCAGACGAGTTCCACCGGCTCGACGTCCACCACGTCATCGGCGAGTTCATCCGACACGTCAGCCGCAACGTCATCCACTACCGCGGCCGGAGCCACCGGCTCGATCACGGTCCTCGCCGCGGCCTCGCTCACCGAGTCGTTCACCACGATCGCGAACGACTTCGAAGCCGCCCACCCCGGCTCAACCGTGACCCTCTCGTTCGGCCCGTCCTCGGGCCTGGCCACCCAAGTGGTCAATGGCGCTCCCGCCGACGTCTTCGCCGCCGCCAGCACCAAGACAATGGGCACTGTGGTCGACGCGGGCTACGCGAGCGGGCCGACGAACTTCGCCACCAATTCGATGACGATCGTGGTCCCGACCAAGAATCCGGCCAAGGTGGACAGCCTCGACGATCTGACCAATCCCGACACCTTGGTTGCCGTGTGCCAGGCCGAGGTCCCGTGCGGCGCCGCGGCCGCGACCGTCTTCGGCAACGCCGGGCTCACCGTCAAGCCCGTGAGCGAGGAAGCCGACGTCAAGGCGGTGCTCACCAAGGTCAGCCTCGGCGAGGTCGACGCCGGGATCGTCTATGTCACCGACGCGAAGGCCGCGGCCAACGACGTCACCGCCATCGCGATCCCCGCCGCCGACAACGCCACCACGAGCTACCCGATCGCCGCAATCTCCAAGGCGCCGAGCCCGGCGCTGGCCAAGGAGTTCGTCGCCTACGTCCTCTCCGACGCGGGTCAAGCCGTCCTGGCCCAAGCGGGCTTTGCCGCGCCTTAGGCAGGCCATTGCCACCCGGCAAGATGAGCGTATGAAGGAGCGAGCCCACGGATCGGCGGCCACACCCCGACCCGTGAGTTGGCAACTCGGCGCACCCGCCGCCGTGGGCGCGGCCTTCCTTCTCCTTCCCCTCCTCGCCCTTGTGACGAGAGCGCCCTGGCGCTCACTGCCCGAACACCTCAGCGAACCCGCGATTCAAACCTCCTTGCGGCTGTCGTTGGTGTGCGCGACGGCGGCGGCGGGCACGGCCATACTCCTCGGGGTTCCGCTTGCCTGGGTGTTGGCGCGATCCCGTGCCCGGGGAATCGGGCTGGTTCGGGCACTGGTCACCGTGCCCCTCGTGCTTCCCCCTGTCGTCGGCGGCGTGGCACTGCTCAAGGCGTTCGGTCGCAACGGACTCCTCGGCCGCTGGCTCGACGAGGCCTTCGGGGTGACGCTGCCCTTCACCACGACCGGCGTGATCGTGGCCGAGACCTTCGTCGCTATGCCCTTCCTGGTCCTGGCGATGGAAGGCGCCTTCCGCTCGATCGACCCTGGTCTGGAGGAGGCCGCGACCACCCTAGGGGCGTCGCGCTGGTTCGCCTTCACTCGGGTGAGCCTGCCCTCCGCCCTCCCGGGGCTGCTCGCCGGATCGCTGCTGGCCTGGGCCCGAGCTCTCGGCGAGTTCGGTGCGACGATCACCTTCGCCGGCAACTCCCCTGGGCGCACCACGACGATGCCAATCTCGGTCTATCTCGCGATGGAACGCGATCCCGATGCCGCCGTATCCCTCGCGCTTGTCCTCTTGCTGACGGCTGTCATCGTCCTGGTCGCCCTCCGCGGACGCTGGTTGACGACATGAGTTCCGTGGATGCCATCGCGCGCGCCGACCTACTCGTCACCGCCACCTTGGGCCATCCCCCCTTCACCCTCAACGCCGACGTCCGCTTCCCGGCCGGCCAGGTCGTCGGCGTCTTGGGCCCCAACGGGGCCGGGAAAACCACCCTCCTGCGCGGGATCGCCGGTCTCGCTCCAGTCCGTTCGGGGCGAATCCGCCTGGGCGAGCGGACTTTCGACGACGAAGCCACCGGTGAGTTCGTGACGCCGCAGGAGCGGCGGGTGGGGGTCGTCTTCCAGGACTATCGCCTCTTTCCCCGAATGAGCGTTCGGGACAATGTCGCCTTCGGTCTGCGGGCCGCGGGACGTCCTCGGCCGTATGCCCGTGCTGTCGCGGACGCCTGGCTGGCTCGCGTTGGTCTCGCCGACCTCGCCGAGCGTCGACCCGGGGCGTTGTCGGGCGGGCAGGCCCAGCGGGTCGCGCTGGCCCGGGCCCTGGCGACTGACCCCGAGGTCCTCCTCCTCGACGAGCCGCTGGCGGCCTTGGATGCGGGCACCCGGGCCGCCACCCGATCGTGGTTGCGCAGCCATTTGGCGGAGGTGGCCGGACCTGTCGTCGTGGTGACGCACGACCCACTGGAGGCGATGGTGCTGACCGATCGGCTCGTTGTCCTCGACGCGGGAGGTGTTGTGCAGCAAGGCAGCCCCGCCGAGGTCGCCCGCCGCCCGGCCGGTGAATGGGTCGCCACCCTGCTCGGGCTGAACTTCTATCGTGGCTACCTCGACGCCGCCACCGGGACCGTTCTCCTCGACGGTGGGGGGCACCTGGTGACCAGTTCTGGGGGGGAGTTCGAGTCGAGACGGGACTCGGGACTCGACGCGGGTCCCGACTCCGGACTTGTCGCGGGGCTCGACCCCGCACTCAGGTCCGGTCCCGCGTTGGTGACTCTGTCGCCGTCGGCGGTCACGGTCCATACGAGCAAGCCGCACGACGCCTCGCCCCGCAACGTCTGGCCGGGACGCATCACTCATCTCGAAGCGCTCGGCGGGCGCGTACGCCTCGACGTCGCCGGCGAACCGTCTGCTTTGGTGGACCTCACCGCGGCCAGCGTCGCGGAGTTGGGCCTCGGCCCCGGCGTCCCGGTCTGGCTCAGCGCGAAGGCGACGGAGGTCGAGGTTTATCGCGCCGCGCCGGCGCGCGATGTCGAGGTGGCGGACTCCCCCTAAGGTTGGCCACCGAAAGGAGGTCCCGTGCCAGACCTGCTGGGCGCCGTGGACGTCACGGAGGCCTTCCGGTTCGTCGACGTCGCCGGCGTGTTTTGCAATGGTGCGATCGGAGCGACCATCGCGCGGCGGCGAAAGTTCGATGTCATCGGCTTCACCGTCCTCGGCGTCGTCTCCGGCCTGGCTGGCGGGGTCATCCGCGACGTGATGCTCCAGGTCGGGCAGCCCGTCGCCCTGACCGACCCGGCCTACCTAGTGACCGCACTGCTCGGCGTGCTGGCGGCCACCCTGATCAAGATGGACGGGCGCACGTGGCAGTGGCCGCTCGCGGTCTTCGACGCCCTGGCCCTCGGCTGTTGGGCGGCCACCGGAACCATCAAGGCGCAGATCACCGGCCTGGGAATGCTGGCCTCCGTCCTGCTGGGCGTCATCACCGCCATCGGCGGCGGAATGGTGCGCGACGTCTGCATCGGGCAGGTCCCCGCCGTCCTCGGCGGCAACACTCTCTATGCGACGGCCGCCCTGGCCGCGTCGACCTCGATCCTGCTCGTCCCGCCCACCCAACGACCAACCCTCGGTATGGCGATCGGCATCGCCGTCGGCAGTGC
The DNA here is from genome assembly GCF_001046875.1 of Nostocoides jenkinsii Ben 74. Classification (GTDB taxonomy): domain Bacteria; phylum Actinomycetota; class Actinomycetes; order Actinomycetales; family Dermatophilaceae; genus Nostocoides_A; species Nostocoides_A jenkinsii. The sequence continues at coordinate 81,608 of NZ_HF571038.1, forward strand.
CCTCACCTTGATCGCGCGGTGGCGCAAATGGACGCTGCCGGTCGACGCGGACGTCGGGGTGACCCTCTCCCCGCGCCAGATGCGCAAACTCATCCGGCGAAGCGTGCGCGCCGGGGTCCGCCAAGAGCGTCGCCGGGCCCTGGCCGCAAGCGCCGAGGGGGCAGTGGGGGCCGAGGGGGTTGAGGGGGCAGCGCGCGGCAGCGACCCCGGAACGTGAAGCCACCACCACTCCGAACTTGAGCACGCCTTACGAACTTGAGCACGCCCTGGAAGGCGTGCTCAAGTTCGTAAGGCGTGCTCAAGTTCGGAGTCAGGCCTGAGGTTGCCCGCACCGTCAGGCCCGACCGGACCGTCAGTTGGCGGTGACCTCGCGGGCCAAGGCAGTCGGCATGTGGTCGTAGCGCACGAACTCTCGGGTGAAACTGCCCGTGCCGTGCGCCACCGAGCGCAGGTCGATCGGATAGCGCGACAACTCGTGCTGCGGGACCTCGGCCGTGATGGTCGTAAAGCCTTCGGTGTCGTCGGCGGGCAGGGTGCCGTGGACTTGGCCGCGGCGGCCGCGCAGGTCGGCGAGCACCGCACCCACGTGGTCATCCGCAACCGTGACCGTGATGGCGTCGATCGGCTCCAGCATCGCCACCGTGCCCTCGTCGGCCGCCTCGCGCAACGCCTGCCCGGCCGCGGTCTGGAATGCCATGTCCGAGGAGTCGACCGAGTGGGCCTTCCCGTCATACAGGGTCACGCGGACGTCGACGCAGGGGTAGCCCGCCAACACGCCCTTCTCCAACTGCGCGCGGGCGCCCTTCTCGACCGACGGGATGAACTGGCGCGGCACCGCCCCGCCGACCACCTTGTCGACGAACTCGATGCCGGCGCCCCGCTCCAGCGGCTCGATCTTGATCTTCACGACCGCATATTGACCGTGACCACCGGACTGCTTCACGAGTCGCCCTTGGACATCGCAGGCTCGCACAAAAGTCTCGCGCAGCGAGGTCTTCAGCGGCTCGGCCTCGACGTTGACGTTGTAGCGCTCCTTCAACCGGGCGAGCAGGTCATCGACGTGCGCCGGGCCAAGCGCCCACAACACCAACTGGTGCGTCTCGACGTTGTGCTCCAACCGCATGGTGACGTCTTCGGCAACGAGCCGGCCCAGCGCCGCAGCCAACTTGTCCTCGTCAGCCTTCGAGGCCGCGTGGATGGCGACGGGCAGCAGGGGCTCCGGCAGCAGCCACGCCTGCACCAGCGCCGGGCGCTCCGGCGTCGACAAGGTGTCCGACGTCTCGGCGTGCGCGACCTTGGTTACCCAGACCAGGTCACCGGCGATGGCTTCTGTGCGGGGCACGGACTCCTCGCCCGACGTGGTGGACACGTGCCCACTCCGATCGGCATCGGAGTCGTGATCGGGGTGGCCCTCCGTCGCATGCGCCGCGGTCTGCGCGAGGTGACCGGAGACGTGCAGTTGCATATCGGGTCGCAGCGTCCCCGAGAAGACGCGGACGAGCGAGAGCCGACCGACATACTGGTCACTGGAGGTGCGCACCACCTCCGCGACCAACGGCCCTGCCGGATCGCAGGTCACCTCGCCGAAGTCCGCGCCGTCCGGCGTGGTTACCTCGGGCATCCACGCGTCCGCGGGCGACGGGAAGCCGTGCTCGAACAGCCGCAGCAACTCGCTGACCCCCACGCCGCTCGCCCAGTGCGTCGGCACGATCGGGAAGAAGCGCGCCGATCCGATCGCCGCCCGCAGGTCCGCGCGGAGAGTCTCGGCGTCGAGATCCTCGCCCTCCAGGTAGCGGTCGAGCATCGACTCGTCCTCAGACTCCTCGATGATCGCCTCGACCACCCCGCCGCGCAGGTCGTCGACGATGGCCCGCTGGTCGTCGTCGAGCGCGCCGACCGCAGCGCCGTCCGGGCCGTGGACCTCCTGGCTGAGCAGGTCGATCAGGCCGGTGACCTTCTCCCCGTCGAGGACCGGAACCTGTAGCGGCTGCGCGTCGCCAAACGCCCGCCGGCAGGCGTCCACCACCGAGGCGTAATCGTCGCGCGTCTGCTCCAGCTTCGTCAGGGCGACGGCTCGCGGCATACCGACCGCGGCACACTCGCGCCACAACATCTTGGATGCTTCGTCCACGGTGGCACCCGCCGCCACCACGAAGAGCGCCGCGTCCGCCGCGCGCAGCCCGGCCCGCACTTCGCCGACGAAGTCCGGCGCCCCGGGAGTGTCGACCAGGTTGATGAGCAGATCACCGTGCCCGAGCGCCGACATCCGCAGCGCCGTCGAGGCGCTCGAATCATCCTTCCGGCGCCCCCCACCGGCTCCGACCAGACGATCGAAGAGCGTGGACTTGCCACCACCGCTCGGACCGACCAGGACGATATTGCGAATCTGCTGCGGGGAGGCAGGTATGGGCAGTGAAGGCCCACCATTGGGACGACTCATATTCCTAACCTTAGTCACCTGCCGCGCGCCGACCGGCCCCCCTCACCGTGGTGCCGAACGGGGTTCCACGAGGGCCCGGGCGGGTTATGACGTCAGTCGCCCGAGGCCGCGATCAGCGCGTCGTGGACCCCGGGTTCCTGGGGTCCGAGGATCGGATCACGCCCACTCACCACGTCGTATGCCGCTTTGACCGCCGCGAGCTTCTCTCGCCGCGCGCCGGCGGTCCAGGGGCCGGAGTACCTCTTGCCGACCGTGTCCCCGACGCCGTCGGCGTCGAGACCGAGGGCGCGACAGGTCGCCACCGCACGCGGGAGGTGGAACTCCTGGGTCACGGCGATGACGCGCTGGACAGCGAAGATCCGCTGCGCTCGCGCGCACGAGTCGTAGGTATCCCGTCCGGCGAAGTCCCGGACAACACGGTCGGCCGGAACCCCTTGTGCCACGAGGTAATCCAGCATCGCGGTCGGCTCGTCATAGTCGTGCGTGCGGTTGTCCCCGGACACCAAAATCACCTCGACCTTGCCGGTGTCCAGGAGCGTCTTGGCGACATCGAGGCGATAGGCGAGATAGGGGGTCGGGCGACCATCGGCGGTGATTCCGGCACCGAAGACTAGGGCGACGGGAGCGGGCGGGACGTCGGCCGCGGCATACACGTGTCCGTCGGCCTTATCGGCGATCCAGAGGTTGGCGCCCACCGGGACGGCCAACCCGAGCGTCGCGAGCGCGCCGGCGGCGAGGATGAGCTTGCGCCGCTTCGTCATCCGGTCACGCTCCGTTCCGTCATACGGTCACGCTCCGCTTCGGGGTCAGATCGACATGGTCGTGTGGCATCGTGTGCGCATGGGCAATATGGTCTGGCGAGTCCTCGGGACGGGCGCGGCAGTGGTCGCGGGCATCGTGGCCAACAAGGGTGTCACGGCAATCTGGCAGAAGGCCGGCAAGGACGACACCGTCGACCCGCAGAACCCGCACACCCCCGTCGGTGAGGCGCTGGCGCTGGCCGTCCTGAGTGCCGCGGCAGCCGCGCTGGCCAAGACGATGTTCACGCGCAAGGCGGCGGCCTACTACGAGCAGTCCGCCGGGCATCTGCCGCAGCCGATGCGCGACCGGGAAGAAGCACGCAGCGTCTAGGCAGCCCCCCAGCTGACGCTGCTCCATCGTCTGGCGCGGCCTCATCGAGTCTGCTCCCCCTCCGGCTCGATCGCGCTAGCAATCGGGACGCCCGGACGATAGGCGAGATGCACGTATGACGGTGCCTCCAGCATCGTGAGGTCGGCCGGCCCGCCGACCTCGATTCGCCCGATATCGCTGCGCCGCAATGATTGTGCCGACCCCACCGTGGCCGCGAGCAGCGCCTCGGCCGGTGTCAGCCCCATCTCCCGCACCGCCAGCGCGATCATCAGTGGCATCGACGAGGAGTAGCACGTGCCCGGATTGCAGTCACTGGCCAGCGCGATCTGGACCCCGGCGTCGAGGAGGCGGCGCGCGTCCGGATAGGGCGAGCGCGTCGAGAACTCCACGCCCGGGAGCAGGGTCGCCACTGTCTCCGGCGCACTGGCGAGGGCATCGATGTCAGCGTCGCTCACATAGGTGCAGTGGTCGACGCCGGCGGCGCCGACCTCAACCGCGAGGCGGACGCCCGGGCCCGGGCCGAGTTGATTGCCGTGCACCCGCGGAAGCAGGCCGACTGCCATCCCTGCCTGCAGCACCGCTCGGGATTCGTCCTCATCGAAGGCGTGGGCAGACCCCGGCTCGCAGAACACATCAATCCAACGGGCGTATGGCGCGCACGTCGCCACCATCTCGCCCATCACCAGCGCTAGGTAGTCATCTCGTTGGACGCCCGCCGGCACGACATGTGCGCCGAGAAAGGTTGTCTCGGAGGTGATTTCGCTGGCGAGGCGGAGCAATCGCTGCTCGGTGCGCACGTCGAGGCCGTAGCCGGACTTGATCTCCAGCGTGGTCGTGCCCTGGCGCCGGGCTTCGCTCGCGCGGGATGCCAGTAGTGCCCGAAGCGTCTCGTCGTCGGCCCCGCGGGTGGCCGCGACGGTCGTCGCAATCCCGCCCCCGTCATACGGCACCCCGGTCATCCGGGCGGCGAACTCGGCGGAGCGGTCGCCCGCAAAGACGAGATGCGTATGGCTGTCCACGAACCCCGGGATGACACTCCGGCCGGCGAGATCCCGCCTCGTGTCGCACGTGGGCGCCGCGGCGTCGGGACCGATCCAGGCGATGCGCCCGGCATCCACGACCACGGCAACGTCGCGCATGATGCCCAGCCGATCGGGGCCGGAGCCGTCGCAGGTGACGAGTTCGCCGATCCCGGCGAGCAATAGCGCGCTCATTAACTCCACTCCATCAATGCGGCCACTCCATCAATGCGGCCACTCCATCAATGCGGCCACTCCATCAGTGCCGCCACTCCGTCAGTGCCGCAGACCGGCGAAGGCTTCGGCCAGGAGAAGTCCGACGTCGCCAAGGCGATGCTTGCCGTCGCTGACGATCTGATCTCCACCGACGACGGCCGCCAGAATGTCGGCGGAGGTCGCGGCATACGCGATCTGGTTCGGGCGGCACCCCGCCGTTCGCGGCGAATCTCGCTGCACCACAATGAAATCGGCGAGAGAGCCGGCGCCGAGGGAACCCCCGTTCGGCCAGCCGAGGCTCCGATAGCCGGCCGCCGAGGCAGCGCGGCCCAAGTCATCCATCGTGAACCGGCCCCGCTCGCCGGTCAGGAGACGCTCGTGCATCTCCAGCCCGCGAAGCTCCTCGAACGGATCGATCATGGCGTGCTGATCCGAGCCCAGGCACAGAGTGACCCCCGCATCGGCGAGGGCCCGCGCCGGACCGATCCCGTCCGCGAGATCACGCTCCGTCGTCGGGCAGAAGCAGGCCATCGCATCGGCACGGGCCAAGCGCTGGATGTCGTCGGCGTCCACGTGGGTCGCGTGCACGGCGGTGAAGTTGGGACCGAGCAGGCCGGCCTCCGAGAACAGCGTCGTCGGGGTGGCGCTGTAGTAGATCATCGCCGCCGCGTTCTCGGCGAGTTGCTCGCTCACGTGCGCGTGCACGGGCCGGGCGCCGACGACGGAGGCGAAGTCCGAGAGCGCGTGGCGCGGAACAGCCCGCACCGAATGCACTGCCGCGCCGATCCGGGTCGTCGGCCCATCCGGCAGTTGCGAGACCCGCTCGATCCACCGGGGGACATCGCCATCGGTGAACCGGCGCTGGACCGGGTCCAGGTCGAGGTGTCCCGACCCGGACAACCCGCCAGCCAGGTAGCAGGTGTCCAGCAAGGTCAGCCGAATTCCAGCGGCGACCGCCGCGTCCACGAGGGCCTGGGACATGGCGTTGGGATCGGCATACGGCTTGCCCTGGAGGTCATGGTGGAGATAGTGGAACTCCCCGACCACAGTGAAACCGGCCGCCACCATCTCGGCGAAAACCGCCTGTGCCAGAACGCGGTAGCTGTCCGGATCGAGGGTTCCGGCAACGGCATACATCGTCTCGCGCCACGTCCAGAAATCCCCGCGCCCGCCATGGGTGCGCCCGCGCAGGGCCCGGTGGAAGGCGTGGCTGTGGGCGTTGGCGAAGCCGGGCAGCGCGACCCCGTCGATACGGATGTCGCCGGGCTCGGAGTTGGTGCGGGAGGTGACGTCGGTGATGACGCCATCCGTCGTCATGAGCCGGACGCGGTTGGCTAGGCCGGTCGGCAAGATGGCGCTGGAGACCCAGTAGTTGGTGGATGTCATGAGGTGCCCCCGCACAGCTCGGTCACGACCCCGACGAGAGCGTCGATGCCTGCCTCGCAGTCTGCCGGATCGGCGAACTCCGCGGGCGAATGCGACACCCCCGTCGGGTTGCGCACGAACAGCATGGCGCTGGGGATCCCGGCCTGGGTGAGGACGCCGGCGTCGTGCCCAGCCCCCGTCCCGAGCAGGGGTATGCCGCCCAGCGCCCCCGCCAGTCGACTCGCCAACGCCGGGTCGAAAGTCGTCACCGGGGTCCACGATTCCTCGCGCACCTCGCCGTGCGCGCGCGTCACCATTGCCGTCACATCCTCTATGACGCCGCGGACGGCTTCCGGGTTGCTTCCGCGCGCATCGAGCCAGCCGGTGGCGTGGCTGGCCACGGCGTTGATACCGCCGGGCTCGACGTGGACCTTGCCGATCGTGGCGAGGCAGCCCCGCCGCGAAGCGGACTCGCGGGCGCCTTGGATCACGCGGGCGAGTTCGAGCAGCGCGTCGCGGCGGTCGTCGAGGCGCGTGGTGCCGGCGTGGTTGGCCTCGCCGGGCAGGTCGATCCGCCAACGACCGTGGGGCCAGATGTCGGTGCCGACCGCGACCGGGGCGTCGAGGTCAGCGAGGACCCGGCCCTGCTCGACGTGGAGTTCGACGTAGGTGCCGATGCGGGCCAGTACTTCCGGATCGGGGCCGATGTGAGCCGGGTCGCGCCCGGCGGCCCGCAAGGCGTCGGCCATCGAGACGCCATCGATGTCCTTGAGGTTTCGCGCCTTGTCGGGATCGAGGAGCCCGGTGAGCACCCGTGACCCGGCGAGGGCGATGCCGAACCGGGCGCCCTCCTCGTCGACGAAGTTGGCGATGCCGACGGGGCGATCAGGAGTGAACCCACGCGCTCGAAGTTCGTCCAGCGCGAGGAAAGCCGACACGACGCCCAGCGGCCCGTCATACGCCCCGCCGTCGGGGACGGAGTCGAGGTGACTGCCGAGGACCAACCCGGGCCCGTCGCGATCGGGATTGCCCCACCACGCCCACTGGTTGCCCATGCGGTCCTCGGTCAGGTCCAGCCCCCTGACCTGCGCCTCCTGCGCAAACCACTCGCGCAACTCGTGGTCGGCCCGACCCCACGCAAACCGCCGGTAGCCCCCCGTGCCGGCGTCCCGCCCAACCGGCAGCAGGGCAGCCCACATCGCGGGGAACGTCAGCGCTGACATACCTGCACCCAATCAGATCGCCCCCAATCAGATCGCCCCCACTCGCCGCTGTGGTGGAGTGCACTTTTCCGCCCATTGCCGGAACGTGTACATACGCAACGGATCATTACCGTTGCGTATGCACACGTTCTCTCCCGTGATGCGCCGGGGCTACTCGGCCATCGGGATCCGGACCCCGCGGTCGCGCGCGACGTCCTCGGCGATCTCGTAGCCCGCGTCGACGTGGCGGATCACGCCCATACCCGGGTCATTGGTGAGGACGCGAGCGAGCTTCTCGGCCGCGAGCGGCGTGCCGTCGGCGACGGAGACCTGGCCGGCGTGCATCGAGCGGCCGATGCCGACGCCGCCACCGTGGTGCAGCGAGACCCAACTAGCGCCGCTGGCCGTGTTGACGAGCGCGTTGAGGAGCGGCCAGTCGGCGATCGCATCGGAACCGTCGGCCATCGCTTCGGTCTCGCGATAGGGGCTGGCGACCGAGCCGCAGTCGAGGTGGTCGCGCCCGATGACGATGGGGGCGCTCACCTTGCCGGAGGCGACGAGATCGTTGAAGGCCAGGCCGGCCTGGTCGCGCTCGCCATACCCCAGCCAGCAGATGCGGGCCGGAAGTCCTTGCCACGCAATGCGATCCTGCGCGCCGCGGATCCACTTGTGCAGCCGGTCGTTGTCCGGGAAGAGGTCGAGGACGGCCCGATCGGTCTCGGCAATGTCTTTCGGATCCCCCGAGAGGGCGACCCAGCGGAACGGGCCTTTGCCCTCGCAGAACAACGGTCGGATGTAGGCCGGGACGAACCCCGGGAAGGCGAAGGCCCGGTCATACCCCCCGAGCCGGGCCTCGTCCCGGATGCTGTTGCCGTAGTCGAAGGTTTCGGCGCCGCCGTCCTGGAAGCCGACCATCGCCTCGACGTGGCGGGCCATCGACTCGCGGGCGCGGTCAGTGAACTCCTCGGGCTTCTTGGTCGCGTATTCGTCCCACTGGTCCAACTCGATCCCGACCGGCAGATAGGACAGCGGGTCGTGCGCGCTGGTCTGGTCGGTGACGATGTCGATCGGGACGCCGCGGCGCAGCAGCTCGGGGAAGACCTCAGCGGCATTGCCGACGACGCCGACCGACCAGCCGCGACGCTCCTCTTTCGCCTTGAGCGACTTGGCGATCGCGTCGTCGAGATCGTCGGCGACTTCGTCGAGATAGCGGTGCTCGACGCGGCGCTGCAGCCGGTGCGGATCGACGTCGACGATCAGGCACGCGCCCTCGTTGAGGGTGACGGCGAGCGGCTGCGCGCCGCCCATCCCGCCGCAGCCGACGGTGACCGCCATACCTCTTCTCGGCGATCGCGGCGAAGGTTTCATAGGTGCCCTGGACGATGCCCTGGGTGCCGATATAGATCCACGAGCCGGCCGTCATCTGGCCGTACATCGTCAGCCCGAGGTGCTCCAGCCGCCGGAATTCGGGCCAATTCGCCCAGTCCGGAACGAGATTCGAGTTCGCGATGAGCACGCGTGGCGCCCACTCGTGGGTGCGGAAGACCCCGACCGGCCGGCCCGACTGCACGAGCATTGTCTCGTCCGGGTTGAGGTCGGTCAGGGTGCGCACCATGGCATCGAAGCTGCGCCAGTCGCGCGCCGCCCGCCCGGTGCCGCCATAGACGACGAGGTCGTCCGGCCGCTCGGCCACCTCCGGATCGAGGTTGTTCATCAGCATCCGCAACGGTGCCTCGGTGCTCCATCGCTTGGCCGTCAACGTGTTCCCGCGCGCCGCGCGGACCGGGCGTGCCCCGTCCATACCGGATCTCCTCATCCTTGAGTCGTATGCCGATCCTATGGCGCCCGCCCGCCTCGCCGCCGCTGCCTCCCGGCGGCCGGGTCCTCAGGTCGTTCGCCGGCCCCGCGCGGTAAGAGCCAGGATCGCGAGGGTCGCCGTCGCGATCCCCAGGCCCTGCCCGACCGTATGCCGCCGTCCCCCACTCGTCGCCGCCCCCTGCACTTCCCCGGCCGCGGCCGCGGACATCACCGATCCCGCGCTGGCGGCGGACATCAGGGACCCAGCGCTCGCCGCCGAGGCGATGCTGAAGGCCGACGCGATCGACCCGATGGACCCGATCGACAAGGCGCTGCCCACGGACCCGATGCTGAGCACCGACCCGCGACTCGCGATGCACAGGATCGAGTCTTCGGAGGCGATGGACCACTTCGACGACATACGGCCACTCTCGCACCATCGGGGAGGCGGGTTGGGGTTCCAGGTGGGCCGACACGCGTTCGCGCGAGGAGCGCCGTTCAGAATGTCTGAACAGCGGCACTTTTTGAACACTTCTGAACCGCAGCCGAGAACACTGCGCACCCGAAGCATCGAGTTCGGGAAACACGCCGAGGGGGATGCCCGCGCGCCGGCGTGCTTCCCGAACTCGACCGGCGGAGTCGGGTTAGTTCAGCGGGCCGGCGACAGACTCGGCGGCGTGGCGGACGGAGCCGTCGGCGACGGCATACACCGCGGCGGCGATGTCGTCGGCGAGGAAGCGGTCAGGACCGGGGGCGGTGCGGGAGACCTCGTCAAGGGCGGCGATGATCGCCGCGCTCACCGGGGAGGGGGTCAAGGGTGCGCGCAGTTGTATGCCGCGCGCGGCCGTGAGCAGTTCGATGGTCAGCACCTGGGTCAGGGCGTCGACGGAGCGCCGCAGTTTGCGCGCCGCGCCCCAGCCCATCGAGACGTGATCCTCCTGCATCGCGCTGCTGGGGATCGAGTCGACACTCGCGGGCACCGCGAGGCGCTTCATCTCGGAAACCATTCCGGCAGCGGTGTATTGGGCGATCATCAGGCCGGAATCGACGCCCGGGTCGTCGGCGAGGAAGGCGTTCAACCCGTGGTTGCGGGCCTTGTCGAGGAAGCGATCGGTGCGCCGCTCGCTCATACTCGCCAGGTCGGCGGCGGCGATGGCGAGGAAGTCGAGGACATAGGCGACCGGCGCGCCGTGGAAGTTGCCATTGGACTCGACTCGGTCGTCCAGGGTCACGACCGGGTTGTCGACGGCGCTCGCCAACTCCCAGCCCGCGACCCGGGCGGCGTGGTCGAGGGTGTCGCGAACCGCGCCGGCGACCTGGGGCGCGCATCGCAACGAGTAGGCGTCCTGGACGCGTGTGCATGCCTCCGGGTCGCGGTGCGAATCGCGAATACCGCTGACGGCCAGGACTTTCCGCATGTTCGCGGCGCTGAGCGCTTGGCCCGGCTGGGGCCGCAGGGCGTGTAGGTCGGCGGCGAAGACGTCGTCCGTTCCGAGCAGGCCCTCGACACTCATCGCGGCGGCGAGGTCCGCGATGGTGACGAGCGCGCGGAGGTCGGTGATCGCCATACACAGCATCCCGAGCATGCCGTCGGTGCCATTGATGAGGGCCAGGCCCTCCTTCTCGCGCAGTTCGACGGGCGCGATATCAGCCGCGGCGAGCGCATCACCGGCCGCCATCAGCTCACCGTCGGCGTCGCGCACCCAGCCCTCCCCCATCAGCGCGAGCGCGCAATGCGAGAGCGGGGCGAGGTCGCCGGAGCAGCCGAGCGAGCCATACTCGCGCACGACGGGGGTGATCCCGGCGTTGAGCATCGCGACATACGCGCGCAGCGTTTCCTCGCGTATGCCGGTGCGGCCGGTGGCGAGGGTCTGGATCCTCAGTAGCATGAGGGCGCGCACGACTTCGCGCTCTACCTCCGCGCCCGAGCCAGCCGCGTGGGAGCGAATCAGACTGCGCTGCAATTGTGTTCGCTTCTCCGGGGGGATGCTCGTGTTGGCGAGCGCGCCGAAACCCGTGGAGATTCCATAGTGCGCGACGGTGTCGTCGGCGAGGGCGTCGATCACCCCCCGCGTATGCCGAACCCTCCCCCACGCGGCCTCGCTCACCTCAACGCTCACGGGCCTGCCGAGGTAGTCCGTGCCGGGCGGCGCGGAGCGGGCGATGTGGACCACCTGTTCGATGGTCAGGGGTTCGTTGCCGAGGGTCACCGTTGACGTCACAAGGTTCATCAAATCCGAGACGCGCCGCGAAATCCACCAGGCCACAAGAACCCGACAGCCGTGGTTGGGTGGGCACGATGGCCGGATGAACACGCTCTGGATCCAGCAGCCCACCAATGGCGATGTCGTCGAGTTGATCCTCGGCGATCACCGCACCTTCGAAGACCTCCTGCGCGAATGCCGTCGCGACGATCGCGACCGGGCCGCCGCCCGTTCGGCGCTCGCGGAGTTGCTGGTCGCCCACGCGGAGGCGGAGGAGAGTGAGGTCTATCCGTCGCTGCACGCCAAGCGGGCCATTAGCGCCGACAAGGAGGAGCACGGCGAGCACGAACACGCGGAGATCCTGGAGGCGCTGCTCGCGTTCCTGGATGCGAAGGGCACGACGACGCAGAAGTATGAGGACGCCCTCGAGGAGCTGAGCAAGGTCGTCGCCCACCACAGCGGCGAGGAGGAACTGTCCATACTCAACCCCGCCCGGGCCGATGTGTCGGCGACCATCCGTCACGAGCTGGGTGCCGCCTGGTGCACCAAGCGAAATGCACTGCTGACCAAGGGCTGCGCCTCTCGGGCTCAGGTCGCGAGCCTGTTGGCCGAGGCGGTGCGCGAGAAAGTCTTACCGCCGGCCGATGTGCGCGAGCAAATGGAGGCGATTGAGGCCGAGGCGAAGGCCAAGACCAAGGAGTTGGAGCAGGAGGCGACCGCGAAGCCGTGAGGACAAACGGGCGGGCTTCTGCGCTGCGACTTTCGGAGCAACTTAGAAGTCTCATTCGACGCCCCGAGAGCGCCGACAACGTGATGGGCATCATCCGACGTGGGCGCGCACGAGATGTGCTGGACGACCGGCCAGCGGAGGAGGTTGTTGGCTACGGCCCGGACAGAATCCCTCGATGGCTGTCGTCACTCGTGGCTCCCAAATGAGCGAAAACCCTTGTCAGAGTTGGGAAAAGCCCTTGACCTCAGCATAGAACGCGCGTACTATTGAGGCATTAGCCCGGGGTGGGCAGCGCGAGCGATACGGGGGTGTCGGCATGAGTGTTGTGGCCTTCCCGCATGCCGCGTCGGCGCCGGATCCGGACACGATCTGGGATCGTGCGACCGCTATCGCGGGTCAACTCAATGCCTTGCACGCCGAGCTCGTGGAGTTGACGGCTCAGGCCATCGAGGCCGATTGCTGGGGTGGCAATGGCGGCGTGCGGTCGCCCGAGCACTGGCTGGCCTTGCGCGCCGGGCTATCGCCGGCGACGGCGGCCCAGATCACCACGCTCGCGCGCGCCCGGACCCGCCTTCCAGTGTTGACGGGCTTGGTGGAGCAGGGGCGGCTCTCCCTCGACCAGGCCGCGGCGGTCGCGGGGCGGGTGCCCGCGGCATACGAGGAAGCGGTCTGCGAACTTGCTCCGCTGATGACCGTCACCCAACTGCGGCGGATCGTCAACCGCTACCCGTTCGAGCCCGATGAGCCCGACCGTGCCGAGGATGCGTCAAAGACCGAAGAGCCGACGGTAGCTGCTGCTCCGCCGGCCTTCCCCGACCGAGCCGACCAGCCGAGTTCCGTGTCCCTGCAGTGGGACGACGGCCGGTTCGTGCTCCGGGCCGATCTCGATGCCGCCGATGGCGCCTTGATGGAGAACGCTCTTCGCGAGGCGAAGGATGCGCTCTTCACCGCCGGGAACCCCGCAGCGACGTATGCGGATGCGCTGATCGAGATCGCCTCCCGCAGCCTCGGTGCCGTCGAGTCACCGGCCCGGGCCAGTCATTACCGCGTCCACATCCACCTCGACACCGAAGGCGCCTGGGTCAACGCCCGCGGCTCGCTGGCCGCGCACCTCGCCGCCCGGCTCGGCTGCACCGCCGACACGGCTGTCGATTGGCAGACGAAGGGCCGGCCCGTCTCAGTCGGCCGATCTCAGCACGCCATTCCGGAGCGGCTCCGCCGGCTCGTCGAGGACCGGGATCGTGGCTGTGCCTATCCCGGCTGCACGGCGACCCGATTCGTCGAGATCCACCACATCGACCATTGGGCCGACGGTGGCGGCACCGACTACGCCAACTTGATCAGTCTGTGCCCGCACCACCACGACGCGCACCACGCCGGCGACTTCACCATCTCCGAGAGTGGAAATGCGTTGTTGCCCTTCGTATTCCGCACCCGCCATGGTCGTTCGATCCAGGTTGCCCCACCCGACCCACACGGCGGCGAGGCGCCTCCCAAACCAGCGCGGCCGTCAAGGGACTACCGCCCACCGTTGGGCGAGCGGCTCGACACCGATTGGATCTACTTCCGCAAACGCCCCTGAGACGGTGCACCGGGTCGGCCCGGCACTCGATCAATGGGCCCCTCTCTTCGGGGCAAGGAGCGCATCGATCAGGTGAGTTTGCGGACGACCGGAAGCGGGGCGTGGCGCAGGACGGTCCCCATCGGCACCCAGGGCCATGACGGGACGCGGGCGTGGGGCTTGCGCTTCTCGATCGCCTCGACCATCGCCGCGACGCCGGTCGGGGTGTCGACCATGAAGGGCATCGGCTTCTTGACGTGCTCGTTCATCTCCGAGCGGATGTAGCCGGGATAGATCACCGAGACGTCGATGGCGAGGCCGGGCTCGCCGGCCATCTCGTGGCGGATGCCCTCGGCGAGGGCGGCGACGCCGGCCTTGGTCGCGGCATACGTCGTGATGGTCTTGGGCATGCCCCGCATCGCGGACATGGACGAGATCATGACCAGGTGCCCGGCCTTCTGGGCGCGGAAGATCTCCATCGCCGCCTCGCATTGCGCCAGTGCCGCAACGAAATTCGTCATCGCGGTGGCCTTGTTGGCGTCATACCGGCCCGTACCGATCGGGGCACCCTTGCCGAGGCCGGCGTTGACGATGATGCGATCGATGGTGCCGAAGTCGTCGCGGAAGGCGCGGAAGACCTCGAAGACTTGGTCGTCATTGTTGACGTCGAGGGCGCGGATCTCAACGCGGCACTCGGGGTGCGCATTCTCGATCTCGTCGCGTAGCTCCTCCAGCCGCCCCGTGCGGCGGGCCGCGAGCGCGAGGTCGTGGCCGAGCGCGGCCATCTGCCGCGCCATCTCGGCACCCAGGCCGGAACTGGCTCCCGTGATCAAAACCGTTGTCATTGTTGTCCTTTCAGCGGGGCTGCCCTTTCAGCGGGCCGACCACAGTTCGCCCAGGTGGCTCGCCTCGTTGAAGCTCATCAGATGTATGCCGCGCGCCCCCACCCGCACTTGGGTCACCGAGGCGTTGACGACGGTCCGCTGCAGCCGGTCCCAGACCAGCGGCCCCCCGTCGAGCAGGTGCGCACCGATCGCGCTGATGACACCACCCGAGGTGACGACGACCGCGTCCTCCTTGGGAGCGAGGGTCGCGGCCAGCGATTCCAGGGCAGCCGAGGCTCGGGCGGTGAACGCGGCATACGTCTCGGGGTAGTCGCCCTCGCCGAGGACCCAGCGGCGCAAGGCTGCGGCATACACCACATCGAAGGCGCGGGCATCAAAGGCGCGGCGCTCGACGGAGGCTGCGCTCGCGGCATACACCGGATCCTCGGCGGGCAGGGCGGCGAGCACGGCAAGGTGGTCGTACTCATCCCACGCCGGGTCACATTCCGGCGCGACCCTCCAACCCGCCGCCGCTGCCGCAGCTGCCCTCGAATCTCGTTGCCGAATAAGCTCACCCGAGATCAGTCGGACCGGATCGATGCCCTGCCTGGCGAGCCACGCCCCGGTCGCGGCGGCCTGCCGGTGCCCCAACTCGCTCAACGCGTCATAGTTCTCGGCGCCCCACGACGCCTGCCCGTGCCGAACCAGGAAGATCCGGCTCATCCGAGCAACTCCGTGCACCGGGCGTCGAGAATCCGGACGAACATTCCCATGCCGGCGGCCTTCGGATTCGTGGTCTGCCCATGGAACGCGCGGTAGTAGATCTGCTGCGCGATGACGGCGAGCCGGAAGGTGCCGAAGAGTTCGTAGAAGCGCCGGTCCTGCGCGCTGATCGTGAGCCCGTGCTGCTCACCGTAGGCCGTCCATACCTGCTCCCGAGTCCACATCCCCGGGGCATTGGTCGGCTGCAGCCGGATGGCCTGCATCGCATCGGGGTCATCGGCCTGCGACCAGTACGCCAGCGCCGAGCCGACGTCCATGAGCGGGTCACCGACGGTCGACAGCTCCCAATCCAACACTCCCGCAACGCGACTCACATCATCCGCGGCGAGCACGAGATTGTCGAAGCGGAAGTCGTTGTGGATCATCGTATGGGCGTGGTCGTCCGGCTGATGCGCGTCGAGCCACGCCATAACCTCGGCAAAGTCGCCGACATCCTCCGTGCGCGCTCGCCGGAAGCGCTCGGTCCAGCCGCCGACCTGGCGGGCGACATAGCCCGGGCCGCGGTCGAGTTCCCGCAAGCCCGAGGCGTCGAGATCGGCCGTATGGAGGGCGACGAGCGCATCAACAAAGGTGCCGCACAAGCGATCTCGTGCGGCCCCGTCATCGAGCCCGACCCCCTCGGGGAAGTCGCGCCGCAGGATCAACCCCTCGACGCGCTCCATGACATAGAACTCAGAGCCGATGACCGACTCGTCGCCGCAGTAGCCGATCATCCGGGGTACGAGCGGATAAACGGGCGCGAGGGCGTCCTGGATACGGTATTCGCGCGCCATGTCGTGCGCGCCTTTGGCCTTGGTGCCCGACGGCGGACGCCGCAAGATGAGGTCGCGCTCGGGCCAACGCAGGAGGTAGGTCAGGTTGGAGGCGCCGCCCCCGAACTGCTGCACCTCCGGCTCAGCGTCCAAACCAGAAGCGTCAACGGCGTTGCCGCGCAACCATTCCGCGACGGCGGCGGCATCGAAGGCGTCCTCGTCCCGCACGGCTCCCGCACCGGCCACTGGCTCGCCACCGGTCACATGATCGCTCACTTCGCGGCCTTCCTGGCCAACCGTTGCGCGCCCTTCCCGAACGCGCGGTCGTACAGCGGGCGAGCGAAGCGCTTGGTCCCGTAGGCGGCATACCCCTGCCGGTCGGTGAGGATGACCGGCCGGTCCTTCTCGATGCCGCGTAGCACCTTGGCCGCGATGTCGTCCGCGCTCGCGCCAGCCTTGGTGATCAGCCGAACCGCCGTCTTCTCCATCTCCTCGTCCTTCCCCTGCAGCGAGGTGTGCAGGTTGGTCCGGAAGAAGGACGGACAGACGACATTGACGGCAATACCGAAGGGCGCCAACTCAAATCGCAGTGTCTCCGACAGCGCCACGACTCCGGCCTTCGCCGCGTTGTAGGACGACATGGCCGGCCCATGCACGAGTCCGGCGAGTGAGGCAACATTGACGATCCGCCCCGATCCCCGCTCCTTCAGCAGCGGCACGAACGTCTGGCAGCCCCGCACCACACCAAGCAGATTGATGTCGATGACCCGCTCCCAGTCCGCGAAGGCCTCGACGTCGATCCGCCCACCGGTGGCCACGCCGGCGTTGTTAACCAGCAGGTCCAGCCCGCCCCACCGCTCGCGCACGTCTGCGAGCGCCGCATCCCAGTCCTGCTGGCTGCGCACGTCGAGCCGGACGTATGCCGCCCCCTCCGGCACGCTGTCCGGCCGCTCCTCCGCGAGGTCCCCGACGAGGACCTCGTCCCCGCGAGCGAGCATCGCCGTGGCCAAGGCGAGCCCAAGCCCGGACGCCCCGCCGGTGATGAGCACCCGACTCACTGGGCCGCCCCAACGGCCATCGCCTTCTTGGCGTAGGGCGCCAGCATCAGCCGCGAGACCACTCCGAGGTGGACCTCGTCAGGGCCGTCGGCGAGACGCAGGGAGCGCGCTCCGGCATACGCCGCCGCGAGGGGGAAGTCCGGGCCGGTCCCGCCCCCGCCGTGGATCTGGATCGCGAAATCGATGACCTCACAAGCCATTCTTGGCACGGCGACCTTGATCTCGGAGACCTCGCTCAGCGAGGCGGCGGAGCCGAAGGTGTCGAGCTTCCACGCGGCGTGCAAGACATGCAGGCGAGCCTGGTTGATCTTGATCCGCGCCTCGGCGAACTTCTCGCGGTTGCCACCCAATTGCGCGAGCGGTTTGCCGAACGCCACGCGACTGACCGAGCGCTGCAGCGCCAGATCCAGGCACTTCTCGGTCAAGCCAATCAGCCGCATGCAGTGGTGCACGCGCCCCGGTCCGAGCCGGCCCTGCGCGATCTCGAAGGCCCGCCCCGGACCGCCGATGATGTGATCGACGGGCAGCCGCACATCGGTCAAGGTGACCTCACCGTGCCCGAGCGGCTCGTCATACTGCCCAAGCGTGGAGAGCATCCGCTCGACCCTGACTCCTGGGTGGTCCATCGGGACCACGACCATCGAATGCCGGTGGTGGCGATCTGCATTCGGGTCGGTGACCGCCATATAGATGCCGACCTTGCAGTCGGGATGGCCGGCACCGGAGGACCACCACTTGCGGCCGTTGAGGACGACCTCGTCGCCGTCGATCTCGGCGCGCGCCTGCATATTCGTCGCATCGGAGCTCGCCACACCGGGCTCGGTCATCAGGAAGGCCGAGCGGACCTTGCCGTCGAGCAGCGGCTCGAGCCAGCGGTCCTTCTGGGCATGCGAGCCGTACTTCAGCAGCACCTCCATGTTGCCCGTGTCCGGCGCATTGGAGTTGAAGATCAGCGGCGCGATGAACGAGCGGCCCATCTGCTCGGCTACCGGCGCATAGTCGAGATTCGACAACCCGGCGCCGCCATCGGTGCCGAAGCGCTCGGCATACGGCCCCTCGTGCCCGGCGGGCAGGAAGAGATTCCACAGACCCTGGCGGCGCGCCTCGGCCTTCGCCTCCTCGATCCGCGGATCGATGCGCCACGGATCCTCACCACGCAGCCGGCGCGCCGCGACATCGGCGACGAGTTCGGCCTCCAGGGGCTCGACGTGGGTGTCGACAAATTCCCGAACCCGGGCGGACAGATCGGCGGCGCGGGGCGACAGGCTGAAGTCCATGCCCTTGACCCTAACGGCTTATTGAGCGATGCTCAATAGCGTGCCGAGTCGCGACGATCACAGCACCCCACCGCCGGGTCGTGTGCGGCTGAGCCCGGACGAGCGGCGCCGCCAACTGCTCGGGATCGGTCTCCGCAAGTTTGTCGAGCGCCCCGCGATGGACCTCTCCCTGGACGAGGTCGCGACTGAGGCGGGAGTTTCGCGAGGCCTGCTCTTCCACTACTTCCCCACAAAGGCCCTCTTCCACGAGGCCGTCGTCGCGGCCGCCGGGCGCCGGGTGCTGCGGACGGTTCGGCCCGATCCCGACGCGAGCGGGGAGGAGGCGATTCGGCAACTGGCAGAACGCTTTATCGCCCAGATCGTGCGCCGGCACGACTTCTATCTCGCCCTCGTCTATGGCCAGTCCGGTCCGCTCGCCGATCTCGACGACCCCGGCGCCACCGCGACGAGCCTGCGTTCCGGGATCGCCGAGCACGTATGCCGTGCCCTCCCCGCGACGGACCCCCGCGTCGCCCACGCCTGGGTCGCGTATGTCGAGGATCGCGCCCTCCAGTTGCCCCCCGGCTCGGAATTACACGCCTTGACCACGCACTGTGTCACCGCTTTGCGTGCGCTATCGCGGATATCCTGAAAGTCCCCCGTTTCAGGGACTACCGCGTTACGCCGCCCAATTGCATAGTTGAACCGTCACCTCTTGCCAGAACGGCAGACTAATGTCGACTGAGCCTCGACATCTTTAGGCACTATCCGGGGAGATCGCTTTGCAGTGCCACAACTGCCGGCTGCACATGGCTGACGACGACGATTTCTGCGGTGGCTGCGGCACGGCCCGCCCGCCCGGCTCTCAGGTCAAGCTCGGGGCATCCATGCCGACTGGAGCGTCATCCGACGAGAGTGGCGCAAGGCATGACGGCACCGTGGGCAGCCATGACCCAACGTCTCTCCCCCCGAAAACAGCCAACCCACCGACGATCAACCCTGTCCTCACACCGACACTGGCAGAGTCCAAGCCCGACGCCGCACCTACCCCATCTCCCCCTCCGGTGCCGCTCGCGCCTGCCACGCCGCGGCGAAAGAAGAAGCGCCGAATACTCAAGTTTGTGGTGTTGCCACTCGCGCTCCTTGTCGGGACGTCAGAACTCATTGACCTTATCAACTCCGGGATCAAAAACGGAAGTGGCGAAGTGACGTCGGATAACACCGGCGCGGCATCCACGCCAACGTCGGCCTCCAGCAAGCCGAAGAGGATCAAGATCCCGGCCACCTCGCGCATATGCGGCAAGGCAAACACCAAGATCACAGTCAATACCTACGCCGGTACACGTGACACTCCGTGTAGCTTCGCTTTAGCTGTCCGCACCGCCTATTTGGATATCCCATCCAAGAAACGCAAAGGAGCAGTCAACCTCAATGCCTATAGCTCAATTAGCAGAAAGAACTTGCGCGTTAAGTGCGAGAACACAATTCCACTGCGGTGTACGAGCGGCGACTTCGTGATCTACCTTAAGGCGCGCTAGGCACCGCCGCAAGAATTAATACTGGTGCCGGCGTCAACCAGTGGCTCACGCCGGCACCGTCTCGATCATTAGCCCGCTACTAGGCCGTGCGCCGCGAGTGCACCACCCAGTCCGCCCGGCGTGAAGTCGCCGATCGCATGAAAGGTCCAATCGGCCTCTTGCCGCTCCAGTTCGGCGAAAATGAGGCAATCCTGGCCCGTTGCGCCCTGCGACAGTGAGAACCTTGCCAGTTCGCGATTGTCGCTCTGGTTAACAATGCGGATGAAGGCATTCGCAACCAAGCCGAAATGCTGACCGCGGCTCGCAGCCTCGTGAATGCTGACCACAACCCGCAGCCTGACGACTGCGCTAGGAACCTTGGACAGGGTCATAAGAATCTGCTCGTCGTCGCCATCGCCAACCCCGGTCATGCTGTCACCGCAGTGCGTCACAGCGCCCGAGTTGTGCACCTTGTTTCCGTAGAACACGAAGTCACTATCCGTGACGCATCGAGACCATGAGTCCGTCAAGAACACGGACGCATCAAGGTCGAACGGTGCCCCAGTGTCTGCGGGGTCCCATCCCAGGCCGACCAGCACGTTGTCCAGGGGCGCCGGACCCGACTCCTTTGCGAGAGAGATAACGCCGCCTTTAGAGAGAGATATAGCCATCTATTGCACCCTTCTCGAGTTGAGTTTCTGTTGCACTTTCCAGATCAAGCCGAAGGCACGACCCCCTTCTCGTTGAGGATCCATAGAAGCGGATCCAGAACCCGGAATGGGGTGATTCCGTGGTCGGGCAAGAGCTCCCCGTCGGCAGCTGCTCCCAACGCGGAAGTTGCAAAGAATCGGTGTGGCAGCACAACTTTGGTCGCGGGATTTTCGACCATATTGACGATGGACGTGCCGTTGAGAAGCATCAAGGTGGACCGGACCTCTTCACTGAGCAGCAGGCCATCCGCCTGGTCATACGCCGGCCCGCCGATTGTGCGCTTGGGGGCTTCACGCACGAGCGTGGTCCCGGCATTGGCAAAGACCGGGCTCAGCGGGCTATTTTGCTCACCCAACGCTTGCAAGGCATCGACTTTGGCGAGGCAAACAGCCAAGTGCGGGCGACCGTTGGAAATGTGTTTCAATACGGTTCCAAGCACGCGTTGCGGGTCCTGCCCCGGTTCACCCTGCCGTGGTATCACGCTCTCTAGAGCGTCGCGGATACTTCTTATCGCGAGCGGGTCAAAGAGAAAGATGACGAGGTCAGCCCGCCCCAGGAAGCTGAGATTCAGTGACGAGTCAGACTTCTCAAGATCTTCTCCCGCGATATCACGGAAGGCCAAATAGCGATGCTTTCCATTCAACTGCCCCAGGCTGTAGAGAAGTGAACGTGCGATTCCCGGCGGGGTCGCCGGGTATGCCTTCCCCGTGAGAATCTGGTCGAGGTATTCCTTGCTTTCATCTGTCTGCGAATACCGTGACTCGAAGGTAAGGGCTGAACGGAGTTCCTCGACCAATTTCTCCACGAAAAGGCGCATGACCCCGATCGAGACAGACTTTCCGGTCGCTCGAGCGCCGGTCAATGCAACACAAATGACATCGGAAGTGTCGATATCTTTGGGGATGGGTTGCTGACACACGAGGCACGACCGTTCCATGTGTGCGCCGCACTTCGTGCAGTGCTGCTCCAGACGGGGCGTCCACGGTCCGCGGTGGTCTTTCGGACGCACCTCGCGGCGACGTTGCTTGATCTTCATTTCACGACCGAGATACGCCTTCACCGCAGGATGCTCCGTCGCCTCGCTCGCGCAATCGCGGTTCACGCACTGCCAACTGGCCTCTACTGTGCCGACATCAGTGAAGCAGAGCGGGCACTTACTCATACCGCCACCGCCTTTCCGCAGAGGCTTTCCTGGGCGAAGCAGCCCCGCAGGAGATCCTTGGCCAATGCGGTGAGTCGATGCTCGTCCGCGGGATCGCGCGGCCACACTGTGATATCTACGTGGCCCACGCGCGCAGGCGCCGAGGCCGAGTTGGCGACAACGACGAGGTGACGGGCCTGCCCGTCGATGTCAGCGAATGTCGCTAGGCCGCCTGGCAATTCGTCGGTGACGAGATACACGACTGTCGGCTCGTCGGAGGCTGGAACCACGTCCGGCAGGTCCAGCGTGATTCCCAACCGGTACGGTGATTCGCTGAGGCTCGCTAGCAGGGACTCCGGCGATTCGAATCGACGACGTGGTCGACCCGCGAGATGCCACTCCAACCGTCTGGCGCGCCCCCCGAGTACGGCATGAATCCCCGTGATTGCCGTTGCGACTTCGGCTAGTGCCCTCATGGCGGAGTTCGTCTTCATTGAGCCGGACGGATCGACAACGACCACTACGTGCGCCCGTTGCGGCTCCGGAACCATCGGCATACCCAGCACCCGACGGGCTGCAGCAGCCATGGCCGCGGCCTCGCGCGTGAGACCCTCCGGGTCCTCAGTTGCCCCGGCCGGGCGGCTGAAGGTGATCCACTCATCCGCGATCCCCACGGAGACCAAATCCGCTATCGGCATACCGCCAAGCCCACCCAACGTCCAGGAAATGCCGTCCTGTCCGACGAGGAGTGATACGTGCACCGGAGGTGTTGCGGGGAAAGGGCTTCCGTCTGCCCGGGCGACGGAGATCAGCATTTGGGGAGGCAGATCGGCGACCGGACGGTTGAACATTCCGAGATAGCCGGTTCCATGCTGTGCCCAAATCCCCTCCATCGGAGGCCGGGCGTCGGTGCTGCGCAGGTTCAATCGCAGCGGCTCGTCTCCGAGAACCGCGGCGATCTCAATCCGTCCGCGGCGAAGTCCAACTGGCTGTTGCCCGAGTTCATAGTTGGTCATCAGTTTTCCTTTTGTGAGGCGCCAAAGGTGGATTGCTCATCGGCCGAAGAGCCGGCCGCCGACGTTGCGGATTCGATCACCTACACCACGACTTCCCGAGATTCGCATCAGCCAGGAGCGAGCGAACTCGTGCACCTCGGTGTCGTCCGGGAAGAGCCGCGCAACCGTCGCTGCCACGCCATCTCGACATCCGGCGAGCGAGTCTCGATCCAGGCCGGAGAAGTAGCGGAGTAATCCCATTTGGAGCGCCGGGTAGGAGTCTCCATCGACCAGCGAGTGGAGCCTGCGGACCGGAGCTTGCGGATCCAATGGCCGAGGGAAGTCCGGCTCGCATGACATGACTCGCATGCCCAGCATGTCGATCTTTTCGTAGCTTGCCGAATCGGTCAGGCGAAGGGATATCAGCGAGCGGAACAGCTCGCCACAACCGGGGGCCTTCCCACCTGCCTCCGGAAGCACATCGTTCCAAAATCCGTGTGGGTCGCTTCGAGCTTCGACCAACTCACCAGCACAGACAAGGTGTCGTAGCCACAGCGGCCCCGCGGTGGTCTTAGAAGCCGCCCAAAGTTCTTTGAACGCGGCCACAACCTGAGGCGCATATACCTCGACCGCTTGCTCAAAACTCTGGGCTCCCCAGGCTTCGCCGCCAAGAATCAGTTGTAGCCACCGGGCGGACCTGCCTAGGCCGTCGGGGCTCTCAGCTACCCTCGAGTCCGCAAGAAGCGCTACCACCTCGCCTCGTTCGTCTTCCTGCGCACCGAGGATCGCGGCGGCTAGCTGCACCCGGGACACGCGGACGTCAGCTTGTATCAACCTCACGACTTCTGCCGGTCGGAGTGGACGTGAATCGGCGATGACGGCCAACAACTGCCCCCGCAGCTCTAACTGGCCCCGCAGCTCTGGCTCCCCGCCAGATCTGGTCACGAGCAGCGCGTCGAGCAGCAACTGGCGCCCCATCATCCGCGCATCGCGGTCAGGTCCGGCTAGGGCCACTAAGGCAAGTGCCTCGAGATCCAGCGGCGATAGTTCCTCCGGTGCGGGGCCCAAGTCGTCGGCCCCGTTCGGATACAGCCAGGCGATAACGTCAGACGGCGTTCGTCGTCCTAACGGAAGATAGAACTGCCTGGCGATATCGTCCGGCCAGTCCGCCAGCGCCGGTCGCAGTAGGCCGGCTCGCGTTTGCAACGAAACGTGCCTCATGGACGTCACTTGCCGACGTAGTTCAGCACTCCCGAGGACTGGCCGGAGGCACCCGGCCAGACCACGAAGCAGCTGGCCGTCACACAAGCTGTCCGGGTCTTCGACGGGCCAGCCAGAGCGAATCAGCAGGTCGGCGAGGTTGATCATCAGCACGGCCGCCATGGGCGTGTCGAGTTCGGCTAGGCGCTGAACGGCGACTGTCGCTTCCGCCTCCAACCCAGGATGGTCTGTCGGCCGCCAACCCGGGTCACACCGAGTGGGTGGCCCACCGGGCGTAGCCAACCAGGAATCATCTGCTAGGGCGCGAACTAAGTAGATCCGTTGGAGAACCTGCGCAATCGGGCCGGGGGCGCAGGCTGACAGGGCCTGCCACGAGTCCGCAGTGGATTCACCCGTATGCCGGCCGACCACGGCCAACGTGGTCGAGAAGAGGTCCGCCTGCCCGGCCAAGGATGGCGGGCTCCCTGAACCCAGTGCCGCGGCAATGGGCTGCGATAAGAACGCCCACGAGTCCAGGCGCTGGGCCATCACCATGGCGAGCGGCCAGAATCGGGAAAGGTCGACATCCCCGACACGAGTCGACACCTCATCGATCTCGCGAAGAACGTTGTAGGGATCGTCGGCAAGGCTGAGCATCCCCACCGACAAGGCCCCCCAGGCTGCCTCACCGCCGGCGGCAGAAGTCCAATCGCGTGGCGTGGCGCCATCCTCGTCGTCGAGAATGGTCAGTTGCGGGTGCTGTTCACGGATCTCGGTCAGATCATTGGATGCAACACAGATGAACTCGTAGGTCACCGGCCGATCGCCCTGTAACGCGCGCGGGCTCTCCCAGACGCCGAACCCGAGTTTGGCAGCCGCACCCGGTGACATGAGATGGGCGACTGACCCAATCCAAAGCGCGCCGACATCGGGACTCTTGACGCCGAGGACGACGGGTCCGCGTGCCCCCCGTGGGAGGGCAAGCTCGTCCAGAAGGACGGACAAAGTGCCAAGTCTCCAGGTCGAAGGATCAAGGAGGAAGTCACACACACCTTGGTAACCGACCACGTTTCCCGGGCGAGGAAGAGCGGGAGGAAGCGCACTGCCGCGGACCTCGGCCGCGCCATACGGAGTTGTCCAATCCGGTGACCGCCAGGTATCGATGAGCCGACGGCCGTCGTGGGCTGGAGCACGATCGAGCAATGCATGGATGAAGACGTTGCCGGCGCGACCGCTCTCATCGGCTCCGGCGGGCGAGCTATGCCATGCAGCCGCACCCGTGGGGATCGGCGTCACCACGAGGTTTCGATGGAAAGTCGCCACTTCATCGGGCGCGGCGAATCGGGGCAGGGGCTGGCCGAAGTCGGTGCGTCCAGGATCGGCTCCCCGCACCAGCAGATCCCGTTCCGTGTCCGTCAGCTGACCCACTTCGGCATGAATGCCGAATCCGCCGCGGCTTGACGTGTAACCGATCTGTCCCGCGGCGTCTTCTTCGCCGGAGGCATACATCAGGCCCACCGCAATTCCGTAACGGACGGATCAAGGACGACGATCCTGCGCAGAGATTCAGCGCCGACTCCAGGTGAGACGAAGAGCCGAACATATCCGCGAGCAACGGGCGATGGCAGGAGCATTCGAAAGCGAGGCGACTGTGGACCTCCGATCAAGGTCTGCGGATGCATCACCTGAGTTGGTGATGCATCCGGTGTCGCATCCGGGACGCACGTCAGGATTACGCCGTCTCGCGGATGCATTGGCAGCCGGTCCTGGTTATACGCGACGACGAACGGCGGTGATCCGGCGGCTTGCTCGTTGGGCGCCCACACCGCCACCCGCACGTAGTCCACCGGTCCGATGAGGCGTCGACGGTGCAATTCGACCGAGTAACGGATCTGCCACCGCTTGGGTAGTGGAACCGCCACGGGTGCACTCACGGAGTCACCGCGTACGCCGGTGAGAAAGACCGCGGCGTCGGAGGGGGGGTTGTAGGCCATCCGCAGACCCCCATGGCGCCGATAGTCTTCCTCGGTCACTTGGTGATGGGGGTTGCCGCTGCAGACAGCGTGAGGTTCTGCCCCAACCGGGCCGATGTAGGCACGGACATACGTGGCGCCCTCCGGCCAGACAAATGTGATGACCTGCTGAGCAACCCGATCAACGAGGCGTGGATCGCCTGGCGCGACGGGTGCTTCTTCAACGCTCGGCCGTCCGGGCAGGGCGCGCTGACCCAGAATGGTCACGGGAACGAAGTGAATGCGTGGCCAGCCCGGCGGCCAGGGCACCTCGGCCATGCGGATCTGATCGTCGCCCATCGGGTCCTGGGGGTTCTTGCACAGCTCGCTGTCGGTCAAGCCCATTTGCGGGAGTGCGCCCTTGTCAACTTCGACCCCCAGAATGCCGGCCCCCAATGGCTCCTTGAGGCGATAGATCTGGACGTCCCCGACCGGCAATGCCGTCCACGTCAAGTCCACCATTCCCGACTCGAATCGGGTTGGCCCTTTAACCGTATGAATGGCCAGGTTCGTGACTTCGCGAATAACGGCTGGCCACTCCAATCGCAGATCGACAGGGCTCGATTGGTGGCTTCCCCCGGAAGGATCTCTCGCCTCCACGATCATGCGATAGACGTATGCCGCGCCGGCCTCCCCGCCGCGATCGACGACACCACCCAGGTTAGGACGATCGGTGGCAATCTCGAAAGCCCGAAATCCGGACGGGCCCGTCATTGCGGGGGGAAGCCGGAACACCTGGACCCTGCTGGCGCCAGGCGGTGCCGTCCAGACGAGGGCGACCTGGCCGAAATCTGGGGAGCCGGACACCTCGTGCACCGGGGCCACCCGGACGCATTCGGCGACAAGTCGAGGCTGCGCCGCCTTCGCGGCGCCGATCGAGTCGCCGGAATTGGCCCAGACTTGAACGAAGCGGAAGAGCCCTCCGATCGGGGCACCATCCTCAACTTCAGTACCCTGGGTGACCGCAAGAAGATCGCCCATCTCGGGCACCAGCGGGCGTTGACTGTCGGACACGACAACCCGATAGATCGTCAGTGCCTCCGACTGGGCCGGCCACCGATAGATCGATCGCCCGTCCATACTGATGTGGTCGACCACGGTGCTGGCCGGCTCGGCCACGACACTCAACGCCTCAGCGAAGCCACGCTCGATATCATCGTGACTTTCGATGCTCCGGAGATCGGACGGCAGCGTCTGCGCGCCGCCCGGTTTGTCGGCCGATACCTCGGCCGACACCTCGGTCTGCACTTCTCCGTCCTCGCGCGCTGCGGCGGCCAGGCTAGGCGGCTCGTGAGCCGTAGACGCGGTGACAGCTGAAGGGCGTGATTCAGTCGCATTGGACGCAACCGAGCTGGAGGTCGAGCGCGGTGCCGTTGTATCCGCGACGTGACCCTGATACGCGCTCGTGGTCGCCCCGGAACTGTGGCTGCCTGACGGCAGAACGGACGCCCCCGGATATTGCGCGGTGGACGGGTACACCGGCGAGGTGTAGTCCGCGGGCGGCTGAACGGTTGTGACCGGCCGGCCGCCAGACAGTGACGACGGCGGGACCGCTTCGACTGCACGTATGGCTGTCGCGAGGTTGCTCCGTGGAACAGTCCGCGGCTGGGCCTCGTCCTCGTCCGTCGCGACGAACGTCGTTGCGGGCGTCGTAGATGACGCAGGAGCGGCGGAGGTCTCCGCCGCAGCTACGACATCGAAAACTTCCTGGGCGAAGGGGGCAAGTGCGGCGACGCGCTGGCCCACATCTGCCGGTCGCTTCATCGCGGGACGAATCAACATGACGAGGTGGTGATCCGGTGCAGCGCCTGCCGCGAGGGCCCCGTCCTTGACAGCGCGATCGCGCCACGCACGAAGGCCGTCTAGGAGGTTGGGCGCTGCTCCGGTCGCTGCCGCCATTCCCGTGAGTGCGGGCGTCCCGACGGGTGCAGCCGCATTGGGGGAAGTAGTCGGGGATGACGTGGCTAGGGGTGTCGCTGACCCCCGACCAATCGTTGCTGCCAAAGGTCGCAGCAAGTCTCCCGTGAGGTGGATGCCTTCCCAGGTCACGCCGAACTTGGCCTGGTTCAGCAGGAAAGAGATGGCGTGTCCCCAACTGGCAACGGCGGAAGGCGGGTTGTCTGGAATCCGACCTTGGGCGCAGATGAAGGACAAATCACTCTCGCTCGGCAATGACGGCATCCCATTGGCAGCCATGAACCGCCGCCACGTGAGGAGGATGCACTGCTTGTTCTCACACACCTGCCCGTTCCTCCACGTTAGAAGATGTCGTCAACGATGGGCCGGACCAGCCGGGTGGTCGCGCCGCCGTTCGATGACCCCACGTTGCCGATCGGGTCTTCGTGCCGGCGCGCCTCAGGACGTAGGTATTCGGCGGGCATGGGAACGGAGATCTGCGCCAGAACGACAGTGCGCGACAGCCCCTCCGACCACTCCCGGCACCAGGTCACGTGCGGCCGCATCAGGTCGCCCGTGATCGCGCTGGCCGAGAACAGGGTCGTGGGGAAGCCAGTCGGTGTTATCACCTGGGCCGTCAGCCCACCAAGGAACTCATTAAGCGCCGTGGGCGCGCCGGTCTCAGTGCGAACCTGTCCCAACAGCCGTTCTAGCTCATCCCGCGCAGTCGTTTGCAATGTGTGAACGATGCGCTCCCACGTCTGGTCGCCAGCAGTTCCAGGGACTCCCTGCTCGGTGAGCGCCTCGACCCACCTGGGCAATAGCACGTCTTCTTGGATGGCTCGCTGCCGATAAAGCAGGGCCGGCTCGTCGAGAAGCATTGTCCCGCGCGCACCGAGGAGGTGACCGGCGCTCCCCAAAAAGGCATCCCATACGGAGTCGAGCCACCCGACCGGGAAGAACTGCCGGCGGAGAGCGCTCGCGGCGCGCGCCACCTCGCGATCGTTGACCTCCGCTTGTCCGAACTGAATTGCAAGCGGGTGGTCGGTTCCCGGCCCCACGTTGGGCCCCGCCTGCGCACTTGCCTGACCTAATGGATCGGAGGCGAAGATCGCCAGCGACTCGGCCCATTGCAGGAGGAGGGCATAGGCGTCTCCACAGCGTCGAGCGTCCCGGATGGCCGCGGCGAGGTTATATTCCGCTGCGTCAGCCTTGCTCAATGCCTCGGCCCGCATGTTCTTCAACTGGAATAGCCGGCGCTGACCCTTAAGGAAGGTCAAGACCGAACTCACCAGCCAGCCGAGCATCCATACTCCCAAGGCGATCCCGGCGACCAGCCACGGAATCACGGCTAGTGCCCCGAGGGTGATCGTGGCGGTGATGAGCAGAACCAGAGCGATGAGCAGGAACCGCAGCCGGGAGGCGAGCCGATTCTGCTCGTGGCGAATGTCGTCTGGGATTCCCGTGGTGGCCTGTGCGGCTTGCAGCACGGCGGTGTACTCGGCTATCTCGGCCAACCGGCGCTCGAACTCGTCCGACAGGCGGAGCGATACTTTGGTCGTATATGTCGCGCTGACCCGCCGCCACCATGCCTGGAACTTCTCCATAGTCGCTGACGCATCGGCGCCTGCGATTGGGTCAGCGGCCAAAGCGCTCAGGCGGGTGCCGAATCGGCGGATCTGCAGCGTGTCGTATGGTGCCAACTCGTCCGTCTCGGTGGCGGCCCGCACTGCTCCGGGAATGTCGGTGAAGGAGTCCGTCGCGCGAGAGGGCGCGAGAAACCGGCCGAACCGGATGATCCCGGTGTCGCTGCCGATCTTGGCAGCGTCCATCTGATCACCCCGTCGGGGCTGCCCGTCGAGCAAGGTCAAGCCACCGGAGACCAAGTCTTGCCACAGGCTATCCATCCGGGAGTGGACGTGGTGCCCGTCTTGCGCCGGACCCAGCGAGTTCTCGAGTGCGCCCAACGCCTCCACTTGGGTTTGCCAGGAGGCTGATTGCCCGCGGACGCCCCCGACGACGACCGCGAAGGCGCTGTTCTGACCGAAGATCGCCCGCGTCGCCGTGGTGGCCACCCACTGCTTGCCGGTGTAAATGACCTTGTTGGCCCACTCCGCGGGTGCGTTCTTGATCGAGGCCCAAAGAAAGCTCCAGAGCATCCGGAACGCCTTCCAGATGCCGAGCGACTCCACCTGCGCCAACTGGGGGTTCTGGCGCGCGCTGCGCAGGATGCCAAGGTGGCGACTCCACAGACCATTGGCCATGTCGAGATTGGCGAGGTCGATGTTCTCGACATACGTGGCCGAGGCCCCACCGGCTCCCAGCACCAGCGGATACCCATCGGTTAGGCCAAGAGTTTGGCGTTGCAGCGCGTCGCGGACAGTCGAGGCGTCAAGACGGCGGGCGAAGACTCGCAGAACCTGGAACGTTGCCCCCGGGGGGACGGGCGTGTCATCGAGCGGCCCGGCCTCCACGCCGTCGAATAGCGCCCCCACAGCAGCAACCGCCGGGAGCGCGAACTGCGCTATGTCCTCGTCGGACGCGGGGCCTTCGAGCAAGGTATGGGGCTTGGTCGGCCCCGCGGCATCATCGGGTGAAATGAGGATGTTGTGCCATCCCTCAAGTGCCGTCAACGCGCCTTCTCTTGCCTCCAGGCGAGTCACGACAAGCTGCACGAGGGTGGTGCGAATCTCCCCTCCCGCTCCGCCGACCGCTGCCGCCAGGCTGGTGGCGTTCCGCGCCGAATCAGCGCCGTCAACCAATTCGCTGGTCAGGGCGACGATGCGCACGTGACGGGGAGAACGGCGGGCGAGCAGGTCTCCGAGGGAGGACACGACAACGTCTCCCGACTCGACCAACCGCGCCTCAATGAGACGCGAGTTGGGCGTCGCCGGTGGTACCCACACAAAGGGGCGAATCAGCCCGGCAGCAGACCAGTCCCTAAGGGCGGCCGGGATCCCGGCAAGGGTTGGATTCTCGGTGACGAGAATTGTCAGGTCGCTCATCGGCATACGTCCAAATCGCTCGCGTGAGGTTGGGGGCACAGGGGCAATGGTCAGAACGTCGCGTCCATGACGCCGTGGGCACTGTTGTTGGCGCCACCGATGCTGGCGTTGGTTGTCATGTCGATTAGTTGTGGGAGGACTTTGTGCAGGTCGGCGTTGAGGTCGCGGAAGAAGGGGACGCGTTCGCGTTGGTCGGGTGAGGTGATTTGGCAGAATTCACCTCTGCCGTCCGGGCGGAAGTGGTCGCTGACGAGGCCGTGGATGGAGTCCAGCCACGCGAGAGCGGCGGTGCGCCGGTCCTCGCCGGTGGCGGTTGGCTCGATTCCGGGGACGCGTGAGCCAGGTCCGGGTGGGGTGCGACCGTCGGTGAGCCAGGTGGCTAGGGCTCGTGATCCGCGGGTTTGGAACATTCCGGCGGCCATGGGGGTCGGTTCGTCGGGGTTGTCGTCCCAGATTCGGCGGAGTGATTCGTAGGGTGCCATGGATTGGCCGACGGGGCTGGCGCCGAAGTTGGCGACCGCGAGGAGGTGGGATTCTAGGACGGCGGGGAGCCAGTCGAAGTTGCGCAGGAATCGTTCCGGCGGTGTCAGGAGGGGGTTCGGGAACGCCAGCCAGGTCTTCTTCTGTGCGTCCCAGACGCGGACGGGCTGGGTGTATGGCGGTGCGGGGATGTCGATTTCGCCGGTGATTTGGCCGAGGAACCACCCGCCCACCATGGCTTGGCGTTCTGCTCGACTCATGGCGAGGGCGGCGGGCAGGGGGCGGCTGCGTCGGCCGTGCCAGAAGGTCTTGCGGGAGTCCGCGGACATGGATTGGGCCCATTGGGCTCGGGTTGGCTCGAGGAGTCCGGAGTAGACGACGGGGAGTTCGTTGGGGTAGTAGCCGAAAACGTCGATCCGCGTCGCTGGGGCTTGGCTGAGGGCCAAGGTCAGGTTCTGGGTGGTCAACGCGTCGACGGAAGAGTCTTGGGTGACGAGCGCTTCCAGTTCGGCGGCGATGGGCAAGCCGGCGAAGGGGATGTCGGAGAAGAAGAAATTGACCGTGGCCGGGCCGTCATGGACCTCGTCGACGACGTGCGGGCTGACTTGGGCGAAAGGGACAGCCTTGGTCAAGACGGATCGGAACTTGCCGACGACCTCGTTGCTGCGTTGACCGCCGCCGGTGTCGACGTAGGCGCGGATGGATTCCTGGACGAAGAGTGAGAAGGAAGACTGTGTCCGGTTGACGTACTGTCGGGCACGGTCGAGGAGATTCTCGGCGCTGACGTGCATCGTGTAGACGGCTCGGGTGGGGATCTGGGGCCGCCCCGTGCCCGGGTCGATCGGAAGCGACTTCGCGACGAATTGCGGGTCGGTTGTGATCAGGCCGCCGGGGGGCGAGAACCCGCCGGCGGTCGCCCATAGGCCCGTCACCACGGCATGGGTAGTGCGGCGACGAGCCTCGGCGATGGGTGGTGGTGCCCCGTCGCTGTCGATCTGGCTCGCGGTCGCCAGATCGCGAAGGTACTGATCGGGGAATGCGGCTGCGGGCGTGAGGAGGACTTCGTTGTCTGCTGCGCTCCAGCGGGCGTCGACGATGACGTCCTCGTCGGAAGGCCATAGGGGATAGAGCGGGGTCGCGACAGTTGCCAGCCCGGTGCGCGTGGCGGCGGCCGCGCGCGCGGACTCGACCTCGCGCAGCGCGGCCATGACCGCCTCATTCATGGGGGCCAAGACGCCGCCGGCGATATCCCCGAGGACCTGGGCTACGTGGGAGCACCACATGCCGCGCGCCGACATATCGAGCATGGCGGCGTAGCGTTCCTTGACTTGGTCCGCGAGATCTTGGCCACGTTGGATGACCCCACGCATGGAAGAGAACAGTTCCCCGACTCCTGGCGGGACTTGCGCCGCATCTGGCGTTTGGGCACCGAGAGCCGAGAGCCCGGCGGCACCGTAGTTGCCGGTCAGATGTTCTTGCAGGACAGAGATGAGTTCCTTGGTGTAGACCAAGCCGTGTTGCGCGATGGCGTCTCCGATAACGGACTCCAATCGCGAGACAAAACTGCCGGTCCAGACGTAGGCGTCGGCATAGGCCGCCTGGCGCGACAACTCGGCTAGTTGGTTGCGCGCGCGACCTAGGAATGCCATGAGCGTCGGCACGAACTGCTCGGACGGAATGCCGGCGGTAGCGACCGGCATCTCTGCCGACAGTCCCCGTTCCACCACCGAGCGCGCAATGTGCGCGGACTTTTGCCGCGGTAGTCCCCCCTCGTAGAGCCACCGCACCAGCGCCTGCGGATCCTGCCCGCCACCCGCGGGCAGACCGAGTTGTGAACACACATAAGGCCACTGCGAGGCGACCATCGCGCGCGCCTGAAGTTGCCCCGAGTTGGGGTTCCCTCGCTGCAGATGGCCACCGATCAGGTGGTCCAGCGCGGCCCGCGCCATGCGTTGCGCGGCATACTCCGCGTAGCGATCACGCCCCATCGACAACGAGGCATAGCCGATCGACCCCCACTGAATATCGGGATTGCTGTTAGCGCCCCACCCAAAGGCCGACACTCGCGTATGCGCGCGCGGAGTGAAGTTCTCCAGAATGAACTTTCGGTAGTTCTCCAGAGCCTTCTCACTGACGGTCAACGCCGCCAGGCACTGTCCCACCCCCCGGTAGATCGTCTGCATGCTCCCGTCCCCGAACGGGGTTCCCGCCGTCCCCAAGAAGCGCCCAACCGGAATCACGCGCGCAAACGGGACCGGCGCGGCACCGGTGACCGGCGCGCCGACCGCCGTCAACAACGCCAGGTCATGCTCATGGGACTCCCCGAGTTGGCTCGCGACGATCTCCCCCAACATCGCCAGCGCGTTCGGACGCACCCCCACGCGCAGCGTCGCAGGAATCGAATCGAACACATCCGGAGAACACATGAACACCGACATCAACGAGCTGTCGACGATCTGCCCGAGAATGCGACAGACGTCCAACGCAATGGAGGCGCCCGTGCCGCCGGCCATCGACGACAAAACGATGGTGTATGACGCCTGCGCCGCGTCATAGGGCTCTCCCAAAGCCTTCGCCGCGGCATACATCTCGCTGGTCGCCTCCGCGGACTTCATCCCATCCACGGCAGCCTTCAACTGCTCCAACAGGCTCGGTGCCCGCGACGCCAGCAAGACCCGCCCCAGGACTCGCTGCTGCGCGGCCCCTAGCTGGATCGGAACGTTCACCCGATCGGGACGCCGGGGAGCCCACGTCGCAATCTCACCCAACGCGTTGCCCGTCGTCACGGCTCGGTCGACAATGCCATACGACCCGACCTGTGGCGCCAACGCGATGTACTTGCCCCCCAGATCCCAGATGGTGCCCAGGCCAGGAGCCAACGGGTCCGGGGACGGCGGACAATCCACGTGGATGAATCCCCACCCACTCGGGAGCTGCTCGATGCCCTGCCGCCGCAAATCAGAGCGGAGCTGGTCCATTAGATAGCCAAGCAACGCCCCGCCGGAGCCACCACAACCAACAAACAGGATATTGCGCATACGACAGAAGCTCCCTCGGAGTCGAAAGTGAAGGTCAGCGCGACGAGTTGTCGTCGGGGGGCCACGGCGACGTGGTTTCAGGCGACCAGTCGAAGAACCCGGTCTGCTCGGCGATATTTGCCCGCGGCTGGGTCGCCATGGACTCCGCGTCAGTCGCCGGCGCGCCGGTTTGGGGGATCACCTCAGTCGGCGGTTCGTATGCCGGTGCGTCCCCGCCCATCTGCGCCCACGGATCGGCCGACCCACTCGGCTGCGGAGTAGCGGCACCCTGCCCCCAGGGATCGGCCAATCCGCCTGGCGCGTAGGTCGGGGAACCCCACTCACGATCTCCGCTGACCGAGTCCAGTCGGCCGGTTGCCCCTGGGCTCCACGTCGCGTCCGGATCCGCAAGGACTGGTCCTGCTGTGCCGCCCTGTGTCCCGAGGTCGCCGGGGAAGGGCGACGGGACCGCTCCGGACGCTGCACCCGCGCTCGCGCTCATTTCCTGAAGGCGTTGAGGAATGATCGCGAGGGCTTTGTTGACCAGGTCGGAGCGACGATCCGGCCCCGCATCGGCGCTAGCCAGCAGGAGCAGGCGACCGTGACCGGGTCCTCGATCTGGGGCCGTGAAGAGCGCCCAGGTGTTGTGGATTGCCAGCGGCAGCTCCGCCTGTCCATCCTTGCGGACTGCGGACCGCTCAGACGACACGCCGACGGCGCCCGCGATCGCGGCGCGCACCGATCCGGCGCCGAAAGGTGACCACCCGTTCGACACCTTGAGCTGGGCGGGACCGATCGTCAGGGACGTCGCGCCTTCCAAAGGAATGGGGATCGGGTCACGCAACTCGTGCGGCTGCAACGCGAAGGGCGTGCCGTCGCGCAGCACTTGGCCTGCA
Source organism: Nostocoides jenkinsii Ben 74 (assembly GCF_001046875.1). Taxonomy (GTDB): domain Bacteria; phylum Actinomycetota; class Actinomycetes; order Actinomycetales; family Dermatophilaceae; genus Nostocoides_A; species Nostocoides_A jenkinsii. The sequence continues at coordinate 116,816 of NZ_HF571038.1, forward strand.
TCGACCGATACGTCGAACACACCGGCCATCAGCGGCAGTGGCGGGATCTTGGAGCTCATCCGCTTGACGAGGTACATGAGCCCCACGGGGATTGCGATGCCTCCAAATAAGGTGGCCACGAATACTGCCCAGCGCTTGCCAATATCCGGTTGCTTCGCCAAGTTGGCCGTGAAAGTCAGCGACTTCGTGCGTGCCCGATCCGGCTCGTCTTTTGGCGCGAGATGCGCCGTCAACGTCCCCGTCACAGCCCCATTCGCCGCGGCAGACGTAGCGAAGTCGATCGGCAACTCCTTGGTCTCGCCGTCGGCGACGGCGATGCAGGAGGTGGCTGAACTAGCGCTGCTGCTCACCGCGATCTCCCCGGCCTGCTCGGGGGCGGCGGTCACCTGGGGACCGTCCACCCAGACGCAACCAGGCCCGGTGACCGTGACCGATGCGGACGACTTGGCCGCACCCCTGGCCGACCCGAATGTCACCGTGTCAGTCACGGTGGGGAACCCCACTGGCGGTGCCACGGCAACATCGACGTCGACTGCCGACGTGGCGAGCGGCGTGCCGGGAATGGTCTTCCCCTTCGCCGGCTTGATCGACGCCGTCGTAATGGTCGCCTCAACGGTCAGCGTGCCGGCGCCATCGGCCGCCTTGGTCAGATCAATTGTCACCGGTTCCGCCAGCCCCGCGGCATCGATGCCCGAGGCGACCGGAGTGACGTTCTTGGCCGAGTCTGTAAAGGCGACATCGACAACCACGGAGCCCAAGAGCGACTTGGGGTCTATGGGCTTGCCGTCCGTGCGCTGCAACCCGAGCTGAATTGGCTTCGAGCGCTCTCCCGCATAGATGGTGCCTGCCGGCAGGGTCGCCGTTGGCTCGATGTCCCCAGACAACGAGATCGACGTTTCGGACACGGCATTGCCGGAGCCACTCTTGGGATCTACGAAAACCAGTGACCACAAGCCAGTCCAGGACCCCTTCGCCGAGAAGTCCAGCGTGACGGTGTCTTCAGCAAGTCCTTCGCTGCGGATGACCGCTCCCCCGACGCGGGTGTCTTTTGTCCCTGCGATGGGAATCTTGACCGCATCGCCCTTGGGTGGGAGCACATAGAGGTCAAGGCCGGTGGCGCCCCCCGTGGCGGCTACGTGCACGCTGGTGATCGAGTCATCGAGCACAAAACTGTGCGCTTCAGTGGCACAGACTTGCCCTTGACACACCTTGCGACGCTCCGTGATCGGCAATTGGCCTGGAGTGCGAAGCGCGTCAAAGGCCAACATCAGTTGGCCGATATCCGACGCCAAGTGGAAGTCGCCTGTGCCCGCGGCCGACACGGCACCGCAGTTGTTGGTGCCGAGGGCGATGGACTTCATGAGGTCGAGGTCCTTCGCAGTTGCGGTCTTGGCGGCCAACCCGATCCCAAACGTCGCGACTCCCGAGGAACGCACTTGGTCAGCTAGGCCGCCCTTGCGGCACAGGTCCTTGCTGGCAGCTGCGGTGGCCGAGGCGTTGTCGGTCTTGGCCTTGAGGTAAGGCTTGACCGCCTCCTTGACCTTTCCGTTGACCACGCCCTGATACGTCGAGAACGCGTCAAGCTTTCCATCACTGAACCAGAGAATGGCCTGACAGCTGGACCCGCCGCTCTCGGAGCGTTCGGCGAGCGCCGAGCGGGCGCCGTCGAGTGCCATCCAGTAGTCGGTCTGTGCGCCGGTGTCTCGCGGCCGGAATGCCTCCAACTCCTCAGTGATGCGGCGCTCGTCAGTCGCGGCGTCACGCCACGCGCCACTGGCATCGGACACGCTTCCCGAGAAGCCCATGGACTGAATGGCCATCTTGACCTTGTTCTCCCGAGCGAGAGCAGCCCACTGTTTGACGAGGTACTTGGACGCGTCCACCCGGGCACCTGCCGGATCGCTGTCCTTCAACGAACCCGACTCATCCAGCAGGATGACGACGTCGGCGGACTTCTTGTTCTTCATGCACGCGCCGAATTTGGCAATTCCCTGCGAACCGGCCGCTCTTTCCGTCGCGAATGACCGGATGGGTGGTGAGGCCGGTGCCGGCACGGACGCCGAGAAGACCGCACGTGCATCCGGTGCGACGGTGACGGGAAGAGCGACAACGCCGACGGTGAAGGCGGCAGCCACAGCCCGAGCGATAAGGGTGCTCATCGCGTAGCCACCCAGTTGGCGATGACATAGGCCGACGCCGTCACGCCCAAAATCGCCAAGATGCCGACGCCCACTGTGGCGGGGCGAGCCCAGGACCCGTCGTAGAACGCCCGCGCACGCTGGCGCTCATCACCCTTGACGAACTGCCCCAACAATGCGATAGCCACCGGTCCGGCAAGGAGCCAGCTGACGAGTGCCAGGGGGAGCGAACCATTCAGCACGAATGCGGCAAGTAGCCCGCCGATGAGCGCGAGTCCGGCGCTAGCTGCGGCTCCCGCGATCCAGGGCACCGGTGGCCTACCCGGCGGCAACGCAGCAACCGGGCCGGGGCTTCCGCCATCGAATCCACCGCCCCACAGATCGGTCGCGCCCCCCTCGTTGCCCCACGCGGAGCCTTCGACGGGCGCTTCGTCAGGGCTAGGCCAAACTGGAGCACCCCCACCACCTGGCCCGCCGGGGTCCCAGGGAGAGGTCCCCGTTCCTGGCCATTGCGAGGCCCCACTTCCGGAGCCACCAAGAGAGCCGCTGCCGGCCTGACCGCCAACCCCCTGGGACCCGGGAAATGGCTCGGGGTTCCAGCTCATGTGTCGTCCTCTGCAGTGGGATGGCGTGGGCCGCAGTCCAACAGGCCAAGAGCGGCGTGCTGGGCCCCAATCAACTTGCCGGAGTGTCCAGGGACCGACCAGTCCTCGCATTGAAGGACAAGCCATGGCGCGCCCTCCCTCAACTGACCGCCTAGAGGTGCGCGAACGACGATGCCCCCGCGTTGTCCTTGAAAAGGAGGACCGGGAACAAGCGAAATCGCCCAATAGCATTCCGGCATCGCATAACCGCGCAAGATCCGTGCGCACGCCGACCGCCGTGCCACGCACGACGGAGAAGACGGTGACTATTCATGGGAGACGGTTGGTCGGTCGATGACCTCAGGTTAAGTGACCCGGACGATGTCGCATCGCCGGGCCAAGTCCCTAGCAGCCCGTGGTCGGCACCCGCCGGATCACCCATTTATCCGACGGGAACTCCTCACTTCGTGAGCACGCCCACCCCTCAGTTCGGCTCGATACAGTCCTATACGACACCCACACCCGCCCCCAGAGACCTCGCAGTGTGGAGTCCGACACCGTCATCCCATCCGCTGGGGGCACCGGCCAGCTCTGGCCACCCAGTAGCCGTTGCAGGCTCAACCGGCCCCACTGCTTCTCTCAAGGGCCGACGCGGGCGACTCAGCGTGGGGGCGCTGACCGCGGTCGTGGTCGGGACACTTGTCGGCGCCTTGATGCTGTATGAGGCCATCGCATCCGTGAGTCTCATTTCGACCGATCCGCTAGGCGACGGCCTTTTGTGGCTCACCGGATGGTTAGGGATGGACATTCTCATCACCGTCGGCCTAATCGTGGCGGTGATCGGCCTTGTGCGTGGCCCCCGTCGAGGAATGGCCGGGATCGCGATGGCGATCGGCGTCATCGTGACGCCCATGGTCTTTCTCGGCGCCATGCAGCTCGGCGTAAACACTGTCCAGGATCGGGCCAGGCAGCAGTTATCAGGAACCGCGGGAGCCGCTGGTCATTCGGTCCTGAGTTACGCCCAGGACCACAACATCGATCTCGGTCCGTTCCGACCGATTCTCGACGCGCTCCTCGACGACGGTCGTTGACCGCGGGAGTCACTTCGGCCGCGAGGCCCCGCCCAGGCGGGTTATCGCCACGCCCACTAGGCACAGCACACCACCGATGACTGTCAGGAGGGTTGGCGCCTCGCTCAGGAGCAGCCACGACATCGCGATCGCAAACGCCGGGACGATATAGCTCGTCGCGGCCGTGCGACCGGCTGAGGTCCGGGCCAGGACATAGGCCCAGGTCGTGAACGCGATGGCCGTCGGAAAGATGCCGAGATAGACCACCCACAAGGTCGCCGACGTCGGCGCCGTCTGCAGATCCGATGCAAGCCGACCTGCCCAGGGCAGCAGGGCGATGGTCCCGGCGACCGCACCGAGCCAGGTCAGCGTGGTGGAGTCCACCCTCGCGAGGAGGCGCTTCTGGCCGAGGGTGCACCCGGCATACATCACGGCGGCGAGCAGCGCGAGCGCGAGCCCGGGCAACTCGACGTGACCACCCCGGGACTGGGTCGCGATGAGCCCAACCCCGAGGAACGAGATGGGCGCGCCGATCACCAGCGCTCGTGGAAAGCCTTCTCCGAGAAGAAGACCGCCGACGATAACGACCATCAGCGGGGCAAGATTCACCACGAGCGCCGCTGTCCCGGCGTCGATGGTCTGTTCCGCGGTGTTCAGCGCGACGTTGTAAACGCAGAACCACGCCACGCCCCACGCGACGACCCCTGCCAGCGAGCGACGCGGCGGCCAGCGCACCCCACGCACCCCGGCAATGACGCTGAGGACGACCGACCCGACCGCCATCCGCAACAAGGCCAGGGCACCCGCGTCGAAATGTTTGCCCGCCGCGCGAATCCCGATGAACGCCGATGCCCAGAACAGCATCGTCACCGCGGCCGCCGCCAGCGTCCGCGGCTCATTGGCCGGTCGACATCGGCGCTCATGCCGTGAATCCTGCCCGACATCGGGTTCGACCTGACGACACCAGGCCCGGTAGGTAGTCAATCGTTCGGTGGGCTGCCCTTAGACCCGAAGCACGTCCACCAGACCGAGATCCGCGAGCACGTCAAAGTCGTCATCCTGCGTCACGACGAGGAGGCCATTCGCCCGGGCGACCGCCGCGATCCACAGGTCGTTGACATTCACGCGTCGCCCGGCTTGGCCGAGGTGAACGCGCAATAGTGCCCATTCCTGCGCTGCACGCCCGTCGACAGGTAGCTGCTCTGCGGCCGTCGCCCGCTCTAGCGTTCGCAGACGGATCGCCCGCTCTTCGACGCTCCGGGCCGCGAGTACGCCCGCCCGCAACTCAGCCACCGTGATAACCGAGACCGCCAAGTCCGGCGGCATTGACTTCACATCAATCGCTCTGCCCGTCTCGTGCGCGACGAAGACACTGGAGTCCGCGAGGCCTCTCGTCAGTCGTGGGTTGCCCATGGATCATTCAATTCGTCCGTGGAGCCATCTTTAATCCACGCCAGGTCGGCTCGGAGACGGCCATCAACTCCGCCCTCGTGACCCGGCCCAACCACCATCGCGGGCGTGAGAAAGGTCGGCTTAGCACTCGTCGGGCGCGTGATCAGGGCAACCGGGCGACCGTGAACGGTCACGGTGACATCCGTCCCTTCAGCCACCTGGCGGAGCACCTCGGCCGTGTGATTCCGCAGGTCACGGCTGGCTACGGTCGTCATGCACAAAGCGTAGCAACTTTGCCACTCCCGCGGTCGTGGCCGGGCAATCTGCTGGTGCCTACGATCGGGAGGCATGAAGGCGATCACGATTCCAAGCCCTGGCGAGCCCGACGCTCTGGTCCTGGCCGAGGTGCCCGACCCGACCCCAGGCCAGGGCGAAGTGCGGATCCGGGTCGCCGCGGCGGGAGTGAATCGCGCGGATGTCATGCAGCGCAAGGGGTTCTATCCGCCGCCAGCGGGGGCATCGGCATACCCCGGCTTGGAAGTCAGCGGCACCATCGACGCGCTCGGGGAGGGGGTCGAGGGCTGGGCGGTCGGCGACGAAGTGTGCGCGCTCCTGACCGGCGGTGGGTATGCCGAGCTGGTCGCCGTCCCCGCGACGCAACTCCTCCCCATACCCGCCGGCATCTCAGTCCAGGACGCCGCCGCCCTTCCCGAGGTGACGTGCACGGTCTGGTCCAATGTCTTCCTCACCGCGAATCTCCAGACGGGAGAACTCTTTTTGTGCCACGGCGGCTCCTCAGGGATCGGCACCATGGCGATCCAGTTGGCCCGCGCGGTGGGGGCACGGGTCGCCGTCACCGCCGGCTCGCAAGACAAGCTCGACGTATGCCGTGACCTCGGCGCCGAGGTCCTCATCAACTACCGGGACGAGGACTTCGTCGCGCGCATCAAGGAGGCGACTGACGGGCGCGGGGCGGACGTCATCCTCGACAATATGGGCGCGAAGTACCTGCCGCGCAATGTCGATGCCCTCGCCATCAACGGGCGCCTTGTCGTCATCGGCCTACAGGGCGGGGCGGTCGGCGAGCTGAACCTCGGCCAACTCCTGACCAAGCGCGCCGCGGTGATCGCTACCTCGCTGCGCGCCCGCCCGCTCGCGGAGAAGGCCACGATCGTGGCCGCCGTTCGGGAGCACGTCTGGCCGCTGATCGCTGAAAGTGGGAATGGCGAGTCAGGAACGGTCCGGCCGGTGATCCAGGCGACCTACCCCCTGGCCGACGCCGCCGATGCGCACCGCGACCTCGAAGCGAGCCAGCACATCGGCAAGCTTCTGCTGGTGGCGTCCAGATTCCGGTGTAAACGCGCGGGCTCTGGTTCAGGTTTCGTGGGGTTGATGTTACGCGGTGGCGGTGACAGCGTCGGTTTGGTGGGCGTGGTCGACGGCGTGTCGGGGTCGTAGTTCGCGGGGTGGGTCGAGTAGGGATCGGCGGAGGTCGTGTAGCAGGCGTGAGCCGGCGGGGGTCATGGCCAGGCCGCGCCAGCCGGCGGAGGCGCGGTCCAGGACGGCCCAGACCAGGCTGATGCAGGAGGTCTCGCCGGGGAAGCGGCCGATGACTTTGGCGCGGCGGCGGGTTTCGCCGAAGGTGCGTTCGATGAAGTTGGAGTGCCGGATCCGTTGGTGGTGCTCGGCCGGGAAGCGCAGGTAGGCGCTCAGTCCGGCGGCGTCGGTGAGCAGGATCTTCATCGCTGCCGGGTAGATGGCGGCGTACTTCTCGGCGAACGCGCGGACGCGGGTGTCGATCAGGTCGACCAGCGCGGGGCCGGGTTCGATATCGAGGTCGGTGGTGTCGAAGATGGCCCAGTAGCTGTCGCGGATCTCGTCCTGCATCCCGGTCGGGGTCTTCGCCAGAACGTTCCGCAGCCGGTGGATGAGGCACCTCTGCCGCAACGCTTTCGGGTAGATCTGCTCGATCGCGGCGATCAATCCTTGAGCGCCGTCGGAGATGACCAGCAGCGGACTGCCCAGGCCCCGATCGCGCAGGTCGGCCAGGAAGTCGACCCACGCGTCGGTGGATTCCCCGGCCCCGGGCGCGAGGCCGATGAAGACGGGTTTGCCGTCAGTGCTGATCCCCCAGGCGGCCAGCACCGGCTCGGCCGGGCTGCCGGGGTGCATCCGGAAGAACGAGGCGTCCAGGAACAGGTAATCCACGCTCACCCCCTCCAGGCGGCGGGCAGCCCACTGCTCGTACTCGGCGGTGATCGCCTGGCAGATGGTGGAGACGGTGGACTTGGAGATCGCGGCCTGGTCCCCGAGGGCTTCAGCCAAGGTGGCCTCCACATCGCGCACCGACAGGCCCCGCACGAACGCGGCGATCACCAACGACTCCAACGCGTTGGTCTTGGTCACATGCTTACCGAACAGGCGGGAGGCGAACGCGGCGGTGGTGCCGCGCAGCTTCGGCCGCTCCAGCTGGACCGGTCCGGCGGTGGTCTTGACCGTCACCGGCCGGTACCCATTACGGGACCCCGGCCGGGCGTCGGTGATGGTCGCGGCGCGCTGGTAGCGCTCCCGGCCGAGGAACTCGGTGACCTCGGCCTCCAAGGCGGCCTGCATCAACAGCTGCGCGCCGAGCCGGGCCACCTCCTCCAACACCTCCGGCAGCGGCCGGTCCTGCGCGAACAGGGCGTCGATCCTGGCGTGGATCCGATCGGTGGGTGATACTCGTGCAGACACGGGCGTAGGGTCCTTCCTTCGATGACTTTGAGCGGTCTCGAAACCGAACCTACGCCCGTCTCATTTACACCGGCCGCTGGACACGACCGCTTCTGCTCCTGCCCTGACACTCCAGCCCTGGCGCTGCGGCCCTGACCCTCAAACTCCGTGAGGCTCAACTACGGGCGTCCACGAACCACTGCGCGAGGTGGACCTCGTCAACCTGGAGCGCCGGATCGGAATCAACGAGCACTCGCCCGCTACCGTCGACCAGCTGAAAGGTCGATCCCGTGCCCGTCGAACTTGTGCCCGTCGATCTTGTGCCCGGAGAACCAGCGCCCTTGGTGAGCGGCTGATCCGCCAACCACGGAGCCCCGGGAACCCAGCTGCCCGGCAACAGGCTCACAGTTCCCTCCGCTCCGGTGCCCAGATCGGCCACCGACCACCGGATGCCCCCACCGCCATTCGACGCCGCCAGGCCCACCGACCGCCCGTCCGGTGCGACCGACCCCACCATCCCCGCACCCAGGCACCACGCGGCCGTGGGTGCCGCTCCGGTGGACTGCCAATCAATCACGCGTGCCACGTCGCTTTGGCGGACATAGTCGAGATTGAGTGACTTCAGGCCGCAGTCCCGTGTTCCAGCGCCCGCCACGCCGATGACGTCACCGAGTCCATTCGGCCCACTCCAGCACCGCCCGTCGCCATCCACGACAAGCACCCGGTCATCTCGCGTATGCACGAGCGCGGCAAGGCGGTCTGCGCGCGGCGGCAGCGGCGAGACGGGCTCCATCGCACGTCAGGGTCAGCGCCGCGGTCGTCGAGCCGGTCGTCATCCCGGCCGTCGCGCCGGTCGTCCCACTATTCGCCCCGGTCGTCGCCGAGGTATTCGCCATCGTCGCCGGCGGCAGCGACTCGCTCCCCCGGAAGTACTGAAGCCCCGCCCACCCCCCCTGCGGCCCACACCCCTCCGGCCAACGCCATCGACGCGGCCGCCAGACCGCCGAGCAACCGCAGCCGGCCCAGGCGCCGCGACCGCTCCACGCGCCCCATGATCTGGTCCATCAGATCGCCCGAAGGTGCGTCCGGCAGCTCAACCTCACCCGGCCGCGCAGCTGCCTCCCGAATCACCGTCTCCACCTGGTCGATCATGTTTGCGCCAGGTATCGATCGACTGCGTCACGAGCATCCGCCGCACGTAGGCCTCAGGGTGGCCGCGACCGATGATCCGAGACCAGTTCGCCCCGGCCCGCACGAGCACATCCTGAACCAGGTCCTAGGCGCCTTCGCGCGTCCCCGTCAGGAGATAGGCGGCGCGGACGAGCGCGGCATACCTCGCCCGGACGAAGTCCTCGAAATCGACGCCCGCCTGCCCTCCCGTCAACCTCGATTCTGCCGTTACGTCCTACACGAACGAACCGTCGTCTGTGGAGGGGTATGAGGCGTCATCAGTCGTGTCATCAGAACGTGACCCACCACCCGCATACCGCGTATTGCCAACCTTCTCATACTCGGTATACAGTCGCTTCAGCACGGGAAATACCCAGTATTAGACCGGTGACACCCGACCGAATGGAAGGCGGCGCGAATGTCAGTCAAGTTGGGGATGCTGGCCCTCCTGGCCGAGGAACCCATGTATGGCGCGCAGTTGCGCAGCGAGTTCGAGGGCCGCACTGGCGGGACGTGGCCGCTCAATGTCGGGCAGGTCTACACCACGCTGGCCCGCCTCGAGCGCGACGGCATGGTCGTCCAGGACGCCGAGCCCGATGAGGAAGGCCGGATCCGCTACCAGTTGACCGATCTCGGGCGCACCGAGGTTATGGCCTGGTGGGAGACGCCCGTGCGGCGCGAGGAAACGCCCCGCGACGAACTCGTCATCAAACTGGCGCTCGCGGTGACCACCCCGGGCGTCGACGTCCGCGCCGTCGTCCAGACCCAGCGGACCGCGACCATTCGCCACTTGCGGGATCTGACGCGGGTCAAGACGCAGGCGAGCGATCGGCATACGTCCGAAGGAGAGCAGCGGGACCTCGCGTGGCTCCTGGTCGTCGAGAACCTCATCTTCGCCGCCGAAAGCGAGGTCCGCTGGCTTGACCATGTCGAGTCCAGCCTCGCTCGGGCCGCCGCGATGCCCCGGCGTGCCGCAGTGACTGACGGGGCATCCCCTCGCATGAGCACGAACCAGTCCGGCACAAACCAGCCAAGGAACCAGTCCGGCACGACGCAAGCAACCACCGATTCAAGTTCAACCGATCTGCAGGGGGCAAAGAAATGACCGAATCAATCCTTCGTCTCGTCGACGTCACCCGTACGCACGGGACCGGCGAGACCGCCGTCCACGCGCTCCGCGGCGTCAGCCTCGAAGTGCGCCCGGGCGAACTCGTCGCCGTCATGGGCCCCAGCGGCTCCGGCAAATCCACCCTGCTCAATGTCGCCGGCGGGCTCGACAAGGTGACCTCGGGCGAGGTCCTCATCGAGGGGGAGCCACTGAGCACTATGTCCGCCCTCCAATTGGCGGCGCTACGCCGCCGACGCGTCGGCTTCGTTTTCCAGGACTTCAATCTCATCCCCTCCCTCACGGCAGGCGAGAATGTCGCGCTCCCCCTCGAACTGGACGGACTCTCCCCGCGCAAGGCACGTCACTTCGCCAGTGACGCCCTCGACCTGGTCGGCCTTCGCGAGTTGATCGACCGCTTCCCGGACAAGATGTCGGGCGGTCAGCAGCAGCGCGTCGCCATCGCTCGCGCCTTGGTCGGCGATCGACGCCTCGTCATGGCGGACGAACCGACCGGCGCTCTCGACTCGCACACCGGCGAGGGTGTGCTGCGTGTGCTGCGGGAGCGCTGCGACTCCGGCGCCGCCGGCCTGCTCGTCACGCACGAGGCTCGGCACGCCGCCTGGGCCGATCGGGTCGTCTTCCTGCGCGATGGCGTGGTCGTCGACACCACCGGCTCGCCGGACGAAATCCACGATCTGCTCGCCGGGGCGGGGCACTGACATGACCGCCACATCCACGCTCCCGCAGGCACCGACGCGCCCTCCCGGCCCGTCACTGACGTCCGGCTCTCGCTTCCAACGCTGGCTGGCCAGTTGGCTCGTCTCGTTGAAGATGGCTCGCCGCGATGCGCTGCGCTTCAAGGGTCGCAGCGCCCTAGTCGTCGTCATGGTCGGCCTGCCGGTCGCCCTGATCGTCGGCGGCCTCACCCTCGCCAGCACCTCCGCCCGCAGCGCCCGCGAGGACCTGCCGGCGCGCCTCGGCAATGCCGTCGCCCTCATTGACAACATCTCGGAGACCAAGATCCTCAACCAATCCGTCGAGGGCTGGGAGATGGGCGGGCCGAGCGATGGATCCCCGCCTCCCAAGGCACTCCCCATACCCGGGTATGCCGCGGACGCGCCTGCCGCTGAACAGAACGCCGCGCTCGGGGCCTTCCTCGGGGGAACCATCGTGCCCATCGGCTATGGCGACATCCGGTGGGACGCCACCCCGGAACGCCGACCGTCGGCCTCCGTCGCCTACCTCGATCCCACCGTCGATCTCGGTCCGAAGTTGTCGCTGCTCTCCGGCCGCTGGCCGACCTCGAATGCCGAGATCGCGGTGACACCCGCGGGAGTTCACCAGGGGATGCCGAAGTCCGGGCAGGTCACGCTGCGCCTGCCGAATGGCACCGCCAAGGCCGTGACAGTGGTCGGCGAGGCGTCCTTGCTCGATCCCAACGTGGGTATGCCGTCCCTCCTCACCACCGAGGTCTGGGATGGCGCAAACTTCTGGCAGACGCAACGCCTGCTCCAGCGGTCCACGCCAGTGAGCTGGGACGAGGTCAAGAAGCTCAACGACTACGGCCTGACGGTGGTGAGCCGGGCAGCCATCGAGAATCCGCCCGTCGTCGCCGACCGCACCCCTGAAGAGCAGCGCCAGAGCAATGACACCCGGATCGCCGCGGCCATGCTCGGCAGCACGTTGTTCATTTTGACCGCCCTGCTGGTCGGGCCGGCCTTCGCCGTGAGCGCCGGACGGCAGCGCCGATCCTTGGCGCTCGCGGCGAGCAATGGCGCCGAGACGCGCCAGCTGCGCCGGTCGGTCCTGGCCTCCGCAGTAGTTCTCGGCGTTGTTGCGGTCGTCGTCGGCGCCGCCGTCGGCATCGCCGGTGCCTTGGCAGCGGCCACGTACTGGCGCACCACCCGGCCCTGGACAACGGCCGTCGGCCCGAACCAGGTGCCGTGGATCGCCGTCGCCATCGTCGCCATCTGCGCGACTCTGGCAGCGCTGACGGCCGCGCTGATCCCCGCTCTGCGACTGGGTCGCCTCGACATCATCGGGGTGATGAAGGGGCAGAACGTCTCCCCGCCGCACAGCCGGAAACTGCCGATTGTCGGTCTGATCCTGTTTGCGATCGGCGGCATCGGCACCTTCCTCGCGGTGACGAAAGAGTCGGCGGGGGCCGCGATGATCGGCATACTCGGCCTGTTTGTCGGTCCCCTGCTGTTGATCCCGCTCATGCTGGTGGTGGCCGGACGGATCGCCGCGCGCTTCCCGGCACCGTTCCGGATGGCGACCCGGGACGCCGCCCGCCAACGGCACCGCTCCGCCCCGACCGTGGCGGCCGTCATGGCCGGCAGCGCGCTCCTGGCGACTTTCGCGGTGACCGGGGAGAGCCTGGATAAGTTCAACGAGCGGCAGTACGTCCCGACCAATATCGCCGGGGAGGGGACCGTCTGGCTGGGCGACACCACCATGAAGCAGGAGTTCGAGCAGGCGGCCGCGACCTACGCTCCGACGTGGAAACTCGTACCCAGCTACCAGATTTCCAACTACGACCCCACGAGCACGACCGAGCCGACGGACGAGGCGTTCGCGAGCGTCATACCGCCCGGTTGCACGCTGGCGCAGTCGTTGCCTGACTGGTCCAACAATTCCGACCCGTTCACCAACCCGTGCGTCAAGGCCGGCACGAGTGGCGGTCCGGAGCGCAGCGGCTTCATTGTGATCCCGGCGGACGAAGTCATCCGGCGTCTGCAGCTGACCGGGGCTGCCGCGGAGGCGGTTCGCAACGGAGCCGTGGGGGTCGCCGACGCCGCCTGGGCACCCGGCGGGAAGGTCACGCTCGGTTATGGCACCCGCGCCTACGAGGCCAACGGCCCGAGCGGGCCGGCGAAGGTCCTCACCTCGCAGGAGACGCAGGTCGACGCCTATGTCATCCCCGCAGAGGCGTATGCCCGGGCGGCCGTCGACAGCTACTCGGGTGTCGTGATCCCGGTCGAGACGGCGAAGAAGCTGCAATTGCCGACGCAGATCAACACCTACTTCCTGTATGACCCGCGTGGCCCGATCAGCACCGACGCCCAGAAGAATGTGCAGGAACATCTGACCAGCGAAGGCCAGATGCAAATCGAGCGCGGATACCAGAACGAGTTCAAGTGGATCATGCTGATCGTCTTCGGGATCGCGGCGTTCCTGCTGGTGACGGTCACCCTGATCAGCACGGCGTTGGCGCTGGCCGAGCAGCAATCCGACATGGGCACGCTGGCCGCGGTCGGGGCGACGAAGGGAACGCGCCGGCGCTTCGCGGCGGCGCAAGCGGTGACCGTGGCGCTGGCCGGCGGGCTCCTGGGGACGTTGATCGGCCTGGTCGCCGGCGTGGCACTCGCCTATCCGCAGACCTCGAACGGGTGGGACAGCGTGACCGGCGAGCCAATGACGCTCAGCCCGACGATCGGCATACCGATCCTGCCCATGCTGGCCACCCTGGTCGGGGTGCCCTTGATCGCCGGTTTCATCGCGGCGATCGCCATCCGGAAGGCGCCGACGGTGACGCGTCGGGCGTGACAGGCGGGGCGTGACGGCGCGGGCGTGACGGGCGGGGCGTGACGGGTCCCGGCGGGGGCCGGGATGTATGGGGAGCGGGCGGGAGTGCGTGCAGGGGCGCACTCCCGCCCGGCTCATTTCAGCGAGATGGGCTGCGACGGTAGCGGCACCGGCGTTCGCCCCCTAGCCTTGACCGCATGGCCGGGTCATAGCCGCCCCGCTGCCGCCCATCGATTCCGAGGTGAGCACGATGAGCACAACCGCATGGACCCAGACGGCGCTGTTGCTGGAGTTGAGCCAGGTCGTCGAGGGCGAACTCAACCGGCACAACAAGGTTGCGAAGGAATGGTTCCCGCACGACTACGTGCCGTGGTCGGACGGGCGCAACTACGACGGGTTGATGGGCGGGGAGCCGTGGAGTCCCGACGACGCGCCGATCTCCGACGTCGCCCGGTCCGCGTTGATCGTGAATCTGCTGACCGAGGACAACCTGCCGAGTTATCACCACGAGATCGCGATCATCTTCGGGCGTGACGACGCCTGGGGCGAGTGGGTTCACCGCTGGACCGCCGAAGAGGGTCGGCACAGCGTGGCCATGCGCGACTACATGTCGGTCAAGCGCTTGGTCGATCCCGTTGACCTCGAACGTCACCGGATGGCGCACATGTCGACGGGCTACGAGTCGCAGCACTCCGGCGACATGATGCGCTCGCTCGCCTATGTCAGCTTCCAGGAGTTGGCCACGCGCATCTCGCACCGCAACACCGGCACCTACACCAACGACCCGCTGTGCGAGCAACTACTGCAGCGCATCGCGGCCGATGAGAACCTCCACATGATCTTCTATCGCAACCTGCTCAAGGCGGCGCTGGAGTTGTCGCCCAACCAGGCGATGTGTGCGATCCGCGATGTGGTGACCAACTTCGCCATGCCGGGCACCGACATACCTGGGTTCCAGCGCAAGGCCGTCGAGATCGCCCTCGCCGGGATCTATGACCTTCGCTCGCACAAGGACGAGGTCGTGGCGCCCGTCCTGCGCTATTGGAAGGTCTGGGACTTGGAGGGCCTCGACGGCGAGGGCGAGGCCGCCCGGATGGAACTCGACGCCTACATGACCGAGTTGGAGAAGCAAGCCTCTCGCTTCGAAGACAAGCGCGAGATGATGAAGAAGCGGATGGGCGTGGCCTGATCGGGCACCGCCTAAGTCACCGGCACAGAGTCTGGAGTCCACGAACCTATCGGCTGATGACCCGTCTGGCGTTAGCGCCGGGCCACCTTTGGCAGGATGATCGGCATGACTGACGCCCCGAACGACGCCGCCACCCAGGACACCTCCAGCCAGGACACCGGCACCGACGGCTCGACCGCGCCGGAAGACGCTTCGGCCGAGCGGGTCGTGGTGTTGACCCCGGAAGGCATGGGCGTCGTGGAGGCCGGGGACGACCGCAACCCGGCCGACCTCATCGAGCAGCCGGCCAAGGTCATGCGCGTGGCCTCGATGATCAAACAGCTCCTGGAGGAGGTCCGTAGCGCACCGCTGGACGACGCGGGCCGTGCTCGGCTGGCCCAGATTCACGCCCAGTCGATCTCGGAGCTCAAGGACGGCCTCGCGCCGGAGTTGATCGAGGAGTTGGACCGGCTGGCACTGCCGTTCAGCGGCGGCACCCCGAGCGACGCGGAGTTGCGTATCGCCCAGGCCCAACTCGTCGGCTGGCTCGAAGGACTGTTCCACGGCATCCAGGCGGCCCTGGTCGCGCAGCAGATGGCGGCGCAGGCGCAGCTCCAGCAGATGCGTCGCGCCCTTCCCCCCGGCCACCCCGCCGCGCAGGAGGACGCAACCCCCATGGGTATGCCGCCCGGCCAGCCCCCGCGGCCCGGGATCCCCGGTGACGGCGGCCCGACGGGCCAGCACCTCTAGCACCGGGATTTCGCCGCTGGTGGGGAACTTTGCTGTCGCCCCAACGACAGCAACGTTCCCCACGACGCAGCAGGGCGGTGCGGTCAGGTCGCGGCGGCTGCCGCGCGGCCGGCGTTGCGCCCGGAGAACATGCACCCGCCCAGGAATGTCCCCTCCAGCGCCCGGTAACCATGCACCCCACCGCCGCCGAACCCGGCGACTTCGCCCGCGGCATACAGACCGGGGAGGGGTTGCCCCGCCAGGGTGAGGGCGCGCCCGTCGAGATCTGTCTCGATGCCGCCGAGGGTCTTGCGGGTGAGGACGTGGAGGCGAATGGCGATGAGCGGCCCATACGACGGATCGAGGATGGCGTGCAGGGGGTGCGCGCGCTTGGTGAGCCGATCGCCCCGGTAGCCGCGAGCGTTGTGAATGGCGCCGACCTGGGCGTCCTTGGCGTACGGATTGGCGACCTGGCTGTCGCGCTCGCGGATCTGCCGCTCCACGGCATCCCCATCCACGGGCGTATGGGGAGTGAGGGCGTTCATCTTCGCCACGAGTTCGGCGATGGTCGCCGCCTGAACGAAGTCGACACCGTGGTCGAGGAAGGCCTGCACCGGTGACGGCATCTTGGTTAGGGGCCGGCGTAGGACGTCGCGGACCGACTTGTCGGTGAGGTCGGGATTCTGCTCCGAGCCAGAGAGGGCGAACTCCTTCCCGGCGATGGCGGAGTTGAGGATGAACCACGAGTGGTCGTGGCCGGTGGTGCGCAGGTGGGCAAGTGTGCCGAGGGTGTCGAAGCCGGGCCACAGCGGCGCGGGGAGGCGGTTGCCGGTGGCGTCGAACCACATCGAGGACGGTCCGGCGAGGATCCGGATCGCGTGGCCCGGCCAGATCGGGTCCCAGTTCTGGATGCCTTCGACGTAATGCCACATCCTGTCGGTGTTGATCAACCGGGCCCCGGCGTGCTCGCTGATCCCAAGCATGCGGCCGTCGACGTGGGCCGGCACGCCGGTGTGCATCACCGTCGGCGGCTGGCCGAGCCGGGCGGGCCAGTGGCGGCGGACGAGGTCGTGATTGCCGCCGATGCCGCCGGCGCTGACGATGACGGCGCCTGCGTGAAACTCGAAGTCCCCCAAAACATCTCGGGACGTGGGGACGCCGCGGTCCTCGGTGCTCGGGGCCAGCACCGCTCCGCGCACGCCGGTGACCCGACCATCGGAGACGACGAGTTCGTCGACACGGTGGCGCGGCCGATAGATCAGGCGCCCGACGGCGATGGCCGCGCGGACGACCTCTTCGAAGGGGGCCACGACACCCGGCCCGGTCCCCCAGGTGACGTGGAAACGCGGGACGGAATTGCCATGTCCCCCCGCCTGCCCGTCGCCCCGCTCGGCCCAACCGACGACGGGGAACCAGCGCATCCCCATACCGTGCAGCCAGGCCCGCTTCTCGCCGGCGGCGAACTCTACATAAGCCCGAGCCCACTGCTGCGGCCAATAGTCTTGCGGCCCATCGAATCCCGCAGTGCCGACCCAGTCCTGCCAGGCGAGGTCGAGGCTGTCGCGGATGCCCATCCGGCGCTGCTCGGGGGAGTCGACCAGGAACAGACCGCCGAACGACCAGAACGCTTGACCGCCGAGATTGGCCTGGGACTCCTGGTCCACCAGCAGCACTTTGCGCCCGGCGTTGAGCACCTCACCCGCGGCCACGAGCCCGGCGAGCCCGTGGCCCACGACGACGACATCGGCATCCATGACCGGAATGCTACCCGCGAGTAGGTCAGACGGTTGAGCACTCAGAGGTACTGAACCGTCTGACCTTGTTGTCCACAGGCGCTCAACGGCGAGATTAGCTCGCCGTCCACAGCCCATAAGCCGGTGTCACGACATCCCGGCGTGGCCCGGCTTGACTCGTAGACATGATCGCCGCGAGTCTCACGACGCAAATCAGCCAGTCCCCTAGTGCTGGCACAGCCAGAGTCATCTGGAGGCGCACCGTCGCAGCCGACCTTGCTGCGCGCCATGCCGGGCTGGTTCGTCGCTCGATGCTCACGGCCGCCGGGATCACGACTGGCGAGATCCGCGGCGAACTCAGAGCCGGTCGGTGGGTTCAGGTCGGCCCGAACACGATCGCCGTGCCGCGACCCACTGTGCCCGGTTGGCAACGGGCGAGCGCCAAGCACGACGGGCAACGCCTAGGAGAGGCAATGCCGACAGGGTTGGCACCATTCTGGTGGGCTGTTTGGGAGTCCGGCACGGCCGCAGCCCTCGACGGCGCCAGTTCCCTTGTGGCGCAAGGGATGACGGGATTCACGCTTACACGAATTGACGTCTCGGTGCCACAAGGGTCGCGCGTTTGGCGCCACCCGGGCATTACGGTCACCCGTCGTCGCGACGTCGGTCGGGTGCTCCCCGTCCTGCCCCGGGTTGAGCCCGCTACCGCCACGATCCGGGCCGCGCAGCTGGCTACCTCGGATCGCCAGGCGGCCCTGCTCATCTGCCTCCCGGTGCAGCAGCGGATCGTGGCACCGGCGCACCTGCTCGACCGGTGGCGAACGGTGCGGCGCTCGCCGCGGCATACCCTCCTCGGGCAAGTGATCGCTGACGTTTGCGACGGGGCACACTCGTTGGGCGAGTTGGACTTCGCCGGCCTGTGTCGACGCACCGACTTGCCCGAACCACGACGCCAGCAACTGCGCAGGGGTCCGCGCGGGCGGATCTATCTCGATAACGAATTCGCCTGTGGCCTCGTCGTCGAAATCGATGGTGCCCAACACGGTTGGGGTCTCGCGCCAGTGGAAGACGCGCTGCGCGCCAACGCATTGACCTTGCAAAGCCGCCGGGTGCTCCGCATACCGGTGATTGGGTTGCGCCTGAACCCACAGGCGTTCATGGCGCAGGTCGCGGAGGGGATTCGGCTCATGACCCTCCGGTAGGTCAGACAGTTCGTGACTCGGGGGTGACGAACTGTCTGACCTTAATCAACCGCCGGGAGGAGGCGGATGCCGGAGTCGTCGACGACGAAGCGCACCGAGGCGAGGTCGGGTACGACCGCGTCGGCATTGCCGGTCGCCACGAGCGCGTCGCGCCCGGTGGTCGTGACCACCGCCAGGGTCGCGCAGCCCGCGGCCTTCGCCGATGCCAGGCCGGCGGGGGCGTCCTCCACGACTAGGCAATCCGCCGGATCGAGGCGAAGGCGTCGCGCCGCCTCCAAATAGGGGTCCGGGTGCGGCTTGCCGTGCGCGACCTGCGATGCCGTCACCACCACGGGCGGCGGGATCAAGCCGGACGCGGCAAAGCGGGCCAGCGCGAGGTCGTCCGTGCAGGAGGTCGCGATCCCGACGCGACCCGAATCCGCCAGTGCGGCAAGGGATTCCGCACCTCCAGCAAGCATTGGTATGTCGCGCGCGTCCCCGATCTCCAGCTCGCGGAGCCGCCGATCCGCCGCCTCGACGAACTCCGGCGCGACGAAGTGCGTGATGACGCCGAGGGCAGGTACGCCGTGCCAGCCCTGCAGGTCCGCCAGCGCGACGTCGAACTCGCCGGCCCACGTCGCCCAGCACCGCTCCACCGAAGCGGTCGAGTCGATGAGCGTTCCGTCCATGTCGAACAGCACCCCGGCGAAATTTCGCCCGGCCAAGCACCCCAGGTCGACGGCCACGTCAGTCACGCGTTCTCTTCTCCCACAACGATAATTCGGACGAAATACGTCACCGCAACCTCCGCCGCCTCTGCGTGGCACGAGCGCCGCTCCCTCGGGAGTATGCCGCGCCGGACCTCCACCAGGACCCGCGCGTTCGCGGGATGGCCGGTGACCTGCACCCGCCACGTGCCGTGGTTCGCCTCGCTCTGCACGCCGGCGAGGGCTGCGCCCGGTCCGGGGGTGGTTGCCTCTGGGGGGAGGACGCGGCATACGAGTTGAGGCAGGGAGGCGGGTCCGAGCGCATCGAGGACCCCGGTGAGCGCGGCCTGCGTGACCGGCGAGCGGGTGGCGACGCCGCGCAGGTGCGTGGCCGCGACGCGACCGGCTCGATGAGCGAGCACAACATCGACGGCTGAGTCGGGGTCGAGGCTGCCGAAGTACGTACCGGACGGCAGGACAACGAGATTCGCCGCGAACCGGTCGCCGCCGACGTGGCTCGTCTCCCAGGTCTCGTGCGGGAACCGGGCGGCGAGCGCCGCCGCGACCGGCCGCCCGCGCGTGGCACAACACGGGTCGTGACGGCCGTGGGTGCAGACGAGGAGGCGCTCCGACGCCGCCTCCGGCAGTGGGCCGGCGGCCTCGAACGCCGCGAGCGCGGCAGCCAAGCCTGGGTCCGGTGGCGCCCCGAGCGACCAGACGCCCGACTCTTCGGTCGCCGTGAGCGGATCCACCACCACCCACGTCAACGGCTCGGGTATGCCGCCCCGGCCCCCCGCCTGGTCCCCGTCCCCGCGGCCCCCCTCGGCGCGGCCGTGGCGGCGGACGAGCACCATACGTGCCCGGCGGGTTGACACGATGGCGGCGATTCGCTGGCGATAGGGCGTGAGTTCGGGAGAGGTCAGGATCGCCGATGGCCAGCCGCGCGGCTGCTCCAGCAGCAGCCAGCGATGCACGGGCGGTGCCGTCGCGATGAGCGGATCATGCCGTTCCCGGGCACCGTCTGCGCACGGCTTGGCCACCGACTCCTCAACCACCGACTCCTCAGCCACCGGGCATCGACGCACCGGGAATCGGTGCGAGCACGACTACGCCCGCCCGCAGGAGGTGCTGCGTCTCCGCGACACCGAGTTGCGCCACCGCGAGCGTCTCGCCCGCCAACAGTGACCGAAGCGCGCCTTCGTGCGCCGCTTCCACCGGCTGCACCCCGAGGCGCGAACTCAGGACCAACTCCTCCCCACGCCGCTCCAACCGCGCGGCCAGTCCGGCTCGCAGCCGCACCGCCGGCGCCTCGCTCGGCCCGTCCGCGGCAATCCCGGTTGCGGCCAGCCCCTCGGCGGCCATCCTCTCGGCCGCCATCCTCTCGGCCGCCATCGAGTCGGCCGCCATCACCGTCGCGATCGGCGCGACCGGCTCGGGCCTGGTGCCGTCACGGTGAGCGGGCGCCAGCGCGGCCACCAGTTCGCTGACCGGAGCCGCTTTGATGGCAGCGATGAGCGTCTCGCGGGCGGCGTCGACCGCGGCGATCACCGTAGGATCGGCCGCCGCAGCCGCCGTGTCGGCGAGGTCGATCCCCGCCGGCAGGGACGCGCGGACGCGCGGGTCGGCGGCG
>NZ_HF571038.1:137765-266170 GCF_001046875.1 Nostocoides jenkinsii Ben 74
CCCCCCCCCCCCCCCCCCCCCCCCCCCCCCCCCCCCCCCCCCCGGCCCCGGCGGGCGGCCGCCGAGCCGGACCCGGACGCGGACCCGATCGCCTCGAATGCGGCGTCGACGTCGGCGATGCTCAGGCTCGCCTCGTCGGCCGGCGTGGGCAGGTCGGCCAGAGTGCGCCACCCGACCCCGATCCGGCGTTGGGGGAGCACATTCGAGAGGTATGCCGCAACCGTCGCCACCTCCTGAGGGTCGGCCGCGCGCAGCACCTCGGCCACGAGCGCGACCTTGGCGTTGCGCGCGGGGGTCGCGACCAAGGCGGCCGAGGTCTCGACGAGGCGGGAGAGCAACATACGGTTGATTGTGCCGGGGACCACAGACAGCCCTCCTCAATTCACGAATTTGTTGATAACGCGACTACCGTCAGGAGTGCTCCCCGCGTCAGAAAGATCGTCGTGCCCCAATACATCCTTGCCGTTTGGCACACGGACGACTATCCGTCCTTGCCCGAGGACGAGCTGATGGCCGCCTTCGAGCGGGTGGACGACTTCAACGCGAAGCTGGAGGAGACCGGTGCCTGGGTGTTTGCGTGCGGCCTGCCGCACCCGAGCACCGCGCGAATGGTCTATGCGCGCGGCGACGATGTCACCGTCAAGGACGGACCGGCCAGTTCGAGCCACGAGTTCCTGGGCGGATTCTGGGTTGTCGAGGCCGAGGACGACGAGGCCGCGGAGGCGTTGGCCATTGAAGGCGCCCAAGCCTGCGGCAACGCCGTCGAGATTCGGCGCTTGCAGGGGACCTGAGCGGCGCAGTCGGCTAGGTGCCCGTCCACGGGACGAGAATCAGGCCTTGGTCAGCGTGAGCGGCTGCGCGAAAGAGTTATTGCACGGGTCCCACTCCCCGTTGGTGTCGACGGTCGCGTCGAAGGTCGTCGTATCGGGAGTCACCGACGTCGTGTTGGTGAAGGCGAACACCAGGTCCACGGAGCTGAAGCCGGGCATCGGGTCATAGCTGGTCACGACGATCTCGGTCGCCGACTGGGAGGTGACCGTCCATCCGGCCGGGAGCGACACCTCCGTGAGGGTGCCGGTGGCTGGCACGGGGATGGTGACGGTGATGGGGCCGACGCGGCAGCGGCCATGGAGGACATGTCGGTAGGGGTCAACTCGGTGGGGGTCAACGCAGGCTCCTCAGGGCAGCACATCGTGGCTACTGCTGAAATGGTGACGCTGCTGCCACCACGTCGGTACAAAGCGAAAGCCGCAGGTCTGTGGACCTACGGCTTGTCGTGTCCGAGGGGGGACTTGAACCCCCATCCCCGTGAGGGGACTAGCACCTCAAGCTAGCGCGTCTGCCAATTCCGCCACCCGGACGAGGTGTGATGTCAACGCTTTTCCAGCGTGGCACCGAGGGGAGAGGCTAGCACGCCGAGGCGACGGGCCGAAATACGGGTCCGGGCGCTCGCTCAACTGCCGCTCGCGGTCGTCGTGTGGATTCCACGCAATACCCTTTCGCAAACCCCTGCTCCCCGCACGGTGATCGTGCGGCGGCATCCGGCTGGACCGGCCTGTCGTCCTGGGTCCCGGCAGGGTGTCGGGGAAGGAGTTGGTATGCAGGTGCTCGAGCCGCGCGACGTCCCACTCGGGGGACCGCGCGCATTGATAGTACGCCGGACGCTGCCGCACCGGGACCGGTCCTTCATCGGAGCCTGGTGTTTCGTTGACCACTATGGTCCGACGGTCGTAGGGGAGGACGGGGCCGGCCGGATGGACGTGGCGCCCCATCCCCATACGGGATTGCAGACGGTCTCGTGGTTGTTCGAGGGCGAGATCGAGCATCGGGACAGCGGTTCGGTGCACGCCATGGTGCGCCCGCGGGAGGTGAACCTGATGACGGCCGGGCGCGGGGTCGCGCATTCGGAGGTGTCGACGGCCGGCACTTCGGTGTTGCACGGTGTGCAACTCTGGGTCGCGCTGCCCGAGAGCGCGCGGCATGTCGCCCGCGCCTTCCAGCACCACGCGGCGTCGGCGACGCTGCTGCCGGGAGGGGCGGGCACGGCATACGTCTTCCTGGGGTCGCTTCCGGACGTCGGCGACTCCCCGGTGACGACGTTCACGCCGTTGTTGGGGGCTCAGGTGGACCTGGTTCCAGGCGCGGACGTGATGTTGACCGTGGACCCGGACTTCGAGCACGGGGTGCTCCTGGACACCGGTGACGTGCGCGTGGACGAGACCGGGCTCACGACTGGTGCCCTCGCCTGTATGGACGTGGGCCGGACTTCGCTGCGACTGCGCAGCTCGGGCGGGGGTCGGGTGGTCCTGCTCGGCGGGACGCCGTTCGAGGAAGAGATCGTGATGTGGTGGAACTTCGTCGGCCGCTCGCATGCGGAGATCGTGCGGTTCCGCGACGAGTGGGAAGCCGGGAGCGAGAGGTTCGGATCCGTCGAAGGGTATGTCGGTGCCCGTCCCCGCATCCCCGCCCCGCCCCTCCCGCCGGTGCGCCTCCGGCCGCGTAGCCGCCGCGGGCACCGCGACTAGGCAAGTCCGAGGTGGGGCAGATTCCTCCGCGGAAGCCTTGACAAGACGACTCGAACAGAGATACGATTAGGCATGGAAACGACACCGCAGATGCCCCCGGAGGCGGGTTCTGGTGTGCCGTGCCTGGCGGAGGTGCTGGTGCGGGTGCGGGAGTGCCGGGATGCACTTTCGAGCGTGCGAGAGGCCGTCGTTCTGGCCGGGCCGGGCGAGATGGAGGAGTTCCTCGCTCTGGTTGGCTCGTTGGTCTTGATGGGGGAGTCGGCCGAGGTCGCGGTCGTTGCCGAGGCGGTGGCCCAAGGTTTGCCGGGTGCCGGAGCGCTGCCATTGACGGCGACGGATTGGTTGGCGTCGTGTTCGCCGCGGCATACAGCCCGGTCGGCGTTGGGGGTCGTGAAGCTGGCGGAGGCGGTGTCGCCGGCGACGGTGACGCGCGCTGCGGGGCCGCTTGCCTCCGGGCAGGACGGGGAGGTGCTCGGGGAGGCGGTCTTGTCGGGGCGGGCCTCGGTGGCTGCCGCGAATGTCGCGCACTCGGAGATGCGGCGCCTGGTGCCTGACCTGCAGCCGGAGTGTGTTGGGGCGGTCTGGCAGGTGTACGCGGATTTTGCTTGCGGTGGGGACTTGGGGGAGATTCGTCGGGTTCGGCCACAGATGTATGCGTGGTTCGGTCGACCGGATCGCCTGAACGATCGAGACGAGCGGGCCCGAGCACAGCGCGCGTTGTCGTCAGGCGCTGCGGATCCTGTGGATGGTTTGGTGGACTACCGGTTGCGGCTGGACGCGGCCGCGGCGGCGGTCTTGGAGGCCGCGATTGATCCGCTGTGCAAGCCGGTGCCCGGACCGAACGGGGAGCCCGATGCACGCCCGGCGTCGATGCGGCGGGCGGATGCGTTGATGGACTTGGTGTCTCGCGGGGTGCGGGGGTCGGACTTGGTTCCGGCGCAGCCGGCGACGCAGGTGTCGTTGATCGTCAAGCTGTCCGATCTCGTCGCCGGCACCGGGTGTTCCCAGGCTGTCGGCGGGATTGACGCGGGCCGGTTCGTGTCCATTGCCGCTACTCGCGTGTTGTCATGTGACGCGGCCGTCGGCCCGATCGTGATTGATGACAGTGGCGACCCGATCCTGGTGGGCCGGTCGAAGCGGTTGTTCGCGCGGGCGCGGATTCGGGCCTTGCATGTGCGCGACGGTGGGTGCACGTTCCCGGGCTGCACGAAGCCGGCTGGCTGGTCGGATGCGCATCATCTGGTCCATTGGATCGATGGTGGTGAGACCGAGCTCGCGAATGCCGCCCTGCTGTGCAGTTATCACCACCACGTGGTTCATTCCAGACGCCTCGCCGGCAGGGTCACCCGGGGTGAGAGTCCCGGCGATCCCGGCCGCGTGCGAGTGGTGTGGGACCTAACCCCAGGCAGCTACGACCAGCCGCGTGGACGTGCCCTGCGACGGGATGGCCAAGCCGCGTAACCGACGTTCTCGGTCACCAGTTGCCGCGCGCCCGGGCGGAGCCCGGAGGGGCAGTCGAGGAGCGGAGTCGAGCGAGGAACGAGCGAGCGCAGCGACGAAACTCCTGCCCCGAGGGCTCGGCCCGGGTGTGCGGCTTCCCAAGGCCCGGCCCGGGTGTGAGGGTCTTCCCAAAGCTACCGTCGGCGAGACGCAGTGCAGGCGCGTGATGCAATGGGCGGCATGTCCCCGGCGTCCCTGAAGTCGATCGCCGACGCCGCGGACGCGGACGAGGTGCTGGAGCGCTTCGAGGCGTGGACGACCGACCAGGGGATCAGCCTCTACCCGGCCCAAGAGGAAGCGATCCTCACCCTGCTCGCCGGCGCCAATGTCATCATGGCCACCCCCACCGGCTCCGGGAAGTCGCTCGTCGCGGTCGCGGCCCATGCCAAGGCCCTCGCGGCGGGGGAGCGCAGTTGGTACACCGCGCCGATCAAGGCCCTCGTCAGCGAGAAGTTCTTCGCGCTCATCGACATCTTCGGCGCGGCCAACGTCGGGATGCTCACCGGCGACGCGGCCGTTAACCCCGATGCCCCGATCATCTGCGCCACCGCCGAAGTGCTCGCGAATCAGGCTCTGCGCGAACGCGATCGGGCCGAGATCGGCCTCGTTGTCATGGACGAGTTCCACTTCTATGCCGAGCCCGACCGCGGCTGGGCGTGGCAGGTGCCGCTCCTGCTACTGCCGCGCACCCAGTTCGTCCTGATGTCCGCGACCCTCGGCGACACCGCCTTCTTCGAGGAAGACCTGAACCGCCGCACCGGCCGCGACACCATCCCGGTCACCTCCGCCGAGCGGCCCGTCCCGCTGCATTACGACTGGGTCCTCACCCCCGTCCACGAGACGATCGAGAACCTTCTGCACGACCAGCGCGCCCCGATCTACATCGTGCACTTCACCCAGCAGGCCGCCATCGAGCGCGCCCAAGCACTGATGTCGATCAATGTCTCGTCAAGCGCCGACAAGGACCGCATCAAGACCCTCATCGGCGGCTTCCGCTTCGGCAAGGGCTTCGGCGCGACGCTGAAACGCCTTGTCCTGCATGGGATCGGGGTGCATCACGCCGGCATGCTGCCGAAGTATCGCCGCCTGGTCGAAACCCTCGCCCAGGCGGGTCTCCTCAAAATCGTGTGCGGCACCGACACTCTCGGCGTCGGCATCAACGTGCCCATCCGCACTGTCCTGCTGACCTCGCTCACGAAGTATGACGGCCGCCGCCAGCGCGTCCTGCGCGCCCGGGAGTTCCACCAGATCGCCGGCCGGGCCGGCCGGGCCGGTTTCGATGTCGAGGGCTTCGTCGTCGTCCAGGCCCCTGATCACGTCATCGACAACCACCGCGCCCTCCTCAAAGCCGGTGATGACCCCAAGAAACGCCGCAAGGTTGTCCGCAAGGGACCGCCTGAGGGACAGCTGAGCTACACCGAGGCCACCTTCGACCGCCTCGTGGCGGCGCCACCCGAACCCCTTCGGTCCCGTATGCGCGTCAGCCACTCGATGATCCTCAACCTCCTCGCCGAGCTCGACGGCCAGGGCGAGGCGATGCGGGTCGTCCTAGAGGACAACCACGAAAGCGACTCTGGCCGAAGCACATTGGTCGTCCGCGCCGCCCAAATCCTCTCTTCCCTCACCAAAGCGGAGGTCATCGAGCCGGTCCCCGGCCAGCCCGGGTATGCCGTGTCCGTGCCGGTCCCCGATCCGGACTACGTCGAGGACGAACCCGCGGAGCAACGCATCGCCGAGGAGGCAATCCAGGCCCGAGCCGAAGAGGATGGCACGGACGACGCCGCCGTCGAGGAAGTGACCAGCGCCGAACCGCTCGATGTCGTCGGGACGCTGGCGACGGCATACCGAGTCACCGACGACCTGCAGGACGGCTTCGCTCTCAACCAGCCACTCTCTGCCTTCGCCCTCGCGGTGCTCGACATCCTGGACGAGAGCGAGCCGGCATATGCCCTGGATGTCGTCAGCGTCATCGAGGCGACCTTGGAGGACCCGCGCCAAGTCCTCATGGCGCAGCAGTTCGCAGCCCGGGGCGAGGCCGTCGCCCAGATGAAGGCCGACGGGCTGGAGTATGAGGAGCGGCTCGAACTTCTCGACGACGTCACCTGGCCAAAACCCTTGGCGGACATGCTGATCGACGCCTTCGCGATCTATCGGCAGAGCCATCCGTGGGTCTACGAGATGGGCCTGTCGCCGAAGTCGGTCGTCCGCGAGATGTACGAGAACGCGATGATCTTCGGCGAGTATGTCGGCCGCTATCAACTCGGTCGCGCCGAGGGCATCCTGCTCCGATACCTCTCCGACGCCTATCGTGCCCTGCGCCAGACCGTCCCGCTGGGCTACCGCGACGACGAACTCGACGATCTCATCGAGTGGCTCGGCGAGCTGATCCGCCAGACCGACTCCAGCCTGGTCGATGAGTGGGAGTCGCTGATCAACCCCGACGACAGCCCGCACGAGGTCCGCCCCGAGACGAGTCGAGCCCTGTCGGCGAACCCGCGCGCGCTGCGCGTCATGGTGCGCCGGGCGATCTTCCGTCGCGTGGAACTCCTTGCCCTGCAGCGGTATGCCGCGCTGGCCGCCCTCGACTCAACCCTCACCGAGTCGCAGTGGCAGACCGCCGGAGAGGATTACTTCGAGGAGTACGACCACCTCGGCACCGGCCCGGAGGCGAGGGGACCGGCATACCTCCAGATCGCGGAGGCACCAGGGGCGTGGACGGTCACCCAGATCCTCGACGACCCCGACGGGGACCGGGACTGGCGCCTGACTGCCACCCTCGACTTGGCCGCCACCGACGAGGCCGGCGAGCCGGTTTTCACGGCGCTGGACCTCGCCCCCTGGGAATAGCCGCCGCATAGGGTGGCCGGCATGGATCTGCCCGTCATGCCGCCCATCCAGCCGATGCTCGCGAAGTCTGCGGCCGGCATCCCGGACCCGGCGAAGTTCGACGGCGGACTGTCCTTCGAGCCGAAGTGGGATGGCTTTCGGTGCCTGGTCTTCAAGGACGGCGACGAGGTCGAACTCGCCTCGCGCAACACCAAACCTCTCACGAGGTACTTCCCCGAAGTCGTTGCCGCCCTTAGGGATTGCCTTCCCGACAAGGTCGTCCTCGACGGCGAGATCTTCGTCGCGATGGGCGACCGGCTGGAGTTCGAGGTGCTCCAGGAACGCATCCACCCGGCCGCCTCCCGGATCAAGCTACTGAGCGAGACCACCCCGGCGCAGTATGTCGCCTTCGACCTCCTCGCCCTCGGCGACGACGACTTCATGAGCGCGCCCTTCGCGGACCGACGAGCCCGACTCGTCGATGTCCTCACCTCCCCGAGCGACGTCGTCCACGTCACCCGCACCACCACGGACCCGACGCTGGCGCAGGAGTGGCTCGAGACCTTCGAAGGCGCCGGGCTCGACGGCGTCATCGCCAAGCCGCTCGGCGCGGCATACAGCCCGAATGGCCGCACGATGATCAAGATCAAGCAGGCCCGCACCGTCGATGTCGTCGTCGCCGGCTACCGCCTGCATAAGAACTCCACCCCGGAGACGCCGCTCCTCGGCTCCCTTCTCCTGGGGCTGTATGACGCGGACGGTCACCTCGCGCACATCGGCGTGAGCGCGTCCTTCACCGCGGCCAAGCGCAAGGCGCTCATTGAGGAGTTGAAGCCGCTCGAAGAGGACATCGAGAACCACCCGTGGGGTGAATGGGCTCAATGGATGATCGCCAATCCCGACCGCGTGCCCGGGACCGGCAGCCGGTGGAGCGCCGGGAAGGACCTCAGCTTCACCCCCCTGCGCCCCGAACGTGTCCTCGAAGTGGGCTACGACCACATGGAGGGGCGACGTTTTCGGCATACGGCCCAGTTCAAGCGGTGGCGCCCGGATCGTGACCCGCAGAGTTGCACCTATGACCAACTGGAGGAGGTCGCGTGCTACGACCTCGCCCAGATCTTGAAGCCCACGCCCTGACGGCAACGTCAAGACTCGATTAGGCGCCGCCCCGCACTCCCGGCATAGGGTCGTGCCCACAAGGTCTCGAAAACAAAAGTCGAGGGGAA
Source organism: Nostocoides jenkinsii Ben 74 (assembly GCF_001046875.1). Lineage (GTDB taxonomy): Bacteria > Actinomycetota > Actinomycetes > Actinomycetales > Dermatophilaceae > Nostocoides_A > Nostocoides_A jenkinsii. The sequence goes on from NZ_HF571038.1 coordinate 145,843, forward strand.
ACACATGACTAACCGATTCCGTGCGCTCACCGTCATCGCCGCCGCCGGGCTGGCGCTGACCGGCTGCGGCGGCAGCAGCGACTCACCGTCGTCGTCAAGTGCCGCCGCAACCTCCAACTCGGCGCCGGCGCCGGCATCCAGCTCAACCTCGGCCGCCACATCGGCGTCGTCGTCGACGACCGAGAGCGGGGGCGGCTCCGCGATGGGCGATCCCGAGAAGTGCCTCGCCGCCGCCTCGGCCGGTCTCGACATGACCAGCGTTGGGCTGGACGCCCTGACCGGAGACTTCGACCAGGCGGCCTTCGACAAGGCATTCCCGGCCAGCACCCTCGAGAAGGTCCCAGACGAGCTGAAGGATGCCTACCAGGCGGCGATGGACGCGGCCAAGGCACTGGTCGGCAAGTCGGCCGAGGAGGCGATGACCTTGTCCAACGCCTACACCGACAAGATGACGGACTACGCCAACCAACTCGGCAAGGTCTGCGCCGGGCAGTGACGACCAAGCCCGACCTCGACGAGGTCGTCCGGATCTGTCAGGAACTCATTCGGATCGACTCCAGCAACTACGGCGACGGGCGCGGCCCGGGCGAGGCCGAGGCCGCCGCCTATGTCGTCGCCTCCCTGCGCGAGGTCGGGCTAGACCCCGTCACTCTGGAGGCGGCCCCGGGCCGCACAAGCGTGTTCGTGCGCATCCCGGGTGCCGACCGAACCCGGCCCGCCCTGTGCGTGCACGGTCACCTCGATGTCGTCCCCGCGAATGCGGACGACTGGAGTGTCGACCCCTTCTGCGGGGAGTCCCGCGACGGCCTCATCTGGGGGCGTGGCGCGGTCGACATGAAGGGCATGGACGCGATGATCCTCACCTGCGTGCGGGATCTCGCCCGGCGCGGTGTGCAACCGCCCCGCGATCTGGTGATCGGGTTCTTCGCCGACGAGGAAGCCGGCGGCGAATCGGGCTCGCATTGGGTGGTGGAGCACCATCCAGAAATCTTCGCGGGTGTGAGTGAGGCCATCAGCGAGGTCGGCGGCTACAGCGTGACGGTGGACGGAGCCGACGGGACGCCCAAACGGGCATACCTCCTGCAGACGGCCGAGAAGGGAATCTTGTGGCTGCGCCTCACCGCGCACGGCCGCGCCGGTCACGGCTCGGTCCCCAATGACGAGAACCCCGTCGTGCGGCTCGCTCAGGCCATCGCGCGGATCGACGCCCACGAGTGGCCCCAGGAATTCATCCCCTCGGTCCAAGAAATGCTCGACGGGCTCAGTCGCCTCACCGGCATTCCGTATGCCGCGGATCTCGAACCGCTACTCGCGCAGCTCGGTGGGGCGGCCGGCTTTGTCCGCGGGACCCTTCGCGACACGGCGAACTTCACGATGCTCGACGCCGGTTACAAGCACAACGTCATCCCTCAGGACGCGCACGCCTCGCTGGACTGCCGCTTCCTCCCCGGGCACGACGAAACGGTGTTGAAGACACTGCACGAACTGGCCGGAGAGCACGTCGACATCGAGATCCTCTCTCAGGACATCGCCCTAAACACCGACTTCACCGGGGACCTGGTGACGGCAATGGTCGCCGCGTTGCAAGCGGAGGATCCGGAGGCGGAGGTGTTGCCCTATTGCCTGTCCGGGGGAACGGACAACAAGGCGCTTTCGCTCTTGGGGATCACGGGCTACGGATTTGCCCCGTTGCGGCTCCCGCCGGACCTCGACTTCGCGCCGATGTTCCACGGGGTGGACGAGCGGGTTCCGGAGGAGTCGTTGCGTTTCGGGGCCCGGGTGCTGGCCCGGCTCCTAGCTACCTGCTGAGCCGTCGGAGGCAGGCGCTACCGTAGTCCCCATGGCCGACCCGCGCGCTGCTTTGTCCGTGCTAGTGACCGCATTCGAGCGGCATTTGGAGGCCAGCGCACAGCGCCGGGGAGAGGACGACCCGGCCGTCGTCGCGGCATACGACGATCTGGCTGACGCCTTCGAGGCCTATGACGACGCATTGCTCGATGCCTTCGGCGAGATGACCCCGCTGGAGGTCGTGGCTGAGCCGGACAGCTCCGGGCTGGACGACGAGGGCGATGACGATCAGCGCTACCTCGGCCTCGACGACGAGGAGTTCGACGAGATCGACGGCGATGATGATCTCGATGATGATGGCGACGACCTCGACGACGAGGATGACGAGGATGACGACGACCTCGACGACGATGACGACGACCTCGACGACGATGACGACGACCTCGACGACGACGAGGATGACCTCGACGACGACGAGGACCCCGAGGCGCACCCAAGCTGAATAAGCCCTTCGGCAACGGGCTGTAGCATGCCCCTTCGACCCCGCCGGTGAGCGAGGTCAACTAGCCGGCAGCGTCGCCGCTCCCCTGGCACCATTCCCGGTGCCTCCCGCACACCCATCCGCCTGAACGAGGTTCCCATGCTGACTTACTTCGATGCCATCGTCCTCGGCATCGTCGAAGGCTTGACCGAGTTCCTGCCAGTGTCGTCGACCGGCCACTTGACGATTGCGGAGAAGATGCTCGGGCTGAGGGTCGACGACAAGGCAGTCACGGCGTACACCGTCATCATTCAGTTCGGGGCGATCGTCGCGACGTTTCTGTTCTTCGCCAAGAAGATCGCCCGGCTTTTCATGGCCTGGGTCCGTGGCCTCACGAATGTTCAGGCTCGCGGCCATGACTACACCCTCGCGTGGGCGGTGATCGTCGGCTCCTTGCCGGTCGGTGTTGTCGGCTTCCTCGGCAAGGATTTGATCGCCGGCGGGCTGCGTAGCCTGTGGGTCGTAGCGGCGGCGCTGGTGCTGTGGAGCGGGGTCATGGTGTGGGCCGAGAAGCAGCACGACCGATCCGCCGCCGATGGTGTGCAGCGCGGCGAGGGTCAGGTCACCCTCCGGGACGGTCTGATCATCGGACTCGTGCAGTGTTTTTCCCTGATCCCGGGAGTCTCGCGGTCCGGAGCGACGATCTCTGCGGGTTTGCTGCGCGGCATCGATCGAGTCACGGCGACTGAACTCAGCTTTTTCATGGCAATCCCGGCGCTGACCGCCGGTGGGGTGTTCCAGGCCATCGAGGAACGACACGGTCTGGCCGAGTTGGGGGCCGGGCCGATGCTGGTGGGCATTGTCGTGGCCTTCGTGGTGGCCTATGCCTCAATCGCCTGGCTGCTGAAGTTCGTGGCCAACAACTCGCTGATGGCCTTTGTGAACTACCGCGTCGTGGTCGGCCTTGCCCTCGCCGCGGCGCTCGGAATGGGCTGGATCGCCGCGACCTGATCGCCGACCCGATTCCCGACCCGGGCGCGGACCCCGGCGCTGCTCCGGCTAAAGCCAACCTGACTTGCGGAACAGCCGGTGCAGGACGAAGCAAACCAGCGCCATGATGCCAAGCGCCATCGGGTAGCCGAACTTCCAGCCCAGCTCAGGCATGTGCTCGAAGTTCATCCCATAGATTCCGGCGATCATCGTCGGCATCGCCGCGATTGCGACCCACGCTGAGATTTTGCGCATGTCCTCGTTCTGGCTCACGCCGACGCGGGCCAGGTGCGCGTGCAGGACGTCGGTGAGTAGTCGGTCGAAGGACTCGATGTGGTCGATGACCTGCGCCAGGTGGTCGGCGACGTCGCGCAGCAGCAATCGCGCTTCACCCTCGCCTAGGGGGGAGCCGGGCGCCGCGAGTGCCGACAACGGCCGGGCGAGCGGCACCGCGGCGCGGCGGAACTCCAACACCTCCCGTTTGAGCGCATAGATCGTCGCCGAGTGCACGCTGTTGTCTCCGGCGAAGACCCCGGCCTCGATCGCCTCCAGGTCGTTGGCGAGTTCCTGATCGATGCGCCGATATTCATCCACGACGGAGTCCACGACCGCGTGGAAGGCCGCCACCGGACCCAGCCTCAGGAGTTCGGGGTGCTCCTCCAGTTGGTGTCGCGTCGTGGCCAAGGGGGACAGATCCCCGCGGCGCACGGTGACGATGAACCGCTGCCCGAGAAAGACCATGAGTTCACCGGTCTCGATGTCGGAGGTCGCATCGACATACTTCAAGGTCTTCAGGACGACGAACAGCGTGTCGTCGTAGCGCTCGATTTTGGCGCGCTGACGGCCGCGGCGCACGTCCTCGACCGCCAACGGGTGCAGGCCGAGTTCGGCGACCACAAGGTCGAACTCGGGCGCCTCCGGCTCTTTCAACCCGATCCAGAGGAAGCCGCCGTCGGTGCTGTTCTGCAGTTCTTCAAGTTCATCGCTCAGGTCGCCGCACGGTCGCCGGAAGCCATCGACGTACTTCGCTTGATCCACGATCACGAGGCCATTGTCATACTTGGAGCCGTGCCGACGTTGTTGCTGATCCGTCACGGTCGGACGACCGCCAATGCGGCGGGAATCCTCGCCGGCTGGACCTCGGGCATCGGACTGGACGAGCGTGGCCGGGAGCAGGCCCGAGCCCTGGGGGAGCGCCTTCGCGAGCTTCCCGTATGCCGCGTGGTCGCCTCCCCCTTGCAACGCACCGTCGAGACGGCCGAGCCGATCGCGGCGGCGCACGGCATACGCGTCGAAACGGTCACCGACCTGGGGGAGGCGCGCTATGGCGCCTGGACGGGGCGAAAGCTGGCGGAGCTGGCCAAGGAGGAGCTGTGGCAGACGGTCCAGCGGGTCCCGTCTGCGGCCGTCTTCCCGCCCAGCGACGACTTCGCCCACGAGAGCCTGGCGGCGATGTCGGCGCGGGCGGTGGCCGCCGTCCGCACCCTCGATGCCGAGGTCCGAGCCGCGCACGGCCCGCGCGCCATCTGGGTCGCCGTGAGTCACGGGGACGTCATCAAGGCGATCCTCGCCGATGCGCTCGGGACGCATCTCGATCAGTTTCAGCGCATCCACGTCGATCCGGCCGCCGTGAGCGTCATCCGTTATCCGGTGGGTCGGCCGATGGTGCTCGGGATGAACGGCTCCGGCACGGATCTGGCCGGCCTGGTGCCTGCGCAGACCCCGGAGAGCACGGCGACGACTGAGAACACGGCGACCCCGGGCGACCCGGCGACCACAGACGACCCGGCGACCACGGACACCAGGGGGACCCCGGACACCAACGTGGCGGACGACGAGGGTGTCGTCGGCGGCGGCGCGGGACGCGCGGGTTAGGGTCGAGCCTATGAGTGTCGCGAACTACGACCCGCCAGACCGGTTCGTCGCCGGCACGGTCGGGCCGCCCGGACAGCGCGCATTCTTCCTCCAGGCCGCCGGGCCCGGCGCGCGCACCACCTGTTCGCTGGAGAAGTTCCAAGTCGAGGCCCTCGCTGATCGCATCCGCGACCTGCTCGAAGCCACGGCCAATGTGCCCGCCACGCCCATGCCGGTCGACAACAACCCGCTGGCCACCCCCTTTGACGATGAGTTCCGCATCCGGAGCATGTCGCTGCAGTGGGATTCCAGCCGCGAGCTCGTCGTCATCGAGTGCCACGACCGCGACCCCGACGGGGATGAAGAGGAAGCCGAGCACGCCCGTCAGGCCGGCCTCCCCGCGACGATCCAGACTTTGCGCGTCGCCGTCTCGGCCACGGTCGCCCACGAATTCGCGCGCCGCTGCACCGCCTTGGTGTCCGCCGGCCGACCGCCATGCCCGTTCTGCGGGGGCCCGCTAGACCCGGAGGGTCACATCTGCCCGCGCGCTAACGGATACCGCCGCTGATCACCGAAGCCGAGGTCCGCGTCGGCGACCTCCACCTCATCGGCCGCATCACGGGTGCCTCCAACACCACGGTGCTCGCCCGATTGGGCGACCCCGACGCCGGGCCGTACGTCGTTTACAAACCGATCTCTGGTGAGCGGCCCCTGTGGGACTTCCCGGACGGGACGTTGGCGGGGAGGGAGCGCGCGGCATACGTCCTCAGTGGGGCGGGAGGATGGGATCTCGTGCCTCCCACCGTCCTGCGCGACGGTCCCCGTGGGCCAGGCATGGTCCAGGCGTGGGTCGGCGAGCCGGGCGAAGCCGAGTCCGTCGTCCACGTCTTGCGCGTGGGCTCGGACCCGACCGGCCTCATCCCCGTGCTGCGCGCCGAAGACGAGGACGGTCGTCCCGCCTTGATCGCCCACGAGAGTGCCGCCGATGTGCGTTCCCTCGCCGTCCTCGACGCAGTGATCAACAATGCCGATCGCAAGGGAGCGCACGCCTTCCGATACGACGGTCGGTTGTATGCCGTGGACCACGGCGTGACCTTTCATCGCGAGGACAAGCTCCGGACGGTGCTGTGGGGGTGGGCGGGCGATGCCCTGCCGGACGAGGACGTCGCCCGCCTCGCCGCGCTGGCCGGGGAGCTGGATAGTTCCGCCGCACTATTGGGTGACCTCGCCGTCCTGCTCACCGACGCCGAAATCGCCGCTCTCCGGGGACGGATCGCCCATCTTTTGCGCACGAGACGACACCCGGAACCGCCGGACGGATGGCCGGCGATTCCCTGGCCTCCCCTCTGACCCCTTGGCCTCCCCTCTGACCAACCCGGCTGCAGCCGCGCGATTAGGCTGTGCGCGTGCATACGTGGCCCGCTCTCGACCTGCCCGCGATCCCAGGTGAGGGCCACCCGCTCCGGCTCCACGACACCCCGTCGCAGTCGTTGGTCGCCATCACCGGAACCGACGGCACCGCTCGGATGTATGTCTGTGGCATCACCCCGTATGACGCGACTCACCTCGGCCACGCGGCCACCTATGTGACCTTCGACATCATCGGTCGGGCATTGCGGGACAACGGAATTGACGTCCGGTATGTCGAGAACGTCACCGATGTGGACGAGCCGCTGCTGGAGCGGGCCGAGCGAGACGGGCTCGCCTGGCAGGACCTTGCCACCGCAGAGATCGCGCTCTTCCGCGAGGACATGACTGCTCTCGGTGTCCTGCCGCCCGATGAACTGGTCGGGGTGGTCGAGTCGATCGATCTCATCGCCGCGGCGGTGCGCCGGCTCGTCGATGCCGGCGTGACGTATGAGGTGTCCGACGACACCGCGTCCGGCGCCGACATCTATCTCGACCTGGCCGCGGCCAGCGCCTTCGGGGAGGTCAGTGGCTGGTCGCGCGCCGAAATGGACGCCGTGATCCGGGAGCGGGGCGGCGATCCGGATCGCCCCGGCAAGCGCGACCCGCTCGACCCGCTGCTGTGGCGCGCGGCCCGGGTGGACGAGCCGTCGTGGTCGCCGGAAGGGCTGACCCCGGGACGGCCCGGCTGGCACATCGAGTGCACCGCCATCGCCGACGCCAAACTGGGGCTGCCGATCGACATCCAAGGCGGCGGGAGCGACCTGGTCTTCCCGCACCATGAGATGAGCGCGGCGCAGGCGGAGGCGGTGTCGCAGGACTTCGCCCGCGCCTATGTCCACCAGGAGATGGTCGGCCTCGACGGCGCGAAGATGAGCAAGTCGAAGGGCAACCTCGTGCTGGTCTCGCGGCTGCGCGCCGAGGGGATCGACCCGATGGCGATTCGGCTCCTCTTGCTGGCGCACCGGTATGACGTGCCCTGGGACTTCACCCGCGCCGACCTGGATGCGGCGCAGGAGCGGTTGGCGCGCTGGCGCGCCGGGTTGTCGGTGAACGAGGCCCCGGCCGCCGAGGGCGTTGTGGAGGCGATCCGCGCGGCCGTAGCCGACAACCTCGACACTCCGCGCGCGCTGGCGGTGGTCGATGAGTGGGCGGCTGGCGCGGTGGCGGCGGAGTCCGGCGAGGCGCACGCCCCCGGGCTGGTCGCTCGGGCGCTGGACGCGCTGCTCGGCGTGCGCGTCTAGTCCCGACTACGCCGCCTCGGGTTCGGACTGCGCCGCCCCGCGTTTCTGAGTGCGGTGTGGGTCAGGACTCGTCGGGCTGCTGGCGCAGGTAGCGCTCGAACTCGCGGGCGATCGCGTCACCGCTCGCCTCGGGGAGGTCGGCGGTGTCCTGGGCCTCCTCCAGCGCCTCGACGTACTCGGCTACTTCGTCATCGGTTTTGGCGAGTTCGTTGACGCCGCGTTCCCACTCTGCCGCCTCATCGACCAAGTCCGCCGTGGGGAGCGGATGACCCAGCACCGTCGAAAGTCGTTGCAGCAGCGCCAATGTCGCCTTGGGGGAGGGCGCGTGCCCGGCGTAGTGCGGCACGGCTGCCCAGAGTGAAACCGTGGTCACCCCGGCCTGATGCGCCGCATCGGCGACCACGCCGACGATGCCGGTGGGCCCCTCATACGTCGAGCGTTCGAGGTCGAGGCGGTGCAACGTGCGCTCGTCCTCCGACGTGGCCGTGACGGGGATGTTGCGGGTGTGCGCCACGTCCGCCATCAGCGCGCCGAGGACGTAGATGGCGCTGACGCCGGCGTCCTGGGCATATTGCATCAGCTCGACGGTGAACGCGCGCCACCGGAAACTCGGCTCGATGCCGCTGACCAGCAGCACATCGCGCCCGAGCTCCGGGGGGCGTGCCAGCAGGATGCGCGTCGTACGCCACTGGATGCGCCGCTGCCCGTCGTCGAGGATGGCGCGTGGACGGTTCACTTGGAAGTCGTAGTAGTCCTCGGGGTCCAAGGCGGCCACAGCCTCGGCGTCCCACATCACGGTCAGGTGCGCCACGGCGTCGCTGGCGGCTTCGCCGGCGTCATTCCAACCCTCGAAGGCCACGATCATCAGCGGGTCCCTCAGTTCGGGGAGGTCGTCAAGCTCGATCATGTGGCGCACCGGCTTCCGCAGAACGTCATGGCGCCCACCCTACGACCGCTCCCGGCGTGGGCGGGAGGTTGCGCCTACACTCGCGGCTGTTCGTCCGCGCTCAGGGAGGGGGTTGGTATGGCCGCGAAGGAAGCGGATCTGCCTGCCGCCGTGATGTGGGACATGGACGGGACCCTGGTTGACACCGAGCCCTACTGGATCGACGCGGAGTACGACCTCGTCGCCGCCCACGGCGGCCAGTGGAATGACGACCTGGCGCACTCGGTCGTCGGCAATCCGTTGCTGGTGACTGCAGAATTCATGATCGCCAACTCACCGATCACGCTCACGCCGCACGAGATCGTCGACCATTTGTTGGCTGCAGTGGTGGAGCGGGTTCGCGAGCACGTCCCATGGCGACCCGGCGCGCTCGAACTCCTCGATGACCTGCAGCGCCACCAGGTGCCCTGTGCGCTGGTGACGATGTCGTGGACGTCATTGGCGAATGCCGTCCTCGACAACCTCGCGCCGGAGACCTTCGCGGTGGTCATCTGCGGCAATGACGTCGAGCACGGCAAGCCCCATCCGGAGCCCTATCTCGCGGCGGCGGCAGCGCTTGACGTCGCCCCGGCGGACTGCATCGCCATCGAAGACTCCGGCACGGGGGTCCGCTCGGCCGTCGCCGCCGGTATGCCGACCATCGCCGTCCCGCACACCGTGGCCGTCCCGCAGATCACGGGCGCGAAACAGATCGACGGCCTGGTGGGCCTCGACACGCGACGCCTCGGCGAGCTGGCCCGCTCGGTGGCCGTCTCGGCCTGACCCGCTGCGGGTCAGCGGACGAACTTGATCCGACCGTCGTCGGAGCCGAACTTGATCTTGCCGCGCGCATCGGCGCCTTGACCGAACTTGATCTTGCCGCCGCTCACATCCTGAGTAGTCCCGAACTTGATCGGCTGCGGCTTGGCCGCGGCAACGGGTGCCGCCATGAGTCCTGCCGCGAAAAGCACTGCGGCAGCGCCAGATACGCGACGCACGGTGGTGGTGGAACGAAAGCTCATCGTGACCCCTTCGGTAGCTGTCCTGGCCCAGACGGATGTCGGCCGAGGCGCCGCGAGCGGCATACCGGATGTTACTACCCGCCCCAATGGCGCCGGCGCGGATCAGTCTTCCGGGTGGTAGCCGAGGTTCGCCCCGAGCCAGCGCTCGGCCTCGTGCAGGGGCCAGCCCTTGCGCGCGGCATACGCCTCGACCTGATCGCGACCGAGGCGGCCGACGACGAAGTAGGCGGCGTCCGGGTGGGCTAAGTAGAGGCCGCTGACTGCGGCTCCGGGCCGCATCGCCATCGACTCGGTGAGTTCGATCCCAGTGGCCGACTCGACGTCCAGCAGGTCCCAGATCGCCTGCTTCTCCGTGTGATCGGGACAGGCGGGATACCCCGGTGCCGGTCGTATGCCGCGATAACGCTCCGCGATCAAGGCCTCGTTATCGAGGTTCTCACCGGCGGCATACCCCCAGATGGTGGTGCGAACCACCCGGTGCAGGTGCTCGGCGAAGGCCTCGGCCAGCCGGTCGGCCAAGGATTCCACCAGGATGGCGTTGTAGTCGTCGTGCTCGGCCTTGAAAGCCAGCACGCGCTCGGCCGCACCGAGACCAGCGGTGACAGCGAAGGCGCCGATGTGGTCACCGAGGCCGGCCTCGGCCGGGGCGATGAAGTCAGCCAGGCTCCGGTTGGGAATGCCGGCTCGATGTTGGCCCTGTTGGCGAAGGTGATGCAGCCGGGCGCGGACCTCGGTGCGGGTGGAATCGGCATACACAATCGTGTCGTCGCCGTCCCGGGCGGCCGGGAAGATGCCGACGATTCCGTTGGCCTGCAACCACTTTTCCTCGATGATCCGATCGAGCATGTCCTGGGCGTCGGCGAAGAGCCGGCGGGCCGCCTCCCCGGAAGCGGGGTTGTTAAGGATGTCGGGATAGCGTCCCCGCAACTCCCACGCCGCGAAGAAGGGCGACCAGTCGATGACCTCGCGCAGCGTGGCGAGGTCGTAGTCGAGGAACTCGTGAATCCCCGGCGACACCGGCTGGGCGACCGTTGCGGCGTCGAAGGTGACCTGTGGGGCGGCGGCGACGGCCGCGGCATACGACAGGAGGGGACGGTCGCCACTCTTGGCGGCGTGCCGGACCCGGATCGCGTCATAGTCCGCGGCTATCGACTCCACCAGGGCGGGCTTGTGCTCGGGCGAAAGCAGTTGCGCGACAACGGGAACCGAGCGCGACGCATCCTTCACCCAAACCACTGGCGCGTGATATCGCTGATCCACTTTTACGGCCGTGTGGGCCTTGGACGTCGTGGCGCCGCCGATCAGCAACGGAATCTCGAAGCCCTGGCGCTCCATCTCCGAGGCCACGTGCACCATCTCATCGAGGGACGGCGTGATCAGCCCGGACAACCCGATCGCATCGGCGCCGAGGTCTCTGGCAGTGTCGAGGATCTTCTGGGCGGGGACCATGACCCCGAGGTCGTGCACCTCATAGTTGTTGCACTGCAGCACCACCCCGACGATGTTCTTGCCGATGTCGTGGACGTCGCCCTTGACCGTCGCGGTGACGATCAGGCCCTTGGCGCGGTCGGCGTCGCCGGGCTTCTTCTCCGCTTCGATGAACGGGATGAGATGGGCGACAGCCTTTTTCATCACCCGGGCCGATTTGACTACCTGCGGCAGGAACATCTTGCCCGCCCCGAACAGATCGCCGACGACATTCATGCCGTCCATCAATGGGCCCTCGATGACCTCCAGCGGGCGACCACCACGCTGCGCGATCTCGACCCGCAACTCCTCGGTGTCGGCCTCGACGAAGTCGTCGATGCCCTTGACCAGCGCGTGTGTGATGCGCTCGGCGACGGGCAGCGTCCGCCACTCCGGAGATGCCACATCATCTTGTGCCGCAGCGACATTGAACCGTTCGGCGACTTCCAGCAGCCGGTCGGTGGCGTCGTCACGACGGGCGAGGATGACGTCCTCGATCCGGTCCCGAAGCTCGGGGTCGATCTGGTCATAGACCACCAAGGCGCCCGCGTTGACGATGCCCATGTCCATGCCGGCGGCAATCGCGTGAAACAGGAAGACCGCGTGGATCGCCTCGCGCACGGGGTTGTTGCCCCGGAAGCTGAAGGACACATTTGAGACGCCGCCCGAGATCAGGACCCCCGGCAGGTTCTCCTTGATCCAGCGCGTGGCCTCGATGAAGTCGATCCCGTAGCGCGCGTGCTCCTCGATGCCGGTCGCCACGGCGAAGATATTGGGGTCGATGACGATGTCCTCGGCGGGGAAGCCCACGTCGGTGGTGAGCACCTCATACGCCCGTTTGCTGATCTCGCGCCGCCGCGTCAAGGTGTCGGCCTGCCCGGTCTCGTCGAAGGCCATCACCACGATCGCCGCGCCATATTTGCGGCAGAGGTTCGCCTGGGCGACGAATGCCGCCTCGCCCTCCTTCATCGAGATGGAGTTCAAGATCGGCTTGCCCTGGACGCATTTCAGTCCGGCCTCAATGACCTCCCATTTGGAGGAGTCGATCATCAGGGGAACGGTGGAGATGTCGGGCTCGGAGGCGATGAGTTTGAGGAAGCGGTCCATCGCCGCCACCCCGTCGATCATGCCTTCGTCCATGTTGACGTCGATGATCTGGGCGCCGGCCTCTACCTGCTGCCGGGCGACGGACAGCGCGGCGGGATAGTCCTCGGCCTGGATCAACTTGCGGAACCGCGCCGACCCGGTGATATTCGTCCGCTCACCGACATTGACGAAAAGGGAGTCCTCGTCGATCGTCAGGGGCTCGAGTCCCGACAGGCGCATGGCCGGGGAGATTTTCGGTATGCCGCGCGGTGCCGCCCCCTCGACGGCGGCGGCGATCGCGGCGATGTGCTCCGGGGTGGTCCCGCAGCACCCGCCGACGAGGTTGACCAGGCCGGCGCCCGCGAACTCGGCAAGGGCGGCCGACGTCTGGGCGGCGGTCTCGTCATACTCCCCGAAGGCATTGGGCAGGCCCGCATTGGGGTAGCAGGAGATGAAGGTGTCGGCGACGCGGGCCAGGTCCGCGACGAACGGCCGCATCTGGTCGGCACCGAGGGCACAGTTGAAGCCGACCGCCAGCGGCCGGGCGTGCCGCACGGAGTGCCAGAACGCCTCGGTGGTCTGGCCGGAGAGCGTGCGGCCGGAGGCGTCGGTGATCGTGCCGGAGATGATCACCGGCCAGCGCCGCGCGTGCTCCTCGAACAGGGTTTCGAGCGCGAAAATCGCGGCTTTGGCGTTGAGGGTGTCGAAGATCGTCTCGACAGCCAAGACGTCCACGGCCCCCTGGACGAGGGCCTCGGCCTGCTCCCGATAGGCGGTGACCAATTCGTCATACGAAATATTGCGGGCCCCGGGGTCGGTGACATCGGGGGAGATGGAAGCGGTGCGGTTCGTCGGCCCGAGCGCGCCGACGACAAAGCGCGGCGTCGTCGGGTCCGCGGCGAGGGCGGAGTCGACGGCCTCGCGGGCGAGCGTGGCAGCGGCGAGGTTGAGTTCGGATGCCAGCTCGCTCATGCCATAGTCGGCGAGCGAAATCCGTTGGGCGTTAAAGGTATTGGTGGAGATAAGGTTCGCACCGGCGGCGAGATAGGCCTCGTGAATCTCGCGGATAATCTGCGGCTGAGTGAGGCTGAGGAGGTCGTTGTTGCCGATCAGATCGCTCGGCCAATCGGCGAACCGATCGCCCCGGAAGTCGGCCTCGCCGAGGTGATGCCGCTGGATCATCGTGCCCATCGCGCCGTCCATGACGAGCAACCGGTCGCGGAGCAGCGCGGTCAGGTCGGCGGTCGCGTCGGAGCGCACAGGCATGGGCGCCATTATGCGTCGTCTCAGCCTCTGAGCTCAGTTCGTGCCATGCCGCAGTGATCATCCGACCCAGCCCTTCTCCGAGATCCGGATCGACAAAAGCAGCACTGTGGTGCGCTTGGAGAACTCACCTCGACGCAGCGCCCCTGCGGCCGGAGTGATCGTCCTCTTGACGGCATTGCTCGCTGCGTGCGGGGGATGGGCGCTCACCCGCCCGGCGTCGCCCGAACAGGTGCTTAGCGACTTCTTCGCCGCGGTCAACGCGGGTGACCGTGCCGCGGCGGCGACGTTCATCCAGCCGGGAGAGTTGAGCGCCGGCGAGTTCCTGGAGGCTCAATTCGCGCGCGCTCTTTTCTCGGGCTTGACGTATTCAGTCAGCGAGCCATTCGGCCCCGGTTATCCGCACGTAAGCGTCCGCGGTGAAGCGCACGGGACGGAGTTCACCGAGGAGTTCCGACTGGCCAGGTTCCGCGACGATCCCGAGTCAACGATTGTCCTGGGGACCCGTCCGCTTCCGCCGCCGCAAGGTGCCGCCCCTCCGGCCCGGGGCCTCGGCGGAGGTATCCACGATCTCCGGCCACGGGTGACCGTGGGATAGGTTGCGAGCCATGTCGACCGACGCGGACCGTCCGGCCGGGATCCGAATCGCCCGAATCGGCGGGGTCCCGGTCTACATCGGCCCGAGTTGGTTGATCCTGGCCGTCATCATCATGGTCCTGATCGGGCCGCAGGTCGCCGAGAGCCGGGAGGATCTCAGCCCGGCTGCCGCGTATGGGGTGGGCGCGGCATACGCCCTGTTGTTGTTGGTCGCGGTTCTGGTGCACGAGGCGGCCCACGCCGCGACGGCTCGGGCGTTTGGCTATCCGGTGCATCGCGTCGTGGCGGACCTGTGGGGCGGGCATACGGCGCTGGATGTGTCGCGGGCCCGGCCGGGTGCCAGCGCGATAATTGCGTTGGCGGGTCCGGCGTCCAATCTCGTGATCTGGGGCGTCGCGCGCAGCGTCGCCAGCGGGATGGAGTCGGGGATTCCCGCGGGTCTGGTCGACGCGATGGCCTACCTCAACGGTGTCCTCGCCCTGTTCAACCTCCTTCCTGGGCTTCCCCTCGACGGCGGCCAGGTCGTCGAGGCTCTCGTATGGCGCATCACCGGTTCGCGTGCGCGCGGCCGGACCGTCGCGGGTTACTGCGGCTTGGCGATTGCCGCGGTGGTGCTGTGGTGGGTCATTGGCCGCCCGCTGCTGGCGGGTCACCGGCCCGGGTTCGGGACCATGTGGGGGCTGCTGATCGCGTACTTCCTGTGGCAAGGCGCCCGGCAGGCCGTGGGTTGGGGGAAGGCGACTCGGCAGATTGAAGGGGTGCGGATCGTCGACGTCCTGACTCCGGTCGTTGCCGTTGACTCCCGCTTGACCGTCGCCGAGATCCCGACGGGGCTGCCGCCGGTTGTCGTGGACGCGAGCGGCCGGCCCGTCGCCCTGGTGGATGCCGCGGCGTTGACGGCGGCGCAGGAGGAGGGCGCGCACCATACGCCGGTAGAGGCCGTGAGCGTGGCCCAGCCAGAGGGGTGGGTTCTCGAGACCGACCCCAACGGGCCGTTGCAGGGCGCACTCGGGGCGTTCGCGGGGTTGCCGAGCGGGATCGTCGCGGTCACGCAGGGCGGCCGGCTGTTGGGCGTGCTGACGGCCTCCCGGGTCAACCAGGCGTTCGGTGAGCCATAGCCGGCGCATCGCTGTCGGCGGGCACGATTAGTCTTCGATCTCATGACGGCGATCGATGCGGGCCTGCGGCGCGGGCCATTCCGGCCGGGTGAGCGCGTGCAACTGACCGACCCCAAGGGCCGGATGCACACGATCACCTTGGCCGAGGGCAAGCAATTCCACACGCACCGAGGCTTCCTGCAGCACGACGACCTCATCGGGGCCCCCGACGGATCGACCATCACCAACACGGCGGGCACGCAATATCTGGCGATCCGGCCGTTGCTCTCGGACTACGTCATGTCGATGCCGCGAGGGGCCGCTGTCATCTATCCCAAGGACGCGGGCCAGATCGTGCAGATGGCCGACATCTTCCCTGGGGCCGTGGTGGTCGAGGCCGGCGTGGGGTCGGGTGCCTTGTCGATGTCGCTGCTGCGCGCGATCGGGGAGGAGGGGCGGCTGCATTCGTTCGAGCGGCGGGCCGACTTCGCTGAGATCGCGAAGGGCAACGCGCGCGTGTTCTTCGGCATGGATCACCCGGCATGGACGGTGACCGTGGGCGATCTCGTCGAGTCGATGCCGAGCGCGGTCGAGCCCGCCTCGGTGGATCGGGTCGTGCTGGACATGCTCGCGCCCTGGGAGTGTCTGGACGTGGTCGCCGACGCGCTGCTGCCCGGCGGAGTGCTGATTTGTTATGTCGCCACCGCCACGCAGCTGTCCCGGGTGGCCGAGGGGATGCGGGAGCATGGCGGCTACACCGAGCCGCAGGCGTGGGAGTCGATCGTCCGTGGCTGGCACCTCGAGGGGCTGGCGGTGCGGCCGCAGCACCGGATGCACGGGCATACGGGCTTCCTGATCAGCGCGCGGCGATTGGCGCCTGGGTTTGCGCCGCCGCTGCGGAAGCGCCGGCCCGGGGGCTATACCAACGATCCGGACGAGATCGAAAGCGTGACCGATGCGGACTTCGGCCAGCACGAGCCGAGCGCCAAGCGGGTTCGGCGCGCCGCGCGCGTTGCCCTTGCCGTGAGCGGCCTGCAACCCGATCGTTGTCGGATCGCCGACTGAAATCGCCGGGGGGTTGTCGGTGCGGCGCGTTAGGGTCGAGTTGACGGACGCAGCGGGAAGCGCGGCGCCCCGACTGGTGAAGGTGGTCGTCCATGGCCGATGAGCTGAGCGTCGAGGAGCGACGCCTGCGCTCGCAACTTGCCACGATGTCGGCGCAGAACGACCGACTCGTGCGCACCCTTAAGGACGCACGCGAGCAGTTGGTGACCCTCAAGGCCGAGGTGGATCGCCTCGCGGGGCCCCCCGCGGCATACGGCATCGTGTTGGAGAACCACGGCAATGGGACCGCCGACATCCTCACCGGCGGGCGCAAGATGCATGTCGCGGTCAGCCCGGCGGTTGCGCCGGAGACGCTGGAGGTCGGGCGCGATGTGCGACTCAACGAGGCCCTCAATGTGGTGGAGGCGGGCCGGTTCGAGCGCGTCGGCGAGGTGGTGCTCGTCAAGGAGTTGATCGAGCCCGACCGCGTCTTGGTGGTCGCCCACGCCGATGAGGAGCGCGTATGCCGCCTGGCCGGCTCGATCCCGCCCGGCTCGGTTCGCGTCGGGGATGCCCTGCTGCTGGAGGCGCGCTCGGGGTTTGTGTTCGAGCGCATTGAGAAGGCCGAGGTCGCCGACCTCGTCCTGGAAGAGGTGCCGGACATCTCCTACGAGGACATCGGTGGCCTGCGCGGGCAGATCGAGGCGATCCGCGACTCGGTCGAGCTGCCCTACCTGCACCCGGACCTGTTCACCGAGCATCAGTTGAAGCCGCCGAAGGGTGTGCTGCTCTATGGGCCGCCCGGCTGTGGCAAGACGATGATCGCCAAGGCGGTTGCCGCGTCGCTGGCGCGCAAGGTCGCCGAGAAGGAAGGCAAGGAGCTCACCAAGAGCTACTTCCTCAATATCAAGGGCCCCGAGTTGCTCAATAAGTACGTCGGGGAGACGGAGCGGCACATTCGGCTGATCTTCCACCGGGCTCGGGAGAAGTCCAGCGAAGGCACCCCGGTGGTGGTCTTCTTCGATGAGATGGACTCGCTGTTCCGCACCCGTGGCTCTGGCGTGTCGAGCGACGTCGAGACGACGATCGTGCCGCAGTTGCTGGCCGAGATCGACGGGGTCGAGGGCCTCGAGAATGTCATCGTCATCGGCGCGACCAATCGCGAGGACATGATTGACCCGGCCATCCTGCGGCCCGGTCGGCTCGATGTGAAGATCAAGATCGAGCGGCCCGACGCGGAGTCGGCGCGTGACATCTTCCGCAAGTACCTAACCGCCGACCTGCCCCTGCACGCCGACGACCTCGCCGAGAACGGCGGGTCGCCGGAAGCGACCGTGGAGGCCATGATCGAGGCGGCCGTGACGCGGATGTATTCCGAGCAGGAGGAAAACCGGTTCCTGGAAGTCACCTACGCCGGCGGTGACAAGGAGATCCTCTACTTCAAGGACTTCAACTCCGGGGCGATGATTCAGAACGTCGTGGACCGGGCTAAGAAGACAGCGATCAAGGACTTCCTGGTCACCGGGCAGCGCGGCATCCGGGTCGATCATGTGCTGGCGAGTTGCGTAGATGAGTTCAAGGAGAACGAAGACCTCCCCAACACGACCAACCCGGACGACTGGGCGCGCATCTCGGGCAAGAAGGGCGAGCGGATCATCTACGTCCGCACCCTCGTCTCGACCAAGTCGGGCACCGAGCCGGGCCGCACGATCGACACGGTGAGCAACACGGGCCAATACCTCTAGGGTCACCGCCACTGGCGGCTATGGCAACCTTGGGGGGCGCCGAGGCGTCTGGCCCGGCATGAGCGCTCCTCGTAGCCGTGTTTTGGCGTCCGCAGTTGCCTTGTCTTTCGGCCTGCTCGGGGTCGGGGTTGTTGGGGGTGGGGTTGGGGTCGCCCAGGCGAGGCCAGCTCCCGCGATGTCGACTCCGGAGGCGGCACGCGGCATACCCGGGGAAGAGGTCCTGATCGCTCTCGGGGGTGACCTGTATGCCGCGCGGCCCGACGGGACGGCGCGCCGTCACCTGGCTGAGCGGGTCACCGGCGCCGACTGGTCGCCCGACGGACGACGGATCGCTTACACGACGTACGCGTCGGGAGTCTCGACGATCTACACGATGACGGCCGCAGGCACGCAGAAAAAGCGTGTCACGGCGGGGACGCGGTTCGATGAGCACCCAACGTGGTCACCCGATGGGACCCGCTTGGCCTATCAGTCGTGCGCGGTTGACTTCAGCTCGTGCTCAGTGGCGATCGTCAGGGCGGCCATTCGGCAAGCCCAAGGTGCTCCTGGCTGGGCGCGTGAACCCCACCCGCGGGGCCTGCGCCGGGGCGTCGAGCGACGCCGATCTCGGCCCGAAATGGCATCCGCACCTCAACCGGCTCGCCCTTCAGCATGCGTGCCGCTATGACGACGCGCCCTCCAAGGTGCTTCCGCTCGTGGTGAGCGCCGGCACGGGGCAGTCCGTCACCGCTGTGGCGGGCCGGTTGGCGTTCCCGGACTGGTCGCCCGATGGGGGCGGCTGGTGTGGCAGGACGCGCGCGATGTCGAGGGCGCCGCGGCGATCATTCGCACCGATCCGCAGGGTGGCCATCGCAAGCAGATCACGCCACTCGATGGACCCGGTGACTTCCCGAACGGCGCCGACTTGCCGGTGTTTTCGCCGGATGGGCGCTGGGTGTTGTACGACAAGCGCTACGCCGATATGTGGATCACGGACATCAACGGAACCTCTACGCGGCTGGTGCTGCGAGGCGCCCGGCCCTTGGACTGGAATAGCTAGCGCTGGCGGGCCACCAGCATGGCCTTCTTGGGCACATTGGCCTCGACGCTGAACAGCCGCTTCTCACCCTTGGCGGGCTCGGCGTAGCCCATCTTGCCCAGGCGCAT
Organism: Nostocoides jenkinsii Ben 74; assembly: GCF_001046875.1. Lineage (GTDB taxonomy): Bacteria > Actinomycetota > Actinomycetes > Actinomycetales > Dermatophilaceae > Nostocoides_A > Nostocoides_A jenkinsii. The sequence continues at coordinate 164,999 of NZ_HF571038.1, forward strand.
GAGCACGACCGGGCACTTCTTGCACCGGAGCTTCTTGCGGCAGCACTTCTTGCGCACCTTGATGGTGGTCGGCTTGCCGGCCTTCTTGCCCATGCCTCGGGAGCTTAACTTAGGCTCACCTAAGTTCAAGCACCGTTCCGCTATGAGGACTGTCACCCCCGGTCTTTGGCTGAGCGGACGCAATAGCTGGCGGCGGACGCAGTAGCTATTGCGTCCGGCGCAGGGTATTGCGTCCGCCGTGGCGTTGGGCTCGCGCGTGGGGCGTTGGGCGTTGGGCGTTGGGCGTGGGCTCAGTCCTCGGGAGGGGTCTCGGTCCCAGCGCGCTCGTCCCGCTCGGCCCAATCCAGCAACGGCGCGATGTCGTATGCCGCGTCGTCGATCCCGGCATGCAGGTCACCGAGGCGGGCGAAGCGCTCCGGCATGGTGGCGATCGTGAAGTCGTCGGGTTCGACGTTCGGGATCTCATCCCAAGTGATGGGCGCCGAGACGGTCCCCTTGGCGTTGCCGCGCACCGAGTATGCCGCGGCGATCGTGTGGTCGCGGGCGTTCTGGTTGTAGTCGACGAAGACCGCGGCGGGGTCGCGATCTTTGCGCCACCAGGTCGTTGTCACATCGTCCGGGAGGCGCCGCTCGACCTCCCGGGCGAACGCCAGCGCGGCTCGACGCACATCGCCGAAGCTGTGGTCGGGGGCGATCCGCACATAGATATGCAACCCACGTCCGCCCGAGGTCTTCGGGAAGCCGACGGCACCGAGTTCGGCGAGGAGGTCGCGGCATACGGTTGCGGCGGTGCGGACCCGGGAGAAGGGGGCCTCCGGCATCGGGTCGAGGTCGATTCGCCACTCATCCGGCTTCTCGGTGTCGGCCCGCCGGCTGTTCCAGGGGTGGAACTCGACGGTGGACATCTGGACCGCCCAGAGCACATCGGCGGCCTTGGTGACACAAAGTTCGTCTGCGTGCAGGCCGTAGCGGGGGAAGTGCAGCCGCACCGTCTCCACCCAAGCAGGGGCGCCGCGGGGGAGTCGCTTCTGGTGAACTTTGGGCCCGGCCACGCCATCAGGGAAGCGGTGCAGCATGCACGGCCGGTCCCGCAGTGCGTTGACGATGCCCGGCGCCACGGACAAGTAGTAGTTGGCCAGGTCGAGCTTCGTCTCGCCGCGCTCGGAAAAATAGACCCGGTCCGGGCTGGACAACTTCACGTCGAAGCCCTCGACGTCGAGCACTACCGGTTCGCCGAACTCACCCTTCTTGGCCACGGCCCCACCGTAGGCGACCGACGACGTTGCTGGTCAGGTCATCCGGCCATCCCCCACACTTCGGGGGCCGAGCGACCGTCAAGCCACGAACCCATCCCCGCGGCCCCGGGGGTGATGTCGTATGCCGCGAGCTCCCGCCCCAGCCGGCTGGCATCGATCGCGCTGGTCCAGGTCCAGCGCACGACGTCTGCTTGCTTCCGGAGTCGGTCCTCGCGCCGCTTCTCCTCCCACAGGGTGCGCTCGATATCGGTCTGCGAGGTGAGGCCCCCGAGCCGATACTTCACCCTGCCGTCGAACTCGCCCACCAGCGGGCGCTTCCCGCGTCGCCGCCACAAGAAGTCCACGTAGCCGATCAGGCCGTCAGCGTCGTTGAAGGGCACCTGCAGCTCGGGCTTGGGGAGGTTCAGGCGGAACATTCGCAGTCGGGAGACTGATTCACCAGGCGAGTGCGCCAGGCCGTTGGCCAACTTCGCGGTCAGCAGCGCAGGGCGCCTGCCAGGTTGGCCTGCGGCTAGTCCGGCCGCTTCGGCGGTGAGGGCGTCCGGATCGCAAAGTTGGTGCCGAAGCACGTGATCGGCGGCCACAAGTGCGTTCTCCAGAGAGTCGAATCGCGCAAGATCGATCACGGTCCGGGCCGGCGGCGTGCAGCGGATGTCGTGAATGAGCCAACAGGTCGGACAGGCCCCAGAGCGTCGGCTGGCTGGACCAGAGCCGCCGCGCTGTCGCCGCATGTCCGTCTGGCTTGGGTCAGCGAGGAGTCTGACCGCGTTTGGCCAAGGACCGATGCGAGGCAGCGTCTGCAGCGCCGCTGCGGAGGGGCCGCAAAAGACGGGTTCGACGGCAGATGTGATGGCCCGGTTGGCCGCGTGGACGAGCGCCGCATGGCGTTGCAGCGGCGTGAGGCTGTCGAAGTCCACTTGGCGGATCCAGAAGCCACGGCGCACACCGACCCATCCGGCGCGAGCTGGCTCGATCCCCATACGGCGAAGGTCCGAGCCCCGCACGAGTTGGCTCGGGTCGAAGGCAGCAGGCGGGGGCGGTCCAAACATGCGTTGAGAGTGTCCCGGCGGCCGTGGGTCCGGCAATCTTCGCGGTGCCGGCCTGTGGACGACGCCTCGACCTGGGGTGCGCAGCCTGGGGATAACTCGAAGCCGAAGGTGGTGAGGCTTTCTCGCCCCCGTGAGGCTTTCTTAGCGACCAGTGAGGGGTTCGTGACGGCGTGAGGGGCTATAACGCCTCACGCGGGCACGAAAGCCTCACCACCTGCGACAAAAGCCTCACGCGGTCGCAAAGGCCTCACCACCCGTATGCCCGTGCGGCGGGCTCAGGCGAAGAGGCTCGGCTGGGGCGGGGCGTGCGTGGGGTCAACCCCGTCGAAGAGGGTCGAGATCGACGTGCCGGAGTGGATCCGCGAGATGGCCTCGGCAAACAGCTTCGCGACCGAGCGCACGTGCAGCTGCGGCCAGTCGCTCGGCGGCGCCACAGTGTCGGTGGTGACGACCTGGCTGATCATCGGGTGCGTCGACAGTCGCTCGACTGCGGCCCCGCGGAATAGCCCGTGCGTGCACGCCACGGCCGCCTCGGTGCACCCGAAGTCCTTGAGCCGATCGAGCAACTCCACGATCGAGCCGCCGGTGGCGATCTCGTCGTCGAGCACGATCGCCCGCTTGCCGGCCACATCGCCCACGATCGCGTCGATCACCACCACGTCGTCGGATTTGCGCTGCTTGGACCCGGCCGCCACCGGCAGACCCAGCAACCGCGCGAACTGTGTCGCGGTCTTGGCGTTGCCCAAGTCCGGCGAGACGACGACGTGATCGCTCAGATCCCAGCCGCGGAAGTGCTCTGCCAGGATCCCGATCGCCGTCAGATGGTCCACCGGCATCGAGAAGAATCCGTGCACCTGCGGCGCGTGCAGCGTCATCGTCAGGATGCGGTCGACCCCGGAGGCCGCCAACAGATCGGCCACTAGCTTGCCGCCGACCGAGATGCGGGGCGCGTCCTTCTTGTCCGAACGGGCATACGCGAAGTGGGGGATCACCGCCGTCACCTGCGCCGCGCTGGCGCCCTTGGCCGCGTCGATCATCATCAGGAGTTCCATCAGGGATTCCTGCGTCGGCGGAGCGACCGGCTGGATGATGTAGACATCGCGCTGCCGGCAGTTGGCCAGCAACTGCGACTGCAGACAGTCGTTGCTGAACCGCGTGGTGTGGCTGGGGGAGAGCGGCACCGCGAGTTCCTCGCAGATGCGCTGAGCCAAGCTGGGGTGATTGCTGCCGGAGAAGACGACGATCTCCCGCATACGGGCGCTCCCTTGCGGTCGGTTGCTCGCTGCCGACACCAGCCTAATGCGCCCGCACCCCGGCATCCGCCCGGGCGTCCCGCACCCCGGAACCCTACTATCTGCGGTGCCGCATTTCTTGTGCAACCGCACTATCTGCGGATATAATGGTCGTATGCCGATCCCGGACTCCGATGCGTATGCCGCCATCCGCGCCTCCCTCGACGCCGCCGAGAGCGCCGAGGCGAGCGCGGCGTTGCCCGAGCTTCGTGCCGCCGCGGACCTCCTCACCGGCCTCATCGACGATGCCCTCGCGACCAGCGTCCTGCAGGAGGGGGCGTCGCTGCGCGCCGCGGGTGCCGCGGCCGGCCTCACCGAGAACGCCGTTGGTCCGCGGCTAGCCCGGACGGATGCCCTTGCGGCATACGCCAATGAGGCCGGCCGGGTGACCGCGGAGGGCGTGCGGCGGGCGGTCTACGACGCCGAGCGCGGGCTCGCGCCGGCGACCGCTCCCCCCACGCAGCAACCCCTGCGCTTCAAGCCCCGCCGTCGCACCTGACACCAGCCACCCCAACCCGATCCGAACCCCGAAGGACAACGACATGACCGACCCGAACCGCACGCACATCTATTTCCTGCTCGACCGCTCCGGCTCGATGGAGTCGATCAAGGCCGACACCGTCGGCGGGTTCGCGGCGTTCATCGCCGAGCAGCGCCAGACCGCAGGGGACTGCCGCGTCACGTTGGCCCAGTTCGACAACGGCTACGAGGTCGTCTATCGGGACCGGTCGGTGGCCGACGTTCCGACACTCGATCTGCAGCCGCGCGGAATGACGGCCTTGCTGGACGCCACCGGGAGGCTGATCACTGACGCCGGGGCCGCACTGAGCGCCCTGCCCGAGAGGCAGCGTCCCGGCACCGTCGTGGTGGCGATCATGACCGACGGTCAGGAGAACGCCAGCCGCGAGTGGACCCACGCGGCGGTGAAGGCCCTGATCGAGCAGCAGGAGCAGACTTACAACTGGCAGTTCCTTTATATGGGGGCCGATCAGGACGCCATCGAGGTGGGGGCGTCCATCGGCATCGCGACGCACAATGCCTTGACCTACAGCCGCGCCAACGCGGTTGAGGCCTTGTCGGCGGCGGGCTCGATGGTCGGTGACCTGCGGCGCGCACGCAAGGCTGCACCGGCTGCGGCCTTGCGTGGTTACACCGATCAGGAGCGCACCGCGGCGGGCAGTTAGCGAGGCACAAAGGGGGGCTGTCGGACGCCCCCCGTAGGGTGAGGCGCATGGGCGTTCACCGGGTGATGGGCATCGAGACCGAGTACGGCATCTCCCTGCCCGGCGCCCCGCACGCCAATCCGATGGTGCTGTCCGGGCAGGTCGTCACGGCGTATGCCGCGGCCCACGGCATCCGCGCTGCCCGCGGCTCGTGGGACTACGCCGACGAGGCGCCGCTTCGGGACGCGCGCGGCTTCGAGATGGGCCGCGGCGTCGCTCACCCCTCCCAACTCACGGACGAGTGGGGCGACGGCGACGATCCGACCCTCGCCAATGTCGTCCTCACCAATGGCGCGAGGTTGTATGTCGATCACGCCCACCCTGAGTACAGCTCACCCGAGGTGACCACGCCCCGCGGCGCTGTCACCTGGGACCGGGCGGGGGAGCTCGTCATGCGCGAAGCCGTCGCGCGGTTGGCCGCCTCCCCACCAGGGGTCAACCTCTACAAGAACAACGCTGACGGGAAGGGCGCCTCCTATGGCACGCATGAGAACTACCTCATGCGTCGAAGCACGGCCTTTGCCGACATCGTCCGGCATCTGACCCCGTTCTTCGTCGCGCGCCAGGTCATGTGCGGCTCGGGGCGGGTCGGGCTCGGCACCGACAGTCAGCGACCCGGCTACCAGATCGCCCAGCGCAGCGACTTCTTCGAGGTCGAGGTCGGTCTGGAGACCACGCTCAAACGGCCGATCATCAACACCCGGGACGAGCCGCACGCGACCGCCGATCGCTATCGCCGCCTGCACGTGATCATCGGCGACGCCAACCACTGCGACGTCGCCAACTTGCTCAAACTCGGCACGACCTCGCTGGTCCTCGACCTCATCGAGGCGGGCGCCGTCACCGACGATCTGACCGTGCGCCACCCGGTCGCCACCTTGCAGGAGATCTCGCACGACCCAAGCTGCACCACACTGCTCGAACTCGCCGACGGGCGCAAACTCACCGCGGTCCAGCTGTTGTGGCGCTACTTCGAGATGAGCCAGGCGCGACTGGAGGCGACCGGGGAGGGGGGCGAGCAGCATACGGCCGAAGTGATGACGTGGTGGCAGGACGTCCTCACCAAGCTTGAGCGCGACCCGATGACGGCCGCTCGCGAGGTCGACTGGGTCGCCAAACTCCAGGTCCTACAGGCCTATCGGGACCGAGAGATGCTGGAGTGGACCTCGCCAAAGCTGAAGGCGATCGACATCCAGTGGTCCGACGTCCGCCCCGACAAGGGGTTGTTCAACAAGCTCCGAGCCGCCGGACGGTTCACCGAGTTGATCCCCGAGGGCGACGTGCTCCGGGCGGTCACCGCACCGCCGGAGGACACCCGCGCCTACTTCCGGGGCCGCTGCCTGGCGCGCTTTCCCGAATCAGTCGTCGCCGCCTCGTGGGACTCGATCATCGTCGAGATTCCCGGCCGTCGGGCGCTGCACCGGGTGCCGATGATGGAGCCGCTGCGGGGCACTCGCGCCGCCGTTGGGGACCTCCTCGACGAGGTGCCCGACGTGGCCGCCCTGATCGCCGCCCTTGCCGCCGCGGGCGACCCGGCGTGACATAGGGTCGGGCAGACAGACCCCAAGCACTAGTGCGCTCGAGCAGACGGAGACAGTCATGGCCGGTCAGGAGCAGGTGCGTCCCACGCGGCGCGGCGGCGGGGACGACGAGGGCCCCGACACCGACGCGGGCCAGGTGAGCGCCCGCAAGGAAAGCCTCGACTCCGATGTCGACAGCGTGCTCGATGAGATCGACGGCGTCCTGGAGTCCAATGCCGAGGAGTTCGTGCGCAGTTTCGTCCAGAAGGGCGGGCAGTGACGGCGAGCGAGCCCGGTCGGCTCGGCCCTGCCTACACCGCGCCGGGGTCGTCCTCATTCAGTGAGTTTCTCGGCGCGCACGCCCCGGACCTGCTGCCGTCCCGACGAAGCCTGCCGCCGCATCCCGTTGATGCCCCGCACGGCACCACCATCGTCACGCTTACCTATGCCGACGGCTTGGTGATGGCCGGTGACCGCCGCGCGACCATGGGCAATCTGATCGCTAACCGCGACATGGAGAAGGTGTTCGCGGCCGACGAGTTCTCGGTCCTGGGGATTGCCGGGACGGCGGGCCTGGCCATCGAGTTGGTCAAGCTGTTCCAGGTCGAGTTGGAGCACTACGAGAAGATCGAGGGCACGCTGATGTCCTTGGAGGGCAAGGCCAATCGCCTAGCCACGATGATCCGGGGCAACCTGGGTATGGCCATGCAGGGCCTGAGCGTGGTGCCCGTGTTCGGCGGTTTCGACCTCGACACCGCGATCGGTCGGATCTTCTCCTACGACGTGACCGGCGGCTGCTACGAGGAGCACGACCATCACTGCATCGGCTCCGGATCGCTGTTCGCCCGCGGATCGCTGAAGAAGCTGTGGCGGCCGGGTCTGGACGCCGGCGCCGCGACCGCCGTCGCCATCGAGGCTCTGTATGACGCGGCCGACGACGATTCCGCCACCGGCGGTCCCGACATCACCCGGCGCATTTGGCCGACCGTCGCCGTCGTTGACAGCGAGGGCGTGCGCTTCACCGACGACGACGCCATCGCCGGGATCGTCGAGGGCGTGTTGGCGGGCCGCCGCGGCAACCCGGGAGGTGCGCGATGAGCCAGATGCCGTTCTATGTCTCGCCCGAGCAGTTGATGAAGGACCGAGCCGACTTCGCGCGTAAGGGCATCGCCCGCGGCCGCTCGGTCGTGGTGCTCGGCTACGACCACGGCATCGCCTTCGTCGCCGAGAACCCCTCCCGCGCGCTGCACAAGGTTTCCGAGATCTATGACCGCATCGGGTTCGCCGCGGTCGGCAAATACAACGAGTTCGAGAACCTCCGCGTCGCCGGAATTCGCTACGCCGATCTGCGCGGCTACTCCTACGATCGCAGCGATGTCACGGCCCGTGGTCTGGCCAACGCCTACGCCCAGACACTCGGCACGGTCTTCACGCAGGAGTCGAAGCCCTACGAGGTGGAGATCGTCGTTGCCGAGGTGGGCAGCGCCGAGCAGCAGGACCAGATCTATCGCTTGACCTACGACGGATCGGTCACCGACGTCTATGGCTTCGTCGCCATGGGTGGGGGAGCCGACGGCATCGAGGCCGGACTCAAAGAGCGCTGGACCCCGGGTATGCCGCTCGCGGACGCCCTTGCCCTCGCCGTCGATCTCCTCGCCGTCGACCCGGCCGGGGGCGAGCGTCGTGCGCTCGGCCCAACCTCCCTGGAGGTGGCCGTGCTCGACCGCAATCGGCCGCGCCGGAAGTTTCGCCGGATCGCCGGCGACCTCCTCGCGGCCTTGCTGAGCCCCGGCGATCCCACCCGGGACGCACTGCAAGAGGAGACCCACGGCGGTCGTCGCGATGCCGGGGACGGCGCGACTCATCCGGAGGCCACGGGGGAGAGCCCACGGCATACGGCCACCAATCCCCAGACGCAGCGCCATCCGGAGGAGACGCGCGGCGGCGACGGCGACTGAACGCACGCAGGAGGACGACGGTGGAACGACGGATCTATGGGATCGAGACCGAGTTCGGGATCACCTGCGTCTCGGGCGGGCAGCGGACGCTGACGCCGGATGAGGTCGCCCGCTACCTGTTTCGGCGGGTGGTCTCCTGGGGTCGATCCTCGAATGTGTTCTTGACCAACGGATCTCGCCTGTATCTCGACGTGGGTTCCCACCCCGAGTACGCCACCGCCGAGTGCGACGACCTCGTCTCCCTGGTGGCCCACGACAAAGCGGGGGAGCGGATTCTGCACGACCTCGTCGGGGACGCCCAGGAGCGGCTGGCCGAGGATTCCATCGCCGGTGAGATCTATGTCTTCAAGAACAACACCGACTCGGCCGGCAACTCCTACGGCTGCCACGAGAACTACCTGATCGGCCGGGGCGGGGAGTTCCAGGACTTCTCGCAGGTGCTCATCCCGTTCCTGGTGACGCGTCAACTCATCTGCGGCGCGGGCAAGGTCATTTCCACGACCAAGGGGGCGCGCTATTGCCTGAGCCAGCGTGCCGATCACATCTGGGAAGGCGTGTCGTCCGCGACCACACGCAGTCGCCCGATCATCAACACCCGCGACGAACCCCACGCCGACGCCGAGCACTATCGCCGCCTGCACGTCATCGTCGGCGACTCCAACATGAGCGAGACGACGACCCTGCTGAAGGTCGGGTCGTGCGCGCTGGTCCTGCGGATGATCGAGGAAGGCGCCCCCCTGCGGGATATGACCCTCGACAACGCCATCCGGGCGATCCGCGATGTGAGTCAGGACCTGAGCGGACGGCGGAAGGTCAGGCTCGCCTCCGGCAAGGAGATGTCGGGCCTCGATATTCAGCGAGAGTTCTTCGAGCGGGCCCGCGACTTCGCCGACACGGTCGGTATCCACGATCCCGTCACCATGCGGGTTTTGGATCTGTGGGAGCGCGCGCTGCTGGCCGTGGAGGCCAATGACCCGAGCGGGATCGATTGTGAGATCGACTGGGCGATCAAGCACAAACTCATTCATTCGTATGCCGCGCGCCACGACCTCTCCCTCGACCACCCCCGCGTGGCGCAACTCGATCTCGCCTACCACGACATCAGCCCGGACCGGGGGGTCTTCGCGCTGCTGCAGCGCAAGGGCCTGGCCGAGCGGGTCGTCAGCGATGCCGAGATCGAGACGGCCAAGGACTCCCCGCCGCAGACGACGCGGGCCAAGCTCCGCGGCGATTTCATTGCGGCGGCCAAGGAGCATCGCCGCGACTACACGGTTGACTGGGTGCATTTGAAGCTGAACGACCAGGCTCAGCGCACGGTGTTGTGCAAGGACCCCTTCCTGGCCGTGGACGCCCGGGTGGACCGGCTGATCGAGGGGATTCTGGCCTCTCGCCCGCCCCAGCCGTGAGGCTCGCCCGCCCGCCTCTCGCCGTGACCGCGAGGGGCTCTTGCCATGATCGGGAGGGATCCTTGGGGGGCGGCGGCTCCGGGAGCTGGGCTGCGGCAAACGAGCTGGGACCGGGGGACGGGCGTTGGGAACTTCGCCTCAGTTTGGCGGGTTATCGTGGACAGGCTGTTCGTGTCCTCGACCCAAAAGGTTCCCTCTCTTGTCTGCTCGTCTGCGTTTCGCTGCCCCGGCGATGGCCGCCGTCCTCGCCCTGACTCTCACCGCGTGTGGTAACTCCTCCGGCGAGAAGTCGTCCGGTTCGTCCTCGAGCGCGTCGGCAGGCTCGGGTTCGCTCGCCTCGATCAAGCTGACCGGCGACGCTAAGACCGCCCCCACCATCGAGTTGGCCACCAAGCCCTTCTCGGTCGGCGCGTTCGAGACGCGCGTCGTGAAGGAAGGCACCGGCGACGCCGCGACGGAGAAGGATGTTGTCCAGGTCCAGTACAACCTGATCAATGGCACGACCGGGGCCAAGATCGACTCCAACTGGGGCACCCCGTCCGGCTTCGACCTGTCCGACACCCAGTTGATCGCCGGCCTGCGCAAGTCGCTGCTCGGCGCGAAGAAGGGCGCGACCATGCTGTCGGCCCTGCCGCCCGCCGAGGCGTTCGGCACCGCCGGCAACACGCAGCTCAACATCAAGGCCACCGACACGCTGGTGATGGCCTACGAGATCGTCGACAAGTTCACCCCGCTGGCGCAGGCCGAGGGCACCGAGGAGAAGCTCGACCCGGACCTGCCGAAGGTCACCTGGAAGGCCGGCGAGGCCGCCTCCTTCGAGATGCCGAAGTCCGACCCGCCGAAGAAGCTCGTCATCCAGCCGCTCATCACGGGCACCGGCCCGAAGGTGAAGGCGGGTCAGACCGCGGTCGTGACCTACACCGGGGCGCTGTGGCGCAATGGCAAGGTCTTCGACTCCAGCTTCGCCCACAGCGGCAAGTTCTCCTTCGCTGTCGGGGGCAAGCAGGTCATCTCCGGCTGGGACAAGGGCGTCGTCAATCAGCCGGTCGGCTCGCGCCTCCTGCTGGTCGTGCCCCCGGATGAGGGCTACGGCGAGGAAGGCAGCGGCGAGATCAAGGGCACCGACACCCTCGTTTTCGTCGTGGACATTCTCTCCGCCTACTGAGTCACCACTGCTGATCCCGCATTCCCGCTGATCCAGCAAACCCGCTCCGAGACAAAGGATTTGCCGTATGCCGTTCGATCCCGCCACCCAGCGTCCCGAGATCGACTTCCCCGAGGGCACCCCGCCCACCGAACTGGTCATCGAGGACATCACCGAGGGCGATGGGGCCGAGGCGACCGCTGGGTCGTTCGTGCGCACGCACTATCTCGGTGTGGCCTTCTCCACCGGTGAGGAGTTCGACGCGTCGTGGAACCGTGGGGCGCCGCTGGACTTCCGCCTCGGCGTCGGCCAGGTCATCCCCGGTTGGGACGAGGGCATCGCCGGCATGAAGGTCGGCGGGCGCCGCAAGCTCACCATCCCCCCGCACCTGGCGTATGGCGATCGCGGCGCCGGCGCGGTCATCAAGCCGGGCGAGACCCTGATCTTTGTGGTGGACCTGGTCGACGTTCGCTGAGGCCCGTCACCCGGCTTCCGAACTTGAGCACGCCTTAGGCACTTGAGCACGCCATGGATGGCGTGCTCAAGTGCCTAAGGCGTGCTCAAGTTCGGTTGAGGGGTGGCCAATAGACTGGCAGGTATGACAACGCCGTCGAACGCCGAAGTCCAATCGCTGGTCGACGAGGTCCCGGCTGGTGCGATAGTCGTCGGAGTCGCCGGGCGCGCCGAAGACGACAACACGCTGCGGTGGGCCGCCGACCGGGCCCGCGCCACCGGGGCTCCGGTTCACCTCCTCTCGACGCTTGACTTCGACGCGCCGCTGATCGGCCCCACGGACTTCGTCCCGGTCGAGGACCTGCAGAGGGCGCTCAGCGTCGACGTGAATCGAATCCTCCGGGAGGCAGCGGCTACTGTTGCCGAGCGTGAGCCGGGTATCGCGGTCACGCAGCAGTCCGCCACAGGCTCGGCGGCGCGGGCCCTGCTCGCGGCGAGCGCGCGTGCCCGGGAAGTCGTCCTCGGCTCGGCGCGCGTGGGCCGGCTTGAGCGCATCCTGCTCGGCTCGACGTCTACCGGTGTCGTCGGTCTCGCCTCGTGCCCGGTTGTCGTCGTGGGCGGCTCGCTCCCCGACCAGGGTGATGTCGTTGTCGGCTTTGATGGAAGTGCACCCGCCCAGGCCGCGCTGTCGTATGCCGCGGAGCTGGCCGAGACTGTGGGCGCCGGTGTCCGGACGGTCACCGTCTGGAACCTTGAAGTGGTCGATGGCGTGGTCGCCACCACCCCTGGCTCCCCGCAGTACGACCAGGTTCTGCGGCGCTACCAAGAGCGCGTGGATGAGGCTCTGGCTCCGGTGCGCGAGCGGCATACCGGCGTCTCGTTCAGCACGACGATTCGCCAAGGCGGCGCTGCCCGAGTGGTGGCCGAGGAGGCGGCCTCGGCTCGGATTCTGGTCATCGGTTCACGCGGGCGCGGCGGCGTGGTCGGCATGCTCTTCGGCTCGGTGAGCCGCAAGCTGCTCAACTCGGTGACTGTGCCGGTCGCGGTGCTCAATCGCGCCCAGGACTGACAACCGCTGCTCGCAGAACTTGCCCGGGACGGATGGGCGCGCACCGGAGGGTCAGGTGAGCGTCCGGGCCACGGCGCGGCCCGCTGCGGCCTGGGCGAGGAAGTAGGCCTCGTCGGCGTCGAGTCGCCGGCCCATCGTCGAAAGCGTCACCGGTGACGCCTCCAACGCGGCCCGCAGCCCCTCGACCGATTCCACCTGCAGCGTCAGGTCGCCGCGTGCGCCGGCCACCAGCTCCGCCGCCTGCGCGCGCACCAACGACCCAAACTCGCCCGGCAACTCCGGCACCACGACGGTTGTGCGGCCCAACGCGATCCGGCCGTACGCCGTCACACTGTGGTGGGAAATCCCATAGTGCCGCGGCCGGGGGTCGGCGTCGCTGACGCGCAGCGCGGCATACGCGTGACCGCCGAGCACGGAGACCGCGTTCAGTGCCTCGCCACAGGCAATCCCGGAGTAGCCGAACGGGGTGCCCGTCCCCACATTCCCCGGCCCCTGGATGACCACGGCGACATCGACGCCCAGCACGTGCCGCGCGGCGAGCAGACCGGAATGCAGCGTCACCGCCTCGTGGTCGCCCCCGAACGCCTGCCCGACGGTGACTGTCGACGTGAGCCACCCGGCTTCCCGCAGGCGAGCGACGTTCTGAGAGAAGGCCATTGGCAACGCCCCGCCGTCCGTCATGACGTAGGCGACCCGAGCGCCCGGAGCCCGATCCCGCAGGCCACACAGGATCGGCGCGAGCGCCGAGTGCAGGTCCGCGACGACGACCGGCAGACCCTGAAGATCACCCTCGGCGGCCGCCCCGGACGCGAGCGCCTCATGATGCGGGCTCTCCTGCTCATCGACCGCCAGCGTCATCTGCTGCATCGGGGTGTAGCGCGCCTTGACGATATGCCCCGGCCCGGGCGCAGGGTCCGCCGGAAGCCGGTCGGGCGCCACGACGATGAAGGCATACCCGCCCGTCCCCAGGCCCCGCGCCAGCGCCGAGACATTGAGTATGACCGTGTCCCCCGCCTCCAGTTCCCCCACCAGGCTTCGGTAGCCCAGGGCCCGCACCTCCTCGGGCACGGGTACCTGCTCGGCCACGGGTCCCGAGGGGACCACCTCCGCGACGGCCCCGTCCCCCGGGGGCAGGCGCACGGCATACTCGATCGCATCTCCCCACGACCCGCGGCGGCGGGTGACCGTTCCGACTCGCCAGTGCACGGGCCGCAGCATAGGCCGCCATCGGGTAGCGTCGCCCACGATGGCTCCCCCCAACACGCCGGCCGCCAAAACCGAGCGGCTGATGAACCTCGTCATGACGCTGCTCGCTACGCGGCGTCCGTTGCCGAAGGCCCGCATCCGGGAGATCGTCGAGCAATATCGCACGGCGCCGTCGACCGAGGCGTTCGACCGGATGTTCGAGCGCGACAAGGACGACCTGCGCGAGCTAGGGATCCCCCTGGTCACCGAGGAAATCACCGCGCTTTTCGACGACGAGCCCGGCTATCGGATCCATCAGCGGGACTACGCCTTGCCCGACCTCGCGCTCGCTCCGGATGAACTCGCGGTCCTCGGCCTTGCCGCGCGCACCTGGTCGCACGCGGCCCTCGCCGGCCCGGCCGCGCAGGCGTTGCGCAAGCTCAAAGCCGTTGCGGGGGATGCCGATTCGCAGGCCTTGGTCGGCATCGAGCCGCGCCTGACGACCAGCGAGCCCGGCTTTGCGCCGCTCTTGGAGGCCTACCTCGACCGGGCGCCGGTGACCTTCGCCTACCGCCGCTCCGCCACCGACGAGGCGCGGGTGCGCCACGTCCAGCCGTGGGGGATGCTGTCGCGCAGCGGCCGCTGGTATGTCACCGGCCAGGACACCGACCGCGGTGAGCCTCGGGTCTTTCGGCTCTCCCGGATCGAGGGTCAGGTGCGCCGCACCGGCAAGCCAGGCAGCTACCAGCCGCCGACCGACCACGACCCCCGGGCCATGCTCGCCGCGGACATCCCGCGCGACCCCGCCGGTACGGCCCGCGTCCTGGTCCGCACCGGGCACGCTCACGAGTTGCGTCGCCAGGCGACCGGCGTCACCGAGGCGGCCAACGGCTGGCAACTCCTCGACCTGCCGTATGCCGATCGCGAACGTCTCGCCGGGGACCTCGCCTCCCTGGGGACGTCCGTGCGCGTGGTCGCCCCAGCGGAGGTCGTGGACGCCACGCGTGCCGTGCTCACCGCGGCCGCCGCGGCCCATCCGACACGCGGGGGACAGTCGGGTGGCGGCGGAGAGCCGGGCAACGGGGGAGTGTCATGACCGAACCGCACAGCACCGAGGCCGCCGGCGCCCGGGTCGCACGCCTGCTCAGCATGGTTCCGTGGCTGGTCAACCGCCAAGGCGTCGACATCCGCCGCGCGGCCGCCGAACTCGACGTCACCGAGAGCCAGCTGCGCGACGACCTCGCCCTGCTGTTCATGTGCGGCTACGGCTCGATGACCGACGAGCTCATCGACGTGTCCACCGAGGGCGACCAGATCCACATCAGCAATGCCGACACGATCGCCCGACCACTGCGCCTGACCAGAGCCGAAGCCTTGACCCTCATCGTCGCGCTGCGCGCGCTGTCCCACGCCGAGGGCGTCACCGACTTCGACGTCGTCGAGCGCACCATGGCGAAGTTGGAGGATGCCATCGGCGCCGGGCCGGATCAGCCCGGCGACCTCGGCGCCGACACCGCCCGCATTGCCGCGAGCCTCGACGACGGCTCCACCGAGGAGACGCGCGCGCTGCTCAAGGACGCGCTCGCCCGGCACCACCGCGTCGCCCTGCGCTATCTCGTGCCGGCCCGCGATGAGTCCACCGAGCGGGACGTCGATCCGATGCGGCTGGCGGTCATGGACGGCCGCTGGTATCTCGAGGCCTGGTGCCACCGCGCCGAGGACACTCGGATGTTTCGCCTCGACCGGATTCAGGATGCCCGCATTCTCGACGTCGACGGCACCCCGCCTGCCCAGGCGACGGCGCGCGACTTGTCGGCCGGGACGTTCGTGCCGCGGCCGGACGATCTGCTCGTGACCCTGGCCCTCGAACCCGGCTGGGAGTGGGTTGCCGAGTACTACCCGACCGAAAGCCGCACCGTCGACCCGAGCGGCGTCACCATCACCCTGCGAGCCGCCGACCCCGCCTGGGTCGTGCGACTCGCCCTACGCGCCGGAGGCGGCGTGCGGGTCGTGCACCCCACTGAACTCGCCGCGGAGGTGGGCCGGGCCGCCGGGGCCGCGCTCGCGGCATACGACCAGGGCGGGGACGCCAACGTGGCGGGGGAGTCCCGGTGACGTGGTGGGCTTGGACCCTGGTCTTCCTCGCCATCCTCGGTGGGGGAGCGTGGTTCGTATGGACGCGTGTCCGCGCCACGCTGTCCTCGTTCCGCGGGCTGACGGCCCAGATCCGCACGACCGAGGCCCTCGTGGCGGAGGTCAGCGCTCGCGCGGAGGCGGGTTCAGCGCCGGCTACCCCTCACCTCGCAATCTTCACCGCGCCGCACCTCGCCCTCGCCGAGCAACGCGCCGTGCGCGAGCGGGTCAAGCGCGAGCGACACGCCCGGCGCGAGCCGAAACTCGCCCCGTGGGCGCGACGCGCGCTGGGGGTTGATGGACCGCTGAGGGTCGGCGAAAGTCAGCCGCCAAGCACACCAGTCGCACAGGGAACGCCCAGACACAGGTGAGACGTTGTGTCAACGGCCCCGGTCGAATCGACCCGATCGGTCGGGACCCGTCGCGCGCGTCGGTAGACTCGTGCTGTTAACCACTGCTGTGAAAGGCACGTCATGCCAATTGGCCCAAGTGAGGTCGTGATCATCGCGCTCGTGGTGATCCTGCTGTTCGGCTGGAAGCGGTTGCCCGACGCCGCTCGGTCTCTCGGCCGGTCCGCACGTGTGTTCAAGTCCGAAGTGAACGAGATGAAGGCCGAGGACGAGGCTCGCAAGCGGGCCGCCGGTGAGTCATCCGGCACGAGCGCCATGCGCGAGGACAACAGCCCGCGGACGGACAACCAGTCCGGCCCCGCTGCCTGACCTCGCACCGTTGACCGCGATGGCCAAGCGGACAAAGGTCAAGCGCAAAGACAATCCCGAGGGACGGATGTCCCTGGTCGACCATCTCCTGGAGTTCCGGGATCGACTGATCAAGTGCGCCCTGGCGCTGGTGGCCATGTCGATCGTTGGCTGGATCAAGTACGACTGGGTTTACGCCCAGTTGACGTCTCCGATCCGGGCAGTCGCCGAGAAGCGCAACCTGCAAGACGTCATCGTCAACCTCAACTATGCCGGGGCCACGGCGGCATTCAGCCAGCGCGTCAATTTGTCCATTTGGGTTGGCGTGATCCTGGCCAGCCCGGTGATCATCTACCAGGCGTGGGCCTACATTCTCCCGGCCCTGACGCGGCGCGAGAAGCGGCTGTCGATGGCCTTTGTCGGCGCGACGATCCCGTTGTTCTTGATCGGGTGCGCCTTCGGCTACTGGATCCTGCCCCGGGCATGGGAGATCTTGTACGGCTTCACCCCCGCCGGCGCCCTGAACATCACCGAAGCCGCGCTGTACTTCCGCACAGTCACCCGGTTCATCCTCATCTTCGGCGTCACATGGGTCATGCCGGTGTTCCTCGTCGGGCTGATCGCCATCGGCATCATTCCCGGCCGATCGCTGATCCGTCAGTGGCGCCCCGCCATCGTGGCCATCTGTGTGCTCTCCGCGATCATCACGCCCACACCGGACCCCGTGACGATGTTCTTCATGGCCGGCCCGTTGATCTTCCTCTACTTCGGAGCGGCGCTATTCGGCATCTGGATCGACAAGCGTCGAGCCGCCGCGGCGCCGGAGTGGACCAACGTCGCCGACGAGGAAGCCTCACCCCTCTGACCTGCCGCTCGTGCCCGCCTCCGGGCATTAGGTTGGGGCCATGAGCGCGTTTCCGACCCGCCGGATCGGTCTCGTGGCCAATCCCAGTGCCGGCAAGGGGCGGGCCGCGGCAGCTGCCCCACAATTGACGGGAATGCTCCGAGCGCGCGGTCACGAGATCCTCGACCTCTCGGCCGACAGCGCCGGCGCGGCGTTGGCCAAGGCGCGCGCCGCCGTCGCTGCCGGGTCGATCGATGCCCTGGCCGTCCTCGGCGGCGACGGAATGGCGCATCTCGGGGTTAATGCGTGCGCCGGCACCGAGATCCCCCTCGCGATCGTCCCCGCCGGGACCGGCAACGACATTGCAGACAGTCTTGGCCTGGCGCGCGGGAATCTCCTGCAGGCCGCCGCCGCCCTCGACGCGCTGCAGGTTCGGCGCATCGACGCCGGCCGCATCGTCGGCGGTGTTGACGGGGATGCGCTCGGGGCTGGGCTCGGGACCTCGGCGGCCCGGTCCTGGTTCGGCGGCTCCGTCTATGCCGGGTTCGACGCCGTCGTCAACGCCCGAGCCAATCAGTGGCGCTGGCCCCCCGGCCAGATGCGCTACAACCTCGCGATCCTGCGCGAGCTCCCGGTCTTCCAGGCGATTCCCTATGTCATCGAGACCGACGAGCAGCACATCGAGACCGAAGCCATGCTGGTCGTTGTCGCCAACGTCCGCTCCTACGGCGGCGGTATGCGGGTCGCACCCGACGCCCTCCCCGATGACGGTTTGCTGGACGTCCTGATCCTGCATCGGTTGCCGCGCCACGAGTTCATCCGGGTGTTCCCGACGGTCTTCTCCGGCGGCCACGTCGGGCACCCCGCTGTCGAACTGCTCCAGGCGCGCCGAGTGAGTCTGGAGGCACACGGCATACCCGTCTTCGCCGATGGGGAGCCCTTCACCCGCCTCCCGGTGACGGTTGAGGTGGTCCCCGGCGCGGTGACCATGGTGGTTGCATGAGTGAGCTGTCCCGGTTCGTCGCCTCCCTCGACTTCCCGCTCGACGACTTCCAGGAGCAGGCGTGCCGGGCGGTCGAGGCGGGCAAGGGCGTGCTGGTCGCCGCTCCCACCGGGGCCGGCAAGACCGTGGTGGGGGAGTTCGCCGTCCACCTCGCCCTCGCGCGTGGCCAGAAAGCGTTCTACACGACGCCCATCAAGGCCCTGTCCAACCAGAAGTATGCCGATCTGGTGCGCCGTCACGGCGCCGCCAATGTCGGTCTCTTGACCGGCGACCGCTCCGTCAACGGCGAAGCTCCGGTTGTGGTGATGACCACCGAGGTTCTGCGCAACATGGTCTATGCCGGTTCCGCCACCCTGGGCGGGCTCGCCTTCGTGGTGATGGACGAGGTGCACTACCTGGCCGACCGGTTCCGGGGCGCGGTGTGGGAGGAGGTCATCATCCACCTCCCGCCGTCGGTCCAGATCGTGTCGCTCTCCGCGACGGTCAGCAACGCCGAGGAGTTCGGTGAGTGGCTGGGCGAGGTCCGCGGCAACCACGAGGTCGTCGTGTCTGAGCACCGGCCGGTGCCGCTGTGGCAGCACATGATGGTCGGCAAGCGGATGTTCGACCTCTTCGCCGACTCCACCGCGGGGCCGCGGACCGACGGTGGGCTGCCGCGCCTCAATCCCTATCTCACCGACGCGATTCGGCAGGCCGAGCAGCGGTCGTATGCCGCGGACAGCGCCCGCCGAGGCGCGCGCGGACGCGGGGGTGACCAGGATCGGCGACGACGTCCGAACGCCCCTCCCGCCGGGGCGGCGATCAGCCATGCGACCCGGACCGAGGTCGTGCAGGCCCTCGACCACGATGGACTGCTGCCGGCGATTACCTTCATCTTCAGTCGCGTCGGGTGCGCGGGGGCGGTGCAGCAACTGCTGAGTAGCGGCGTCCGACTAATTGATGACGCCGCGGGGGAGCGGAACCGTCGACTGGTGGAGGAACGCACGGCGGGTCTGGCCGATGAAGACCTCGGCGTCCTGGGCTACTGGGACTTCGTCGAAGGCCTGGCGAGGGGATTCGCGGCCCATCATGCGGGGATGCTCCCGACCTTCCGAGAGATCGTGGAGGAGTTGTTCACTGCGGGGGCGATCCGGGCGGTCTTCGCGACGGAGACCTTAGCCCTGGGCATCAATATGCCGGCCCGCACCGTGGTTCTGGAGAAGCTGGTCAAGTTTAACGGTGAGGCTCACGTTGATCTTTCCGCGGCGGAATACACCCAGCTCACGGGGCGTGCCGGCAGGCGGGGCATCGACATCGAGGGCCACGCCTTGGTCCTGTGGCGCCGGGGGTTGGACCCAGTGCACGTGGCCGGCCTGGCGTCGACTCGTACCTTCCCGTTGAGGTCGAGCTTCCGCCCGTCCTACAACATGGCGGTTAATCTGGTGGCTCAGGTCGGCCGGGCCCGAGCCGCAGCAATCCTGCAGACGTCCTTCGCGCAGTTCCAGGCGGATCGCTCCGTCGTCGGCCTGGTCCGCGCCCGCCAGGACCACACCGAGGCGATGGCAGGCTATGCGGAGGCGATGAGCTGCCATCTCGGGGATTTCCGGGAGTATGCCGCGCTGCGCCATGAGTTGGGCCGGTTGGAGAAGGACGGGGCCAAGGCTCGATCGGCCGCGCGCAAGGCCGAGGCTCTGGTCTCGCTGGAGTCTTTGCGGATCGGGGACATCATTCGCATCCCCACCGGGCGACGCGCGGGCTTTGCGGTGGTCCTGACCCCCGCACGGCACTTCCGCGGCGCGACCACGTTGCCGATCGTGCTGACCGAGGACAAGCACGTCCATACGATGAGTGCCGGCGATGTCTCCGGTCCGGTGAGCGCGCTGGCCACGATGCCGGTGCCCAAGCAGTTCAACGCGAAGTCTCCCAAGGCGCGACGCGACCTCGCCACCACGTTGCGGATCAAGGCGCCGACGCGACCCCGATCGGCCGAGGGTGAGCGGGAGGCGGTAGCTGCCATTGATCCCCGGATCGCCGACCTCAAGCGTCGAATGAAGGCCCACCCGTGCCATGCCTGCCCCGAGCGCGAGGAACATGCTCGGTGGTCGGATCGGTGGTGGCGCCTGAACCGTGAGCGCGCCGCGGTCACGCGGCAGGTCGAGGGCCGCACCAACACGGTGGCGCGCACGTTCGAGAGAATCTGCGGCTTGCTCACCGATATCGGCTACTTGAAGCCCGACGGGCAGACCCTGACCGAGGACGGGGAACGCCTGCGTCGCCTCTATTCCGATCGCGATCTGCTCATCGCCGAGTGCCTACGGGCCGGCGTGTGGAGCCGCCTTGACCAGGCCGAACTCGCGGCCGTCGTCTCGATGCTCGTCCACGAGCCGCGCTTCGAGGAGCCGGCCGACGGGATCCGACAGCCGACGTCCGATGTCGCCGAGGCGGGGACGCAGATGCTGCGAATCTGGTCGGAGTTGGAGGACCGCGAGCGCGCCGTCGGCCTGCCCCTGACGGCACCGCCCGATGCCGGGCTGGCGTGGGCGATACACCGCTGGGCGTCCGGGCAACGGCTGGACGCGGTGTTGCGCGGGGGCGACCTGGCGGCCGGCGACTTCGTGCGGCGGTGCAAGCAAGTGGTTGACCTGCTCGATCAGATCGCCGACGCCGCGCCCGAGCCGCATCTGCGCACGTCGGCCCGCCGCGCCGTCGATGCGGTCCTGCGCGGCGTGGTCGCCTCCGACCGCCTCGACTGACGTCCGGGTCCGGTCGTCTCAGTCGCCGCCGAGGCCCAAGGCGTCGATGACCCGGTTCATCGGGCTCGCCAAGCCATAGTCGGAGGCCAGCCGCGAGACCTCCCGCAGGTCGGCGATGCTCGCCGGGAGGATCGGGTCGACCTCGGGCACGGGGGCGTCGGGGGCGACGGTCACCACGAGGGGGCCGACGTCGAGATAGGCGCTCCCCGCCTCCAGATTTCGGCGCTGGGCGCCCTTGATCGCCGGGTCACCACCATCGACCGCCGCCCGCAGCCCTACCAACGAGCCGTATGCCGCGATCAGCTTCGCCGCGGTCTTCTCCCCGATCCCGGCGACCCCGGGGAGGCCGTCACTCGGGTCGCCGCGCAGGACGGCGAGGTCGGCATACTGCGGGCCGGAGCCAACGGCATACCGCTCCCGAAGATAGTCCTGGTCCACCACGTCGGGGGAGCGGACCCCGCCGCGGGCGGTGTAGAGGACGCGCACCCCGGCCGCATCGTCGACGAGCTGGAAGAGGTCGCGGTCGCCCGTCACGACGTCGATGGGCATGGTGCCGCGGTAGCGCGCGACCAGGGTGCCGATGGCGTCGTCGGCCTCGTAGCCGTCGGCACCGAGCCGGCAGATGCCCAACGCGGCAAGGGCGGCTTCGATGATCGGCACCTGCACGGCTAGGTCGTCCGGCACCTCCTCCTCGACAACGGTCGAGCCACCGGCGACCCGATGGGTCTTGTAGCTCGGGATCGCGTCCACGCGAAACTGCGGCCGCCAGTCGTTGTCCCAGCACGCGACGAGGTGAGTCGGGCGGTGGTCACGCACCAAGGTCGCGATGAAATCGAGGAAGCCGCGGATCGCATTGACCGGCGGCGTCGTGAGGTCATCGCGCTCGTCCGGCACCCCGAAGAAGGCGCGGAAGTAGAGCGACGCCGAGTCGAGCAGCATCAGGCGGGGGCTGGTCATGTGCCCGATGCTAGGCCGTCCCGGCTGCGGCCGGTCCGATTGCCTGCTCTGGGCCGGACAACTGCGGTCGCGACAGCGCCGAGCCGCATTTCCTGCGCGTCGACGCGGAGTTGCCCATAAGGTGTCCTGCGTGGAAGAGGTTGACCGGGCGCTCGTCGATCTGCTGCGTCGCGATGGTCGCATGAGCTATACCGACCTCGGCAAGGCGGTCGGCCTGTCCACGTCCGCGGTGCATCAGCGGGTCCGCCGACTTGGAGAACGCGGGGTCATCCGCGGCTACTCGGCTCAGGTCGCCCACGAAGCCCTGGGTATGCCGCTCACGGCCTTCGTCGCGATCACCCCGTTCGACCAGTCCGCGCCGGACGACATTCCCGATCGCCTTCGGGGCATCGGCGAGATCGAGGCCTGCTATTCCGTTGCCGGAGAGGCGAACTATCTGTTGAAGGCGCGCGTCGCCGCCCCAGGTGATCTGGAGGCCCTCCTCGGCCGGATCCGCGCTGCCGCTGGCGTGTCCACCCACACGACGATCGTGTTGTCCACGCCCTGGGAGTAGTGTCTCAGCGAGCGATCGCGGCATACGCACCGCGGGTGAGCAGGAGCAGGTCGGCGGGACTTAGGCCGACGTCGAGGCCGCGCCGACCACCGGAGACATAGATCGTCGGTCGCTCGGCCGCGCTCTCGTCGAGCACGGTGGGCAGGAGTCGCTTCGGCCCGATCGGGGAGATGCCGCCGACCACATAGCCCGTGAGGCGTTGCGCGGTGGCGGGATCGCACATACTCGCGCGCTTGGCGCCGCAGGCAGCCGCGATGGCCTTGAGGTCGAGGTGCCTGTTCACGGGCACGATGCCGACGCCCACCTTTTCGCGGCCCCCATCGAGGTCTACGAGCAACGTCTTGAAAACCAGGTCCGGGTCCAGCCCGAGCGCCGCCGCGGCTTCGAGTCCGTATGCGGGAGCGGCCGGGTCGTGTTCATAAGCGTGCACGGAAAACGAAACCCCGGCCTTGGTCAGAGCGACCGTGGCCGGGGTTCCGGAGGAGGGTTTAGCCATCCGGCTCAGTTGTCGCGGACGCGGCGCACCAGCGCCCAGGCGGTGGGCAGGAGGCCCGCCGCGAGCACGATCTTGACGGCATCGCCGAGGAGGAAGGGGGTGGCGCCCTTGTCGATGGCGGTGGCGAGGTCCATGCCGGTGTTGGCCGCGAGGTAGGGGACCCCGATGGCGTAGATGACGAGGTTGCCCAGGATCATCAGGCCGATCGTCTTCAGGACGGTCCGGTCACCGCCGCGGGCGGCGAGCGCGCCGACGAGGGTCGCGGCCACGACGAAGCCGATCAAGTAGCCGAAGCTCGGGAAGCCCCACCCGCTGCTGTGGCCGGCGAACCAGGGCACCCCGGCCATACCGGCCGCGACATAGATGCCGATGGAGGCGAGGCCGCGGGCAGTGCCGAGGGCGGCCCCGGTGAGCAAGACCGCGAACGTTCCCAATGTCAGCGGGACCGGGGTGAACGGCAAGGTGATGGCCCACTGCGCGAGCAGGCCGACGAAGCCGGCGCCCCCGAGGACGAGCGCGGCGTCGCGCGCCAGGCCTCCCGGGATGACATCGGCAAGGACGCGGGGACGTTCGACGATGGCGGTCACGAGACTGAGCCTAGTGCCACGCCGGGTCTGCGGCTTGCCAGAGTATGGTGCGCCCATCGTGACCGCCGGACGTTAAGGTCGGCGAGGGTGTGGCGTGATAACGCGCCCCGACTGGACATTTCTCGGTATGACCCCACGAACACCGGGAGGGCCGCATGGATGAGGCGGCCTTCGACACGCTCTTTCGCGACAACGCTCCTCGCGTGTATGCCTACGCCCGACGGCATATCGCCGCCGACCAGTGTGAGGACGTGGTCTCCGAGACCTTCTTGCAGGCGTGACGACGCCGCGCCGATGTGCCGGCCGACCCGCTGCCCTGGCTCTTGGTGACCGCGCGCCATACGATCGCCAATCGCACCCGCGGCCAGCGACGGGCCGACCGGCTCTGGCAGGAGGCGGTCGCGGCATATTGGCATATGCCAACTGCGGCGGCCCCCGATGAGCTTGTCGCCGAACGTGATTCGCTGATCGAAGCGCTCGCCACCTGCAGCCCTGCGGAACGTGAGGCGCTACTGCTCATCTCGTGGGACGGGCTGTCGTATGACGCGGCCGCCGACGTCCTCGGGTGCACCCCGCGCGCCCTGACCGTTCGGGTCAGCCGTGGCCGAGCCCGCCTAACCGCATACCTGCAGGCCGATGGGGATCGGCCCGCCACTGCCCCCACCCTCACGCTCGCCCAGGAGACCTCATGACAACCCACCGCCCCACGATGTCCGATCCCGTCGATGTGTTGGCCGGCGCCCGGCCGACGGCTGCCGACTTGGACGCGCAGTTCTCGCCCGAACGCGCTGTAGCGCTCCTCGACCGGTGCGCACTGCCGCGTCCGAACCCATCGCGCTCACGAGCGCCCGTCCCGCCGCGCCGCGCAGGGGGCGGCGCTGGCTGGCCGTTGCGGCAGTGGCCGCCGCCGCCTCCGCAGCGCTCGCCGTCGGGCCGTCGTTGATTTCGCCGCAATCGGCCTCGGCCACCGCCCTCTCGCATCTGGCGACCACGGCCGCGAGCCAGGATGACGGACCGATCCCGGCGGGCAAGTACGTCCACCTGAGCATCACCGAGACCCAGTCCGGCGCGGCGGTCGTCGGCGATCCCCCCCAACCCGGCGCTCAGGCGCCGACAGCCCAGCCCGCTTCCGGGACCTTCACGCGCGAGGTGTGGATTCGTGCGGACGGGATGACCTGGTTCAAGGACATGGTCGACGGACGCACGTTCACGTGGACCGCGAACCAGGGCACCGCGCTGTTTTCCCCGTCGACCGTTGCGTCCCTCCCCACTACGGCCGACGACCTGGAGGCGTGGCTGCGCGCCAACTCCAGCGGGTCGAACAGCCCGAACGAAGCGGTCTTCGCGGCCGTCGGCGACCTGCTGCGCACCGGCCATGTGCCCCCGACGGTGGCCCGGGCCGCGATCACCGTGCTCGGCCGCCTGCCCGAAGTGCGCACCGAGACCGCTCAGACCCCCTCCGGCGCTGCGGGCGTGAAGGTGATCTTCGACGACCAGCAGGTGCGTACCGGCCACCATTACCTGCTCTTCGACCCGAACTCTGCCGACCTCGTCGAGGAGGGTGTGAGCGACGGCGGGACGTCGAGCTACCGGTCCACCACCAGCTATCACCCGCTGGCCGACGCGGTCCCAACCTCGGTCACGCAGAGCGCCATCGACCCGTCCCAGCAGGTAAAACCCACTTAGGACACCCCACGAAGTTCTCCGCTCGTCCCTCGCTCCGATACTTCGCGGGGACCCCGTCCACGACTTGCGCAACAGGGCCTAGGGCTGAGTCGTTGTCGCGCACACTCACCGTGGGTGGTGTGCGCGGCGGCTCATCGTCCGACACGATGACCGACGCCCGGTTCGGCCCGGGCTGCGCGAGCGTCCCGGCCGATGGCAAGGGGTCGTTCGCCGGCTTGGCCAAGGAGCCGGTCGCCACCGCCGCCAGCAACAACCCGCTGCTGAGCACCCTCGTCGCCGCTGTGAAGAAGGCCGGCCTCGTCGACACCCTCAACAACAGCAAGAACATCACCGTGTTCGCCCCGTCGAACTCCGCTTTCGACAAGATCCCGAAGGCCGACCTCGACAAGGTGCTGGCCGACAAGACGACGCTGACCCACCTGCTCACCCACCACGTGGTGCCGAGCCGGTTGGCACCCGCCGCGCTGGCCGGCACCCACCCGACCCTCAACTCCGACTCGGTGAAGGTAAGCGGCACGACGCCCGACTTCGACGTGGCCGGCGCGAAGGTGCTCTGCGGCAATGTGCAGACCGCCAACGCCACTGTCTACATCGTCGACACCGTGCTGATGCCGATGAAGTGACAAACCACCTCCGCGAGAGTGTGCAGATTCGCGAGCCTGGCTCCCGAGTCGTGCAGACTCTCGCGGAGGTTCGCTTGACCGTGTAGGCGTGCGCAGGCTGTTACGGGCTCGCGTTGTCCCCCACCACAGTGGAGGACAACGCGACGATCTGGCCGGTGGCCTATACGAGTCGTCCGGCGATTTCGGCGGCGCAGGCGGAGCTAACCCTCAGCCAGCGCACCCGGAAGGTGGAGGGTCAGTCGACCCGCATCTCGCCAAGCTCGCTCCAGTCGTCCTGGTCGACGGACTGGCTGACGACCTTCGGCGTCGCGGAGAGGTAGGGCGGCAGCTCGGCCTGGGCGGCCTTGAAGTGGTCGCTGTTGACGTGCGCGCCACCGGCATCGCCGTCGCGGAACGCCTCGACGAGGACGTATTCGTTGCTGTCGTCCAGGCTGCGCGACCATTCAAACCACAGGCAGCCCTCCTCGGCGCGCGTGGCCTCGGTGAAGGCACGGGAGATCTCGGGCCAGGCGTCGGCGTGCTCGGGACGGACGGGGAACTTGGCGGTGATGAAGATCAAGGTGTGTCTCCTCAGGTTGCGGGGATGGCGTCTGGCGTCGTGGCGGTCTGCGCGCAGGCGTAGATCGAGGACTTGATGAGCCCGCCGACCTTCTGCGAGACGATACCGAACACCGCCCCGACGACGATCGATAGCAGCGGGCCGGGCGACATGCTCGTGCTCCTTGTCAGGGGATGAGGATCGCGCGACCGCGCACGCGGCCGGCGTCGAGATCCGAGATCGCGGACTGGAAGTCGTCCAGGGCGTACTTCTGCGTGTGCAGGGTGACCAAGCCCCGAGCGGCGAGGGCCATGAGGTCACACAGATCGTTGTACGACCCGACGAGGTTGCCAATCACGTTCTTCTCAGCCGAGATCAGGTCGATCGTGGGGACGTTGACGTTCTCGCCGTAGCCCACGACGTGGTAGTCGCCGGCCGCACGTGTCATCGCGATGCCATGGCTGGTCGAGCCGCCTTCGCCGACGAAGTCGAGCACCACCTCCGCCCCCGAGCCGCGGGTGATCTCGAGGACCTCCTCGACCTGGTTGCCCGCGGCCACCACCCCGTGGTCGGCGCCGAGGTCCAGAGCGAGCTTGAGCGCCTCCGGGTTTCGGTCGACCACCACCAGCTTCGCGGGCGACAGCGCCTTCATGATCTGAATGCCGATGTGGCCGAGGCCTCCGGCGCCGATGACGACGCAGGTGTCCCGGGGCGTCAGCCGCTTCGCCGCCTTCGCCGCTGCGTGGTATGCCGTCAGCCCGGCGTCGGCCAGGGCGGCGACATCGGCCGGCTCGAGCTCGTCGTCGATGAGCACGACGCTGCGCGCCGACGTGCGGAGGTACTCGGCGTACCCTCCGTTCGTGTCGACGCCGGGGAACTGGCTGTTCTCGCAGTGGACGTCGTCTCCGGTGCGGCAGGCGCGGCACAAGCCGCAGGTGATGTGCGGGTGCACGATCACCTTGTCGCCCGCGCGGACGTTCGTGACCGCGGAGCCGACGGCGTGCACCCAGCCGGCGTTCTCGTGGCCGATCGTGTAAGGCAGCGCGACGCCGGTCTTGTCCGCCCACTGCCCTTCGAGGATGTGAAGGTCAGTGCGGCACACGCCGGCGCCGCCGATCCGCACGATGACGTCGAACGGTCCCGAGACCTCGGGGACGTCGACCTCGCGCATCTCGGGGTTCTGGTGGTAGCCGACGACCTGGACGGCTCGCATCGTGCTCATGACAGGGGGTCCTTTCGCAGGGAGGTGAGGGGGATGAAGGTGGGATCGTAGGCCTGGTCGGCACGCTCCGCGCCGTCCGGGCGGTGGACCTGATCGTCCTCGGACCCGGGGTAGCGGGTCCGAAGCAGGCCGCGGCAGAAGTGCGCGTTGCCGTCGAATCGCCATCTGCGCCAGCGTCTGGCCGCGCTTCTTGGCAATCCGGTTCAACGCCGCGATGTGCTTGATCGCCGTTTCGGTGAGCAGTCCCTCGCTCAGCGACTTGTCTTGCGCTGCACGCGAATCGCCGGGGATGCCCTTGAGGTATTTGCTCGTCAGCATGCCCTGAGCCAGCGGGCTGAAGGCGATGCAGCCGACCCCCGTGTCGCCGAGAACGTCCAGCAGGTCTTCCTCGACCCACCGGTTCAGCATCGAGTAGGACGGCTGATGAATCAGCAGCGGAGTGCCGAGGTCCTGAAGGATGCGCACCGCCTCGGCCGTCTTCGCTCCGCTGTATGACGAGACCCCGGCATACAGCGCCCGGCCCGATCGGACGATTTGGTCCAGCGCACCCATCGTCTCCTCGAGCGGGGTGTCGGGGTCGAAGCGGTGGCTGGAGAAGATGTCGACATAGTCCAGGCCCATCCGCTTCAGCGACTGGTCGCACGAGGAGATGAGGTACTTGCGGGAGCCGCCGCCCTGCCCATACGGCCCGGGCCACATGTCGTAGCCGACCTTGGAGGAGATGATCAGGTCGTCGCGATAGGGCTTGAAGTCCTGCGCGAAGTGCATCCCAAAGTTGCGCTCGGCACTGCCATAGGGCGGGCCGTAATTGTTCGCGAGATCGAAGTGCGTGACGCCGAGATCGAAAGCGCGCCCCAGGGTCGCGCGCTGCCGTTCCATCGGCACGTCATCGCCGAAGTTGTGCCACAGACCCAAACTGATCGCCGGCTAGAGCAAACCGGACCGGCCGACCCGGCGGTACGGCATACCCGTGTCATAACGCCCTGAGTCGGCGAGATAGTCGATGCCCTGCAAGGACATGGTGCTCCTGTCGTGAGGAAGTCTGGAAGTGCTCAGATGGCTTCGACCGGTGGATAGACCGGCTGCCACATGCGGTTATAGATCTGCTGGATCGGGTCGGTCAGCGGCTCACGGGCCAGGCCCTCGCGCTCGGCCTGCTTGGCAACAGCGACGGCGACCGTGGCCGACACCATCCGCAGATCGCTCATGGTCGGCAGCAGCGGAGCGCCTTGGCGATAGGCGTTGACCATGCTGGCCAACGCCTCGGCCGCCGCCGCGATCATGCCCTCGGTGACGCGCTCGGCACGGCAGGTGGCCACGCCGAGGCCAAGGCCAGGGAAGATCAGCGCGTTATTGGCTTGGGCGATCTGATAGCGGATGCCGTCATAGTCCACCGGCCCGAACGGGCTACCGGTGGCGACCAACGCCCGGCCATCGGTCCACGTCAGCAGGTCCGCCGGCGTCGCCTCGGCGCGGCTCGTCGGATTGGAGAGCGGGAAGATGATCGGCCTCGCGCAATACGAGGCCATCTCCTCGACGATATGCCGGCTGAACGCCCCGCCCCGCGTCGATGTGCCGATGAGGATCGTCGGCTTGGCGTTGCGGATGACGTCTTCGAGGGTGATGTGGTTCGGGTCGGCGACGGCCCAGTGCTCGACCTCGGCGCGGCGGCGGGCATACGGCCGCTGGAAGGGCAGCAATTCCGGCTGATCATCGACATACAACCCATTGATGCCGATCGCATAGAACCGGGAGTAGGCCTCTTCCTCGGTCTCCGAGGCCCCCGTGCGCAGCATCGCGTCGCGGACGAGGTTGGCGATGCCGACGCCCGCGCTCCCGGCGCCGAAGACGCACACCTTGTGGTCGTCGAGGACGAGTCCGGTCACGTCGACGGCCGCGAGAATTGCCGCCAGCACGACGGCGGCCGTGCCCTGGATGTCGTCATTGAAGGTGCAGATCTCGTCGCGATACTTCGTCAACATCCGGTGCGCATTGGTGGTCCCGAAGTCCTCCCAGTGCAACATTGCATTGGGGAACATCTCCCTGACCGTATGCACGAACAGGTCCAGGAACTCGTCGTACTTCTCCCCGCGCACGCGGGCGTGCCGCTCCCCGAGGTACATCTCGCTGGACAGCAGCCCGAGATTGTCGGTGCCGACATCCAGGACGACGGGTATGGCGCGGCGCGGGTGAATCCCGGCCGCCGCCGTGTAGACGGACAACTTCCCGACGGCGATCTGAATCCCGCCGATGCCCTGGTCGCCGATGCCGAGAATGCCTTCGCTGTCGGTGACCACGACGAGGTCCACCTCGTCGGGTCCGAGACCGAAGTTGCGGAAGGCGTCCGCCATCGACTCCGGGTGATCGATCGAGAGGAAAACCCCTCTCGGGCGGGAGAATTCGTGACTGAAGCGCTCGATCGCCTCCCCGATGGTCGGGGTGTAGACGATCGGCAGCATCTCCTCAAGATTGCTCGTGAGCAGCCGATAGAAGAGGACTTCGTTGCGGTCGCGGACACCGGAGAGGTGGAGGTACTTCCCCAAACGGGTGCTTGTCCGGGTGTACTGCTCGTAAACCCGGCGAACCTGGTTCTCGAGGTTCGTCACCTGTGAGGGGACCAGCCCGATCAGGCCGAGCGCCTTGCGCTCTTCGATCGTGAAGGCGGTGCCGCGGTTGGTGGTCGGATTGCTCATCACCGCACGGCCGCGGGCCTTGATCCGAAGCGGCCCGAAGCGGGTGGAGGTGTCCTGCTCGTAGTCCTGACTCGGCATACCCCCAACCCTCTCGCACACAACGTGATCCAGACAACAGCGGCACCTGCCCGGCGTCACCGAATGTTCACTTCGGCACGTTCGCCAGTACTTCCGTCTTGACCGGCGAAGGCGTTGGATGGAGGTATGCCCGAAACATCCTTCGGAACGTACGACGACGACAGCCTGGCGCTCGACCTCAGGTGGTGGGCCGCCGCCAATTACCTGACGGTCGCGCAGATCTACTTGCAGGACAACGTCCTCGTGCGCGAACCGCTCGCCGCCGAGCACATCAAGCCGCGGTTGCTGGGGCACTGGGGGACCAGCCCGGGCCTCTCGATGATCTATGCCGTCCTCAACCGGATCATCCGCGAGAGCGACACGGATTGGCTCTACGTCACCGGTCCCGGCCACGGCGGGCCCAGCCTTGTCGCCGCGAGTTGGCTGGAGGGCACGTATTCGGAGATCTATCCGCGTGTCGGTGATGACGCGGCGGGGATCCGCCGACTTTGTCGGCAGTTCTCCTCGCCCGGTGGCGTCCCGAGCCACGTGAGCGTGCAGACTCCCGGCTCGATCCACGAGGGCGGCGAACTCGGCTACGCCCTGATCCATGCGGGCGGCGCGGCGATGGATCACCCCGATCTCTTCGTGGCTGGCGTCGTCGGCGACGGCGAGTCCGAGACCGGCCCGTTGTCCGCGTCCTGGCGGCTGCCCTACTTTTTGAACCCGCGTCGCGACGGTGCCGTGGTTCCCATCGTGCACTTGAACGGTTACAAGATCGCGGGACCGACCGTCCTCGGGCGCACCAGCGACGACGACGTCGCGGCCTATCTCCGCTCACAAGGGTGGGACCCGGTCTTCGTCGAGGGCGACGACCCGAAGCAGGTCTTCACCGAGTTGTATGCCGCCCTGGCCAAGGCGCAAACGGACGTCCTGGCCATGCGGGCGGTTGCCCGAAGCGCCGAAGCGCTCGACGGGGCAAGCCCATCCCAGCGCTACACCTGGCCGGCCATCGTGCTGCGGACGCCAAAGGGGTGGACGGGTCCGCACGAGGTCGACGGGGTGCAGGTCGAAGGCACCAATCTCAGCCACCAAGTGCCGCTGTCCGGTGTCGTTGACAACCCCGACCACCTGCGGATCCTCGAGAGCTGGTTGGAGTCCTACCGCCCGGACGACCTCTTCGACGAGAGCGGACGCCTCGTGCCCGACCTAGCCGCCCTGAGTCCGGTCGGGGACAAGCGAATGTCGGCCACGGCATACGCCAATGGCGGGCGACTTCGGCGGGACCTGCCCATCCCGGCCGAACTGAGCACCTATGAAATCGGCCTCGGCGACGGCCGCGGCACCGTGTCGTTCGAGAACACCAAATCCACCGGCTCGCTGATGCGCGATGTGTATGCCGCGGACCGCCGCCCGGACGGCGGCGGCACCTTCCGGCTGTTCTGCCCGGATGAGACGGCGTCCAACCGCCTCCAGGACGTCTTCGAGGTGACCGACCGATGCTTCATGGGGCCCGCGGCCGAAACCGACCAGAAGCTCGGACCGGACGGCCGCGTCATGGAAGTCCTGAGCGAGCACCTATGCCAAGGCTGGTTGGAGGGCTACCTGCTGAGCGGGCGACACGGCCTGTTTGCCACCTATGAGGCCTTCGCAATGGTGTCGGCATCGATGGCCATTCAGCACGTCAAGTGGTTGCAGCACGCGCAAACACTGCGCTGGCGTGACTCGGTCAGTTCGCTCAACATCCTGTTGACCTCGACCTGTTGGCGCAACGATCACAACGGCTTCAGCCACCAGGGTCCCGGCCTGATCGACTGCCTGATCCCGCTCGCCCCCGATGTGGTTCGGGTGTGGCTGCCCCCGGACGCCAACACGGCCCTCTCGATTGCCGACCACTGCTTGAAGAGCAAGGACCACGTGAACCTCATCGTGGTGGACAAGCAGAAGCACCTTCAGTACCTCACCCTGGCCGAGGCCGACGACCATTGCGCCGCCGGTGCCGGGGCCTGGGACTGGGCATCCAATCTGGACGACTCCGGCGTCCCGGACATCGTCATGGCCTCCGCCGGCGATGTGCCCACGCAAGAGGCATTGGCCGCGGCCGAACTGCTGCGCCACTTCACCCCGGACCTGCGCGTCAAGTTCGTCAATGTCGTGGATTTGATGGCGTTGCTTCCGGAGAACGATCACCCGCACGGCTTCACCGACACCCAGTTCGATGACCTGTTCACCAAGGACAAGCACGTCGTCTTCGCCTTCCACGGCTACCCGCGAGCGGTCCACCAACTCGTCCACGGCCGCTCCGATCCCGGTCGCTTCCACGTGCGCGGGTTCAACGAGCAGGGCACCACGACCACGCCATTCGACATGGTGGTGCTCAACAGGATGAGCCGCTATGACCTCGCCAAGGAGGCGCTGCGGCGGAGCGCGCGACGCACGGCGGGCTGGACCGAGTTGGTGCAGTATTGCGATCGGCGCCTCGCCGAGCACGAGATCTACATCCGCGAGCATCTCGCCGACATGCCCGACGTCGCCGCCTGGACGTGGGGGTCCGGCGTCGTCGACTAGCCCCGGCTGGAGCATCCCTCAAGGCCGAGCACGTACCGTTAGCCCGTGCGTCTCGACCCCACCGCCGGCCCGATCCTGCCGGCTCGCCTGCTACTGGCCTTGGCGGGCGGCGGCGCGATCGCGCTGGCCTTCCCCGGGACCAACTGGTGGTATTCGGCGTGGCTCGGCTGCGCGCTCGTGGCTGCCGCCGGGTGGTGCGCGCGGTGGCGCACGGGCTTGCTCACCGGCCTGGTCGGCGGCCTCGCCTACTTCATCCCGAGTTTGTCCTGGTCCGGGGTCTACGTCGGCAAGGTTCCGTGGTTCGCCCTCGCCACCTTGGAAGCGCTGTATGTGGCCGTGATGGTCGCCGTCGTCGGTCCCCTCCAACGGCGATTGGTCGCTGCCAGGTGGGGGTGGGCGGCATACGGCATCGTCCCGCTCGGGTGGGTCGTGGGGGAGTGGGCCCGCTCGACGACACCCTTCGGCGGGTTCCCGTGGGTCCGCCTCGCCTTCTCCCAGGCCGATTCCCCTCTGCGCACCCTCGCCTCCCTCGGCGGCGCTCCCCTCGTGACCGCGGGCGTCGCCACCGTCGGTGTCTTGCTGTATGCCGCGGCCGTCGCCCTCCGCCGTCGGCCCGGCGCGGCGGTGCTGGGAATCGTCGCAACGCTCGCCGCGGCATACCTTGTCGGGGGGCTGAAGGTGGGCCTCGGGGGAGACGCCGCGCCGCGGATGGCGGAGATCGCATTGGTCCAGGGGAATGTCCCCAAACCGGGGCTCGACTTCAATGCCGAGCGGCGCGCAGTCCTCGACAACCATGTGCGCGAGACGCAAAAGTTGGCGACCTATCTGTCCCGGGCCGACCTGATCGTCTGGCCGGAGAACTCCTCGGATATCGACCCCCTCCGCAACCTCGACGCGGCCGCCGCCATCAACCGGGCCCGGGCCGCGATCCCCGCGACTTTCCTGATCGGGGCGATTCTGGAGGAGCCGGCCCCGTTCGTCTCCAATGCGTCCCTGCTCTACCGGCCCGGTGAAGTCGACCCGGAGCGCTACATCAAGCAGCACCCCGTGCCGTTCGCCGAATACGTTCCGGCGAAGAGCTTCTTTCGGCACTTCAACAGCAATGTCGATCTCGTGCGGGACGGGATGGCCAAGGGCACCCAAACCGGCTACTTCGAGCTGAGCACCGACTACTCTTCGCCGGGCCAGCCCTACACCTTCGCGGCCCTGCCGACGATCTGTTTTGAGGTGGCGTATGACGGGCTGGTCCGCACCTCGGTGACCCACCGGCCGGACGTGCCGAGCGTGCTCATCGTCCAGACGAATAATGCGACGTTTGGCTATACCGCCGAGTCCGAGCAGCAATTCGCCATCTCCCGGCTGCGCGCGATCGAGCACAACCGCAGCGTCGTGCACGTCTCCACCGTGGGGGTGAGTGGCTTCATCAACGCCGATGGAACGTACGCCAACAAGTCGTCGTTGTTCACGGCATACACCGCCTCCTCGAATGTCGAATTGCGCAGCGGCATCACCGTCGCCGATCGCATCGGTCGGGCGCCGGAATATGTCTCCCTGGGCGGGCTGTTGCTCGCCTGGGCGGGAGGCGCCTGGGCGGGGAGGCGGCGTTCGCGCCGGGATAATGATGAGCACCCCACCCCGACCTCGAAGAGCAAGGAAACCGCCAGTGCCTGACGCTGTGTCCCCTAGTGCCGCGGGCAACCGTGGCCCGATCCAGCGAATCCTGGTGTGCATCCCGACCTACAACGAGGCCGACAATCTCGCGCGCATGGTTGCCGGCGTGCGCGCCAGTGCCCCCGCGGTCGACGTGCTGGTCCTGGACGATAACTCGCCCGACGGTACCGGGGACATCGCCGAGGAATTGGCGTCGGCCGACCCGCAGGTCCACGTCCTGCATCGCACCGCGAAGGAGGGCCTGGGCCGGGCCTACCTGGCTGGCTTCGAGTGGGGCCTGGCTCGCGGGTATGACGCCCTGGTCGAGATGGACGCGGACGGCTCCCACCGGGCGGTGGATCTGCCGAAGCTGCTGGATGCCATCGGGCACGCCGATGTGGTCATCGGGTCCCGCTATGTGCGCGGCGGTGCCATCGTCAATTGGCCCCTCCAACGCAAGATGTTGTCCATGGGGGGCAATATCTACACCCGCCTCGTGCTCGGTATGCCCGTGAACGACGCCACCGCGGGGTTCCGGGTCTATCGTTCGAGCGCCTTGCGTCAGCTCGACCTCGACTCGGTGGAATCGCACGGCTATTGCTTCCAGGTGGACTTGACGCGGCGGGCGATCGCGGCCGGACTCGTCGTGCGCGAGGTTCCGATCACCTTCGTCGAGCGCGAACTGGGCGATTCGAAGATGAATGGCGACGTGGCGAGTGAGTCGCTGAAACGGATCACTCGCTGGGGAGTGGCGCATCGGGCAACTCAGGCCCGGCGGCTTACCCGGATGGAGGAGCGATGGCACAACCTGTGACCCCGTCCGGCGCGGCAAGCCGCCGCACCCGGTGGCGGCGGTGGCTCTTCGTGGCCTTGCTGATCGTCCCGATTGTGGAGATCGCCACCATCATCGGGGTCGGCAAGGTGATCGGCGGCTGGCCGACGGTCCTGCTCCTCCTGCTCGAATCCGCGCTGGGCGCCTGGCTGGTGCGCCGTGAAGGCGCGCGCACGTGGCGGGCGTTGAGCACCGCCCTGCAGACGGGCCGGATGCCATCGCGCGAGTTGGCCGATGCCGCGCTCGTGCTGATCGGGGGCACGCTGCTGGTGACGCCAGGTTTTGTGACCGACATCGTGGGGTTCTTCTTCATCCTGCCCGTGACGCGACCCCTGACCCGGGGTTTCCTGGAACGCGCAGTAGCGGCCAGGTTCCTGGCCACGCCGATGCGTCCCGGTCCCGGTGGCGGCAGCACGGTCGAGGGCTCCGTCATCGATCGCTGAACCCCAATTGGGCCGATTACGCGGGCGTCCCCTAAAGCTGCTAGACTGTAGGGTCGCCGTTTTGGGCGGTGCCGGACCATGGCACCGGGGGAAACTGGAGCCGGCGGCTACGCAACCGGATGCGTTGTTCCAGCGTCGGAACAACATGCCCCAAGGTCGGATTTCACCGTCCCGCCGCGGAACAACCCACCCGTCCTGATGCGTTGACAATTCACGCGATCCAGTCACCCCTGGGCGCTCGCTCAAACTCACTCAAGGGAGAACCCCGTCATGGCCGATCGCACCCTTCGCGGCAGCCGCATGGTTTCGTTCAGCATGGAGACGTCCGAGAACGTCGTCCCCAGCGAGCGCCAGATCGTCGTTTATGTGTGCCCCCAGGAGCACCGCATCGAGTTGCCCTTCTCCATCGAGGCGGAGATCCCCGCCACATGGGAGTGCCGCTGCGGCGAGGAGGCACTGCTTCTCGACGGCTCCGCGCCCGAGCGCAAGCCTGTCAAGCCCGCCCGCACGCACTGGGACATGCTCCTGGAGCGCCGCTCCATCCCCGAGCTTGAGGAGCTCTTGGAGGAGCGCCTGGAGATCCTGCGCGCCTCCCGGGGCGAGAAGCAGACCAAGCGCAGCGCCTGAGCGCGGCCCGGTCGGGCGGCATACGCCCTGGTTGTGACTCGGGGAGCGTCCACCCAGACCAGCGCGGGCTCAGACCAGCGCGGGCTCAGACCAGCGCGGGCTGCTCGTTGCCGGCTTGGCGAATGCCCTCACGGAAGTCCACCCGTGACAGCAGGGCGCCGCCGAGGACGAAGAAGATGATCAGGGCGATGATCGCCAATCGATAGGTATGGGTGAGTTGGTATACGACGCCGAAGAGCAGCGTCCCGAACCAACTCGTCCCGCGCTCCATCGCTTGGTAGAGCGCGAAGTACTCGGCTTCGCGGTTCTTGGGCACGAGTTGGCTGTAGAGGCTGCGCGAGAGTGCCTGCGACCCGCCGAGAACGATGCCGATGGCGATCCCGAGAATCAGGAATGGGACGAATTTCCGTTCGGGGACGAAGTAGGCGGCCGCGACGATCAGCGTCCAGAGGCCGAGCGAACAGAGCACCGTCTTGGAGGCGCCGACCCGGCCAGCCACAGCCCCGAAAAGCAGGGCACCGCCGAAGGCGACGAATTGCACCAGGAGGATCAGGGCGATCAGCTGGGATTGCTCGAACTTGAGTTCCTCCGCGCCATACAGGCTCGAAGAGGAGATGACGGTCTGGATGCCGTCGTTGTAGAACAGGTAGGCGAGCAGGAAGAGCATCGTCTGGGGGTGGTGCCGGCGTAGGTCTCGGAAGGTGTTGCTGAGCTGTGCGAGGCTGCCGCTGACTGGTCCTTCGTCGGCGGCGGTCACCGGCTTGGTGACGCTGCGCAACGCCCACATACCCCGGACGGGGATGATCGCGAAGATCGCCCACCAAAGGGCGGCGCTCAGCATGCTGATGCGCACGGCCATACCGGTGGAGAGGTCGAACGGTTTCATCGTCACCAGGACGAGATTCACCGCGAGCAGGAGCCCCCCGCCGAGATAGCCGAGCGCCCAGCCGCGTGAGGAGACCCGATCTCGGTCATTGGGAGCCGCGATCTGGTTGAGCAGCGAGTCGTAGGTCACCAGCGAGGCCCCGAGGAAGATCGTGGCCAGAATCATCAGGATGGCGCCGAGCTGCCAGCGGGTGCCGGTGACGAAGAAGAGGCCGGCGGCGCTGGCCGCGCCCAACCATGCGCACGCGCCCAGGAACTTGGCCGGCCGGTCCATCCGGTCGACGATGGCGCCGACGAAGATCAGGACAATCGCCGACAGAATCGTGGCGAAGGTCGTGGTGTATGGCGCGAGCGATCCGGGTGCGATCGGGATCCCCAAGACGTGGAGATTGGTGGCGCAGTCCAGGTCGGTGTCCTGGCCAGGACAGGCGGCCGCCTTGGCGATGGAGGTGATGTAGGGGCCATATAGCACGGTGCCGACGGTGGTGACGAAAGCGGAGTTAGCCCAGTCGTACCAGTACCACGATCCGACGAAACGACTGTTGGCCCGATAGTCCGGCGCATCAATCGGGGCGTCCGCCACGTAACTCATGGCGAAACTGTCGCACAAAGGTTACCGCCGGGTGAATAAGGCGCGGTACTCAGCGTCGCCAGGCCCGATCAGCCCGCGAACTCCCAGTGCCACGGCTCCGGGAGAGTGCCGCCCTGGGCCGCCCACGAGGGGTGGAACCAGCCGAAGAGCGGAGCGTTGCGGACCATCCACAGGTGGGCCGGGTCGCTGTAGCTCTGAATGCCGCCGCACAGGTCGAGCGCCTTGCCGAGTCCGTGCTCGCTGGTGCCGGGAGTCGCCGCCCAGGGACCGCGGATCTCCTTGATCTTGACCTGCTCGGCGTAGGAGCGGTAGCCGTCGGTGACACAGATGAGGTTTCCGGTCTCCTCGGCATACGCCTTGCTCATCGCGTTGAACGCAGCGGCGGCGGCGGGGATGAGGAACTCGTCGGTGCTGCCCACGAGCGGACACAGCGCCGACGGCGGGATCTGGCCGTTGGGCCACACGCCGGTCTTGTCGGTGCAGGGCGTCAGCTTCAGGCTGGACACGTCGACATTGGCGGTCTCCAGCGCCTGGCTCAACGCGTTGGCTGCGTCGACGGCACTCTGGTCGCCACTGCCGAGTAGGGCACCGGCCAGTGGACCAGCCTCGGCGATGACGTCGGCGTTGGCCTGCTGAAGGGTCTTGAGTTCGTCGCGGTGAGCGTTGACCGCCGCCGTCGCGGCGATCTTGGACTTCTTGGCCTTGGCGGCTGCCGTGATGGCGAGATCGGCCGCGGCATCGGACTTCATCGAGGCGAGCTTTTGGTGAACGGTCAGCTCGCGCAGGTCCTCGACGGACCGAATGCGGTTATCGGTGACGAAGTTGAGGTCGGTCAGCGGGTTGGACGACTCGTCGGCTTCCTGCGACAGGGCATCCAGGAAGGAGAGGGACTCCGCCCAGCTGCCGCCTTGCGTGTAAGCGTCGACGGCCCAGCTGCCGAGGTCGTCGCGAGCCTCATCCAGGCGATCCTGCAGCGCCTTGGCGATCTCGCTCTGTCGCGCGGACTCGGCCTTGGCGTCATCCTCGGCGTTGCGCGCCTTGCTGTAGTCCTCCAGGGCAGAGTTGGCTGCCTTGGTCGACGCGTCGAGCTTGTCGAGGACGGCCTTGATCGCGCCATTGCGCGAGACGATCTGGTCGCGCAGCTCGTTGGCGCGCGCGATCTGCGCCGCCAACTGCTCGGGGGTGATCGTTGGCTCGCCCGTGGGGTCCGTGGCGGTCGTGCTGCTGCCGGGGTCCGTCGAGGAGGAGTTCGCGACGGGGGAGGAGAACGAGGCGCTGGGGGAATCGGTGCCGGCCGCGGTCGCGACATTTGCGCCCGCGACGGAACCCGCCATCGCAACCGCCATTGCCAGACCGGCAATCCGGCTTGCCCGCGTGCCCACAATTAACTCCGTACTGCCCGGCGTCCCGGGATTGGATCAAACGGACAGCACCACGAGTTACTGCCAGTCCATATGGTAGCGGTTGCGTAACGACTTGGGTTCACGTGCCCGGGTTTGCGCCAGAGACCGCCAGCGCTGAGTTATCCACTGGTTCTCGCCCCTCAGTTCCGTCGTCCGTCCACAGGCTCTCGAACTCGTGCTAGCCACCGCGGCCGGAGCACGGCAACTCTGGTGGTTATGACAACGACACCAGCAGCACCAGCGCCCACCTTGCCCGCCGACATCAACCACATCGTGCTCGAGGGCCGGGTGACCGCGGTCGAGGAGGAGCGTGAGCTTCCTAGTGGCTCCGTGGTTCGGTCACTGAGGGTGGCGGTTCGCCGGCCGCCCCGCAGCGACGTTGAGCGGGGGCGCTCCGATGCCATTCATTGCTGCTGCTGGACCGCGGAACTTCGCGCCACGGCCGCGACCCTTGGGGTGGGTGATCACGTCCGGGTCGAGGGTGCCCTGCGCCGGAGTGTGTCGCGCAGTTCGGGCCGGATGGTGAGCTTCTACGAGGTGGAGGTCGCGGCCCTCGAAGTCCTGCGGCCAGAAGTCAGCTCCGATGAGCCCTGACGTGATGGAGACACGTGGATGGCGCCAGTTTGGACTCGTTCTTGAGAGAATCTGCCCGATCTCGGGCAGATTCTTTGAATATCTTCATCAGTGGTGGACGATGGTCGTATGCCGGATCAGGACCTGGTCGACCGCATCGCGGATTCGACGGGGCTCAGTCCCGGCGAGGCTCGCCGAGTCGTTGACGACGTACTCGCCTGGTATCGCGAGCCGGTGGCTGACGTTGTCCGGCGTCGGCATCACGACTTGCAGTTGCACGGCGTCCGCAATGATGCGGCGTTCGAACAGATCGCGGCCGAGTTGCGCGCTCGCCTCGTCGCAGCGCCGGAGCTCTCCGTTAGACAGCTTCGTCGCCTCGTCTACGGCTGACCGCGGCCAGTTCGGCCGGATGCGCCGTCAGCACTCTTACCCACCTCAGGAGAAACACCAAGTATGTGTGGAATCGTCGCCTACGTCGGCCCGAAGCCCGCCGCGCCCGTCCTCATCGACGGGCTGAAGACCCTGGAATACCGCGGCTACGACTCCGCCGGCATCGCCGTTCTGGGGACGCCGTCGGGGGGCCGCGCGAGCACCACCGTCGTGCGCGCGGTCGGTCGGATCCGCGAACTGGAGGCGGAGGTCCCCAAGCGGCTCGCCGGGAAGGTCGGAATCGGGCATACGCGCTGGGCGACACACGGTCCGGCCACGGTGGCCAACGCCCATCCGCATCGAAGTGCCGACGGACGCATCAGCGTCGTGCACAACGGGATCATCGACAACGCCGCCGGCTTGCGTAATCAGCTCACCCAGGCCGGGGTGACCTTGACGAGCGACACCGACACCGAGGTCATCGCGCACCTGATCGCCCGGTCGTCCGCCGCGACCCTGGAGGAAGCCGTCCTGGAGGCGCTCGGCAAGATCGTGGGGACCTACGCGCTCGCCGTCATGGACGAGCAGCACCCCGACCGCATCGTCGTGGCGCGCCACGGTTCACCACTCATCCTGGGCGTGGGGGAGAAGGAGATGCTGGTGGCCAGCGACGCGGCGGCGCTCGTGCGGCATACGTCCCAGGTGGTGCACCTCGACGACGGCGAACTCGCCACCGTGACGGCAGGGGGTTTCACGACCTTCGACCGGGCCGCCAACGACACCGGCCGCGAGCCGGTCGAGATCGAGGTCGCGGCCGCCGAATGGGAGCTGACCGGGCACCAGCACTACATGTACAAGGAAATTCAGGAGCAGCCGGAGAAGGCGGCAGCAGTGATCGGGGGACGGCTCGATGACCGGTTCGCGACGGCCCGCCTCAACGGACTGAATCTGGCTCCGCGCGAGTTGCGGGCCTTCCGGCGGGTCAAGCTGCTCGGCTGCGGGTCGGCCTACTACGTGGGCCAGATTGGCGCCCAACTTATCGAGGATCTGGCGCGCATCCCGGCCGACGCCGAGGCGGCCTCCGAATTCCGTTATCGCAACCCGATCATCGAACCCGACACGCTGTATGTCGTGGTGTCCCAATCCGGGGAGACGGCCGACACCGCCTTCGCGGTTCAGGAGATCAAGCGCAAGGGCGGTCAGGTCATTGGCGTCGTCAACGCGGTCGGCTCCACGATCGCGCGGGAGGTGGACGGCGGCATCTATCTGCACGCCGGGCCGGAGATCGCGGTCGCGTCAACAAAGGCGTTGACCAATATGGCGATCGCCTTTGCCATGCTTGCCCTTCACCTCGGACGCCTACGGGACTTGTCCGTCGCCGACGGCGAACGCATCCTCACGGCGATCAAGCGGCTGCCCGAGCAGATTCGCGACATCCTCGACGACGAGGCGCACATTGCGCAGGTCGCCACCACGCTAGCCAAGGCGGAGAACGCGTTCTATATCGGCCGCGTCCGCCAGTACCCCGTCGCGCGGGAGGGAGCGCAGAAGCTGAAGGAGATCAGCTACATCCACGCCGAGGCGTATCCCACAAGCGAGTTGAAGCACGGCCCGTTGGCGCTGATCGAGCCCAAGCTGCTCACCGTCGCGATCGTCCCCCAGGACGACCTCACCGAACGCAATCTCGCAGCGGTGCAACAGGTGCAAGCACGTCGCGGGCCGGTCGTCGCGATCACCCACGCGGATGTGGACTTCGGCGACCTGGACGTGGAGCGCATCATCGTCCCGAAGTCGGAGCCGGAGCTGGACCCGATCCTGCTGACGATCCCGACGCAGTTGTTGGCCTACCACGCGGCCCTGGCGTTGGGTCACGACATCGACAAGCCGCGCAACCTGGCCAAGTCCGTCACGGTGGAGTGACCCGGGGAGTCACCCCACCGTGACGGACGACGTCACTCAGATGAGGCGGCCCCGGTCGGCGGGATGATCAGCAGGGCGCGGCCCTCGTGGGGTTGGAGCGCGACATACAGGCTGTGTAGGTCGTCGACCTCGCCCGCGGGGACGCCGGTGACCAGGTCGACGACCTTGCTACCGGGGGTGAGAACTTCGGACCGGACGCTGCCGGCGATCGGTTCGGCCGAGAAGTTGAGGACGGTGATCTGGTCGGCGTCGGCGAGCCGGTGGACCATGACGAGCATGCTCTTGTGGGACACCGCCGGGATGTCGAGCTGCTGCGCCGTGGCGATGCCGTACTTCGCCCGAATCGCGAGGATGTCGCGCAGGCGAGAGGCGAACGAGGTGGGGTCATCGAGTTGCTGGGGGAGTGCGCCATACAACTCAGTGGCCTTGGGCATCTTGGCCGTGGACTCGCTCGCGTCCGGCTGATAACCGAGGAGGTCGTAGGCGCCGCGGTGGATCCACCGGGTGTCGCCATCCTTGATCAGCGGCGCGACCACCTTGCGCTCGAGGGGGAGTGCGCCCACGAGATCCCAACCCGAGAGGGCAAACACCCCCGGCTGCCACGCGTTGTACATCGCGAGCAGCAGGTGTGCCCGCTTGATCGACTCAGCCTGCTCCGGGGTGATCGCGCTCAGGTCGGTGATGCCGAGGGAAGCCGCGATGATCGAGGCCGTCGTCGAGGCGATGCCATTGGTGGTGAAAATCGCGTTGTATGGCGCGGACTCGCCCGCGAGTGCCGCCGTGAGCTCGGCGCGGATCAGCAGCGCCAAGTCGCCGCCCAGGATCTCCTCACCTCGGAAGGTGAAGGTGTCGCCGGCGTGCAGCGTGGCGAAGTGGACGAGTTCGTACGTCATCTCGTCGTGGTTCTGCAGGGCGTGGACCAAGGACACGGTGTCGACGCCCATGTCCCGCGCCGCCTGCATGGTCAGCCGGACGAACTCCGTGTCGCCAGTCGCCATGGCGTGGTGATAAGCCGGGCGGTTGACGAAGTCGTAGGACAAGTCCGCGCCGCGAGCCGAGGTCGACTTGATGTCGTCGATGGTGAGGTTGAGCTCCTGGAAGGTGAAGCCGCCCACCTTGCGGACCATGCTGGCGATAAGTTGGTTGGCCGCCTCGGAGAGCGGGTGCCCTTCGGACCAGGCCGGTCCGCCGGTCGCGGACTTCTCGACGCCGAGGAAGCCGTTGGCATCCAGGCGCAGCGCCCCGCTGCCCAGGTCGCCGAGGGAGTGCAAGGCGTCGCCGATGACGAGCCGCATTCCGGAGAAGGTCGGGTCGATCCAGTTGAGTGAGGGCTGGCCCTCCTTGAAGTAGTGGAGGTAGACCCAGCGGTGCTCCTCGCCATCCGGGCCGAGGACCGGGGCGGTGGCCGACCAGTTGGTCTCCTTCACGCCGGGCTCGAAGAAGATGACGCGCTGCATCTCCCCGACGATGTAGCCGGCGTCGGAGAGCTTCTTCTCGGTCTCCACGTCGAGGTTCGCCGAGTCGGCGCCACGTGGGACCTTCGGCAGGAGGTCCCAGTCCTCCTTGGGAATCTCCA
Organism: Nostocoides jenkinsii Ben 74; assembly: GCF_001046875.1. Taxonomy (GTDB): domain Bacteria; phylum Actinomycetota; class Actinomycetes; order Actinomycetales; family Dermatophilaceae; genus Nostocoides_A; species Nostocoides_A jenkinsii. The sequence goes on from NZ_HF571038.1 coordinate 208,814, forward strand.
CCATGTGGTAAATGCCGGGGTAGTCGCCGACCTTCATTTCCGCGAGGCGGAAGTCCGCTCCCTTGCCCGTGTGGCCCGGGACGATGTCGTCGATGACGGTGCCGCCGTGGGCGGTGGCGACCTCGCACATGGCACGGAACTCGTCCTCGGTGCCGAACACATCGTCGAACTGCGTCGAGATCCGATCGAAGTGCCCGTCCACGGAGGGGGTCAGCTCCCAGCCGGTGATCCCGCCGGCGCGCTTGACCGGGCCCGTGTGTATGGCGCTGATCCCGATCTGCTGGAACGCATTCCACAGATCCGGGTCACCGAGGGTCGCCAGGAAGGTGCTGTTCTCCTTGGTGATCATCGAGATCGGGTATGCCGTGAACCAGACCGCCGCCTTGTCGATGGCGGCGCGGGGATCGGGCGCGGCATACGGGTTCTGCCACATGCTCCCCATACCGGAGAAGTTGCGCGTGAAGATCTCCGCGTCGGCGAGCATGGACTCGGACACGAGCCAGTTGATGTAGTCAGCGTTGTCGCCGGTGGGGGAGCCGGGTTGCTTGGCCTTGCGCTGCCACAAGCGGTCGCGCAGCCGGGCTCGCGGTCGCAGCCGCGCCGGGCGGGCCGGGAACAGATGCTCGTCAAAACTCACTTCCTCCGGCACGATCTCGTCGGCGCCGGTGGAGCCGGTGGGGGAGTCAGTGGGGGGAGCGTCATCGCGATCGATCACGGTGCCCCATCGTAGAGATTGGCGCCACCTACCGGGGACTGCTTCCGGCGCTGAGGACCGCAATCTGAGGAAGGCACGGCCTTGAGTAAGGCACCGTCGACACCAGACCGGTGGCGTCACTCGTCCGAACACGTAGGCCTGGGGGAGTCGGCCCTCGTGGCTACAATGGGTGCACCACAAGTGGCTACCAGGGAGACAAATGTCCAGCGTGGGAGTGCGCGAGTTAAGGGATGGCCTCAGCCGTCACCTGGCGTCAGTGCGTGAGGGTCACATCATTACCGTGACGGATCACGGTCGTCCAGTAGCGCGCATCATCCCGGTGGGTGTGCCGACCAAACTTGAGCAGTTGATCTTGGAGGGCAAGGTCACGCCGGCACGTCCACACGTCTCGGCGCTGCCAGAGCCCATCACGACGGCGGGTCCGGTGAGTGACCTCATTGCCGAGCAGCGTCGTTGATCGTCTATCTGGACACTTCAGCGATCGTGCCGATTCTCATTGCTGAGGCGAGTAGTGACATCTGCCGAGAGATCTGGGAGGGAGCATCCCGGCGAGCCAGCCTGAGGTTGACCTACATCGAGACGGCGGCGGCGCTGTCGATGGCAGAGCGCAGACAGCGGATCACACCCGAGGAACACGACCGTGCCTGGGCGAATTTCCTCGCCATTTGGCCCGACGTCGATGTGATCGATCTAACGAAGGAGCTCGCGGACAGCGCCGCCCAACTCGCGCGAAGCCAGTCGCTCCGCGGTTTCGACGCCGCTCACTGCGCGGCAGCCGCCGCGCTCAGTGATTCTGAACTCGTGGCGGTGACCGGGAATGCGGCACTGCTGGCGGCATGGAGGTCACTGGGGGTGACGGTCCTGGACGTCAACCTTCGGAACCTTTCCGATCACTAGCGCTTGGGGCGCTCGACGACCGCATCGGGTGGCCGAACCACCGTCAATCGAGGACTGCTTGGTCCTAACCGTCGTGGGCGACGCGAACATTTCGAATACCAATGCTCAATAGAAGGGTCCCTTTGGGCCCTGTTTCACTCATCCGACGGCCTATAGGGTATTCCAAATGTCCGCCCCAGGCACGGAGAGCCGGAACGATGTACTTAGCTGGAAGGCACGGGAGTTGATGCGACGGGAGTGGCGCCTTACACTGCTGTAAGGAGGTGGAGCATGAGCATCGGAACCATGACGAGCAAGGGTCAGATCACCGTCCCGAAAGACGTCCGACTTGCCCTGGGGTTGGCCGCGGGCGTCAGCGTGAGCTTCACCCGAAACTCAGAGGGGGACTTCGTGATTCGGGTCGCCAACAAACCAGCGGCTGATCTGGCCGGCGCGTTGAAGTACGCGGGTCCGCCCCTCAGCCTCAGCGAGATGGACGATGCCATCACGGCGGGGGCTATGGGGCTGTGATCGGTCTGGACACCAACGTGGTGGTCCGCCACCTCGTGCAGGACGACCCCGAGCAGTCCAAGGCCGCCACGCGGGCTTTCGCCCGGCTGACGCCGACGGAGCCCGGCCTGCTCACCACGGTCGTCCTCGTCGAGACCTACTGGGTCCTGACCCGCGGTTACAAGTTGGCGAGCGAAGACGTGGTCACTGCCCTGGAAGCCCTGATGGACTCAAGGGACCTGAGGACGCAAGATGAGCAACTAGTCCGAAGGTCAACGGCCGAGGTCCGGGCAGGAGCCGACTTCGCCGATGCCATGATCGCTCAGTCATGTCACGCAGCCGGGTGCCACACCGTGCTCAGCTTCGATCTCAACGCGCAGAAGCGGCTGCACTTTCGGGCCCCGTAGTCGAGGACTACCCAGTGGGCATCGCATGCATCTCCGTACCCATAGTTCAGCGCCGATAAGGAACATTATGTAAAGTGAATGAGCCGGTGAGCGAATTCAGTGATCGTTCAGGAGCGGTACTTCGAGGTCGTAGGCAAGCACGATCGCCCTCGCGAGGAGCGCTTCCTGCTCCCCGCTCAGGAATCCCAGGGTTCGACCGAGCAGGGTTGCTGGGATCGTGACGACGTTGTCAATGGACGCTGCACTCGCGTGGTCGAGCCCGTTGTTCGGCCCGACGGCGTTGTCACGACACGCGGCCGCGTCGCGGCGCACGCGCGGGAAGGCCGAGTGCTGCACGCGCTTGCCCCTCGTCGAGGACTCGCCCCGCCGCGACGTCTGCCCTGGCCTCGTCGAGCGCGTCCGCGATGCCAGGCTGGGACAGCCAGAACAACGTCTCTTGGACGGACTCCCACTCGTCAGCCGACACCATCACCACAGCCGGCCGGCCGGCCGTTGCGCGTAATCATGTATTGCTCGTGCTCCACCTCGGCGCGCTCGACGTTCTCGGATAGGTGCGCCTTAAGGTCAGACAGCGAGATCGTCAACATGCCCTGCATTGTACGTTCTGGTCCGAATTCAGGTCATCGTTAGATCTGAAAACAGTCCGTGCTGGCTGGACATGGCCGACACTCACAGGTGAGCGACGCATCGCCGGCAACGCAGAAGATGCAACCGATCCGCGCACCATCCCGCCGGTTGGAGTATGCGGGATACCGTCACCTCATGAGCGCACTCGACAAGGTCATGAAGGTCGCCAACCCCGTTGCCAGCGCGCTGTATCGCGCGAGTGGCGGCCGGATCGGCGGCGCTGTTCGCGGCACCCCGGTCCTCCTGCTGACCGTGGCCGGGCGACGAAGCGGGACGCCGCATACGGTGCCGGTCGGTTTCTTCGAGCACGACGGCGGGCTCCTCGTCGTCGGCTCCTACAACGGGTCCGACGTCGAACCTCAGTGGTTCAAGAACCTCCGGGCGGCGAAAAGCGCCACAGTCCAGCGCGGTTCGTCGATCGAGAAGGTCACCGTCCGGGTCGCGGGACGCGCGGAGCGCGACCGGCTATGGCGTGACGTCGTCACTCGTCAGGGCAAGGGCTTCGAGGGCTATGCGGCCAAGACTGAACGGGTCATCCCGATCGCCATCTTGACGCCGGACAAGCGGAGCTGAGGTCGCTCAGGCCAGGGCCGCGCCGGACTTCAGCGCCACTTGGCGCTTGATCCGGCTCAGCATCGCGACCATGCCGCGCAGCCGCAGCGGCGAGACGACCTCGGCGAGACCGAACGACATCGGGGCCGCCTCGGGAGTCGCCAGCACCTCATCGACGCTCAACCCGTCCAGCCCTTCGTGCAGGATCCCCGCGAACCCGCGGGTCGTCGGTGCCTCGGGCGGGGCGGAGAAAAAAAGGGAGACCGGCTGGGCGCCACGCGGCATACCCTCCCCCACCTCGACGGTCAGGAAGAGGGGCGATTGGCACTCGTGCACCTGCTCCAGCGACTCGGGGGCATCGGCATACCGCTCGGGGAGGTCGGGCAGACCCTGACTGAACTCCAGCAGCAATTGCAGCCGGTCCTTCGGGGCGAGGTCGAGGAAGTCCGCGGCGATCTCGGCGAGCGACGCGGGCATCGCCCCGCCATCAGCGGAAGCAGTCACCCAGCGCTCACTTCTCGATGGGCACGCGCACGGCATTGCCCCACTCGGTCCACGAGCCGTCATAGTTGCGGACCTTGTCGAAGCCGAGCAGGTGATGCAGCACGAACCAGGTATGGCTGCTCCGCTCACCGATCCGGCAATAGGCCACGACCTCGTCCTCGGGCGAAAGTCCTTGCTCCGCAAGGTAAATCGCCTCCAACTCGGGCCGCGACTTAAACGTGCCGTCCGCATTGGTCGCGCGCGCCCACGGGACCGACTTGGCACCCGGGATGTGCCCGCCGCGCACCGCGCCCTCCTGCGGGTAGTCCGGCATATGCAGCAATTCCCCGGAGTACTCCCCCGGCGACCGGACGTCGACCAGCGGCTTGCCGAGGTGGGCGAGCACGTCCTCCTTGAAGGCCCGGATCGGCGCGTCGTCTCGCTCGACCACGGGGTATGCCGCCTCCCCCGTCGCGGGGGCGACCTCCGGGATCGCGGTGGTCAGCTCCCGTCCCTCGGCGATCCACTTGGCGCGCCCGCCATCGAGCAGCTTGGCGTTCTCGTGTCCGAACAGGCTGAGCACCCATAGCGCGTAGGCCGCCCACCAGTTGCTCTTGTCGCCATAGAGGACCACGGTCGTGTCGCGGCTGATCCCGCGCGCGCTCATCACGGCAGCGAACTGCTCGGCGTCGATGTAGTCGCGGGTCAGCGGGTCGTTCAGGTCGGTGATCCAGTCGAGTTTCAGCGCGCCCGGGATGTGCCCCGTCTCGTAGAGCAGCACGTCCTCGTCCGATTCCAGCACGACGATCTGCGTCCCCGCGCCCGCAGCGCCAGCGGCCAACTGGTCGGCGAGCCACTGGGTGGACACGAGGCGTTCAGGATGGGCGTAGTCGGTCGCGGTCATAATGCGATGTTATCCCCGCCCTCACATGACATTGCGCCACGGCCTGTGGCCGGCGGCGAAGCGCGGAGTCGGTCAGCCCCACCAGAAGACGGTGGCGATCACGACATACAACGCGATCAACGCGGCGCTCCCGACGACATTCTCGATCGCATTGCCGGCGATGGCCACGACGACCTGGCCGGCAAAGGCTTCCGAGATCCCGAACGAAGCCATCGCCGGCTCAAGAGCGCTCACAAACCAGTCGGAGACGAAGGCCGCGAGGACCGCCGCCAAGGCCAACAAGCCAACCGCGAGCCAGAGCGGCCAGCGCGGGGCCTCGTGGTGCATCGGCTCGGACCCCGACTCCTCGCTCGTGCTCTGCCGGCGCAGCGAAGCGGGCAGGATCAGCAGGAAGAGCCCGACGAGCGCCACGGAGGTGATCAGCGAGAACGCCTTCTCGTGCTCGCTGGCCGGAGTATGCACCTAGTGCGCGATCGAGGGGATCACCATCGCCGCGACCGGCAGCACCATCAGCACGGTGATCTGCCGGGCGCGCTGACTGTCCAACTTTTGCGGCCCGTGTTTGAGCCCGCCCACCACGAAGCACATGCCCAGAACCAGCAGCAGGTTGGCCAGGATCGAGCCGATCCGCGCGGCCTGGACGACTGCGACCAGTCCGGCCTTGAGCGCGAAGAGCGCGATGAACAGCTCCGGCAGGTTGCCCAGCGCCGACTGCAAGACACCCGTCGCGCCGGGCCCAAAGCGATCACCCAGCTGCTCCACCGACCGCCCGACGAGCGAGGCAAGCAAGGTGACCGCCACCGCCGAGCAAACGAAGGGCAACACTTCCCCCGCCCCGGCATAGTGCGTCACCCCCAGCCAGGACGACGGCGATCGCCCCGCCGACGAGGACGACATAGTCGGAGCGGACGAACATCGCGCCGGATCCCGTATGGGGAGTGGTCGGCGCCGCGGCAGGAGTCACGAGGGGCACGTGCCACCTCAGGCGGTAGATCGCCCGCTGTCGGTCGCTGCCGATACGGTGATCGTGTCAATGTCGACGCTGGTGAGAGGGGCACAACGTGGTCGCGCTGCATACGGCAATCGCCATCATTGCGATCGTCGCACTGATCATTCGATTCAAGGTCGACCCGGTCATCTCGCTGATCATCGGCTCCCTGTATCTCGGACTCGCCTCTGGCGTCGGATTCGAGAAGACGGTGGAGGCGATCACGGGCGGCTTCGGCGAGATCATGGCGAAGGTCGGTTTGCTGATCGGCTTCGGCGTGTTGATCGGCTCCTTGTTGCACGCCATGGGAACTTTTCGAAAACTCGTCGGGACCCTCATCAACACCTTTGGCGCCAAGCGGATGCCCTATGCCATGACGACGGCCATGTCGACCATCTTTCCGTCGATCTATGTCGATGTGCAGGTGGTCTTGGCCGCCCCGGTCGCGCGCTCGGCCGCTCCCTTTATCGGTGCCCGCGGTTTGCCCCATCTCGCCGGCGGCATCGGCGCCGGCATCTTCGCAGGCTATGTGTTCATGATCCCCGGGCTGGCGGCCATCTCGATCTGCGCGCTGCTCGACATCAAACTCGGCAGCTGGCTGATGTATGGCGTGGTCCTGGGCCCCCTCACGGCCATCCTCACAACGATGATCTTTGGTGTGCTGCTGCGCTTCGGCTGGTGGTCCGCGGAGCGTGACGAGGAGTATGACGAGGCCGTCGCCGAGATCGAGGCCCACACCCTGGCAGCGGGCGGCGACGTGCAGTCCGTCACCGCATCCGGGGAAAGCCCCAGCAAGCCGAGCCCGCCACTCGGGATCGCCCTCCTGCCGATCCTGGTTCCGTTGGTGATGATCGCCTTTGGCGCTTTCGCCGAGGTCCTGGACATGACTAATCCGTTCATCGACTTCCTGGGCAACGCCACCGTTGCGCTATTCGTCGGCCTGCTCGGAGCATTTCTGCTCGCACGGCGCTACCTGCGCGAAAGCGGGACTTCGGAGGCGTTGTCGGAGGGCTTCCATACCACCGGCGAGATCCTGCTCATCACGGGCATCGGTGGGTCCCTGGGCCAGGTCATAAAGGCGACGGGGTTGGACGACCAACTGGCCGGGCTGTTCACGGCGGACGCCGGCGCACCGATCATCGTGAGCATCCTGTTGGCATGGGTCGTGGCCGCGATCCTGCACATTGCCATTGGTTCGGTCTCTGTGGCCGCGATCACCGCCGGCGGCATCATCGGCCCGGTTCTTCCCTCGATTGCGGTCAACCCAATCGCGATCGGTCTGGCCATCGCCTCGGGAGCGTTGTTTGCGTTGCACGTCAACAGCAACTTCTTCTGGATGTTCAAGTCGTTGCTGGGTCTGTCCACGACCGGCGCCCTCAAGTCGCTGACGACGGTGACAACCATCGCCTCACTGGTGTCACTACCGGTGGTGGTTGCCCTTGGCTTGGTGATCTAGTCGCCCGGATCGGCCCGGCTCGCGGCGTCAGGACTTTGTCGATCAGGACGTTGTGCGTCGCACCAAGGCTGCGGCGTGCTTCAGAACGGGACCATCCACCATCCGACCGGCGTGGGTGAAAACGCCGCCGTCGTGTTCCTTCGCCGCAGCCAACACTGCCCGCGCCCAGGCGACCTCGTCCGGCGCCGTACGGAACGCATCGCGGATCACCGACACCTGGCTTGGGTGGATGGCGGCCTTGGCATCGAACCCGACCGCCACCGCGTCACTGCACTCCCCCGCAAGCCCCTCGGCATCGGCGATGTCGAGAACCACGGAGTCGATCGCCAATCGGCGCATCGCCTTTGCGGCCAGCAGCACCTCGGAGCGGGAGTGCCGCGCGACGTCCCGGTAGCTGCCGTCGGCAAAGCGGCTGGACGTGCCACCCATCGCCGCGATGAGATCCTCGGCTCCCCACATGGCCCCGATGACATTGGCTTCAGCCACTAGCTCGCGGGCGCGCACGACGCCCAGTGGCGACTCAACCAGGACGACCACCTCGACCGGCATCCGACCCACCGACTCCGGGGTCTCGGCTTTGGCGAGCATGACCCGAGGGCACCCGATCTCCGTCACGAGGGCCAGGTCCGCGGCGTGCTCGTCGGTGTCGGCGGCATTGATCCGCACGATCGTTCGCGACCAGTCGAGGTCCAAGTGGCGCACGGCTTCTCGGGCCGCCGCTTTGGCCGAGGGCGCGACGGCATCCTCTAGATCCAGCAGCACCAGATCCGAGCGCTCCAGCGCCTTGGCATACCGCTCCGGATGGTCCGCCGGGCAGAAGAGCCAGGCCGGCCCGACGGTCAGAGCAGACGTCACGACCGCCGCCCCGGCGAGCGCGGCCCCGGGTCCGCGCCCTCGGCGGGACGCAGGCGGACGAGCGTCTGGCGCGTGGCCGTGGCAACGACATCGCCGTGTTGGTTGCGCGCCGTGTGCGCCAAGGTGACGATCCCCTCCCCCGGCCGCGAGGACGAGGCGCGTTTGTCCGCGACGAGAGTCTCGGCATACAAGGTGTCCCCGTGGAAGACGGGTTTGGGGAAGGCGATGGCCGAGAACCCGAGATTGGCCACGATCGTGCCCTGGGTCAACTGCGCAACCGACAGCCCCACCAAGGTCGACAGGGTGAACATCGAATTGACGAGCCGCGCGTGGAATGGCGGCTGTGACTCACTCTCGGCGGCGTCCAGATGCAGCGGTTGCGTATTCATCGTCAGGGTGGTGAACAGCACATTGTCGGCCTCGGTCACCGTGCGGCCGGGGCGATGGTCATAGACCACGCCTACCTCGAACTCCTCGAACCACAGGCCGCGCTGCACGATGCGCCGCGGGGGTGCGCCAGTCGCGTGCTGATCGGACTCCACGATCGCCTCCTAGGACTCGAACCGGCTGGGATCGCCGGCACCGATGCGCACGACGACCGGCAGATCCTCGGAGTAGTCGATCACCGTCGTCGGCTCACTGCCGCACTCTCCCGAGTCGAGGACGACATCGACCTGGTGGTCGAGTTCCTCCTTCACCAGCCAGCCCTCGGTCATGGGTTCGCTCTCGCCGGGGAGGATCAGCGTGCTTGACAGCATCGGCTCCCCCAGCTCGGCGAGCAACGCCTGCACGACGCGGTTGTCCGGAATCCGAACTCCCACAGTCTTCTTCTTCGGATGCAGCAGGCGGCGCGGCACCTCGCGGGTGCCCTTGAGGATGAACGTATACGGCCCCGGGGTCACGCCCTTGATCGCACGGAACGCGTCGTTGTCGAGCAGGACGAACTGCCCGAGCTGAGCGAAGTCGCGGCATACCAGGGTGTAGTGGTGTTTGTCGTCGTGGCGGCGCAGATCTCGGATGCGATCTTTCGCCTCCTGGTTGCCGAGGGCGGCGCCGAGTGCGTAGCCGGAGTCCGTCGGGTAGGCGATCAGACCCCCGGAGCGCAGGGTCTCGACCGTCTGCCGGATCGAGCGCGGCTGCGGGTCGTGCGGGTGGACGTCGAGGTAGCGCGCCATACGATCAGCCTAGCCAGGAGGGAGGACCGATCGATGCGCTGCGACTACTACCGCGCGGGAGTATGCCGCTCCTGCACCCATCTCGAGGTCCCCTATCCCGAGCAAGTGGTCGCCAAGGATCGGCGGGTGCGTGACCTCTTGTCGGCGGTCGTGCCCGCAGATGCATGGCGGGTTCCCTTCGTCGGCCCCGAGAGCGGCTTCCGCAACAAGGCGAAGCTCGTGGCTGGCGGCACGACCGGTGCGGTGACGCTGGGCATCCTCGATCCCCCCGGGCGCGGGGTGGACCTGCGGGAATGCGGACTGCACGAGGCGGCGATCGTGGCCGCGCTGCTGCCGCTGGCGGGCTTTATCGACGACATCGGCCTCATCCCGTATGCCGTGCCCGAGCGCCGCGGTGAACTCAAGCACGTGCTGGTCACCGCGGCCCCGGGCGGTGCGCTCATGATCCGCTTCGTTCTGCGCAGCACCGCCCAACTCGCCCTGATTCGCAATCGCCTCGGGCTGCTGCTGGACTCGGTGCCCGGCGCGGACGTGGTCTCTGTCAACATCCAACCGGAACACAAGGCAATCCTGGAGGGTGAGCGCGAAATCATCCTCTCCCCCAACGATTCTTTGCGTATGCCGCTCGGCCCGGTCCCGTTGTACCTCCAGCCGGGTGGGTTCTTCCAAACGAACACGGTGGTGGCGCAGGGGCTCTACGCCCAGGCGACGTCCTGGATCGCCGACGCCGAGCCTGGGACGGTATGGGACATCTACTGCGGGGTCGGTGGATTCGCGTTGCACGCGGCATACGAGGGTCGGCGGGTTGCCGGAATTGAGCTGTCCCCCAGCGCCATTGCCGCGGCGCAGCGCTCCGCGGCGGATCTCGGGCTGGATGAGGGACAGGCCGTATTCCGCGTCGAGGATGCCGGGGCGAGCGCCGACACGCTCCCGGGGCCGCCCGGTGTCGTCGTCGTCAACCCGCCGAGGCGTGGCCTGGATGCCGACCTGGTGCGCTGGCTAGACGACTGCCCCGCCCAGACGATGATTTATTCGAGCTGCAATCCGCAGACCTTGGCGCGAGACCTTGCGGCCTTATCGCGGTGGACGGTCCGCGAGGCGCGGCTGTTCGACATGTTCCCGCAGACCGACCATAGCGAAGTCGCTGTTCTTCTTGGCCGCGCCGGGTCCTGACGCTCCTGGGTTGGGCCGCTACCACCACCCACCCCTTCCCGGACGCAATAACCTGCCGCGGACGCAAAATTTATTGCGTCCGCGGCAGGTTATTGCGTCCGGGAAGGACGCGCGCCGGGGGTTATTGCGTCCGCGGGGGCGGGGGGTATCTGCTCCTACGCGAGTGGCCCGGCTCAGCCCAGGGCGGCGACGGCGGCGTCGTAGTCGGGCTCGGTGGTGATCTCCGGGACGAGTTGGCTGTGCAGGACGGAGCCGTCGGTGTCCAGGACGACGACGGAGCGGGCGAGCAGGCCGCGCAACGGGCCGTCCGTCATCGTGACGCCATAGTCGGCGCCGAAGTCGCTGCGGAAGCTGGAGCCGACCACGACGTTCTCGATGCCCTCCGCGCCGCAGAAGCGGCCGAGGGCGAACGGCAGATCGGCGGACGCGCACACCACCGTGGCGTTGTCGAGTCCGGCCGCGACCTCGTTGAACTTCCGGACGCTCGTGGCGCACACGCCGGTGTCGACGCTGGGGAAGATGTTGAGGATCACCCGGCGCCCGGTGTAGTCACCGGAGCTGACGTCGGCGAGATCTGCCCCGGTGAGGGTGAAGGCGGGGGCTGCCGAGCCGGCTGCGGGCAGGTCACCGGAGGTGTGGACGGGAGTGGACTTGAATGCGGTTTCGGCCATGCCCAAGGTCTAGCACGTTTGCCGCGCGGCCGTGAATTCATGGCCCCGTTCCAGTCGACGCACAGCAGACACACATGGACCGAGAGGAGTCTCAGTCGTGTTCCCGCACACAAGGTTTCCGGATCGTCCGGGACCCGGCATCGCACCAGGAGAAGATATGAGCGCCACCCCAGCCGCCATCACCACCGTCGTGGTCACCGCCGAGGCGAGCCGACCCACCCACCTGCCGACCCTCGTCTTCGTGACGGCCGGTTAGGCTTCGACGACCCACCACGCACTCAGGGGGGCGATCCACACGTAGCCGTCGTCGCCCGAGGTGATCGAGTGCCGGTTGCCCAAGGCGTTGACGGGCGTGGTGAAGGCCATCTCCTCGAAGATCGACCACGGCACCGGTCGCCAGTCCTGCGTCACGTTGTAGAGCCCGAGCATCGGGCCGCTGGCGTGCCGCCGGGCGACGGCGAAGATCCCACGGTCGATTCCCTCGTCGAGGACCTCCGGATCAGCGGAGGCGTGCAACTGCGGCAAGGTCCGCCGCACGGCCGCCAGGTGGCTGAGCCCGGCGAACACCTTGCCCGTTTCCGTGCGCAGATCCGAGCGCTGCCGGGCCAACGTCCAGTCGAGCCGTGGCCGGTGCGCCCACCGGTTGTCGCCCGCATGACCGGGCTCCCGGGCCCAATTCGCGTCGTCGAGCATGGCGAGTTCGTCGCCCGACCAGATAACGGGTATGCCGCCCCAGCCGAACGAGATCGCGTGCAGCAAGAAGATGCGCGCCAAGGCGGTGTCCTTCTCCCCCTGCGATTCGGCGGCCTCCAGACCGACGAGGGACGCGGTCATACCGGACGTGCGTTTGTCTCCGGTCTCCTCATTGAATTGGAAGACCAGGCCGCGAGCCCAGGATCCGGCGACATCACCGGCATACCAATCCGCCAGGAAGCGGCGGTGCCAGAACCCGTTGAGACCGACGGCGGCCGCGTCGCGGTCGTCGATTGCCCAGCCGATGTCGTCGTGGCAGCGGACATAGGTGATCCACGTGCCCCCGGTCGGCGCGGGCGGCAGGGCGCGCATTGCGCGCCGGGTGAGCACCGTGTCGCCGGCGGCCAGCATTGACCACGCCTGCACCATGAGCGAGTTGTGATAGGCCAAGTCGCTGACCTTGCCGACATGGGTGCCAGTGCCGAGGTACTGGATCAGGTCCTGCGGCCCGACGATCGCCTCCGCCTTGAAGGCCACTGCCGGGGCGGCGATGCGGGTGATCGCGCGCAAGACCTGGGTCAGATCGTGCACCTCGGGTTGGTTCTGGCAGTTGGTGCCGAGACGCTTCCAGGTGAAGGCGATCGCGTCGAGACGCAACACCTCGACGCCGAGATTGCTGAGGAACAAGATGATGTCGGCGTACTCGGCCAGCACCTGCGGGTTGGCCCAGTTGACATCCCACTGCCAGGAATTGAAGGTCGTCCACACCCACCCGGACACGTCCTCGTCCCACGTGAAATTGCCGGGGGCGAAGTCCGGGAAAACCTCAGGCAAGGTCGCCTCGAAGGCGTCCGGCTCGGTGCGGTCGGGATAGATGTAGAAGTAGTCGCGGTAGCGGCTCTCCCCCGCCTTGGCCCGCGTCGCCCATTCGTGCTCCCGCGCGACGTGGTTGAGCACAAGATCCATCACCAGGGAGATGCCGCGACGCCGCAGCACCGTGGCGAGGTCCCGCAGGTCCCCGATCGAGCCGAGGTCGGGACGAACCTGGCGGTAGTCCGCCACCGCGTAGCCACCGTCGTTGTCGCCATCGCGCGGGCGCAGCAACGGCATCAGGTGCAGATAAGTCACCCCGAGTTCGGCGAGATAGTCGGCATGCCGCCCGACCCCGCGCAGATTCTGGGCGAAGCGGTCGGCATAACACGCATAGCCGACCCGGTCCGGCTGCTGCAACCAGTCGGGTGTCAGCAAGCGGCCACGGTCGAGAGCCAACAACTCGGGGTCCCGCTCGGCATACGCCCGAGCGGCCGCTTCCAGAAGCCCTCCCGCGATCTCCTCTGGATCGTGGGAAGCGGCATACAACCGTTTGACGCCACCGAGGACGTCAGGCCACCAACGATCGATCCGGAGCTGGAACTCCTCGCGCCGGAACGGATCGAGTGGTTCGAGGACGGGCGCGAGTCGGCTGAGGACGGCATCCGGAACGAAGGACATGGCGCACATTCAAGCGCACCCGCCGACGCTTAGATGAGCATGGTCACCGGAGTGCCGCGCTGCACCGTCCGGGAGACGGTGCAGAGGCGATCGTGCGACATCTGGATCGCCTTCGGCAGGACGTCCCGGGCCTGGTCACCGGCCTCTCCCGACGGAAAGCTCAGCGAGAACGTCACCCGGATGTCGTCAAGGTGATTGCCGTCCGCATCGCGGACCTTCTCGCCGGTCGCCGTCACCGAGAACTCGGCCGGCTCGGCACGTTTACCTGTGATGAAGTCCACGTCGATGGCGCTGCAGCCGGCGATCGCCACCAGCAACAACTCGACCGGGGTGAAGTCGGTGTCCTCGCCGGTGCCGAAATCGAGGGTCCCCCCGCGAGCATTGGTCGCGCGGAATCTGGCGTGCGCCAGTCGCTCCAACGAAATGCTGCGGTGCCCAGAACCGGTGCCGTCGTCCGTCATCGTCGCCATGCGCGCACCCTACGCTGAGGGGCATGACTGACAGCCCGTCCGTTCCTGCCCCTCCGGCCGGCCAACTTGTCTTGCTGCGCCATGGCGAGACCGAGTGGTCGAAGTCCGGTCAGCACACCGGTCGGACGGACCTGCCGCTCACGGCGCGCGGCGAGGAACTCGCCCGGGCGGCCGGGTCGCTGCTGACCGGCCACACCTTCGCGCTGCAGTTGGTCTCGCCCCTGCAACGCGCGCGGCATACGGCCGAACTTGCCGGGCTGAGCCCGCAGGTCGACGACAATCTGCTCGAGTGGGATTACGGGGCGTATGAGGGATTGACGACTGCCGAGATCCGGTCCCGTCTCGGTCATCCCTGGTCGGTGTTCAACGACGGCGTCGTCCCTGGGGACACCCCGGGCGAGACCGTCGAGGAGGTGGCGGCGCGCGCGTCCCGAGTGCTGCAGCGGGTCCTGCCGGCGCTCGCGCACGGGGATGTGGTGCTGGTCGGCCACGGTCACGCGTTGCGCATCCTGACGACGGTCTTCGTGCGCACCGAAGTGCGCTTCGCCGAGCAACTCCTGCTGGACGCGGGCTCGGTCAGCGTTCTGCAGTTCTATCGGGAGACGCCCGCCATCCGCACGTGGAACCGCCTTCCGGCGTTGCCGCAGTAGCCCGCCACCGCCTCCGGCCCCGTCGCTAGCCCGTCGCGGTCACAAGGGCCAGGTGTGGACCGGCTCGTTGGTGTGCATATTCGCGGTGTACTCGGCCAGCATGCGCTTCAAGGCGGTCGGCCGGTCGGCGCCGGCCTCTTCGAGGTCGCGGACGCGCCGGCTCTGCCAGACCGCCCCGTTGACGCCGCTCTTGCAGCGTCCCTCGATGACCGCCAGATAGCGGTCGCGGACGCTCGCCGCGACGCCCCAGTCGGTCAAGCCTTGGTATGCCAGCGGCAGCAGGTGCCGGAGCACGAGTTCGTCCGCGCCGACCTCGCCGTAGCCGGGCCAATAGACCCGGGCCTCGATGCCGTCGCGGGCGCAGCGATTGAAATTGTCCTCGGCCGCGGCGAAACTCATCTTCGTCCAGATCGGCCGGTCCTCGGCGGCGAGAACGCGGACGACCCCGTAATAGAAGGCGGCATTGGCCATCACGTCGAGGATGCTCGGTCCGGCCGGCAAGACGCGGTTCTCGACGCGCAGATGGGGCTTGCCGCCGACCACGTCATAGATCGGCCGGTTCCAGCGATAGATGGTGCCATTGTGCAGGCGGAGTTCGGGCAGGTGCGGTGCCTCGCCTCGCTCCAGCATCGCCGACGGGTCCTCGTCGGTGCATTCGGCGAGCAGCGAGGGGAAGTAGCGGACATTCTCCTCGAACAGATCGAAGATCGAGGTGATCCAGCGCTCGCCGAAGAAGACGCGCGGCCGGACGCCCTGGTTCTTCAGTTCGATCGCCCGAGTGTCGGTGGCCTGCTTGAACAATTCGATCCGCGTCTCGGCATGCAGTCGCTTGCCGAAGAAGAAGGGGGAGTTGGCGGCGAGCGCAAGTTGCGGGCCGACGATGGCCTGGGCGGCGTTCCAATGGGCGGCGAAGTCCTGCGGCGTCACCTGTAGGTGCAATTGCACCGACGTGCACGCCGACTCCGGCGCGATGGTGTCGCTATAGGTCGAGATTCGCTCCCCGCCGGGTCCGTCGATGTCGAGGTAGATGTCCTCGCCGCGGGCGAAGAAGATGGAGTCGTTCAGCGCGGCATACCGATTGTTGGGAGTGATCCACTCCCCCTCGAAATGCTCCGGCATGATCGTGGGGAGAATGCCGATCTGGACAATCTTGGCGCCGGCCTGGTTGGCCTTGGCCTCCGCGTTGTTGAGGGCCTGGCGCAGATCTGCTTCGAGGTCGATGGCCGCGACGCCGGGCAGGGGCCGTGGCTTGACGTTCATCTCGATGTTGTATTTCGCCAACTCCGTCTGGAAGTCGGCATCGGCGATCGCCTCGAGCACCTCGGTGTTGGCGAACTTCGGCTGGTAGTCGTCGTCGACCAGGTTGAGCTCGATCTCCATCCCCGTCATGGGTCGCTCGAACTCGAAGTTGCTATTGGCCAGCATGCGCTCGAACACATCGAGGTCCTGACGGACCTTCTCGCGATAGCGCTGACGCTCTTCGCGCGTATAACTCTTGGCCTCGACTTCTGCTCCCACGCGCACACCCAACCACAGCTCTGGCCGTTGGTGCCAGATATGGCTCACCAGGTGGGTTGACGGCGCACCGAGCGAGATCCGGGGGGCTGTCGGTGGGCTCTCCTAGATTGCCGGTATGCGGTTGATCCACACCTCCGACTGGCACCTGGGCCGGACGTTCAAGAACGTCGGGATGCTCGGGGTGCAGGAGCGTGCGTTGGATCATTTGGTCTCCGTGGTCGCGTCGGAGCGGGTCGACGCGGTGCTGGTTTCCGGGGATATCTATGACCGCGCCGTGCCCGCCCCGGACGCGGTCGCGTTGCTGTCCGAGACCTTGGAGCGCCTGGTCGACTCCGGAACCCAGGTCGTGCTCAGTTCCGGCAACCACGACTCGGCCACCCGGCTGGGCTTCGCGGCGGGGCTGCTCCGGCGGGCTGGGGTGCACATCGCCAGTGGGATCGCCGACGTGGGGCGCCTGATCCGGATCGGTGACGTGGACGTGGCCCCGATCCCCTATCTCGATCCGATCGTGACGGCGGATGCCCTCGGTGCCTCGGAGCGCACGCACGCCGCCGTGCTCGGCGCGGCGATGGACCGGATTCGCGCCGCAGACTCCGGGGCGCCGTTGGTCGTGATGGCCCATGCGGTCGTGACGGGCGGCGATTCGTGCGCGTCGGAGCGTGACATCAGCACCGGGGGGTTGTCCGCCGTGCCCGCCGCCACCTTCGCCCCGGCGACGTATGCCGCGCTCGGTCACCTCCACGGCGCTCAGCGCCTTGGGGAGGTGGTCCATTACAGCGGCTCGCCCGTGGCGATGTCGTTCGGGGAGGCACGGCATACCAAGAGTTGGTCGGTGGTCGAGATCGAGGCCGGCTCGGCGCCGCGGGTGGAGCGCATTCCGGTCCCGGTCCAGCGCGCGCTGCGGCTGCTGCGGGGGCGGATTGACGACCTGCTCGGTGACGCACGCTTCGCTGATGCGCAGGAGGCGTGGTGCTCCGTCGTGCTCACCGATGCGGTGCGGCCGCTGGGAGCCATGGAGCGGTTGCGCTCGCGCTTCCCGCACACGATCGAGTTGGCGTTCGAGCCCGAGGGCGTTCTCCCGATCAAGCGCAGCTATGCGTCGCGGGTGCGTGGACGCGCCGAGCTCGACATCTGCTGTGACTTCGTCGAGCACGTCCGAGGTGGGGCGGGCGCGGATGACGGCGAGCGGCGCCTGTTGCGCACGGCTCTGGAGCGCTCTCGGTCGGCGCGCGCGGTGCGGGAGGACGAGGGCGCGGTCCGGGAGCTGCCGACGGGCGTGAGCGCATGAGGGTGCATCGCCTGACGATGACGGCCTTCGGGCCGTTCGCCGACACCCATACGGTCGACTTCGACGAATTGGGTGCGCAGGGGCTGTTCCTGGTCCACGGACCGACGGGGGCGGGCAAGACCAGCGTGCTCGATGCCTTGTGCTTCGCGCTCTTCGCCGACGTGCCTGGTTCTCGATCGCACCGTGGAGTCCGCTGCGACTTGTCGCCTCCCGACCGCGCCACGAGCGTGGAGTTGGAGTTCACTGCGTCCGGTCGCCGTTTGCGCATCGTGCGCCTTCCGGAGCAAGTCCGGCCGAAGCTCCGTGGCTCGGGCACGAGGCGAACGCCCGCGAGTGTGGTGGTCCACGAATTGCGATCCGGCCGGTGGGAGGCCCGCTCCACGCGGCTGGACGAGGCCGCGGACGTCATCAACGACGTGATTGGGATGGGGCTCGCCCAGTTCCAGCGCATCGCGCTGCTGCCTCAGGGTGGGTTCGCCACCTTCCTGCGCGCCGACGCGCGCGACCGGCATGCGTTGCTGACGGCGCTCTTCGATGTGACGGCCTTCGAGGATGTGGAGACATGGCTTGCCGACCAGCGACGCGCCAGCGCCGGCCGCCTGGCAACGGCCGAGCAGGAGTTGGCCTTCGGCGTGCGGGCGCTGGGCGATCTCCTCGTCGGGCAGCCGCCCATCCCGGCCGCGATGGCGGACGAGCCGCCACCGTGGCCTACGGACCCCGCCCAGGATCCGGCGGTGTGGGCGGGCGGCGTCCCGGCCCTGCGGTCGTGGCTGGATCGGGCGCAGACGGCAGCGGTCAACGAACAAGAGCGCGCCCGGACGGCCTCTGAGTCCGCCCGGGACGCCGTTGCTGCGGCGGCGCAGCTCCAGCGGTCACGGGAGCGGGGCCTTCGGGCGCGGGTGGAGGCCGCGGCGGTCGAGGACGCTGGGGCGTCGGTCGAGACCCTCCGTCGGGAGCGGGACGCGGCGCTGAAGGCGGGCGACGTGCGGGGCGAGATTCTGGCCGCTCAGCGCGCCGAGACCGCGCACCGGGACCTCCAAGCACAGTTCGCGGATGCCGCCTTGGCGTTGGCGGGAGCCGTGCCCGACGATCGCGCCAGAGACTGGTTCGCGAGTGGTGGCACTGCCGGTGCGGGCGCCTCTGGCGCGGTGATGTCGACCTGCCAGGAATTGCGGCGCACGCTGTCGGCCGGTTCCGCCGAACTCGCCGACCTTCCGAGCGTTGCGGGCCGGTTGGCCGGGGCTGCGTCGGTGCTGGCGGGTCACAATCGGGCGCAAGCGGCGGCGCAGACGGCGATCGACGATGCCAATCAACGATTGGAGAAGCTTCGCGAGCGTCAGCGCAAGATCAAGGCTGCGCTGGCGGACTGCGCGGCGCTCGCCGGCGCCGCCTCCGCGCGTCAGGTGGAGCATGACCGGTGTCGGTCGGCCGTCCAACTGCGCACTCAGTGCGCAGTCCTCGACGAGCAACTGCGTGGCGCTGACCAGCACACTCGGCTCTTGGAGCGTCAGGAACTCGACGCCCGGGCCGCCGTGCTCACGTTGGACGAGGCTCGCTTGGCCGACTTGGCCGCCGAATTGGCTGGTGGTCTCGTGCCGGACGCGCCGTGCCCCGTGTGCGGCTCGGAGGTGCACCCTTCCCCGGCACCCACAGCGGGGGGTTGGTCTCCGACGGCCCTCGCCGACGCCAAGAAGGCCGCCACGATGGCCACCGCCGCCCTCGCTGACGCGAAGGCCGAGGCAAGCGCGCTCTCGGCCCGCCGAGAGGTGGCGCACGCACGGTTAGCGGAGTTGCGCTGCGCGGATTTGTCCGCGGATGAGCTACAGAAGTCGCTGGAGTCGAGCCGGTTGGCGCTCGCCGCCGCCCGTGATGCCGAGGTCCAGCTGCTCCGCCTCACTGCTGAGCACGACGACGTCACGGTCACGATCGAGCAGGTCCGCCGGGACGAGACCGACGCGCACGTGGCGTTCGAAGTCTCGACTGCCGCTCTCGCGGCGGTGCGGCGCGACGTCCAGCAGGCGGTGACGGGTGGGCTGGGGGCGGTGGCGCGGCA
The DNA here is from genome assembly GCF_001046875.1 of Nostocoides jenkinsii Ben 74. GTDB lineage: Bacteria > Actinomycetota > Actinomycetes > Actinomycetales > Dermatophilaceae > Nostocoides_A > Nostocoides_A jenkinsii. The sequence continues at coordinate 228,369 of NZ_HF571038.1, forward strand.
TACGACGGCGTGCTTGTGCGGTCAAGCCTCGACAGGCGAAGCCGGTGGAGCGGGGGAACTCGATCGTGCACGATCGTCGGACGACCCCTCGATCGACGAACTGGTGGCCGCGGCCACCCACCTCACGAGCGTGATCCAGGCGACGCAGCGGCAGCACGCCCGACTGGCCACCGAGGTCGAGTCCATCGCCGGCTTGGCGGAGCGGCTCGTCACGGCCGCCGAGGAGATGGGCCGGGCGCAGGCGGCGGTGGCACAGGCCCTGACGGGCAGCGCGTTCAGCACCGCGGAAGCCGCGATGGCCGCCTGGCGCAGTGAGTCCCTCCTGAGCGACCTCAGCGCGCGCATCGAGGACCACGAGCGCCGCGGCGCCGCAGCCCACGTGACCCTGGCGGAGCCCGAGGTCATCGCGGCCCTCGCCGCCGATCCGCCGGATGTCGCCGGCCTCGCAAAGCTCGCCGAAGCGGCGGAGCAGCGGGCAGTGCAGGCGGCCCGTATGCGTCACGGACTCGAACGCACCACGACGATGGCGTTGAGCCTGCTCGCGGGCATCGACAAGGCCGCGCGCGAGACCCTGACGCGCCGGGAGGAGCACCTCGCCGTTGCGGCCCTGGCCGACCTGGCTGCGGGGACGTCCCCGGAGAACACCCTGCGGATGCGGCTGTCCACGTTCGTCCTCGCGGCTCGGCTCGAACGCGTGGTCGAGCTGGCCAACGAGCGCCTTGCCCGGATGGGCGACGGCCGGTTCGCCCTCATTCACGACGATTCGCTGGCCCGCGGCGGGGCCCGTAGCGGCCTCGGGCTCCTCGTGCGCGACGAATGGTCGGGGACAACGCGCGCCCCCACCACCCTCTCCGGCGGGGAGTCGTTCATGGCCTCGCTAGCCCTCGCGCTCGGCCTCGCCGATGTGCTTCGCGAGAGTGTCGGCGGCGTCGAGTTGGAGACGCTGTTCATCGACGAGGGCTTCGGCAGCCTCGACGAAGTCAGCCTCGACGACGTCCTCGGGGTGCTGGATGAGTTGCGCGATGGGGGCCGAGCCGTCGGCGTGGTGAGTCACCTGGCGGAGCTACGGGACCGCATCCCCACCCGCCTGGCCGTGGGCAAGGCGAGCACCGGTTCCACCGTCACGCAGCATCTCGCGGCCTCGGTCTCGGCCTGACACCGCCGCGTCGTCTGCGGACCCGGCCGCTAGACGCGAGGATCGGGCGTGCGGATCGCCTGGCGCTACTCGAAGGCCTCGGGCGGTGGGCAGCTGCACACGAGGTTGCGATCGCCATACGCACCATCGATGCGGGCGACCGGCGGCCAGTATTTCGCCACGTGCAGCCCCTGTGGGAAGCACGCCGTCGCGCGGTCGTAGGGGTGCTCCCACTCCCCCACGAGCGACTGAGCCGTATGTGGCGCATGCCGCAGCACGCTGTCGGCGACCGCGACCTTGCCGTCGAGAACGGCCTGGATCTCCGCGCGAATCGCCACCATCGCGTCGCAGAAGCGATCGATCTCGCCCAGATCCTCGCTCTCGGTCGGCTCGACCATCAGCGTGCCGGCCACCGGGAAGGACATGGTCGGCGCGTGGAAGCCGTAGTCGATCAACCGCTTGGCGACATCGTCGACCGTCACGCCACTGAGCTTGGTGAGTTCACGCAGGTCGAGGATGCACTCGTGGGCGACGAGTCCGGAGGCGCCGGTGTAGAGCACCGGATAGTGCTCACCCAACCGGGCCGCGATGTAGTTGGCGTTGAGGATGGCCGTCTTGGTGGCCTGGGTCAGGCCATCCCCACCCATGAGACGGATATAGGCCCACGAGATCGGCAGGATGCCCGCCGATCCATAGGGCGCCGCCGAGACGGCGGCACCAGCGCGTCCCCGCTGGCCGCTGCGCGGCAGGAACGGCTCAAGATGAGCACGCACCCCGATCGGCCCGACGCCGGGCCCGCCACCGCCGTGCGGGATGCAGAAGGTCTTGTGCAGGTTCAGGTGCGAGACGTCCGAGCCGAACTTGCCCGGCTGCGCCAGGCCGACCAGGGCGTTGAGGTTGGCCCCGTCGACATAGACCTGCCCACCCGCGTCGTGCACCATCGCGCAGAGCTCGGCGATGGTGTCCTCATAGACCCCGTGGGTCGAGGGATAGGTGACCATGATGGCCGCGAGGTTGTCGCCGTGCTGGGCGAGCTTGTCCTTCAGGTCCACCATGTCGATATCGCCGCCGGGAGCGGTGCCGACGACCACGACCTTCATCCCCGCCATGACGGCGCTCGCGGCGTTGGTGCCATGTGCGCTCTGCGGGATGAGGCAGACCGTGCGGTGATCGTCGCCGCGAGAGCGGTGGTAGCCACGGATGGCCAGCAGGCCGGCGAGCTCCCCCTGCGATCCCGCGTTCGGTTGCACCGACACGGCGTCATAGCCGGTGATCTCGCAGAGCCAGCCCTCCAGTTCGGCGATGAGCGCGGCATACCCCTGGCTTTGATCCGACGGCGCGAAGGGGTGGATGTCGGTGAACTCGGGCCAGGTGACGGCCGCCATCTCGGTGGTGGCATTGAGCTTCATGGTGCAGGAGCCGAGCGGAATCATTCCGCGGTCGAGGGCGAAGTCCTTGTCGGCCAGACTGCGCAGATAGCGAAGCATCTGGGTCTCCGAGTGGTGCGCGTTGAACACCGGGTGGGAGAGGAACTCGGACGTGCGCGCGAAATCAGCCGGAATGCCGCTGTCCGACGGCTCGCCACTCGTGCAGCCGAACGCCGCGAGCAGGTCGGTGACATCCGTAGCAGTGGTGGTCTCGTCGACGCTGATCCCGATCCACTCGCTGTCGATCCGGCGGACATTGATGCCGCGCTCCAGCGCCGCGGCGACATAGGGGCCGCACCGCTCGCCCACCTCGACCGTGAGGGTGTCGAAAAACCGGTCACTCGGCAGGTTGAACCCGCCAGCTCGGAGCGCCGCCGCGATGGTTTCGGCGTGCCCGTGCACCCGCGCCGCGATGGCGCGCAGGCCGTCGGGGCCGTGATACACGGCATACATCGACGCCATGACGGCCAGCAGAACCTGGGCGGTGCAGATGTTGGAGGTCGCCTTCTCGCGGCGGATGTGCTGCTCGCGCGTCTGGAGGGCAAGGCGGTATGCCGGGTAGCCCACGGCATCGACGGACACGCCGACCAGGCGCCCGGGCATCGTCCGCTCCAGGCCCTTGCGAACGCTCATGAAGCCCGCGTGCGGCCCGCCGAACATCATGGGCACACCGAAGCGCTGCGCCGATCCGACGGCGATATCGGCTCCCCACTCCCCCGGTGGCGTGATCAGGGTCAGCGCGAGCAGGTCCGTCGCGGCGGTGACGAGCGCGCCCATCTCGTGGACGGCCGCGGCCAGGCCCGACCAGTCCCGCAGCAAGCCCAGCCCGTCGGGGTACTGGACGATGACTCCGAAGACCTCGGCTCCGCCGGCGGCGGTCCGCAGGTCCTCGACACTGGCCGCGTCGTTCAGGTCGGCCTCGATGACGGGTATGCCGATCGGCTCGGCACGGGTGTGGATCACGGCCTTGGTCTGCGCGAAGACGTCGGTGTCCACCAGGAGCACCGAGCCTGCCTTCGCCCGCGTCGAGCGGTGCATCAAGGTCATCGCCTCGGCTGCCGCAGTGGCCTCGTCGAGCAGGGAGGACCCGGCGATGTCGAGCCCGGTCAGGTCGGTGACCATCGTCTGGAAGTTGACGAGTGCCTCCAGCCGGCCCTGGGAGATCTCCGGCTGATAGGGCGTGTAGGCGGTGTACCAGGCGGGGTTCTCCAGCACATTGCGCCCGATGACGCCCGGGGTGATCGTGCCGTAGTAGCCCTGCCCGAGCATGCTGGTGACGACCTTGTTGGCCGCGGCATAGCCGCGCAGTTGCTCCAGGACGGCCGCCTCGGACTCGGCAGCCTCGATGGCCAGTGGCGCCGTGCTCCGGATCGAGGCCGGTATGGCCGTGTCGGTCAACTCCGCCAAGCTCGCCTTGGCAACCCGCTGCAGCATGACCGCGATATCCGCCTCGCGTGGCCCGATATGCCGGGCGACAAAGGGCGAGAAAGAGGTGGCCACGGATACTCCTTCGGTCGTGGACGACAGCATCGTCAACATACCGAAAGCACGGGCCACGCGGGCGTCGGGTTCAGCCGACGCGTGCGGCGCGTCGCGCTCCCAACTCATCGCCCGGGTGCAGTGGAAGGGTGTCGGAGGTCTCGCTCGGCAGCTGCGCCAGGGAGCCTTCGACCTCCTGCCAAACCTTGCCCAGAGCGATACCGAACACGCCCTGACCACCTTGAAGCAGGTCGAACATCTCGTTGGGTGAACTGCACTCGAAGACGGAGGCGCCGTCGCTGAGCAAGGTCACCTGGGCCAGGTCGTGCACCCCACGCTCCCGCAGGTGCTCGATGGCCAGGCGGATCTGGTGCAAGGACACCCCGGTGTCCAGGAGTCGCTTGACCACTTTGAGAACGAGGATGTCGCGGAAACCGTAGAGCCGCTGCGACCCCGAGCCCTTGGCGGTGCGAACGGATGGCTCCACCAACCCCGTCCGGGCCCAGTAGTCCAACTGCCGGTAGGTGATGCCGGCGGCCTTACAGGCGGTGACACCCCGGTAACCCACGTCCTCGTAGGCATTCTCCAGGTCGTCGAAGAGCACATCCTGGGTCGCCTGAACAGCGCCCGAACCAGCGCTCTCCGACGTGCTTGTCGGTGTGCTCACCGCTGCCTCCAACTAGGAATGACCGTTATGTGATTCCGACGGTAAGCCGAGCCGGGTCCCTCGTCAACGACCAAGGCTCATGTGTCCCTTTCGGCGTGTCGCGCAACATGAGTCACATACGTAACATAACCGTCAAGTTGATGTTTAATTAATTGCCTGCCGGCTACGGGCGATGCCGGCCGTTCATTCGAAGTCCTCGGGCGAAACGTGGTCGAGAAACTCCTTGAAGCGCTCCACCTCGTCGTCGGCGGTTTCGGCGATGGTGATGCCGGCGCTCTCCAGGAGCGCTTCCGGGGCGACCACCTCGGCGTTCGTGCGGATGGCAAGCGCGATCGCGTCGGACGAGCGCGAGTCCACCTCGATGCCGCCGCTAAGTTCAAGGGTCGCATGGAAGACGCCATCGGTCAGGCGGTCGATGCGCACCCGCACCAGGGCCTGGCCGAGGGCGGCCAGCAGATTGACGAGCAAGTCGTGGGTCAGCGGGCGTGGCGGCACAACGCCCTCCTGGGCGTAGGCGATCGCGGTGGCCTCGGCCGCGCCGATCCAGATCGGCAGGTGCCGCGATCCGTCGCGCTCGCGCAGGAGGACGATGGGCTGGTTCGTCGGCATCTCGACCCGGACCCCGAGCACATCCAGTGGCTTCACCACCCCACCGTAACGCCCGACCCGGTGCCCACGAGTCAGTCGCGGCGGTGCAGGGCGTCCTTCACCAGTGCCGTATGGAGCGCCAGGGCCGCGTGGGCCACATCGGCAGGCTCCGGCCGGGTCGCCGAGGCGGCGGCGTAGTCGATCAGTCCGACCTCTCGGTCGGCCGCGACCCGGAACGGTCGCAAATGGCGCGCCTCGATGCCGAAGGCGGCCAACTGCGCCGCCGCCGCTGCGATCCGAGACGACTCCCCGGGATACAGCCCGTCGTGGTCAGGGCGCAGGAGTCCGAAATCCGTGAGTTCGCTGATGAGCCGCTCGGAGGCGCTGGCGGCCGCAGCCACCTCGGCGGATGTCAACCGCGGACCGGCGCCGCCCGCGAGCGACGCCGGGCCGGGCAACTCGGGATCGAGGCTGGCCGCCGGCACGCTCGGGCGACTCGTCGTGGTGTCGGCCTCGACGGGCAAGCCTCGATCCATTGCGTCCAGGGCATCCCGGATGACCTTCAACGGCCAGAACCGGTCTCGCTGCGCGGCCAGGACGAAGCGCAGTCGCTCGACGTCGGCGGTGGTGAACTTGCGATAGCCCGACGGCGTCCGCTCCGGGGTGATCAGACCCTCGGCCTCCAAGAAGCGAATCTTCGACAACGAGACGTCCGGGAACTCCTCCTGCAGGCGCGCCAGGACTGCACCGATGCCGAGGCGGTCGGAACGAGCAGGGGTCACGACGGCCGATCAGCCCTTGGCCTGATGGAAGACCAGCCGGAACTTGCCGATCTGGACCTCATCACGGTTGTCGAGGGTGACGACATCGATCCGCTCGCGGTTGACATAGGTGCCATTGAGCGACCCGACATCGCGAACGGTGAAGCGGTCGTCCTCGCGCGAAAACACCGCGTGCTTGCGCGAGACGGTGACATCGTCGAGGAAGATGTCGCTGTCGGGGCCGCGTCCGGCCGTCACTTCGGCGTTGTCGAGCAGGAAGCGCGCGCCGGTGTTGGCGCCGCGCTGCACGATCAGCAGGGCCGTGCCGGGGCGCAATGCCTCGACCAGGCCGGCGTCCTCCCGGCTCAGCCCGATCTCGTAATCGCCCCAGTCGGCGGGCTCCGCCCCCGTCGGCGGGATGCGTTGGGTCGACGGATCGGGCCGCGACATCTCGGTCTGCGGGTCGGAGTCCCCCTGACCGTCCTCAAATACGCTCATTGCTCTCCTGCTATCGGCACCGGCGTCGGTGCAATCGGGGCGGTCAGCCGACGCTGTCCCGGTATGCCGCAGCGTCCATCAGGCTGTCTAGGTCGGCGGCGTCGGCCAGCGACATCTCGAAGCACCAGCCCTCACCGTAAGGGTCAGAGTTGATCAACTCCGGCGTGGCGTCGAGGGCCGCGTTGACGGCGGTGATCTCACCGGTGAGCGGGCTGTACAGGTCGCTCACCGACTTGGTGGATTCGATCTCGCCGCAGGCGTCGCCAGCGCTGATCGAGTCACCAACCGCGGGAGCCGTGACGAAGACCACGTCGCCGAGGGCATCCTGCGCGTATGCCGTGATGCCGACGCGCACGCGCCCGTCGCCCACAGACCTGACCCACTCGTGCTCAGCGGTGTAGCGCAGGTCGTCGGGGTAGTCGAAGTCGGACACGGAGGCTCCTTCGCAATCGGTGAGGACCCCACCCTAACCGTCCGAACGAACTCCGCGACAGCCCCGGTGGAGGTCACTTCCCCGACGGTTGCGCGGTGGCGAATCGAGGAGCTGCCGGGGTCACGGTCGCGGTGATCCTGACGGTGTCAAGGGAGGCGATAGTGGTCTCCCCACCCTTCCCGCGAACGCTCGCCACCACCCCGCCGGGGATGTCCATGGCCGTGGCGATGGTGGTGGGGTCACCGATCGCCTCGATGTCGTATGGCGCGTGGACCGTGGTCCCGGACACCGAGATGCCGTCACTCGCGTCGGTGAACCACGTCCCGGCGACAACCCGGACGGCACCGATCTGGATCGCTTCCGCGCCGGCGTCGCGCAACTCCTGGACCGCGTCCAGGATCAGGCTCGCAGGGATCTCGCCGGCCGGATCACTGATGGTGATGCGGACTCCCGGACCGGAAGCGGGCAACGTCCCGGCAAGGATGCCCAGCGTCTCGGCGCGCTCACGGGCGGCGGCGATGGCGGCGGCACTATTGGACGCGCCGCCTTCCAGGGCATCGCGGGTGCGCTCCAACTCACGCAACTCGGTGCCAAGCCGTTCGTTGTTCTGGGTGACGTCGTCGAGGACGCGCACCAGTTCATCCTCGCGCAGCGTCTCCAAGGGCTGCGCGCGCGTCGTGTGCAGTTGGGCCGCAATGGCGAAGCCGAGACCGAGGGCGAGCACGGTGACGACGGCATTGGCCCGCGAGAGGCGTGGCTTGGCCATGGCATACATCCGTCGCCAGGCGCGGGCGGCGGAAACCTGGTCCGGGTCGGGGCGGGGAGGGATCGTCATACGGCCGGTCTGTCAGGCCTTGAAGAGGTGTCGGCGGATGGAGGCGACATTGGAGAAGATCCGCACGCCAAGAACGACGACGATGCCGGTGGACAACTGCGATCCCACGCCGAGTTGATCACCCAGGAAGACGATGAAGGCGGCGACCAAGACATTGGAGAGGAACGAGACGACGAAGACCTTGTCGTCGAAGATGCCGTCGAGCACGGCGCGCACTCCCCCGAAGACCGCATCGAGGGCGGCGACGACCGCGATCGGCAGGTAGGGCAGGAGCCAGATGGGGACGTCGGGCTGCACGAGCACCCCGATCAGGATGCCGATGGCGAGGCCGAGTGCCGGGATCATGAGCCCTCCTTCTGGGGGTGGGCGTAGGTCAGAGTCAGGCTGGTTGTGCGAGGCAGGGTGACCTTGGGGGCCGTGCTGACCTCGGTCATGACCCCGTAATTGTCGCTGAGTGACGTCAGATACGAGCCGCCGGGGCCCTCCGCGAACGCCGCCGGGAGTGTCGCGGGGTCACCGATCGCGGTGATTCGGTATGGCCGTGCCAGCGGCCGGAAGTTGACGAGGATCGCGTCGCCGGCGAAGCGGATGGCCGAGCGGCCGGACAAGCGCTGGTCGTTGACCGCGATGGCCTCGGCCCCGGCGGCCCACAGGGCGTTGACGAGGAAGGCCACGTCCTTGGCCAGCACACGCCCGGTGGCCGAGCCCGTGGCGCCATCCGTCCCGGGGGCATCGTCGAGAGTGACGGTCATGCCCGGGCCGGTGACACTCTCCGCGCCGACCGCCGACCGCAGCCGGGCGAGATCACCGGCGGTGCCGGGGGCCGCGGCCAGGGCGGCTTGCTCCAATTGCGCGATGCGCGCCTCGGCGGCGGCGATGGCCTTCGTCGTCGCATCGCCATCGGCGCGGCGGTTGTCGATCCTGCTGAGCAGATCGGCCCGGACTTGGCCTTGTTGGGCGGCGTTCTGGCGCAGGGTCAGCGCCGCTGTCGCGAGGAGGAGGCCCACCACCAGACACGAGAGCAGCAGCGCGACTCTCCCCGTCGTGGTGCGGGGCGCCTGGGTGCCGGCGGCCCGCTCGCGCGCGGCCGCGGCATATCCCGGGTCGAGTGGCCGCGCCAGCATCGAGGTGAGCAGCGTCATCGAGGCGTCCGGACGCCGCGGCGGGGTGCTCATCGAGCGAACCGGAGCACCGCCGCGTGGAACCGGCGCAGCTGCACGGCATACATCAATCCGGCGACCCAGTAGAGGCCCACGCCCCACAACGCGAAGCCCCAGCCGATGGGCCGCGCCCAGTCGGCGAGCGTGCCCGAGCCTTCGCCGAGAAGCAGGCACGGGAAGGAGTAGAGCAAGTTGAAGGTCGCCGCCTTGCCCACGAAGTGCACCGGCAACTCCCGCAGGCCGTCGCGGCGGGCAAAGAGCAGCAGCACGATCATGAAGATCTCGCGCGCCACGATGACGCCGATCAGCCACCACGGGACGATCTCGCGGATGCCCAGGCCGAGGAGGGTGGCAAAGATATAGAGCCTGTCGGCGATCGGGTCGAGCACCTCCCCGAGCTTGGAGACCATGCCGAAGGTGCGCGCGATCTTGCCGTCGAGGTAGTCGGTGAACCCCGACACCATCAACAAGACCAGCGCGAGGGTGTCGTGCTTGCTGAGGATCGCCCACAAGAAGACGGGCACGCCGACCAGGCGCAGCATCGACAGGAGGTTGGGAATGGTCCACACCCGATCGACGTGCGCCGGATGCTGGCCCGAAACACCTGCTGCCGCCACGTGGGAAGCCTAAACCGGGCCACCGACAGTGGCGTACATTCCCCAGGTATGGCCGCGATCTTCGACCTCACCCTTGAGCAATTGCGTCAGCGCCAGAGCGCGAAGTGGCAGCGCTATCCGGCGGACGTCATCCCGGCCTGGGTCGCCGAAATGGATTGTGTCCCAGCCGAACCCGTCCGAGCCGCGCTCGCGGAGTTCGCCACGCTCGGTGACACCGGCTATCCCCTGCCCGGGCGCTATGTCGAGGCGTTCCGCGCTTTTGCCGGGCGGCACTGGGGGTGGGAGGTCGAGCCGACGCACTGCCTGCTCTCCCCCGACGTGATGATGGGTGTGCTGGTGGTGCTCCTTCAAGCCACCGACCCCGGCGACGCGGTGGTCATCAACGATCCCGTGTATCCACCCTTCGACGCCTTCCCCAAATTGCTGGGGCGCCGCGTCATCCGAGCGGACCTAAGCGAGGACGGTCGTCTGGACCTGGAGGCCTTGTCCGCCGCTTTTGAGGAGGCGCGCGCGGGGGGCGGGCGCGCGGCATACCTGCTCTGTAATCCACACAACCCGACCGGAGTCGCCCACACCGGGGAGGAACTCGCGACGCTCGCCGAGATTGCGGCCCGCCACGAGGTCACGGTCGTCTCGGATGAGATTCATGCCCCCTTGGTGTATGCCGAGGCCTCCTTCACCCCCTATCTCACCGTGCCGGGGGCGCGGCAGGCGTTCGCGATCCACTCCGCCGCCAAGACCTACTCGCTCGCGGCGCTAAAGGCGGGGGTGATCGTGGCGTCGCCCGATCAGGCATACCGACTGCCGGGGATGGTGAGTGGCCCGAACGCGAGTCTGTCGGGGGTCTATGCCCACGCGGCCGCGTGGGAGCACGGGGATGCGTGGTTGACGCAGTTGTTGGCGGAACTCGACGTCAATCGCCGGCTGGTCGTCGACAAACTGGCGGCGACGATTCCCGGCATCTCGGTGCGGTTGCCCGAGTCCACCTATCTGATGTGGCTCGACTGTCGTGGGTTGGGCTTGGATCGCGAGCCTTATGACGTCTTCTTGGAGGAAGCCAAGGTGGCGATGAATCCGGGGTTGACCTTCGGCGAGCGGGGCCGTGGTCACGTGCGGCTCAATATCGCGACCTCACCGGGCATTCTGACCGAGATCATCACGCGACTGGCCGGCGCCCTGGGCTGATCCCGGAAGGCGCCGGCCAATGCTCGGGGTGAGCGGTTAGCTCGCGTGCGTGGTCAGCTCGTGGCGATGGTCACGCCATACGTGGACGCGACCTTGCCCCACTTCTCCGCCCACGACATGGTGCCGCCGTTGCCGGCGATGACGTGCCCACGGATCCAGGCCTGCGTGCCGCTCTTGACATAGAACGGTGAGCCGGAGTCGCCGCCCTGGGACAGCGTGCCGCCGTTGAAGGCGACCACCGGCGACTTGCATCCGGTCTGGGTGCAGACCTGGGCGTTGACGTCGACCGCGGTGTGGCCGCAGTTCTCGCCCGTCGTCCGGCCGCTGTGGCAGTAGTTCGTGTAGCCCTGGACGGCATCGCCGGCGCCGACGACGGCAGCGCTGGACGTGCTCCACAGACCGCCGGTGAAGATGCGCGGCGAATAGGACTTGTTGTAGATGATCTCCATGTCCTTCGGGCCGTGGCCGAGGGACGCGAGCCGCCGCCAGGCCACGTAGCCGTAGTCATTGGCACCGGATTCGGTCTTGACCAGAGTCCCGTTGGCAAAGCAGTGACCTGCGGTGACCATGTAGCGCGCGGTGCCGTAGTTCACGGCATACCCCGAGGAACAGATCCCCCCGCTGGCAGCGATGCCACCGCCGCCATAGAACGGGGCGACGTCGTCCTTGCGGTTCCACTGGTCGGTGATGGTCGAGGTCGACGTGCGCACGGTCGCGCCGGCGGCGGCCCGATCGCCCGAGGTGTCGGTGAGTTTGCTGAGCACTGCGGCGGGGGCGTCGCTCAGAACGACGACGGAACCGGTCTTGGCGTCGAGGTAGCTGCCAAACGAGTATTTCGTGCCGTGCTTGGCGACATAGGAGGCAATGGCTGCCTGAACGTGCTGTTGGGCGGCGCGAGCGTTGGCAGGAGTCGTGACACGTGCCGCGGCCTCCTTGGCCAGCACGCTGGTGTCGACCTTGGTCACCGGCTTGGGCACCGGCTTGCTGTCCGACCCTTGAGCGGGAGCGCCCATGGCGAGCGATCCGAGGGCGGCCAGGCTCACGGACCCGAGCAGGGTCCGCTTGGTGATGTTGTGCATGATGGATTCCCCTCCGTCGGCCACCGCGGGGTTGCGGTGGCACGACTCAGAAGAGTCCGTATGCCGCGCCGTGATACACCGACCGGACCTCCAAACTTCTGCTAGCAGCGGTTAGTCAACTGTGGACACCTTGCAAGCTGTCCACAGTTGACTAGCTTGTGCTGAGTTGCGTGGCGCGGTGCTCAGTTGCGTGGCGCGGTGCTCAGTTGCGTGGCCCGGGGCGGGGTGGGCGGGTTGCGACGGCGAAGGGCCCCGGATCGGTGTCGATCCGGGGCCTTCGCGAGATGTCGGGCTGACAGGATTTGAACCTGCGACCCCTTGACCCCCAGTCAAGTGCGCTACCAAGCTGCGCCACAGCCCGTGGCAATGCCCCCGGGTTCCGGAGGCGGTGCAACCTTACCTCACCGTATGCCGTGCCCCCGAATCCGCCCGGCCCTCGCCGACACGGCGGCCAGGCGGGCACGCGGGCGGCCCGGCTCAGCGGGCGCGGCGCTTTTCCCGCACCCGCACCGAGACCTCGATCGGGGTCCCCTCGAAGCCGAACTCCTCGCGCAGCCGCCGCTCCAGGAAGCGGCGGTAGCCGGCCTCCAGGAACCCGGAGGCGAAGATCACGAAGCGCGGCGGGCGCGTGCCGGCCTGGGTCGCAAAAAGGATGCGCGGCTGCTTTCCCCCACGCACCGGGTGCGGGTGGGCGGCGACGACCTCGCCGAAGAAAGCGTTGAGTCGCCCCGTCGGAATCCGATAGTCCCAGGACTCCAACGACCGCTCCAAGGCCGGGACCAGCTTGTCCGTATGCCGCCCCGTCTTGGCCGAGATGTTGACTCGCGGCGCCCAGGGCACCTGAACCAACTCGCGCTCGATCTCCCGCTCCAGGTAGTAGCGGCGCTCCTCATCGAGGGTGTCCCACTTGTTGTAGGCGATCACCAGCGCCCGACCCGCGTCGATGACCTGCTGGACGACCCGGATGTCTTGCTCGCTGATCGACTCCTGGGCGTCGATGAGAACGACGGCGACCTCGGCCTTCTCCAGCGCGGTCTGGGTGCGCAGGGAGGCATAGAAGTCGGCGCCTCGCGTCTGGTGGACGCGACGGCGGATTCCCGCGGTGTCGACGAAGCGCCATACGCGCCCTCCGAGCTCGATGAGTTCGTCCACCGGATCGCGGGTCGTCCCGGCGACGTCATCGACGACGACGCGATCGGTGCCGATGAGCTTGTTGAGCAGCGAAGACTTGCCGACATTGGGCCGCCCGATCAGGGCCACGCGGCGCGGGCCGCCGGACTCGACAGGCGCCGCGACGGCCGACACCTCGGGCAGCACGTCGAGGATGGCGTCGAGCAGATCCCCGGAGCCGCGACCGTGCAACGCCGAGACGGCATGCGGCTCGCCGAGCCCGAGATTCCACAGGGCCAGGGCGTCGGCCTCTGTGCGCTCGTCATCCACCTTGTTGGCGGCCAGCACCACCGGCTTGCCGGCGCGCCGCAGCAGCTTGACGACGGCCTCGTCGTCGTCGGTCGAGCCAACCTTGGCGTCCACCACGAACACCACGACATCGGCCAGGTCGACGGCGACCTCGGCCTGCTCGGCCACCCGCAGGTGGATCCCGGTCGCGTCCACCGACCAGCCACCGGTGTCGACGATGGTGAACCGGCGACCGGACCACTCGGCCTCATACGCGACGCGATCCCGGGTGACCCCTGGGACGTCCTCCACCACAGCCTCGCGGCGACGCAAGATGCGGTTGACGAGCGAAGACTTCCCGACATTGGGTCGGCCCACGATCGCCACCACCGGAAGCGGTCCCTCGGCGGCAGCATCACCAAGCAGCGGGGCGTCGCCGTCGACGAGCGCTTGGTCCTCGTCGGTGAGTTCGAAGTCGGCCAAGCCGGCACGCAGGGCGGTCGTCAGGTCGGATTCGTCGGTGGTCACCGGATGTCCTTAGCGGAGGGGAAGGCGCGCAGCGTCATCTCGTATGCCGCGCGGCGGGCTTCCTATTGTCCCTCACCGGCGGCGCGCCCCTCGACCGCGGCGGCCAGCCGGTCGCCGACGGCGGCAACAACCGCACTCACGACAGCCGCGACGGAGCCGTCGAAGTCGAGATCGGAAGTGTCGACCAGCACGACCCCGTCAGCAGCGACGGTGAACTGCGAGACCGTTGAGTCGTCGCGGTCGCGCCGCACCACCTCGTCATGCACGGCCGCCACGGTCGCCGCATCGGACGTGCCGTGCAGCTGGGTGCTGCGCCGCGCCAGCCGGGCCTCCTCCGAGGCGGTCAACAGGATCCGCACGTCCGCGTCGGGGGCCACCACCGTGGTGATATCGCGACCCTCGGCCACCACTCCACCAAAGTCATCGGCGAGGACCTCGATCAGGTCGCGTTGTTGCTGCTGCAGGATCGCGCGGACCTGCAGGTTGGTCGCCACTGTCGACACGACCGCCGAGACTTCCGACGTGCGAATGGCCGCCGACACATCCTCCCCGTCGAGCTCGACGCTCGCATCCTGCGGATCGGCGCCGAGGCCCAGCGGCAAGTCCTCGGCGGCGCCCGCTACCGCATCCTGGTCGGCCAGATCGATCCCCGACCGGACGCACCACAACGTCAGGGCGCGATACATCGCCCCGGTGTCGAGATAACCAAAACCGAAGTGCCCGGCCACCGCCCGCGAGACGCTGGACTTGCCGGAACCGGAGGGGCCGTCGATAGCGACGACAACAGGAGCGACCATGCACGCAGGGTAGTCGGGGGCGCGCGCGGTCTCAGTCGTGGACGCGCCACCCCCGCGCCGCCAGCGTCTCGACCAACTCCCCCGCCACGCCGGGCAGGACGGAGAGTTCAAGCTGACCGAACGGCTGGCCGAGGTTGTGCTCAAGATTTAGTTCTTCCAGGTTGATGCCGGCATCGCCGACATCCTGGAACAGCCGGCCGAGCTGTCCCGGCTCGTCGGGGATCAGCACTGTCACCACGGTGTATGCCGCGGGCGCCGCCCCGTGCTTACCCGGAATTCGCGCGTGGCCGGTATTGCCCGCGGCGATCGCCTCGGCCAGTACGCGCCTCGCCCCCGGGGCGAGCGCCGAGCCCGGCTCCCCCGCACCCGCGTCGCCGGCGCCCGGCTCTCCCGCGCGCGACTCCCCCTCGCCCGGCTCACCAGCCCCTGCCTCACCAGCCCTTTCATCAAACTCGTTCTCGCTCAACGCCTCCAGCGCCTCCACAACACGCGTCAGGTCGTCGGTCAGGGCACGAAGCACCCCCACCACGGCCGGCGCGTTGCCGGCCAAGATCTGCGTCCACAGCAGCGGATCGCTCGCGGCAATGCGGGTCACATCCCGCAAGCCCTGGCCGGCGAGCCCGACGGCGTCTTCGCTGAGTTCGCTCAACCGCGCAGCAACGAGGCTGGCGGCGACCTGGGGCACATGCGAGACGGCCGCGACGGCGTTGTCATGGTCATCCGGGCTGAGCGCCCGCACGACCGCGCCGGCCGCCCCCGCGATCCCCATCACTAACGCCGCCCCGCCCACGGCGGTCTCAGCCGTTGTCGTGATCACCCACGGCCGACCCTCGAACAGGTCGATCCGCGCCGAGATCGCGCCGGACTTCTCCCGCCCGGCCATCGGGTGCCCACCCACATAGCGCTCGATCCCCGCGACCCCCCGAGCGCGCAACTGGCCCAACACGACGCGCTTCACGGACGCGACATCGGTGACGGTCGCCCGAGGCCACGTGCCCAAGGCCCCTGCGACAACATCGGCCGTGACATCGGGCGGTGTGGCGACGACCACGACCTCGGGCGCCCCCACAGCCCCACGCATCGCCCCACTTAGATCGGCCGCCAACGCCTCATGCGTCGGCGAGGCGTCCGCCACGCTCACCGAGATGCCCGCGCGCACCAGTGCCATCGCCAAGCTGGTGCCGATCAGGCCCGATCCGATGATGTGAACCCGTTGTGGCAGAACGGCATCCGGCAACCGAGAGCGCATCGACTCAGAGCCCCGCCGCCTTGTAGAGCGCGGCGATCTCCTTGGCGCTGAGTGGCCGGTACTTCCCGGGCTTGGTGTCGCCCAGCCGAACCGGGCCGACCTGCGTGCGGGCCAACGCCTGCACCGGATGCCCCACCGCCTCCAACATCCGTCGCACGATGTGCTTGCGGCCTTCGTGTAGCACGACCTCGACGATCGCCTTTCCCGGCAACGAGTCGACCAGCTTGAATGAGTCGACGCGCACGACCCCGTCGTCCAACTCCACCCCCTCGCGCAGCTGCTTGCCCAGATCGCGCGGGATCGGGCCGGGGACCTGCGCGACATACGTCTTCAAGATCCCGTATGCCGGGTGCTGCAGTCGGTTCGCCAACTCACCATCGTTGGTCAGCAGCAGCAGCCCTTCGGTGTCGGCGTCCAACCGGCCCACGTGGAAGAGGCGCTCGCGCCGCTGGGCGACGTAGTCACCGACATTGACCCGCCCCAACTCGTCGTTCATCGTCGTCACGACGCCGAGCGGCTTGTTGAACGCCAGGTAGACCCGCTCCGGGTCGGTCTGCACGCGCTCGCCGTCGACATGGATGATCGCGCCCGGCGGGACGCGGATGCCCAACTCCAGCACGATCTGCCCGTTGACTTCCACCCGGCCCTCGGCAATGAGTTCCTCACACTTGCGTCGCGACCCCACCCCCGAGGCAGCCAGGAGCTTTTGGAGGCGTATGCCGTTCGGGTCGTGCACATCCACGGCCTCGCCGGGGCGCTCCACCGGTGGGCGGGTGGGCTGGCTCTTGCGGGTCGTCCCGGCGTTGGCGGGTCCGGTGCGCCGGGGACTGCCCGGACGCCGGTTCGGCCCGGGCCGGCCTCCCGTTCCGCGTCGGGCGGGGGGTGGGGTCATGACGGGGCTCCTTCGGCGAGGGCGTCGAGGTCGGCGATATCGGGCAGGTAGGGCGCGAGCGCCGGAAGTTCGGACAGGTCACCGAGTCCCAGGCGCTCCAGGAAGTAGGTCGTGGTCCCGTACAGCACAGCGCCGGACTCGGGCTCGCTACCGAGTTCTTCGATCAGCCCGCGGGTGGTCAGGGTGCGCACGACGCCGTCGACGTTGACCCCCCGCACGGCGCTGATCCGGCCACGGGAGATGGGTTGCCGATAGGCGATCACGGCGAGCGTTTCCAGCGCCGCTTGGCTGAGCTTGGCCTGTGCCCCGTCGATCAGGAACCGCTCGACGGCCTCGGCATACTCCGGGCGCGAATAGACCCGCCACCCGCCCGCGACATAGCGCAGCGCGAATCCCCGGTCGGCGTAGTCCTCCTGGAGCGCCGCGAGATGCTCGTCGACGGCGGCGGCCGGGACGTCCAAGGCGGTGGCCAACGTCAGGGCGTCCACGGGTGTGTCGACGACCATCAGGATCGCCTCGATCGCCCCGCGCACCCAGGCGGGGTCGGCGGCGGGTGACTCGCCGTCGGGGAACAACGGGTCGGTCATGGCTGCTCCTTCGCCGGCTCGGCCTCGGGGTTCGGCGAGGCGTCGTCGAACTCATCGGTGATCGTGACGTCGCCGTCGTTGGGCCCGGTCCATCGCACCGTCAACTCCCCCAGTGCTTCGGCCTGCTCGAAGGCCACCGCGGATTCCCGGAACAGTTCCAGGAGCGCCAAGAAGCGCGCGACGACGACCAGTTTGGACTCGGCATCGGCGATCAGTGTCCGGAAAGACAACGCCCGGTCGCGGCGTAGCCGCTGCGCGACCAGGCTCGCCTGCTCCTGCACGCTTACGGCTGGGGCGTGCAGGTGGGCCAGCCCGACGGTCGGCGCCACCTTGGGGGTCAGCGCCCGGGCGGCGATCCGCGCCAGCTGCTCGGGCGTGACGGTCAGCACCAATTCCGGCAGGAGTTTGGCGAAGCGGGGTTCGAGGCCGGCCTGGCGCGGCATACTCGCGGCGCCGGCGGCGAGCCGGTCGGACAGGAAAGTCGCCACCTGCTTATAGGCCCGATATTGCAGCAACCGCGCGAACAGCAGGTCGCGGGCCTCGATCAGGGCGAGGTCCTCCTCGTCCTCCTCCCCCAACTGGGGCAGCAGACGGGCGGCCTTGAGGTCCAACAGGGTCGCCGCGATCAGCAGGAACTCGCTGGCCTGCGACAACTCCACATCGCCGTCGTCGCGCCGGGCCGTGAAGTGCGCGATGAATTCGTCGGTGACCTGGGCAAGCGCGATCTCGGTGATGTCGAGCTTGTGCTTGGCGATCAGGCCGAGCAGCAGATCGAACGGACCCTCGAAGACGTCGAGATGCACCTCGAAAGCGCGGGTCGGGGTCCGCTTGGTGATCACGCCGCCGGGAACGACGTCGCTGCCCACGTGGCCGTCCCCGGTGAGGACGTCGGCTTCCATCGTGCTCAGGGGGACCCGCCGCGCGCGATCAACTCGCGCGCCAACTGCCGATAGGCGCCCGCGCCTTGGTGGGCCGAGGCATAGGTCGTGATCGGCTCGGCCGCCAGGGTCGCATCCGGGAACTTCACCGTGCGGGAAATGACCGTATGGAAGACCCGGTCACCGAAGTGGCGGACCACGGACTCCACGACCTCGCGGCTGTGGAGGGTACGCCCGTCATACATCGTCGGCAGGATCCCGTCGATGGTCAGGCGGGGGTTGAGTCGGTCAGTGACCTTCTCGATCGTCTCGACCAGCAGGGCGACGCCGCGCATGGCGAAATATTCGGTCTCCAGCGGGATGATCACGCCGTGCGCCGCGGTCAGGGCGTTGACCGTCAGCAGTCCCAGCGACGGCTGGCAGTCGATCAGGACGACGTCATAGTCGTCCATCACCGGACGCAAAATCCGCGACAGGACCTGCTCGCGGGCAACCTCGCCGACCAGCTGCACCTCGGCCGCCGACAGGTCGATATTGGCCGGGATGAGATCGAGGCGAGGCACGCGCGTGGAGCGAATGACGTCGCGGACGTCGTGACCGCGCTCGACCAACAGGTTGTAGACCGTCACGTCCAGGGCGTTGGCGTTGATGCCGAGTCCGACTGACAGGGCGCCCTGAGGGTCGAAGTCGACCAGCAAGACCTTGCGGCCATATTCTGCCAGCGCGGCGCCCAGGTTGATCGTGGTCGTCGTCTTGCCGACCCCGCCCTTCTGATTGCACATCGCGATGACGCGCGCCGGGCCGGTGCCCGTCAGTGGCTGCGGCTCGGGGAAGGCGGGGAGCACCCGTCCCGTCGGCCCGAGCTGACCGACCGCGGCATCCTCGGTGCCCGGTAGGTGAACGTCGCTGCGCTCCAACTTTGCGCCTTCCCGGTCGAACCAGCCGTGGTCGGCGTCCCGCCGATCGACTCACGACCCTATCAGCGCGCCCGGGGGTGGCTCCCGGCATACACCTCGCGCAGGCGGGCGATGCTGACCTTCGTGTAGATCTGCGTCGTCGTCACCGAGGAATGCCCGAGGAGTTCCTGGACGATCCGGACGTCGGCGCCGCCGTCGAGCAGGTGGGTGGCGAAGGAGTGCCGGAGCGTATGGGGAGTCACCCGCCCCCCGAGACCCGCCCGGTCCGCGACGGCGTGGATGATTCCCCACGCCCCCTGGCGGCTCAGCCGCCCGCCCCGGGTGTTGAGGAAGAGCGCCGGTGTGCCCGTGCCGCGCGTGGCCAGGGCCGGCCGGGCGCGCACGAGATAGGCGCTGACGGCGGCCGCGGCATATGTCCCGAGGGGAACGAGCCGCTCCTTGTTTCCCTTGCCCCGCAACCGGATCACGCCTTCATCGAGGGCGAGGTCGTCGATGTCGAGGCCGGTGGCCTCGGAGATCCGGGCGCCCGCGCCATACAGGATCTCCAGTAGGGCCTGATCCCGCAGGGCCGACGCGTCGTCGCCGACGGACGCGACCGAGAGTAGGCGGTCGACATCCTCGATCGAGATGGCCTTGGGCAGCCGGTCCGGGCCGGCCGGTGGCGAGACCGCCGCGGCCGGATCGGCGGTCAGGGTGGCGTCGAGGGCGAGGAAGCGGTGGAAGGTGCGGACGGCGACCAGGCTCCGCGCGGCCGACGTCGTGCTCAGCGGCGGCCTGTCGTCGTCGCCGGTGCGCAGGTGGACGAGGAAGTCGGTGACGTCCGCCTCGGTCACCGCACGCAGGTCATCGATCCCGCGGCCCGCGAGGAAGGCGAGATAGCGATCGCCGTCGCGTCGATAGGCGGCGAGCGTATGCCGCGAGCGTCCCTTCTCGACGTCGAGGTGGGTCAACCACTCGCGCACCGCCCGACCGGGATCGACGCGGTCCCCGCTCACGCCACCGTGGCCGCGACATCGACGAGGGGGAGGTCGAATGCCTCGGCCACGCCCGGGCAGGTGAGCTGCCCGGCAATGGTGTTGAGCCCCAGGGCGAGGGCCTTGTCGGCCTGGCAGGCCGCGCGCCAGCCCTGATCGGCGAGCTTCACGGCATACGGCAAGGTGGCATTGGTCAGGGCCCAGGTGGAGGTGTTGGGGACCGCCCCGGGCATATTGGCGACGCAGTAGTAGGTGGAGTTGTGCACCGTGAACGTCGGGTCGGCGTGGGTGGTAGGACGGCTCCCCTCGAAGCAGCCGCCTTGGTCGATGGCGACATCGACCAGCACCGAGCCGGGTTTCATCTGCGCGACCATCTCCTGCGTGACGAGCTTTGGCGCGCGCTTGCCCGGGATGAGCACGGTCCCGATGACCAGGTCCGCCGCGAGCACCTGCTCGCGTACGGACAGGGCCGAGGAAGCGATCTGGCGAACCCGGTTGTCGTAGCGCCAGAAGCTCATGCGCAGCTTGTCGAGATCGGTGTCGAGCATGGTGACTTCGGCGCCCATGCCGAGGGCGATATTGGCAGCGTTCTGGCCGGCAACGCCGGCGCCGAGCACAACGACCTTGGCGTTGGCCACCCCGCCGACCCCACCCATGAGGACGCCTCGGCCACCGTGGGCCCGCATCATGGCATGAGCCCCGACCTGCGGGGCCAGGCAGCCGGCGACCTCCGACATCGGATAGAGCAGCGGCAACATGCCGGAGGGCAGTTGCACGGTTTCATAGGCGATCGCCGTGACGCGCTTCGCCAGCAACTCCTCCGTCAACGGCTGATCCGCCGCCAGATGCAGGTAGGTGAACAGCGTCAGGTCCTCGCGGAGGCGGTGGTATTCCTCCTCGACGGGCTCCTTGACCTTGAGCACCATCTCGGCCTCGCCCCAGAGGTCATCGGCGGCATCGACGATGCGCGCGCCTTGGGCGACGAACTCCTCGTCGGTGATCGAGCTGCCGAGGCCCGCGCCTTTCTGGATGAGCACCTCATGGCCGTGGGCCACGAGTTCACTCACGCCGACCGGGGTGATCGCGACGCGATATTCGTTGTTCTTGACCTCGCTGGGTATGCCGATTCTCACGGCTCCCCACACTAGACCTCAGCGGCCGACGCCGCGGGGGCGACCACGCCATCGTGGGGAGCCGATGCCATCGGGACGACGGCGTCCGATCAGCCGAACTCGGCCAGGCCGCCTTGGGCTTGTTCCAGCCAGGACTTCTGGGCGGCGAGTTTGGCCGTGAGGTCGCTGACCTTCGTGGCATTGCCGGCTGCGGTCGCCGCGGCGAGGTCGTCTTCCAGCTTCGCTACGGAGGCCTGTAGTTGCGTGGCCAGGGAGTTGGCGCGGGCGGCGACCTCGGGGTTGGTGCGCTTCCACTTGCGCTCATCCGCCTCGCGGACGGCGGCCTCGACGCGGCGCATCGCCTTCTCGGTGCGTTCGATGTCGGCGCGGGGGACCTTGCCGGCCGCCTCCCACCGATCCTGGATCCCGCGTAGCGCGGCCTTCGTGGCTTCGATGTCCGTGACGGGCAGCAGCTTTTCGGCTTCGGCTAGCAGCGCCTGCTTCACCTCGAGGTTGGCCCGGAACTCCTGATCCTCGGCGGCCACGACCTCATCCTTGGCGTGGAAGAAGGCGTCCTGGGCGGCCTTGAAGCGCTCCCACAAGGCGTCGTCCTCGGTGCGGGCGGCGCGACCCGCGCCGCGCCACTGATCCATCAGCCGCTTGAACGCGCCCGCGGTGGCTGCCCAGTCAGTGCTCTTGGCGAGCGTCTCGGCCTCGCTGACCAGCGCTTCCTTGGTGCGCCGGGCATCGCCACGGCTCGTCTCCAGCTCGGCGAAGTGGCTGCGGCGCGCCTTGTCGAAGGAATTGCGCGCCTTGCTGAACCGCGTCCACAGGGCCGCCTCGACGTCCTTGTCCAGGCGGACACGCCCGCGCTGCAGTTCCTTCCAGGTGTCGAGCAACGCGCGCATCGTCTCGCTGCTGGTCTTCCACTGGATGCGCTCCAGGGGTTGCGCGGCGATGGCCTCGGCCTGGCTGACGATGCCTTCTCGAACGCCTTGAGCCTCGGCCTTCGCGGCCGCCCGGGCGGCCGACTCAGCCTCGCGCTTGCTGGCGATCTCCGCCTCGATGGCATCGAGCGTGGCACTCAGTGCGGCCAGGTCACCGACCACATTGGCATCCTGCGCGTGCACGCGAAGCGTCTTGAGCCCGTCGGCGAGGTCCTTGCTGGCGACATCGGGGACGGAGGCGCGCTGGTGGAGGAGATCGGCGCTGGCGAACAACTCGTCATACTTCCGGGCGAAGTACTGCAGTGCCTCCTCCGGGCTGGCCCCGGGATACGACCCCACCGCTCGTTCCTCGCCCTCCGCGAGCTGCACATAGACGGTGCCGTCCTCGCCCACGCGACCGAAGCGGGCGGAGTCGGAATGGGGCAGCGCGGGTGCGGACGGGGCGGCGGGAGGCTTGGGGCGCGCGGCAAACATCGCCGGGCTGGGCGCAGGGGCGGCCGACGGCTTCGGCGTCTCGGTCACGTCTGTTCAGTCCTTCGTCTCAGTCGTCACGGACAGCGTGCTGATCGGAAATGCCGGCGCGCCGTCAGGCGCACCGCCTTCCGCACCACCCGCGGCAATCTTGTCCACAATATCCATCCCGCTCAGCACGCTACCGAAAACGGTGTAGCCACCTGCCTTGTCCGTCGGAATCGGGGAGTCCCGATAGACAATGAAATACTGCCCGCCATTGCCTTCGGCGTTGTCGCCTTGGCGCGCCATGGCCAGCACACCACGCTTGTAGACATTGTCCGCGGGGGCGTTCTCGATGGCGAAGCCGTATCCGGGGCTGCCGTTCAGGCTCCCGGTTGGGTCACCGCACTGCAGGACGAAGATCGACCCGGCGGTCACGCGCGGGCAGGGCGCGTCCTTCCAGTAGCCCAGCCGCGCCAACTGGACGAAGGACGCCACCGCGAGCGGAGCGTTGGTCCCATCCAACTCGGCGACGATCTGACCGCAATTCGTGTCGATCGTCGCGATGACGCGCTTGCCCGTGACGTCGGCGACCTCGGCCGCGTCCGGCTTCGTCAGTTCGGCCGCGGTCCCCGGCACGCCCGGAGCGGGCGAGCATCCCGCCGCCGTGGCCAGGCTGCTCGGGGCTGTCGGGCTGGCAGGGCTGCTGGACGTCGACCCGGGCTTGTCGGATCCGGCGCTCTTGGCGATCGCGATGAAGGCTCCCACGAGGGCCAACAGCAAGACGGCGACGATGGCGGCCACCCGCATCCGCTGCTGCTCCGCCTGCCGCTCGGCCAGCCGATCCTGGCGGCGTTCGTAGCGCCGCTTCGCCCGGGCGCGCTCTTGCTCCTTCGTCACGGGACGGAAGTCTGTCACGCCCCGGTCTAAGGTCTACCCCGTGTTCATGCTGTCTTTCCCCGCCGCCGCCTTCGCGACCAATTGCTATGTCGTCGCGACGGCACCCGGACAGGAATGTCTTGTCGTCGACCCGGGCATCGGGGTCGTCGACACCCTCCGGTCCGTGTTCGCCGAGCATCGCCTCCGGCCAGCCGCGGTCCTGCTCACGCACGGCCATCTGGACCACGTCTTCTCCGTGACACCCGTATGCCGCGACGCCGGCCCGGCATACGTGCCCACCTTCATCCATGGTGACGACCGCTACCGGCTCGAGAACCCGGTCGACCTCCTCTCTCCCGATTTGAAGGCGATGTTCATCCAGCAGTTCGGGCGGGATGGGTGGCAGGAGCCGGCTGACGTCAAGACCATCGCCGACGGAGACAGCGTCCAGATCGCGGGGATCGATCTGGACGTGCGGCACGCACCCGGGCATACCGAGGGGTCGGTGATGTTCGGGATGGACGCCATTGCCAATGGGGTGCCCGGCGAGCTGGACCGGACAATGTTCAGCGGCGACGTGCTTTTTGCCGGGTCGATCGGTCGCACCGATCTCGCCGGCGGCAGCACCGAGGCGATGACCGATTCCCTGCGCGATGTCGTGCTCCCCCTCGCCGACTCCACGCTCGTGCTGCCGGGGCACGGACCGGCCACCACCATGAAACGCGAGCGCGCGACCAATCCCTACCTGCAAGGATTGACCCAGTGAGCAAGATCGCCCCGATCTCGGGTTTCCCGGAGTTCTCCCCCGCCGAGCGCATCGTCGAGCAGCGCTTCCTCGATGTGATCCGGGAGACCTTCGAACTTCACGGCTTCTGCTCGATTGAGACCCGCTCGATCGAGCCCATCACCCGGCTGAGTTCGCAGGGTGAGGATGCCGACAAGGAGATCTATACGATCTCGCGGCTGGCCGGCAGAGCGCGGGATGACAGCAAGTGGGGGCTGCACTTCGACCTGACGGTGCCCTTTGCGCGCTACGTCCTCGAGAACGCCGGGACGTTGGATTTTCCGTTCCGCCGCTATCAGATTCAGAAATCCTGGCGTGGCGAGCGCCCGCAGGAGGGCCGCTACCGGGAGTTCACGCAGGCCGATATCGACGTCGTGGACGTCGGCACCCTCGCCCCGCATTTCGAAGCCGAGATGCCGCTGGTGATCGCCGATGTGTTCCAGCGATTCCCGGTCGGTGACTTCGTCATCCAGGTCAACAATCGCAAGCTGGCCAACGGCTTCTTCGCCGGGCTTGGGCTGACGGATGTCGCGGGAACCCTGCGCACGATCGACAAGCTCGACAAGATCGGGCCGGAGGCTGTGCGGGAGCTGTTGCTGGCCGGGGGCGCAACGCCGGCGGCTGCCCAGGCGTGCCTGGACCTGGCTGCCATCGCCACCGACGACCTGTCCTTCGTGGATCGGGTCCGAGCGCTGGGGGTCGATCACCCGGACCTCGACGAGGGCATCGAGTCCCTGGCCGCGGTCATCGAGACGGCGCGGGCCAACGCGCCCGGCAAGGTCGTGGCCGCTTTGAAGATCGCGCGCGGCTTGGACTACTACACCGGCACGGTCTATGAGACGTCGCTGCGCGGGCACGAGTCGTGGGGCGCGGTGTGCTCTGGCGGCCGCTACGACGCCCTCGCCTCCGACGGCAAGACCACCTATCCCGGCGTCGGGATGTCGATTGGTGTCACCCGGATCCTCGGCCTCCTTTTTGGCAGTCGTATGCTGCGCGCCTCCCGCGCGACGCCGACCGCCGTTCTCGTGGCGGTCACCAACGAGGATGACCGGCCGGCGTCCACGTCGGTGGCAACGGCGCTGCGCGCCAATGGGATTCCGTGCGAGGTCGCGCCTCGGGCGGATCGCTTCGGCAAGCAGATCCGGTATGCCGACCGACGCGGCATACCGTTTGTCTGGTTCCCGGGTGCGGAGGGTGGTCAGGTCAAGGACATCCGCTCCGGCGTCCAGGAGGCTGCCGACGCGGCCACGTGGCGGCCGCCGGCCGCGGACCTGGCGCCCAGCATTTTGCGCGACTGACCTACCCCGCGCAGTTCTCCGCTCGTCCCTCGCTCCGATACTTCGCGAGGACCCCTTCCGGGAGTTTCGCAACCAGACCTAGCTCAGACTCGGTTCGGCGCGGGTGCTCGGCGCGGGTGCTACTGGTGCCGCTCAGTCACCAGTCGCACTCCCGCCGCGCTTGATCTCGAAGACGCCAATGACCTTCTTGACGGCCTTCGTGACGTGGTCGAGGTGCGTGGAGTCGCCCATCTCGAACTGGAAATGCAAGACGGCGAACCGGTCCTTATTGGTCGACACATTGGCGCCGAGGATGTTGACCCCATTATCAGCGAGCACGCGCGTGATGTCGGAGAGCAGGCCCTCGCGGTCGAGGGCGAGGACCTCAATGTGCACCCGGAACAAGGTCCCCGGCCCGAGGTCCCAGGACACCTCGACGAGGCGCTCGGGGTGGCTGCGCAGGGACGTCGCATTGGTGCAGTCACTGCGGTGCACCGAGACCCCGGCTCCTCGGGTGACGAAGCCAAGGATCTCGTCGCCCGGAACCGGGGTGCAACACTTCGCTAGCTTGACGAAGACCTCCCGGCCCATACCAGCGACGCTGATGCCGGGCTCGCCGGAGCGGCGCCGGGCCGGACGACCCACGCGGACGGACTCGGCGACGTCCTCCTTGGCGCCCTCGTCGCCGCCGACCGCGTTGACCAGACGAGCCACGACGCTCGCTGCCGAGACGTGATTGTCGCCGACCGCGGCATACAAGGCATCGACGTCGGCGTAGCGCAACTCCGCCGCGACCGCGGCGAGCATCTGGTGGCTCATCATGCGCTGCAGGGGCAGGTGTTGCTTGCGCATCGCCTTGGCGATCGCATCCGTGCCGGCCTCGACGGCTTCCTCGCGACGAGACTTGGAGAACCACTGCCGGATCTTGTTGCGGGCGCGCGGCGAGACGACGATATTGATCCAGTCGTGAGACGGGCCGGCGCCTTCGGCCTTCGACGTCAGGATCTCCACGACGTCGCCGTTGTCGAGCCGCGACTCCAACGACACCAGCCGCCCATTGACGCGGGCCCCGACGCAGCGGTGTCCGACCTCGGTATGAACGGCATAGGCGAAGTCGATCGAGGTCGATCCATTTGGCAACGTGATGACGTCGCCCTTCGGGGTGAAGGTGTAGACCTCCCGCGCTGACATCTCGTAGCGCAGCGACTCCAGGAACTCGGTGGGGCCCTCGGTCTCGCGCTGCCAGTCGATCAACTGGCGCAACCACGCCATGTCGTTGATGTCGAGGGGATCGTCGGCGCCGCTGCCCTTGCCGGAACCGCCGCGGTCCTCCTTGTACTTCCAGTGGGCGGCCACGCCGTATTCGGCACGCCGGTGCATGGCGTGCGTGCGGATCTGGACTTCGACGGGTCGCCCCGACGGGCCGATCACGGTGGTGTGCAGGGACTGGTACATATTGAACTTCGGGATGGCGATGTAGTCCTTGAACCGCCCGCCGATCGGCTTCCACCGCGCGTGCACCGCCCCGAGGGCGGCATAACAGTCCTTTTGTGATTCCACGAGAACACGCACGCCGACGAGATCATGGATGTCGTCGAAGTCGCGGTGCCCGGCCACCATCTTTTGGTAGATCGAGTAGTAATGCTTCGGCCGGCCCGAGACGGTCGCCTTGATCTTGGCCTCTGCCAGATCGGCTTCCACCTGACTCTGCACGGTGTGGAGGTACTCAGCGCGCTCTCCGGCACGCTCGGACACCTGACGACGAATCTCTTCAAAGACCTTGGGATAGAGCGTGCGGAACGCGATGTCCTCCAGCTCCCACTTGACGGTGTTCATCCCAAGCCGGTGCGCCAGCGGAGCGAAGATGTCGAGCGTTTCGGTCGCCTTGCGACTCGCCGAATCGAGCGACACCGAACCGAACGTGCGCGCGTTGTGGAGCCGATCGGCCAGCTTGATGACCAGCACCCGGATGTCACCGGCCATCGCCACAATCATCTTGCGGACGGTCTCGGCTGCGGCGAGTTCGCCGTACTGGACCTTGTCCAGCTTGGTCACGCCATTGACCATGTGCGCCACCTCGGCGCCGAAGTCTCGCTCGATGTCGGAGAGCGGAATGTCGGTGTCCTCGACGACGTCGTGCAGGAGGGCCGCGGCCAGCGTCACTGGGGTCATGCCAAGCTCGGCCAGGATCATCGCCACGGCCAATGGGTGGGTGATGTAGGGATCGCCCGACTTGCGCATTTGGCCGCGATGGGCCTCCTCGGCCACGACATAGGCCCGCTGGAGAATCGAGACGTCGGCGCGGGGGTGGTTTTGCCGCAGCAGGGAAATCAGGGGATCGAGTATCGGATCATGGGCGGCCGCGCGTGGGCGGCTGATCCACTCAAGGCGGGCGAAAGCCCGGCCACGTGCGGTCGTGTTGCTGGTCGACGGGGGGACTGGAGCACCGGACGTGGGGCCTCCGGGGGCGGCCTCCTCTTTCATGCAGAGATGTTAGTCGCTCGGTCAGACCCTCTCGAACGCGCCTGCCGGCTGGGGCGGCCCGGCCACCCCTCCAGCGAGGTGTTCCTGCAGTTCAGTAACGCTTTGGACGCGCCGAGAAAGGTGACTCAGGCCACAGTCAGGCTGTAGACCTCACGGCCCACCAATGCGCTGCGCCCACCGAGGGCCGCCAGTTCCATCACGACGTCCAGACCGACGATCTCGGCCCCGACGAGTTCCAGGAGCGCACAGGCAGCCGCCGCCGTGCCGCCCGTGGCGAGCACGTCATCGACGACGACGATGCGACTTCCCGGTGCCACGGCGCCCTCCTGCACCGCGATGCGCGCCTGGCCGTACTCCAAGTCATAGGACACCTCCACCGTCGGGCCCGGCAACTTCCCGGCCTTGCGGACCGGAATGAAGCCGACCCCCATCGCGTGCGCGAGCCCGGCGCCGAAGATGAAACCGCGCGCCTCGATCCCGGCGACGAAGTCGACTCTTCCCGTATGCCGCCTGGCCCCGTCCGCGACGATCGCGGCGAAGGCCTCGGGGTCGGCCAGCAACGGCCCGATGTCCTTGAACAAGATCCCTGGTGTCGGGAAATCTTGCACGTCGCGGATGCGCGACTCCACCAACGAACGCAGCGCATCAGGCGCTTGCGCGCCGCTCATCGCTTGGACTTCGGCGGGCGCTTGGGCTGGTTGCGCGGACCCGCCTGGGCCCACTTGTGCACCTTCCGGCCGGTCAGCGTCCCGGACTCGCCATCGGCACGGACGTCATCGGGGGTTCGCGGATCGGCGGCATCGGCTGCCCGCTGAGCGGCCGGACGAACTGCGGGGGCCGCAGGTCGAGCGGGGGCGTCACTCCGCTGGGCTTCGGCGGCCGTGGGAGTCCCGCTGCCGACCGCAACCCCGGCGCTCGCAGGTATGGCGTTTGCCTCCTCGCGGGCGGCCCGCTTGGCTGCCGACGCGGCGACCTTGCCGTCGTGCCGCGCGGCCGACTTGGCCAACTTGACGATCTCCGGCTCGCGTGAGCGCAAATGCACCAGGAGCGGTGAGGCGATGAAGATCGAGGAGTAAGCGCCCACGGCCATACCGATGAAGAGGGAGAGGGTGAGGTCGAGCAGCGTTCCCGGACCTAGCCGGGTGAAGGCCAGCACGAGAACCGCGGCGATGGGAAGCAGCGCCACGACGGTGGTGTTGATGGAGCGCACCAGCGTCTGGTTGACGGCGAGGTTGGCGGCCGCGGCATACGACGTGCGGTGATTGGCCAGGGCCTCGGTGGTGTTCTCACGCACCTTGTCGAACACGACGACGGTGTCATAGAGGCTGTAGCCGAGAACGGTGAGGAAGCCGATCATGGTCGCCGGAGACACTTCGACGCCGGTCAGGGCATAGATGCCGACGGTGAAGATCATGTCGTGCAGCAGCGCCACCAGCGCCGCCACGGACATCTTCCAGGTGCGGAAGTAGATCGCCATGACGAGGCCGACCAGGACGAGGAAGACCAGCAGTGCGCGCAGCGCCTGTTTGCTGACCGACTCACCCCAGGACGGCCCGATGAAGTTGGCCGAGACGTCGCTCTCCGGCGCCTTGAAGGCGCTGCCGAGGGCCTGGCGCACCTCGGCGCTCGTGGCGTCGTCAAGCTTCTCCGTCTGGACGCGTACGGTGTTGGCGCCCAGCTTGGTGACGCTGGGCTCGGTTCCCGGAGCGACTCGCTCGACGGCATCCTTGGCGGTGCTCTCGTAAGTCGAGCTGACCGCGATATTGGACACCCGGAACTCCGAGCCACCGGTGAACTCGATGCCGAGGCTGAGGCCCCGCAGGAGCAGGCCCGCGACGGCAAGGGTGATGGCGACGGCCGAGATGGTGTACCAGAGCTTGGTGCGACCGACGAAGTCGATCGAGCGCTTGCCGGTGTAGAGATCGTTGCCGAACTGGGCGAAGCGGCTCATGCCTGGCTCCCTTCGGTCGCGGCCTGGCGGGGCCCGGCGAAACGGCCACGCCCGACGTAGCGGGTGGCGGACACGCCCAGCCGCTCGGGGTCCAGCCCGGACCAGCGGTGACCGTCGGCGAAGAAGGGCCGGCGCGCCAAGAGAGAGACGATCGGGTGGGTGAAGAAGAAGACGATCAGGATATCGATCAAGGTCGTCAGGCCGAGGGTGAAGGCGAAGCCGCGGACGCTGGAGGAGGCGAGGAGGTAGAGCACCAAGGCGCCGAGGAAGTTCACGCCATCGGCGGCGAGAATGGTGCGCTTGGCGCGGTTCCACCCGGTGTCGACGGCCGTGCGCAGCGTGCGGCCTTCGCGGACTTCGTCGCGCACGCGCTCGAAGTAGACGATGAAGGAGTCGGCGGTCACGCCGATGGCCACGATCAGACCGGTGACGCCGGCCATGTCCAGCCGGTAGTTCTGAGCCCAACCGAGCAAGGTGATCACGAGATAGGTGATCAACGCTGCGAGCACGATCGAGGCGACGGTGACCAGGCCGAGGGCGCGGTACTGCATCAGCGAGTAGAGGACGACGAGCACCAGACCGACCAGTCCGGCCAACAGGCCGAGACGCAACTGCTCTTGACCCAGGGTCGGGGAGATCTGGGTGCGTGTCTGAAGGTCGAAGGAGATCGGCAGGGCGCCGAACTTCAACTGCTTGGCGAGTTCCTGGGCTGAGTCGTAGGTGAAACCGCCGGTGATCGAGGAGCGGCCGCCGGTGATCGCCTCGTTGAACTGGGGCGCCACGATGACGCGCGAGTCGAGAGTCGAGGCGAGGCGGTTGCGCGGGCTCGGCAGGGCGAGCATCTCGATGCTGAGATCGGCATACGTCTTGCTGGCGGCGGAGTCGAAAGTGAGCCGGATCTCGACCTCGGGGGTTGGCTGACCGTTGGGGCCGGGCTTGTAGTCGGCGACGGCGTCGGTGATGTCCTTGCCGTAGACCGCGACCGGTCCGAGGATGAACTTCTCGGCACCGTCGGAGGAGCAGGTCACCAGCGGCTTGGCGGGGTCGTCCACCACATTGGCGAGCGCCTCGGCATTGGCGCAGTCGAGCTTGGTGAATTCGGCCGTCAAGGCCTCGGTGATCCACGCCTGGTCAGTCGGGCTCGTGGGCGTGCCGGACGGCGTGGCCACACCCGAACTAGACGACTCGGAGGCGCTGTCCGTCGACGAGGTGGCGGTGTCGCTGGACGTGCCCGAGGTGGCAGACGCAGCCGGAAGGGCCGACCGCTCGCGCGACCGGGACGCCGAGGTGGATGAGTCAGAAGCCCGACTGGCGGAGTCCGATGACGCCGATTCCGCCTTCGTGGTGGTGCCCGACCCAGAGGTGGCCGTTCCGGAGGACGTGCCGGTGCCGGAGGTCTCGGAGCCGGACGTCGACGACCCGGAGGGCGTGGTAGCGGTGTCGGTCGGCGTCGGCGCCGCCGCGGACGGCTGAGCGACCAGCACCGGACGGAACTGCAGGGCGGAAGACTGGCGAAGGTTCTCCTCCTGCTCGCGCGACGGGTCTCCGGCCATGCTCACGACGATGTTGTTCTCACCCTGAGTCGTGACCTCGGCGCCGGTGACGCCCTGGGAATCGACCCGCTCGGAGATGATGTCGCGGGCCTGTGCCACTTGGGCGGCCGTGACCTTCTGATCGCCCACGACGCGCGGGGTCAGGACGAGTTGGGTGCCGCCTTCGAGGTCGAGGCCGAGTTTGGGCGCCAGCGAGGCGGTGCCACCGAGGTGTGCGCCAACCAGCAGCCCACCGAGCGCGAGTGTGGCGACGAGCATGCCGATGAGGGTGCGCAGGGCATGGTTGGGCCGGGCCTGAGTGCGCGCCATCAGTGGTTACCGTCCTGGATCGGTCCCGCGGTGGCGG
Organism: Nostocoides jenkinsii Ben 74; assembly: GCF_001046875.1. Taxonomy (GTDB): domain Bacteria; phylum Actinomycetota; class Actinomycetes; order Actinomycetales; family Dermatophilaceae; genus Nostocoides_A; species Nostocoides_A jenkinsii. Next base: position 260,239 of record NZ_HF571038.1, read on the forward strand.
TGCCGGGTGGCGCATACAAGGCACCGATGGCGCGACGGTCGAAGCGCAAGATCGTCCCTGGCGCTGCCTCCAGGCCGACCTCACCGTCGCTTAGGCTGCGGATGCGACCGATCATGCCGGAGGTGGTGACCACCTCATCGCCCACCTTGAGTTGCTCTTGCATCGTGACCATCGCGCGGCCGCGACGTCGCTGGGTGAACATCAAGAAGCCGAGCAAGAGCAAAGGGAGCAGAAGCAGCAGAAGACCGCCGCTACCTGACGAGGTCGAGTCGGCGAGCGCGAGGCTCGTGTGCATGGTGAAGGGTCCTTAGCAGATAACAGTCAATGGGCATGCAAAGGCCTGGCCAAGTGCAGCCGGTCTCCGGCAGTGTAGGCGAGGGTCGCCGTCCGACCCAACGACCGCGCTCCCTCGGCGGGTTCCCACGAGGCCGGCGAGGGCTGGGTTCAGGGGGCGAAGCGGCCCGGCGTGGGTTCCTCCATCGGCAGCATCGCCTGCGCCGTCGACGATGCTGGTGGGGTCAACCCGAGGTGGGCCCAGGCCGCGGGCCGAGCCAATCGGCCGCGTGGGGTGCGCTCGAGGAAGCCTTGCCGGACGAGATACGGCTCGGCGACGGTCTCCACCGTGTCGGGTTCCTCCCCCACCGCCACGGCGAGGGTGGTGATGCCGACCGGTCCCCCCGCGTATTTCCGGCACAGCGCCTCCAGAACCGCCCGGTCCAGCCGGTCGAGCCCGACGGGGTCAACGTCGAAGAGTTCGAGGGCCGCGGCGGCGGCGGCGTGATCGATCCTGCCGTCGCCATGGATCTGGGCCCAGTCGCGGACCCGGCGGAGCAGCCGATTGGCGATGCGGGGGGTGCCGCGCGAGCGGCCGGCAATCTCGACCACCGCGTCGTGGTCGATCTCCACCCCCAGCAACGAGGCCGACCGGCGCAGGATCAGCGCGAGATCGGCCGGGTCATAGAAGTCGAGGCGCCCGGTAAAGCCGAAGCGGTCGCGCAAAGGGGCCGGCAGCAACCCATCGCGCGTCGTCGCGCCGACGACGGTGAATGGTGGCAACTCCAGCGGGATCGCGGTGGCCCCCGGGCCTTTGCCCACGATGACGTCGACGCGGAAGTCCTCCATCGCGAGGTAGAGCATCTCCTCTGCCGCGCGCGCCATCCGGTGGATCTCATCGAGGAAAAGCACCTCGCCCTCGTCCAGCGACGAGAGGACGGCGGCGAGGTCACCGGCGTGTTGGATCGCCGGGCCGCTGGTCACCCGGATGGGGCGCTCCAACTCGGCGGCGACGATCATCGCGAGCGTGGTTTTGCCCAGCCCAGGCGGTCCCGAGAGGAGGATGTGATCCGGTGCGGCGCCCCGCCCCTTGGCCGCTTGGAGCACAAGGTCGAGCTGGTCCCGCACCCGGGGCTGCCCGGGGAACTCGGCCAGCCGCCGGGGTCGAAGGGCCGCCTCGACCACGCGCTCGTCGTCGGAGCCGGCATTATCGAGGACCCGGCTGGACTCGAAGTCGCCGTCGCCTTCGCGAAGCTCGCTCGCATATCCCTTCGTCATCGCCGAAGCTCCCGCAACGCCAAGCGGAGGTATGCCGCGATGTCGCCCGCCGCCGCTCCCTCGCCCGCGGCGACCTTTTCCACCGCAGACTCGGCCTGCTTCGCGTTCCAGCCCAGGCCGACGAGGGCCTCGGTGACCGGCGCGCGCCAATCCCCGGGGGCGTGGGCGGCCGCGGCGCCCGAACCGGCGCCCGGGGCAGCGCCGACCTTGTCGCGCAACTCCAGCACCAGTCGATCGGCGGACTTGGGCCCGACGCCGGGGATCTTGGTGAGGGCCCTCGCATCGCCGCTGGCCAGCGCCGCGCGCAACTCCTCGGGCCCCATCACCGAGAGCATCGCCAGGGCGAGCCGCGGACCAACTCCGCTGACGGTCTGCACGGTCTCGAACATGTCCCGCTCCGCCCGGGTCGCGAACCCGAAGAGGGTGAGACTGTCCTCCCGCACCACCAAGCTGGTGGCGAGAGTGGTCTCGGCGCCGGCCCGGGCCGACCCGGCTGTCGTCGGAGTCGTATGCACGAGCAGCCCGACTCCCCCGACCCGGACGACGAGACGATCGAGCCCGACGAACTCCACGACTCCGGCCAGGCTGGCGATCATCGGGGGCCTCCGGCGCGGGCGGCGGCCGCGGCATACCGAATCTCAGTCCCGCCTCGCCAGGTGTGGCAGATGGCTAGGGCCAGAGCGTCGGCGGCATCAGCCGGCCGGGGCTGCTCGGTGAGTTTGAGGATGCTGGTGACCATCTGGGTGACCTGGGCCTTTCCGGCGCGCCCGTCGCCGGTGACGGCCGCCTTGACCTCGGTGGGGGTGTGGAAGGCGACCGGGACGCCGGCCTTGGCGGCGACGAGCAGGGCGATGGCCGTGGCATGAGCGGTCGTCATGACGGAGGCGACGTTGACGTCCGCGAATACCCGCTCGATGGCGACCACGTCGGGTTCGAAGCGACGGACCCAGGTCGTGAGGTTGTCCTCCAGATAGAGCAGTCGCTCCCCCGTGTCGCGGTCGCTCGGCGTCCGGATGACGCCCACGGCCACCATCCCCGCCCGCCCCGGCCGACCGTCGACGACACCCAGCCCGCACCGAGTGAGGCCGGGGTCGATCCCGAGGACACGCACGCGCGCTTCCTTCCGCTGGCCGGGGTGCGAACACCTGTTCGGAGACCAGGCTACCCACCCCACCCCCGTCGCCCCTCGCGCAACACGCGGGCCCGGGTTAGCCGGCTTCGGACTGGCGAACTTCTGCTCCCCGGACTGGCGAACTTCTGCTAGCAGCAGTTAGTCAACTGTGGACACCTAGCAAGTTGTCCGCAGTTGACTAACCTGTGCTGAGTTGTGCCGGGGACGCTGAGTTGAGCTGTTGCCGCGACATCCCGGGCGCCGGCGCGCCGCGCTCAGTCTTCGTCGTCCAGTTGGGCCAGGACGTCGTCGGGGATGTCGCCATTGGCGAAAACGTTCTGGACATCGTCGGAGTCCTCGAGGGCATCCACGACCCGGATCATCTTCTTGGCGCCGTCCAGGTCCAGCGGTACCTGCAGGTTCGGGACGAAGGAGGCTTCGGCGGAGTCGAAGTCGATCCCCGCGTCCTGCAACGCCGACCGAACCGCGATCACGTCCGTCGCCTCCGAGATGATCTCCCAGCTGTCGCCGTTGTCGTTGACCTCTTCGGCCCCCGCGTCGAGGACGACCTCCAGGATGTCGTCCTCGGACTTGGCGCCCTTGGGCACGATGACGACGCCCTTGCGGTTGAAGATGTAGGCCACCGAACCCGGATCCGCCAGCGACCCACCATTGCGCGACAGCGCGGTGCGCACCTCCGCGGCCGCGCGGTTGCGGTTGTCGGTGAGGCACTCGATCAGGATGGCGACGCCGCCGGGGGCGTACCCCTCATACATGATCGTCTGCCAGTCGGCCCCGCCCGCCTCGGCACCGGAGCCGCGCTTGACCGCGCGGTCGATGTTGTCATTGGGCACCGAGGACTTCTTGGCCTTGTAGATCGCGTCCCACAGCGTCGGGTTGCCCTCGGGGTCGCCGCCGCCCTGCTTGGCCGCAACTTCGATGTTCTTGATCAGCTTGGCGAACAGCTTGCCGCGCTTGGCGTCCTTGGCGGCCTTCTGGTGCTTCGTGGTGGCCCATTTGGAGTGGCCGGACATGCGGTGTCCTTCTCGTCGGGTGAGGTCGGGGGCTGGCGAACGATCCTACGCGGCGCGCACCATCGCGGCGAAATAGCTGTGGAAGCGATGATCTCCCGTCACCTCGGGGTGGAAGGAGGTGGCCAGCAGCGCTCCTTGCCGGATGGCCACAGGGTATGCCGCGCCGTCGCGTTCCACGGCCGCCAGCACCTCGACCGCGCTCCCCCATTCCTGAACCCACGGCGCGCGGATAAAGACCGCGCGGACGGGCTCGGGGCCGAGTTCGCGGATGCGCAGGTCGGTCTCAAAGGAATCGACCTGGCGTCCGAAGGCGTTGCGCCGCACCAGGATGTCGAATCCGCCGAGGGTTTGCTGGTCGGTGGTGCCGTCGGCGATGCGGTCGGCGAGCATGATCATTCCCGCGCAGGAGCCGTATGCCGGGAGCCCAGCCGCAAGCCTGGCTCGCAGCGGCTCGAACAGGCCGAAACTGCGCACCAGCTTGTCCATCACGGTCGACTCCCCGCCGGGGATCACGAGTCCGTCGATGCGCTCGATCTCCTCGGGGCGCCGGACCCGAATCGCCTGGACGCCGACTGCCGCCAGCGCCGCAAGATGTTCGCGCACATCGCCTTGGACGGCGAGCACCCCGATCGTCGGCATCGTCATATCGCTCCTCATCTTTCGCCTTGTTGGCGCCATTCGCGGCGAACCCTGGGATCATGACGCACGTGGACCCCATCGTGCGACCGGCCACGACCGACGACGCACCAGCCCTGGCGGAAGTCTTCTGGCAGATTCGGCAGGAGTGCATCCCCCAGATCCCGATGATTGTCCATCCCCGCGACAGCGTCGAACCCTTCCTGCGCGCTCAGATCAATTCGGCGATGACCTGGGTGGCGCCAAGCCAATACGCCGGCGATCCGGTTCTACGAGCGGCATGGCTTCAACCAGGTCCGCTGGACCGACGGGGACAATGACGAGGGTGCGCCCGATGTCCTGATGGTCTGGCCGGGGACTGCTCCGACCCGGTGAGGTCAGCGGGGCCCGCGGGCCGGCGCTCCGCCAGTGACGTCGGAGGGCCTGCCGACGACCGGTTGCGTCACCAGCCGCGCTCGGCCAGCCGGTGCGGCTGCGCGATTTCCTCGACGTTGATCCCAACCATCGCCTCGCCAAGTCCGCGCGAGACCTTGGCGATCACGTCGGGGTCGTCGAAGAAGGTTGTCGCCTTCACGATCGCTTCGGCGCGCTGCGCGGGGTTGCCGGACTTGAAGATGCCCGATCCCACAAAGACGCCCTCCGCGCCGAGCTGCATCATCATCGCGGCGTCGGCCGGGGTGGCGATGCCGCCCGCGGTGAACAGCACGACCGGCAACTTGCCGGCCTGGGCGACTTCCCGCACGAGTTCGTATGGTGCTTGCAACTCTTTGGCGGCCACGAAGAGTTCGTCCTCGGGCAGGTTTTGCAGCCGGCGGATCTCCTGACGAATCTGGCGCATGTGGGTGGTCGCGTTGGAGACGTCCCCGGTGCCCGCCTCGCCCTTGGAGCGGATCATCGCCGCACCCTCGGTGATTCGGCGCAGCGCCTCGCCGAGGTTGGTCGCGCCACAGACGAAAGGCACGGTGAAGTTCCACTTGTCGATGTGGTTGGCGTAGTCCGCCGGCGTCAGCACCTCGGATTCGTCGATGTAGTCGACTCCGAGCGCTTGCAGCACCTGAGCCTCGACGAAGTGGCCGATGCGGGCCTTGGCCATCACCGGAATCGAAACGGCTGCGATGATGCCGTCGATCATGTCCGGGTCGCTCATCCGGGACACTCCACCCTGCGCGCGGATGTCGGCGGGCACCCGCTCCAGCGCCATGACCGCGACAGCGCCGGCGTCCTCGGCGATCTTGGCCTGCTCCGGCGTGACCACGTCCATGATGACGCCGCCTTTGAGCATCTCGGCCATCCCGCGCTTGACGCGCGCGGTTCCGGTGGAAGTCTCGGTCACATTGGTGCTCATGGCGTTCTTTCTCGGGACGATTCGCTCGAAGCACGGTTGTGCGACGGCAGGGCTGTCGATAGCGGGGTCGCTCGGAGTCTAAGCCGTCGCGCCGGGGGCCGATCGCACCGCGGGAATCTCGTCGTCGAACTCGACGGTCTGCGGCAAGTCGGCATGCCCGGCCAATCGGAACAGGCGCACGACCACCTTGCCCCGCACCCGCTGGACGTTCTTGACCGAGTTGTTCAGGAACCGCCGCGCGAGTTGGACGCGGCG
>NZ_HF571038.1:266270-346792 GCF_001046875.1 Nostocoides jenkinsii Ben 74
GTCGGCCTAGCCGCCGAGGCGGGCCGACGGGGCGCGACGGTCGTCGGCGTCGGCGCGCCGCTCTCCCCGCTCGCTGATGTCGTCGCGCGGGCACGAGGACGGTTCGTGCCCGTGGGGGACCTCGGTGCGGGGTCGCGCGCACGATCCTGGTCGTTGCTGGTCCCGGCGCTGCTCACCCTGGAAGGCCACGGCATCCTGCCCGACGTCGCCGACCGGCTCGACGACGTCGCGAACCGGCTCGACGACATCGCCGCCGCTGCCCGGCCGAGTTCGGAAGCCTTCGTCAACCCCGCCAAACTCTTGGCTGCCGATCTCGCCGGCACGATCCCGCTCGTCCTCGGCGACGGCCCCTTGACCGGTGTAGCCGCCCGGCGCGCGGGGACGATGTTGACGCGCACGGCCCGCACCCCCGCCCTGACCGGCCAGCTTCCCGACTGCGCGGCCGCCTTGCTTGCGTGCCTGGACGGACCGTTCGCCGCGTCGTCGACGGCCCCCGACGGCGGGCGCGACATCTTCGCCGACCCCGATGAGTCCGCCGAACTCGCCTTGGTGCTGCTGCGTGATGTCGTCGACGAGTCGCCCACGGACGCGGCCGTCCGGCGGCACAACCTGGCCCAGTCGGTCCAGGAACTCGCGACCGGCCGGGGGACCCGCGTGCATGAGGTCAATCCCGCCGCGGGTTCTCCCCTCGTGCGCCTCGCGGAACTCATCGCTCGGGTCGACTTCGCCGCGGCATACCTCGCGATCGGGATGGGGCTGGACCCGCTCCGCTCGCCGGCCGTCCGCGCCCTGCGCGACCACTCCCAGTCTGCCCCGGGCACCTGACCGGCCGCCCGAGACCGGGCGCCTGACCGGCCCCCATCCAGCAGCGACCCTGCGCCTTCGTCAGGTCCGGACATCCCGGGATTGGCTTTAGAATGAAGGCCCGGCGTGGGTGATGTCCCGCGCGCCGAGAACGGCGGCGCCGGCCACCTCCACTCGATACCCAAGGATTCTTTGCCATGCCTTTCGACTTCAAGGTGGCCGACCTCAGCCTCGCCGAGGCCGGCCGTCACCAGATCCGCCTCGCCGAGCACGAGATGCCCGGCCTCATGGCTCTGCGCGAGGAGTATGCCGCGGCGCAGCCCCTCGCCGGTGCCCGCATCGCCGGCTCGCTCCACATGACCGTGCAGACGGCCGTGCTCATCGAGACCCTCGTCGCGCTCGGCGCTCAGGTCCGCTGGGCAAGCTGCAATATCTTCTCCACGCAGGACGAGGCGGCGGCTGCCGTCGTCGTCGGTCCGCGCGGCACGGTGGATGAGCCCGCCGGCGTCCCCGTCTTCGCCTGGAAGGGCGAGAGCCTCCCCGACTATTGGGAGTGCACCGACGCGATCCTCACCTGGCCGGGCGAGGGCCCCAACATGATCCTTGATGACGGTGGCGACGCCACGATGCTCGTCCACAAGGGCAAGGAGTGGGAGGCCGCCGGGCAGGTCCCGCCCACCACCGAGGGCGACTCCGAGGAGTTCTCCGTCTTCAAGGCCCTCGTACGCCGGACCCTGGCCGCGGACCCGCAGAAGTGGACCACCGTCGCCGCCGGCATCAAGGGCGTCACCGAAGAGACCACGACCGGCGTGCACCGGCTCTATCAACTCGCCGAGGCCCGCGAGTTGCTGTTCCCGGCGATCAACGTCAACGACTCGGTGACCAAGTCCAAGTTCGACAACAAGTACGGCTGCCGCCACTCCCTCGTCGACGGGCTCAACCGCGCCACGGACGTCCTCATCGGCGGCAAGGTCGCGGTCGTCGCCGGATATGGCGACGTCGGCAAGGGTTGCGCGGAGTCGCTGCGCGGCCAGGGGGCCCGCGTCGTCGTCACCGAGATCGACCCGATCTGCGCGCTGCAGGCGGCGATGGAGGGCTACCAGGTCACCACCATGGACCAGGCCGCAGAGTTCGGCGACATCTTCGTCACCGCAACCGGCTGCTTCGATGTCATCACCGCCGAGCACATGGCCCGGATGAAGAACAAGGCGATCGTGGCCAATATCGGTCACTTCGACAACGAGATCGACATGGCCGGTCTGGCCGCGACCGCAGGCGTCACCAAGACCGAGATCAAGCCGCAGGTTCACGAGTGGACCTATGCCGACGGGCGCTCGATCATCGTGCTGTCCGAGGGGCGTCTGATGAACCTCGGCAACGCGACCGGGCACCCGAGCTTCGTGATGTCCAACTCGTTCTCCAACCAGACCATCGCGCAGATCGAGCTGTTCGCGCACCCGGAGGCCTATGTCGACGTCGACGGCCACCCGAGCGTGACCACCTTGCCGAAGCACCTTGATGAGAAGGTCGCCCGGCTGCACCTCGACCCGCTCGGCGTCGAACTGACCGAACTCCGCAAGGACCAGGCCGAGTACCTCGGCGTCGACGTGGCCGGCCCCTACAAGCCGGAGCACTACCGCTACTGATCCCGCGCTACCAGACCCCGGTCGCCTGATCGGCGTGAACCTGGCGCCCCTCGCTGCCGCCTCCGGTGTGCCAGCGAGGGGCGGCCGGTCTCGTATGTGAAGATTGGCCCGGTTGGGCCCCCGGGTGGGGGTGGGAAGGGAGCCGTCAAGTGAAGTCTCGCGTCCTCATCGTCGATGACGATCTCGCCTTGGCCGAGATGCTCGGCATCGTCATGCGGTCGGAGGGTCTCGACGTCGTCCACGTCGCCGACGGCGCGTCGGCGCTCGCCGCCTTCCGCGAGGCCAAGCCCGATCTCGTCCTCCTCGATGTGATGCTCCCCGGGCTCGACGGGATTCAGGTATGCCGCCGTATCCGCGCCGAATCCGGCGTTCCCATCGTGATGCTCACCGCTCGAACCGACACCGTTGATGTCGTGGTCGGCTTGGAGTCGGGCGCGGACGACTATGTGGTGAAGCCGTTCAAACCGGCCGAGCTGGTGGCTCGCGTGCGCGCGCGCCTGCGGCGCATCGACGAGGCCGAGCCGGAGAAGCTCGAGATCGGTGACCTGACGATCGACGTCGCCGGTCATACGGTCAAACGGGGCGAGCACGCGATCGCGTTGACGCCATTGGAGTTCGACCTCTTGCTCGCGCTGGCGCGCAAACCGTGGATGGTCTACACGCGGGAAGTTCTCTTGGAGCAGGTCTGGGGATACCGCCACGCGGGTGACACCCGCCTGGTCAACGTCCACGTCCAGCGGCTGCGGTCCAAGATCGAGCACGACGCCGAGAACCCACAGATCGTCGTGACGGTCCGCGGGGTGGGCTACAAGGCCGGTCCGGCCTGAGGATGCCGGACGACCGGCCCACTCCGCGGCGGCGGCTCCACCCCCTGCGGTGGCTCACCGGACTGTGGCGCAACTCGCTGCAGCGCCGGGTCGTCCTGACGACGGTCGCCTGCGGCTTGCTCGCGATCTCCGTCGTCGGGACCTATATCTATCAACAGATCGCCGACGGCCTGACCTCCGATCGGATCAAGAGCGCGGAGGTCGAGGCGCGCTCGCTGCTGACCGATGCGACCACGGGGTTCGAGAACAACTCGACCCAGGGGCTGGAGGAACTCAACAACTTCTCCCGGATCCAGATCCAGAAGCTGGCGCCACCGCCACCCGACCTGACCCGATTCGTGGTCTTCACCCCGGCCCTGACCAACCGCAGCGCCTCGCGGCTCTCCACGGTGGTCACGGGTGGTTTAACGGACTCCCCGGTGCCGCGGGACCTGCGCGAGGCGGTCGATGCGGACCCGTCGCGGCAACGCACCGCCGTCATCTCCTTCGATCGCAGCGCGCTGTTGACCGACTCCGCACAGGACGCCTCCGGCTCCTCGACCGTGCCGGCCGTTGTTGTCGGCGCGCAAGTGGACGTCCGCACGGCGGGCGTCCACGAACTCTTCTTCATCTATCCGATGGACCGCGAGCAAAACACCCTCGCCCTCGTCCGCCGCGTGTTTTATCTCGGTCTCGGCGCCTTGCTCACCATGCTCGCGCTCATCGCCTGGCTGACCAGCCGGCAAGTGGTGCGCCCCGTGCAGCGCGCCGCCGATGTGGCCGAGCGTCTCGCCGCCGGCAATCTGAACGAGCGGATGGTGAGCACCGGCGCGGACGAGATGGCCGTGCTCGGGCGATCCTTCAACGACATGGCCGACCACCTGCAGAGTAAGATCCGCCAACTGGAAGAGCTGTCGCAAGTCCAGCAGATCTTCGTCTCCGACGTCTCCCACGAGCTGCGGACGCCCCTGACGACGATCCGGATGGCTGCCGATGTCATGCATGCCCGACGCGCCGATTTCGCTCCCGAATTGGCGCGCAGTGCCGAGCTTCTCAGCACCGAACTCGACCGCTTCGAGAACCTCTTGACCGACCTCCTGGAAATCAGCCGGTTCGACGCCAAGGCCGCCAACCTCGAGGTCGACCCGGTCGACCTCGGCGGCGTCGTTCGCCGTAGCGTCCAAGCCGTCTCCGCCCTGGCCGTCGCCAAGGGCAGCCCCGTGCGGGTGGAGACTCCCGGTGTCGACGTCATCGCCGAGATCGACGTGCGCCGGGTCGAACGCATCCTGCGCAATCTCTTGGTCAACGCCATCGAGCACGGCGAGGGCCTGCCCATCGTCGTCTCCGTCGCCGGCAACGAGACGGCCGTGGCGGTCGCCGTCCGCGACCAAGGCGTCGGCCTGCGCCCCGGGGATGCCGCCAAGGTGTTCAATCGCTTCTGGCGGGCCGATCCGGCCCGGGCCCGGACCACCGGCGGTACCGGGCTGGGGCTGGCGATTTCCTTGGAGGATGCCCGCCTGCATCACGGCTGGCTGGAGGCGTGGGGCCGCCCCGGGCAGGGCACGGTCTTCCGACTGACCCTCCCGCGGGCACCAGGAGGTTTCATCGAATCCTCCCCGCTGCACCTCATCCCGGCGGCTGGCGCCCATACCGAATCGGACGTCACCACCAAGCTCCGGCCGGTCAAGCGGGATCGGACCCAGCCATGATGTCGGGGCCACTAATGATGTCGGGGCCAGCCATGATGTCGGTGCTGCGCCGCCTCGGGGCGCGCCTCGGCATACTCCTGGTGGTTCTGTCCGTGAGCGGCTGCCTCGGGATTCGCGCCGACGAGTCGGTGCGGGTGGGCCTGAACGTCGACGAGCCCAGCCCGGACCCGGCCTACAACGTCCCGGCGGGACCCACCCCCGGCGCGGCGCCGGACACGATCATCCGGGACTTCCTGCGCGCCGAGGAGGTCACCGCCGAACGCCTGGCCGTGGCCCAGTCGTTCTTGACGACCCGGATGGTCGCGGAGTGGGAGCCCGGAATCTCGACGGAGGTCATCGACTCCGCGGACTCCGTGGTCATCTCCTATCGCGGTGACGGCTGGTATGACGTGAAGGCCAACCTCGTCGCTCGCATCGACGCCGCCGGTCGGGCCGTGACAGTGACGCCGGGCAGTCGGGCGTCGACCTCGATGCGGCTGGAGCGGGTCGACGGTCAGTGGCGGATCGGTCAGGCCGACGCAGACTTCGGGCGCTGGGTGCGCCGCGGCAACCTCCAACAGGTCCTGCGTCCCCAGCGGATCTACTACCCGGCCGCTAACGGTCGAACCCTGATCCCCGACGTGCGCTGGCTGCCGGTCACCCGGCTGGCCACCGGACTCACCCGCGCGCTGATCGGCCCGCCGCCGGCCTATCTCGAGGGTGCGGTGCGCACGGGGTTGGGCTCGGCACGGCTGAGCGTCGACGCCGTCCCAGTGGATGGCAGCGTCGCGACTGTCCCGTTGATCGCCTCGGCGGCCTTCAGCGTTCTGGCCACGCGCGTCGATGCCTGGGGTCAGCTGGTGGCGACCCTGACGGAAGCCCCGAATATCTCCGCGGTCCGGGTGACCTTGGAGGAGACGCCCCTGCAAGTGCCCGGGGTGCAGCCGCCGGTGCTCGCCGCCGCCGAACTCGGGTTCCGCACGCTTGATCCGGCGCCCGGCGTCAAACCCGTTGTCCGCGTTGGTGATCGGATCCTCAGCGTCGACTTCGACACCCTTCTCGGCCCCGGAGTCGACCTAGGGACGTTGCCGTCGGCGTTCCCGCGGGTCCCGGCGACCTGGGGCCGCTTGGCGTTGTCGTTCACGGGCTCCGAACTCGCCGCGGTTGGTGACAACGGCACCGGCCTTGCCCGCTACCGCGCCGACGGAAGCATCGAGCCGGAGGGATTCGCCGACCGGCTCACCGGGCCCGCGTATGACCGTGACGGCTGGCTGTGGGTCGGTGGCCGCCCCTTCGACAAGGAAGCCCAGGCGCGGCTGTGGACGATCGACAGCAATGCCGAACCGTTCGAGGGCAGCGGCCCGGCAGCCAAGCCGATTGTCGCGTCGTGGCTTGTCGACCGGTTGCCGATCGATGTGGCCTTCCCCGTCGACGGCACCCGGATCGCGGTGGTCTCCACCGACGCCACTGGCAAGAACTCCCGTCTGGATGTGGCCGGTGTGGCCCGGGACGCCGACGGCACGCCGACCACCTTGGCGGGCAACACGATTCGCCTGGGTACCGCGCTGAGCCAGATCCGCGAGGTGGTCTGGTTGTCCCCGACGGACCTGGCCGTGCTGGCGGGACCCAAGGGCAAGGCGCAGCCGTACCTGGTCACCCTCGGCGACGTGATCACTCCCCTCGGCGGTGTCGAAGGCGCCGACCACATCACCACCGCCGGCGGGGCGCGCAATCTGGCGGTCCGGGATGTGGAGGGTCACCTGCTCGTCCGGGCCGGCGCAAGTTGGCAGCCGCTGCCTGAGGGGCTCTCCGATCTCGTGCCGCCCGGCCGCTGACCGATTCGTCCACAGGGTCCCGGTCTGCACGATTGAGGATCGTCCACAGGCGGCGCCTTGTCGGCTGGCGTGACCATGGGGGCGACGGCACGCTGGAGCGGTGGTGAGTGGCCGCGTCGGAAGCTTGGGGGGCGCATTGCGGTCCCTCACCTTGCCGGGAACGTGCGCCGCCTGCGGCGTGGGCGACGACGATGCCGTATGCCGCGCCTGCCTCGCCACGCTGGTGGGGTGCCTCTTCCGAGGCGGCCCGCAAGCGGTGGTGCCCCTGCCGGAGCCGGCGGGGTGCCGCCGACGACCGCGGCGGGGGCGTATGCCGGGGTGCTGGCTCAGGTCATTCCGGCCTACAAGGACGCCGACCGTCGCGACCTGCGATCGCTGTTGGCCTGGCTGCTGGGGCGCGCGCTGGCGAGCGCGGCCGGGTCGGTGATCGCTGATGCTGCGTCGAGGAGTTCCGGGCCGAGGAGTGACGCGCCGAGGAGTGACGCGGTGGGGGACACCCGACGGCTGGTGGTCGTGCCGATGCCGAGCGCGCGGCATACGACCAGGGCACGGGGGGATGATCCGGTCGGGGACGCCGTCGCTCAGGCGGCCGCGGAGTTGGGTCTGCTGTGCGTGCGTGCCTTGCGCCCGGTGGGTCGGCTCGCCGACCAGGCGGGCCTGGACGCCGCGGCCCGGGCAGCCAACCTGACCCGGCAACTCCGGGTCCCGCGGCGTGTGGCCGCCGGTCTCGCCGGACGGCGGATCCTCCTCGCCGACGACGTCCTTACGACGGGGGCGACGCTGGCCGAGGGAGCGCGTGCGATCCGGGCGGCGGGCGCGCATCCGGTTGCCGCGGCGGTCATCGCCGCGACCCCCCGGCGCGGCGCCATTCTTATCTAGTAGCGTCAGGTCATGGAGCCATCTGCACCGACCAGCGTTCCGTGGCGAACGCCCCGAGGCGGGGGGTGGTCGGGAACCCAGAACACGTGAAAGTCGTTCTTGAAGAAAGCGTTTCATCGGTTCCGCCGTCGAAGGAGCACCCCCATGGACATCGTCGTCACCGGCCGTCACATCCAGCTCAGCGATCGCTTCCGCGATCACGTCGCCGAACGCATGGGCAAGGTGGAGCAGTTGGCTCCCCGAACCCAGCGCATCGATGTTCTCCTCAGTCATGAGCCCAACGCCCGCCAGGCCCGCGGCTCCGAACGCGTCGAGGTCACCTGCCACGCCCGCGGACCCGTGATCCGCGCCGAGGCGTGCCACGACGACAAGTACGCCGCCTTCGAGATGGCGATGGACAAGCTGGTCGAGCGGCTGCGTCGCGCGGGAGACCGGCGCAAGGTCAGTCGTGGTCGGCGCACCCCCGAGTCCGTCGCGGCGGCAACCAGTCGCATCGCGGTGCCCGAGGCCGCCCCGGTAGCCGAGCCCGAGGCCGATGGCGAGGCTCCTCGCGACCTCTTCGGGGCCGTCGGCGACTCGCCGATCGAGGTCCGCGAGAAGGTGCACGCCACCAGCCCGATGACCTTGGGCGATGCGCTGCGTGAGATGGAACTCGTCGGGCACGACTTCTTCCTCTTCCACGACTCCGAGACCGACAAACCGAGCGTCGTCTACAAGCGCCACGGCTGGGCCTATGGCGTCATCCACCTGGACGTCGCCGAGCCGGCCGAGGTCGTCTCCTGATCCAACTGAACCGGGCCGCTGCCCGACGGATTGCGTTGGCCGCCCAAGGTTTTGGGCGGCCACGTCCCGTTGGGCCGGTCACGATCCGAGACATCCAGCGGGTCATCGACACGGTCGGCATCATCCAGATCGACAGCGTCAACGTCCTGACGCGGAGTCAGTACCTCCCCTTCTTCTCCCGCCTCGGCCCGTATGACGTGTCCCTGCTCGACCGCGCCCGTGACCGGGCGCCGCGCCGCATCGTCGAATACTGGGCGCACGAGGCGAGCCTCATCCCACCGACGACGTGGCCGCTGCTGGACTTCCGGATGCGGCGAGCCCACGCCGACGCGTGGGGCGGCATGCAGCGGGTCGCCCGCGACGCCCCCGAACTTGTCACCGCCGTCCGGGCCGAGATTGAGGCGCATGGTCCGCTCACCTCCCGCGAGACCGAGGCCGCGCTCGCGCACGACCTTCCCCGGCGGCGCGAGGAGTGGGGCTGGAACTGGTCGCTGGTCAAGAACGCGCTGGAGCACCTCTTCTGGGCCGGCGAGATCGGCTCGTCCGGCCGCACGAGCCAATTCGAGCGCCGGTATGACGCGCTCCACCGCATCTTCCCGCCCGCCTCGCGCGCGGCCGCGGTGGAGCCGGGGTTGCGTCCGGGGGAGGGCGCGGCATACGACCGGCTGGTGGAGATCGCGGCCCGCGCCCACGGAGTCGGGACCGTGCAATGTCTGCGGGACTACTTCCGGATCGCCCCGGAGCCCGCTCAGCGTGCGGTGGATTCCCTTGTTGCCCAAGGAGTTCTGCTGCCGGCCATGATCGAGGGCTGGCGGCGCCCGGCCTATCTCCACCGCGACGCCCGCCGGCCCCGACGCATCGATGCGCGGGCGCTACTCAGCCCTTTTGACTCCCTGGTCTGGACGCGCGATCGGGTGGCGGCGCTGTGGGGCTTTGACTACCGGCTGGAGATCTACGTGCCCGCGCCCCAGCGCGTGCA
Organism: Nostocoides jenkinsii Ben 74; assembly: GCF_001046875.1. Taxonomy (GTDB): domain Bacteria; phylum Actinomycetota; class Actinomycetes; order Actinomycetales; family Dermatophilaceae; genus Nostocoides_A; species Nostocoides_A jenkinsii. The sequence continues at coordinate 275,691 of NZ_HF571038.1, forward strand.
CGGCTATTACGTCCTGCCCTTCCTGCTCGGCGAGGACCTCATCGGTCGCGTTGACCTCAAGGCTGATCGAGGCGCGGGCGCCTTGCGGATCCAACGCCTGACGTGGGAGCCCGGGCGCGGCGGCTCACAGGACCGCGCCGAACTGGACGCCGAACTAGCCCTGATGGCGGGCTGGCTCGGGCTGGATCAGCTCACGGCCTGAGCAACACCCAGTGGCGCGCGTCGTCCAGCGTTCCGTCCTCGCGCTCGCAAAAGGCCGGTTCGCGGCCCCACTCGGTGAACCCGAGGCGAGTCAACACGGCTGCACTTTTGTCGTTGTCCCCGACCGTCAGCGCCGACAGTTTGCGCAGTCCGCGCCCGCCGGTCTCGGCGAAGGCGTAGTCGACGACGAGCCGGCTCGCGATGGTCGTCGCACCTCGGCCTCGGGCCGAAGGGAATAGGGCGTAGCCCAGCTCGGCCGTCCCTGGCTCCTGTCCACCCTCAATAAGGGTGACCAGGCCCAGCGCGCGATCAGTGGCCGCGTCGGTGATGCACCACCACGTCGAGGTGCCCTGAGACATCCGCTCCTGGCGACGAAGCAGCCACTCGGCATAGTTCTCCGGCGTTTGCCGAGCACCCGGCGGCTCGAAGTGCTCCGGTGTGTCGTCGAGTTCGATCGCCTCGACATCGTCGGGGCGCCACGCGCGCAGCCGAATCCCGTCGGCCTCGAGCGTGACCGGCTCGTGCCAGGGCGCGGCCGGGCGGGTCAGGTCGTCGTCGCGGCCCACACTGGCCACCGCGCCATGGTCGGCTTGCGCACTGGGGTCCGGCGGCTGCAGGCGAGCCGGGAGGGTCGCGTGAAAGGTGAAACCGCAGGCCCACGCGACTCGCCACGAGGCGAAGTTGCCGCGGCTGGCCCACCAGTAGAGGCGTTGCCCGCCGAGGTCGTTGAAGAAGCGGGCGGCGACGAGCCGGAGCGCGGCCGCCATCGACCCGCGCCCGCGACCGTCCGGGTGCAGGCCGAAGCCGACCTCGGCCATCCCGGACTTGCCCGCGCGCAGGTCGATAGTGCCGAGGAAGCGCTGCTGCGGGTCTGCGGCATCGGTGATGGCCCAGTACTCATAGCCCTCGCCGGCGTTCCAGCCGTCCTCGATGTGCTTGAGAAACCACTCCGCCTCAGCTGGTCCATAGGGTCGCGGCACGGTCGTCCAGCGCAGCGTGTCCACGTCCTGACACTGCTCGACGATCCGCTCGGCGTCCTCGCGCCGGTGCGCTCGCAGGCGCACCACGCCGTCGGTGAGCTCAGGAACGCAGTCGGGGAACGGCATACATCCGATCTTTGCGTATGCCGCGCCGTCCCCGCCGCGCATTTACTCACCACTGCTACGGCCTGGGTGTTCGCCGCGGCTACCGCCGCCCGTGGTTGCCGCGTCTGGACGGGAACCCGGGCGAGGGGTGTGCGCGTTGGGGCCGAAGGTGGAGCCTCGATTACGCTAGGCAGGTTCCAGGGGTCGACTTCAGGAGTGTTCGCGTGCCCAAGTTCATGGAGAAGCTGCTCCGCGCCGGTGAGGGCCGGGTGGTCAAGCGGCTGGAGAACATCGCCGCGCAGGTCAACGCCATCGAGGAAGACTTCGAAAAGCTCACCGATGAGGAGTTGCGCGCCGAGACCGACAAGTTCCGCGAGCGCCTCGCGGCGGGGGAGACGCTCGAACAGATCCTCCCGGAGGCCTTCGCGGCCGTGCGAGAGGCGTCCAAGCGGACCCTGGGCAAGCGGCACTTCGATGTCCAGATCATGGGTGGCGCCGCGCTCCACCAAGGCAATGTCGCCGAGATGAAGACAGGTGAGGGCAAGACGCTCGTCGCGACCCTGCCGTCATACCTCAATGCCTTGACCGGCAAGGGCGTTCACGTCGTCACGGTCAACGACTACCTCGCGAGCTATCAGGCCGAGCTGATGGGCCGCGTCCACCGCGCCCTCGGCCTGGAGACCGGTTGCATCCTGTCCTCGATGACCCCCGAGGAGCGGCGCGTCGAGTACGCCAAGGACATCACCTATGGCACCAACAATGAGTTCGGCTTCGACTATCTGCGCGACAACATGGCGTGGTCGACCGACGAACTCGTCCAGCGCGGCCACAACTTCGCCATCGTCGACGAGGTCGACTCGATCCTCATCGACGAGGCCCGGACCCCGCTGATCATCTCCGGCCCGGCCGACCAGCCGACCAAGTGGTACACCGAGTTCGCCAAGATGGTCACGCGCCTGCACCGGGGCGAGTTCGAGTCCGGGCGCGGCGACTACGAGGTCGATGAGAAAAAGAAGACCGTCGGCGTGCTGGAGTCCGGCATCGACAAGGTCGAGGACTACCTCGGCATCGACAACCTCTACGAGGCCGTCAACACCCCGCTCATCGGCTACCTCAACAACGCCATCAAGGCCAAGGAACTGTTCACGCGCGACAAGGACTATGTCGTGATGAACGGCGAGGTCATGATCGTCGACGAGCACACGGGCCGCATCCTGGCCGGCCGTCGCTACAACGACGGCATGCACCAGGCCATCGAGGCGAAGGAGGGCGTGGAGATCAAGAACGAGAACCAGACCCTCGCCACGATCACCCTCCAGAACTACTTCCGCATGTACGACACCCTCTCCGGCATGACCGGCACGGCGCAGACCGAGGCCGCCGAGTTGCACTCGATCTACAAGCTCGGTGTCGTCCCCATTCCGACCAACCGGCCGATGATCCGCAAGGACCAGGCCGACCTCGTCTACCGGACCGAAGAGGCGAAGTATGCCGCGGTGGTCGACGACATCGAGAACCGCCACATGCAGGGTCAGCCGGTGCTGGTCGGCACAGTCAGCGTGGAGAAGAGCGAGTACCTCTCCGACCAGTTGGAGGCTCGCGGCATCCCGCACCAGGTGCTCAACGCCAAGCAGCACGAGCACGAGGCGAGCATCGTCGCCGAGGCCGGCCGCAAAGGCGCCGTCACCGTGGCAACGAATATGGCCGGTCGAGGCACCGACATCATGCTCGGCGGCAACCCCGAGTTCATGGCGGTCGCGCAACTGAAGGCTCGCGGGCTCGACCCGGAGGCGACCCCGGAGGAATACGAAGCCGCCTGGGACGAAGCCCTCGCCGCCGCGGAGAAGCAGGTCGAGGCCGAGCACGCCGAGGTGACGGCACTGGGTGGGCTGTATGTCCTTGGCACCGAGCGGCACGAGTCGCGGCGCATCGACAACCAGCTGCGTGGTCGGTCCGGTCGACAGGGTGACCCGGGGGAGTCCCGCTTCTATCTCTCGTTGCAGGACAACCTCATGCGGCTGTTCAATGCGGGCTTCGTCGACAAGGTCATGACCTCGGCGCGACTCGACGACAACACCCCCATCGAAGGCAAGTTGCTGTCCCGGTCCATCGAGAGCGCCCAGAGCCAGATCGAAGGCCAGAACTACGAGATCCGCAAGAACGTCCTGAAGTACGACGACGTCCTGAACCGCCAGCGCGAGGTGGTGTATGACGAGCGCCGGGCCGTGCTCGAAGGCCAGGATCTCGAGGAGCAAGTGCGCGAGTTCATGACCAATGTCGTCGAGGGCTATGTGGTCTCGGAGACGGCCGAAGGCTTCGCCGAGAACTGGGACACCGACCGGCTGTGGACCGCGCTCAAGGCGCTCTATCCGGTTGGAGTGACTTGGGAGGAGATCGAGGAGTCCGCCGGTGGCGTGTCCCGGGTCACCTCCGAGTCCCTGCGCACCGAACTCCTCTCGGACGTCCACCACGCCTACGACGAGCGTGTGGAGGCCCTCACGCCTGGCATCGCCCGCGAGTTGGAGCGCCGGGTCATTCTGTCGGTGCTGGACCGGAAGTGGCGCGAGCACCTCTACGAGATGGACTACCTCAAGGAGGGCATCGGCCTGCGGGCGATGGCCCAGCGCGACCCGCTCGTGGAGTACCAGCGCGAGGGCTACAACCTGTTCGAGGCGATGAATGACGCCATCAAGGAAGAGGTCGTCGGCTTCCTGTTCAACACCGAAGTCCAGGTCACCCCGCGCCAACCCGAGCCTCTGCAGCCGGTCGCGATCGGCGAGATGCTGCGCGGACTGTCCGAGGACGAGGCCGCCCCTGCACCGGCGGCGGCGCCGGTGGCCGAGCCAGTCGTCACGGCGAAGGGCCTCGACGATCGGCCGTCACACGGTCGGCTCCACTATTCGGCGCCGAGCGAGGATGGCGAGGTGGAGGAGCGCGACGAAGACCTCACGGTCAAGCCGCTCACTGCCGACCAACTCGCGATGGCCCGTCGCAACGAGCCGTGTCCGTGCCTGTCGGGCAAGAAATACAAAATGTGCCACGGCAAGAACGCCTGATCACGTAGGCCGGGAACGGGTGCCGGGGCTAGGTCGCCGGCGGCTGACCACGGGCGAGTGATCGATCAGGCAATCTGCAAGGTCGTGACCCGCCACTGAGAGCCTGAGCCGGTCAACTCCAGTGCCATCGCGCGCACCCGAGGGCCGTCCGCGATGACGACTGCCACCTCGGCGGCGTCCGCGCGAGTGTGACTGCACCGGATCCGCAGGACCGCTAGGCGTCGGACAGCGGCGCGGCCGGTGAGGGCGCCGCCGGTGAACGGCGACCCGGCCCGGCGCGCCGCGACGCCGTAGCGGCGAGAGACCGCCAGATAGACCTGCGGGCTGGTCAGGCGCACGACGCTGGCGGGCGGACGGACCCCGCCCATGACCTCGATCAAGGCTTGGGCGACCCCACGCGCCCAGTCGGCCGGGTCCGGCAAGTCGCCCAGGGGCGGCGGTGGCGGCTCGTCGTAGTCCGGGCGGAGGTCGAAGGCGAGCGTCTCCTGGGCATAGAGCGGGGCGAGCATCGTCGACTTCGTGCCCACCCCCGACGTGCCCTTCCCTGACATCCCCGGTGGCAGCGCTGGTGGCCGCCCGTCGGGCACCGGCAGCATGCGCAGTGGGCGGGTCATCGCAGCGACCCGGCGGGGATGCGCAGAACCTGCCCAGGACGCAACACATCCGGGTCGGAGCCGATGACGGCGCGATTCGCGGCATACCACCGAGGCCAGGCCTTGGCCACCTCCGCGTCGGGGGCGTCGCCGCCGAGATGACGGGCGACGAGATCCCACAGGCAGTCGCCCCGCCGCACCACGACGGTTCCGGAATCGGGTGCCGCCGAGTCCTGCCCAGACGCATTGTGCGCGTCGCCGCTCGTCCCACCGACCAGTCGGATCGAAGCGGCTGTGTCGGTGTCGTCGGTGGATTGCCACAACGGGTCAGGTGCGCGGCGCGCGGTCGAGGTCCGCTCGGCTCGTGGGCTTTCCGTCGGGGCGTCGTGGCGCCCGGCCGCGACCGGAGCGGTCGCAATCTGCCCGGAGGCCGTGGCGGCGGGCGTCGCCACCACCGTTGCCACCGTCTGCGAGGCAGCGGGCGTCCCGGCGTGGGCCGCGGGCGCCGCCGCCAGTCCGACCAGGCTGGTCGCCACCCAGGACACGAGTCTCGTGGAGGGGCGGGCCGGCTCCCGCCACGATCGCGCCGCCTCGTCGCGACCGAGTTGCCAGCTGGCCCGCGCAACTTGGGCCAAGAACAGCGCCGCGACCACGAAGGCTGCGGCGCCGGCACCCTGCGCGAGCACAACATCGTGATCGGCGCTCCCCACCGACGGCCGCCCGGCGATGCCAATGCCGAGCCAGGCAGAGATCGCGGCCGCGCCGAGCGCCGCCGCGGCGCTGGTCGCGCTGACGATATAGACGCGCCTACCCATGACAACCCCCGTATATATACGTTTGCCTGTGTTTGCCTATGAAAGACCCAATTGGGCGTGCCGTCAAGTGCGCGCGACGCCGCCAGAGTGTGGGACAGCAACGGCGTGATTACGCTGTGAGCCATGTCGACCGGCCGATGGGAGCGGCTCTTCGCCGATCTGGAGTTGGCCTTCGAGGCGGCGGAGCGTCGAGCTCGCGACAGCGAGGTGGCCGACCGGACGCGCCGCGAGCGCGCGCTTGTCCCACTTGGGAGCCGCCTTGGTGGCCACCAAGGAGCGCAACTGGAGCTGCGGTTGCTCGGCGGCGTGCGGGTCGAGGGGCGACTCGTCGATGTCGGTGCGGACTGGCTCGCCGTGGCGTCCGGACCCGGGCGTGCCTGCTTGATCCCGATGTCGGCCGTCGTGACCATCGGCGGGCTACGCGCCCGGCATCACATCGATAGCACTGTGCGTCGGTTCTCGCTGGGCTTCGCTCTGCGGGAGATCAGTCGAGACCGGGCGCCGGCGGTGGTCACGGACGTGACCGGCACGGCATACGAAGGAACGATCGATGTGGTCGGGAAGGACTTCCTCGACTTGGCCGAGCACCCGATCGACGAGGCGCGTCGCGCTCTCAACGTGCGCGGTCTGCGGACCGTGCTCTTCTCCGGGCTCGCCTGCGTGCAGACAGGCTGAGCCGACTAAACGGTGACTCAGTCGTCCGCCGAGCTGCCGAGGGGGTGCGTGGCGACGAACGCGCGCGTATCGGCATACATCCGTTGGATGTAGTCCTCCAGTTGGGTCGACTCAACGCGCCACTGGCCACGGCCGCCGACCTTGATGGCGGGCAGGTCTCCGGAGCGCACAAGCGCGTAGGCCTGTGCGGACGAGATGTCGAGGATCTCGGCCACCTCGGCCAATTGGATGAACCGTTTTGCCATGGCCCAAAGTCTGCCTCATGGCGCCGACAACTCCCCGTCCGGGTTTCTGTCCTGTGGATAAGTCGGCTTTCAAGATGCCGACCGCGGCGAACTGATGCAGGATCGAGCCGGATCATCATCGATGGGGGAGGAGTGCCGCGCCATGACTGCTTTGGCCGCACCCATTGCCGGGCGGCTGCGCCGGCCGTCCTGGAAAGACACCAGGCTGGTCGTCGGCCTACTGCTCGTGCTGCTCGCGACCGCGCTCGGGGCAGCCGGGCTGCGAGCGGCCGATCACCGCGTTCCCGTCCTCGCCGCCAAGAGCATCCTCGTGCCCGGGCAGCGGCTCGACCCCAGCCAGCTCACCACGGTCGAGGTCCAGGTCGAGCGCACCGGCGAGGCCTACCTGCCCGCCACCGCAGACCTGCCGGCCGATGGCTATGTGCTGCGTGAGGTCCGGCCGGGCGAGCTGATCCCCACCAGCGCCGTCGGTACGGCGTCCCAGGTCGAGGTGGCTCCCTTGGCGATCGGCATCGATCAGGTGTCCGCCGCGACCCTGACGAGCGGGTCCCTCGTCGATGTGTATGCCGACAAGCCGGTCACCGCCAGCGGGACGACGCCGCAGTTCGGCGGCCCCGCGCGGGTTCTGGAGCGCATCTTCGTGGGTGAGGTCGCTACCCCGGGCTCCGGTCTCGGGTCGACCAGTCGCGCCTATGCCCAACTCCTTGTGCCCGCCGATCGGGTGTCGGAGGTCATCGGCCTGGTCAATGCGGGGGCCAAGATCACCCTGGTCCCGGTGCCCGGGTCGGCCAAGGCCGGCTCATGACCTGGCGGGTCCTGACCGCGCTGGATCATCGACACGAGGATCGCATCGCCGCGGCCGTCGCGGCCGACCGCGATTTCGAGGTCGTGCGTCGCTGCCCGGATGTCGCCGATCTGCTCGCGGCCGCTGGGGCCGGGCTCGGTGACATCGCGTTGGTCTCCGGCGGGCTGCGCGGGCTCGATCGCGATTGCGTGGCGCAACTGGCCGAGGCCGCCGTCCGCGTCGTCGGTGTCACCGACGCCGGGGAGGGCTCGCAGGAGCGGCTGCGACAGCTCGGCATCAGCGCGCTGGCCCCGGCCGACAATGCGGTCGACCTGCTCGCCGCGCTACACCGGCTCGCGGCAAGCAGCCTTGTCGCGGTAGCGGCCACCGGCGCCCCCGCCACCGATGTCGACGCCGAGATCGCCGCACTGGAGGCCGGCCTCGATCCGCTCGGCCCGCTGGGCCCGCACGGGATCGCCGGTGATGGCGCGTTGAGTGACGAGCCACACGAGGGCCGGATTCTTGCCGTATGGGGACCGGCCGGCTCCCCGGGACGCACCACCCTCGCGGTCAACCTCGCCGCGGAGTTCGCCGCCCGCGGGACGTCGACACTGCTCATCGATGCCGACACCTACGGCGCGTGCGTCGCCCAACTCCTCGGCCTGCTGGATGAGTCCCCGGGTGTTGCGGCCGCGGCGCGCGCGAGCGAGTTGGGCACCCTCGATGTGCCCACCTTGGCACGACTGACCCCGTCCACCGCGACCGGCTTTCGCGTGCTCACCGGCCTGCCGACGTCGAGCCGGTGGAGCGAGCTGCGGGCGGCGTCGATGAGTCACCTGCTCGACCTCGCGCGCCGACTCGTCGACGTTGTCGTGGTGGATTGCGCCTTCTGCCTCGATGACGACGAGGAACTGAGCTACGACACCCGCGCGCCGCGGCGCAATGGCGCGACCCTGGCGGCGTTGGAGGCGGCTGACGAGATCGTCGCCGTCGCCGCGGCCGATCCGGTGGGTTTGCAGCGACTGGTTCGCGCCCTGCAAGACCTGGAGTCGGTCGCCTGCGTCACTCCACGCATCGTCGTCAACCGGCTACGGTCAACGGCGGTGGGCGCGGCCCCGGAGCGCCGGGTCGGCGACGCCCTCAAGCGCTTCGCCGGCGTTGAGGTCGCCGCCTTCATTCCCGACGATCGGGCCACCCTCGATCGCTGCGTCCTGGCTGGGCGCGTGCTGGCCGAGGAAGCACCGGGCGCCGTCGTTCGGGAGCGCATCCGGCACCTGGCGGGCGAACTCGTCCCAGCACAGGCCCCCGGGACACCCGTCCGGCGGCGCCGCTGGCTGCCCGGGTCTGTCACTATGGGCCGGTGGTCGACCGCCTAACCGCCCTGGATGCCTCCTTCTTGACCCTGGAGGGGCGCCACACCCCGATGCATGTCGGCCAGGTGCTCATCTTCGAGCGGCCCCCCGGCTTCGACCCGGCCAATGTCGTTGAGCGCATCGGTGCGCGCCTGGCGGCCAATCCCCGACTGCGGCAACGCGTCCGCAGTGTCCCCGGGCGCGTGGCCAACCCGGTTTGGGTAGATGACGCAGCCTTCGATCTCGATTATCACGTCCGGCGCTCCGCCCTTCCCGCGCCCGGATCGCCCGCCCAACTCGGGGAGTTCGTCGCCCGCGTCAACGCCAAGCTGCTCGACCGCGAGCATCCGTTGTGGGAGGCCTATGTCGTTGAGGGCGTCGCCGACAATCACTTCGCCGTCGTGACCAAGACCCACCAGGCGATGATTCCCGAACTGACCAGCCTCGATATCGCCGGGCTCATCCTCGACGAGGAGTCGGGGGCCGCCGGTGATGGGCGGTGGGCTCCTCGCCCCGAGCCGGGGTCGAGCGGACTGCTGGTGGAGGCCATCGCCGATGCGGTGCGCAGCCCCGCCGGCGTGGTGGACACCGTGCGCGGTGGCCTAGGCGAGCTTCGCGCCAACGGGCGGCGCGCGCTCGGCGTCGGTGCGACCCTGGCCCGGGCGGTGCGCTCGTCCAGCGATTCGCCGCTCGCCGCCGAGCCCGGATCGGCCCGCCGGTTCGCCATGGTCGAGACCGACCTCGCGGTCTATCGGGAAGTGCGCGCCCGCCTCGCGCGCGTCAACGCCGACGTTAATGTCAACGACATCGCCTTGGCGGCCGTGGCCGGCGCCTTGCGCGGCTGGCTCGGGTCACGTGGCGAATTTGTCCGGGCGACAACGAGTTTGCGTGCCGTCGTGCCCGTGACGATGGCCACGTCCGCGGGGCTCGGGGGCAGCGTCCAGCCCGTCTTCGTCGACTTGCCGATCGGCGAGAACGCACCCCGCGTCCGACTCCTGCAGATCGCCCACGCCATGCACTCCCAAGTCGGCGATGCGGCCTTGGCCGCCGACCGGCTCGCCGAGTTGGGCGGGTTCTCCGCGCCGACATTGCACTCGCTGGGCGCCCGGGTGGGCAGCGCCCTCGGGCGCCGGCTCTTCGACCTCGCCGTCACCAATGTTCCCGGCCCCCAGCGCCAGTTGCATTGCGCCGCAGCCCCGTTGATCGCCACCTATCCCGTGACTCCGCTGGCGCCGGGGCACGCCTTGGCCATCGGCCTGACCAGTTATCGCGGCCGCGTCTTCTACGGTCTGAATGCCGACCGTGACGCACTACCCGACCTGGAGGTCCTCGCCGCCGTGATTCCCGACGCCCTCGCCGAACTTCTCGAAACGGCCGCCGCATGAGCGCCGCGCGCGTCTACCTCCCCGTCGACGCCCACGACCTCGACGAACTCGCCGAGACGGGTCGCCTCGCCACCACCGGCCGGCTGGCGTATGGCGTGACCCCCGCGCTGGAGGCCACGACACCGCGCGCGGACGACGAGGAACGGGAGTATCTCGTCTTCCTCGAAGCCGCGCGCACCGCGGTCGACCTCGCTCACGGCGCTCGCCGCGTGGTTCTGGCCGCGGACGTCCGCGAGAGTGGGTTCACCCCCGCGGGGGAGGGCGTCGTCATCCGGCTCACCGGCGATCTCGACCTGCGCGAGATCGCGTCCTTCCACGTCGACGAAGAGCCGGGCGGAGACGTCGAGGATTTGCTCTGGTATGACGTGACCGAGGTCCACGCCGTGGCGCTCCTCGTGCGCGCCTGACGCGCCAGTAGGATTCTCGCCCATGCGGATTGCCAAGTCGGACACTCTTCGCGGGTCCGCAGAAGAGGTGTTCCGGCGTCGCACAACCCCGGCATTCCAGGAGGCGAAGTGCGCGGCCAGCCGGGCCGAGCGGCATACCGTCTCCATCGAATCCGCGCCGAGCGGCGCGACCATCATCCGCACTGAGCGGGTCATGTCGACCGCCGCCTTCCCCGACTCGGCCAAGGCCGTTGTCGGCGATCACCTCCGGGTCCTGGAGGTGCAGGAGTGGGGCGTGCCCGGCGCGGACGGCTCGCGCCGCGCCGACATCCACGTGACGATTGACGGCGTGCCGATAGCGATGTCGGGGGCCGTGGTCGTTCGGCCGCTCGACGCCGCCACGTGCGAGCAGACCCTCGACGCCGACCTCCGGGCCAATATCCCCTTCCTCGGCTCCCGAATCGAGAAGCTCGCCCAGCCCGCGATCGACGCCGGCTTCGCCATCGAGGTCGATCTCCTGAACGGCGGCGCCTGACCCCGCCTGTGGATAACTTCGGACGCCTGTCGGCGGGGCTGATTACAGTGCTCGTATGGCGCACACCCGGCAGCGGCTCTCCCGATCCTCGGCAGTTGAGCTGGGTCGGGCCGCGGCGGCGGGGGCTGACGACGTCCTGAGCGCGGCCCCCTTTGTCGGTGATCGCCTCATGGCGCGCGCTGTCGAGGAGTTCGTGGAGGCGGTCGCCGACGCGCTTCGGCTCATCTCCGCCCAGGCCGACTATGTGGTGGCCGCCTGGCCGGTGGCTCAAGCAGACGGTGCCCGTCGCTCAATGGCAGCAAACTCGTCGGCGGTGCCGGCGTCGGTCCGCGTCACGGGTGCGTCCCACCGCTGATGACGGGTCACGATCTGCCCTCCGTGGTGGCCCTCGGCGGCGCCCTTCAATCGCTCGCCGGCCGATTCGACGCGGCGCGCGTTCCGCAGCTGATGCACTCCGAGCCGGCCTGCCCGGCGGCACTGCGCCCCGATGCCACGGCCCTCGTGGATGCCGTCGGGTCACTGCGCCCGGTGCTTGACGCCGGTGGGCGGGCCCTGACCAGCTGGACGTATGCCGTGGCCCGCCTTGACCGAGAGCAGGCCGCCATCGAGGCAGACGCCGCTCAGTACGGCTTCGTGATCGAGCACGGACGCATCGCGCCGGGCAGCGGACCGCGGCAGGTGGTTTCCGCCCCGGCGGAGGCCGGCCGCCAGGCGGCGCTCGCGGCGCTGCGTCGCCGGTTGCTCCTCGTGGCCGAGGAGCGAGCCCGCGTCGATGCCGCCGTCCGGGCGGAGCTGACCGAACTCACGGCCGCCGCCACGGGGGTCGCCGACGGCCTCCGCTGACCCCTGGTCCAAGCCGGCGAGAATGGGTTTTCCGCAGCGTGATTGTTACCCTCGCAGGAGAGCGGGCAATGACGCCCGTCGTGCACTGGAGAGGTTTGGTCGCTGTGCCCAAGGACGCCGCCGCGCGGAAGGAACGCTTGGAGGACGCCGCCCGGCGTGGAGAGGCCAAGGGGAGCCCGCCGCTCCTCGACTTCCTCTCCGCCTATTACCGGCACGTCCCCGCCGAGGAGGTTCTGGCACGAAGCTCCGATGACCTGCTCGCCATTGCCTTGGCCCACCACGATCTGGCCCAGGCTCGGCCATCCGGCACCTCGACGGTCACCTGCCTCAACCCCTCGATCGATGGCGAGGGCTGGACCAGTCCCCATACGGTCATCCAGATCGTGACGGACGACAAGCCCTTCCTGGTCGACTCCGTGACCGCCTACCTCGAATCGGCGGGCCGAGGCATCCATACGGTCTTCCATCCGTTGCTGGTGGTGCGCCGCAGTGCCGACGGCCGCTACGAGGAGCTCGTCCTTGATCAGGGCGATGACGCGGACCCGGCCGCGCCGCCCGCCTTCGGCGAGATGCGCGAGTCGTGGATCCACATCGAGATCGACCGCGAGAGTGACGCCGCCCATCGCGCCGAGATCGCGACCGCTCTCACGCGCGTGCTCGGCGATGTGCAAGAGGCCATCGAGGACTGGCCCAAGATGACGTCCCGGGCCGCGACGTTGGCCGCCGAGCTGCGCGCCAATGCTCCCGCCGGTGTCTCGGCGCAGGAGTGCGAACGCGCCGCGGACTTCCTCGACTGGATGGCCGACAACAACTTCACCTTCCTCGGTGCCCGCGACTACACCCTGACCGGCGATGACACGGCAGGCGAGCTCGCCGCCATCTCCGGGTCGGGCCTCGGCCTGCTGCGCGCCGATGCCGATATGACCAGCGCCCTGACCAAGATCACCGGCCCGGCGCTGGAGAAAGCGCGCGAGCGGCGCGTGCTGTTCGTGACCAAGGCCAACTCCCGCGCGACGGTCCACCGGCCGGTCTACCTCGACTACATCGGCGTGCGCACGTTCGATGCGTCGGGTGCCGTCACCGGCGAGCACCGCTTCCTGGGCTTGTTCACCTCCAGCGCGTATGCCGAGTCCGTCCTTCGGATTCCCTATGTCAAGGACAAGGTGGCCGAGGTCATGGCCGCCTCGGGCTTCGATGCCGACTCCCACTCCGGCAAGGATCTGCTCGGCATCCTCGATCGCTACCCGCGCGACGAGGTCCTCCAGGCGAGCCCGGCGCAACTGCTCGACGTGGCCACGCAGGTGGTCCACCTGCGCGAGAAGCGCCGCTGCCGGGTCTTCTTCCGGCTCGACGACTTCGGCCGGTTCGTCTCCGCGCTCGTGTTCATCCCCCGCGACCGCTACAACACTGCCGTCCGCCAACGCATGGAGGCGATCCTCACCGAGGCCTTCGACGCCACGAGCGTCGACTTCACCACTCGCGTCTCCGAATCCGCTCTGGCACAGGTGCATTTCGTGCTTCGTCTCGGTCGCCCGACCCACCGGCTGGGCGTCGACGAGGTCGCCCTCGAAGCCAAGATCGCCGACGCGACCCGGACCTGGGACGAGGACCTGCTCGAATCGGCCCGCCGGGAGGTGGGTGAGGAGGAGACCGCCCGCCTGGCCGGGGCCTATGGGCGGGCGTTCCCCACGGCATACAAGGAAGACTTCACCGTCAAGCAAGGGGTGGCCGACCTGCGCCATCTCGACAGCCTGGGCGAGAGCAATGCCACCGAGTTGGTGCTCTACAAGCCGCGGTTCAACCCCGAGGCCATTCGCCGGTTCAAGCTGTTCCGGCGCGACCCGCTGTCGTTGACGCAGGTGCTGCCGCTGTTCACCCACATGGGTGTCGAGGTCGTCGACGAGCGGCCGTATGCCGTGAGCCGCCGCGACGGCGTCGCGCAGCACGTCTATGACTTCGGGCTGCGGGTGCGTGACGATCGGCTCTGGTCCTCGATGACCCACGCTCGGCTCCGGGAGCTCTTCGAGGGCGCTGTCGCAGCCGTCTGGGAGGGCCGCGCGGAGTCAGACGGCTTCAACGCCCTTGTCCTGCAAGCGCAATTGACGTGGCGGCAGGTGGTCATCCTGCGCACCATCGCGAAGTACCTCCGCCAGACCCGTCCCGCCTTCAGCCAGCGCTACATCGAGGACTCGCTCCTGGCCAACTGGCAGATCGCCACGCTGCTGGTCCGGCTCTTCGAGACCCGCTTCGATCCGGACGCCGATGCGGACCAGGGCGCCGGGGAGGGTGGCGGTCGGGAGGAGCGCGAGCAGGCCCTCGTTCGCCAGATCACCGAAGCGCTCGACGACGTCGCCAGCCTCGACCACGACCGAATCATCCGGGCCTTCCTCGGGGTTATCCGGGCCACCCTGCGCACCAACTTCTTCCAGGTCGATGCGCAGGGTGAACCCAAGGACTATGTGTCCTTGAAGATCGACCCCAAGCGTGTCCCAGAGCTCCCGGCGCCGCGCCCGCAGTTCGAGATCTGGGTCTACAGCCCCCGGGTCGAGGGCGTCCACCTGCGTTTCGGGCCGGTAGCTCGCGGCGGGCTGCGCTGGAGCGACCGGCGCGAGGACTTCCGCACCGAGGTGCTCGGCCTGGTCAAGGCGCAGATGGTCAAGAACTCCGTCATCGTGCCGACCGGAAGCAAGGGCGGGTTCTTCCCCAAGCAACTCCCGGACGACCCGGCGGAGCGCCGCGCGGAGGGCGTCGCGGCATACAAGATCTTCATCTCCGGCCTGCTCGACCTGACCGACAACCGCGTCGGTGCAGAGATCGTGCCGCCGCCGAAGGTCGTGCGCCACGACGAGGACGACCCCTACCTGGTCGTCGCCGCCGACAAGGGCACCGCGACGTTCTCCGATATCGCCAATGGCGTCTCGCAGGACTACGGTTTCTGGCTCGACGACGCCTTCGCCTCCGGCGGCTCCAGTGGCTATGACCACAAGGGCATGGGCATCACCGCCCGTGGCGCCTGGGAGTCGGTCAAGCGGCACTTCCGCGAGATGGGCCACGACACGCAGACGGAGGACTTCACCGTCGTTGGCATCGGCGACATGAGCGGTGACGTCTTCGGCAACGGGATGCTGCTCTCGGAGCACATCCGCCTGGTGGCGGCCTTCGACCACCGGCACGTCTTCGTTGACCCCGACCCGGACGCGGAGAGGTCCTTCGCGGAGCGCCAGCGGCTCTTCAACCTGCCGGGCTCCTCGTGGGCGAGCTATGACACGTCGCTCATCAGCGAGGGTGGTGGCGTCTGGGCGCGCACCCTCAAGTCCGTTCCCGTGTCGGCGCAGATGCGCGCGGCCCTCGGGTTGGCCGACGACGTGACCTCGATGACGCCCACCGATCTCATCCACGCCGTTCTGCTGGCACCGGTCGACCTGCTCTGGAATGGCGGCATCGGCACCTATGTCAAGGCCGACAGCGAGTCCAACGAGGAGGTCGGCGACCGCGCCAATGACGCCATCCGCGTCAACGGTGGTGACGTGCGCGTCAAGGTCATCGGCGAGGGTGGCAACCTCGGGTTGTCTCAGCGCGGCCGAATCGAGGCGGCGCTGGCCGGCGTCCGCGTCAACACCGACGCGATCGACAACTCGGCGGGTGTCGACACCTCGGACCACGAGGTCAACATCAAGATCCTGCTGCAGGAGGTCGTGCGGCGCGAGGACCTCACCCTCAAGCAGCGCAACAAGGTCCTGGCGTCGATGACGGACGAGGTCGCCAGCCAGGTGCTGCGCGACAACTACGAGCAGAACGTCTTGCTCGGCAACGCCCGCGCCCAGCAGCACGCGATGGTCGAGGTGCACCAGCGGCTCATCCACTGGCTGGAGGAGCGCGGCGAGCTCGATCGAGACCTGGAGTTCTTGCCGAGCGACATCGAGATCGGTGAGCGCGCCGAGGCCGGGCTCGGCCTGACCTCGCCGGAGTTCGCCGTCCTGGTGGCCTATGCCAAGCTCGCGTTGAAGGCCGATCTGCTGCCGACGGGACTTCCTGACGACCCGTGGTTCCAGCAGACGCTGGGGGACTATTTCCCCGGGCCGATCAAGGAGGGGTTCGCCGACGTGATCACCGAGCACCCGCTGCGCCGCGAGATCATCACCAACTCGGTGGCCAACTCGCTGATCAACCGGGGCGGCATCACGTTCGTCTATCGCGCGATGGAGGAGACCGGCGCTCGCGCCGAGCAGATCGCCCGCGCCTATGTCATCGCGCGTGAGGTCTTCGGGTTGGCCGACTTCGTCGCCCAGATCGAGGCACTCGACAACGTGGTCCCGACCGAGGCGCAGACGCGGCTCTATCTGGAGTTCCGGCGGTTGCTCGACCGGTCCGTGCGGTGGTTCGTGGCCAACCGCCCGGTCGCGCTCGACGTGGCCGGGGAGTTGGAGCGCTACAGCGGCATTGTGCGGGACTGGAGCCCGCGACTGCCGGACGTGCTCGTCGCCACGGAGGCGGACCGGCTCCGGGCCAATGCCGAGACGTATGCCGCGGACGGCGTCCTCGAGGACCTCGCCACCCGAGCGGCTGGCCTGCTCGACGCCTTCTCGCTGCTCGACTGCGCCGACCTCAGCCTGCTGACGGGCGAGCCCGCCGACCACCTCGTGCCGCTCTACTTCCGGGTGTCCGAACGGTTCGCAATCGATGCGATGCTGCAGCGCATCACGCAGTTGCCACGCGGCGACCGCTGGGACGCGCTGGCTCGCGGCGCGCTGCGCGACGACCTGTATGGCGTGCTCAAATCGCTGACGCTCAACGTCATCGAGGCCACGGACGCCGACGCGGCCCCCGCCGACCGGCTGGCTGCGTGGGTGACCGCCCACGAGGACGACCTGACCCGGGCACAGCGCGCCCTGGCCGGCATCGATCGGCTGGAGGCGCCGACCATCGCCGCGATGTCGGTGGCCTTGCGCACGCTCCGGTCGCTGGTGCGCCTGGGGTAGGCCGTCACCCCGTAGGCTCGTGCTTGTGGCGGGCACCTTCGGCGACCGGTTGCGGACCGAGACGACTCTCGGCGAGGCGAGCATCCATTGGCTGCAGTTGCTGATGAGCGACTGGCAGTTGCTGGCGGATCTGTCGTATGCCGATCTGGTCCTGTGGGTCCTCACCCGCGACGGCCGCTGGCGGGCCGTCGGGCACGTCCGGCCCACCACCGGCCAGATGGTCTTCTTCGAGGACATCGTCGGCCGGGACGCCGTCGGTGACCGGCGCGGTCTCCTGGAGCGCGCGGTCGCCGAGGGCTCCATGGTCCGCCGTGGCGCGCCCGTCCTCGATCAGGACCAGGCCGTCCGCGAGGAAGCCATCCCCGTGCGGGCGGGGGGCGAGGTCGCCGGGGTCGTCACGCGGCATACGAATCTCTCCACGATCCCGACCCCGAGCCGGCTGGAGCTGAGCTATCAGGCGCTGGCCGGGCATCTCGTGCGCATGCTGGCCACGGGGGAGTGGCCGCAATCCGGCGCGCCGACGGGGTTCCGACGTGGCGCCCCCCGCGTGAGCGACGGGCTCGTGCACCTCAACCCGGACGGCGTCGTGCTGTATGCGACGCCCAACGCCCTCAGCGCCGTACACCGGCTGGGCCACACCGGCGACGTCATCGGAGAAGTCTTCGCCCAGGTCATCCTCGGGGTGATGAACGACACCGGACCGGTCGATGAGTCCCTAGCGATCGTGCTCACCGGCCGCGCTGCGTGGCGTTCCGAGGTGCAGACGCGCTCGGGCGCGGTGGCGGTTCGGGCCATCCCGATCACCGAGAACAACAACCGCATCGGGGCGATCGTCCTGATCCGGGACGTGTCGGACCTGCGTCGGCGCGAGAGCGAGCTGCTGTCCAAGGACGCGACGATTCGCGAGATCCATCACCGAGTCAAGAACAACCTGCAGACGGTCGCGGCGCTGTTGCGACTACAGGCCCGGCGGCTGCCAGACGGGGCCGGGCGCGACGCACTCGCCGAGGCGGTCCGGCGAGTCAGCGCGATCGCCGTGGTGCACGAGACCCTGAGCCTGGGCTTCGACGAGACGGTCGACTTCGACGATGTGGTGCGGCGCAGTCAGCGCATGGTGGTGGAGGTGGCCACGACCTCGGAGCAGCCCATTGCGTCCGAGGTGCACGGCACTTTCGGACGCGTGCGTGCCGAGGATGCGATGGCGCTCGCGCTGATCATGTCGGAGCTGATCCAGAACGCCGCCGAGCACGCGCTGCGCGAGACGGGCGGCCTGCTGCGGATCTCGGCGCACCGCGAACACGCCCCCGAGGGGGACGTGCTGGAGGTGTCGATTTGCGATGACGGGACCGGCCTGCCCTCGGGCTTCCGGCCAAGCATGGCGGGGTTGGGCACGCAAATCGTGGTGTCCCTGGTCTCGGACCTTCGAGGTGTGATCCGGTGGGAGGAGAATCACCCCCGCGGGACGTGTGTGCGGTTCTCCGCGCGCCTGCGCTCGCTCGACTCGGCGGACGAATAGCGGACGGACGAGTAGCGGCCTCGGGCGGCTCCTGAGCTTCGCCGACGTGGTGTTGCTCGTGGGCGACTTGGGGTGCGGGCGGCGGGTGAGTTGGCGGCGGGGTCGGGCCTCAGCCCGCGCGGCGGGCGCGGGCGTTGCGCCGCTTGAGGGCGCGGCGCTCGTCCTCGGAGAGCCCGCCCCATACGCCGGAGTCCTGACCCGTCTCGATCGCCCATTTCAAGCAGGTGTCGACGACCTCACAGCGGCGGCAGACGGCCTTGGCCTGCTCGATCTGCAGGATCGCCGGACCGGTGTTCCCAATGGGGAAGAACAGCTCGGGGTCCTCATCGAGGCAGGCAGCGCGGTCGCGCCAATCCATAGGGGGCCAACTCCTTGGTGTGGGGTCACGTGGTGGGCACGTCGTGGGGACAGCGGGCCTCGATCTGCCCACAGCAATAAGGGCCCGACGACGGGTCCGTGCTTCATTGTCTCGGACAATGCCGTTTGGGACAATGGCTTAGGCGGCAAATTTGTTCCCACCGGGCCTTATAGCCTTGGATTCGTGACGTCTGCGCCCTCGCAACCCTCGGGTTCCGCGCCTTTGGTGGCTGGCTTCGTCTGCGGCCTGGAGGCGCTGCTCCTGGTCGGGGCGGCCGCGGCATACCTCGCGGGTGTTGTCCACGAGACCGAGTCGAGCCTGCCTCGGACGCTCGCGTCGATGGCGCTCTTCTTGGTCGGCGCGCTTCTTCTCGGGGCGATGGCGCGGGCCTGGCGGCACGGCGCGTCGTGGCCGCGGATGGCGACGCTGGTGGTCAACGCCCTACTCGTACCCGTCTCGATCACCGTGATCCGGGGCAACGGCCCCCTTGTCGGCGTCCCGCTCCTCGCCTTGGCCGTATGCGGCGTGGTCTGCGCCCTCCGCGCCGGCGACTCCGACCCGTCCCCCGCCTGAACGACGAGATTCTGGGCCCGACGACTCGCGGGGAAGGTCCTGACAGAACTCAGAAGCCGAGGTCGCACCCGTCGCAGCCACAACCGTCGCCGAAGTCGAGCAGATCCGAGCTGACGAAAGGAAGTCGCCGGCCCCATCGGTGACCGCGCTCAGCCCGTCGCCGATGTCCGCGTCGATGAGGCCGAAGTCAATGTCACCCAGTCCGCCGATCGCGTCGCCGAGCTGTAGGGCGTCGAAGCCTGCACCCAGCACATTGCCGAGCGCGTCGAAGCCGTCGATCCAGGTCAAGTCGAAGTAGGCCTCGCCGAGGCCGCGAAGTTGCGCGCTGCGCGCGACGTCGGCGAAAACCCGCGCCCATCGATCGGCCACCCCGAAGACCATCGCATAGGGCAAGTACCGGCTGAAGAGATCGGTGGCTTCTTCGAAGCGGATCTGGTTGGCCTCGGCCTTGGTGAGGTACTCCCGGAAGCCCAGAGCCTGGATGCGCACCGCCGACCCGACGGCCGTGCGCGGGGTGCGGCCGCGCCCACCCCAGAGGAGCAGTAGTGCAGAGAGTCCCAGCCCGACGCCCAGCGCCGCGGTGAGCTTGCCGGTGAAATCCGTTGTGCCGGCGGTGATCCCGGCAATGCCGGCCCCGACCGCGAGGAGCAGCAGCGGTATGCCGAGGCAGCCGAGCCGGCGATTCCGGTCCCGCGGGTGCTGGGTGTAGTAGCCGCGGTCGACGACTTCGCGGTACAGCCCGATCTGGGCCTCGCGCATCGTCAGATCGAAGCCGCGGGCCTTGAGTTCGGCGACCGTGACCTCGCGGCTTCGCGTGAAGATCTTGTTCAGCAACTCCCGCTCGAACGGGAGCAGCGTGCCGCCCGCGGGCGGCGCCAGCCGAGTCATCCGCCAGTCGTGACCCGAGGAGGAGGTTCGCTGTGCTGCGGAGGCGCGGCGCGGCATACCGGGAGGAGGGGGTGGCGGTTTGGGGGTGTCGGCCGTAACCGGCTCGGCGTGGAGGTGGACATAGCCGCGCACGGCGAGGACGACCAGGGTGGCGCTGACGTCGACGGCATCCGCGGAGCCGTCGATAACGGTGCCCATCAAGCCAGGCGTGACGCCGTCGGGCGGGGTGAAACGCACCGCGACCGGCCCGCTCCACTCGGCGTCCCGCCAAGACACCCGCTCCGTCGTGGCCTGCTGCCCCAGCGCGGGCACCCCGCCGGGGTGTGATGCCGTGGAACACCTCGTCCCGCCGGCCCCGGCGGAACCACCCCAGAGTCAGCAAGACGAGGGCCACCGGCACCACGGCCGCGGCCACCACTTCGAGCAGTTCGGTCTGCGTCACTGGCGCGAATCCCCCTGCAAGGAACTGCTGCTAGCAGACGTTCCTTGGCCTCAGGCGGGACCGGCTCAGCGCTTGTCCAACTCCGCCAGGATCGCCGGGATGACCTCGTGCATGTCACCGACGATGGCGTATGCCGCTTTGGTCACCATGGGTGCCTCGGCGTCGGTGTTGATCGCGATGATCGTCTTGGAGGACGAGCAGCCCGCCCAGTGCTGGATGGCACCGGAGATGCCGCACGGCACATACAGGTCGGGGTTGATCCGGTTGCCGGTCTGGCCGACCTGCTCGTGGTGGGGGCGCCAGCCCAGCGAGGTCACGACGCGGGAGACGCCGACGACGCCGCCGAGCTTCGCGGCCAGCGCGTCGACCCCACCGAAGCCGTCCGGGCCACCGGCCCCGCGGCCCGCGCCCACCACGATCTTGGCGCGGGTCAGGCTCGCGCCGTCCCCGCCGGCCCGTGGCGTCACCGACACCACGCGAGCGCGCAGATCATCGGCGGCGATCGCCGGCGACGTCGTCACGACCTCGGCCGCGCCTGGCGCATCGGCCGGAACCGGCTCGACCGCGTGACCTGCGAGGGTCAAGATGGCCGGCGACGCCGCCAGCGTCATCGTTTCGATGACTGCGCCGCCGACCACCTGGCGTTGGAGCGTCGTGGTGGACCCGTCGACGCGGGCCGAGACGGCATTGGCCGCCATCGGCAGATCCCGGCGGGTAGCCAGGTGGGCGAGGATCTCGCTGCCCCGGTTGCTGCCGCCGGCGAGGATGACGGATGCGTCGCCCGCGGCGGTGTCGAGCACACCGGCCCAGGCGGCCGCGGCATACGACGACAACTCGGCGCTGTCGGCGACGTGCACCCGAGCCACCCCGTATGCCGCGCAGTCGCCGACCACGGCGGACAAGTCCGTCCCCGGGGCGGCGACGACGACGGCCTCAACCGAGTCCCCGTCTCCGGCCAGCCCACGCGCAAACGTCAATGCCTCCTGGGAGACAAGGGCGGCGCGCCCGTCCTCCACTTCGACGAGAACGGCGATCATCGGATGACTCCCAACTCGACGAGGGTGGAGACGAAGGCCGGCGCCGCGGCGGGCCCGGTGCCGAGCACCTGCACCTGGTTGGGCGGCGGCGGCGGAACGGTCAGGCTCTCGCGGCCCGACCCGGCCGGGGCGGCGCTCGGCGCGAGTACTTCCACCGGCGCCTTCTTGGCCTTCATCCGGCCCATGACGGACGGATAGCGCGGCTCGACGCCGCCTTCGAGAATGGTGACCACGGCGGGCAGCGACACCTCATACGTCTCGGTGCCGTCGGGCCCCTCGCCGGTCAGGGTCGCGACGCCGCCGGCAACCGAGACGTTCTGGATGCCGGTCACCACGGGCTGCCCGAGCGCGTACGCCAGCCGCACCCCGACCTGGAAGTCGCCGGTGTCGGCGGCGTCGTTGCCAAGCAGGATCAGGTCGTATGCCGTGCCGCCCGCCTCCCGCGCCCGGACCGCTGCCGCGATTTCCCGAGCCACGTCTCCGGGGCCGTAGGCGTCGCTGTCGGCCTCGATGTGGATGCCGTCGGTCATGCCGACGGCGAGAGCAGATCGCAATTGGTCGATCGCGTCGCCCGGGCCGAGGGTCAGCACCGTCGCCTGACCGCCGTCGGCGGCCTGAACCGCCAATTCCACGGCGCACTCCTCGTTGGGGGAGGTGGTGTAGCCGGAGTGGGTGCCGTCGATGCCGCGGCCGTCGGCGGTCAGCGAGACCTCGCCGGTCGCCTCTGGGACTCGCTTGATGCACACCAGGACGTTTGTCATTTAGAGGCCTCGAATCCGGGCGTTCTCCGGGTCGAACAGCGGCGTCGCATCGACGGCGGCCACCGTGACCGGATACAGCTCCTCCATATAGGACACGGCCAGCTCGGTGCCGACGACCGCGGACTCCACGGGCAGGAAGGCCATGAGCACATGCTTGCCGAGGCTCGGAGCCGAGCCGGCGGTCGTCACATAGGGGTGGTGGCCGTGACCATCCGTGAGCGGCTCGCCGCCACGGGTCAGAATCGGCTCGCCGCCGAGCATGTAGCGCTTGACCCCGCTCGCGGACGTGTGGTTATCGACCGTCATCGAGCACAGAACCGTCGCCGGGGTCTGCCCCGCCTGCGCGGTGATGGCGTCCTTGCCGATGAAGTCCGCGTCCTTGATCTTGGCCCGCTCCATGCCGGTCTCGGTCAGGGTGCGCTCGGTGTCGAGCTCATACCCATAGGCGCGGTAGCCCTTCTCGATGCGTCCGGTGGTGCCATAAACACCGATCCCGACCGGGACCAGGCCGTGCTCCGCGCCGGCTTCGAGCAGCTTGGCCCACAACGCCGCGCCGGACTCGAACGGGACATACAGCTCCCAGCCGTATTCACCGACATACGAGATCCGCGAGGCGAGGACGGGCAGGATGCCGACCTCGATGTCGCGGCAGGTGCCGAACGCGAAGCCTTCCTTCGAGACGTCTGCGGAGGTGACCGAGGCCAGGATCTCCTTGGCCTTCGGGCCCCACAGGCCGATGGTCGAGTACGCCGACGTGAGGTCGACGACGGCGGTGCCGCTCGGCATACGGTCCTTGAACCACTTCAGGTCGGCCATGCCGTGCGCGCCGCCGGTGACGACCCGGAACCGGTCGTGCGCCAGCCGCATCACCGTCAGGTCGGAGCGGAAGCCGCCGCGCTCGTCGAGGACCGGGGTGTAGATCACGCGGCCGACCTTCACATCGGCCTGCGCGACGATGACCTTCTGCACGCCCTCGAGCGCCCCCGGGCCGACGATGTCGAAGATGCAGAACGCGGTGAGGTCGACCAGGCCGGCCGTCTCGCGCATCTGCAGGTGCTCGGCGTTGATGATCGGGCTCCACCAGCGGGCGTCCCACTCGTGCTCGCGCGGCATGCAGGCGTCGCCGAACTTCTCCACCAGGGCGGCGTTCGACTCATACCAGTGCGGACGTTCCCAGCCGGCGGTCTCATAGAAGACGGCGCCGAGTTCCTTCTCCGAGGCGTGCATCGGAGACAGTCGTATGCCGCGTGAGCTCGACCATTGCTCGCTCGGGTGGACGATGCCGTAGGTCTTGTTGAACGACTCATCGGTGCGGGCGCGGATGTGCTCGCGGGTGCGCTGGTGGGGATAGAAGCGCGCGATGTCGGAGTGGCCGAGGTCGATCTCGGGATTGCCGTGGGTCATCCACTCGGCGACCGCGCGGGCAGTGCCTGGGCCTTCCTTGATCCACACGGCCGCGGCGGACCACAGGCCCTTGACCTCGGGGGTCTCGCCGAGGAGGGGGAAGCCGTCGGGGGTCAACGACAGGAGGCCGTTGATGGCATAGCGGATCTCGGCGCGCTCGTCACCGAGGAGCTCCGGCATGAGTTCGAGGGCCTGCTCCAACTGCGGGTCGAAGTCGTCGGAGGTGAAGGGCAACTCGGTGGGGGAGAGCTTCGACTGCTCGATGCTCGGGATCTCCTCGGCGTCCATCAGGATCGCCCGGTGGGCGTAGGAGCCGACCTCCATGTCGGAGCCGTGCTGGCGCTCGTAGCAGAACGTGTCCATGTCACGCACGATCGGGAACGAGATCTCACCCGGACGGTCGGCGAGGACCTCGCACGGGCCGACCGAGATCATCTGGTGCACCGCGGGGGTTAGCGGGATGTGTGCGCCGGCCATCTTGGCCAGCTTCGGGCTCCACACACCGCACGCGATCACAACGGTCTCGGCCTCAATCGTGCCGCCGGTGGTCTCGACGGCCTTGATGACGCCGTCCTCGACCCGCATCCCGGTGACCTCTACATTGGGCACGACGGTCAACGCGCCGAGCTCCATCGCCTTCTCGCGGAAGATCGTGCCGGCTCGCAGGGAGTCGACGACACCGACGGTCGGGAACCACGCGGCGCCGATGATCACCGAGGAGTCGAGGAAGGGAACCTTCTCCACGACCTGCTCCGGCGTGACGAGTTCGGCGGGGATGCCCCACGCCTTGGCGCTGCTCATGCGGCGGCGCAACTCCTCCATCCGCTCCTCGGTGCGGGCGACCTCGAAGCCGCCGGACTCGGTGAAGACGCCGAGTTCCTTGTACTGCGCCATCGAGTCCTTGGTGATATCCGCGAACTCACGCGAGTGATCCACCGGGAAGAGGAAGTTGCTCGCGTGACCGGTCGAGCCGCCCGGGTTGGGCAGCGGGCCCTTGTCGATCTGCACGATGTCGCGCCAACCGAGGTTGGCGAGGTGGTAGACGAGGCTGTTTCCGACGATGCCGGCGCCGATGACGACGCAGCGAGCCGTGGCGGGCACATTGGCCATGGGCGGTGCTTCACTTTCTCACATTGTTGCGTATGGCGCAACGCGTCTCGCATTGCGCACCAAGAGTAGCGCGGGGCGGGTGTCCCGCGCTATCACGGTGGGCTGTCAGGATTCGGTGGGCTGCGTCCGGTTCCGGACGATGGCCTCCAACTCCTCGATGTCCTCTTCGAGTTCGTCGATCTCGCGACCCTGGGAGCGCAGTGTGGAGCGCAGGCGCGGGCGCAGCGTCGACTCGAAGGGCTCTTCCCGCAGGGACTTCCACAGGGAGACGCACAGCCCGATGAGGATTATCAGGAACGGGAAGCCGACGATGATGACCCCGGTTTGCAGCGCGCTCAGACCGTTGGCGAAGAGCAGGACAGCGGCGATGGCCCCGGTCGAGACGCCCCAGAAGATCACCATCAACCGGTTGGGCTCCTCGTGGCCACGCTGGCTGAGCATGCCCATCACGATCGAGGCCGAGTCGGCGCCGGTGATGAAGAAGATCGCGATGAGGAAGACCGCCAGCGACACCGTGACGGTGGCTAGGGGGAAGGAGCGCAGGGTGCCGAACAGCGTGGTTTCCACACCCGCGTCGAGCATGGCCTTCATGTCCTTGCCCTCCCGCAGTTGCAGGTCGAAGGCGGCCCCGCCGAGGATGGAGAACCACATAAACGACACGAGGCTCGGGATGAGGATCACGAAGACGACGAACTGACGGATCGTGCGGCCCTTGGAGATGCGGGCGATGAACATGCCGACGAAGGGCGTCCACGACACCCACCACGCCCAGTAGAAGATCGTCCAGCCGGACAGCCAATCGGCACCGCCGAAGACACCCGTCCGGAAGCTCATCGCCGGGAGTTGGGTCAGGTAGCCACCGATCGATTCGGTGAACGTCCCGAGGATGAACACCGTCGGGCCCACGACGAAGATGAAGAAGACCAGGAGCGCGGCGGCAATGGCATTGGCGTTGGAGAGCCACTTGATGCCCTTGTCGACGCCGGAGACGGCCGAGAGCACGAAGCAGGCGGTCAGGACGGCGATGACGACCGCGGCGGCCACCTTCCCGTAGGGCTGCCGCCCGAAGACGTTGGCGAGGCCACCGGTGATCTGCAGGGCACCGAGACCCAGCGATGTCGCCGAGCCGAACAGGGTCGCCAGGATGGCGAGGATGTCGATGGTCTTGCCGGCCGGGCCCTCGACGCGCTTGCCGAGCAGGGGATAGAAGGCGGCCGAGATGAGATTGCCCCGCCCCTTGCGGTAGGCGAAGTAGGCGATCGCGAGGCCGATCACGGCATACATCGCCCACGGGTGGAAGCCCCAGTGGAAGAAGGTGTACTCCATCGCCAGGTGCGCGGCCTTGTCCGAGCCTGGCTCGGCCAGCCCCATCGGCGGCGTATTGAGGTGGGTCAGCGGCTCGGCGACGCCGTAGAACATCAGGCCGATCCCCATGCCGGTGGCGAACATCATGGACACCCAGGAGAACGTCGAGAACTCCGGCTCCATTTCGTCGGGGCCCAGCTTGATATTTCCGTAGCGGGTAAACGCCAAGAACATCGAGAACACCACAAAGGCGCCGCTGGACAGTACGAAGAACCAGCCGAAGTTGCCGGTGATCCAGCCGAGGATCGAGCCACCGGTCTTGGCGAAGCCTTCGCTGTCGATCGCGCCATACAAGAGGAACGCCAGCGCGAGGCCGGCCGCGACCGCAAAGACCGGGACATCGGTCCGTGGTCGGTGCTCAACCTCTGCTGAACTCTGATCGACGTCGACGGTCGCCATGCCAGGACCCACCCTTCGGTTGCGAACTATGCAACGCTGCATCTACTAGCGCAACAGCAGTGTGGCGTGCGTCACCATGTGGGTCAAGCATCCGCCTGCAGGCTGGACACCGACGGGTCAGGCGGGCTGATGCCAGCCGAGCCGGCGGGACACCTCGTGCGCCGCCGGGACGAGGACGTCGAGCAGGCCCGCGAGGCGGTCGTCGTCTAGGCGGAAGGTCGGCCCGGAGAGGCTGAGTGAGTTGGTGATCTCGCCGTGCGCGTTGTGGATCGGGGCCGCGATCGCGGCCAGTCCGTCCTCCAACTCATCGATCGCCATCGCGTAGCCGTCGCGGCGAACCCGGGCCAGTTCGGCGTCGAGGACGCCGAAGTCGACGATCGTCCTTGAGGTGTATGCCGTGAGGTCGCCGAGCAGGTCCCGCACCTTCCCCGGGCTCAACTCGCTCAACAGCACCTTGCCATTGCTGGTGGCGTGCAACGGGATTCGCTGCCCGACCCAGTTGTAGGACTGCAGGGCCGAGGTGCCGGCGACCTGATCGAGATAGAGGGCCTGGGTGTCCGCGAGGACAGCGAGATTGACGGTGAGGCCGGTCTCCTGGGCGAGCCGGCGGCATACGGGCCGGGCCTGCTCGACCACATCGAGACCGGCCACGGCGGTGCCGGCAAGGCGGACCAGGCCGATGCCGAGGCGGTACTTGCCGCGGCCCTCGACCTGCTCGACCAACTCCCACTTCTCCAGCGTGGCGACCAGCCGGCTGGCGGTGCTTTTGTGCACCCCGAGCCGGCGGGCGAGCTCGGTCACGCCGAGCTCGCCCGCACCGGCCAGGTAGGCGAGAATGGTCGCGGCGCGGTCCACGGACTGGACCGAACCGTCCTTCTCGGGGGCGTCATCCATACCGGACCGTCAGCCCAGCCAGGCCTTGACCTTGTCGGGATTCGCGTCGATCCACTTCTTGGCCGCGGCAGCCGGGTCCATCTTGTCGACCGCGATGTACTTCGCGACGGTGTTCTGGTCCTCGTTGCTCCACTGGAACTTCTTGACGAAGGCGACGCCGGCGTCGTCCGTCTTTGCCGCCCACTTGGTGGAGAAGATCTTCTCCAGAACCGTGTCGGGGTAGTCGCAGGCCACCTTGGCTGGGTCGTCCTGGCAGCCGTCGGTGTAGGGCGGGAGCTTCACGGCCTTGAGCGGGACGTCGGCGAAGAGGTACTGCGGCTCCCAAAAGTAGCCGATGAGCCACTCCTTGTTGGCCTCGGCCTTCTTGAAGGCCTCCAACGAGGCGGCCTCGCCGCCGGAGAAGACGACCTTGAAGTTCAGGTCGAGGTTCTTGATGATCGCCTCGTCGAACTGAACGTATGAGGGGTCGGAGCCGAGGAACTGGCCTTGGCCACCGGACTCCGACGTCTTGAAGTCGGCGGCGTACTTGTTGAGGTTCTGGTAGTCCAGGATGTCCGGGTGCGCGGCGGCGAGCCACGGCGGGACATACCAGTGGATGATGCCCTTGTTGCCGTTCGGGCCGCCGTCCTCGGCCGAGCCGTCGCCGCCCTTGTCCTTCATGAACTTCTTCTCCAGGTCCGGGTGACCCCAGTCCTCGATGACGACATCCACCTCACCGGTGCCGAAGCCCTGCCAGGAGACGTCCTCCTTCAACTCCTTGTAGTTCACCGTGCAGCCGAGCTTCGACTTGGCGATCTCGCCGACGACGTAGGCGCTCGCCTCGTAGCTCACCCACGGGTTCACGGCCATATTGATCGTGCCGCACTTGTTGTTGGCCGCGGCCGCCGAGGAGGCGGAGGCATTGGATTGCTCGGCCTTGCTGATATCGCCGCCGCCGCAGGCGGTCGCGCCGAGCGCTATGGCAGCGAGTGCTGCCAAGGCCCCGATGGGCCGATTTTGTGTCACCTGCATGAGCGCTCCTTGTGCGTCGGGTGTGCTGGTGGTCTGGACATTTCGTGGTCCCTGGCTAGGGATGGGGGCAGGGGCGGGGAGATGGCCGGATGGGGAGTCATCGCCGCCCCCGCGGGAGGCTGAGCCACTGCGTCTCCTTGGGAGCCGGTTCGGCGGCGCGGCGCGCGATCCGGTCGAGCAGTATGCCGAGCAACACGATCGTGATGCCCGCGGCGGCCCCCTTGCCCCATTCCTCGCTGCGCGTGGTGCCAAGGACGACGTCGTAGCCGAGGGCGCCGGCGCCGACCATGCCCGCGATGACGGCCATGGCCAGCACGAAGAGCAAGCCTTGGTTCGTCGCGAGCACGAGCGAGGCGCGGGCCATCGGCAGCTGCACCTTGCGGATCTGCTGCAGGCGCGAGGCACCGGTTGAACGGGCGGCCTCCATCGTCGTCGCCGAGACGCCCTTGACGCCGTCGGCGACGAGCTTGATGGCGACGGGCGCGGCATACGCCAAGGCGGCGATGATTCCGGTGAACCGGGACGGGCCGAACAAGGCCAGCACCGGTACGAGATAGACGAAGGCCGGGATCGTCTGGCCGGCATCGAGGAAGGGACGCACCGCGAGATCCGTGCGCGGGCTGCGCGCCATGGCCACGCCGACGACGACGGCGATCGCCATACACAAGAGAGTGGCAACCAGCGTCATGGCGAGGGTGATCATCGCGTTGTGCCACTCGCCGAAGAAGCGGATGCCGGCGAGGCAGGCGAGCGCGGGCACGAACGACTTCCAGCCGCCGAGGACGAAGGCGAGGGCGGCGATCGCCAGGAAGGCCAGCCACCATGGGGATTCGGCGATGAACGACTGCAGCGGGTTGAGCAGGCCGTAGGTGATGCCGTCCTTGATGCTCCCGGTGAACGGGGAGATGCTGGAGGTGACCGAATCGACCGCGTGATCGGCCACATTGGCGATCCGTCGGCCGATGCCGCGGTCGGTGAACTCGGCCGCCCAGAACTTCTGGGTCGAGAGCCACAGTGCGGCCACGGCGGCGAGGCCGCCGCCGACGAGTAGCGCCCGGTGCACCGGCGGTTTGAGGCCACCGCCGCGGGCGATGACATCGGCGCGCTCGCTCGCGGCCGTCGTGCCGCGGTCGAGCATGATCGCGATGGCGACGATGAGCAGGCCCGGGATCAAGGCCGTGCCCACGTCGTTGATCCGCAGCCCGGCAAGCACCGGTTTGCCGAGGCCGGGACCGTCGACGAAGGAGGCGATGGTTGCCATCGAGAGCGCGGCCATCGTGGTCTGGTTCAGGCCGACGATGATGGTGCGCTTGGCGATCGGCAATTGCACCGTCCGCAGGCGCTGCCACCGAGTCTGGCCGAGGGAGTCGGCGACCTCGATCATCGTCGCCGGCACCGACCGGATGCCGTGGGCGGCGATCCGGATGAGGGGCGGAACGGCATACAGCATCGTGGCGACGACCGCGGAGGCGGCGCCGATGCCGAAGAAGAGGACGATGGGCAGGAGGTAGACGAAAGTCGGCATCGTCTGGAGCAGATCGAGGACCGGCTCGATGACCCCATTCGCGCGCTTCTTCGTGCCCGCGAGAATCCCCAGCGGCAGGCCGATGACGACGCAGATGAGGACC
The DNA here is from genome assembly GCF_001046875.1 of Nostocoides jenkinsii Ben 74. Taxonomy (GTDB): domain Bacteria; phylum Actinomycetota; class Actinomycetes; order Actinomycetales; family Dermatophilaceae; genus Nostocoides_A; species Nostocoides_A jenkinsii. Next base: position 306,011 of record NZ_HF571038.1, read on the forward strand.
GAGACGCCGACGATGATCAGCAGATCCATCGAGTCGCTCCAGTAGCCGAAGAGGCCGAAGGAGACGAAGGTGCCCAGGGTCAGCAGCGCGATCCGCCAGTTGGCGAGGGCATAGCCGAGCCAGGTCGCCACCGCGGTGACCCCGAGCCAGCCGATGCGCGGGACGGGGCGGGGTTCGGCCGGGATCGAGATGAGCCGCTGCAGCCAGGTCACCATCGAGCGGAAAGCATCGGCGAGCGCACCCGTGATCCGCATCAGCGGGTTGGTGTCGCGGCCCGCGAGCATGTGGTCACGGAAATCGTTGAGCGCGTTCATGACCGACGTCTTGTCGCGGCCGAGCAGGACCAAGGTGTCGTGGCCGCGGGTGAAGAGCCACACCACGAACCACACCAGCAGGATCACCAGGGCTGGCTGCCAGCGCGGCCGCGGGTCGATGGCCGGCGGGGCGGCGGCGGCCCGCCCGCGGCGGGTGACCCCGGGGCTGGTCGTGGTCGTCATTCGTGATCCTGCTCGGCGACGACGACCCGCAGGATGTCTTCGTCGTCGACGACCCCGACGAAACTGCCGGCATCGTCGACGACCCGCACGACGCCTTGGTGCGCTAGGACGGTGCGAGCGGCTGTCCGCACGATGGTCGACTGGTTGAGGGTCGGTGCGCCGACGCCTTCTAGGTCGGAGGACGGCGGCCGCATGACCCACCGCAGGGTGAGCACGTGCGCCTTGTTGACGTCGGCGACGAAGTCACGCACATAGTCGTCGGCCGGGGCGCCGATGATTTCGTCGGGCTGGCCGATCTGGACGATCTCGCCGTCACGCATGATCAGGATGCGGTCGCCGAGTTTGAGGGCCTCGTCGAGGTCGTGGGTGATGAACACCATCGTCTTGCCGACTTCGTCGTGCAGGCGGATGACTTCCTTTTGCATGTCGCGGCGGATCAGCGGGTCGAGGGCGCTGAAGGGTTCGTCGAACATCAGGACGGCCGGGTCGCCGGCCAGGGCGCGGGCCAGGCCGACGCGCTGCTGCATGCCGCCGGAGAGCTGGTCGGGGAAGTTCTGCTCGTAACCCGACAACCCGACGAGGTTGATCATGTTCTGGGCGCGGGCTCGGCGGTTCGTCTTGTTGTCGCCGCGAATCTCCAGGCCGAAGGCGACATTGTCGATGACCTTGCGGTGGGGGAGCAGCCCGAAGTGCTGGAAGACCATCGAGATCTTGTCGCGGCGGACCTGGCGCAGAGCCGCGTCGTCCATCGCGGTGAGTTCCTGTCCGTCGAGGACGACCGTCCCGGCGGTCGGCTCGATGAGCCGGGTGAGCAGACGGACGAGCGTCGACTTGCCGGAGCCGGAAAGGCCCATCACGACGAAGACCTCGCCCGGGGCGACATCGAAGCTCACATCCCGCACGCCGATGACATGCCCGGACTTGCGCTGGAGCTCGGCCCGCGACAGCGCGGCGTCCGGGGTGCCGATGAGGCGTTCGGCCTTGGGGCCGAAGATCTTCCACAATCCGCGGACCTGCAAGGCGGAGGAGTCGGCGGGCGTCGTCATGTCGTGACTCCGATCAGTCGGCCGGGCCGGCCGGGTGCTGCGTCGCCGCCAACGGAGTTCTGTTCGGCGGATCTGCTGTCGGCGGATCGAGCGGGGTGCCGGTTCGGTGGTTGTACCACGGTGCGCTCGACGGGGCTAGGGGCGACTCGCCGCGGATGAGGTCGGCGGCCTTCTCGGCCAGCATGATCACCGGGGCATAGATGTTGCCATTGGTGACATAGGGCATCGCGCTCGCATCGCCGACGCGCAGGCCGGTGGTGCCGTGCACGGACATGGTGGCGGGGTCGAGCACCGATGCGTCATCGACGCCCATCCGGGCGGTGCAACTGGGATGCAGCGCCGTCTCGGCGTCGGCCCGCACCCAGTCGAGGATCTGCTCATCCGTCTCGACCTGTGGGCCGGGCGAGATCTCCCCACCGTTGTATGGCGCAAGCGCCGGCTGCCCGAGGATGTCGCGCGCGACTCGGATCGCCTCGACCCACTCGCGGCGATCCTGATCGGTGGAGAGGTAGTTGAAGCGCAGCGCCGGCTTGACCCGAGGGTCGACGCTGCGAATGCGGCAGGTGCCGCGCGCGTCGGAGTACATCGGGCCGATGTGCACCTGGTAGCCGTGTCCCTCGATCGGGCTCCTCCCGTCGTAGCGGATGGCAATCGGCAGGAAGTGGAACATCAGGTTGGGGTAGTCGACGTCGGCATTGCCGCGCACGAAGCCGCCGCCCTCGAAGTGGTTCGTCGCGCCCAGGCCCTTGCGGAAGAACAGCCAGTCGGCGGCGAGTTTGGGGCGGTTGCGCCACTTCAGACCCGGGGCGATCGAGACCGGGAGCTTGCTGGCGTATTGGACGTAGACCTCGAGGTGGTCCTGGAGGTGATCGCCCACTCCACTCAGCCCGGAGACGATGTCGATCCCCATGGGGCGCAACAGTTTTGGATCGCCGACACCGGAGAGCTGAAGGAGCTGCGGGGTGTTGATCGCGCCGCCGCACAGCACCACCTCACCCGCCTCGACCGTATGTCGCCGGCCCAGGGAGACGTAGTCGATTCCCGTCGCGCGCGTGCCGGCGAACCGGATGCGCGTGGTGAGGGCGAGGGTGCGGACGTGCAGGTTCGGGCGGTGCATCACCGGGTGGAGGTATGCCCGTGCCGCCGACAGTCGGCGACCCCGGTGAATCGTGCGATCGAACGGGCCGAAGCCCTCCTGGCGATAGCCGTTGGCGTCATCGGTTCGCGGGTAGCCCGCCTGGACGGCGGCGTCGAAGAAGGCGCCGAAGAGGGGATTCTCGGCCGGGCCGCGCTCGAGGATGAGGGGCCCCTCGCCGCCGCGCCACGCATCCGCACCGGCCAGGCACGTCTCCATGCGCTTGAAGTAGGGCAGGCAGTGCGCGTAGTCCCACTGCTCCATGCCGGGATCGCCGCCCCAGCGCTCGTAGTCCATCGGGTTTCCCCGCTGGAAGATCATGCCGTTGATGCTCGACGACCCGCCGAGGACCTTTCCGCGGGCGTGATAGACCCGCCGTCCGTTCATGTGCGGCTCGGGATCGGACTCATAACGCCAGTCGTAGAATCGGCTCCCGATCGGGAACGGCAGCGCCGCCGGCATGTGGATGAACGGGTCGATGATCAGGTCGCTCCGTCCGGCCTCCAACACCAGGACTGAGGTGTTCCGATCTTCGGACCGGCGATTGGCCAGCACGCAGCCGGCGCTCCCGCCGCCGACGATGACGACATCGACGCGAGCCGGGGCGGGGCCCAGGGTGGTCGCGGCCAAGGCGGCGTCGACGCCGGCGGCGAGGCGCGGCATACGGTCGGTCATGCGAACCACCCCGACGGGGCGGGGGCGGTGTTGCGCCAAATGTGCTTGGTCTCCTGGTACTCCTCCAGGCCGAGCTCGCCGAGCTCACGGCCAATCCCGGACTGCTTGTAGCCGCCCCACTCGGCCGGGGCGACATAGGGGTGGTAGTCGTTGATCCAGACCGTCCCAAGGCGCAGGCGGGCGGCGACACGCTCGGCGCGCGCGTCGTCGCCGGTCCACACGGCGCCCGCCAGGCCATAGATGGAGTCGTTGGCGCGGGTGATCGCCTCGTCCTCGGAGGCGAAGGTCTCGACTGTGAGGACCGGGCCGAAGGATTCGTCTTGGACGATGTCCATCTCGCTGCGGCACTGATCGAAGACGGTGGGCAGGTAGTAGGCGCCATTGGCCAGGGCGGGATCGTCCGGGCGAGCCCCGCCGCAGCGGAGGCGGGCGCCCTCGGCGAGTCCGCGCGCGACATACGCCTCGACCTTGGCCAGGTGGGCGGCGGAGGTGAGCGATCCGGTCTGGGCGGCGTCGTCGAAGGGCAGACCGGGACGTATGGTGCGTGCGCGCGCGACGAGGTCCTCGACGAAGTCGGCGGCAATGCTCTCCTCGATCAGCAGACGCGCACCCGCCGAGCACACCTGGCCCGAGTGCAGGAAGACCGCCGTGAGGGCGTTGTCGAGGGCCGCCTCGCGATCGGCGTCGGCGAAGACGATATTGGGGTTCTTGCCGCCGAGTTCGAGGGCGACGCGCTTGACACCGGGGGCGGCCTGGGCCATCAGGTGGCGCCCGACGGCGAGGCTGCCGGTGAAGGAGACGAGGGCGACGCGCGGGTCGGTGGAGAGCGGCCCGCCGCAACCGGGCCCGGTGCCGAGGACGAGATTGGCGACCCCGGCCGGCACGCCGGCCTCGTCGAGGGCGCGGATCAGCGCGATGCTCGAATGCGGGGTGATCTCGCTCGGCTTCAGCACGAAAGTGTTGCCAGCCAGGAGGGCCGGGGCGATCTTCCAACTGGCCTGCAGGAGGGGATAGTTCCACGGGGTAATCAGCGAGCAGACGCCGATCGGCTCCTTGACGATGCGGCTGTCGATGCCGTCGCGGCCGGTGTCGACGCGGCGTTCGGTGCTGAGTTTGGTGCCAAGCGAGGAGTAGTGCTCGAAGACGGAGACGACGTCGTCGATGTCGTACTCCGCCTCGACGAAGCGCTTGCCCGTGTCGAGGGCCTCGGCGCGGGCGATGGCGTCCTTGTCGCGGCGGAGTATCTCGGCCACCCGGCCGAGCACGGCGGCGCGTTCGCTGATCGGGGTGCGCGGCCATGCGCCATACCCCGTGTCGAAGGCGGCATCCGCCGCCGCGATCGCGGCAATCGTGTCGACATCACTGGCCTCGTCGACGTCGGCGACGATCTCGCCGGTTGCGGGGCAGACGATGGTGCGACTGCCGCCGTTGGCGGCACTCACCCACCGCCCGTCGATGAACAGCTCGGGCACCCAGGACCTCTCTATCCGCCGTTGCGCAATGTGCAACGCGCGCTGTGGTGCGGAACAGCATGGTCCCCGCGGGCGGCGCGGTCAAGGCGGCGCGGATTACGAATCGCGCACTACGATCCGAGGCCATGACCCCCGAATTCGTGCTGACGCTGTCCTGCCCCGACCGGCCTGGGATCGTGGCCGCGGTCGCGACCTACTTGGCGCAGTCGGGGGGAAATATCGTCGAGAGCCAGCAGTTCGATGATCGCCGCACGGGGCAGTTCTTTATGCGCGTGCATTTCGAGACCCCCGGCGGGGGGCGCTCGGTCGAGGAGTGGCGTGGCGGATTCGACTCTGTGGCAAGCGAGTTCGCGATGGAATGGGCAATCTGGGATGCGCGTGCGCCATACCGAACGCTGTTGATGGTCAGCAAGTTCGGCCATTGCCTCAACGACCTGCTCTATCGGTGGCAGGCCGGCGCGCTAAACATGGAGATTCCGGCGATCGTCTCCAATCACCCCGACATGGAGCCGCTAGCGCGGCAATATGGCATCCCCTATCACCACATCCCGGTCACGCCGGAGAGCAAGCCGGAAGCAGAAGCCGCGCTGCTGAAGTTGGTGGAGGACAACGATATTCACCTCGTCGTCCTGGCGCGCTATATGCAGGTGCTCTCGGACGAGCTCGCGACGCGGATGTCGGGTCGGATCATGAACATCCACCACTCCTTCTTGCCGTCCTTCAAGGGTGCCAAGCCCTATCACCAGGCCTTCGCCCGGGGAGTGAAGCTCGTCGGTGCCACCGCGCACTATGTGACCGCGGACCTGGATGAAGGCCCGATCATCGAGCAGGACGTGATCCGCGTCGATCACCGGATGGTCGCCGAGGAGATCGTGCGCGCGGGCGAAGAGGTGGAGGCCCGCGTGCTGACTCGGGCGCTGCGCTGGCACTGCGACAATCGCGTCTTCCTGGCGGGCGACCGGACGGTCGTCTTCAGCTGATCCGCGGCGCGAGCGTGGCTGATCGGGATTCGGCGGCGGGCTTCCGGGCGGACGTCGAGGGCCTGCGAGCGATCGCGGTCCTGACGGTGATGTGGTTCCACGCCGGGCTGGGCGGGCTCACCGGCGGGTTCGCCGGGGTCGACATCTTCTTCGTCATCTCGGGCTTCCTGATCACCGGACAATTGGTGCGAGAGGTCGAGGCCAGCGGGCGGATCTCCTTGCCCCGGTTCTATGCCCGCCGCGCCAAACGCCTCTTCCCGGCGGCGGCCACGGTGTTGGTGGCGACGGCGGTGCTGACGTTGCTGGCGCTGCCGCGCGTGACATGGCGGGACACCGGCGGCGACCTCGTAGCAGCCGCCGCGTATGTCGTGAACTGGCGGCTGGCGGCCCGATCCGTGGACTACCTCGCCACGGACACAGCGCACTCGCCGGTGCAGCAATTTTGGAGCTTGGCCGTCGAGGAGCAGTACTACTTGCTGTGGCCGGTGCTGCTCACGCTCGTTGCCGTCCTCATCCGGCGGTGGCGGTTGCCGGTGCGGCCGATGATGGGAGTGGGCCTCGCCGCGATCACGATTCCGTCGCTGGCGTGGTCGATTCACCTGACGTCGAGCGACCCGGCCCGGGCCTACTTCGTGACGACAACTCGCCTGTGGGAGTTGGGAATCGGTGCCCTGGTGGCCGTCGGTGCCCCCGTATGCCGCGCCCTCCCGCCGCGGGTCGGCGCGGCCTTGGCGTGGGCCGGGCTGGCCTTGATCGGTGTCGGGTTGTGGACGCAGGACACCACGACCTCGTGGCCGGGGTCGGCGGCGTTGGTCCCGGTCCTGGGAGCCGCCGCCGTGATCGCCGGTGGGGCCGCTGGAGGTTGGGCCAATGTTGGTGGGGCCGCCGTTGGTGGGGTCCGCGGTGGTGGGTGGGGCCCGGTGGCGCTGCTCGGCATACGCCCATTGGTGTGGATCGGTGGACTGTCGTATTCGCTGTATCTCTGGCACTGGCCATTGGTCGTCGTGGCGACCCATGTGTTCGACGGGCTGGCACCGTGGCAAGGCGCCGCGGTCGTGGCGGCGAGCGTGGTGCCCGCCTGGGTGACGCAGCGCCTCATCGAGAACCCGCTGCGCTTCCATCCGGCCGTCGTCGCGCGCACGCGAACGGCGCTGCTGCTCGGTCTGGTGTGCTCCCTCGTGGGCGTCGGGACGGGAGCGACGCTGCTGCGGGCGGGAGGACACAGCGGCTTCGCCCCGATCGACCTGAGCTCGATCCCCGTTTCGCGGGCGGGTGCCGGGGTGCTCGGGACCGGCGCGACGCCGCGGCCGGTCGAGATCGACCAACATCCGGTCGGGGTCACGCCCGATCCACTGCGCGCTCCCGACGACGCCCCGCGACTGTACGCCGACGATTGTCAGGTCGAGTTGGCTCCCGTTGAGGTCAAGGTATGCCGCTACGGCTCCCCGGGGTCGAGCAAAGTCCTTGCGCTGGTGGGGGACTCGAAGGCAGCGCAGTGGTTCCCGGCGATCGAGCGGTTCGCCGACACGCACGGCTGGGAGGTTCGGACCTATCTCAAGTCCAGCTGCCCATGGAGCCCGGCGCTGATCTATGGGGGAGTGGACGCCGACCACCGCTATGTCGCCTGCCAGGAGTGGGGCCGCGCCGTTCTCGCCCGGTTGAGCGGGCCCGAGCGGCCGACCGTCGTGGTGACGTCAGGGATACGGCGGGTCGCGTATGCCCCGGACGGCACCGAGCAACTGTCGGTCATGGTGGACGGCTATGTGGACTACTGGCAGCGCCTGGGTCGGCTGGGGGTGCCCGTGGTGGCGGTGATGGACACCCCACAGCCGGGGCTCACGGCATACGTCTGCATGACGGACCACCCGGGCGACTTCATGACTCGCTGCCGGGGCGCGTGGAACACCGGGTCAGGGGGTCTGGCGCTGGTGGAGGCGGTCAAGCGGGTGCCGACGGCGCGCCTGATCGATATGAATCCCTGGGTATGCCCGCAGCAAGGGTGCTGGCCGGTGATCGGCCATGTGCTGGTCTGGCGGCAAAGCGCCCACCTGACCGCCACCTATGTCGAGACCCTCGCCCCCGTCTTCGATGCGCGCCTCACCGCGGCGTTGCGGGAGTTGCGCGTCCCGGCCGGGTAGCCACTTCCCGTCCTCGGGTCGAACTCCTGCGGACGCAATAACCCGCGGGTCGAACTCCGGCGGACGCAATGGCCCGCGGCGGACGCAATAGCCCGCCGCGGACGCAATAGCTATTGCGTCCGCGCCAGGTTATTGCGTCCGATTGAGTCCCGACTCCAGGTTATTGCGTCTCCTGCTGGTGCCTCCCTGGCCAACCCGTCCCACGCTGGGTCCCAACACAACCCGTCCCACGCTGGGTCCCAACACAACCGACGGGCGGGCTGGCACGTCATGGAGGTATGGCTGCTAACTTCTCGGGCGTGACAAACGCCCGCCGCATCGCTTCCGCACTGTCTGCTGTCGCTCTCGCGGGGGCGCTGCTACCAGGCACCTCCGCCTCGGCGGCAACGGTCAACTGCACCTCAAGCACGCCGCCCACGTCGCGGCCGGCCATCAACTACGGCGACAGCGGAACCTGTGTGGCGCTGGCCCAGCGGCTGTTGAAGCAGGCCTACTTCTACAACGGGCCGACAACAGGCTTCTGGAATGCCGCCGCCCGCGACGCCATGATCAAGTTCGCCACGTCATACCGCCTCGTGCGCCGGGACGGCTCGGTGCGCAGCGCGGGCTGGGACGTGTTGACCAAGGTGAACGCGCCTTTCCAGAAGTACAAGTGCGGCAACGCCTCGACCGACAAGGTGCTCCTGGTCTTCGACGACGAGCCCACGAGCGCCACCTCATACAAGGCCCTGATCGACGCCGCGAAGGCCGGGGGCTATGGCATCGGCATCGCCCCCAATGGCAAGTTCGTCGCCTCCGGCTTGGTCGATGTGACGATGGCACGCAACCGCGGCCTGCTCGTGGTCGACCACACCTATGACCACGATCTGCTCACGAATATGAGCTATGACCAGGTCGTCTGGGAGATCACGCGGCCTTACAACGGAAGCAACTACGTCCGCCCGCCCTATGGCGCCTACAACTCCACGGTCGAGACGGCCTTCGCGAAGTACAAGAAGAACAACTGCCTGTGGGACGTCGACCCCCGCGACTGGGCGCGCTCGACGAGCAAGGCTCCGCTCGAGGTCCCCGACTTCAAGGTGACCCCGCAACAGGCCGCGGACTACATCGTCGGCAACGCCTGGGGAGGCTCGACCGTGGTGGTCCACCTCCAGCACCTCGGCACCGATGCGTCCCTGCTGAAGTACATCGACGACGGCCTGCGGCAGCGCGGCCTGCGCCTTTGCCGCAACTGGCCACGCCCGACCAACGTCCTGATGCCGAACCAGTACTGCCTCTGAAACTCCGGCCGCAACCAGCATCAGCGACCCCTGCCAACACATCGACGGGCAGAGACACGCCGTATGCCGAGGCGATCCTCGGCGTGTCTCTGCCCGTCGACTGGGGCTAGGTCGAGTTAGAGACCCGCCACCCGGTCCGGGGGCGGGGTGACACCCGGGTGGGTCCCGAGGTAGTCGACGACATTCGCCAGGTCTTCCTTGCCGCCGACCAGGTTGGTACCGGCCGTGAATCCCGTGAACGAGTCACCGCCATTGGCGAGGAAGTTGAGCGTGCCGACCCGGTAGGTCGCCGTCATGCTCATCGGGGCGCCATTGAGCATCATCGAGGAGGCGACGACTCGGCTGCCCTGCGGTTGGGTGGCATCCCAGGTGTAGGTGAAGCCGTCGGACACACCCAGCGCGAGGTTGTCGCGGCCGCCGGAACGACCGGCGACGTACTGCTGCTCCAAGGTGTCCTTGATCTGCTGTCCCGTCATGTCGAGGGTGACCAAGAGGTTCCCGAAGGGCGAGGTGTTGTAGGCCTCGGTGTAGGTGATCTCACCCGGCTGCTCGCCATTGCTGATCTGGTCGACCAGGAAGGATGCCCGGACACCACCGACGTTCATGAACGCGATCTGGCTGCCACCGGACTGCGTGCCCCACTTGATGATGTCGGCCATCAAGTCCGCCATCGGGGTTTCGATGCCACGGTCGCCATTGGAGTCACCCTTGACGTCTGCCGCGACGGTGCCCACGACGCGGCCGGCCATCGGGCCGGCGAGCGCGCGCCACTTGTCGAGCACGGCGGTCTCGGCCGGGTCGGGCGTGGACGTGCGGTCGACGATGACATTCGTGGCGCGCAGGGTCGGACGCACGATGTCGTGGGTGACGGTGTCGATCTGGAAGTAGGACTCCGTGACCAACTGCCCATACGACGCCGCCGACGTGAGCAGCCGGGGACGGCCGAGGGAGTCGGTGATCTTGCAGATGTAGGGCTGGTGCGTGTGTCCGGACACGACCATGTCGATGGCTGGGTTGACCCGCTGCGCGATGCTCAGGATCGGGCCGGAGGCGGCGGTGCAGTCACTGAGGCCGCCGGTCTGGTTGAGGCCCTCGTGGATGAGCAGGACGATCGCCTTCACCCCGGACTTCATCAGGTTGTTGGCCTCGCGGTTGGCCGCGTTCACCTCGTCCTGGAAGACCACGCTTGACACCCCGGCCGGGTCGACCAGCGACGGCGTGCCCTTGAGCGTCATGCCAATGAAGCCGATCTTCTGCCCGTTCACGGTGCGCACGGCCGTGGCCGCGAGCAAGGGCTTGCCGGTCGACTTCTTGATGACGTTCGCGGTCAGATACGGGAAGTTGGCCCCGGCATACGGCTGGTCGGGGAAGTAGCAGCCGGCGACCGGGTGGCAGCCGCCGTTCTGCATCCGCAAGAGTTCGGCCGTGCCCTCGTCGAACTCGTGGTTGCCAACGCTGGACACGTCGAGACCGAGCGTGTTGAGCGATTCGATGGACGGCTCGTCGTGGAACATGCCCGACAGGAAGGTCGAGCCACCGATCAGGTCACCGGCCGCGACCGTGAGACTGTTCGGGTCGCCGATCTTCTTGCGAAGTTGGGTGAGTTTGGCCGAGAGATACTCCACGCCTCCCGCGGGGGTTTGGCTCGGGTCCGCAGCCATGGGCTTGTCGGTGGCCTCAAGGTGGCCGTGGTAGTCGTTGAACGACAACAACTGCACGGTGATTCTCGGGTTGACCTTCTCGGTGTCCGCGCTGGCGCCGCCGGCCCCAGCCAGGGACGCGGCCATCGCGGCGACCGCCGTGGTGGTCGCGATCGCGGTGAATTTCCGTCGCACTCTTTCCTCTGTCCTCCCAGGTGCGAACGGCGCTGTACCGTTCGCCACTGCCAGGGGACGCTACCGGCCATAACGCGCGGGCGGGAGACCCCGCGCGCGGATTTCACCCAACTTTCTCCGGCGACATTCGGGAGCGGCGCTCAAGGCCGTCGCCCGCGGCCTTGCCGACTACCCCACGCCCAACTGGTCCAGCAGCACCGCCCAGTCCCAGGCGATCTCGTGCCATGCGTCATACCGACCGCTGCGACCGCCGTGCCCCGCCGACATCTCCGTGTGCAGCAGGATCGGCCGCGTCGTCGAATCGTTCGTTGCGTGGGTGCGCAGTTTCGCGATCCACTTCGCCGGCTCCGTCACCAGGACGCGGGTGTCGTGCAGCGACGTGGTGGCCAGGATGGCGGGGTAGTCCGTGCGGCCGACATTGTCATAGGGGGCATAGCTCGCCATCACCTCATATGCCGCGGCATCCCCCAGCGGATTGCCCCACTCCTCCCACTCCCCCACCGTCAGGGGCAGATCCGGGTCGAGCATCGAGGTAAGGGCGTCGACGAAGGGCACCTTCGCGTGCGCGAACCGGAACCGGTCCGGGGCCAGGTTGAGCACGGCGCCGATCAGCAGCCCGCCGGCGGAGCCGCCCTCGCAGGCGAGACGTGCGGGGTCCGCCCAGCGGCCTCGCACAGCATCGGCGACGGCGACGAAGTCGGTGAAGGTGTTGCGCTTGCGTTCGAGCTTCCCGTCGTCGTACCAGCCCCGCCCCATCTCGCCCCCGCCTCGGACGTGCGCGACGACATAGACCAGCCCGCGGTCGAGCAGGCTCAGCCGAGCCACCGAGAAGTAGGGATCGTTGGGAATCTCATAGGCGCCATACCCCGTCAACAGGGCGGGAGCCGTGCCATCGGCCACGACGTCAGCACGGCGGACAACAGACACCGGTATGGCCGTGCCGTCCCCCGCGCGGACCCACTCCCGGGACTCGACGTAGTCGCCCGGGTCGTAGCCGCCGAGGACCGGTTGGCGCTTGACGAGGGCGCGGGCACCGGTCAGCGGGTCCACGTCATAGGTCGATCGGGGTACGACGAAGCTCTCCTCGACGACGGTCAGCACCGGTGCGTCGAGTTCGGGGTTCTCTGCCAGCGCGACGGTGTTGAGGTCCCCGCCGGCGGGCCAGTCGATCGGGTCACCGAACCCGGTCGGTGAGCCGGGGTCGCGCGGCAAGACCCGCAGCGTGGGGAGGCCCTGCGCGCGGAGGGACAGCACGGCATACGCCTCGAAGGTGTCGATGTCGAGGAACCGCTCCCCCGGCCCGGAGGCGAGAACGGGAACCCAGTCGGCAGGGTCGGTGCTGGTCAGGGGTGCGGCGGCGAGATCTGCCTCGGGGTTGTGGGTGTTGTGAACGATGAGGAGGCGATCGCCGTCGACTTCGATGTCGTATTCGATGCCCTCCCGGCGCGGCGCGACGCAGCGCCAGGCGCCGAGGGGGTCATCCGCGGGCAGCAGCCACGTCTCGCTCGTGGTCTTGGACCCGACGCCGATCATCAGGAAACGGTCGTCCCGGCTACCGCCGATGCCCATCCAGAAGCGCTCGTCGTCTTCCTGATACACCAGCACGTCCCGATCGGCCAGCGTGCCGATCTCGTGGCGCCAGACCTGATGCGGGCGCCAGGCGTCGTCCAGGGCGATGTGGAACAGATACCGCCCCGAGGCATCGAACTGCAGGCCGTAGCCGGCCCCGGCGATGGCGGCATCGACAACATGACCAGACTCGATCTCGGTGACGGTCACCGCGAACCGCTCGTCGCCTTCCAGGTCGATCGCCGCGGCGAGATAGCGGTGGTCGGCGCTGACTGTGAGGGCTCCCACCGCAAAGAACTCGTGACCCGCCGCCGCCTGATTGCCGTCGAGGAGGATCTGCTCGCCCGGCAAGGTGCGACCGGCCTCGATGTCAGGTCGAGGTTCACCCTTGACCCGCGGGCTGCGGGCGTGAATGGCGTACTGCTGGCCTTCGATGGTCCGCGAGTAGTACCACCACGGTCCATCACCGACGGGCACCGAGAGGTCACTCTCCTGCACGCGCCCCTTGATCTCCGTGAACAGTTGCTCCCGCAGCGGCGCGAGATGCGCGGTGCGGGCCGCGGCATACGCGTTCTCGGCCTCGAGATAGGCGATGAGTTCCGGGTCTCTGCGATCCTTCATCCAGTCGTAGGGATCGCTCGCCGTCACGCCGTGATGGGTGCGCTCGAACGCGCGCATCGGGGCGATCGGGGGCGTGTTGTCAGAGCCCGAGGGCGTCAGCGGTGCGGTCACCGCGTCAATCTAGTTTGTGGGGCGTGGGCATTCCCCGGCAGTCCCGGACGGGGTCCTCGCGAAGTATCGGAGCGAGGAACGAGCGGAGAACTTCGTGGGGTTATTAAAAGCCGGCGCCAGGGTTGAGGATGCCGGCCGGGTCGAGGGCATCCTTTATCCGCAGGGTCAACGCCATCACGTCGGGGCCCAGCTGATCGGATAGAGCGGCCCGCTTGAGGCGGCCGATGCCGTGCTCGCCCGTGATCGTCCCACCGAGCGAAATCGCCAGTGCCAACACCTCGTCGAAGGCCTTCCTGGCGGACCGGGCCATGGCCGCGTCGGCCGCATCGAAGACAACGATCGGATGCGTGTTGCCGTCGCCGGCGTGGGCCACCGTCGGGATCCCGACACCGTTGCGCACGGCGATGTCCTCGATGCCGGTGAGCAGGGTGGGCAGGAGCGGCACCGGGACGCCGACATCCTCCAAGAGCAGTGAGCCGAGGCGTTCGACCGCCGGGAAGGCCGCCCGGCGGGCGGCCACGAACCCGGCGCCCTCCTCGGGATCGTAGGTGGCGAAAACTTCGGTCGCGCCGTTGGCGATGCAGGCCGCCTCGATGACGGCCACCTCCGCCACGGCCGCCTCACCGGGGGCATCCGACTGAACCAGCAACAAAGCCCCGGCCGACCGGTCCAGGCCCATCCGGGTGTAGTCCTCCACGGCATTGATCGACGCCCGATCCATCAACTCGACCATGGCGGGCCGGACCCGCGCGCACATCGCGACGACCGCATCGGCGGCGCCCTGCACCGTGGGGAAGCTCGCGACCAGCGTCGCCGGCGGCGGTGGGGTCGGGACCAGGCGCAGGATCGCGCGGGTGACGATGCCGAGCGTCCCCTCGCTGCCGACGAAGAGCTTGACCAGGGAGAGCCCGGCCACATCCTTGACCCGCTGCCCGCCCAGCTTGACCAGGGTGCCGTCCGCGAGCACGACGTCGAGGCCGAGGACGTAGTCGGTGGTCACGCCATACTTCACGCAACACAGCCCGCCGGCATTGGTGGCGACGTTGCCGCCGATCGAGCAGATCTCGAAGGAACTCGGGTCCGGCGGATACCACAGCCCGTGCTCGGCGGCGGCCGCCTTGACCTGGGCGTTCAATGCCCCCGGCTCCACGATCGCGGTCCGCGTCGCCACGTCGATCTCGATCGCCGTCATCCGATCCAGACTGAGCGTCAGTGCCCCGTCGACGGCGAGGGACCCGCCGGACAGTCCCGATCCCGCTCCCCTGGGGACGATGGGTATGCCGCGCGCCGCCGCCCAGCGCACGCCGGCTTGGACCTCATCAACGGTCCGGGGCCGCAGGACGGCCAGGGGCTGCCCCGCGCTGGCGTCGCGAGTCCAGTCGGTGCGGTAGGCATCCATGACGGCCGGATCGGTGACAACGACGTCCGGACCTAGCTCCTGCAGGAGTTCGGTCTGCAGTTGCTGGACCGGTGGATGGTCGGCAGCCTGGGGCGCGGTTGATGAGTCGGACGACATGGGGGTCACCTTTGGCAACTTAGCCCCTGGGGACACTCAGTTAGCCCGGTGGGCACCCTCAGCTGACCGCGCGGGCCCCGAGGAGCACCTTGAGGTCGCCGATGAGAGCCTCGGTCGCATTGACGCGGAACTGATCGTCGAGGCGCAAGAGGACGGAGCGGCCGGGCTGCACCAGCTTGACGTGAACCTCGGTCGCCCCTGGATAGGACGCCAGCACGGCCTTCAACTGCTCGATGGCGGGTTGGGTAGCCCGCGTCAACTCCATGGAGACCACCACCGGGCCACGGGGACCTTCGGTGATCTCGGGAATGGTGAAGTCCATTGCCGAGAGCTGCACCCCGTCGTCTCGCCGGCGCACCCGGGCTCGCACGGAACACACGGCATCCATTGCGAGCAGGTGCTGGCAGGCGAGATAAGTCTTGTTGAAGAACATCACCTCGACGGCGCCGCCGAGGTCCTCGACCGTCACCGTCGCATAGGCGTCGCCTCTCTTGTTGCGCTTGACCGCCAGTCCGGTGATCAGGCCCGCGATGGTGACCTGCGCGCCGTCCTCGTGGCTGGCGTCCTCGTCCAGGAGCGCGGCGATCGGAGTGTCGGAGTTGCGCGAGAGGACGTGCTCGATCCCGAACAACGGGTGGTCACTGACATACAAGCCGAGCATGTCCCGCTCGTGGGCGAGTTGGGTTCGCTTGTCCCAGTGCACGGCGGGCACCGGCGGTAGGCCGGACAGATCCATGCTCAGGTCGTCGTCGTCCTCGAAGCCGCCGAACAGCGAGTCCTGCCCCATGGCCGCCGCGCGCTTGCCCTCGACATAGGCATCGACGTAGTCCTCGTGGATGCGCAGCAGGCCGCCTCGCGGCTGGCCGAGGTCGTCGAAGGCACCGGCCTTGATCAACGACTCGATCGTTCGCTTGTTGCACACCGAGATCGGCACCTTGTCGAGGAAGTCGCTGAACGAGACGAACTTTCCCTTCTCGTCGCGGGCCGCCACGATGGCATCGACGACATTGCGCCCGACATTGCGGATGGCTTCGAGGCCGAAGCGGATGTCACTACCCACGGCGGCGAAGGCGGCTCGCGACTCATTGACCGACGGCGGCAGCACGGTGATGTGCATTCGCCGCGCCTCGTTGAGGTAGAGCGCCGACTTGTCCTTGTCGTCCCGGACGCTGGTGAGCAGGGCGGCCATGTACTCGGCCGGATAGTTGGCCTTGAGATAGCCGGTCCAGTAGCTGACCAGGCCGTATGCCGCAGTGTGCGCCTTATTGAAGGCATAGTCCGAGAACGGGACGAGGACGTCCCAGAGGGCTTTGACCGAATCCTGGTTGAAGCCTTGGGAGCGCATGCCCGAGGAGAAAGTGTCGAACTCGGCGTCGAGGACTTCCTTCTTCTTCTTGCCCATGGCCCGCCGCAGCAAGTCGGCCGCACCGAGGGTGTAGCCGGCCAATTTCTGCGCCAGCTCCATCACTTGCTCTTGATACACACAAAGCATGTAGGTATTGCCGAGGATGGGCTGGAGTGCCTCCAACATGGCCGGTTCGAGCTTGCCGTCCAGCTTGGGGTCGAGGGGCACCTCCGCCTGCTTGCCGTTCTTGCGCAGGGCGAAGTTCGTGTGCGCGTCCACGCCCATCGGGCCGGGGCGATAGAGCGCGAGCGCGGCGGAGATGTCCTCGAAGTTGTCCGGCTGCATGAGTTTCAGCAGAGTGCGCATGCCGCCGCCGTCGAGTTGGAAGACACCGAGCGTGTCACCGCGCGACAGCAACTGATAGGTCGCCGGGTCGTCGAGCGTCTCCGACAGCGCGTCGAGGTCGATCTCCTCACCGCGGTTGTCGCGGATGTTCTCGATCGCGTCGTCGAGGATCGTCAGATTGCGCAGGCCGAGGAAGTCCATCTTGACCAGCCCGAGTTGCTCGCAACTCGGGTAGTCGAACTGGGTGATGATCTGCCCGTCCTGCTCCCGCTTCATGATCGGGATCAGGTCGGTCAGTGGTTCGCTGGACATGATCACGCCGGCGGCGTGCACGCCGGCCTGGCGCTTAAGCCCCTCGAGGCCGATGGCCGTGTCGACGATTTCTTGGACCGGCTCCTCGACCTCGTGGATCGCCCGGAAATCGGCGCCGTCGGCGTAGCGGGAGTGCTCGCTGTTGAAGATCTCCTTCAGCGGCACGCCCTTTCCCATGACGTCGGCGGGCATCGCCTTGGTCAGCCGGTCCCCCATCGCGAACGGATGCCCGAGCACCCGGGCCGCGTCCTTGACCGCCTGCTTGGCCTTGATCGTGCCGTAGGTGACGATCTGGGCGACGCGATCATCGCCATACTTCTCCGTCACATAACGGATGACCTCACCGCGCCGGCGCTCGTCGAAATCGACATCGAAGTCGGGCATCGAGGGCCGCTCCGGATTGAGGAAGCGCTCGAAGATCAGGCCGTGCCGCAGCGGATCGAGATCGGTGATCCGCATGGCATAGGCGCACATCGAGCCGGCACCCGAGCCGCGCCCCGGGCCGACGCGGATGCCATTGTCCTTGGCCCAATTGATGAAGTCGGCGACGACGAGGAAGTAGCCGGCATACCCCTTGCCGACGATGATGTCGATCTCGTATGCCGCCTGCTTGCGTGACTCCGCCGGCACCCCGCCGGGGTAGCGCGCCTGCAGGCCGGTCTCGACCTCCTTGATGAACCACGACGTCTCGTCCTCCCCCGCCGGGCAGGGGAACCGGGGCATGTACTGCCCCTCCTTCTCCACGAACGAGACGTCGCACATCTCGGCGATGCGAAGCGTGTTGTCGCACGCCTCGGGCAGCTCGCGGAAGAGGTGGCGCATCTCGGCGGCGCTGCGCAAATAGAAGTTCTCGGCGTCGAATTTGAAGCGGCCCGGATCCATCAGGGTCGAGGCGGACTGCACACACAGCAGCGCCGCGTGCGCCTTGGCGTCCTCGGCCTTGGTGTAGTGCAGGTCGTTGGTCGCCAGCAGGGGCAAGCCCATCTCCTTGGCCAGCCGCAGCAGCTCCGCCTGCGTCTGCCGCTCGATGGGTATGCCGTGATCCATCACCTCAGCGAAGAAGTGCTCCTTGCCGAAGATGTCGCGCAACTCACCGGCGGCCTGTTTGGCCTCGGCATACTGCCCGAAGCGCAGGCGGGTCTGGATCTCGCCGCCGACGCAACCGGTGGTGCCGATCAGCCCATCGGCATACGTGCTGAGCAGGTCGCGGTCCATGCGGGGCTTGTAGTAGTGCCCCTCGAGGGAGGCCAGCGAAGACATGCGGAAGAGGTTGTGCATGCCCTCGGTCGTGCGTGAAAGCAGGGTCATATGGGTGTAGGCACCGTTGCCGCCGATATCGTCGCGGCCGCCGTCACCCCACTTCACGCGGGTCTTGTCGCCGCGGGCGGTGCCGGGAGTGATGTAGGCCTCGACGCCGATGATCGGCTTGATGTCGTATTTGCGGGCCTTGGACCAGAACTCGTAGGCGCCGTAGATGTAGCCGTGGTCGGTCGTGGCGATGGCCGGCATGCCCTGATCGGCGGCCGCTTTGAGCAATTCGTCGATGCGGGCCGCACCGTCGAGCATGGAGTACTCGGTGTGGACGTGGAGGTGGACGAAGTTGTCCTGCGGGGCGGCTGCGGAGGCTGGATTCGACATCGGATCTGAAGTCTAGGCAGACCCTCCGACACCCCCCGGCGTGTCGCCGATCGTGTCGCGGGGCGGGTCGCGGCATACCGTCGGAGCGGGCCGGGACCGACACAACGGTGACGGAGCACCCGGGCCGGCGGGCTAGAATCGACGTTCGTCATGCCTGAAATCTCCCGGGGGTCGTTGTGAGCGCTGCGCTCGAGATGGCGACCCCGAGCACCCTCCCCGCGCGCGTCGCCTCGGCGCGAGCCGGCGTGGACCGAGGTATCACCGGCACGACGCTGGGTCTGGGCTGGTTCGCCCTCAATGTGCTCGCCTGTTTCGTCGGCGGCGCCAAGCTCGTGACGCTCGCCTTCCCGGCGGGCGCCGTGCTCATGGCCCTGGGCCTGCTGTTCCTGCGCCGGTGGAACTCCTATCTGGTCTTCACGATCATCATGTGGTTCACCTCCAACGAACTTCGCCGGTTCGTGGACTGGAAGACCACCTACCACGCTCAAAGCCCCGTCATCCTGACCGCCGCCCTCGTGAGCCTCGTCGCCCTCCCCTGGGCGCTGCTGGCCCGCCGTCGCGTGCGCAAGGAGACGATGAATCTCTTCTCGATCGCGCTCGCGTGCATGGCGTATGCCGCCCTGGTCGGCATCGTGCGCAACGGACCGGTCGCCGCGGCCGTCGACATCTTCTATCTCATCGGCCCGCTCACCACCGGCCTCTTCGTGCTCAAGGTGATCGAGGACGACGAGCAACTTCGCCGCATCATCCGCTCGGTCGCGATCTGGGGCGCGATGCTGATGGGCGGCTACGGCATCATTCAGTTCCTGATCCTGCCGCCGTGGGACAAGGCCTGGCTGGTCGGGTCCGCGGTCACCAACCTCGGCAACCCCACCCCCGGCGACTTCCGCACCTTCTCGACGCTGAGCACCACCGGTCCTCTCGGCCAGGTGCTCGCTGCGCTCCTGCTGATCGCCGTCGCGGAGAAGCGCATTCCGCGCCAGTTCCTGGCCATGGGTCTGGGGTTGGTCTGCCTCGGCACGACCCTGGTCCGCGCCGGCTGGATCGGCCTGTTGCTCGGGATGGTCCTGCTCTTCGTCCTTGGCCGCACCAAGATCATGCGAATGGGCGCGGTCATCGCGATCCTCCTCGCCGGACTGATCGTCCTGGGCGGCCCGATCATCGACCGCATCGAAGGCCGTGCCTCCAAGACGACGAGCCAGACGACCGACGACACCAGTTTGCAAAAGCGCATCCAGTTCCAGACGCGGATCGCCCCGGAGGTGTTGAGTGACCCGGTCGGCCTCGGCTTCGGCGCCACCGGTCGCGCCACCGACCTTCACTCCGGCGACTTCACCGACCCGAAGTACCACAACTTCGACTCCGGCCTGTTCGAGTCCTGGGCCCGCTACGGCGTCATCGGCGGATCACTCCTGCTCGGCTCGCTCGTGGTCGCGACGGCCAAGGCGGTTCGGCGCGCCCGCCGCACCGATCTCACCGACGCCTGCCTCGCGGCCGCCGCGCTCGCCCTCACCTTCGGCATCGTCTTCACCGACACCACCCGAGCGGTGTATGGCGTGATGCTCTGGATCTGTCTGGCCACCCTCGGGCGCACCCGCCGACCCGCCCCGGCCGCGGAGGTCCGCGCATGACGGCCACACCCGCCCGTCAGGAGCGCCCGCGGATCGCCTTCGTCGATCACATCGCCCAGATCTCCGGTGGCGAGATCGCGCTCATCCGCCTCGTCGAGGGTCTCGGCGACCGCGTCGAGGCGCACGTGATCCTGGGTGAAGACGGCCCGCTCGGCCCGGCGCTGGAGCAGGCCGGGGCAACAGTGCACGTCCTGCCCATGCTGGAGTCCCTGCGGGACACCCGCAAGGAGACCATCAAGCCCGGCGCGCTGGGCGTTGCGGCGGTCACCGAAAGCGCGCGCTATCTGCGTGACCTGCGGGCGTTGCTCAAGCGCATCGACCCCGATGTCGTGCACACCAACTCGCTGAAGTCCTCGCTGATCGGCGGCCTCGCGGCGCGCGCCGCCCGCAAGCCCGTGCTGTGGCATGTCCGCGACCGCATCAGCTCCGACTACCTCCCCACCCCCGCGGTATGGCTGGTCCGGGGACTCTCCTTGGTCGTCCCCTCCAGCATCATCGTCAACTCCGAAGCCACCGCGGGCACGCTGCCGCGGCGCAGCACGGTCATCCATGATGTCGTTCCGGCGGCCCCGGACCTGCCCGCTCGCGAGTCGGGTGCGCACGACACTGTCGTGATCGGCATGGTCGGTCGCCTCGCGCCGTGGAAGGGCCAGGACGTGTTCCTGCGCGCCTTCGCCCGGGCGGCGGATGGCCGTCGGCTGCGGGCGCGCCTGATCGGCTCGGCCATGTTCGGCGAGGACGACTATGTGGCGTCCCTGCACCGGCTCTGCGCGGACCTCGGCATCGTCGACGTCGTCGACTTCCGCGGATTCCAATCCGACGTATGGGGCGAACTCGCCGCCCTGGACATCCTCGTCCATGCGTCGGTCACCCCCGAACCCTTCGGCCAGGTCGTCATCGAGGGGATGGCCGCCGGCGTCGCGGTGATCGCCGCCGATGCCGGCGGCCCGGCCGAAGTCGTGACGGGTGGGGTGGACGGGCTGCTGGTCCCGATGAGCGATGTCGCCGGCCTGACGGCCGCCATCGCCAGGCTGGCCGACGATCCCCAGCTGCGGACCCGGATCGCCGCGGCCGGCAAGGCGCGCAGCGCGCACTTCGATCCGGAGAAGGTCGCCACCGGCGTGCTCGAGGCCTATGCGCGGCTTTCCACCAAGACTTCGCGGCGCCGCCGCGTAACGAGGCACCCGGCGGGCGTCTCCTGACACAACCTCGACCGGTTGGTCGCCGGTTCGGCCCGGAACGGTCGAGGCGGTAACCTAGCCAGTCGGACATCGACGGAAGATCAATGCAAAACCATCAGCTTCATGGGGTGACAGTGGAGGAATCAGGGGTCGTTCTCGACCACCGACGTCAGTTGAGCTTGCTGCGGCGCAACCTGTGGTTGATCGCCTTGCTGGCGCTCATCGGTGCCGCCTACCCGGCCATCCGCGCCGTGCAGAATGGCGTGCCGCACGTGGCCACCACCCAGATCCTGGTGGGTGAGCCCGTGACGCTGCCGTATGCGACCGGCACGCAGGGCACCAATGCCACCAAGGACAGCGGTCGCCTCGTCGACGCCGAGCAGCGCCGGATGGAGAGTGACCGGGTCGCCCAGGCGGTCGAGGCGACGCTCCCGGCCGGCCACGCGCCATACGAGACGCAGTTCAGCGCCAACGCGAGCACGACGAATGTCGTCTCGGTCAGCGTGACCTCGCCCAATGGCGACGTCGCGAAGGCCGTGGCCAATGGCATCGCGAAGGCCTACATCGACGCCCTGTCGAAGTACAACACCGAGGTCCTCGACTCCGCGCAGAAGGAGCTCGACGCCAACATCAGCGACATCGACGAGCAGATCTCCAAGCTGGAGAAGGCCCTCTCCTCGGCCGACCCCGATGCGCTCGCTCAGGTCCAGGCCGTTGTCGGCCCGGCCCGCCAGGCGCTGCTCGACCGCCGCGAGGTCCAGCAGTCCCGCATCGACAATGTCGCGCTGGTGAAGTCCGTCGGCACCCTCGGTGGCGCCCAGGTCATCCAGGAGGCCGACGTCAAGCCCTCCTTCATGGCCGTCCTGACCCCCATCCTGACCGGCCTCCTGCTCGGCGGATTCCTCGGCTTCCTGCTCGTGTGGATCCGCGAGGGCCTGAGCGGGCGCATCGTCGACGCGAGCGACCTGGAGCCGGCCGGTGTCCGGGCCAAGGCGACCTGGCCGGCCGCGCTCGACCTGCCCGGGGCCAAGACGCAGTTCCTGCCCGAGGTTCCCAAGGGCGATGTGGCCGAGGTCCGCGCCCTGGCCGCCACCATGTGGCCGACGCTGAGCAAGACCTCCGGGCGCGATGTCACCCTGCTGGCGCCGCTGACGGGGCAGTCGATCGCTCCCCTCACCCTCGCCATCTGGCTCGCCCGCGAGTTGGACGGTATGGGGCACCGCGTCGCCGTCGTCAACGCCGACTCCGCGTCGGCCTCCTCCCGCAGCGCGCTGTCCGCCATCACGGCCGGCAGCCCGGCCTCCGGCGGTGTGACCACGGGTCACTTCGGTGAGGTTCTGGTGGTCGACGCGGGCCCGTCGGAGGCCGTTGTCGGCGCACCCGCCTTCGGCACCGTGCTGGAGCAGGTAGCCCGCGAGCGCGATGTCGTGATCGTCGTCGGCCCGGCCCTGGCGTCCCAGGCCGGCAGCATCCAGGCCGCGCCGTTCGTCAACCGCGCCATCCTGCTCGTGAAGTCGGGATCGGTTCGCCGCTCCTACGCCAAGAAGGTCATGGACGAGCTGCGCGGCTACGCCTCGACGCTGCCGGTGCTGGCCAACCCCGAGGTGCTGCTCTACTCCGTCAAGAGCGTGCGTCCGCGCACGCCCGTGCCGGATGCCGCCACCAGCACCATGGTCAACCGGTCGGGCGAGGCTGCCGGGACGCCCACGGCCGTTCGGTGAGCACCGGGCCGGTGAGCACCGGGCCGGAGCGCGCGTCCCGGGGACCAGTTGTCCACATCGCACACGACTACATCACCCAGCGAGGTGGTGCCGAGCGGGTCGTCCTGTCCCTGCTCGACGCCTACCCCGAGGCCGAAGTGGTCACGAGCATCTATTCGCCCGAGAGCACGTTCCCGCAGTTTCGGGGGCGGACGGTGCGCAAGCTGTGGCCGAGCCGGATCAAGGCGTTCCGTCGGGACCCGCGCCTGGCCATGCCGGTGCTCGCGCCGGCGTTCAGCCTCGCCCGGGCCGAGCGCGGCGATATCGTCATCTGCTCGAGTTCCGGGTGGGCGCACGGGCTCAACACCACCGCGGCGAAGGTGATCTACTGCCACACCCCGGCGCGGTGGCTCTACGCGACGGAGGACTATCTGCCCGAAGTCCCCAAGCCGATGCGGTTGCCGGCGCGCTACCTTGCGTTCCCGCTGCTGCGGGTTTGGGACCGGCGCGCGGCACGCAAGGCGGCGGTCTACATCGCGAACTCCACGGTGGTCAAGGAGCGCATCCGGCGTGCCTACGGGATCAATGCGACGGTGATCCACCCGCCCGTATCCATCGATGTCGACGGTGCGCAGGAGCCGGTGCCCGGCGTCGAGCCGGGCTACTTGTTGTGCGTCAGCCGGGCGCGGGGCTACAAGAATGTGGCCGCCATCTGCCAGGCGGTCGCCGACAGTCCGGGTGAGCGGCTGGTCGTCGTCGGCGGTGTGCCGGACGGCGCGGTCGGCCCCGAGGCGGCCGACCGCATCCAGGGTGTTTCCCGGTTGAGCGATGAGCAGATGCGGTGGATCTACTCCAACGCCGCCGCACTGATCGCCGTCAGCCGAGAGGACTTCGGGCTGACCCCGATCGAGGCCTACGCCTTCGGCACGCCCGCGATCCTCCTGCAGGCGGGTGGCTACCTCGACTCCAGCATCGACGGCGAGACGTGCATCTTCGTGGCCTCCGGTGATGCCGAGGCGATCCGGGACGGCATCGCCCGCTTCCGGGCGACCTCGTTCGACCCGGACGCGCTGCGCGCCCACGCCGAGTTGTTCTCGGAGCGCACTTTCCACGCCAAGATTCAGGCCGTGGTCGATCAGGTCGCCGCGAAGGCGCACTGATCGTCGCGATGGGCCCGGCTCCAGCGCAGGCAGCGGCGGCAGCGCACGCTGCCGCCCTCGACCTTGGCATCGATCCGGCGACCCTGACCCGGACGGCCGCAGGCTCCACGAGTACGGTCTTCCTGGGCTCGGGAATCGCGGTCATCGTGGCGGCGCCAGGTGCCGACCTGGACGACGTCAGCCGTCGCGTCGACCTCGCCGCTGACCTGGCGCGTGACGCGCGATTCGTCCGTCCACGCTGGGACGGTGCGCGCGATGTCGGCGGGCGGGTCGTGACGGCCTGGGACTTGGTCCCCGTTGACACTGGTCCGGTCGATTGGCAGTCCGCCGGGGCCGCGCTGCGCGCGCTCCACGCGGTGTCGGCCGGCGCCTACCGCGACCGGCACGGCTTGGCCGACCTCGGCTCCCTGGCGGATGTATCCGCAGGCATCGAGCGCGCCCGCGAGTGCCGACGCATCCCGGCCTCCGCTGCCGTGGTCCTGCGCCGCGCGGTCGACCGGCTGACCGACGAGATCGCTCCACACCGTCGGGACCTGGTCGTCGTTCATGGCGACCTGCACGCGCCTAACCTCATCCACGGCCGTGGTGGGGCCGTGCTCTGTGACACCGACGAGATCGGGGTGGGCCCTGCGGCATACGACCTGGGGATGCTGCTCGACCCCCTGCGCAGCGCCGTCCCGCGCGCGTCGCTCGGGGATTTCGTCCGGGGGTATGGCGCGCCCCTCCCCCCGCTGCCCGTCCGGCGCAGCTTCGCCCGGGTGGCCCACCTGCGGCGTACGGTGGCCCTCCTGACGGTGCCGGCGTCGTCGGCGCACGCGCGGTTCTACGAGGCCGCCCGCCTCGGTGCCTGGCAGGCAATGGACCGCGATTGGAGCGCCGACCTCGTGCCGGTGGTCGCCCTGCCACCCGGGCGCCGCGCCCGCCTGGCCGCGCGCCGGTTGCGCCCGTTCTGACAGCCCCGCCCCCCGGGGGCCGCTCAGTTGTGGGTGCCCGCCCCGGCCTTCGTCGAGGCGCTCCACGCGCTGAGGTCGCGGCCGAGGATCTGCTCCAGACGGGTGACGTCCTCGCTGAACCGCTGAGTCAGCACTGCGCGATCCTCCTCGGATAGGGCGCGACGCTGCAGGTTCCACGAGGCGAGGCGTTGGGCGATCGCCATACCGGCCTCGTAGGGGATCACGCGCTTCAGCGTCGTCTTGACCGGGTTGCGCTGGGTGAGCAGCTTGTTCAGGGCCCGGAAGCGGGGGTTGCCCGAGGCGTTCATGACCCGCTCGCTGGCGATATCGACGGGCTGCAGGCCGAGGAACTCGAAGATCTCCGCGAGGACCTCTTCGTGCCGCGACACCAGGTCTTCGTAGAGCACGACCTTGAGCTGCTCGGCGGGAACCGCCTCATAGCAGGCGGCGAGCTGCTCGCCATACTGCGACATCGACTCATAGAAGAACCCCGGCGACCAGTCGGCCTCGCGGCGCTCAGCTTCCAAGCCGAAGGCGCGCAGGAAGTCGTCGACCGGCTCGCGGTTGTCGCGCATCATGTGCGACCACGCCGAGAAACTGCGCTCCGCGGGGTTGCGCAGCACCGCCAGGAACTTCATCTTGGGGTTGTGCGCGATCGCCCGCCGTAGCGCATCCGGCGAGCTCATGTAGTAGACCGACGCCTCGCCACGGATCTGGCTGGCCTCGGCGCTCGCGAAACACTCGAGGTACCGCGCCTTGTCGCTAATGATCAGCGGCAGGAACTCCTCAGCGTCACTCGGACCACGGAAGTCCGGCTGCTGGCCCTCGTAGAGGAAGAAGTGGCTCTCCTTCTCGCGGGCGAAGAAGATGTCTGGATGCTGGCGCAGGTAGTAGCTCAGCGACGTCGTCCCGGACTTGGCCGCACCGATGACCAGGAAGTCTGGTCCGTCCGGCGCATCCGCCGGACGCGCCGGCGTGGTGGACGGCGAGGCGGAGCTCACGGCGGATTCGGCGTCGCTCTTGTCCGCCGAGGCGGCGTCGACCGAGGCGATCCGCGGCGCGACCTTGCCGGTCGCCTTCGGTGCCGGCTGACGAAGCCACTCGCCCAGGTCTCGGCCGGTCAGCGATTGCAGGAGTTCGATGTCTTCGCGATAGATCTCGATCAGCTCCGAGCGCACCGCGGGGCTCACGCTTTCGCGCTGCAGGCCGTTGGCCAAAATCGAGTCGACGCCACGCTGCAGCCGTTCCGGAACGATCGGCTTGGCCCAGGGGCGAGACACCCGGCGCAGCTTGTAGGCGAGGGCGACGGCGGAGTTGCGCGGGCGGCCGGAGACGTTGAATTGATTGGCGAGCGCCGCCGAGTCGGGCATCGGGTCGACCCCGAGCCACTCGCAGACGTCATCGAGCACATGCTTGGCGTCGACGCGCAGATCCTCGTTGAGGATGACCTTGACCCGGTCGGCGCCGAAGGTCTCGAAGTAGGGCTGCAACTGGCGCCCGTAGAAGCCCGTCATGACGTACTGCGAGCCGGGTTCGATGCCCGGGGGCCGGCGGATCGCCTCGCCGAAGGGCGCCCGTTCCAGGCTGTCGCGCACGAAAGCCTGGTAGTCCGAGAACGCCCGGTCGATCGGGTTGCGCAGGATCGCCAGCAACTTGGCGTTGGGCAGTTCCTCGGCGATGCGCGGGCAGGCGTATGCCGAGCGCATGTATTCCGGGGAACACTCGCCTACCAGGGCACCCGCCGGGGCTTCTTCGAACAGGGATTCGTACTGCGCCAGGGTCCGCGCACGGTGGCGCTTGTAGACCGAGTTGCGCTCGACCTCGGGCCGCGGCGAGCCCTCCATGTCGGCGTGCTCGTAGGCGAAGTAGTTGGGCTCCTGCAGCCACGGCATGTAGATCTGCGGGTGGTCGCCCAGGAACTGTGCCAAGGAGGTCGTCCCCGACTTGAAGGCCCCGATCACGAGGAAGTCAGGCAGTCTCCCCACGCTCAATCTCCTGTTCGTTCTGGTGGCTCTCGGCCACGGATGGGCGCCCCCGCGGGGCTGGCTTTGCACGGTCCAAGTTGACAGTTTAATCGAGTCTTGGTCATGCTGATTAGCACGAAGACAGTACCCAACCGGCGGCAACCCTTCGACATCCCCGTCGCGAGCCTTCTGTTCGCGCCTGCCGCCTGCGACATTCGGTCGCACCTGCACGAGGCCAGGCACCTCCGAGCCCGGCCGCGACACGGAAGGTCCCCCCTTGATGGGAACTCTGCCAACCCCTGCTTTACCGTCCCCTGATTTAGCCGGCTTCGACCCCGCCCCCAGCGACGAATCGCATGGGGGCATTTCACGTCGTGCCTCCCTCACCGGAATGGCCGGCTTCGCCGCCACGCCGTTCCTGGCACAGACGTCCGACGCGTTCAAGATCAACTTCGGCGAGCGACAGGACACCACCGGCCGGCCGCTGAGTGTCCTGGCCAACACCATGGGCGTCTGCACGGTCACCTCGACCACGTCCGGGCTGTGGGGCCAGCGTGACAAGGTCATGTGGGTCCTCAAGAGCGTCGGCGCCAAGTGGATCCGCTCCGAGATCTACACCGGCAACAAGGGCCAGGTCGCCTGGCTCAACCAGCTGGCCGCCAATGGCATCCGGACCAACATGATCATGCAGGACCCGGCGATGAAGAATGCGACGCCCGAGCAGTTGGTGTCGCTGATCGCCTCGTCCATGCCCAATGCCTGCCACAGCATGGAGGGCGCCAACGAGTGGAATCTCGAAGGCGGCGCCAATTGGGCGTCGGAGTTGCGCACCCACCAGCAGCGCATCTTCCGGGCGGCCCGCGGCAATGCGGCCACGCGCAACAAGCCGGTCGTCGGTCCCGCCCTCGGCATGCGCAAGGGGTATCAGGAGTACGGCAACCAGTCGGCATACATGGACTGGGGCAATATCCACCTCTACACCGGCGGCTTCGTCCCGGGCTACCGCAGCGACGAGGTCATCAAGGAGGAGCGGCGCGTATGCGGCTCCAAGCCGGTGATCGTCACCGAGACCGGATGGCACAACGCCAGCAAGTACAAGGGCACGCACAACTACACCCCCGAGGACGTCGCGGGCGTCTATGCGCCGCGGCTGATCCTGGAGTACTTCATCCGCAACGTGCCCAAGGTCGGCATCTACGAGTTGATCGACGACCGTTCGGACCCGGGTATGACCAACCACGAGGCGCACTTCGGCCTGGTGCGCAACAACTGGTCCCCCAAGCCGGCCTTCATCTCGCTGGCCAACATGAACCAGATCATCAACCGCCAGTACCGCACCTCCGGGGCGCGCGGCGGATCGCTCTCGTTCAAGTTCAACAGTGGCCCCGCCGACCTGCGCTCCGCGTTGGTCGCCCGCGAGGACGGCCGCTTCCTGCTGTTCCTGTGGCGCAATGTCGCGATCTACGACCCCAACAAGCGCCGCTACTTGAGCCCGTCCTCCGCGACGGTCAGCATCGACTGGCTGACCCAGCGCAGTATCCGGCGCTACGCGCCCGCCAGTTCGGCCAACGCCTTGTCGTCGGAGCGCAGCTCCCGCTCGACCGTCTCGCTCAAGGGCGAGATGCAGATCCTGGAGATCACGCCCAACTGAGGGCCGGACACCTGCTGGCGCAGCTTGTGCTGAGCCCGAACGCGACGGCGCCCCGGAGACTGTCTCCGGGGCGCCGTTCTCCTTCGCGTCTTACTCGCGGGCCAGGCGCTCACCCTCGGGCGGGCGGCGTCGGGAGTACACCACATACGCTCCCCCACCGGCAGCGGCGAGGAGAGCGAGCGCGCCGAGCCCCAGGAGCAGGCCACCGGGACCGGAGCTGCCCGAGGACGTGGCGGGCGGCTGAGCCGTCGCGGACGCGGTGGGGGTGAAGGTGGGGGCCGCGCCGCCCACCTGCACGACCTTGACCCGCTCGAGGCCGGTGACCGTGATGCTCGTCCCGGCGGGGGCCGGCGATACGGTCCGCCCATCGACGACGAAGCTCGGCGTGGCGGTGCTCAGGTCGAGGCGGACCGAGGTCGACGCCGCTGCGGGATCGGGCAGCGCGCCGCGCTGCCACAGGATCACGAACTGGGTGCCATCCGAACGCGTCAACATCAGATGCTCCACCGGCGTCGTCGCCGCGGCACCGGCCGCCGGCGTGACCGTGACGGTGGTGGCCGGGGCCTTCACGGTGCCGGCCGCGCCGGGATCGCTGAGCAGGTTGAGCAACGACGAGAGCGCCTGGTAGGCGGGTGTCTCGCTCAGGTCGGGGCGGATCAACCCGAAGTAGGCCTCTTGCTCGGTCAGCGTCGGGTCATGGCGCTCATCGGCCAGTTGATAGACGAACGTGCGGGTGACGCCGGCCTCGTAGTTCTCCAGCAGGGTCCGCAGGAGGTATTGCGCCTTGACATCCTCGGTGACCGGCTGCTGATTCTGTTTGCGGTTGAGCGCCGTGTGGTAGCCCGTCTCGGTGACGATGATCGGCTTGCCCGGAGCATTGGCGCGCGCCTGCGCGAGCAGGTCGAGATAGTCCTCGGGCGGCCCGCCGTTGGCGTAGTTGTGCGCATTGACATAGTCCTGGCAGCCGGCCATCCCGGTCAGCAGCGGGACACGGAAGCGGCGCGCAACCGACGGCCCGACGACGGGGACATCGGCCCATTCCGGGTTCTGGTGAACGGCGTCGAACAACTGACATTGGTATGACCGTAGGTCATCCAGCCAGGTCGGCCCGCCCTTGCTGTCCCATTCGTTGGCGGTCTCGATCGTCTCGACGACCGAGCGCAGGTTGTTGTCGTGCGCGGTCTGCAACAGTTGCGCCGGGTCGGGTAGCACGCCGCTGGACACGCCCGCCGAGCCGACGACGAGGTTGAGCTTGATCCCGTAATCCGGCAGCTTGTGGAAGGCGGAGATCAGTTCGGGGGTGGGTGCCGGGGTCATTCCGTCCCGGACATGCCGCACCCCGAGCGCCCGCAGCTTGCCCAGCAGCGCGTCGACCTGGCCATAGGTGGTATCGGCATACCGAAAGTGGGTGACGACGCCGACGCTGTCGACGAATCCCGCCGCGGTCCCCTGGCCGGCGGCCGCATCCGCGGCCGTGGTCGCGGGCGTGGTCGTGGCCGTGGTCGCGGCGATCACGGGGGCCGCCACGGCGGACCCCGCGGGGGCCATCGCGACGGCGCCGGCAAGGATCAGCGCCGGGGCCGCCCCCCGGACCCATCGCGAAGTCCGCTGCCGACCGGGACTGTTGCGCACGCCATACCCCCTGGATCTCGATTCCGTAGGCAATGCGGCGACATCGTAGACCAGTGGCCTTGCCGTATGCTGGGGAGTCGGCCGGTGCGGGCGCCACCCCATCACGCCGAGCCCGGGACCGGGAGCGTCCCGCCCCTTCCCCCGGATCCGGAGTTGATGTGTGAAGCCCCAGGCTGTGCCCGCGACCGGGCGACCACTCGCCCGGACCGCGGCCTTCACGGCGCTGTCGAATATCGCGCTGCCGCTCACCTCGCTCATCTCGGGGCCGATTCTCGCGCACGCGCTCGGGCCCGACCAGCGCGGCCAGATGGCTGCCGCGGTCGCCCCGGCGTTCGTGCTGATGTTCATCGCCAATATGGGCCTGCCCGAGGCGACCACCTTCGCGATCGCGAAATTGCGCCAGGATCCCCGCGTCGTCTTCCTGCGGGCCATCAGTGTCTCGATCCCGCTCGGCATCGTGGCGGCGACGATTTTCTGGTTCGTCGCGCCGCATTTCTTCAGCGCGGAGATGCAAAAGGTCGTGCCGCTGGCGCGGACCATCATCTTCTTGCTGCCGCTGCTGATGATGGTGATCATCTTGCGCTTCGCGGTGAACGGCATGCGCAATTACCGCGCCGTCAACACCGAGCGCGTGTTGACGCCGATGCTGCGGCTGCTCGCCTTCGTCGTCCTCGCCGTCACCAGCCTGCTGACCGTGCGCACCGCCGCCCTGTGGCAGATGGTCGCCACGATCGTCGGCGGTTGCTTCCTGTTCATCGCCCTCTGGCGCTTCCGGCCCGACCCCGCCGAGATCCAGCCGACGGCGCCGCACCTCACCCGCACCCTGACGGTGTATGGCGCGAAGGGCTGGGGCGCCGTTCTCGGCAATCTCGTCAACTGGCGCCTCGACCAGTTGGTGTTGGTGGCCCTGGTCTCGCCCTTGCAGTTGGGCTATTACGTCGTCGCGGTGCACTTCTCCGAGATTCCGTCGACGGCCATCAACGCCGTCCGCAATGTGCTGTTCGCCGAGGCGGCGCACCGCAACAGCCCGGAGCTGATCGCCCGCGCTGCCCGCGTGGTCGTGTTGCTCGTGGCCGGTGGGGGGCTCGTCGCCGCGGCGCTGGCCAGCCTCGTCATCCGGGTGCTGTTCGGCAAGGCATTCCTGCCCGCCGTGCCGATGGCCTTGGTCCTGTTGGTCGCCACCGTGCCGTTCTGCTTGGAGCAGATCGTCGCGGCCGGGCTCCTGGCCGAGCGCCGCCCCGGGCTGCGGTCCGTCTCGCAGATGATCGCCGCGGCCATCACCGTGGCCGGTCTGCTGCTCCTGTGCCCGCACCTGGGCGCGATGGGTGCGGCCATCACCAGCCTGATCGCCTACACCATCAACGCGGCCATCGCGGTCTACCAGTTCAACCGCGCGACCGGAGCCCGGCCGGTGGATGTCGTCATCCCGCGGCCCGCTGACGCACGCTGGGTCTGGTCGCGAATCACCGGCATCCTTCGCAAGCGCCGCCGTCGCAGTGAACAAGGCCCTGCGGGCGGCGCTGGCGCCGCGACCGCCGCGGGTGCCGCGACCGCTGCGGGGGCCGGGGTGGCCGCCACCGAGGCCGTCGACGCCTCGGCCGGACCGCTGCGCGCGCCCGACGAGGACGACGACGATCCCACCAACCCCATCGCCCACCCGACGATGATGCCCGAGGAATACGAAACCTGATGCGGAGGACCCCGTGACCGAAACCCCTGACCCCACCAGCGGGCGCCTGCCCAATCTCGTGATCGCCGGCGTGACCAAGGCCGGGACGACCTCGCTCTTTCGCTACTTGGCCCAGCACCCCGACATTCAGCCGTCCGACGAGAAGGAACTCCGTCACTTCTTGCCGCTGCGCTACGACGAGCCGATCGGCACGCTGGCGGAGTATGCCGCGCACTTCGCCGGCTGGTCGGGTGAGCGCTACTCGATGGAAGCCTCGCCGGGCTACTTCTATGGCGGCGCAAAGGTTGCCGGTCCGATGGCGCAGGCGCTGCCCGACGTCAAGGTGATCGTGCTGCTGCGCGAGCCCGGCCAGCGGGCGTTCTCCTTCTTCAACTTCATGCGGTCCCGCGCGACCCTGCCGCAGGATGCGGCCTTCGACCCCTGGCTCGACAAGGCCATGGCTCTGGTCGGCGAGGGCACGGACCAGCTTCGCGAGAACCACCCGTGGTCCGGGGTCGGCACCAGCATGTACGACCGGTGGCTGCAGGAGTGGATCGACGCCTTCGGTGACCGCCTGCACGTCCTGTTCTTCGACGAGTTGGCCTCCGACCCGATGGCGACGGTCGTCTCGGTCTGCGACTGGCTCGGGATCGACACTGCGGCGGCCGAGGCGTTCGACTACGAGATCGAGAACAAGACCCGGCAGTTCCGCTTTGCCAAGCTGCAGAAGACGGCCCTTCGGATCAACCGGGCCAATGTGCTGTTCCTGGAGCGGCACCCGCGCCTGAAGCGCTCGATCCGTAAGACCTACTTCTTGGTGAACTTCCAAAAGGGTGGCGGCGGGA
The DNA here is from genome assembly GCF_001046875.1 of Nostocoides jenkinsii Ben 74. Lineage (GTDB taxonomy): Bacteria > Actinomycetota > Actinomycetes > Actinomycetales > Dermatophilaceae > Nostocoides_A > Nostocoides_A jenkinsii. The sequence goes on from NZ_HF571038.1 coordinate 338,912, forward strand.
TGGCACCGGCGAGCCGGGAGCGCCTCGACGACTTCTATCGACCCACGCGGCAGAGCGTGCTGGCCTCGCTGCGCCCGGGCGAGCGCGAGCGCTCGCCGCACTGGCTCACCAAACCCTGATGAGCCGGCGCGCCGGGCGACCGGCGCGCCCGGCTACTTCTTGTTGTCCTTGAGGTCCTGGATGTGCTGCCAGTGCGCATTGCACTGGTCGACGAGCGTTCGCGTCGTCGCGTACTGCTTGTCGGCGCTCTCCTCGGCCTCGGCGAAGGCATCCTTGGCGGCCGCGAGCGAGGCCTTGGCGCCGGTGACCTGAGCGGCGATCGCCTGAATGGTCGTCCCGGCCGAGTCCAGGCGCGAAGATACGGCGTCGCTGGCCAACAGGCTCGAGGCGGCCTTCTCCAACTTGTCGTAGGCCGCCGAGGCGTCGTCGACCTTCCCGGAGAACGCCTTCAGCGTGCTCGCGAGCTTGTCGTATGCCGTGTCCCCGGCATCCAGGGACTCCGTCACCCTGGTGCGGACCGACCAGGCGGCCGACCGCTTGGCATCGAGCGGTCCGCAGTCCCAGCGGGCGGCCTTGCGCTGGTCCAGGGCCGCCTTGACGGCGGCGCGCATGTCCGACATGTCGTCGGTGAGGTCGCTGCGCGCGCCGGAGAGCTTGCGCGCCGCGCTCGACAGCGTCTCGTCGGCCGAGAGCGTGGTCAGGCTTGCCTCGAGGTCGCTCAGTCCGGGCAGGTCGGCCGGGGCCGCCGTCGTGGAGGTCGACGTGCTGAAACTCGGGGTGCCGGACGACGTGCCGTCGCCGCCCGAGCCACCGCATCCGGTGACGAGCAGAATCGAGGTGAGTGCCGCGGCCGAGGTGACCAGCGCGCGCCGGGGCGCGGCAGAACCGGCGGTGGTGAACAGCATACGAATCAAGCTCCCCCGGGTGACGGCATCCGGGCATGGAGATTATCACGCGCATGAGATGATGGGCCCCATGCCCGCAACCCTCGGAGGACCTTGGCCGCAGCGTGCCCGCTATCCCAAGGCCAAGACCGTGCACAAGGCCCGGCGACACCCCGCCGTCGAGACGGCCATGCAGGCCGGGCGGCTGGCGACGCGGTCCATGGGCGTCGCGAGCGCGCCCCTGCGCCCGGACCCCGACTTCCTGCTGATCGGGGCGAAGCGGGGCGGGACGACCTCGGCCTATTTCCACATCCTGTCCCACCCCGACGTCCTGCCCCTCTTCCCGTCGGCGAAGCTGCTGCCGAAGGGGCGCGACACCAAGGGCACAAGCTTCTTCACGACCAACTATCACCTTGGCTCGATCTGGTATGCCTCGCACTTCCCCAGCCGGTTGCAGCGGGCCGTCCACCAACGGCGGGCCGGCCACGCCGGTGTCGCGGGTGAGGCCTCGCCCTACTACCTCTTCCATCCGCTGTCCGCTCAGCGCGTGCACGATCTGCTCCCCGACACCAAGCTGTTGATCGCGCTGCGCGATCCGGTGGACCGGACTCACTCGGCGTGGCGGGAGCAGACGCGCAATGGGGTCGAGAAGCTCGGCTTCGAGGACGCTCTCGACGCCGAAGAGGCGCGGCTGGCCGGCGAGGCGGAGCGACTGGTTCGCGAGCCGGACTACATCAGCTTCGCGCACGAGTTCCAGAGCTATGCCCATCAGAGTCGGTATGCCGCGTCCCTCGCCCGCTGGTTCGCGCTCTTTCCGCGGGAGAACATCCACGTATGGGCGAGCGAGGACTACTACGCGGGGGCCAATGAGACGGTGCAGGGGATCACGGCCTTCCTCGGCCTCGATCCGAGCCGGCTGCCGACCATCGAGCAGCGGTTGAATGCGGCGCCGAAGACCGAGATGGACCCGGCCACCCGTGAGCGGCTGCGCGTCTTCTTCGCCGACGATGTTGCCGAGACCGAGCGCCTGCTGGGCCGCACCCTGCCCTGGTCGAACTTCCACTGACCGACCCAGTCCGCTGACAGACTCGGGCGCGATCAGACTCGGGCGCGATCAGACCCGGGTCGCGATCAGCTTCGGGAGACTTTCCGGCGCTCTGGGTGGCTTTTCTGGCTGCCAGAAAGCCACCCAAAGCGCCGGGTTCTGGGATTGGGCGGGAATCCGACCGCGCCCCTCGGGCTAGGCGTCGAGGAGGTCGAGGGCGTGGGCGAGGTCCGCGGCATACGGACTGGTGAAGGTGACCGGCTTTCCCGTCTCGGGGTGCAGGAAGCCTAGTTCGACGGCGTGGAGCCACTGGCGCACCAGGCCTAGCCGGGTGGCGAGGGTGGGGTCAGCGCCATACGTCAGATCCCCGACGCAGGGATGGCGCAGCGCCGAGAAGTGGACCCGGATCTGGTGGGTGCGACCGGTTTCCAGCTTGATCTCCAGCAGGCTGGCCGACCGGAAGGCCTCGAGAAGCTCGTAGTGCGTCACGCTCGGCCGCCCCGATGCCATCACCGCGAACCGGTAGTCATGGCCCGGATGCCGCCCGATCGGCGCGTCGATCGTGCCCGACAACGGATCCGGCAGCCCCTGGACCACCGTGTGATAGGTCTTGTCGACCGAGCGGGACCGGAACGCCTGCTTCAGGATGCTGTAGGCGCTCTCGCTCTTGGCCACGACCATCAGCCCGCTCGTGCCGACATCGAGCCGCGAGACGATTCCCTGGCGCTCTGCCGCGCCGGACGTGGCGATGCGCACGTGCGCCGCGGCCAGGCCGGAGAGCACATTGGGCCCGTCCCAGCCGACACTCGGATGCGCGGCCACCCCCGCCGGCTTGTCGACCACGACGATGTCGTGATCCTCGTGGACGATGCTCATGCCCGCGACGAGTTCCGGGACGACGGTCAGCTCGTCCGCCGGTCCCGGCAGTCGAACCTCCACCACGTCCCCCGTCCCGAGCCGGGTCGACTTCGCGGCGACCTGTCCGCCCACCAGGATCTCGCCCGCCGCGGCGAGCGCCGCCGCTTGTGCGCGGCTGACCCCGAACATCCGCGCGACGGCCGAGTCGAGCCGTTCACCGGCAAGTCCGTCCGGGACGGTGACCACTCGGACGTCACCCATCACGACTCCCGCGTTCCATCGAGTCGTATGCCGCGCAGCGCGTACGCCGCGAACGCCGCCGCCGCGAGAACGATCACGATGTCGGCGACATTCCCCACGAACATGCCGCCGTAGTCGATGAAGTCGACCACGTGGCCGCGCCCGACGCCCGGCTCGCGCAGGAAGCGATCCAGCAGGTTGCCGATCGCTCCCCCGGCAACCAGCCCCAGAATCCAGGCGTAGCCGCGCGACAGCAGGCGCGTGTGCGCCAGGTGCAGGATTCGGATCACGATGCCGACCGCGATGGCCGTCACCACATAGGTCATGCCGTCCAGCATCGAGAACGCCGCTCCGGGGTTGCGGATCAGGCGCAGCGACAGCAGGCCGTCGATGAAGGGGTGGGTGACCCCCGGCTCCAGATCGCGCAGCGCCCACCACTTGGTGACCTGATCGATCAGGACCGAGGCCGCCAGGACGACCCAGACAAGGGTCGCCCGGCGTCGAGCGGTGGAATGGGGGGCCGACTCGGCCCGAGTCAGCGGCGTTCCTCTTTGCTCTTGCATGGCAGACATAGGGTCGCACGGGGGGCGGCCTCCAGGCGAAGTTTGCCGATCGCGTTGCCGCAGTTCTCACACGTGCCGTAGGTGCCGTCTTCGAGCCGCTCGATGGCACGGGTGCTTTGGACGAGGAGCTCGCGGGCGTTGTTGGCCAGGCTGAGTTCCTGCTCCCGCTCCAACGTCTTGCTGCCGGCATCGGCCTGGTCGTCGCCAGCGCCGTCTCCGGAGTGCCGCATCAACTCGACGACCTCGTGCTCGGCGACGTCGATCTCGCCACGCAGGGTCTCGATATCGGCCTCGAGGCCGGCGCGGATGGCGGCCAGCTCCGCAGCCGTCCAGGGCGCCTCCCCGTCCTTGACCGGCGGGGACGGAACCGAGCCTTGCGCGGTGGAGCGTGGTGCCCGTGTCGGCGACATCGGCATCCCCTTCTGGCCTGGGCGGGTAGGAGGTTCTCGCGGACCTCGCAGGAGGAGAATAGGGCACCTGGGTGACAAAAGGCCGCCGGAGGCGAAGTTGCCTTCGCTCTCCGGCGGCCTGTCCACCTGGTGGAACGCCTCAGGCGTCCGCGACCTCCACGCGGGCCATGGACGTGCCGCTGAGGGTGTCGAGCTCCAGCAGCTGCTCCTGGAGGTAGCCCTTGAGGTGCGCGCGGTACTCGGACTCGAACGCGCGCAACTCCTCGATGGTCATCTCCAGTGACTGCCGCTGGCCTTCCAGGCTGCCGAGGATGTTGTCCCGCTGGCCCTGGGCCGCCGCCACGATCTGGGCCGCGTGCTCCTTCGCCTGACGCAGCATCGTCTCGCTCTGCTCCGTGGCGTCCGCGATCAGCGAGTCGTGCTCGGCCTGCCCGGTCGACAACAGCTCCTCGTGGCGCGCCTGCGCCTGGCCGACCAGCTCGTCGTGGAAGCTCTGCCCCTCGGTGACGAGGCGCTCGTGCGTGGCGGTGGCCTCCCCGACGCGCTCGTCGTGGATGCGCTGGGCGATGGCGAGCAACTCGTCGTGCCGCGCCTGGCCTTCGTTGACGAGGCGCTCGCGGGTGTTCTGGCCCTCGCTGACGTGCTCGTCGTGAACTCGCTGGGCCAAGGCGATCAAGCCGGAGGCGTCCGTGGGGGCGGGCGCCGGCGGGGCCGCCGCCACCGCGGATGACGCGGCGGACTGGGCCTCGGTGACCTTGGCCTCCAACTCGCTGAGGCGCTCCTGCATGGCGCGCTCAGCCGCCTCGGCATCGGAAGCGCGCTGACGCGCCGCATTCTCGGCCTCGTCGGCCCGCGCGTTGGCGGCCTCGACCCGCTCGCGTGCGGCCCGCTCGGCCTCGTCCGCGCGCAGGTTGACGTCCATCAAGTGCTTATCGATTGCGGCCTGCTCGCCATCACCGGAGGCGGCGGCAGCGGCAATGCGCTCATCGGTCTCGCGGCGGTGGCGCTCTTGCAACTCGCCGAGTGCACGCTCGGCCTCCTGACGCAAGGCAACCTCGCGGTCGATCCGCGCCTGCCATTCTCCCGTGTCAACCGACACGGGGATGGGGGCGGAGTCCGTCACCTTGGCATTGCGGCAGTTCTCCAGGTCGGCCGTGAGCCGGCGCATGGTCGCGACTACCTCGTCGAGGAAGTCGTCCACCTCGCGCTCGTCATACCCCCGACGAAACTGCGTGGTCCCAAACGTCTTGTTAAGGACGTCCTCGGGAGTCAGCGGCATGTCATCTCCTTGTCCTACATGTGCCCCGCCCCGGAATATCCGAGCCCCGACAACACACTTTAGAGGATGGAGAGGAGTACTGAAATTGCGAACATCAAGATGAGAAACGACAGATCTATGGCCACTGACCCCACCCGGACCGGCGGAATCACTCGTCTGAGGGCTTTGATCGGCGGATCCGACAACGTGTAGATGATCTCGGCACCGACCAGGACCGGCCCCCGCGGACGCCAGTCCCGGGCAAAGACCTGGACCCAGTCCAGCACGAGGCGCAGGATGAGAATGACGAAATAGATGTAGACGGCGCTCTTGAGCACCTCACGCAGCATCACCATGGCGCCCCCATCGTCGCCCGCGAAGCTGTGTGCGGCCAAACCGCCGCGACGGATCTCACGAGATCAGCTCTGGTTGAACAACTCCCGCGGCGCCTCGACCACCGCGTCGTCATTGGCGATCTCAACGTGCGACGGCGACAGCAGGAACACCTTCGCCGTCACCCGCTCGATGCTGCCATGCAGGCCGAACACCAGACCGGCCGCAAAGTCGACGAGGCGCTTGGCGTCGGCGTCACTCATGTCGGTCAAGTTCATGATGACCGGGACACCGTCGCGGAAGCTCTCGCCGATGTTCTTGGCTTCGTTGTAGGTCCGCGGGTGGATGGTCGTGATGCGGCTCAGGGCCCCCATCGGGTCCTCCCGGACGAGTCGAGCGACATTGGTGGTCTTGCGGGCGACCGGGGCGACCTCGGCCGGGCCCGCCATCTCGGGCTCCTCGAGCGACTCGACCTCGTCATAGTCGTCGGCCTCGTAATAGTCGCGGTAGCGATCGTCCTCAGCGAACCCGAGGTAGACCATCGTCTTCTTCAGCGCGCCGCCGGCCATGCCACTTCCTTAGCTATTGGGTCACCCGGGATCAGCCGGGAGCTTTGATGCCATAAGTCACGAGTTCGATGCCCGTGACGACGCAACGAAACTATCCAACCCGGACGCGAGAACCGAGGATTGCCGATCCGACACGCAGGTGTGTCGCGCCAGCGGCAACCGCCGCCTCCAGGTCGGCACTCATCCCGGCCGACATCATGGTCGCGGCCGGCGCTTGCGTCAGGACCCGCTCGCGAATCCGGGCCAGGTCGGCGAATGCCCGCGCGGGATCGGTTCCGCGCGGCGGCACCGCCATGACACCGCGCAGTGCCAGTCCGGCCGCGAGGGCCGATTCCACCAGGGCAGGGACATCGGCCACCGGGGCACCCCCGCGGGCCGGATCACCGTCGAGGCTCACTTGAATGAGGATCGCCGGATGGCGATCCGTGGCGGCCGACGCCCGGGCAAGTGGCGCGACCAACTTGGCGCGATCGAGTGTGTGGATGGCGTCGGCATACCGGACGGCTTGGGCGGCCTTGTTGGTCTGCAACTGGCCGATGAGGTGCAGACACGCACCCGCGAACGCCCCGTCGTCGGACTTGGCCGCGGCCTCCTGCACCCGGTTCTCGCCGAACTCACGCACACCGAGATCCACTAGGCGACGGACATCGTCGGCCGGATAGGTCTTGGTCACGACGATCAAGGTGACCGACTCCGGGTCCCGACCGCTGGCCGTGGCCGCCCGGCGGATCCGGTCCCGCGTCGCGGCGAGGTTGTCGGCCAGCAATCGCGTCCGCGGGTCGCCCGCGTCGCCCTGCGTCATGTCGTATGCCGCACGATCGCCCCGCCGAAGCGGCCCGTCACGCCGTCGCGCCGGTAGGAGAAGAGGTCAGCTCGCTCGCGCGTGCAGGCGTCCAGTCGCTCCGCACGGACGCCGAGGCGGGTTAGTTGGCCGAGGGCCCCGGCAGGCAGGTCGAGCCCCGGGGTTCCGTGCGAGGTGGTCGTGAAGGCCTCCGGGGCCACCGCGGCGACGTCACGGCGCATCCCGTCTGGCACCTCATAACAAGGACCACAGATGGAGGGGCCGAGCACGGCCTCGATGGGCCCGGCGCCGAGGTCACGCATCGCGGCCACCACCGTGTCCAGCAAGCACGCCGCAAGGCCCGGACGGCCAACATGTGCCACCGCGATGACGTCCGTCCCCGGCGCGTGCAGGAGGACCGGAATGCAGTCGGCCACCATGACGACGAGCGCCACCTCGGGTTCGCGCGTCACGAGCGCGTCGGCCTGCGGATAGGACCGGTCGGGATCCTCGTCCCGGAGATCGGCTGCGCTCAGGTGGACCAACCGGCTGCCGTGCACCTGACGCATGAAGGCGATCCGCTCGGCGGCGACACCGAGGCGCTCCGCCACCAACTCTCGATTGGCCCTCACGGACGTCGGGTCGTCGCCGACATGGTCACCGAGGTTGAGGCTGGAAAAAGACGACGCGCTCGTGCCGCCGTGGCGATCGGTGACGACCCGATGAATCGGGCCGGCCACGTCCTGCCAGGCGAACACGAGCGCGACGAGTGAGGCGGGGGACTACTTCAACCAGGACGGGACGTCCAGGTCGTCGTTGTCCTCGAAAACGGGCTGCTTCGGCGGGCGAACCGGCTCGACGGGAGCTGCCGGTGCCGGCTGGGTTGCCGGGGCCGCGGGCGCAGGGGTCGCCGGGGCGGGCGCGGTGATCGGACGAGCGG
>NZ_HF571038.1:346892-397310 GCF_001046875.1 Nostocoides jenkinsii Ben 74
CACCTTGCAAGGTGTCCACAGTTGACTAACTTGTGCTAGCAGAAGTTCGTCAGGGGTGGCCTCAGCGCTGGGTGGCGCCACAGTCGCGGGCGGCGGCGGCGACGGCCTGGTCGCGGATCGCGCTGACCTCTCGGTGGTCAGCGTCCGGTCGGGCGCGCGGACGGCGAGGTGGAAAGCCAGGGACTTCTTGCCGGCGCCCACCTGCTCCCCGCGGAACAGGTCGAACAGGCTGAGCGACTCCAGCAGGGGTCCGGCGCCCCGGCGCAGGGCCGCCTCGACCTCGCCGACCGGGACGGTCTCGTCCACCGTCAGGGCCACATCAGTCGTCGCCAGTGGGAAGGTCGACAACTTCACGGCCGAGATGGGCGCCAGGCTCGCCTCGGTGAGCAGGTCGAGGTCCAACTCGCCGGCCACCGTGCGGGCGGGCAGCTTCAACGCGCCCAGCACCTTCGGGTGCAGTTCACCGGCCCAGCCGACCACGCGGCCGTCGGGCAGCGAGATCGCGGCGCAGCGACCGGGGTGCCACGGCGCCATGGTCGCCGCAGCGACCTGCAGTTGTATGCCGAGGATCTCGCCGACTTCCCTGGCCCAGGTGACCGCGTCACTGGCGTCGAAGCCGCGGGACGAGCCCCACGGGCCGGACCCCTGTGCCAGGCCCGCCGCCGCGAAGGCGACGTGACGAGGCTGGGGCGGGACCGCGGCATACAACCTCGCCTCGGACTCCGGGTCCGGGCGACTCGACACCGGCAGAATCGGCGCGCCACCCTTGGGCACCGAGCCGCGCGTCACCAACCCGAGCTCGTAGACCGCGACATCCCGCATCCCGCGAGAGACGTTGCGGCGCAAGGTCTCCAGCAGCGTGTCCAGCAACGAGGTCCGCATCAGTGGCGCCTCGTCCTGCAGGGGATTGGCGAGGGTCACAGTGTCACGGCGAGCGTCGTCCGCGGCATACCCGAGCACGTCGAAGAGCCCATTGCCGATGAAGGGATAGGACTCGACCTCGACCAAGCCCTGGTTGGCGAGCATCGTGGCCACGACGCGCCGGACCCGCTGAGCGTGCGTCAACCCGCGTCCCTCCGCGCGCGGGACGACGGACGGAATCTGGTCGTAGCCGCGCACCCGCGCAACTTCCTCGACCAACTCGGGACCATCGGTCAGGTCGGGCCGCCAGGTGGGCGCCAACACCGAGACGATGGGACTGCCCGCGGACTCGGTCACCTCACAACCGAGCCGTCGCAGCGTCCCGACAACCTCCTCGCGCGGATACTCCAGTCCGATCAGCCGCGTCGGGTGGGTCACGTCGAAGTCGAACGCCGACCGGGCCTGCGGCTCGCCAACATCCGTCGCGGTCGAGTCGATCGTCCCGCCGCCGAACTCAGCCAGCAGCCGCGCGGCCAGTTCGGCCGCGACGGGCGCGATCTGCGGGTCGACGCCGCGCTCGAACCGCTTGGATGCCTCGGTCGCCAACCGGTGCCGGCGTGAAGACCGCGCGACCGTGATCGGGTCGAAGTGCGCCGCCTCGATGAGCACATTGCGGGTGGCGGGGCCGACTTCGGAGGACGCGCCGCCCATCACCCCCGCGATGGCCAGAATCTCGCCACCGCCGGTGATCAGCAGGTCATCGGCGGCCAAGGTGCGCTCGACGTCGTCAAGGGTCGTGAGCTTCTCCCCCGGCGCGGCTCGGCGAACCTCGATGTCACCGGGCAACAAATCGAGATCGAAGGCGTGCAGCGGCTGGCCGAGCAGCATCATCACGTAATTCGTGACGTCCACGGCCAGCGAAATCGGCCGCATCCCGACCTCGGTGAGATAGCGCTGCATCCACGGCGGCGACGGCCGACTGGCGTCGACATCGCGAACGGTCCGCGCGACATACCGATCACAACCGACCCGGCCGTCGATGGGCCGTTCGTCGACAAGGCGCACCGGGAACCCTGGCCCCGTGGCGACCGGCACTTCGATGTCGGCGGGGTCGCGGAAGTCCACATTGGTCGCGAGCGCGTACTCCCGCGCGATTCCGCGCATCGAGAAGCAGTAGCCACGATCGGGGGTGACGTTGACCTCGACGACCTCCCGGCCGAGGCCGAGCAGCGCGATGGCGTCCATCCCCGGCTCCAGCGACTCCAGGATGTCGGGCCGATCCGCGAAGTAGCGGGTCAGCACGATGATGCCGTCGTGATCGTCACCAAGGCCGAGCTCGCGCTCGGAGCAGATCATCCCGTTGGACATGTGGCCATAGGTCTTGCGCGCGGAGATCTCGAAATTGCCGGGCAGCACGCCACCGGGCAGGATGCAGACGACCCAGTCACCGGCGTCGAAGTTGTTTGCGCCGCAAACGATTTCCTGTGGAATGCCGTGGGTCAGCTGTTGACCGTTGGCGCCGACGTCGACATGACACCAGTGGATGGTCTTGCCATTCTTTTGCGGCTCGGGCACCTGGGAGAGGACCCGGCCGACCACCAGCGGGCCCCGGAGTTGCCCTCCGTGGATGCCTTCCTCCTCCAGGCCGACGCGCACGAGGTCCGCGGCGATGTCCCGCCCGCGAACGCCCGGCGCGATCTCGACCAGCTCCCGCAACCACTCGACGGGAACACGCATCAGATCTCCATCCCGAACTGCCGGCTGAAGCGCACATCACCCTCGGTGATATCGCGCATGTCGTTGACGTTGTGCCGCAGCATGAGCGCCCGCTCGATGCCGAGGCCGAAAGCAAAGCCGGTGTAGACCTCGGCGTCGATACCGGCGGCGGTGAGCACCCGTCGATTGACCATCCCGCAGCCGCCCAACTCGATCCAGCCGAAGCCGCCGCAGACGCGACATGAGATGTCCTGGCCATAACAAACCCAGCACTGGCAATCGATCTCAGCGCTCGGCTCCGTGAACGGGAAGTAGCTCGGCCGCAACCGGGTTGCGATATGCCCACCGAACAGGCGCTGGACGAAGGCGTCGAGGCTGCCCTTCAAGTGCGCCATCGAGATGCCGCGATCGACGACGAGGCCCTCGAACTGGTGGAAGACCGGCGAGTGCGTGGCATCGAGGTCGTCCGTGCGAAACACCTTGCCCGGGCAGAGAATGGCGATCGGCGGCGTGCGCGACAACATGCTGCGGATCTGCACCGGGGACGTATGGGTGCGCAGCACCAGACCCGAGGACTCCGCCGGAGCGACGAAGAAGGTGTCCTGCATCTGCCGCGCCGGGTGGTCCGGACCGAGGTTAAGCGCGTCGAAGGTGAGCCACTCGCTCTCCACCTCGGGGCCGTCGGCGATCTCCCAGCCCATCGCGATGAAGATGTCCTCGATGCGCTCGCTGACCAGGCTGAGGGGGTGGCGGGCACCCAGCCCTGGCCGCCCGCTCGGCATCGTGAGATCCAGCGATTCCTCGGCCAGGATGCGCGCGTCCCGCTCGTCCTCCAGCTCACGCTGACGACGGGCGTATGCCGCGGCCACGGCCCCGCGGGCACCTCCGACGAGCTTCCCTGCCGCGGCCTTGGCGCTCGGCGGCAGGGCCCCGATCTCGCGATTCGCCTGGGCCAGGGCCGAGCGGTCGCCTTGGTGCGTCGTGCGAGCCGCCTTCAGTTCGTCGAGGGTCGTTGCCGACGCGGCGGCCTCCAGGGCCGCGACGCGGGCCGCCTCGACCGTGACCGGGTCGAGCGCAGCGACCTCAACGGGGTCGTAGTTGGTATTGGGTCCGGACATGGCCTTCACTTCGCTCGTCGCATGGGCGGCCCGAGTCTACGAGGCCGCCGCCGGATCGCGCGAAGCCGTTTCGTTAGGAGCCGAAGTCTGGGCGCAGCGGATAGAGCGCCTGACCACCGGCGGCGACCTTCTGGCCGAGCACCTGGTGCAACTGAATCTCATTGCGCTCGAAGCCGATTGACGACCCGGCCAGGTAGAGCCCCCATACGCGAGCGGTCGCCGCGTCAGACTCCGCGACCGCCGCGTCCCAGTTGGCCGAGAGGTTCTTGGCCCACGCGCGGCACGTGCGCGCGTAGTGCTCGCGAAAATCTTCCGCGTGTCGGACCTCGAACCCCTGGTCGGCCATCGCGTTGATGATCACGCCAACCGGAGCTAACTCTCCGTCGGGGAAGACATAGCGGTTGATGAAGCCGCCCCGCTCGAGGCGGGTGAAGTGCCGGTTCGGCCGGGTGATGCAGTGGTTCAGCAGCCGACCTCCGTCGACCAGTCGCTCGCTCAGGAAGGCGAAGTAGCCCGGGTAGTTCTTGATGCCGATGTGCTCGGTCAGCCCGATCGAGGAGACGGCATCGAAGTCGGACTCGGTGATATCGCGGTAGTCGCCGTGACGAACCTCACCCAGGCGGTTCAAGCCCTCGGCGGCTAACCACTGCTGGCCGAAGGCGGCCTGCTCTCGCGACAGGGTCACCCCGATCGCGCGAACGCCGTAGTGCTTCACTGCGTGCCGCACCATCCCGCCCCAGCCGCAGCCGACGTCGAGCAGGCGCATGCCCGGACGCAGATCGAGTTTGCGCGCGACGAGATCGAACTTCTCCTCCTGCGCCTCCTCCAGCGTCGCGTCCACCCGGGGATAGACCGCGCAGGTGTAGGCCATCGACGGCCCAAGCACATGCTCGTAGAAGGCGTTGCTCACGTCGTAGTGGTGTGAGATCGCCTTGGCGTCCCGCTCCTTGGAGTGTCGGATCCCCTCGGCCAGCCGTCGCCAGCCCGGGGGGTGCTCCAACGCCGGCAACTCCGGCGGCACGAACATTCGCGCCCCCAGCGAGCGCACGAGGTCGGGGATCCGGCGTGGATCGGGAATCCGGGCGCCCATCCGATCCTTGACGCGCACCAGCAACTCATAGGGGTCGCCCGGATCGACGCCCACCACCTCGAGGTCGCCTTGGACGTAGGCGCGGGCCAGCCCCAATTCCCCCGGAGCAGTCACCAGGTAGCGCAGGCCGCGCTCGGACTTAAGCTCAAAGGAGATGCCGGCGTCCCGGTTGCCGCCGGTGGACCCGTCGTAGGCGTGGACCTGGAACGGGACGTCCGTGCCGAAGATCTCGTCGGCCAATTCGCCGATCGACAGCGTCATCGCCGGCCCACCGCCTTGCTGAACAGATCCGGCAGGCGGCCGTCGGGGTCATAAACCTTCTTCACGCGGGCATACTCCTCACCGCCGTAGAGAGACCAGAAGGTCTCCTCGTCGTAATAGGCATCGGAATAGAGCGACTTGTGGCCGCCGAGCGCGGTCACCTCGGCTTCAATGGCGCGGTTGACATCCCCGTCCCGCCGCCCGGGGAGGATGTCGACGGCGGACCAGAAACCAACATTGACGTAGTCCCGGTCGGCATCCATCGGATAGAGCGGCCAGGGCCGAGCGCCCTCCCCCTGGTGACGAAGTCGTATGGGGCAGAGCCAGATCGGCTCGATCGGCACCGTCTCGAGGAACCACCCTAGGAAGGCGAGGGTGTTCTCGAGGGGGATCTCGACATCCTGGACGACCCGCTCCTTGGGGAGGGCACCGCGGCGCTGTTGCAGCGCGGCATACCAGCCATGGCGGTTTTCGAATCGGATGACCGTGCCATAAACCTCGCTGCGCAGGAATCGTTTCGGGACCACCGCTCGGACCCATGGCTTCTGCACGAGCAACCCGCGAGAACACCAGAACCAGTCGGTGTCCCAGCGCCACAGGTAGTCCCGGACGCTCAGGTAGTCCTCGTCGCGGTCCTGGATCGAGCGGTAGTAGATATGGCGATGGGTGTAGTCGGAGACGTACGGCGTGTCATCGGTGAAGGTCGCGAGGACCAGATAGCTCTCGACGTCGGTGAAGACCACCCCATCCACGAAATCGACCGCACGGCCCTCGAACTCCCATGTCGCCAAGAGGTTTTCGAGTTGTGCCAGCAGATCGGGCAGCGAGTGGAAGCGGACATGGCGCAGCCGCACGAACGACCGAACCGGCTGCAACTCGATCTCGAGCCGCACGGCGTAGCCCAGCGAGCCGTAGGAGTTGGGGAACGCTCGGAACAGGTCCGCGTGCGCACCCTCGGGCTCGACCGTCAGAATCTCGCCGGCACCGGTGAGGATGTCGAGCGAGCGGACGCTCTCGTGCGGCAGCCCCGCCCGGAATGAGGACGATTCGATGCCCAACCCCGTCACCGCTCCCCCGAGGGTGATGGTCTTCAGCTGCGGTACGACGGCGGGCATGAGGCCGTGCGCGAGCGTGGCGTCGACCAGGGTCTCGTAGGTGCACATTCCCTGGACCTGCGCGGTCCGGGCGACCGCGTCGATCGCGATGACGCCGTCGAGTCGCGACACGTCCAGCCCAGGAGCGCCGGTCGTCGCCCGAGGACGGAAGAGATTCGACGTGCGCTTGGCCAGGCGCACGGGGCTGCCGCTCGGCATACGGGCTAGTTGCGCGCGCAACTCCGTGACCGCGGCGCGATGCCGCTCCCAGCCCACCAGTTCCTGCCCCGCGACGTTCGTGGTCACATCCACCCCCGGCTACCTGTGCTCCCCTGGCAACCTATGCCACCGTGTCCTCAGGGAGAATACGCAGACGCGCATTTCGAGACGACGGAGCTTCCGCATGGCCGGTCACGGCATACACCTCACGCAGACAACGACCGCGTCTGCGGAGGCGGTGTGGGCAGTACTGACAAACATCTCGGGGGCGGCCGACACCCTTCGGGGCGTGAGCCGAGTCGAACTGCTGACAGACGGACCGTATGCCGCGGGCACCCACTGGCGCGAAACCCGCACGATGTTCGGCAAGGAAGAGACCCAAGAGATGTGGGTGGCCGAGTCCCAGCCCCCGTCGCGGACCGTGGTTCGCGCCGAGGACAAGGGGGTCGCCTATGTGACGGTGTTCGAGGTGGTGCCGACCGGGGAGGGCTCGCGGATCACGATGCGCTTCGACGCGGAGCAGGCGAGCCCGGGATTGGTCGCCCGGCTGGCGTGGAAGATCCTCGGCCCAATCGGGGCCAAGGCGACGGCCCGGGTCATGCGCGGTGACCTTGCCGATATCGCCGCCGCCGCGGAGCGAAGCTGAGGCCACCGGTCACCAGTCCATCGTTACCAGCCCATCGTCACCAGCCCGGCGCGGCCGCAGCCACCTGCCGATGCTCCCCCGCGGCGGTCGCAAAGTCGCTGAGGGCCTCGATCAAGAGCTGCTGGTGCGCAGTCGGCATACGTCCCACGATTGTCGCGATCGCCGTGCGCCGAGAGGTCAAGACGCGCTCGACAAGGCGCTCCGCGGGGGCGGTCAGGCGGAGGCTGACCTGGCGGCGATCGTCGGCCGCTTCTCGCCGATGGACCAAGCGCAGTGAGACGAGCCGATCGACCTGCCGTTGCGCCGTCGAGGCGTTGACACCGAGCCGCTTGGCCAGATGACCGAGCGTGCAGTCGGGGTCTTCGGCCAGCAGCACCAAGGTGCGGAACTGAGTCAAAGTCAAGGAGTCGGCCACCTCGGCCAGCGACGCCGACGAGACACCGACAAGAGCGCGCGAGGCGGCGAGCAGGGCATCCACGAGGTCATCGGCAAGTCTTTGCACTAGGCAATTATTGCATGATGCGGCTACGGTGGATGCAGCGGAAGGGAGCGTCCACCATGAGCGCGATCTTGAGAATCCACCGAGGCCCAGCCTCGCCGGAGCGCAGCATCGTCATCGGCGAGAAGCATGTCGGCCACCTGACCGAGCCCATCACCGACGTGGAGGTCGAGCCCGGCCGCCATGTCGTGCGCGTGAAGATGGGGATCTACACGAGCGAGGCGATCACCATCACGCCCCGCGACGGCGACATCATCGAGGTTCAGGTCGAGGAGAACCCCAATGCCGAAGCCCCGATCCTGCAGGGAGAATTCCTGCGGATCACGGCGCTCCATCCGGCACCGGTCCGACCGGCCTGACCCGCGCGGTGGCGGAGGTGTAGAGGCAGATCGTCGCCGCCATCGCCATATTCAGGGACTCGGCCGCGCCATAGATCGGGATGGCGACCCGCCGATCGCATTTCGCCGCAAGGCTTTCGGGCAGGCCGCGGGCTTCGGTTCCCATCACCCAGCAATGCGGGTCGCGCAGATCCAGCTCGATCAGTGACGTGGTCGCCTCGCCTTCGGTGGCGAGGGTGCGTATGCCGCGCCGCGCCAGCTCGTGAATCGTCGCCAACGCGTCCAGCCCCGTGACGACGGGCAGGTGGAAGAGCGAGCCGGCGGTGGAGCGAACCACCTTGGGCGCGTAGGCGTCCACCGACGCATCACTGATCAGGACGGCGTCGGCACCGGCGGCATCCGCGCCGCGGATGACGGTGCCGAGATTGCCGGGATCGCGCACTTCGTGCAGCAGGACCAACAGGTGCGGGTCGTGCGCCAGGACCGAGTCGAGGGTGTCCTGGGGTTGCTGGGCGACGGCGATCATTCCCTGCGGCGTCGTGGCATCGGCCATCGCCGCGAGCACGTCAGCGCTCACCGAATGCAGATAAACGCCCGCGTCCCGAGCGGCGTCGAGGATCTCGCCATGGCGCTCCCCCGCCTCCTCGGTGAGATAGAGATCGACGACGGTCGGCGCGGCATACCGAATGAGTTCGCGCACCGACTGCGGGCCCTCGACGAGGAAGCGGCCCCGCTCCGAACGCACCGCGCGCCGGGCCAGTGCGCTGACCGCCCGCACCCGATCCGATCGGGGGTTGGTCAGTGCGCCGGCCCGGCGCGGCGAAGGATTCGGCTGGATCAGGCGTCAGCCTTGGCGTCGCTCGCGGGCACATTGGCCTTGGCGATCTCCACCAGCGCCGCGAAGGCGGCCTCGTCGTTGACCGCGAGCTCGGCGAGCATACGGCGGTCGACGTCAACCTCGGCGGCGCGCAGGCCCTGGATGAAGCGATTGTAGGTCATGCCGTTGGCGCGGGCGCCGGCGTTGATCCGCTGGATCCACAGGCGACGGAAGTCGCCCTTCTTGGCGCGACGGTCGCGGTAGCTGTAGGTCAGGGAGTGGTTGAGCTGCTCCTTGGACTTGCGGTAGAGCCGGCCGCGCTGACCGCGGTAACCGCTCGCCCGCTCGAGGACGACCCGGCGCTTCTTCTGGGCGTTGACCGCCCGCTTCACGCGTGCCACGTGATTCTCCTTGCTGATTCGAACGTTCTACGAGGGGGGCCGACGCTCAGCCGAGCGCGCGGCGGGGGCTCACTTGCCCAGGAGTCGCTTGACGACCTTGATGTCGGCGGGAGCCACCTCGACGTCGTTGGCGAGACGACGCGCGTGCTGCGGGGTCTTCTCGTGGAACTTGTGGACGTGGTTGGCGCGCTGGCGCATGATCTTGCCGCTGCCGGTGACGCGGAAGCGCTTCTTGGCACCGCTGTGGGTCTTGTTCTTCGGCATGGTTCGCCGATCTCCTTCTGCTTGGTATGGCGTGCCCGGTCTGGGCGGCCGGTGGGTCGTGGTGGAGCTAGGCCGGCTCGGCGGCGTCGTCGAGCGTCACCGGCTCCTGGCCAGCGGCGGGGCCGGCGTCGGCCTGACGGCGGCGCTGCTCGGCGCGTGCCTCGGACTTCCTCTTGGTCGGGCCGATCACCATGACCATGTTGCGTCCGTCCAGCTTCGGCGACGACTCGACAAAGCCGAGCTCGGCGACCTCCTCGGCAAGCTTCTGCAAGAGGCGGAAGCCCAACTCGGGGCGCGACTGCTCACGGCCGCGGAACATGATCGTGACCTTGACCTTGTCACCGGCCTTCAAGAACCGCTCGACGTGGCCCTTCTTGGTGCCGTAGTCGTGGATGTCGATCTTCGGTCGGAGTTTGATCTCCTTGATGACCGTGTTGACCTGGTTCTTGCGGGCTTCCCGGGCCTTCATGGCGGCTTCGTACTTGTACTTGCCGTAGTCCATGAGCTTGGCGACGGGAGGCTTGGCCATCGGGGCAACCTCGACCAAGTCGAGATCGGCCTCGGCGGCCAAGCGGAGCGCGTCTTCGACCCGCACGATGCCGACCTGCTCACCGTTGGGTCCGACCAGACGCACCTCGGGGACGCGGATGCGGTCGTTGATGCGGGGCTCGCTGATTGTGTTGCTCCTTAACGTGCTGTCGGTGCGCTCGCGCTCGATCCTCGACGCCGAAACGACGAAGACCTCCCGCGAGGCTCGCGAGAGGTCTGGTGCAGTCGTCGACGGTATGCCGCGGCGCACGCCCGAGAGCGTGCACTGCGCCTCACCAAGGTGAGACCGTGGGACCCGGCCGTGCGAGACGATCGCGGGTGGAAGTCGACTGCCGTCCACTTCTCTTGAGCATCCGCCGGCCCGAGGGCATGACGGATCAGTTCCCACTCAGCATACCAGCAGCTGGGCGTGCCTCGTGACCGCCGAGGGACTAGTCCTCGGCATCGAACTCGCCGGCCAGCCAGGCCGTCCCGACCTCTTGCTCGACCTGGAGGGCAGTCGTGAAGAGGTCGGCGATGACTCCCTCCAGCTTGCCGCCGACAAGCGGAATCGACACCTTGATGTCGCCGTCGATGGTCTCGGTGGTGACACCGGCCGCCTCGGTAAGGGTGATGGTGCCCGTCATGGAGCCGGGCTTGCCCGGAACGGACAGGGTCATGCTCGCTCGATCGGTGCCGGTCCAGGACTCGCGCTGCTCGGTTTTGATCGACTCGCCGACGAATGACTTGGCGAACGACGCCAGGCCGTCGGTCGAGCGGGTGAGGTCGATGGCGACATCCATCCCCCGGCCGGTCTGCGACACCGAAACGGAATGAGCGTCGACCAACTGGTCCTGCGCCACGAACTCCCGGAACTCAGGGTCGGCCAACATGGCGTAGACCTCGTCGAGCGGCGCGGCATACGTCAGAACGTGCCGGAACTTCATCGATGCACCTATCCACGCGCGGTCAGTCGGGCGCCTCGCAGTGTATGCCGCTCACGTCAGTCGGAAGGTGAGCCCGTCGACCCGGGCACGGAACTCGCCGTCGGTGGCGAGGCGCTCCCCGAGGGCGGTGACGAGGGCCGCTACCGCGTCCCGGTCCAGGCCGGGGACCAGCGTCAAGGCCAGGCCGAGCGTGCCGGGTGGGTCCGCGGCATACAACGTATGGGCCGTGATCCGCACCTCCCCGGCGATGGCCGCGGCGACGCTGTCGGCGACGAAGGGGTCCCGGTCGGCCGGCTGCCACGGGCGCGCCATCGCCAAGGCCCAGACCTGGCTGGGCCGCAGTTCGCGAGCACCGGTGGAACCGAGATTGAGGACGATGACATCGCAGCCCTCTGCGATGGCCGCCTGCGCGAGGCGGTCGGCCGTGACCGGGACGGGCCGGGCCGCCGCATCCCAGGCCGCGAGTTCGGCCAGTCCGGTGAATGCAGGCAGCGCCTTGCGACCGTCGGGCGCGACGAGGGTCACCAGGGCCATGTCGACGCTCGCGTCGTGCACGAGGCCAGCCGCCCCGGTGACGATCTCGTCGGCGTGGGCGACCACCGCGACGAGGAAGCGCGTGGTGGGCAGGAGCCGCATCACCGCGGAGTCGTCCCCCTCGGCGAGCGCGGCGACGACGGCCGGGTCGCTGGCACCCGCGTCGGTCTCGAACCCGCTCGGGCTGAGGTCTCGGCGGGCCCCCCACGGCGTGCCTGCCGAGTCGGTCGCGTCCGGTCCGGCAACGCGATCGGGATGCCGGGCGTGGTCTCGGCGATTGGTCATGTCGGGGCCCCAGTCGTGGCGGGTGCGGTGGCGGGTGAGCTCGCGGTCGCAGCCCAGGCCGCGGCATACATGCAGATGCGGGAGAAGTAGTAGATCCAGACGAGCAGGATGAGGGAGATCCCGAAGGATTGGAAAGCGGGCTGCGTGGTGGTGGAGGCGAGCAGCCGGCCGGAGAGTTGCTTCAGGATCTCGAAGAGGACAGCCCCGAGGAGAGCGCCCGAGACCAAGGCGCGGTGCGCGAGGTTCGGCGGCGCGAACCGGCGGAAGAGGACGAAGAAGAACAGCGTGCCCATGGCCGTGCCGCTCGCGACCGAGGCACCGTCGAGGACCAGCCGCACGAAAGCGTTGGTGTCCGGGGCGTGCCGGGTCACAGCGGCGAGAAGCCCGCTCGCAATCAGGCCGACAAGGAGTACGGCACCGATGGCCAGGAGTGAGACGAGGTTCTGGAGGTAGGCGATGACGACATTCGGCTGCTTGGTGCCGTCGGCGCCGAACACCGTCGTGAGCCCCGAGCGAAGGTCAGACATCCAACTGACACCGGCATAGAGCACCGCGACGAGACCGAACCCCGCCGCGGTCGCCGCCGTGGATTCCAGGGTGGCGAGCGACAATTGATGGGCGCCTGGTCCGATCACCCCCGGCAGCATCGACTCCAGGGTGCGAGCCAGGTCGTTGCGGGCCTCGGGGAAGACGCGCGCAAAGGTGCCGACTGCGGCGAAGGCCAGCGCGCACAGCGGGAACAGCGACAAGAAGGCGTAGTAGGTGACAGCCGCCGCGAGCAGCGACCCCTGGGCGTCGAGGTAGTGGCGCGTGGCGCACCAGAGGTGATCGACCAGCGGCGAGCGTCGACGCAACTGCTCGACGCGATCTCGCACGGCGAGCCTCAAGGACGGCCGGCGACGTCCAACGCGTCAGGCAGGGTGAAGGCGTTCTTGTAGAGCGCGGACCCGATGATCGCACCCTCGACGCCGATGCCGACGAGGTCGCGAATCGCCGCGATATCGGCCAGCGTCGAGACACCACCGGAGGCGACCAGCGGGGCGTTCGTGCGCGCGGCGACCGCGGCCAGCAGGTCGAGATTGGGCCCGGCGAGCATGCCGTCCTTGTTGACATCTGTCACCACGTAGCGGGCGCAGCCCTCGGAATCGAGGCGCGCCAGCACCTCCCAGAGATCACCGCCCTCTCGGGTCCAACCGCGGGCGGCCAGTCGTTCCCCGCGCACGTCTAGGCCGATGGCGACGCGGTCGCCGTAGGCGGCGATCGCCCGCGCGGTCCACTCCGGGTTCTCCAGGGCCGCGGTGCCGACGTTGACGCGTCGGCAGCCCGTCGCGAGTGCCCGCCGAAGCGATTCTTCGTCGCGGATGCCACCGCTGAGCTCGACGGCGATGTCGAGTTTGCCCACGATCGTGGCGAGCAGGTCGGCATTGGAGCCGCGACCAAAGGCGGCGTCGAGGTCCACGAGGTGAATCCACTCGGCGCCTTGCTCCTGCCAGGCGAGGGCGGCATCGACCGGGTCGCCGAACTCCCAGCCGGAGCCGGCGATGCCCTGTTGCAGTTGCACCGCCCGCCCATCCGACACATCGACGGCGGGCAGTAGTTCGAGACGGGGGGCGTCGGTCATGGCTCCTGCTGAGTTGGCGGGGAATCCTGAGCTTGATCGGGAATCCTGAGTGGACGCTTCGGGTCGGCGGGTGGTCACAGCGTGCCCACCCAATTGCGGAGCAGCTGCAAACCCGCGTCACCGGACTTCTCGGGATGGAACTGCGTCGCGCTGAGCGGGCCGTTCTCGACCGCGGCCACGAATGTCGTCCCGTAGTCGCAGGTGGTGACCAGGGGTGCCCGGCTGGCCATGAAACCGTCGGCGACGGGGAGATTCCAGGAGAGCGCGGCATACGAGTGCACGAAGTAGAACCGTTCGTCCTCGACGCCGGCGAACAGCCGCGATCCGGAGGGCGGAGTCACCGTGTTCCAGCCCATGTGCGGCACGACCGCTGCCGGGAGTCGGTCGACCAGGCCGGGCCACTCCCCCAGTCCGTCTTGCGTGGTATCGCTGGGCTCGGTCGAGCCGTCGAACAGGGCCTGCATCCCGACGCAGATGCCGAGGACGGGGCGGCCACCGGACAGCCGGATGTCGATCAGGCGGGGGGCGTCGACGGCGCGCAGGCCGG
Source organism: Nostocoides jenkinsii Ben 74 (assembly GCF_001046875.1). GTDB lineage: Bacteria > Actinomycetota > Actinomycetes > Actinomycetales > Dermatophilaceae > Nostocoides_A > Nostocoides_A jenkinsii. The sequence goes on from NZ_HF571038.1 coordinate 360,679, forward strand.
CGAGGCAGGCGTGGAAGTTGCCGACGCCGGGGACGAACAGCCCATCGCAGGACGCCACCATCGCCGGATCCGCGGTGAGGTGCACGCTGGCCCCCACATGTTCGAGGGCACGGACGGCCGAGCGGACGTTGCCGCTGCCGTAATCGAGGACGACGACCTCCGGCATCACGAACCTCCTCGCCGCCGGCTTGGATGAGCGACTTCGGCCAGGTGCGCAGCCTCGTCGCGCATCAGCGCATCGAAGCGCGCCACGGACTCGCCGTCCGGCTCGACCAAGCTGCCGTATGCCGCGTCGGCCTCCACGAGCAGATCCCGCCCCGGCAGGCGCAGGGCCTCGTGCACGCCCGCCAACCAGGTGAGGGCATCGACCGGGGTCGCGGCCAGCGCCTCGACTACCTGGGACAGCGCCGCCCGTCCGGCACCGGTGAACTCGACCAGGTCTTCGGCTTCAGCCGGCCGCAGCCCGGGCGCCCGGACGGGGCCTCCATCGGGCAGCCAGACGACCCACCGGGGCACAGTGCGCCACCCACGCGGCTGGACGACCACTACTCCGCGGCGGCCGGTGACGAAGAACCCGATCGACGGCCGTAGGGACGTGTGCAGCGGGCGCGCCGCGAGCGCCATCCGGGCGTCGTCGTAGGGGGCGGCGGCCCGAGCGCGATCGTTCGCCGGCGTCACCGCGCACCACTGCCCGAGCGGGGTGATGTGCACCGAGACGAGCCCGCGGCGAGCCCACGGCGTCACCCGGTCGGGGCGGGCGTGGGTCAGCAAGAGCCCGCCGACGGGACGACGGGTCGTGGGGGTGGGGGACGGCGGCATACGAACTAAAGCGCACCCTTCGTGCTCGGTATGCCGCTCACCCGCGGGGTCCGGCGCGGTCGCCGCGCGCAGGGCCCGGGCGAACGCCTTGAACTGGGCCTCGACGAGGTGGTGCGGGTCGCGACCGGCCAGGACCCGGATGTGCAGGGCGATCTGGGCACGGAAGGCAATGGTCTCGAAGACGTGCCGGGTGAGCGAACCGAGGTACTGGGAGCCGATGAGGACGTAGATCTGGCCGTCGGGTTCGCCCTCGTGGACGCAATAGGGCCGACCGGCCACGTCGACGACGGCCTGCACAAGCGCCTCGTCGAGCGGGACCGTGGCGTCGCCGAAGCGGGCAATGCCGCGCTTATCGCCCAGGGCTTCGCCGAGGGCCTCGCCGAGGACGATCGCGACATCCTCGACGGTGTGGTGGGCGTCGATGTGGAGGTCGCCGCTCGCCTCGATCTCGAGGTCGATCAGGGAGTGGCGCGCCAGGGCCGTGAGCATGTGGTCGTAGAACCCGACGCCGGTGGCGATCCGGGACTGGCCGGTGCCGTCGAGGTTGACGACCACGCGAACCTCGGACTCGCTGGTGCGGCGCGTGCGGGTGGCGGTGCGGGCCATGTCAGCGTGCCTTTCTGTCCGAGAGCCGGTGGTCGTCGCCGAGGGCAGCGAGGGCGTCGAGGAAGGCCGAGGTCTCCTGCGGAGTCCCGGCAGTCACCCGAAGATAGTGCGGGATGCCGACGTCGCGCACCAAGACGTCCTGGTCGAGCAGCGCCTGCCAGGTGCGCGCCGAGTCGGCCAGCCCACCGAAGAGCACGAAGTTGGCGTCGCTCGGCACGGGGCGGTAGCCCATCTCGGTGAGTTCGACGACGATGCGGTCGCGCTGGTCTTTGACGACATCCACGGTGGACAGCATGGTGTCGGCGTGCCGGAGAGCGGCCCGGGCGACGGCCTGGCTCGGTGCGGAGAGGTGGTAGGGCATCCGCACCAAACGCAGCAGGTCGATCAGTTCGGGATCGGCGGCGAGGTAGCCCAGCCGCCCCCCGGCCAGCGCGAAGGCCTTGCTCAGCGTGCGGGTCACGACAAGGCGTTCGCGGCCGGCGAGCAGGGACAGGGCTGTCGGGGTGCCGCGGCGGGCGAACTCGGCATACGCCTCGTCGACGACGACCACCGCGTGCGGGGCGGCGAAGTAGGCAGCCTCGATCACGTCGAGGCCGACCGCCGTGCCGGTCGGGTTGTTGGGCGAGCAGATGAAGACGAGGTGGGGGTCGATGTCGGCGACCTGCGCGCCCACCGATTCCGGGTCCAAGGTGAACAGTCGGGCCGGGTCCTGGCTACGCCGGCCATGCGTCCACTGCGTCCCCGTCGTCGTCGCGATGATCGCGTGCATCGAATAGGACGGGGTGAAGCCGATCGCGCGCCGGCCGGGGCCGCCGAAGGACTGCAACAGGTGCAGCAGCACCTCATTGGAGCCGTTGCCGGCCCACACCTGGTCCGGCCCGATCTCGGTCCCGCTCCGGCTGAGGTATGCCGCCAGCGCCCCCCGCAGGTCGGTGAACTCGCGATCGGGGTAGCGATTGAGAGTGGGCAGCACCGTCGTCAGCTCGGCGAGCATGTCGCTGACCACCTCGGGAGGGACGGGGTAGGAGTTCTCGTTGGTGTTGAGGGCGGCGCGCACGGTCAATTGCGTTGCGCCATAAGGCTTTTCGTCCTGCAGATCGGAGCGCAGCAGGGCGCGAAGCCCGGTCGCTGGGCGTGGGTCGGTCATCAAATCAGAACTCCCCAGCCGACGCGAATCGCGCAGTGACGGCCTCGCCGTGGGCCGGTAGATCCTCGGCTTGAGCCAAGGTGACGATGTGGTCCGCCACGTCGGCCAGTGCCGCCCGGGAGTAGTCCACGACGTGCACCCCGCGAAGGAAGGACTGCACCGACAGGCCGCTGCTGTGACAGGCGCAGCCCCCGGTGGGCAGCACGTGATTGGATCCGGCGGCGTAGTCACCGAGCGAGACGGGCGCGTAGGCGCCGACGAAGATGGCGCCGGCGTTGCGCACGCGGGCGGCGACCCGCTGCGGGTCCGCGGTCATGATCTCGAGGTGCTCCGCGGCATACGCATTGACGACGGCGAGGCCGGTGTCGAGATCGTCGACGAGGACGATCGCCGACTGGGTGCCGGTGAGGGCTTCGATGACGCGCTCACTGTGCTTGGTGACGGCGGCGCGGCGGGCGACTGCGTCGACGACGCGGTCCGCGAGGGCGGCGTCGTCGGTGACCAGCACCGAGGCGGCGAGCGGGTCGTGCTCGGCCTGGCTGATCAGATCGGCCGCCACGAACTCGGCATCGGCCGAGGCGTCGGCCAGGATCGCGATCTCGGTGGGTCCGGCCTCGGCGTCGATGCCGATCACGCCCTTGAGCAGGCGTTTTGCCGCGGCGACATAGATATTGCCGGGGCCGGTCACGAGGCTGACGGGCTCGCAGGTGTCGTCGCCGTCGGTGAAGCCGTAGGCGAAGCCCGCGATAGCTTGGGCGCCGCCCATCGCATACACCTCCTCGACGCCCACGAGGGCACACGCGGCGAGGATGGTGGGGTGCGGGTAGCCCGCGAGGTGGCCGACGTTTTCGCGTTGCGGCGGGCTCGCGACCGCGAGGGAGCCGACGCCCGCGATCTGGGCCGGCACGACGTTCATGACCACGGAGCTGGGATAAACGGCCCGGCCACCGGGGACATAGAGGCCCACTCGATCGACGGGAATCCACCGCTCGGTGACCGTGGCGCCGTCGGTCACGGTGGTGGTGACGTCGTCGCGGGCTTGGTCGGCGTGCACCGTCCGGACGCGCTCGATGCAAACTTCCAGGGCGCGGCGCACGTTGGGATCAAGCCCGGCCAGGGCCGCGGCGAGGACGTCGGCCGGCACCCGCAGGTGCTCGGGCCGCACGCCGTCGAACCGCTCGGCAAGCTCGCGCAGTGCTTCTGCGCCACCGCGGCGGACCTCGTCGCAGATGGGCTCGACGTCCGACAGGGCGGCGTCGACGTCGAATTGCGCCCGGGGCAGCCCGTCGCGAAGCTCACGCAGGGACAGGGTCCGGCCCCGCAGATCCAGACGCTGCAACATGCCGTCGATTCTAGGCGGGACCCGCGAGCCGGGTCTCATGCGTCCGAGACGTCGGCCTCGCCATAGAAAAGCCGGTCGACGACGCTGCGTGCGTGGCGGCCTTGCCGGCGGTAGTTCTCGACGAGTTCCTGGCCGGACCCGGGCGGCATACCGAGAATGCGGGCGGTTCCGTCGGCCTCGCGGGCGTCGGCCGGGATCGAGTCGACGGGACGACCACGGAACAGCATTGCGGCATCCCGGGTTCGGTCGGCGCGCATCCACGCCTCGGCGAGTATCGCCTGATCGGCGCTGGAGATGAGGCGGGCCTGCCCCAGGGCGTGCAACGCGGGCAAGGTCGAGGTCGTGCGCAGCGTCGGGTAGTTGTGGGCGTGCTCGAGTTGGAGCAGTTGCACGGTCCACTCGACGTCGGACAGACCCCCGGTGCCGAGTTTGAAATGCGTCCGCCGGTCACCGCCGCGCGGGAGTCGCTCGGCTTCCATCCGTGCCTTGAGACGTCGGATCTCGCGGACTTGCGTGGTGTCGAGCCCGGAGGCGGGCCAGCGGATCGGGTCGATGAGATCGATGAAGTTGGCGGCGAGATCGTCATTGCCGGCCACCGGGCGGGCACGGATCAGGGCCTGCGCCTCCCAGGTCGACGACCAGCGGTCGTAATAGGCGCGGTAGGAGTCGAGGCTGCGAACCAGCGGGCCGTTCTTGCCTTCCGGTCGCAGGTCGGCATCGAGCCTGATCGCCGGGTCCGGTCCGGGTTGCTCCAGGACCCGGCGAAGTTCCTTGATGACCTCGAGCGCCTGGGCCTGGGCGGTCGTCTCGCTCACCCCGAGGTGGGGTGCGTGCACGAACATCACATCCGCGTCGGAGGAATAGCCACACTCCCGACCACCGAGCCGGCCCATCCCCACGACGAGCAGGTCGGTCCCGATCGGTTCGCCGCGCCGCGCCTCCTCGGACCGGACGACCGCATCGAGGGCGACCGCGATGGTCGCGTCGGTGAGGTCGGCGAGGGCCTGGCCGACGCGGACGGCGCTCAAGCCATCGTTGAGGTCCGCCACGATGATGCGGAAGAGTTCGATCTTGCGAATCTGACGCGCGGCCGCGACGGCCTCGTCCACGCTCTTTCGACCCGCCGCCGCAACCCGCATGCGATGCTCGATGTCGCTGCGTGAACGGGGGGCCAGGCCACCGGGTTCTCCGAGGATTTGGACGGCGTCTGGAGCGGCGCGCAGCACCTCGGCGGCGAAGCGACTGCGGGCCAGGGTGCGCGCGAGGTACTCCGCGGCTTGGGGCTCATCCCGCAGCAGCCGGAGGTACCAGCCGGTGGTGCCGAGGGTCTCGCTCACTTGTCGGAACGCGAGTAGCCCGCCGTCCGGGTCGATCTCCTCGGCGAACCAACCCAGCATGACCGGGAGGAGATGCCGCTGAATGGCGGCACGCCGAGACACCCCTTCGGTGAGTGCTTCGAGATGGCGCAGCGCGCCGGCCGGGTCCCGGAAACCCAACGCCAACAACCGATCCCGGGCGGCATCGGGCGTCAACCGGACGTCATCGGTGCCGAGTCGCGCGACCGCGTTGAGCAAGGGGCGATAGAAGAGGCGTTCGTGCAACCGGCGCACCTGACGCGCTTCGGCGCGCCACGCCTGCTCGACACCTGCGGCCGGGTCCTGGCGATAGCCGAGTGCCCGGCCAAGGCGCCGTAGTTCCGCCCTCGATGTCGGAATGAGGTGGGTGCGCCGCAGTCGCTGCAGCTGGATCCGGTGCTCCAGCGTGCGCAAGAGCCGGTATGCCGCGCCCAGCACCGCCGCATCGTCCCGGCCGACATAGCCACCGGCGGCGAGCGCAGCCAACGCGTCGAGCGTCGTTCCCGAGTGGAGGGTGGCGTCGGTGCGCCCGTGGACCAGCTGCAGCAATTGCACGCTGAACTCGATGTCCCGCAGGCCCCCAGGCCCGAGCTTGAGCTGTCGGCCGGCCTCGCCGTTGGGGATGTGTGCTTCCACGCGCCGGCGCATCGCTTGCACGTCGTCGACGAAGTTTTCCCGGGACGCGGCCTCCCAGACCATCGGCCCGACGGCGGCCAGGTAGGCCTCGCCGACTTCCCGATCGCCCGCGACCGCACGCGCCTTCAGCAGCGCCTGGAACTCCCAGGTCTTGGCCCACCGCTCGTAGTAGTGGCGGTGGCTGGCCACCGTCCGCACGAGTGGGCCCGCCTTCCCCTCCGGCCGCAGCGCGGCGTCCACCGGCCAAAGCGTGCCGGCGGGCGTGGACTTGCCACAGGCGGTCATGATGCGCGCCGCCATCGTGGTCCCGACGCGCATGGCCTCTTCCTCGGGCAAGCCGGGCGCGGGCTCGGCGACGAAGATGACGTCCACATCGGAGATGTAGTTGAGTTCGCGTCCACCGGTCTTGCCCATCGCGATGACGGCGAGGCGAACCGTGTCCGCGGCGGCCCCCGCCTCCATCCGGGCGATCTCGTATGCCGCTTCCAACGCCGCCTGGGCCAGGTCGGCGAGCGCGGCGGCGGTCCTCGGGAGTTCTTCCAGCGGGTCGGGAGCGGTGAGATCGAGGGCAGTGATGCCCAGAAGTCCTCGCCGGTAAAACACCCGGAGGGCGTCCTCTGGGCTAAGCCCGTCGGGCGGATTCTTGACCTTGCCGACGATGCGAGCGATCCGTTGCTCGACCGAGCGGGGTTTCGCGTCGGCGACGCTGCGCCAGTGCTCGGGGTGGCAGACCAGATGATCGCCAAGGGCGATGGAGGCCCCGAGGACGGCGAGCAGTCGTTGCCGACCGACGCCGGGACGACGCAACTCCGCGATGAGCGCCGCCACATCCCTGTGCAACGGGGACGTCTCGGGTTCCCGGTTGGCGGCGGCGCGCAAAGCCTCCATCAGGCGCACGAGGCTGAGCAGCGCCAGGTCGGGATCGGCCACCTCGGCCAGCGCCTGGATAGGTCCGTCGGCGAAGGAGTCGTCCAGTGGATCGATCAGACCGGCGAGGGCGGGATCGCTGAGCAGTCGAGCCGCCCGATCAGGCTCCGCGAACCCCAGACGGGCGAGCATGGCCTCGGGGCTGCCGGCGCGGGTCGTGGCCACCCGCTCAGCCTAAACGCCCCGCCCAGATCCCGCGGCCGGGTCAGCCCGAGATCGAGGGGTCGGATCGAGGCCACGGGTCAGCCAGCGCGGTCGGCCGGGTCAGCCAGCCGGGGCTCAGCCAGCGGACGCAATAACCTGCGGCGGACGCAAAAGCCTTTGCGTCCGCCGCAGGTTATTGCGTCCGCGAAGGGGCCTGCCGCACGTTATTGCGTCCGCGAAGGGGCCTGCCGCGCCAGTTGTATGCCGCGTCAGAGGCGCGGAAGGAGGCGCTCCAGCTCGAAGGCGGTCACCTGGTGGCGGTAGTCCTCCCACTCCCGCCGCTTGTTGCGCAGGAAGAAGTCGAAGACGTGTTCGCCCAGCGTCTCGGCCACGAGTTCGCTGCGCTCCATCGCCGTGATCGCCTCCGACAGCGAGGACGGCAGTGGCTCGATGCCGAGGGCGCGACGCTCGTTGCGGGTGAGGCTCCAGACGTCATCCTCGGTCTCGGGGGGCAACTCGTAGCCCTCCTCGATCCCCTTGAGGCCGGCGGCGAGAGTCACGGCATACGCCAAATAGGGGTTGCAGGCGGCGTCGATGGTGCGGACTTCGACGCGGCTGCTCTGCCCCTTCAGCGGCTTGTACATCGGGACGCGAACCATGGCGGAGGTGTTGTTGTGTCCCCACGTGATGTGGGCGGGCGCCTCCCCCCCACCCCAGATGCGCTTATAGGAGTTCACCCACTGGTTGGTGACGGCGGTGATCTCGGCTCCGTGCCGCAGAATGCCGGCGATGAACTGCCGCGCCACGGTCGAGAGTTGGTATGGCGCGCCCGCCTCGAAGAAGGCGTTGGCGTCACCCTGGAACAACGACATGTGGGTATGCATGCCCGAGCCCGGGTGCTCCGCGAACACCTTCGGCATGAAGGTTGCATAGATGTCGCGCTCCAGCGCAACCTCCTTCACCACGGTGCGGAAGGTCATGATGTTGTCGCTGGTGGTGAGGGCATCGGCATACCGAAGATCGATTTCGTTCTGCCCGGGCGCGCCCTCGTGGTGACTGAATTCCACCGAAATGCCGATGGCCTCCAGCATCTGGATGGCGGCGCGACGGAAGTCGTGGGCCATGCCCTTGGGCACGTGATCGAAGTAGCCCGCCTGATCGATCGGCTCCGGCCGCTCTCCTGGCTTCCATCCCTGCTTGAGCAGGAAGAACTCGATCTCGGGGTGGATGTAGAAGGTGTAACCCATGTCCGCGCACTTGGCGAGGGCCCGCTTCAAGACGTTGCGCGGGTCGGCGATGCTGGGGGTGCCGTCCGGAAGCATGATGTCGCAGAACATCCGGGCTGTGCCGGGCGCTTCCCCGCGCCACGGCAGGACCTGGAAGGTCGCCGGGTCGGGTTTGGCGAGCATGTCGGATTCGAAGACGCGGGCGAACCCTTCGATGACCGAGCCGTCGAATCCGATGCCCTCCGCGAACGCCCCTTCGAGCTCAGCCGGGGCGATGGCCACGGACTTCAGCGTGCCGAGGACGTCCGTGAACCACAGGCGCACGAACCGGATGTCTCGTTCTTCGATGGTCCGCAGGACAAACTCCTGCTGACGATCCATGTCGGCATCCAATCGCATGCGTGTTACGGGGGCGTTAACCCGCATCGTTAACCTGAAGCGGGCAACGGCGAGGGCCCCGGGAGGAACTCCCGGGGCCCTCGGTCGTCCATCGGCTCACGCCGCAGATGATCCTCAGTCAGAGCGAGCGCAGGCTCACTTGAAGGAGATGTTGAGCTTCATCGGCCAACCACGCGTCGGGTCCTGCGACGTCACCTTGATGACGGTGCCCGTGCCGGCGACCTGGACGGAGCCGCCCGGGTTGTCAGCGCTCCAGTAGCGCGTCGGGTTGGAGTCGTCGAAGGTCGACATGGCCGGACGAGACGGCATCACGATCGGCACGCCGTTCTTGTGGAAAACCACGCGGTCGGTGCGCTCAAGACCGAACGTCGCGTCGAAGGCGCCACGACGGTTGGTGATCGTGCCCTGCGCGTTCATGATCGCCGCCGGACGAGCGTCGACCGGGAGCGACAGCCCAGCACCCGGGTGCTGGCTGGTGTTGTTGTCGCCATAGCGGTAGTCGACGTACCAGACCACGAGGCCGTTCTGGTACGGGAAGCGCTCCACCCAGTCAGGCTTGGTGGTGGCCCAACCGAAGTTGTAGGGGCCCGTCTTCAGGGTGTTGTCGTAGCCGGAGTAGACCCGGTTCTCCACCATGTAGTAGTTGGGCTTCGACTCGCTCGTGGTGCCCGTGGTCCGGCTGAAGCCATCGGTGGTCCAGCCGTTGTCGCCATTCTCGGCACCATCGTCGACCAGGACCGTGCTGCCCTTGGTGATCTTGATGTTGTCGAGGAACGGACCGCCGTAGTGGAGGCCGCCGTCAGTGGCGTAGCGGAAGCGGAAGTCAATCTTCTTGCCCGCCCACGCGGAGAGGTTCCACGACTGTGCCACCCACTGGGGGTTCTGCCCGGTGATCGGGTCGCCGACCTGTGCCCAGGTCTTGCCACCATCGGTGGAGGCCTCGGCATACAGGAAGTCGTAGTCCTCCTCGATGTCGGCCCACAGCATGGCGTCGACCTTGGCGGTCGTGGCACCGGTGAGGTCGAGCTGGCGGCTCATGGTGTTCTGGAGGTCATCGGCAGCGCCGCCCCACCACTCCATGGAGCCCGCGTAGGGGGTGTTGTACTTGATCACGAGCTGGCGGTTGGGCAGCGGGACCACGACGGCCTGCGGCATACCCTGGCCGTCCTTGTTGGCCGGGCCGAGGATCGGCGTCGAGGTCTTGCCGAACGGCACGACCTGGTAGTCGAGCCAGCCGAGCTGGGCCTTCTCCAACGGGCCCATGTAGCCGGGGACCGTGCCGATTGCGGCGCCGCCGCGGTTCAGCCAGGAGCCCGAGGACATGAGGGTCCAGAAGGCCGTGCTGTTGTCGCCACCTTGGGTGTCGTAGTAGTCCGGCAGGCCGAGGTCATGGCCAAACTCGTGCGCGAACACACCGAGGCCGCCGTTCTCGGGCTCAGTGGTGTAGTCACCGACCCAGATTCCGGAGTCACCGATCTGCGCGCCGCCGAGCTTGTTGTTGCCCGGACCGGTCACACCGATGTCAGTGGAGTTGACGTACCAACGGTGGCTCCAGATCGCGTCCTCGCCCTGCGCGCCGCCGCCGGCTTCCTCGCCTTCACCGGCGTGGATGTCCTGGAAGTGGTCGATGTAGCCGTCCGGCTCGTTGAAGTTGCCGTCGCCGTCGGCGTCGTAGCGGTCAACCTTGTCGAACTGGCTCAGGTAGGCCCGGATCTGCGCCTTGGTCTTGCCCATCTTGATCTGCTTGGCATACCAGGCGTCGACACTGTCCTCGATGAACGGCCAGTAGACCTCGTTGTCGGGCAGCTTGTTAGAGCCGTAGCGCGCCTCGTTGTAGGGCACACGCACCCAGTCGGAGACGTCACCCTTGGCCAGGAAACGGCCTTGCGACTGCTTGAGGTAGAAGTCCTTGAAGGACGTCCCGGTCCCGAACATCATGTTCTTGTAGTGCGCGACGTTGAAGTTCTTCGTCCAATAGGTCGAATTGTTGTCGGTCGAGTTGCCGTCCCACTTGCGGTCCGGCGCGGGGATCTGGTTGTTGAGCGGACCCGGGGTGCCGCCGGTGGCCGGCATGGTCTTGTTGCCGAAATCGACAAGGATCGTGAAGATGGACTCTTCGCGCTTGGTGGGGTACCAGACCCACCGAGACCGTGCCGTCGGGTCGCCGGCGCGGGCGTTGGGGTTGCCGGACAGCTTGATGACGCGGTTGGCGCCAGAGCCCTCCAGGGTTGCCTTGCCGGTGAACAGCTTGTTGAGCGCGTCGGCGCGCAGGGCGTTCTGCGCGTCTGCCAACGGGTTGGGCAGGGAGTCCCCGCCCTTGCGAATCGCTTGCGGCCCATCCGAAGCAGGGGCCGGCGTAGGCGAGGATCCCGCCTGCGCAGTCGACGGGGCCATCGCGAGGGCGAGGGCCGCTACGGCCACGCCCGACACGGCACCCACGTGTCGTTTCTTCACTGTCAACTTCCTCCCAATCGGTTCTGGGACCCACGGATGGGCACCCAGGGGCAAGGCAAACACGGATCGGCCCGTCTGACCAGACTTATCGCGTGACGAAATCCCGCCAGAGGCGGGATTCGGCGAAGAATCTTGCCCGAGCGCCCGCGAGCGGACTCCTTAGGATGCCCAAATGACGAGTCAGCCCGCCCCCGAGTCGACCAATCCCTATGGCACCGGCGCCCAGGCGGCACCACAACGACGAGTGCGCGTCCCCCACTTGATCGCGATGAAGGAGCGCGGCGAGAAGTGGGCGATGCTCACGGCATACGACATGTATGCCGCGGAGATCTTCGACGAGGCCGGCATCCCCGTGCTGCTGGTCGGCGACTCGGCCGGGAACAACGTCTATGGGTTCGAGACCACCGTCCCGGTCACCGTCGATCACCTGGTGCCGCTCTGTCGGGCGGTCACGTCGGCGGCCAAGCACGCGATGGTTGTGGCGGACCTGCCGTTTGGCTCCTACCAGGCGAGCCCGCAGCAGGCGCTGGCCACGGCGACGCGCTTCATGAAGGAGGGACTCGCGCACGCGGTGAAACTGGAGGGCGGGAAGGCGATGGTGCCGGAGGTCGAGTTACTCGTCCGCGCGGGCATCCCGGTCATGGGCCACATCGGCTTCACGCCGCAGAGCGAGCACGTGCTCGGGGGCTACAAGGTCCAGGGTCGCGGCGCCGGGGCGGAGAAGCTGCTGGAAGATGCGCTCGCGCTCGAAGCGGCCGGCTGCTTTGCAATCGTGATGGAGATGGTCCCTGCCCCCGCGGCCGCTCGGGTGACCGAGGCCCTGCGGATTCCGACCATCGGCATCGGCGCCGGTCCGGACTGCGACGCACAGGTGCTGGTCTGGCAGGACCTCGCCGGCCTGCGCGGGGGCCGCGCCCCCCGCTTCGTCAAGAAGTATGCCGATCTGCGCACTGCCCTCGGCAACGCCGCCAAGGAGTATGCCGCGGACGTCGCCGCCGGGACCTTCCCCGCGCAGGAGCACTCGTTCCTGGAGTGACTCTCGCTCCGGAGTGACGTGGCCTACGGCAGCGTCAGGATCTCGTTGCCGTTATCGGTCACCAGGATCGTGTGCTCGAACTGAGCCGAGCGCCGCTTGTCCTTGGTGACCACGGTCCACTTGTCGGGCCACATCGACCATTCGTGGGTGCCGAGGTTGAGCATCGGCTCGACGGTGAACGTCATACCAGCCTCGATGATCGTCCCGTAATGCGGCGCCGCGTCGTAGTGCGGCACGATCAGGCCCGAGTGAAAGGCCGTGCCGATGCCGTGCCCGGTGAAGTCGCGGACGACGCCATAGCCAAAGCGCCGGGCATAGCTCTCGATCACGCGGCCGATGACATTGATCGGCCGACCGGGCGCCGCCGCCTTGATCCCGCGCATCATCGCCTCGTGAGTGCGCTCGACCAACAGCCGGGACTCCTCGTCGACGTCGCCGACGAGATAAGTCGCATCGGTGTCGCCGTGCACGCCCCCGATGAACGCCGTGATGTCGATATTGACGATGTCGCCGTCCTCAAGGCGTCGATCATCCGGGATGCCGTGGCAGACGACCTCGTTGACGGAGGTGCAGATCGACTTGGGGAACCCGCGGTAGCCCAAGGTCGAGGGGTAGGCACCGTGGTCGAGCAGGAACTCGTGAGCGATGGCGTCGAGTTCGTCGGTGGTGACGCCCGGCGCGATGGCCGCTGCAGCGGTGGCCATCGCCTGGGCCGCGATGGTGCCGGCCACCCGCATCTTGGCGATGGTCTCGGCGTCCTTGACCTCCGAACCCGTGAACGGCTTCGGGGCCGGACGATCGACATACTCGGGACGCGCGATCCCGGCCGGGACCGGCCGGCGAGCAGAGATCGAGCCCGGAGACACATGGGCGCGGGTGAGCGGCATACGGTTGAGTCTAGGCATCCGGACCGGACGCCCCGAGCGACGAGGGAGTTGCTGACATGGCTTTTTGGTTCAACGTGGCGACCGGCCAGGTGGAGAACGACGACACCCGCGGGATGGACTCCGACGTGATGGGCCCGTACGACACCGAAGAAGAAGCCTCGCGCGCGCTGCAAACGGCAGCCGAGAAGACGAAGGCCTGGGACGAGGCGGACCGGCGCTGGGAGGAAGGCGAGGACTGAGGCCGGCTCGCGCCGGCAGCGGGGTCACGTCAGGTCGACAGGCCCCCCGCCAGCGAGATCGACGATCTCCGTAGTCGCGCAGCCGAGGGTCCGCGCCTGCGACAGATAGAGCTTCCGGCCGGTCTCGTTGAGGAGCCCGTCGTGGATGGGGATGGCGCGCGCCACCTCCAGCCGACGTAGGAAGCGGGTCATCTCCCGGCTGCGCTGCCAGGGCGCGTTCAGTGGGAAGCAGGCAATGTCCACCTCGCCGGGGTCCTCGGCCAGCGTGTCGCCCGGGTGATAGATGCTCGGCTCGTCCGGCGCGGTCAATACGACGCCGACGTTGTCGATGATGGGCCAGTCCTTGTGGATCAGGGCGTGCTTCTTGCCGACCGGCCGGATCGTGATCGGGCCCACGTGGTGGTCGGTCCCGTTCTGGGCCGTGGTGTCAATGCCGAGACCGACGAGAATCGCCGTTGACTGCGGGTCCGCCAAGACGAAGGCCGACCGGTTGCGCCGCCGGATGTCGAGGACCCGCTTCTGGTCGAGATGGTCGGCGTGCTGATGGGTCACCACGATCGCATCAAGGTCGGTGGCCTCGGCGAAATCGGGGACGAAGGCGCCGGGATCGATCAGTATGCGCTGGCCCGCCGCCTCGATGAGCAGGCAGGCGTGACCGAGATGAGTGATGCGCATAGCTTCGGACGGTAGCAACTGAGCAGGTCGGTGCGGGGATCGGCCTGCGATGGGTGCGAAACCGCCAACTCTGGGTTACGCGGGAAGACAACTCTGGGTTGGACGGGAAGAGTCGACCGATACGCCGGATTCTGTTCCCGCACACAGTTGCCCGTGCGTGGGCGACGGTCATCCATCTAGGCCAGCCGTTGCCGACTGGCTCAAGCGCCCTACCCGCGTGCTCCGGCGGGCCGCCGTCGAACGCACGCATATTCGGACTTGCTCCCGGTGGGGTTTACCTAGCCGACCTGGTCACCCAGGCCGCTGGTGGTCTCTTACACCACCCTTTCACCCTGACCGACCACGACGTAATGCCGCGGTCGGCGGTCTTCTCTCTGTGGCACTTTCCCGCGGGTCGCCCCGGGTGGCCGTTAGCCACCACCGTGCCCTTCGGAGTCCGGACGTTCCTCGGCCGGTCACCGTTGGCGACCGAACGCGACCGTCTGGTCGACTCTTCCCGCCTGAAGTCTATTGTCCCTGGCTCCCGACCCGCTCGACCACCTCGAATCGGACCTCGCCGGTGTCGATGGACGCCTCCACCAGTCGGGCCCGAACCTGATCGCCGAGATCGATCCGCACACGGGTGGAGGTTTGCGCGACGACGGCCGCGTCGGTGAGTTGCAGCAGCCACATGCCGTGTTGGCCGTTATCGACGATGACGCCATCGAAGACCTCGCCGACCTGCGTGCCCAGGACAGCCGCCTCGACGGCGTCGGTGCACGCTCGCTCCACACCGGAAGCCACCCGCGACGACGCGGCCATGATCTCGGGCAAGGCGGCCAGTCCGGAGCGCGCCCATTCGGGGATGGGCTGTCCCTGCGAGAGAGCTTCGGCGACCGCCAGGCCGAACCGGTCGACGAGCCGGCGCAAGGGCGCGGTGACGTGGGCATAGGTCGAGGCGAGCGCCCCATGCTCGGGGTTGGCGGGCACCTCACCGTCGAAGGCCGCATAAGCGGACCCGCGGAAGAGCCCGGTCGCGTCGTAGATCAAGGCGAGATGACGTGGATCGCGGCGATCCAGGGAGCGGAGGAACTCGCCATACGGCTGTCCCTCGGTCCACTCGACCCCGAGGGCCTTGGCCTCCCGAAGGAACCGCTCGATGGCCTCCGTGGGCGGTGTGGGGAGGATGCGCAGAATCCCCACCTTGGCCGCCACCATCAACTCGGCCGCGGCCATGCCGGTCATGAGGGAGATCTGGGCGTTCCACTCCTCGGCCGGCACGGGTGGCCGGAAGGTGAGGACGTAGTGACCCGCATCGTCCTTGGTGACCTCCTGCTCCGGCATCGGCAGGCTGGCACCGCCGCGACGTTTCTCGAACGCGATGCGTCGCTCCCCCACCTCCTTCAGCAGCGCGACCCGCTCGTCGGCGCTGCCGTCATCGATCATCCGTTGCACCTGGGCGTAGTCGAGCCGGTCGACGCTCTTGACCAGCGCCCGATAGACCTCGACTGAGGTGCCCTCGCCGTCGTCCCCAACCTTCATATCCCAGACGTATGCCGCGCGCGTCTCCCCCGGCAACAGGCTGGCCGCTCCCTCGCTCACCGCCGGCGGATGCAAGGGGGTGCGCTCGTCCGGTGCGTAGATCGTCTGCCCACGGGCGTGCGCTTCGGCGTCAATGGCCCCGCCCGGGGCGACGAAAGCCGTGAGGTAGGCGATCGCGTAGCGGACCCGGAACCCCTCGGCGACTCGCTCGATATGCATCGCCTGGTCAAGGTCCATCGACCCCGGCGGGTCGATGGTGAAGAACGACACCGACGTCTCGTCGCGCTCGGGCAGGTCGAGCGGGGCGCCGACGACGGCTTCGGCCTCGGCCAACACCGCTGGCGGGAAAGCCGTCGGCACCTTGAACTGCGACCGGATCGCGGCGAATCGCGCCAGCAACTGCTCGTCACCGAGAACCTCGGTGACATCGGGGCGAAATCGCGTGCGCAAATGGTGGTCGTTGGCCATGTCCGACAACCTAATGGCCCCCTCCGACAACGGGGCGATCAGCGTCCACGGCACCGGTGGGCGGCGGCCTACAGTGTCGCCGTGCTCATCCTCCTGCCCCCATCGGAGACCAAGTTCCGCCCCCGCCGCGGCGCGCCCATGCGGTTGGAGTCCGTCTCGTTCCCGGAGTTGACCGCCCTTCGTGCCGAGATCATCGACGCCCTGGTCACCGCCTCGGCCCGAGCGGACGCGCTCCACCTCCTCGACGTTCCGACCACGCTCCAGGACGAGGTGGACGCCAATCTCAGCCTCACCACGCGGCCCGCACGGCCGGCCTTGGAGATCTACACCGGCGTGCTGTATGACGCTTTGGCCGCCCCCACCTTGTCTCCCGCCGGCAAGCGGCGCGCGGCCCGACGGCTCGTGATCTCGTCCGCGGTGTACGGCGCTGTCCGCCCGGGTGACCGGATCGCGCCATACCGCACCTCTATGGGCGCGGACCTGCCCGGGGTGGGGCGCCTGGCCACCCGGTGGAAGGGATGCCTTGATGCGGTCCTGGCTCCCGCCGCAGGCAACGGACTCATCGTCGACTGTCGATCGGCGACCTACGCCGCGACGTGGACGCCTCGCGGCGGCCTCGCCGATCGTTGGGTTGCCGTCAACGTCCCGGGCGCGAGTCACATGGCAAAACACACGCGCGGCCTGGTGGCGCGGGCTCTGTGCGAGGACGGCGCCGATCCACGGCGCCCGGCGGGTCTGTTGACCGTGTTGGCGTCGCGGTTCGAGGTCGCCTTGCACCCTCCGGAGCGCACCGGCCGCCCGTGGATCTTGCAGGCGACCGCGCGGGACTAGAAAAATCCTCGACAGCGCTGCAACGCCCGGCCGGTCAAGCGCGTGAGTAGGGCATGGTGACGACGATGAACGCGACGAGCTTCGATGCGTGGGTGACCTCGCGCCAAGCGAGCCTGCTGCGCTTCGGCTACCTCGTCACCGGGTCGGCCGAAGGGGCCCAGGACGCCGTGCAGACGGCGGTGACCGAGGCATTTGCGCGCTGGGAGCACGTGGGCCGCCTGGAAGACCCCGAGACCTACGTCCGGCGCATGATCGCCAACGCCCACATCAGCAACTGGCGGCGGTTCGGGCGCCGCCAAGTGGTCGTGGCCGAACCGAGGGGCGGCGCCGGCGGCGATGCGAGCGAGCGCATCGCCGAGCACGACGCGGTCTGGCGCATGTGCGCCACGCTCCCGCCCCAACAGCGGGCCGCGGTCGTCCTGAGGTTCTACGAGGACCTGGACTATCCGGAGATCGCGGGCGTCCTGGGGTGCTCCGAAACCACCGCGCGCTCGCACATCCACCGGGCGCTGCGCCGCCTGCACACCACCTTGACCGCCCAGGGGACGAACCGATGACCAAGCCCACGTATGACGATTCCGATCTTGAGCGCGTCCTGCGCGACGCACTGCGCCACCATGCCGGCGATGCCCCCGAGCGTCTCGATGCTCCGGTGGCGGGAACCCTGTCCGCTGCCGCGGGCGACACAGGCGGGATTTCCCGTCGGCGTCGCTGGGTGCTTCCGGCCGTGGCCGCGATGGCCGCGCTCGCCGTCCCGGCGGGACTGGTTGCGCGCAATGTGCTTGACGTGGGCGGTTCGGGCGAGACGGGAGTTGCCGCCGGGTCCCCGTCCGCGACCGTGTCCCCGAGCAACTCCGCGTCCACCGCGACGGTCCCGGACGAATGGCGAGTCGAGTCGTATGGCGGTGCGCAAGTCCGCGTGCCCCCGACCTGGGGGTGGGGCGGGGCGCCGGCGCAGTTCGATTGGAATGGCGATAGTGTCACGGACTGCGCCGGGTGGTGGGCGTACACGAAGCCGGGCAGTTCGACCTACGGCGAGCACCAGGAGGGGTCGTATGTCGGACGGCCGGTGATGATGACCGACGTCTGTGGCGGCGGGCCGCCTGGGCACCCGACCGTGGACGCCGTCCTGTTGGGGGCGGCCGGGATGACTCCCGGCACCGAGACCTTCCCCGACGGCGTCATCCGCGAGACGCGAGCGGTCGGTGGGACGACCGTCACGGCATACAGCAAGAATGCGGCGCTCATCGCGCAAGTCCTCGGGACGGCGCAGGCCGTCACCACCGACGCCAACGACTGCCCCGTGCAGCTGCCGAAGACGGGACCGACCACCTCGTGGACCGGCGCCGGCGAGCCGAGCCGGCTCTCGGTTTGTGCGTATGACCGTGCCGGGACCCTGTTGTTCTCCGACCAGCACGACGCCACCGCGGCGGGTGCCTATGTCGCCGGAACCCGAAAGGGCGAATGGATCGAGAACGGCAGCAATGTCGGTCGCGGCGATTTCCACGATCACGTGGTGCTCCGGGTCGAGTTCACCGGCTCGGACGGGTCCAGAGTGCGCTGGGATCAGTTCTTCGCCGGCCCGGAGGGAAGCTATTTCCTCGTGCCGAACGCGGCCGGGCCCACCCTGAACGTCCCGGCCAGCCAGGCCAATATCGGGCCGTGGGCCAAGGACAACGGCCAGGTCAAGGCGTATGTCGTGGGCGGGGCTTGGTCTGAGACTGCCACCTGGCAGCGCTGGTTCCGGGGAATCCTCGGCTAAGGAGCGGGTCAGGCCTGCGCGA
Organism: Nostocoides jenkinsii Ben 74; assembly: GCF_001046875.1. Taxonomy (GTDB): domain Bacteria; phylum Actinomycetota; class Actinomycetes; order Actinomycetales; family Dermatophilaceae; genus Nostocoides_A; species Nostocoides_A jenkinsii. The sequence continues at coordinate 379,175 of NZ_HF571038.1, forward strand.
TCGCCGCGAAGGCGCGCTCCAAGTCCTCGATCAGATCGAGTGGGTCTTCCAGTCCAACGGACAGCCGCATCGTTCCCGCGGTGATGCCCATGTCGGCGAGCTCTTCGGCCGAGAAGCGGGAGTGGGTCGTGGTCGCCGGGTGGGTGATCAGCGACTTCGTGTCACCGAGATTGTTGGAGATGTCGACGATCTCGAGCGCATCAAGGACCCGGAAGGTGGCGGCCTTGTCGGCATCGACAGTGAACGTCACGACTGTGCCGTAGCCGCTCATCTGGCGCCGGGCCAACTCCGCCTGGGGGTGGGACGCCAAGCCGGGATAGCAGACGTTCACGACCTCGGGACGCGCTTCGAACCACTCGGCGACCTGCTGGGCGTTGTTGGACTGGGCGCGCAGACGCAGGTCCATCGTCTCGAGGGACTTGACCAACACCCACGCGTTGAACGCCGACAGCGTGAGGCCGAGGTTGCGGATCATGGGCCGGACGACCTCGCGCAACTGCTGCTCACGACCCAGGACGGCTCCACCGAGGATGCGGCCTTGGCCGTCGATGTGCTTGGTCGAGGAGTACACGACGATGTCGGCGCCGAGGGCGAGTGGGGTCGAGAAGAGCGGGGTGCCGAAAACGTTGTCGACGACCACCGTTGCGCCGGCCGCGTGCGCGAGCTCCGACACGGCAGCGATGTCGACCAGGGTCATGGTCGGATTGCTCGGCGTTTCGAAGAACACCGCCGTCGTGGGCACCGACAGCGCCTCGCGCCAGGCCGCGAGGTCCGTCCCGTCGACGAAGACGGCCTCGACACCCCACCGCGGCAGGACGTCGGCGCAAATGGTGTAGCAGGTGCCGAAAAGCGCCTTGCTGGCCACGATCCGATCTCCCGCGGCACACAGTCCGGCCAGGACAGCGAAGACGGCGGACATGCCGGTCGGCGTGGCATAACACGCCTCAGCACCCTCCAGCGCGGCGAGACGCTGCTCAAACATCGTCACGGTGGGGTTGTGATACCGGCTGTATGAGTAGCGCTCGACCTCCTCCTTGAAGGTCGCCTCTGCCTCGGCTGCGCTGGAATAGACGTAGCCGGAGGTGAGGAATAGCGCCTCGGAAGTCTCCTCGAACTGGCTGCGCATCAACCCGCCCCGCACGGCAAGCGTGTCGCGGCGCAGGGGTCGAGAAGTCAGATCAGCCATTGCGCCAGCGTAGTTCTGGTGCCCTGGGCGCCCCGAGCGGATATCCGCCACGTGGACTGTGGGCGGTTACCGCTGGTACTCCGGAAATGTTTGGTTGCGCTGGGGTTGCCGTTGTCGGTGGCTACCCCTAGGTTGGTCTCGGGTCATTGGAGCCGAAGGAGTCTCGATGCATTTTCGCAGGTCAACAGCCGTCATCGCCGCGTTCTTCCTCGCTGTCGTGGGCTATCTGCCCAGCGTGGCGACGGCCCAGGCGGCCGCCCGAACCGCCACCTTGGTCGGGTCGCTGCAGTCGGAGCTTGGTTGCGACAGGGACTGGAACCCCGAGTGCACCGCGACCGACCTGACCCAGGTCGGCACCTCCTCGACCTACGAGAAGACCTTCACCGTTCCGGCCGGCTCGTGGGAGCTGAAGGTGGCCATCAACCACTCCTGGGACGAGGGCTACGGCGCGGCCGGCGGGGGCAACATACCCCTGGTGTTAGAGGGCCCGGCCCAGCTCACGGTTGCGTATGACGACGAGACGCACAAGGTCGGCCTAACCCCCGTGATCGCCGGCGGGGTGAGCGCCGCCGACAAGAAGGGTCCCCTCGACTCCCTGCGCGCCGGACTGACCAAGGAGCGGTTCTACTTCCTGATGGCCGACCGGTTCGCCAACGGCAGCGCCGCCAACGACACCGGCGGCCTGACCGGCGACCGGCTCGCGACCGGCCTCGACAAAACCGACACGGGCTTTTATCACGGCGGCGACCTGCGCGGCGTGATCGGGAAACTCGACTACATCAAGGGTCTAGGCACCACCGCCATCTGGCTCACGCCGAGCTTCAAGAACCGGCCGGTGCAAGGCAGTGGCGCCAACGCGAGCGCGGGATACCACGGCTACTGGATCACCGACTTCACGCAGATCGACCCGCACTTGGGCACCAACGCCGAGATGAAGGAGCTCATCACCAAGGCGCACGCCAAGGGGATGAAGGTGTTCTTCGACATCATCACCAACCACACGGCCGACGTCATCGACTACGCCAATGGCGGCGACTACCACTATGTTTCCAAGGCGAGCTCGCCCTATCGGGATGCCTCCGGCACTGCGTTCGACGACCGGGACTACGCCGGCGGCACCACCTTCCCTACGCTGGACCCCGCAACGTCCTTCCCGTACCAGCCCGTCTTCCGGACGCCTGCGGACGCGTCGGTCAAGGTTCCGGCGTGGCTGAACGATCGCACGCTCTACCACAACCGCGGGGACTCCACCTTTGCCGGTGAATCGAGCGAGTATGGCGATTTCGTCGGTCTCGACGACCTCTTCACCGAGCGGCCTGAGGTCGTCAAGGGGATGGGCGAGATTTACAAGACGTGGGTGGACCTGGGGATTGACGGCTTCCGGATCGACACGGTCAAGCACGTCAACCTGAAGTTCTGGGAGCAGTTCGCGCCGGCGATCCTCGGGCACGCGGCCGCGATCGGCAATCCCGACTTCTTCATGTTCGGCGAGATCTTCGACTCCAACCCGAAGTTCGTCAGCCAGTACACCACCACGGGCAAGCTGCCGGCCGCTCTCGACTTCTCCTTCCAGGAGGCGGCGATCGACTTCGCGGGCGGTTCGGCGACGACCCGACTGCGCGACATGTTCGCGGGCGACGACTACTTCACCGACGGCGACTCCAATATCTATGAGAGCCCGACTTTCCTCGGCAACCACGACCGCGGACGTGCCGCCTGGATGATCCAGAGCAAGGGCTTCGCTGGCACCGAGCTGCTCAACCGGGTGAAGCTGGCCAACTCGCTGATGTACCTCACCCGCGGCCAGCCGATCGTCTACTACGGCGACGAGCAGGGGTTGATCGGTTCGGGCGGAGACAAGGACGCGCGTGAGGACCTGTTTGCCACGAAGGTCGCGCAGTATGCCGAGGAGGCGAACCTCACCGGCCCCTCTGGTTCCCGGAACCGCTACTCCACGACCGCACCGCTGTATGTGCAGTTGCGAAAGCTGGCGGCGCTGAGGCAGGCCAACCCGGCACTGGCCGATGGCGCACAGATCCACCGCTACGCCAGTAACGACCCCGGCATCTACGCCTTCTCGCGCATCCGGCAGGGCCAGAACCTCGAATACCTCGTGGTCGCCAACAACGCGACCACGGCCAAGACCGCGAGCTTCAATGTCACCGCCCGCAACGCGGGCTTCACCCCGCTGCTCGGCGGGACCGAGGTTCGAGCGAACGCCAGTGCCCGGGTGACGGTCACGGTCCCGGCGTTGTCGGTTCGCGTCTTCAAGGCCAAGGCCAAGCTCCCGGCCCGCACTTCCGCTCCTGCGGTCTACCTCACCAGCCCTGCTCCCGGCGGGGTCGTCAGCGGACGCGCGCAAATCTCGGCGGCGGTCACGCAATCCGCCTTCGCTCAGGCCACCTTCCGCGTCCGCCCGGTGGGCACCACAGCGTGGCAGACGATCGGCACGGACGACGCCCAGCCCTATTCCGTCTATCACGACGTCTCGGCGATGGCGCCGGGGACCATGCTGGAGTACCGCGTCGTCCTCAAGGACAGCAGCGGCAACTTCAGCGCCAAGTCCAGCTATGCCGTCGTGGGCGCCCCCGGTGCCAAGATGGCGAAGCCCGGCACCAGCACCCGCAGCGATCGGCGGGGCCCGTCGGCCATCGCCAGTGTGAACGCCGTCGGTCCGGTGACCCAGCCCGACGCCGTCGCCGTGGCTGGCTCGCTTGACTCGGAGTTGGGCTGCACCGGCGAGAACGATGGCGACTGGCAGCCCTACTGCGACCAGGCCCAGATGACCCTCGACCCCTCGGATCAGATCTGGAAGCTCACCGTCACCATCCCTGCGGGCGAGTACGAGTACAAGGCCGCGCTCAACAAGTCCTGGACGGAGAACTACGGCCTTGGCGGCGCCCTCGGTGGCGCCAACGTCAAGGTCACCACGGACGGCAATCCGGTCACGTTCTTTTACGACCACTCGACGCACTGGATCACCAGCGACGCCAACGGGCCCATCATCACGGCCCCGGGGAGCATGCAGAGCGAGTTGGGCTGCCCGGGCGACTGGCAGCCGGACTGCATGAACCCCTGGCTGCAGGATCCGGACGGCGATGGCACCTACACCTGGCGCTCGGACCAGCTTCCCGTCGGCAACTATGAGTTCAAGGTCGCGCACGGACTGAACTGGGACGAAAACTATGGCGTCGGCGGCGCGCCGGGAGGCGCAAATGTGCCGTTCTCGGTGTCCAAGGCCGGCGTGGTGGTAACCATCACCTATGTCTTGGCTACCCACCAGATCACCGTGACCACCTCGAGCTCGGGGCCCGCCCCCGACTTGAAGGCCGCCAAGGCGTTCTGGGTGACCCCGACACTGCTGGCGTGGCCCGCGGACGCCATTCCCGACGGCGCCAACCCCGCACTACTGAAGTGGCGCCTGCACTATGCGCCCAATGCGGGCATGAGCATCGACGCCGAGGACCTGCCCGGGAGCAAGAGCCTGCCGTTGCGCTACGACTCGGCCGGCCTGCCTGCCTCGGTGACCTCGTCCTACCCCGAGCTGCGCGGTTACCTGGCTCTTCGCCTCAACAGCGTCGCCGCGCAGCAGGCACCGACGATCCTGCGTGGCCAGGTGGCGGTGGCGCTCTACGACAACGTAGGCGCCCTCCTCGACGCGACCGGAGTCCAGACGGCGCACGTGCTCGACAGTCTGTATGCCGCGAGCGCCACCACCCGGTCATACGGCGCGACCTTCGCCGGCACCGGCGGCCCCACCTATCGCGTGTGGGCTCCCACCGCCAAAAAGGTCACGCTGTTGACGTGGTCCGCCTCCGCACCCGGTGACGCGCCCATCAGCACGGCCAAGCGCACGGCCATGATTCGCGCAACCGACGGCTCGTGGTCGGTCAAGGCTGGCGCGAAGAACGCCCGCTACCTCTACGAGGTCGTGGTCTATGCCCGCAGCACCGGCAAGATCGAGACGGTGCGCGTGACCGATCCCTACTCCGTCGCGCTCACCCTCAACTCGACGCGCTCAGTGGCGGTCAATCTCAAGGACCCCACCTTCCGCCCGACGCTGTGGACGACGACCAAGCAGCCCGGCTTGGCGCGCTTCGCCGACACGTCGATCTACGAGTTGCACGTGCGCGACTTCTCCATCTCCGACACCTCGGTGCCGGCCGAACAGCGCGGCTCCTATCTCGCCTTCGCCGGCAACGGCAAGGGCATGCAGCACCTCAAGGCACTGCGCGGCGCGGGGCTCAACACCATCCACCTGCTGCCGACCTTCGACATCGCCTCGATCCAGGAGGACCCGGCGAAGCAGTCGACTCCGCAGTGCGACCTTTCCAGCATGGCGCCGGACAGTGAGCAGCAGCAGGCCTGCATCGACGCGATCCGCGGCAACGACGCCTTCAACTGGGGCTATGACCCGTGGCACTGGATGGCGCCGGAAGGCTCCTATGCCTCCACCCCCACGGCGGCTGACGGCGGCAAGCGCGTCGCCGAGTTCCGCACGATGGTCGGCGGCCTCCACCGGGCCGGGCTGCGGGTGGTCCTCGACCAGGTGTTCAACCACACCCCCACCTCGGGGCTGGCCGACACCAGCGTGCTCGACAAGGTGGTTCCCGACTACTACCAGCGTCTGAACGCCACTGGCGCCGTGGAGACCTCCACGTGCTGCCAGAACATCGCGACGGAGCACCTGATGGCCCAAAAGGCCATGGTCGACGCCGTCGTCATGTGGGCGCGCGACTACAAGATCGACGGCTTCCGGTTCGACCTGATGGGCCACCACTCGCGAGCCAACCTGCTTGCGGTCCGGGCGGCGCTGAACAAGCTCACCGTCACCAATAGCGGCGTCAACGGCAAGAAGGTCTATCTGTATGGCGAGGGCTGGAACTTCGGCGAGGTGGCCGGCAACGCGCTCTTCTATCAGGCGACGCAGGGCCAGCTCGGTGGCACGCACATCGGCACCTTCTCCGACCGGTTGCGCGATGCGGTGCGCGGCGGCGGGCCGTTCGATGAGGACCCGCGCAAGCAGGGCTTCGGCAGTGGTGAATTCACTGACCCCAACGGAGCGCCGATCAACGACGCGGCGGCAACCACGCTCAAGCACGACACCGACCTCGTCCAACTCGGTCTCGCGGCCAATCTCAAGTCGTTCACCTTCCGGCTCAACTCCACCGGTGAGGTGGCGCGCGGCGATCAGGTCGACTACAACGGGTCACCCGCGGGCTACGCGACCAATCCGGACGAAGTCATCACCTATGTGGACGCGCACGACAACGAGACCCTGTTCGACAGTTTGACCTTCAAGCTGCCCGTAGCAACTTCGATGGCGGATCGGGTCCGGATGAACACCCTGTCCCTAGCGACGACGGTGCTCGCCCAGACGCCGAGCTTCTGGCATGCCGGGACGGACCTGTTGCGCAGCAAGTCCCTGGATCGCAACAGCTACGACAGCGGCGACTGGTTCAACCGCCTCGACTGGACGGGCGCGGACAACGGCTTCGGCCACGGCCTGCCGTTGCAAGGCGACAACGGCGCAAAGTGGAGCTACATGCGGCCTCTCCTGGCCAATACGTCGCTCAAGCCGTCGGCCGGCGACGTCGCCCAGGCAAGCGCGATGGCTCAGGACCTGCTGCGGGTGCGCTACTCCAGCCGCCTCTTCCGGCTCGGTTCGGCCGCGGCGATCAACGCCAAGGTGAGCTTCCCGGTGAGTGGCACGGCCGACGCACAGCCCGGCGTGATCGTGATGCGCATCGACGACACCGTGGGCGCCGACCTCGATCCGTCGCTGGCGGGAGCGTTGATCGTCTTCAACGCCAGCCCGACCACCATCTCCCAGAAGGTCCCCGGGCTCAGCGGTGTGAGCCTGAGCCTCTCGCCAGTTCAGGCGGGCGGCGCCGACCCGGTGGTAAAGACCGCCACCTGGACCGCCTCGACGGGCACGGCCGGCGTCCCCGGGCGGACCGTGGCGGTCTTCCTCCAGAAGTAGCGGACACAACGAGGGGCCGGGGCCTTATCGGCCCCGGCCCCTCGTTGTGTCAGCGGCTACGCCGCCAGGGTTAGGACCAGATCAGGGCGTCGCGAAGAGCGCTTGGGCGAATGCCCCAGGGACATCCTTCATCGAGAGTACGCGAACGGTGACACCCTTCGTGAGGTCAGCGACCTCCTTCAGGGGCCCAATCCGGCCCTCCGGGTCGACAATAAGGTAGCTGATCGACACCGGCTCCTTGGGGTTGTAGGTCTTCTTGAGGTAGTCCGAGAGTTGCTTCAGCGTCATCGAGTTGGCCGCGGCCTCGTTGTTGCCGTCACTGAGGACGATCAACTGGTTGAGGTAGCCCTCCCGGTAGTTCTTCGGCGCATGCTGATACGCCTTGCGCACCGCGAGGTAGAGCGGCGTTCCACCACCGGCGCGCGCATCTCGCAGGGCGCGACGGATCTCGTCGGAGTGAATCTGGCCGCCATCGACCGGGGTGTCATTGATTTCGAGCGTCAGGCCGTCGTCGATGATGTCGCGGCCCCCTGAGGTGTGGAAGAACCACACCGTCGAGGCGGCCTTGGGCGACGCCAAGTCGTAGGCCTTGTTGGCCAGCGTCCGCACCAAGTCCAATCGACTCAGCTTCGATCCCGGGAACGGCAGGTTCATCGACCCGGACAGGTCGATCAGCGCCATGGTCGACCCGTGCGTATGCATGGCCGTCCACGCCCCGCGGACAGCACCAATGGTGGCCTCGTCGAACACTGCCGGCTCCAGGGCCGTCACGCCCACGGAGTCTGTGCCGATGGTGGGTGGGGCACCCTTCGGACTGCGCCACCCAGCAGCCTGCAGCGTGATCTGACCACCCGGAGTCCGCGCGTAGTCGGCGAACGCCTTAGCGTTCTCTCCGCCAGCGTCGCTCGCCGCCACGACGAGTGGAACCGTGGCCGCGCCGGCGGCCAGCGGGATGCTGACGAACTCGACTTGCGGATTGCCGGCGTTGTGGACGATCACATCGCGCTCAGTGGTCAGCACCGCCGACACGGTCCGCGCAAAGTCATCCGTGCTCACCGCGTCCAAAAGGTCGTTTGCCTCTGCGACGGTGTCGGTCAAGGTGGTGATCTTCTGCTCCGAGTGGATCACCGCGAAGTCGGCCTTAGAGGGCGCGTAGTAGTCCGGTGACTTGGTCAACGGCTTCCCACCATTGGCCAGGGCCGTCAACGTCCCGAAGCCGACGGCGCCGACGAGAGTCTTCTGCGGGTCCGGCGACGCGATCCGGAAGGCACCCCATTCGGGGTGACCCATGCCCTTCCACGTCTTATCGCCGTTGAACAGATCCTGGACAACCTCCGGCATCAGCGGCTGGGGCCAACCGGGTTCGGTGGCCATCTCCTTGGGCAACGCGAGCACAACCGGCGTAGAGGGCACGGACTCGTGACCGGGGCGTCCGGCACCGTGAGCGTGATCGCGGCCGACGCCGGGTCTGTCGCCCACACCTTGTCGCCCGTCGCCGCCGGGCACGTCTTGCCCAAAGACTTGACGAAGGCGGAGTCGAGGTCGGCGGCAAAGGGGTCGCGCTCGGTCCCGGTCCAGAAGGTCAACGGCGTGGGACACCCCCGCGCGTCGGCCGTCGCCACCCAATGCCAGCGCCGCCAACCAGGCAATTGCCCGATTCCGACCCCCGGACGGCGCTGCATGCGCACCCCGCGATCGCGACATGACCACCTCGTCCATCCCCGCCGATCCGAAATTCGGCCGACGTGTCGCGCGCGAACAATATCCGAGGAAGTTGAAGTATCTACTTTACTCCCGACGAAATCTCGCGGTCGTTATCGGGTGGTTACCGACGGTTAGTAAAGACCACCGTCGCGCCTGCCTGCGGCCAGGTCTCGATGGCGGTCAACGCCCCCGGCCCGTGCGCCAATCGCCAGGACGCGTCCATCCCCATCCCGAGAATGTCAGCAAGCACGACCATGATGGGTTTGCGGTGCGCGACGATCACTTGGGTGCCGCCCGCGGCGACGCGCGCGGCATACGCCCGAAGAACGCGCTCGGTGAGGTCCCGATGCGTCTCGCCGCCGGGGCGAGCGTATGCCGGGTCCGACCGCAACCGCTCGACATCGGCGGGCGCTTGCGACATGAGATCGCGCATCGCTACGCCATCCCAGTCGCCGAAGTTCTGCTCGTCCCAGTCGGGATCCTCGCCCGCAGTGACTCCGAGGGCCGCGGCGATAGGGACGCCGGTCTGCCGGGCGCGGGCCAGCGTGGAGGTGGTCAAGGTCGCCGAGCCCCCGGCGACGAGGTCGGCGACCAGACGCGCCGCGTGGGCGGCCTGCTCGCGGCCCAGGTCGCTCAGGTCAGGGTCCGCTCCCCCGCGCCCGTCGAGGCGACCCTGCTCGGTGAACGCCGTCACGCCGTGGCGCACCAGGATGATCCGGGTGGGCTCCCCGAGCGGAGGCACCGGCCTCGGCTGGGCCGCGATCGCCGGCTCCCCCGGGTGTTCCTCCTCCGCCAACCGATCGGCCGCCAACTCCTCGGAGAGTCCGGCGTCGCGGCGAATCGTGCGGCCGTCCATCCCGTCGTTGGAGAGGGCATCGGCGGCCTTATTGCGTTCGCGGGGAATCCAGGTGAAGTCGACCGATCCTCCGGCCGCGACGATGCGCTCGATGATCTCCTTGGCCTCCAGCGCGAGCGTGCGCATGTCGGCATGCTTGATCTTCCACCGCCCCGACATTTGCTCGACGACGAGTTTGGAGTCCATGGCAACAGTGATGCGCGCGCCCGGGTCGATCACCTCCGCTGCTTGCAAGCCGGCGATCAGCCCGGAGTACTCCGCGACATTGTTGGACGCTTTGCCCAGCGGCGCGGCGCGTTCGGCGATGACGCGGCCGCCTTCGTCGCGCACCAGTGCGCCATACCCGGCGATGCCTGGATTGCCGCGGGAGCCGCCGTCGGCCTCAATGCGCAGCCGTCTGTGCGTGGCCGCCACCTCTTAGAGGCCGGACTCGGGGGTGCGCACGAGGATGCGCCCGCACTCCTCGCACCGCAGGACCTCATCGGCGGCGGCGCCGCGAATGGCGTCGAGGTCGGCGGCGTTGACCTCCAACTGACAGCCGAGGCACCGGCGCTGACGCAGGGCGGCGGCACCCACGCCCGATCGCGTGCCGCGCAACCTCTCATAGAGACCGACGAGATCGTCGCCGACCTCTTCAGCGATGCCTGCGCGCGGGGCTTGCGCATGGACCGCAGCCTGGTCGAGATCGGCGTAGGCGTGGTCGCGCTCGGCGAGCACCGCGGCGAGGTCGGCCTCCAGCGCCGCCAGGCCCTCCCGGCGGTGTGCCACCACCGCGTCGACGGCCTCGGCGCGCTCCATGACCTCCAACTCGATCTCCTCGAGTTCGCTCTGCCGGCGGGCGAGGCTCATGAGTTCGTGTTGCAACGCCTGCAGGTCCTTGGGGCTGCACGTGCCGGAGTCGAGTCGGGCCTGATCGCGCGCCGCCCGGTCGCGGACGAGTTGGACATCCCCCTCGGCGCGGGCCAACTCCGTCGCCACATCGCTCGCCGTCGTCTCGGCGCGCACGACCCCGTCACGGGCCGAGGCAACCTCGGCAGCCAATTCGGTCGCGCGCGCGGCGGCCGGCAGGGTCGCGCGCTGGTGCGCCAAGCGCGCAAGCTCGCTGTCGACGGCTTGGAGGTCGAGCAACCGAAGCTGCCGGGACGGCTCTGCCTTCACGTTTCATCCTTCTGATCGGGTTCGCTCAACCTATCCCGGGGTGATCACGAAGCTCCACGGGTCCGTGCAGATCGCGCTCGTCACGATCTCGACGCCATCGCCCAGGGCCGTCGCCAGGTCCGCAGCGACCTCGGCCAGCCACAGGCTTTCGGAGGCCCAGTGACCCGCATCGATGAGGTATGGCGATCCCCCCCGCGCTTCTTCCCTCGCCTCGAGCGCGGGGTGATGCCGCAGGTCCGCGGTGACGTAGACATCGGCCCCGCCGGCGCGAACCGCGTCGAACAAGTCATCGCCCGCTCCCCCGAGGACGGCGATGCGCTGCACCGGCGCCTCCGGTGGGCCGGAGACGCGGATGCCGACGGGCGCGGCGGGCAGGGCCTGCGCCACCCGCTGCGCGAAGGCACCCAGGGTGGTCGCTTCGGCGAGGTCACCGATCCGCCCCAGCGGTTGCCCTTCGGCGATCTGCAACGGTTGCGGATCGAGGATGCCGCAGGCTGCTGCGAGCGCCGCCGACACCCCGCGCTCGGCCACATCGGCGTTGGTGTGCGCGACATACAGCGCGATATCGCCCAGGATGAGGTTGGTGATCGACGCGCCCTTGGCTCGGGTCACCGCGACCGAGTGGACGCCCCGCATCAGCAGCGGGTGGTGGGTCAACAGCAGTTCGGCTCCGAGCACACGTGCTTCGTCGATGACCGCCAAGGTCGGATCGACCGCGAGCAAGATGCGCGTGACCGGCTGCTCCGGGTCACCCGTCACCAGCCCGACGCGGTCCCAACTCTGCGCCGTGTCCGGCGGATAGAGCGCCTCCAGCACCGCGATGACGTCAGCAAGAGACGTGGTCATGTGGGCCCGGCCGGGCTCGAACCGACGACATCCACGGTGTAAACGTGGCGCTCTACCAACTGAGCTACAGGCCCCGGAATCCGGACTCGCCGACGGCGACCCCGGTCCGCTGATCACATTGTGTCAGTGGATCCGCTCTGGTTGCGTCACGAATCCTGCGGCCCGGCGACGGTGACATAGGTGCACCCGCCGCTGGGATACGCCGGCCCTGCCACGAGGACGGTCACTTGGTAGAAGAACTGGGCACTGTTCGCGCCGGTGACCGGGACGGACGGATCCTGCGCCCTGGGAGTAGGACCCGTCCGCGGTGTAGACGCCGCCCTGCGGGAGCACGATATCGGAGGCCGACGTGAACGGTCCGGTCCCGCTTTCTCCCCGTGCGAGGTCGGTCGCCTGCACGACATCGCCGGTCACCAGACCCTGGATGAACACGAAGAAGGTCGGACTCTCCTGAGGGCCAGTCAAGAGGGGATAGACCAGGACCGGCGAGGCATCGGGGCAGACGCTACTGCCGGCGAGCGCCGGGGCTGCCGCAGTGGCCATCAGGACGGGGGCGGACCACAACGTCCCGCGGGCGACGGCTCGGCAAGGCTGGCACACAACTTTCGGCAGGGGCAGGGTTGACAGTTGTCAAGAAGGACCAGATTACCCGCTGCCGCGGCGCGTCGCGCTCACGCCGAGACGGCCCGCTCCAGCGCCTGCCGGTAGCCGGCGAAGTCACGTGCCGTGCCAGGGTTGGTGACCTCGGTCCACACGATCCGGCCGTCGGGGTCGATCAGGAAACTGCCGCGGTTCGCCATACCCCGCTCCTCGTCGAAGACGCCGAAGGCTCGCGCGACCTCCCCGTGCGGCCAGAAGTCCGAGAGGAGCGGGAAGAAGTAGCCCTCCTGATCCGCCCAGGCCCGATGGCTGAACATCGGGTCGCAGGAGACCGTCAGGACCTGCACCTCCTTGGATTCGAAGGCGCCGAGGTCGTCGCGGATTGTGCCGAGTTCGCCCGTGCAGATGCCCGAGAACGCGAACGGGTAAAAAACGACGAGCACGCTCTTCGCGCCGGCGAAGTCCCGCAGCCGCACCGGACCGCCGAACTGGTCGGTCAGGGTGAAGTCGGGCGCGGTCGCGCCGACGGGGAGGGGGGTGCGCGTCATACGGCCAAGTTTGCCAGCCCCGCAGGAGGGGGCGCTCGTCACCGGCGCGCGGCCTTCGGCGGGACTAAGCGCTGGGCGCACCAGTCGGTGCCGGCGTTGACGGTTCCCGTGGGATGGAGGCCGGCGGTGACTGCGGCTTCCTCGATGTCGGCCGGATCCACCTCGCCCTCGCGACCCCGCTTGGGGGTGAGCAGGACGATCGCGGCGTCATCGGCCAGATTGACCAAGGCGTCCACGAGCGCGTCGGTGAGATCGCCGTCCCCGTCACGCCACCACAGGAGCACCACATCGGCGACACCGGTGAAGTCGTCGTACTCAAGCTCGGCCCCCACCACGTCGACGAGGTCGGCGCGCCACTCGTGATCGATGTCGTCATCGTAACCAAGTTCTTGGACGACCTGACCCGCGATGAAGCCGAGGCGCCCGATCGGGCTTCCCGGACCGGAGCGTGCTGCCGGTGCGTTCACTGCGACTCCATCACCTACCCGGGGCGAACTCGTCGCTCGACCCATCTTCCTGGGACCTTAGTGCACCGACGCCGGCCCGAGGCAGGGACGGCGCAGGTATGCCGAATTCGTGCGCCCGAGCGCGCGAACTGCGCTGGATCTGCTCGTTCAGGAGGGTGCGCGCCTGCTCCGTGCTCAGATGATCCACGCTCGGGAGGACCGGTCCGAGGGTGGAGTGAAAGGCCACCGAGGCCAGGTCCAGCCGGCGCTCGATCGGGCCCTGCTGCACCTGGCTGGACTGGATGCGCGCGTGGGGGACGACCACGGCCGCGCGCGTGAAGCGTCCGGTGCGGATGACGACGGCGGTGTCCGTCACGGCATACCCCCGTCGTCGCCAGCTGAGGGGGTCGAGCCAGCGGGCTGAGCGCGGGAGCCCGACCATCCCTGGCCCGGTCTCCTCGGCCGTCATCGCGGCGAGCACGTCCGGCAACGGCCACGTCGGGCCGAGCACCGTGAGAATGCGGACCACCTCCTCCTGCGACCCGACCGGGATCAAGGCGTCCGTATTGGTGTTCTCCTCCTGCTCGACGCCGGCCACGTTCACCCGGATGCGCCACCAGGCGAGGGGCCGCCAAAGGAGTGGCTGACTCACCTCCACCGCCTGGATTCGCTGGATGGGCACGGTCCGCGCGCGCACCTCGGTCAGCCCGTGCCGCACCCGGATGACGTCCGGCGAGCCGTGGACCTCGAAGTTCATCCAGCCGGTCAGGCGCCCCAGAAGGCTTCCGCCGGCACCGAGGAAGAGAGGGCCGAGGAAGGTCAGCCACGCCAAGTTGCCGGTGATGAACGCCACGATGACGGCCGGTACGGCGAGGATCACGAAGACGGCATTGGCCGACATCGCGGTCGCGGCCCACACCCGGGCGGCCGGAATCCGGGCGATGAGCGCCTCCGGGATGGGGCGGGCGGGCGCCGCCTCGACGTGGAACTCCTCGGACTCCACCGGGCTCGACACCAGTGCCCCGTCAGGGGAGGTGGAACGAGCGGAGACGGCAGGAGCGGAGGCGGGATGGGAGGAGCGGCTGTCATGAGTGCGCCCGATGATGGTTTCGCGAACGTGCTGTGCGAGGCCATCCGCCAGGAAGCTCAGGGTCACGCTGGAATCGGAACCGCCGGCGGCCTCGATCTTCACCGCGGACAACCCGAAAATCCGGGCGAGCAGCGGCCGGGTGATGTCGACGGCCTGGATGCGGTCATACCGGACCTGCCGGTGTTGTTTGCGGACGACCCCGGAGCGGAGCTCGACATTGGTGGGGCTGAGCCGGAAGCTCGCGGCCTGCCAACTGATCCAGGCCGCGACCACGCCGAGGACGAGGACAACCGCCAGGCCCGCGGCAGCAAGCAGCCAATGGCCGCCCGTCGGGTCAGCCCCGTCCGAGCCGAAGATCCGGTCCACCTGCTGGCTGACTACATAACCCACCGCGGCCACGGCCATCACGCCGCCACGCAGGATCGGGGTCAGGGGGTGGAACTTCGTCCACACTCCCTCGTGAAAATCGCTCACGTCGGCGCCGTCACAACCCCGCCCGCTGGGCTTCGCCGAGGGCAGTGAGGCGTTCTCGCAGGGCTTCCGCCTCGGGCAACTCGAGTCCGGGCAGCGAGCCACTGGATGACGGGGAGGCCGTATGGATGGTGACCGATGCGATGCCGTAGCGGCGCGACAGCGGTCCGGAAGCCATGTCGGCGTACTGGAGGCGGCCATACGGAATGCTCACCAGGGACCGAAAGATCCGGCCGCGCCGGATGACGAGTTCCTCGGGCAGTTCGGCATACGAAATCGCAGCGACCTGGCGACCGATGAACCACCACGCCCAGATCAGGGTCACGGCGACGACGGCCGCGCCGATCCAGAACCACGAGGTGGCCAGGGTCGCGGCGGCGAAGGCGATGAGCAAGGGGGTCGCGATGGCGACGGCGGTCAGGCGCCGGACCCGGACGAGGCGCGTCGAGACGGGCCGCCACGGCAGGTCCCCGGCGTCATAAAGGGCCACGGTCATGTCCATAGTCTGCCGTCGCCCTCGTCCAAGGCACGCGGCAGAGTAGGTTGGACTTGTTCCCTCGTGACCCTCACCACAGTGAGGGCCGCGCCCCGACACCGACAGATCCACAGCAAGAGAGAGGAGCCACCTCGTGCTCGGAAGCGAGAAGGCCGGACCGATCCTCAACGGCATCCCCACGCAGTTGCCGGACATCGACCCCGAGGAGACCCAGGAATGGGTTGAGTCTCTCGCCGGACTCGTCGATGCCGCCGGGCGCGACCGGGCTCGCTATGTGATGTTGCGGCTGCTGGAGAGCGCGCGGGCGATGAACATCGGCGTCCCGTCTTTGACGACGACCGACTACATCAACACCATCCCGGCCGAGAAGGAACCCTGGTTCCCCGGCGATGAAGACATCGAGCGCCGGTTCCGCGCGTATTTGCGTTGGAATGCGGCCGTGTTGGTGCACCGCGCGCAGCGGCCGGGCGTCGGCGTCGGCGGCCACATCTCGACCTATGCCTCGGCCGCGACCCTGTATGAGGTGGGCTTCAACCACTTCTGGCGCGGCCCGGATCATCCCGGCGGCGGCGACCAGATCTTCTTCCAGGGCCACGCCTCCCCTGGCATGTATGCACGGGCCTTCCTCGAGGGCCGCCTCACCGAGACCGAACTCGACGGCTTCCGCCAGGAACACAGCCATGTCGTCGACGGCAAGGTCGAGGCCTTGCCGTCCTATCCACACCCGCGGTTGATGCCGAATTTCTGGCAGTTCCCGACGGTGTCGATGGGCCTGGGCCCGATGAACGCGATCTATCAGGCGCAGTTCAACAAGTACCTCCACAACCGCGGCATCAAGGACACCAGCCAGCAGCGGGTGTGGGCGTTCCTCGGTGACGGCGAGATGGACGAGGTGGAGTCGCGTGGTCTGCTCCAGACGGCGGCCAATGATGAGCTCGACAACCTGACCTTCGTCATCAACTGCAACCTGCAGCGTCTCGACGGCCCGGTGCGCGGCAACGGCAAGATCATCCAGGAGTTGGAGGCGTTCTTCCGCGGCGCCGGCTGGAATGTCATCAAGATCGTGTGGGGCCGCGGCTGGGATCCGCTG
Organism: Nostocoides jenkinsii Ben 74; assembly: GCF_001046875.1. Lineage (GTDB taxonomy): Bacteria > Actinomycetota > Actinomycetes > Actinomycetales > Dermatophilaceae > Nostocoides_A > Nostocoides_A jenkinsii. Next base: position 395,649 of record NZ_HF571038.1, read on the forward strand.
CTCGCGGCCGACCGCGACAGCGCGCTGGTCAACCTGATGAACAAGACACCGGACGGCGACTACCAAACCTTCCGGGCCAATGACGGCAAATACGTCCGCGAGTTCTTCTTCGAGCGTGACCCGCGCACGGCCAAGCTCGTCGAAGGCTGGTCCGATGACGACATCTGGTGGAAGCTCAAGCGCGGTGGCCACGACTTCCACAAGGTGTATGCCGCGTACAAGTCTGCCGTCGAGCACACCGGTCAGCCGACGGTCATCCTCGCCAAGACCATCAAGGGTTATGGGCTGGGCAGCCACTTCGCGGGCCGCAATGCAACCCACCAGATGAAGAAGCTCACCCTCGATGACCTCAAGGGCTTGCGCGACAGCCTGCGCATCCCGATCTCCGATGAGGTGCTCGAGGCCAACCCCTACGAGCCGCCCTACTACAACCCGGGGCCGCAGGACGAGGCCGTGAAGTACGCCCTGGAGCGGCGCGGCAAGCTCGGCGGCGGGCTCCCGGCGCGGCGCACGGCATACGAGCCCTTGCCGTTGCCGAAGCCGGAGGCCTATGCGGCGGTGAAGAAGGGCTCCGGCAAGCAGCAAGTGGCGACCACGATGGCGTGGGTGCGGCTGCTCAAGGATCTGATGCGCGACAAGGAGTTCGGCAAGCGCGTGGTGCCGATCATTCCGGACGAGGCGCGGACCTTCGGGATGGACAGCTTCTTCCCGACGATCAAGATCTACAACCCGCACGGGCAGCACTACACCTCGGTCGATGCCGACCTGATGCTCGCCTACAAGGAGTCCGAGGCGGGCCAGATCATTCATACGGGCATCAACGAGGCGGGCTCGATGAGCGCGTTCACCGCGGCTGGGACGTCGTATGCGACGCACGGCCAGGTCATGGTCCCGATGTACATCTTCTATTCGATGTTCGGCTTCCAGCGGACGGCCGACTCGATCTGGGCGGCAGCGGACCAGATGAGCAGGGGCTTCCTGTTGGGGGCGACGGCGGGTCGCACGACGCTAACTGGTGAGGGCCTGCAGCACGCCGACGGGCACTCGCACTTGCTGGCGGCCACGAACCCGGCGATCCGCTCCTATGACCCGGCGTTCGGCTACGAGATCGCGCACATCATGCAGCGCGGCTTGGAGGAGATGTATGGCGAGGCCGGCGACGGCGACGCCAAGAACGTCATCTACTACATCACCCTCTACAACGAGCCGATGGTGCAGCCGACCGAGCCGGCGAGCGTCGACGCCGACGGGATCGTGCGGGGCATGTACCGCCTGTCCGAGGCGGACCGAGGCGGGCGCGAGGGCAACCCGTCGGTGCAGCTTCTCGGTTCGGGTGTCGGGGTGCCGTGGGTCCTCGAGGCGCAGCAGTTGCTGCGCGACGACTGGGGCGTCAACGCCGACGTGTGGTCGGTGACGTCGTGGAACGAGCTGCGCCGGGAGGCGCTGGAGGTCGACAAGAAGCGCTTCCTGCACCCTGAGGTCGAGGTTGAGGACCCGTATGTGACGCGGCGCCTCGCCGACACCCCTGGCCCGGTCATCGCGGTGTCCGACTACATGCGGGCGGTGCAGGACCAGATCGCTCAGTGGGTCCCCGGCGATTTCCACTCGCTCGGCGCCGACGGGTTCGGCTTCTCCGACACCCGCGCCGCCGCCCGTCGCTAC
>NZ_HF571038.1:397410-444290 GCF_001046875.1 Nostocoides jenkinsii Ben 74
ACAACCGAGCGGCGGGCGGCAGCCGAGCCCCTCAGCGCGGCTGGGACAAGCCGGAGCTCAGCCGCACCCCGACGAAAGGCAAGTCATGACCCCCGAACCCTGGCAGGGCGGCGAACCCGGTGAGCAGCAGGAGGGCGTCTTCGACCTCTCCACGCTCGCCGATGAACTCCTGGAGGCCGCGCGAAACGACCTGCAGCGCAAGGCGAGTCGGCTCGTCATACACGGGACCAAGCAGCGCGCGGTCCTGATGGCGATCCTCGCCGGGGGCGGGCTCGCCGAGCATTCCTCGCCGCCCGCGGCGACCCTGCACGTGCTCCGCGGCCGGATCCGGCTGTATGCCGGGGATGCCGCCGAGTGGTTCGTCTCGGCGGGCCAAGTCGTCGCCATCCCCCCGGAGCGGCATTCCGTCGACGCACTGGAAGACTCCGCCTTCCTGCTGACGGTGGCGCTGGCGAACTGACCGCATGTGCTCCTACTGCGGCTGCGAGGCGATCACCATCATCGGCCGCTTCATGGCCGAGCACACGGAGATCCGCAACGCGCTGACGCGACTGCGGGCCGGGTGCACCGCCCGCGACGCCGAGGAGGTGGTCGCGGCGGCGACGATCATGCGGGAGCTGCTGCACCCCCATACGGTCTCGGAGGAAGTCGGGCTTTTCGCAGTGATGCGCGAGGACGACCTCTTCACCGACCACATCGAGAGCCTGTGCGCGGAGCACGCCAGTCTCGACGATCTGCTGGAGCGGATCGCCGCGGGGGCGCATGACCGCTACCCCGAGTTCGAGCACACCCTGCAGCACCACATCGACCGCGAGGACAACGGGCTGTTCCCCGCCGCGCATATCGCCATGAGCGGGCCCGACTGGGAGCGCATCGAGGCGCTCACCCCGCCCCCAGCCTGACCCCTGCGGGCAATTGGAATACCGAGCGAGGTCCGAATGGCCGGTTTGACCGTTCCCGCCGGTCCTATTGGTATTCCAAATGTTCTCCCGCGGGACTAGCCAGCCAGTTGGGCGCCCTCGTGGTGCGGCAGGCTGTGGCCGAAGGCGCCGCGCTGGTAGTCCTCGAACGCCTGCATGACCTCGGCCTTGGTGTTCATCACGAACGGCCCGGCCCACGCAATCGGCTCGCGAATCGGCTGTCCACCGAGGATGACGACCTCCAGGCCGCGCTGGCCCTGCCCATCCGCCGAAGAGAGCGCGCCGAGGGAGATGGCATCCCCGCCACCGAGCACCGCGAGTCGCCCGGCCGAGATCGGCGTGTCCGAGGCGCCGACGACACCCCGGCCACTCATGACATACACCAAGGCATTGAAATCGGTCCGCCACGGCAGCTCCAGGCGGGCGCCCGGGGCGAGGGTCGCGTGGATCATCGTCATCGGGGTGTATGTCGCGCCCGGCCCGGTCTGGCCGGCTACCTCACCCGCGATGACGCGGACCAAGGCGCCCCCATCGGGGGAGCTCAGCAGGGTGGTCCGCTCGGCGCCGAGGTCCTGGTAACGGGGCGTGACGAGCTTCTGCGCGCGGGGGAGGTTGACCCAGAGTTGCAGGCCGTGGAACAAGCCGCCCGAGACGACTAACTCCTCCGGCGGCGACTCGATGTGCAGCAAGCCGGAGCCGGCGGTCATCCACTGGGTTGCGCCATTGCTGATGCGCCCGCCCCCGCCATGGGAGTCCTGGTGATCGAAGGTGCCGTCGATGATGTAGGTGACGGTCTCGAAGCCGCGGTGCGGGTGCCACGGGGTGCCCTTGGGCTCGCCCGGGGCGTAGTTCACCTCGCCCATCTCGTCCATCATGATGAACGGGTCGAGATAGCGCAGGTCCACCCCGGCGAAGGCTCGCTTGACCGGGAAGCCCTCGCCCTCATACCCGGACGGGGCCTCAGTCAGAGAGATGACCGGCCGCTTGCGTGCGGTGGGTGACGGCTGGTTGACGGTCGGCAGGACCGTCAGGTCGGTGGCGGTGACAGCAGGCACGGTGTGCTCCTTAACTATTTCGTTTTCAACTATACCTCGAAAGGGGTCGGTTCGGCGAATCGGGACGAGTTCGGCTGACTGGGACGGGCAGGCATCGGCTGGGTAGCGGCGAGGGGGACGTCGAACGGCCCCACCCGTGCTCGGGTGGGGCCGTTCTCGTGCACGTTCTCGTGCGCGTATGGGGAGGCTCAGGCGAGCGCGTCGACCTCCGACTTGATCGCCTCGACGGTGTCGGCGCCCATTATCGCACCGGCCATGCCCATCGCCTGCGCGACCGACATCGGCTTGACCATGCCGATCATCGGGTTGGAGGTGATGCCGGGCGAGTGCTTCTCGAAGATCGCGACGACCTCGGGGTCATCCAGCAGCTGAGCCATCGTGGTGGTGTTGACGTCGTAGCGGGCCATGGGCCTCTCCTAACTACCAGTGGGTAACTGTCGCTAACTCTACCCGCGACGAGCCGTTCGTGGCGTCCAGCTGCCGGTGTGACTGATGGCACCCGAGCCGCCCGGCCGCCCCGCCCCCGAACTTGAGCACGCCGTAATGATTTGAGCACGCCTTGGAAGGCGTGCTCAAATCATTACGGCGTGCTCAAGTTCGTCGGTCAGGGTGTTGCCAGACGACGACCCACTTGATGACTTAGCCTTCGCCGCGGTGGAAGCCGGCGCGTTGGGCGGCGTCCTCGTCGGTGAACCAGACGTCCGCCTCGGTGGCGTCGTACCAGTCCGAACCCGGCACTTGGTAGACCATGCCGTACGCGAAGACGCCCTTGATGGGGTGCCCGAGCGGCATACAGCCGTCCTCGTTGGGAGCGGCGGAACCGACGCTCCAGCCGCCGTCGACGACCGCGTGCTCGTGGCCCGTGGCGTCGCCGCTCATGCCGGGTGCATCCCAGGCGGACTGCCCGGCATCTTCGGACTCGCCATACACCTCGGCGCCCGCCTCCAAGTCCGCGGCCGGGGCCGCCGGGAGGTCATCGCCGAGCGGATCTCCCTCGCCGGAGTCGGCCGACGAGGCGGCCGCATAGCCGATCGCGGCGGCGCCACCCGCAGCGACGTATGCCGGCGCGTCACTCCCCGCCGAGTCGTCGGAGGAGCCGTCGTCAGTCGCGGCGTCGGCAGCGGGGCTGGCGATGCCGGCGTTCGGGTCCTGAGCAGTGCCCTCGACCCCGTCCCAAACCAACGCCACGTCAGCCTCCTCGACCATCGGGGCAACCTCGCCATCGGCGTATGCCGCGCCCGCGTCCGCGCCACCATCAGCACCGACCTCACCAGACGCGCCACGATCAGCGCCGGAGTCAGCGCCACCATCAGCACCGACCTCACCAACCGCGCCGCCGTCAGCACCCGCGTCAGCGCCACCATCAGCACCGGAGTCGGCACCGCCATCGGCGCCAGCGTCACCGATGGGCTCGACCGCGGCCGCCTCGGCGGGCACAGTCTCGATGATCTCGGCGGTGGGGTCCTGCGACGTGCCTTCAACGCCATCCCACGTCAGGGCAACGTCGGCGTCCTCGACCATCGGGGCTACCCCGCCATCGGCGTAGGCCGCGCCCGCGTCGGCGCCACCATCAGCGCCAACCTCACCCGCCGCGCCACCATCAGCACCCGCGTCGGCGCCACCATCAGCGCCAACCTCACCCGCCGCGAGACCATCAGCACCCGCGTCGGCGCCACCATCAGCACCCGCGTCACCAAGCGCGCCGCCGTCAGCACCGGAGTCGGCACCGCCATCGGCGCCAGCGTCACCGATGGGCTCGACCGCGGCCGCCTCGGCGGGCACAGTCTCGATGATCTCGGCGGTGGGGTCCTGCGACGTGCCTTCAACGCCATCCCACGTCAGGGCAACGTCGGCGTCCTCGACCATCGGGGCTACCCCGCCATCGGCGTAGGCCGCGCCCGCGTCGGCGCCACCATCCGCACCAACCTCACCAGCAGCACCACCGTCAGCGCCACCATCAGCACCCGCATCGCCGCTGTCGACGTTCAGCGCCACAGGGATCGAGTCAGCCCGGTCAGCAGGTTCGCCGTCCGGGTCAGCGACGACGAAGGGGGCACCATCGGCATCCGCATCAGCCCCGCCATCAGCGCCCGCGTCGGCGCCAACCTCACCAGCCGCGCCACCATCAGCACCCGCGTCTGCGCCACCATCAGCGCCAACCTCACCCGCCGCGCCACCGTCGGCACCTGCGTCAGCGCCGCCATCAGCACCCGCGTCGCCGGTCGAGACGACCTCGGCTACGACATCGTCGTGCGACACCTCGGGACGATTCTCCAGGGTCTCGGAAAGTTCAGCGAGATCCGCGGGCGTCTCGTCGTCGGACACGTTGCGGCTGGCCCAGTACGTGCCCGCAGCCGCCGCGCCCGCGCCCGCGCCGGCAGCCCCAGCCGCGACATCGCCCAGCCGGCCACCCTCATCGGCCGACGCCTCATCGACCGAAGCCTCAGCCACCGCAGACTCGTCCACCACCCGTGCCGCGTCGTCGGCTACCACGACCGACTCGCCATCCCCCAGATCGCCCGCCGCCACTGCGTCCACGTCCGCGTCCCGGCGGGCAGCGTCGTCCTCCCCGAAGAAGAACTCCTTCCCCTTCTCGATCAGGCTCTCGCCGTCGTGGTGACCCGTCAACCGGTCACGCCACGAGGTGCCGTCGTCGTTCTTACCCATCTCAACCTCCCCTGTTGTCGCGGGCTCCGTTGCCCACGCGCCTGTGGAAGCAACCTCGCCGACGCTCGGTGCCTCGTAGCTGGGCGGCTCCGGCGCTGCCCACGATTCCGTCTTCGTCGAGAGCCCCTCCCGGGCCTCGTCACGCTGCCACCACTCGCCGCCTGCCGGCTCGCCGGAACTCGACTCGGCAGCGGCCGCCTGCGCAGCAACCCCGTCCCCGACAGTCGGGTCATCCCAGTCACCCTCACGGGCGCCCGCCGCGGGAATCGGGTCGGCGAGCGGCATACCCGCCCCTGCCTGGTACTCGGGGGCCGCCCCAGCGGCCATACCCACCCCGGCAGCCCCCGCCACCGGAGCACTCCCCGCCGACGAAAGATCGACGGAGGCCGGCCGGTATGCCGCGGGGTCGATCGGGTCGGAGTGCATGACCGACGGCTGCGACGAGCGCCGCGATGACTTGATCAACCACCACACAAGGCCCAGGAATGCCAGGAAAATGAGGAGCAGAACGACATTGCGACCGGACACGGATCCTCCTGTGCGGGCAGGGCGTCGGCGCCAACGCCCAAACGAGCGAAATGGTGATGTCCACCACGTCATGGCGTGACCTTATTCCCCCCGGCATCACCCGTGGGGGGTGAGGGGTCGCCCTCTTCACCTTGCGGTGCCTCCGAGCGCCCCGACCCGGCGACGTTCCCACCCGTATGCCGCGCGCGCCCCTCCCCGGGTCGGGCTACCCTAAGTGCGCGCGAACCGGTCCTCGATCCGGTTGCGTGCGCCGGCATAGCACCGGCGTAGGGCCTCTAGCTCAATGGCAGAGCTGCGGACTTTTAATCCGTAGGTTGTGGGTTCGAGCCCCACGGGGCCCACTTGAAGGCCATGCTTCCGACCGGATCAGACCGGGCGAATCTCCAGGATTTGCAGTTCTCCGCCCAGGGTCACCGACGATCTCTTCGTGACCTCCGACTGCGTGCTGGTTGCGCTCCTAGCCGGCGAATAGCGCGTCACGCGACGCGGCGACTCCCACTCGATGGTCGCCGTGGCTGGCTGCGGCGTCAGGCGGCGGCGCGAGACGGGGTCATATATCGACGCATTAGAGCGCCAGAGGAACAGCAGGAAGGCGCCGTTGTTGCCGGCGAGAAGGGCAGAGCGCAGGTCGCTGGGTCCGCTCCGGACGGAGAAGGTGAGGGGCGCACCTGAGGGCCCGCGGTGCCGAGCCGTCTTCAGCATGATCGCGTTCATGTTTGCGAACGACTGGAAAGCCGGCTTGCGCGAAAGGTCTCCCCGCAACAGCCCGAAGTGGTGCTCCCGCAGGTTTCGACCAGCCGGGTTATCGCACAGTTCATAGATGGCCAGCTTGGGGACGTCCCGGATGAAGTACTCAAGCCACAGCCGGGGGGCATAGATGCCGGCCACATCTTCGGGGGTGTAGTAGTGCGGTCCGTGCCAATCCGAGGCGTTGTGCCACCCCGTCTCCGTGACGATGATGGGCTTGGAGCCACATACTGTGCGCTCGTCCCGCAGGACGTCGTCAGTTCGGTAGCCAGGCACGTAGCCACCGGTGTACAGATGGATATTGCCCCAGTCCATGATCGAAGACCGGTTGCCGAACTCCGCATATCCGGTCCGCATTCCCAGGGCCGGTCCGACGACGGCGAGATTGCGCGTCGCCGGATTGGCTTTGGCGGCATTCCACAAACGCGTCTGATGGGAGACCAGCTCAGCAACCCAATCGGAGCCGCCCTGCAGGTTCCACTCGTTCGGCCCTTCCAAGCTCATCATCGCCCCAGGCATGGACGACGCCACGAGAGCCACCAGCGCCTCAGGAGTATCCCGTTTGCCAGGGAGGTCGATCAGTCCGTTGGTCTTGATCCCATTCGCGGCAAGCTGGTTCACGAAGGCCACCTGACCCTTGTTGCCGGTGTGGATTCGAGAGCGGATCCACACGGCACCAAGATCCTTCAGCGCCCGGAGGACCGTTTCGCGCTGCCCATAGGGGCCTGAGGCGGTCGATGTCACGACGTTGACCCCGAACATATTCCTTAGAGAGCTCAGGGATCGTCCGCGTGACGTGTAGGTCCTGCCGAACTCAAGACCGGGTGCTCGCATGCCTGAGGCTGGAACCGCCAGTCCGGCCAGCCCGGACAGCGTCGTCCGGCGACTGAGGGCACCAACGGGCAGGTCGCCCTGCGGCGGCGAGGCGACGACGGCGTGGGAAGTGCGAATTGGCGCTGGCATGAGACCTTCCAGGGTCGGGTACAGGTCGGCACACCGAGGCGAAGCGCCCCGAGGCGACGCGGCGGACGCAATAACGTCTCGCGGACGCAATAGTTATTGCGTCCCTGCGACTCTATTGCGTCCGCGGGAAGTCGGCGACCCGGTGACGACCGAGAAGTCCCTAGCTAACCTCACCAAGCGGCCCCTTACCGCACCTCGTGGGCCCTCACCCAACCTCGCCTCACCTTCGCAACGTCCGGGTGGTGAGGTCCACGCCCGGGCTCACTCTTTCCAACGAGGCCACCAGGTCCTCCTGCACGGTGGCGGCCCGCAACACGGCGTCCCCCGGCTCCACGTCCAACACATCGCAGATGAACACCGCGGACGTGCTCGACTCGGTCAACCGGGTCCGCACGCACTGCCGCCAGTTCCACCGGCGGCAGGTCACACCGAGGTCGTCGCGCCAGACGACCTCCCCCGGCTCGGGCGGCTCCGAGGCGCGGGCGCCACCGGACATCACCTCGAACTCCTCGTCCCCGCGAGCCCGTACCAACCGGAGCGGACCGGCATACGCCTCGAGATCCTCACCCCCCAGGGGCGTGGCGTTCGCGATCGACACCGCGTTATAGGCATCGGTCAGCCGGTCGATCCTCGGCAGCCCATCCCCCACGCGCCGAAGCAGAGCCTCGACGGAACTCCGGGTCCGCTGCGGCTTCGCGCCGAACCCCCGATACGCCTCCCGCCAGGCCGCGACATGCCCGACCGCCTCGGGCAACCCGTCACCCACCATCGCCCGCGCCGACGCCTCGGCCTCGCGCAACACCGCCTCGCTCGCCGCATCCGACGGCCCCGGCGTCAGGCCCGTGGCCACCATCAGCACGGCCACATAGTCCGGCCGAAGCGCCCATACGGACTCCTCGACGTGAGCACCGTCGAGCCAGGACGAGGCGGACGTGGAATCGAGGTGGGGGATCGCCATACAAATCATTCTTCGGGATGGGGCACCACCGCGGGAACCCGGCCGCGGCCACCGCCGTTCTCGGGGCATGACGACCTCCCTCACGTGCCCGAAGTGTGGCTCCGCGATGCGGTCCTACGAGCGCAATCGCGTTCTCGTGGACCAGTGCACCGGCTGCGGCGGGCTGTTCCTCGACCGCGGCGAATTGGAGGCTCTGGTGGCCGCGGAGACCGCGTGGAATCAGAGCGCCCCGCCCGCGCCCCAGCAGCCGATGGCCCAGCAGTCGCCCGCCCCGCAGCCCGGCATCCAGGACGGCCGGGGATACCAGCAGCCGCCGGTTCAGGCGTATGGCCAGGCGCCCTACCGGACGTACTCGAAGGCGCCGCGCTATGCCACGAGCAAGGGCTACTACGGCCACCGGAGGCGTCGGTCCTTCCTCTCCGAACTCTTCGACGACTGACCCGCTCATCGCGCCGATGGCGCCGTCGCCTGCGAAACTGACGTCGTGAGCATGCCTCCCGGGCGCGATCGTCCGCGCCGTCCCGCCCACCTCAGCCTCGAAGCGATGACGAAGTATGCCGGGACCACCCCCGGCCCCGCCGAGGTCACCGAGGTCGCGCATCACAGTGCCGCCATCGTCCTCGGGGTGGGCCGCACCGTCGCCGACCCCGACGTCACCGCGCGCCTGGTCGCCCTCGTGGACGAACTCGGCCTCGACACGATCGCCGAACTCTGGTCCGTCATGCCGGCCGGCACCCTTCCCGGGGCGCTGTGGCGCCTTTATGCGCTGCGCGAGTGGGTGGGTCGCTCCCCCACCACCGCCAGCCGGGAGTATGCCGCGGGCATGCGCCACGCCCAGGTCAACCACGTCGTCGCGGGTCCCGCAGAACCCCCGGGTCCCGACGAGCTACGAGCTCTCGTAGACGAGATTCTCCGGCGCGTCTATCGCGGTGACCTCGCCGTGGCGCTGGAGCGCGCCGCGGCCTTTTGCCGCGTCATCTCGGCAGGCCGCGCGGAGCTGGCGCATGACACCGACGCCTACGACCCGCAACTGGCGACGCGGGAGACCGAGCAGGCGGCCACCTTGCTGACCACGGCCCGTGACCTCGATGCCGCCGCGGCAGCCTGGCGCGCCGGCGCCCTGCTCTGACGCGGCGACACAACGCCTGTCCCGGACGCAGAGCGGTCGTGGGGTATTTCGCTGTCGCCCGAGCGACGCGTAAGTACCCCACGAGATCCTGAGTCACCCACCGAGCTCTAAGCGCGGGAAGAATCCGGCGGCCGATGTGCGTTAACGTTGTCGCTGCGCCGGACCGCGGCAGCCCCGGGTCCCAACATATAGCCGCTACGAGCGGCCACGCGCCGTGAGGCGCTCCCGGTCCGGCGTATCAACCTCATCGCCCCCGCCGATCCGGCGGGGGCGATGCTGGTTGCGTGGGTCACGCAAGGGCCCGGCCCTCAACGCGCAGCACGTCCCGCACGCACTCAGGACCCCGCACGCACTCAGGACCCGAGCGCCTGCCCGATCGCGTGGATCACCAGCCCGGCGAGGGCCCCGACGATGGTGCCGTTGATCCGGATGAACTGAAGGTCGCGGCCGACGAACAGCTCGATGCGCTGCGAGGCCTCGTCGGCATCCCAGCGATCCACGGTGGTGGAGATGACCGTGGCAAGCTCATCGCCATACGTATTGACGAAGAACGCCACGATGTCGGCGAGGTGACCCTCCAGGCGCCCCCGGGTCTCGTCATCGGTGAGCAACATGTGGCTGATCTCGGCGAGCCAGGCGTCGCCGCGCTCCCACAAAGAACTCGTGGGGTCCGCGAGCGCGGCCAGCAAAGACGTCCGCACGGACGCCCACAGCGAGCCCACCGTGATCCCCACTTGGGGGTGGGTAAGTACGCGTTCCTTCAGCGCCTCGGCGCGCGCCTGCACTTCGGGGTTCTCGTGCAGGTCGGTCGCGAGTTGGCGCAGCAGCCCGTCGAGCGCCTGCCGGGCGCGATGGTCGGGGTCCGAGCGCATGTCCTGCACCCACGCCAGCGCCTGCTGGTAGGTCCAGTTGATGACGCGGCCGTCGACCCACGGCGGGGTCCACCAGGGGGCGCGCTCGTTCATGAGCGTCGAGAACACCTCGGGGTTCTCGACCAGCCAGTCGTGGATCTCCCCAAGACCGAGGTCGACCAGCCCGTGGTGCGCGCCGTCGTCGATGATCCCGGCCAGGAAGCTGCCGATGATCGGGCTCGCCGGCTCCTTGATCAGGCGCGTCATGAGCACCTGCTCGACGAAGTCATGCACGTCTTCGTCGCGCATCCGATTCAGGGCGACGGTCGCAATCTTGGCGCCCTCCTCCAAGGCCCGCTGCCGGTGGGCCGGCTCCCCCAGCCACGTGCCCAGCCGGATGCCGACATTGGCCGCGGCGAGGCGCTCGCGGGCGATGTCCTCGGTCAAGAAGTTGTCCCCGACGAACTCCTCCAGCGATCGGCCCAGCTCGTCCTTGCGCTTCTTCACCAGGGCCGTATGCGGGATCGGGAGCCCGAGCGGGTGCTTGAACAGTGCCGTGACCGCGAACCAGTCGGCCAGCGCGCCCACCATCGCCGCCTCGGCAGCCGTATGGACGTATCCCCAGCCACCGTCTTGGTGCTTGTTGGTGAGCACGAAGACCACAAAGGCCAGCACCAGGAGCGAGGTCGCGATGATCCGCATCCGCCGCAATCCGGCGCGGCGAGCGGCATCGGCCGGCGACTCCGTCAGGAAACTCACGTGGTCATCCTCCCCGACCTCGGTGCGCGGCGGCCCTTCCGTCGCGAACCCGCCACATCAACGGCCCGGCCGCACCCAGGATTCCCACGGGCAAGCCCCCGCAGCAGATCGGGAACCTCACCTGGGACAACCGCACGCTCCTGCGCAACCGCGCGATCGACATCTGGGTCCATCAGCAGGACATTCTCCGAGCGGCTGGGGAGCCGCCCGACGCTGACGACCTTCGGCGTGGCGGTCACCGCCACGAGCTTCGCGGCGGGTATCCCCTATGTCATCGGGCGCAAGGTCGCGCCACCGGTGGGCACGGTGCTGCGCGTGGTCGCCGAGGACATCGCGACCGCCTATGTCATCTCCGAGGACGGCCGCTGCGAGCCGGCCGACTCGGAGGGGGCCGGCCACGCCGCGGTCACCCTCGAACGCAATCGCGCCGCCCTCACCCTGCTTTGCGCAGGGCGGCGGACGTTCGCCACCCTGCCGGACGACGCCGAGGTGACGATCGAGGGGGGACCGGGAACTCGGCATACGCATCCTGGACGCGATGACGCTGCTGCCTTGAGCGGCACGTCCTCCCCGGGGAAGGGCTCAACCAGGGGGTATGTCGGAGCCGCCGCCTAAGCTCCCCGGCATGCGATTCGTCTCCCATCCGGCCGTCGGGGCCGACCTGACCTATGACGATGTTTTCCTCGTGCCGAGTCGATCGACGGTGACGAGCCGCTTCGACGTCGATCTCGCCAGCGCCGATGGGTCCGGGACGACGATTCCGCTGGTCGTGGCCAATATGACGGCCATTGCGGGGCGGCGGATGGCCGAGACAGTGGCCCGGCGGGGTGGGCTCGTGGTGATCCCGCAGGACATCCCTCAGGCGGTAGTCGCCGACGTGATCCGGTGGGTGAAGTCGCGGGATTTGACCTTCGACACCCCGATTTCGCTGCGTCCGGAGCAGACGGTCGGCGAGGCCCTGGTCCTGCTGACGAAGCGGGCCCACGGCGCCGCGGTTGTGGTCGTCGACGATCGACCGGTGGGGTTGGTGACCGAGGCCGATCTGACGCGGGTCGACCGGTTCGCTCAGGTGAGTTCGGTGATGTCGACGGAGTTGACGGTGTTGCCGGCCGGAGTTGCTCCCGAGGACGCCTACGCCCGGTTGGCGCAGTCGCGGCACCGGCTGGCGCCGGTGGTGCGCGACGACGGGACGCTGGTCGGCATCCTGACCCGGCAGGGAGCGCTGCGGGCCACGATCTATCGTCCCAATGTCGATGCGTCCGGCGCCTTGCGCGTGGCAGCGGCGGTGGGTATCAATGGCGATGTGCCGGGCAAGGCCCGTGCGCTGGTCGAGGCCGGGTGCGACCTGTTGGTGCTCGACACGGCCCACGGTCATCAGCAGAAAATGCTCGACGCCTTGGCCTCGGTGCGTGACGCGGACCTCGGCGTCCCGCTCGCCGCCGGCAATGTCGTGACCGCCGAGGGCACGCGCGATCTGATCGCCGCCGGCGCCGACATCGTCAAGGTCGGGGTCGGGCCGGGGGCGATGTGCACGACCCGGATGATGACCGCAGTCGGTCGGCCACAGTTCTCGGCGGTTCTCGAATGCGCCACTGCCGCAAGGGATTCCGGCAAGCATGTGTGGGCGGACGGCGGGGTTCGCCATCCGCGCGACGTCGCGTTGGCGCTCGCGGCGGGGGCCTCCAATGTGATGATCGGATCGTGGTTCGCCGGGACGTTGGAGTCCCCCGGCGATCTGTTCACCGACGAGAACGGCCGCTCCTACAAGGAGTCGTTCGGGATGGCGTCGGCCCGCGCTGTAGCCAACCGCACGGCCGCGGAGACCTCCTTCGATCGCGCCCGCAAGGCGATCTATGAGGAGGGCATCAGCCACGCCCGCATGTATGTCGATCCCGCCCGCCCGAGCGTGGAGGACCTGATCGACTCGATCACCGCCGGAGTGCGCTCGTCGTTCACCTACGCGGGCGCGGCGTCCGTGGCCGAGTTCGCGGAGCGGGCCGTTGTCGGGGTCCAGTCGATGGCCGGCTTCGCCGAAGGGAGGCCCCTGCATACGTCCTGGTGAGCGGAACTTGCGACCCCGCAGGCTGCTCGACGCCGCGCGCCCCAGCCCGCGCACCCGCTCGGGAGCAGTCACTACGTTGGGCAGTCACTACGTGGGGCAGTCACTAGGGTCACGTCATGACGTATGACGTGGCGGCCGTCCGAGCGCACTTCCCCGCGTTGGCCGAGGGGGCGGCGCACTTCGATGCCCCGGGCGGCACGCAAGCGCCCCGTTCCGTGGGCGACGCGGTGGCGCGGACCTTGACCAGCGCAATTGCCAACCGCGGCACGATCACCCGGGCCGAGCGGCGCGCGGAGGACGCGGTCGCGCACTGTCGCGCGGCACTCGGGGACCTTCTGGCGGCGGACCCACGCGGGGTCGTCGTGGGTCGGTCGATGACCGATCTGACCTACGACTTCGCGCGGACGTTGGCCAAGGGGTGGCAGCCCGGTGACGAGGTCGTGGTGACCCGCCTCGACCACGACGCCAACGTTCGGCCGTGGGTGCAGGCAGCCGAAGCGGTCGGGGCACTGCCGCGCTTCGCCGATTTTGATCCGACGACGGGCGAGTTGGACCCCGGGGATATCGCCGCCCACCTCACCGCCAGGACACGGCTGGTCGCCGTGACCGCGGCCTCCAATTTGATCGGGACCATGCCCGACATCGCGGCGATTTCCAGCCTCGTTCACGAGCGCAGCGGCGCCCTGGTCTACGCAGACGGCGTCCACTACACCGCCCACGAGACGGTCGACCTTCCGGCGAGTGGTGCGGATCTCTGGGCGTGCTCGCCATACAAATTCCTGGGCCCGCACTGCGGCGTCGTGGTCGCCGACCCGGCCCTGCTGGAGCAACTCCAGCCCGACAAGCTGCTGCCCTCGACCACCGAGGTGCCGGAGCGCTTCGAACTCGGGACACTGCCATACGAACTCATGGCGGGGGTCACCGCGGCGATCGACTTTCACGCCGACCTCGCCGGGACGCGCGCCGGCAGCCGGCGCGATCGGTTGATCGCGGCCTATGCGGCCATCCATCGGCATGAGCGGCACCTGCGCACGCTGCTGGAGGAGACGCTGCGTGACCTGCCGGGGGTGACGGTCTATTCCAACGCCCAACGGCGAACTCCCACACTGCTTTTCACGGTTGCCGGCTGGGACAGCCAGGCCCTGCGCGCCGAACTCGCCACCCGCGAGATCAATGCGCCCGCCGGCAACTTCTATGCCATCGAGTGCTCGCGTCACCTCGGGCTAGGCGATGCGGGCGGCGTACGGGTGGGCCTCGCGCCTTATACCGACGAGGACGACATCGGCCGCCTGCTGGACGCCCTGCGCGACCTGCTCCTGTGACGACGCGGTGAGTGCTCCTGTCAGGGGCCACTGTCGGCGCCCCGCATTAGGCTGACAAGGTGCCTCAGCATCGCAATCCCATCCTGATCACCGGCTGCTCGACCGGCATCGGTCGCGCGAGTGCCGACCTGCTGGTCAAGGCCGGCTACACGGTTTACGCGACCGCCCGACGCGAGGAGAGCCTCGCCGAGTTGGCCGCGGCGGGGGCGCGCACCATACGACTGGATGTGACCGACGAGGAGTCGATGCGAGCCGCGGTGGCGACCGTGTCGCAGGCGCACGGCAGCGTCGGGACCCTGATCAACAATGCGGGCTATGGCGAGTACGGCACCATCGAAGAGACCGACCTCAACGCCGTGCGCCGCATGTTCGAGACCAATGTTTTCGGCCTGGCCCGACTGACCCAACTGTGCCTGCCCGGCATGCGGGCGGCCGGCGGCGGCCTCGTCCTCAACGTGGGGTCGATGGGCGGGCGGATCGCGTTCCCGGTGGGCGGCTACTACCACGCGACCAAGTACGCCGTCGAAGGTCTGACCGACGCCCTACGCAACGAAGTGCGCGAGTTCGGCATCGCGGTGAGCCTGATCGAGCCGGGCCCGATCCGGACGAATTTCGAGGAGAGCATCAATTCCTCTGCGGCCGTGGACAATCCGAACTCTCCGTATGCCGCACTGGTCACCAAGGTCCAGGCCGTCAACGCCGACGCCTATGCCAGCAAGGTCCTGTCCGTCGGCCCGGAAGCCGTGGCCCGCACCATCCTCAAGGCGGTCGAGGCGCAGGCGCCCAAGTCGCGCTACCTGGTCACGCCGGCCGCGCGGGCGATGGTGCATGCCCGACGGCTCGGCGGCGACCGCGTGTGGGACGCGATCATCGGCCGGCAGTTCCGCTGATCCATGGTCGCCCTCGTCCCACCGCTGAGCGCCCCGGTCGAGCCCGGAGAGGCGTTGCGGCGCATTGCCTTTCTGCTCGAACGCACCCGCGCCGGGTCCTACCGTGTCGAGGCGTTCCGGAAGGCGGCGGCCACGATCGCGGCGTTGCCAGCCGGGGAACTCGCGACGCGGCATACGGCTGGGTCGGTCCAGGAGTTGCCCGGCATCGGCAAGGCGACTGCGGGCGTTATCAGCCAGGCGCTCGACGGCGAGTTGCCCGCCTACCTCGCCACGCTCCAGGACAGCGCGGGCGCGCCGCTGGTGGAGGGTGGGGAGGAGTTGTATGCCGCGCTCCGCGGCGATTGCCACAGCCACTCCAACTGGTCCGACGGCGGCTCCCCGATCGAGGAGATGGTGCTCACGGCCGTCGAGACGGGGCACGACTGGCTCGTCCTGACCGATCACTCCCCGCAACTTCGGGTGGCCAACGGGCTGTCCGTCGAGCGGCTGACGAAGCAGATCGCGATCGTGGATGCCATAACGGCGTCGTTGAGCGGGACCTTCACGCTGTTCAAGGGGATCGAGGTCGACATCCTCGACGACGGCTCGCTTGATCAGACGCCGGCCATGTTGGCCAAGCTCGACCTCGTCGTCGCCAGCGTGCACTCGAAGCTGAAGATGAATCGTGTTCCGATGACCAAGCGGATGGCTGCGGCCGTGCGCAATCCGCGGGTCAACGTCTTGGGCCACTGCACCGGCCGACTCGTGACGGGCAGCCGCGGCACCCGGGCGCAGAGTGAGTTCGACGCGCGGGCAGTGTTCGAGGCGTGCGCGGAGTCCGGCACGGCGGTCGAGATCAACTCCCGTCCCGAGCGCTGCGACCCGCCGGACGAGTTGATCCTGCTGGCCAAGGACATCGGTTGCCTGTTCAGCATCGACTCCGATGCTCATGCGCCCGGGCAACTCGATATGAAGGCGTATGGCGCGCAGCGCGCCGAGCGTCTTGGCATCTCCGCTGAGCGGATCATCACCACGTGGAGCGCAGACCGGTTGCGGGATTGGGCAGCGCCTGAGCCATGACCGCCCCAGCCCCAGCCAGCCCAGTCCTGGCACAGGAGCCCCAGCCACAGCAGGATCCGGTTTGGGGACACTCGGTTTGGAGTTCCGCGGGGTGACCCTTATGCTTTCGGAGTCCTCGACGGATCACCGAGCCCGAGCTCGCAAGCGGCCGGGGTCCCGAGTGGATCGGGTCCCCATCGTCTAGCGGCCCAGGACTCCGCCCTTTCACGGCGGCAACACGGGTTCGAATCCCGTTGGGGATACGCAAGGCCTTGCACGTCAAGGCCCCGTAGCGCAGTTGGTTAGCGCGCCGCCCTGTCACGGCGGAGGTCGCGGGTTCGAGTCCCGTCGGGGTCGCAGTTGAATGCGAACGCAGTCAGATGAACACGGGCGGTCTCCCTCGGGAGGCCGCCCGTTCTTCGTCTTCGCTTGTTCGTCTCCGCCCCATTTCGGCGCGGGCGGGACGCGGGTCTACATTTCGGGTGAACAGAAGGTGAATCAGACAGGGGTTTTCGGTGAACGGCGAGACTGGCCAGGCAGGCGGTGCGGGGACCGACGCCGACGAGCCCATGCCGCCGCGAACCGTCCGCCCGCTGGGTGATCTGACGCTCCGGCGCGCCCGACCCATGCGGCCGGTGCGGCCCAAGCGACGGCTCGGCGGCGAGACCAACGTCCCGTTTGCGCAGCACCTCGACCCGGTTCCCAGCGTCACCCCCGCAGGCGAACTCGCCCGTCACCACGCGATCGACTACGACCTCAACCCCCAGCGCACACCTTGGGTTGTCCAAGTGCTAGCCGCAGCCACCCCCGGCCTCCACTTCCTCACCAAGCGCTATGACCGGGCCTGGCTGCGAGGCGACGTCATCGCGGGGCTGGCCGTCGCGGCATACCTCATCCCCCAGGTCATGGCCTATTCGGCGATTGTCGGGGTGCCGCCTGTCTACGGGCTCTACACCGCGCTGGTGGCGCTGGTCATCTATGCCTTCATGGGCAGCTCCCGCATTCTGTCTGTCGGCCCGGAGTCGACGATCGCGCTGCTCACGGGCGCAGCCGTCGCCCAAGTGGCCGGCCCCGGTGCGGACCCGGCGCGGATCATCGCCATGAGTGCGGCACTGTCGTTGCTGATCGCGGCCTGGCTGTTCCTCGCGCGTATCTTCCGCCTGGGTGTCTTGGCCGACCTGCTCTCGCAGCCACTGCTGGTCGGCTACCTCGCGGGCGCCGCGATCCTGATGGTCGTCGGCCAGCTCGGCAAGCTCACCGGGACCGATGTAGGGGGACACTCCATCATCGAGCAAGCACGCTCGTTCCTCGCCCACATCGGTGCCACCCACCCGATGACCTTCTATGTCGCCGCAGC
Source organism: Nostocoides jenkinsii Ben 74 (assembly GCF_001046875.1). Lineage (GTDB taxonomy): Bacteria > Actinomycetota > Actinomycetes > Actinomycetales > Dermatophilaceae > Nostocoides_A > Nostocoides_A jenkinsii. The sequence goes on from NZ_HF571038.1 coordinate 414,657, forward strand.
GACCACCGCCTTCATCTTCCTCATCCACTGGCTGCGGCCGCGGTGGCCCGCGGCGCTGATCGCCGTCACCTGCGCCACCATTGCGTCCGCCACGATGAACCTCGCCGACCAGGGCGTGCGCGTCGTCGGCGACGTCCCCAACGGCTTGCCCCTGCCCAGTCTCCCACTGCTTTCGGCGACCGAATGGCAGGCCCTCGCGCTCCCCGCCCTCGGCGTGGCCCTGCTGGCCTACAGCGACAACATGCTCGCCGCCCGCGGCTTCCCCTCGCCCGAGATCGCCGGCGAACGTCCCAGCGAGCGCGCCGTCGACCCGCAGGTCGAACTCGTCGCCCTCGGCGGGGTCCACGCCGGCGTCGGCCTCTTCGGCGGCTTCCCGGTCTCCTCCTCCGGCTCCCGCACCGCCCTGGCGCTGAGTTCCCGCGCGCACTCCCAGGTCTATTCGCTCGTCTCGGCCGTATGCGTCGTGCTGGTCCTTCTCATCGCCGGTCCCCTCATGGCGCAACTCCCCCAGGCGGCGCTCGGAGCCGTCGTGCTGTATGCCGCGACCAAGCTCATCAAGGGCAGCGAAGTCCGCAGGATGTGGCGCTTCCGCCGCCGCGAGGTGCTGCTCGCCGGCGTCACCCTTGTCGGGACGATCTGGCTCGGCTTGCTGATGGGCATCGGCGTCGCCATCGCCATTTCGCTGCTGGAAATGGCTCAGCGGCTCGCCCGCCCGAAGGACGCCGTCCTCGGCCGTGTCCCCGGCCTCGCCGGGATGCACGACACCGCGGACTACGCCGACGCCGAAACCCTGCCCGGCCTGGTGATCTACCGCTACGAGGCCCCGCTCTTCTTCGCCAATGTCGGCGACCTGCTTCGTCGGGCCCAGCGCGTCGTGGACAAGGAGTTCGCGTCCTACCCCGAAGCGCCGCCGCGCTGGTTCATCCTGAACGTCGAGGCCAACACCGAGGTCGACATCACCGCCTGTGACGGATTGAAGGACCTGCACGCCGACCTCGCGGCGCAGGGCGTGCGCCTGGGCTTGGTGCGCCTTCGCCAAGACCTCTACATTCCGCTGCGCAAGGCAGGGGTCGTGGACGTCATCGGCGAGGACATGCTCTTCCCCACGTTGCCCGTCGTCGAGGAGGCCTATGTCGCCTGGGCCGGCACCCACCTCGTGCCCGCGCAACCCGCGCCGGAACCGGTCGGACAGGACGAGGAATAGGCCGCTTTGGTGGCCCCACGGCATCCGGGTATAGTTGCCGGGCCGGAGCGATCCGGCGCCTCGGCTAGGTAGCTCAGTTGGTACGAGCATCCGACTGAAAATCGGAAGGTCGACGGTTCGACCCCGTCCCTAGCCACGGCAAGACACAGGCCGTGGATCAACGATCCACGGCCTGTGGTCAGTCTTGGGCAGTGTCGGGATTCTGCGCCCACAAGTCCGGCCCGAAGACCTCGTAGTGGATCCGCTCTGGACTGACACCCTTGGCAATCAACGCCTTTCGGGCCGCATTCATAAAGGGCAAGGGCCCGCACATGAACACGACGGCGTTCTCCGGGATGTCCTCGCCGCTGAGGTCCATCGTCCCGGCCTTGGCCGGGTGCAGCGTTGGGGCGGACTCGGCACCGACTTCATACCAGTTTTGCGCCCTCGCATCGGTCATCGCAAGCACCTGACGGCGCAGAGCGGGATAAAGCGTGTGGGTGGTGTGGGAATGATCAGCGTGGAACAGCCGCACGGTCCTGTCCGGCTGACGTCGCGAGAGGTCTTCAAGAATCGCGGCCACCGGCGTGATCCCGATGCCAGCGCTGACCAGAACCACCGGGTCGTCGGAGTCGTCCAGAACGACGTCACCGCAAGGCTGTGAGACGTCCAGACGCGTCCCCGGTATGGCGTTATCGCCCAACCAGTTCGACACCTCGCCATCTGGCGCGCCGTCGATGCCGTGCACCCGCTTGATCGTCACCCTGATCGTGTCACCACGTGGGCCGGAAGAGATGGTGTATTGCCGCGGTTGACGCTTGCCGCCCGGCAGGTCCACGCCGAGGGCCACATATTGCCCGGTGCGGTGTCGCGGAGCTTCTCCGCTGACCGGAGCGAGGAGAAGCGAGAAGATGTCCTCACTCTCCTCCTCCCGCTCGACGACGCGGTAGGTCCGCCACGGGTTCGCAGGATCAGTGCCGCCGAGAGCATAGAGCTTGGCCTCCTCCGCGATGAGAGCGCACCCGAAGAGCCAATAGACCTCGTCCCAGGCAGCAGCCACTTCCGGAGTGACGGCATCGCCGAGGACGGCACCGACTGCCTTCATCAGGTGATGACCGACGATCGTGTATTCCTGCGCTTGGATGCCCAAAGAAACGTGTTTGTGCGCGATCCGGGCAAGGACCGGCGTGAAGTCCGGGGCGTTGGGATCGATGAGGTTGACGGCGTAGGCAACCACCGAGGCAGCGAGGGCCTTCGGTTGCTCCCCGATGGCCTGGTTTGCCGCGTTGAAGACGCGCATCAGTTCCGGGTGCGCGGCGAACATGTCGGGATAGAACGCGCGGGTGATGGCTTCGGCGTTCTCCGCGACGGCTGCGGCCGTGGCACGGACAACTGCTTCAGAAGCCGGAGACAACTTCATGGTGATCCCCCTGTGAAGTGGATAGTCCTGACCTGAAGACACTATCGAATGACACCATTACGTGCGACTGATCGTGCGACTGATCCCGCGGGTCAGCGCCCCCACCGGGCCAGGACGTAGAGCACGCCGTATGGATCACCCGACCACACCACCCGCGCCGACCCGGGCTGGGGAAGACAGCGCGCCAACACCTGCAGCGCCGCCCAACCGGTGAGCCAGAGGTCCGCGCACAAGGCCGGGTCGAGGGCGCGCAGCGCCGCGTCGTCGCCGGAAGCCAGGGCCGCGAGCACCCCGTCGTCCACGGCCGCCGCCCGCGGGTCCAGGTGCCCGGGCGCCTTCTCCGTCCGCTTGGCGCTCAGATCGGCGGGTATGAGAAGCACTGTCGCCGAGGCAGGCACCCCGGCCACAGCGGCGACAGCCGCCTCGATCTCATCGGGGCAGGCATCGAATGGCAGGTCCACGGACCGCACTGACCCGGCCCACCCCACTTGGGCGAGCAGCAGGCGCCCGACCCGCTCCCCCACCGATCCTTTCGTATGTCGCGCGGCCCGCTCCCGCCCGGACACCACCACCACCTGTGCCTTCGGATGCCGGGCGAGCAGGTCGGCCAGTGCCGCAGCCGAGCGCTCCCGGATGGCCGCGGCGGGGTCAGCGGCACCGACATACTCCGGCAGTTGCATGGGCGGCGAGGGCAACACCAAGGCCGCGATGACGCCGGAGATCGGCTCCGCACCCTCGGTAACCGGGCCTGTCATCCCCACCTCAGCCATCCTTACGCCCATCACTGCAACCCTCGCGTCGTGATGGCGGGCGGCCGCTCGCCGGCGATGGTCGACACCATGTCGAGCACCTGCCGGGTCTCGGCGACTTCATGCACGCGATAGACCTGTGCGCCGAGCCAGGACGAGATCGCCGTCGCCGCCAGCGTCCCGGTCAGCCGCTCCCCAACGGGTCGGTCCAGCGTCTCGCCGACAAAGTCCTTGTTGGACAACGAGACCAGCACCGGCCACCCCGTCCCGACGAGCTCGCCGAGCCGCCGGGTGGCCTCCAGCGAATGCCAGGTGTTCTTGCCGAAGTCGTGCGCCGGATCGATCAGGATGCGGTCGCGGGCGACCCCCACGGCGACGGCTCGTTCCGCCTGTCCCACAACGGATTCGAGGATGTCGGCGACGACATCGTCATACTCCACGCGGAACGGCCGGGTGCGTGGGGTGACCCCGCCCGTGTGCGTGCAGACCAGCCCCGCGCCGAACTCCGCCGCCACCGACGGAAGGTCCGGATCGGCCCCGCCCCAGGCGTCGTTGAGCAGGTCCGCCCCCTCGGCGCAGACGGCACGCCCTACCTCGGCGCGCCACGTGTCCACCGAAATCACCAGCTCCGGGTATGCCGCACGCACCCACCCCACGAAGTCCACCACCCGGGACATCTCCTCGGCGGCGTCGATCTCGGCGCCCGGTGCCGCCTTGATCCCGCCGATGTCGACGATGTCGGCTCCCTCGTCGACGACCTGCCGCACGCGGTCCTTGGCCGCGTCCGCCGCCCAGGTCGCCCCCTTGTCATAGAAGGAGTCGGGGGTGCGATTGACGATGGCCATCACGAGGCGGGAGTGCGCGGCATACGTATGCCGCCCGAGCCGGAACTCGACCATCACTCGCCTCCGCGCCGATAGCCGGGAACGTCGCAAGCGGGTGGGCGCTCACCGATCGCAGGGCGGCGCACGTGCGGCTCGAAACCCGCTGCGCCGCGGACGAATTGGGTCAGCTCGACGTGGGTGGGCACAGCCGGCACCGGCCGCACTCCGCAGCGCGCCTCTGCGGCGGCGAGCACCTGGACGGCCATCGGTCCCAGGGTGTCGTGGCGGCGATTGCGATGGGCCCGCCGCCCGAGGTCGACCTGCGCGATGGCGCCCGCGCCGAAGCGGTCGGCGATGTCGATCAGGGCGGCGATCTCCACGCCATACCCGGTCGGCACGGAGAGGGAGGCGAAGACGTCCCGTCGGATCGCCCACTCCCCGGCCAGCGGCTGGACGATGCCGCACAGCGCCGGCCGGTGCAGCGCGATAAGGGGCCGGGCGACCAGTTCGGTGACCCGTCCACCGGACTCGGCCTCCTGGCCCGCGGCGTCGAGCAGTGGGCGGTCGTAGACCGCTTTCACCAGCTGCACCGTCGGGTCAGTCAGCAGGGGCCCGACGAGGCCGGGGACGAAGTGGCTCCCCCACTCCACCAGGTCGGCGTCGATAAACGCGAGGACGTCGCCGGTGACGACGTGCAACGCCTTCCACAGGGCCTCGCCCTTGCCCTCGGCGGGCCCCAGGTCCGGTCGAATGTCCTTGGCGGAGTGAACAATCGCGCCCGCGGCTCGGGCCACCTCAACCGTGTCGTCCACGGAGTCGCTGTCGATCACGACCAATTCATCGATCAGCGGTGTCTGCTCCACCCAAGCGTGCCGCAGCGCCGCCACAACGTCGCCGACGCTGTCTTGCTCGTCCCGGGCCGGGATGACAACGCTCAGCCGCTGGTCCCCCTTGGCGGCCAACAACGACTCGACCGGATAGTCCGACCAGCGCCGGATCGGTGGCACGGCGGGTTCGGTCACGTCTGCCACTGTAACCACCGGCCGCCGAGCCCGAGCCTCGTTCGTGGGCTGCCCCCGCCCGTGGGGTGTCTTAGATCTTGCGGGCTTCCCAGGGCCGGTAGTCCGCGAGTTGGGCCAGCAACCGGCGCCCGGTCGGTTCGAGCCGGCCGTCGAGGACCGCGACGATCGTCCACGCCCGATACCGGGCCAGCATCATCGCGCGCCGCCGCGCCACATAGTCCGCCCACTCCCCGGCGAAGTCCCACTCGTCTTCCGGAATGACCAGTTCCACCGGATAGCCGTATGCCCGGGCCGCCCCGAACGCCGGCTGGTCCAGCAGGAGCACGGGCCGGAACCCGCGCGTCTCCGCTTGCAGGTCGGAGACCTCCGCGAGGACGTCGTCGAGGTGGTCACCGGCGCCGATGGCGTCGATGACGATGATCGGCAACCGCTCGGGCTCGGCGAGCCCCGCCAAGGGCTTGCCCGCGTCGAGGAAGACGACCGGCACGGCCGCGTCCCAGGCGAAAACCCGCGTGGCGACATCGACCAGCACCCGATTCCCTTGCACCGCACCGAAAACGCGGTCGGTGGCGCTGGTCAGGCGGTCCGAGTTGCGGATCGTGCGCGCCGTCGCCTTGAGCCAATTCGGGGCACTCACGACCTCAGCACCTCCATCAAACGGGCGGCGCCGGCGGCGGCGCCATTGCCGGGATCGGCCGCGACCGCGCGGTCGGCCATCTCTCGGCCGTGATCGAGCAATCGCCACAACGCCTGGCTGACCGAGTCGACCGTGACATGCTCCAACCGGACCGACCAGCCCTGGTCCGCGGCATACCGAGCCCGCGCGTCCTGGTCGTCCAAGGACGTATGCCGATTGGGCACGAACGCCGTGGGGATGCCAAGGCGCAGCAACTCGTGGAAGGAGTTGTAGCCCGCGGCCGCGATGACCACGTCGAAGGCGGAATAGCACGGGGCCAGCGGGTAGGCCCGAACCGCGTGCACATCCCCGCCGACGGCGGACCGGGCGATGTCGACCTGGGTGACGGCTACCGCGCACCCGGCGGCCCGCAGCGCGGCCGCTGCCGCACCGACGTCACCGCTGGTGTCATTGATATTGCCGGCGCCGAGGGCGATCAGGCCGATGGGGCCGTCGGCCGGCAACCCGAGACGGGCCCGGGCTTCGGCGCGCGGCAGCAATTCGTCGCGGTCGGCCAGCGTCACCGGTCCCACCCGGTGGGCGAGGGCACTCGCGGACGCACCCTCGTCATACGGAGCCGCGAGGTCACCGGGCTCGATCACCTCGTCGAACCACGAGGTCTTGGCCAGCTGATCGACGTTGAGTCCGGGCTTCCACATTCCTCGTCGCGACCACACCCAGCGCGTGTCCGGGAAGGCCGCCCGTGCCGCATCGATGCCGGTGTAGGGGTGGGTTCCGTCGAAGACCACGAGGTCGGGCGCGACCCGGCCGATCGTCTCGATGAGGCGCTCTTCGAAGAGCGGCTGCCACGCCGAGGCCGCCATCCCCAGGGACCCGGCCGAGGGAAGGTATTCGTAGCGGTAGCCGTACTGCGCGACCACCGGGACCGCCTGGGACATCGACAACACGTAGCGACGGACGTCTTCGGGGAGGCGCGCGGCATACGCCAGAAGGCGGGTGAGGTGACCCATGCCGGCGCCATTGCTCGACATCAGGAGTACCAGGGGTGCAGAGGACGTCATGGTGCGCCGATCATCCCACGCGACCCCACTCCCGACGACCTCATCGGCAGGTCCCACCTGAGCTAGAATTTCCGGCGGCGTCCGGTGACCTGCCGCGCCTCCCCGAAGTTCTAGGAGTTGCGCATGTCCGTCGACGTCGCCATCGTCGGTCTCGGTTATGTCGGTCTGCCGCTGGCTCAAGAAGCGTCCCGGGTCGGCCTGAAAGTGCTCGGATTCGACATCGGCCAGCGGGTGGTCGACGGGCTCAACTCCGGCAAGTCCCACGTCGACGACCTCTCCGACGCCGACATCGCCGAGATGCAGGGGGCCGGGTTCGAGGCCACGACCGACTCCTCCCGCCTCGCCGACGCCAAGACGATCGTCATTTGCGTGCCGACGCCCCTGTCTGAGGACGGAGGCCCCGACCTGGGCCCGGTCGTCTCGGCGGTCACCACGATCCGCGACAACCTGCAGAAGGGCATGCTCGTCATCCTCGAGTCGACGACCTACCCCGGCACCACCGACGAGGTCGTCCGCCCGCTCCTAGAGGAGACCGGCCTGATCGCCGGCCAGGACTTCCACCTGGCGTTCTCCCCCGAGCGCATCGACCCGGGCAACGAGAAGTTCGGCGCCAAGAACACCCCGAAGGTCGTCGGTGGCCAAACGCCCGCGTGTGGCGACGCCGCCGCCGCGTTCTATGGGCAGTTCGTCGACACCGTCGTGCGCGCCAAGGGCACCCGCGAGGCGGAGACCGCCAAGCTGCTTGAAAACACCTACCGGCACATCAACATCGCCCTCGTCAACGAGATGGCGCGGTTCTGCCACGACCTCGGCATCGACCTGTGGGATGTCATCAACGCCGCCAAGACCAAGCCGTTCGGCTTCCAGGCTTTCTATCCCGGCCCGGGCGTCGGCGGCCACTGCATCCCGATCGACCCCAACTACCTGAGCCACAATGTGCGGGCCCGCCTCGGCTACCCGTTCCGGTTCGTGGAGTTGGCGCAGGAGATCAACGCCGGTATGCCGGACTATGTGGTCACGCGCGCGCAGAACCTCCTCAACGACGACGCCAAGGCGATGCGCGGGTCGACCATCCTGCTGCTCGGCGTGACCTACAAGCCCAATATCGCCGACCAGCGCGAGAGCCCGGCCGTCCCCTTGGCCAAGCGGTTGGCCGAGAAGGGCGCGACCGTGAAATATCATGACCCGCACGTCACGGAGTGGCGCGCCCTCGGGGACCGCGCCAGCCGGGCCGACGACCTGGACGCGGCCGTCGCCGCCGCCGATCTCGTCATCCTGCTGCAGAACCACCGCGACTACGACGTCGACGCCTTGGCCGCCAAGAGCCAGCGCTTCTTCGACACCCGCGGTGTGGCCACCGAGGGCGAGAAGGTCGCTCGCCTGTGACCCCTGGCTCGCCGGGGGACACTCCTCCCCCGGCGCTGAGCCCGCAGGAGGCCGCAGCGCTGGCTAAGGCGCACGGCCTGACTCCGCTCGGCGCGCGCCCGGCGTTCGGCGACTACGTGCGCTCGATCTGGCGTCGCCGCTCGTTCTTGTGGACGTTGTCGCAGGCCGAGGCCGCGGAGAAGAACGCCGAGGACCGCCTCGGCATGCTCTGGACCTTGCTCAACCCGCTGCTGCTGGTGGTGAGCTATTTCCTGATCTTCGGGCTGCTGCTCGACACCAAACGCGGCGTCACGAACTTCATCGCCTTCCTCTCCATCGGGGTCGTCGTCTTCGGCTACAGCTCCGCCGCGATCACCAAGGGCACTAAGGCCATCGTCGGCAATATGGGCCTGGTTCGGGCCCTGCGCTTCCCGCGGGCGCTGCTGCCGCTGTCGGTCACGCTGACCGAGTTTCTGATGACGTTGCCGGCGATGGCCGTGCTGCTGGTCGTCATGCTCATCACGCACGAGCCCCTGACCTGGCGCTGGCTCCTGTTGCCGGTGGCGCTCGGCATACAGACCGCCATCTTGGCCGGGCTGGTGCTGATGGGTGCCCGCCTGGTCAACGTCGCCCGCGATATCGGGAACCTCATCCCGGTGGTCATCCGGCTGCTGCGCTACATCTCCGGCGTCTTCTTCAGCATCGATCGGTATGCCGAGCACCACCCGACCGTGCAGGCCTGCCTCAGCCTGCAACCCCTCGCCCTGCCGATGGATCTCGTGCGTCAATGTCTGATGGCGGAGTTCCCGGTCAAACCGCTGGAGTGGTTCGTCGGCCTGGGGTGGGCGGTCGTCCTGCTTGGCGCCGGTTTGTGGATCTTCTGGCGAGACGAGGCGAACTATGGCCGCGCCTGAGCCGAAAGACAGCACCCCTGCCGTCATTTGCTCGCACGTCGACATCACGTATCGGGTCCAAGGCGCCAAGAAGATGGGCCCGGTCGCCGACGAGGACGACGAGTCGCTGTTCAAGAACCTCTTCAGCCGCGGCCGGGAGCTCGCCACGATCCAGAGCGTCGAGGCCGTCAAGGACGTCTCCTTCGTGGCCTATCACGGCGAATCCATCGGGATCATCGGGCGCAACGGCTCCGGCAAGTCGACCTTGCTGCGATCCATCGCGGGCCTCATCCCGCCGACCCGCGGCCGCATCTGGATCTCCGGCGAGCCGTCCCTCCTGGGCGTCAACGCCGTCCTGATGAGCAAGCTCAGCGGCGAGCGCAATATCTACATCGGCGGCCAGGCGCTCGGCCTCACCCGCGCCCAGATCAAGGAGCGCTTCGCCGACATCGTCGACTTCTCCGGCATCGGCGACTCGGTCTACCGGCCGATGAAGACCTACTCCTCCGGGCAGGCCGCGCGGCTCCGGTTCGCCATCTCCACGGCCGCCACCCCCGACATCCTGATGATCGACGAGGCGCTCGCCACCGGCGACGCCGACTTCAAGGAGCGCAGTTCGGCCAAGGTGGCCGAGATCCGGCAGCAAGCCTCAACCGTCTTCCTCGTCTCCCACTCCAACTCCACGATTCGCGAGTTGTGCTCGCGAGTGCTGTGGATGGAGAAGGGCGTCCTCCTGGCCGACGGGCCCACCGAGGAGGTCGTCGCGGCATACGAAGCGACGCTGCCCAAGAAGAAGCCGCCGGCCAAGCCGAAGCCCCTGCCCCCCGCGGAGGCCTGAGTGCCGCGCATCCTCGTCGTCACCGTCGTCCACGACCCCGAGGACTCCCGAATCCGGCATCGGCAGATCCCGGCCCTCCTCGCCGACGGCTGGCAGGTGACGTATGCCGCGCCCTTCCGCGCCTATCACCGGCCCGAACCGCTGCTGCCTGGACTGCGCACCATCGACCTCCCCCGGGCGGTCGGCCGGGACCGGACCCGCGCCAATCGGATCGCCCGGGCGCTGATCAAGGCGGAGGCGGGCGAGCACGATCTCGTGCTCGTCCACGATCCCGAGCTCGTGGCCGCTGCCAGCGGGCTGCGGCTGCGCAATCTCGTGTGGGACGTCCACGAGGACCCGGCCGCGGCCTTGGTTGCCAAGGACTGGCTCCCCGGTCGCGCCAAGGGCGTCATCGGTGGCGCCTGGCGAGCGACGGAGCGCCTGACCGAGCGCCGGCATCGGTTGCTGCTGGCTGAGTACGACTATCAGTCGCGGTTCGCCCGTCCCCACCCGGTGGTGCCGAACACCGTGCGCGTGCCTGCCGACGTGCCCGAACCAGGTTTGGACCGCGTGGTCTATCTGGGCACCGTCACCATGGCCCGGGGAGCCGCCGAGATAGCGCGAGTGGCCGAAATCGTCGCGACGTCGACCGATGGAGGGTGCCGTCTGGAGGTCATGGGCGGGGCGCGGGATGCCGAGTCGAGCCGTCTGCTGAGCGCCGCAGCCGAGGCTGGGCATCTGGTGTGGCACGGCTTTGTGCCGAGTGATGTTGCCCTGGCCAAACTGCCTGGCGCCTTGGCCGGGCTGTCCCTGCTGCACAACCTGCCGAACTATCGGCATTCACGCCCGACCAAGATCGTCGAGTACATGGCGCACGGGGTTCCCTGCATCACCACGCCCCTGCCCGTCGCGGTCGAGTTGGTCGAGAGCGCGGGTGCGGGCATTGTCGTGCCCTTCGACGACCCGGAGGCGGCCGCGGCGGCGATCCTCGCCCTCCGCGCCGAGCCTGACCAAGCCCGGGCGTATGGTGCGGCCGGACACGCGGCGGCGCGCGCGGCATACGACTGGAACACCGCGGGACCGGCGTTCACGGCGACGCTGCGGGGATTCCTGCCGCGCTAGAGGCCCGTTCAGGACCTCGGCGACTCCGTGGCGGCCGCCCCGGGCGGGTAGTGGCCCCGGGTCGGGACGGGCGCCGCCGGAGCCAACCACGTCGTGGCGGCGTCCGTCCACGGCACCTGGGCCTGGGTGCCGTCGGCGCAGGTGACGGAGATGTTGTCACCGGTGACGGGGAAGATCGGTGCCTGGGTGAAGCCCCAGACAGGGCCGTCATAGGACCCGCCCGGCGCCTTCGGGGAGTTGTCGAGGAAGAGCAGCATCAGGTAGCGCCCCGGCTGTGGGTTGGCGTCCGGCGTCACGCCCTCCCACAGCCGAAAGGTGCCGGTCGGGGCGTCGCCGGGCGGGCCGGGGATCACCGCGACAGCCTTGGCGTCGGTCCAGCCGTGGCCGGCGGTCATTCCAAAGGTTAGGTCGGCCGTCGGCGCCCCCGAGATGTCCACGACCACGGCCTCGTGAAAACCCTTCTGGATCAACCCATTCGCCTCCGCCAATGCGTCGCGGACACACTGCGGCGCGCTCGCGGCATCGGTATCGGAGGCGAAGGCCGGTGCCGGGGCGACCGGGCTCGCGCGGAAGGCCCCGGCACCGATGGCGAGGCCGGCAACCGCTAGGGCGGAGCCCGCGGCCCCGCCACTTCGCAACCATGTGCGCCGCCGCAGCCGCTTCTGGCCGGCCCCGACCACCGCGGCCAGCGGTGCGTCAAAGTTCTCATCGGCGACGATCTCGTCGAAGGCCTGCTTGAGATCGGTCATGGCCGAGCCTCCGCGGTGGTGGTTATGGCGGTCGTGTCGTCAGTGACGGGGTCGCCGAGGGCCAAGCCCCCGGCGCGCAGGGCGGCGAGGCCGCGGGATATCCGCGACTTCACGGTGCCAGGGGCACAGTCGAGCGCCTCGGCGATCTGGGATTCGGTCAGGTCCGCATAGAACCGCAGCACCAGCACCGCCCGCTGCTCAATCGGCAGGTCACGCAGGGCATCGCGGACGGTCACCCGGGTGGCCGGGTCACCGCGTGGGTCGCCGCGGTGGTCAGGCCCATGCGCCTGCTCGGGCAGGTCGCCGTGCGGCACCTCCCCGCTCCACCGTCGCTTCCGGTCCCGGATGAGGAGCCGGACCATCGTCGTGCGCACGTACGCCTCCCCCGCCGCCAACTCACGGACCTTCGGCCAGGCCACGTAGGTACGGATCAGCGCCTCCTGGAGCAGGTCCTCCCCGCTCGCCCGCGCCCCGGTGAGGAGCATCGCGGTGCGCGCCAGCGCGGCATACCGACTGGTGACGAAGGCGTCGAAGTCGCCCCGATCCGCCATGCCACCCCTCATCTCGTATGGCCGTGCCACCCACCCGGCGCACGTCTCACCCTGATAGAGCACCGAGCAGGCGAGAAACGTTCCCGAGCCGGCTGAGCCGGGGCTGGGTTGAGGGCGCGGGTTGAGGGAGCGGCCTTCAGAAGACGACGACCGTGCGGCCCATCGGCATGAGATCGCGCGACCAGATCATGTCCATCGCCGAGTTGCTGACGCGGGCGCACCCGTGCGAGGCCGGGTAGGCCGGGACGGACGTGTAGCCGTGGACGGCGATGCCGCCGACGAAGTACTTCGAGCGGTAGAGCGTGCCGAGCGGCCCGTGATCGAGGCCGTTGACCTCGTGAATCACACTGAACGTGCCCTTCGGGGTGATCGCGGTCTTGGTGACGCCCTGGCTCACATAGGTCTCGCCGCTGCCCGTGCTGGTGTTGAGAATGGCGACGATGCGCGAGTTCTCGACGACAGTCAGGACCTGGTTAGCCAAGCTGATCTGAACCGCATTGCCGCTGACGACGAGCTTCGGCACCACCCCACGCTCGAGTGCCGCGCGGGTGGCCGGCCCGTAGACCCCGTCCCGGCCGAGACCGGCGGTCTTCTGCAGGGCCATGACCGCCTGCTGGGTGAGGTAGCCATACTCACCGTCGGGCGTCCCGAGCCAATAGCCGAGGGCGCTCAGTCGCTGCTGCATGCGCTGCACCGCCGGCCCCTTGTCACCCGACTTCATCGTGCTCGAGTCGGTCAACGGGGGCTTGGTCGGGGTTGTCGGTGGAGTCGTCGTTGACGTCGGAGTCGGCTTCGGGCTGGGCGAGGTGCTGCTCGGGCTCGGGCTCGTGGTGCTGGACGAACCGGACGTCGAGGGCGTGCCAGAAGTGGGCCTGCCCGAGGTGGAGGTGCCAGAGGTAGACGTGCCAGAGGTAGACGTGCCAGAGGTGGAGGTACCAGTCGTGGAAGTGCCAGAGGTGGACGTACCGGTCGAGCCACCACCGGTCGACGTGCTCGCACTGGTGCTCGTTCCCAGCGCGGTCGAACTCGTCGAGCCTCCCGGAGCCGCCGTACAACCGGCCAATGCGCCCGCCGCGACCAATGCCACCATCCACCGTGCCTGCTGCTTGCCCATGATCGTCCCCGCCTTCGTCTTGGCCCACCGGCCTGCTGTTTCGCCCGCCGCGCGGGCCGTCACACCTGTTCAGACGCCATGCGCCGGGGGCGGGTTGTCAGGTGGCTGATTACGAACCGGTCACGGCGCGGCATACGACGTGGATCACGGCGGGATGAGTGGGTGCGCGGAATCTTCGCGTGACCATGTAGCGTTATCCCCACGACAAACACACTTCGCGAGACCGCTCCGCAAGCCTGATCGTGCGCCAACCGGCGACCAGGCAGACGATGCCGCCTCGCTAGACGACACAAGGGGGTCACGCCATGGGGCGCGGCCGGGCCAAAGCCAAGCAGACCAAGGTTGCCCGGGAGTTGAAGTACTACTCCCCGAATACCGACTTGAGCGCGCTTGAGCGTGAACTGCACCAACCCTCCCACCTCGGGACGGCACAGCGTTATGCCGACGAGCCCGACGTGGACGAGGACGACGACTACGGTCGCTGGGCCTCCGGGCGACCCTAACCTCGATCGTTTGACGGCTCGATAGTTCGGCGCGCCAAAAGTTTGGCGCGCCGATCCCCGGTGACCGTCGATTTCTGGCACGCTCACGCTCATGAGTAGTCCAGCAGCACCCGGCGGTGTCGACCGGGTCCGCGCCCTCGGCGTCGAGACCACCGGCATCGAGATCATCGACGAGACCGAGCGCACCGCGCGCCCGGTCGACCTCTTCTGGCCGTGGTTCGCCGCGAACGTCTCGGTCTTCGGCATCTCGTATGCCGCGTTCGTCCTCGGCTTCGGCATCTCCTTCTGGCAGGCGGCGCTCGTCACGGTCATCGGCATCGTGATCAGCTTCGCCTTGTGCGGGGTGATCGCCATCGCCGGCAAGCGCGGGTCGGCCCCGACGATGATCTTGTCCCGCGCGCCGTTCGGCGTGACGGGACAGAAGATCCCCGGCGTCATCTCCTGGCTGGTCTCGATCGGCTGGGAGACGTTCCTGTCGATCATGGCGGTCCTGGCCACCGCGACCGTCTTCGAGCGGCTCGGCTGGGGCGGCGGAACCGGCGTCAAGATCGTCGCCGCCATCGTCGTCGCGGCGATGATCGTGCTCGCCTCCGTCGCCGGCTACCACATCATCATGCGGATGCAGTCCTATCTGACGTGGATCACCGGCATCGTGACGATCCTCTTCGTCGTCATCGCCGCCAAGCACGTCGACTGGGGCAAGGTCTCGGCGCTGCCCTCGGGCCCGTGGCAAGCCGTTGTCGGCGCCTTGGTCATGCTGATGACCGGCTTCGGGCTCGGCTGGATCAATATCGCCGCCGACTGGTCGCGCTATCAGCGCCGCGACGCCAATGGGTCGGCGATCGTCTTCTGGAACACCTTCGGCGGCGCCGTCGCCCCGGTTCTGCTCGTGCTCTTCGGCCTGCTCCTGGCCGGCTCGGATGACGCCGTGCGCGACGGCATCTCGGGCGACCCGATCGGTGCGCTGGCGCAGGTGCTGCCGACGTGGTTCCTCGTGCCCTTCCTCATCGCCGTGATCCTCTCCCTCGTCTCCGGGGCGGTCCTCGGCATCTACTCCTCCGGCCTGACGCTGCTCTCGCTCGGAGTCCGTATCCCCCGACCCGCCGCGGCCCTCGTCGACGGCGTGATCCTCACCCTGGGCACGATTTGGGTCGTCTTCTTCGCCGAGAACTTCCTCGGCCCGTTCCAGTCGTTCCTTATCACGCTGGGCGTGCCGCTGGCCGCCTGGGCGGGGATCATGATCGCCGACATTGCCCTGCGTCGCCGCGACTACGACGAGGAGTCGTTGTTCTCGGCTGCGGGCGTCTATCGGGCCTTCGACTGGGTCTCGATCGGGACGATGACGGTCATGTCGGTCCTCGGCTGGGGCCTGGTGGTCAACAACTTTGCCGCCGACGCGAGCTGGAACAACTGGCAGGGCTTCCTGCTGGAGCCCCTCGGGCTTGGCACCTGGAACGCCACCGACGGCTACTGGGAAGGCAACTGGCCCTACGCCAACCTCGGTGTCCTGCTGGCCCTCGTCGGCTCGTTCGTCATCACGTATGTGGCGCGCCGCAAGACCGTGGCCGACCAGGAGCAGGCCCGGGGAGGGGCCAGCTACGCGGGCCGTTCCCCCCTAGACGGTCGCTGAAGGGACGCGCGCTGATCATGGACGCCCACGGCCGCGACGACTGGCTGGTCATCATCGACCCGCAGGCGATCTTCGCCGACCCGGCCACCAGCGGCTGGGGTTCGCCGATGTTCGCCGAACGATTGCCGGCGATGGCGAGCCTCGCCGCGGCATACGGACGCGAACGCACGGTGATCACCCGCTTCGTCGCCGATCCCGGCCTCGGCGGGTCGTGGGCGAGCTACTACGACGACTGGGCATTTGCCCTAGTCCCCGACGACGACCCGCTGTATGCCGTGGCCCCCGCCCTCGACGGCCTCGCCGGCCAGGTGGTCACCGAGGCGACGTTCGGCAAGTGGGGTGCGCGGCTGCGAGCCGTCGTCGGGGAGCAGCCGCGGCTGACGCTCGCCGGCGTCGCCACCGACTGCTGCGTCATCGCGACCGCGTTGCCGGCCGCAGACGCGGGGGCGACCGTGCGGATCGCGGCCGACGCCTGCGCGGGGTCGACCCCGGAGAATCACCAGCGCGCCCTCGACGCGATGGCGCTCTTCGGGCCGCAGATCACGATCACGTAGGTGCCCGCGGATATCGACCGTCTCCAGGCCGCCCGCCCCTCGCGGGTCGCCGATCGGATCGCGATCGCCACCGATCCCGGGATCGTCGTGGGGGCGCTAGTGGCTTTCGTCGCCGCCTGGGCGACCCGGGCGGTGGGTCCGACGCTCGAGTGGAGCGCCGCCACGATCGCCTTCTGCGTGCTCCTGCCGTATGCCGCGCTCGCCCTCCTGCTGCGCTCCGGCCGCGTCTCCGACCGGCAGATCGTGCGGCGCGAGCAGCGGCTCGTGCCCGGGCTCGCGGCGTTGGCGTGTCTGGTGGCCGGGCTGGTGGCGCTGCGGTTCCTGGGAGCACCACGTGACCTGATCGTCCTGATGGTGGCCAATGTGGCCGGCCTGGTGACCCTGCTGACGATCTCGCGGTGGTGGAAGATCTCGCTGCACACCGCCGTGATCAGCGGTGCGGTCACGATCGTCGGGGAGGTGGTCGGGTGGCCGTGGGGGCTCGCCCTCACGCCGCTCGTCGCGGTGGTGGGGTGGGCGCGGTGGCGGGCCGGGCGGCATACGGTCCCCCAGGTAGTAGCCGGGGCCGCCGTCGGCGCCCTCGTGAGCGGGCTCGTGTTCGGTCTCGGCACGCGGGACCCGGTGCCGTCGTGGCGAGCCGTCCCGGTCTCGCTGCCGGGGCCGGTCACGGCGATGGCCCCGCTCGGCGACCGCCTCCTTCTGGGGACGTATGCCGTGGCCGCCCGCCCCCGCGTCGGTCTCCATCTCCTCGACCCGGCCCGGCCCGCGACACTCACGGCGGTGCCATTGGCGCCGAACTCGCCCTATGCGTACGAGGGGTCGTGGCGGTTCCTGGCCACGGATGGTCCGCGAGTGCTGGGCGTGGCCGGGGTGGTCGGTGGGGCGCACGGCAACGTGCGTTGGACGATCTGGCACGGTGACACAGGTGGTGCCACGGGTGATGGCGCGGGAGGTGCGGCAGGAGGGGACCCGGGTGGCGTGACCGAGACGGAGCAGCCGTTCTTCACCTTCGGCGGCTATGACATGGGTTCGCTGACTGGGGCAGGCATGGTCGGCGGCCGCGAGGTGATCTTCGGATCGTGGAAATCGGCCTCCAGCGGCCTCGACATCGCGACCTGGCAGGCCGGTGGGACCGAGGGCCCGGCGACGCAGTGGTCGCGCACGCAGTCACCTCCCGCGGCCTTGACCAGCACGCCGAGCGAACTCGTCTCCGCCGTTGCCGCGATCCCCGACGGGTCGGGGAGCACCATCTTGCTCGGCTCGACCACCCGGCTCGGGAACGGGGCGGTCACCACGGTCCCGAGCATCTGGACAGCCGAGTCGGCACGCGTCTGGACGCGCCACGACCTCCCCCGCCCGGCCGGCCTCGACGGCCTCGCCTGGGTCGAGGCCGGCATGTGCTCGCCGCGGGGGACGGCGACCGCTCCGCGATGCCTGCTCGCCGGGCGGGTCGGGGACCGGCTGACCGTGTGGACGTGGGACGGCGCCGCACCGAAGGGCGCTGCGGCCCACCTCCAGCCGGGCCCGGGCCGGCTGGTCACGCTGGCGGATGCCGATCGCATCGTGGGCGTGAGCCTCGCGGGCCGGCGGGCCTGGATCGCGCTGGCGCACACGACGGCGGGCGCATCGAGCCACCCGCAAGCCCGTGCAGGCGAGCCGGCCGGTGAGGTGGTGACGGCGCGGCATACGGATGGGGATGGCGGCTGGTCCGTCGCCCCAGCACCGGGGGGCACCCCGACCGCGCTGGCGACAGTCGGCAACCGCGTCTACCTCGCGACCGACGGCCCCGCCGGGCCCCGGCTGTGGGCGATGGGCTGACGTTCTCCCGTCAGAAATTCGACCCACTCGCAACTCATCCGTCCCAACCGTCACACACTTGTGCCTCGCTAGCGGATGCGAAGTGCGCGAAAGCGGGTTACGGTCGAAGGGCAGACAAAGACGGGCGGGACGCGCACGCCCCTCCCCCGTTCCACGAGAACCGGAGTGCGCCCCGCCGTGGTGAGGGGCCCTGGCGCCACCTGGGCAGGCGCCGGGGCCCCTCTTTTGCGCCCGCAATCTCCCGCCTCAGGTCTCCCGCCTCAGGCGCGGTAGTCCCCCACCAGTTGCACCGACCCGGCGTGCACGCCCTTGGCGCCGCGCACGATCTCCACCCCGTCCTCGATCTGCGCATCCTCGGCCGTCGTCACCTGCCCCAGAACCCATGCCCGTATGCCGCGCGCCCCCAACTGCGCGATCGCCGCCTCCACGGAGGCTTCCGGAAGCATCGCGACGAAGCCGACGCCCATGTTGAGCGTGCGCTCCAGATCGAGTCCCGGCACCGAGCCGAGCCGGCCGATCGTGGTGAAGACGGGCGGCGGGGTCCAGGTGGCCCGGTCCAACCGGGCGTGCAGGCCGGCCGGGAGCACGCGGGCGAGGTTGGCGACGAGCCCGCCGCCGGTGATGTGGGACAGCGCGTGCACCTCCACCCCCGGGGTGGCGATGAGGTCGAGGATGTCCGCGGCATACACCCGGGTGGGGGTGAGCAGTTCCTCCCCCAGGCTTCGGCCGAACTCCGCCACCTGCCGATCCAGCGCCCAGCCGGCCGCGGCGACGACGCGGCGCACCAGGGAAAAACCGTTGGCGTGCAAGCCGGACGACGCCAGCGCCAGCACCACGTCGCCGGCGACGATGCGCTCGGGGCCGAGGATCTCGGCATACTCCACGACGCCGGTCGCCGCCCCGGCGACGTCGTAGTCGTCCACCCCGAGCAAGCCGGGGTGCTCGGCGGTCTCGCCGCCGACGAGGGCTACCCGCGCCTGCGTGCACGCGTCGGCGATCCCGGAAACGATGGCCGCGATCCGCTCCGGAACGACCTTGCCGCAGGCGATGTAGTCCGTCATGAACAGCGGCTCGGCCCCGCAGACGACGATGTCGTCGACCACCATTCCGACCAGGTCGAAACCGATCGTATCGTGCCGATCCAGCGCCTGGGCGATGGCGACCTTGGTGCCGACCCCGTCCGTCGACGTGGCCAGGATGGGGCGGGTCATCCGAGCCAAGGTGGAGGCGTCGAACAGCCCGGCGAATCCGCCCAGTCCACCGACGACCTCTGACCGGGTCGCCCGCGCCACCGACGCCTTCATCAACTCGACCGCTTTGTCGCCCGCCTCGACGTCGACCCCGGCGGCGGCATACGTGATCGCTTCGCTCACCGGACCAGCCTAGGCGAGCCCACATGGCCGTGCTTGCGAGCCTTACTTGTGGACCACAACCCGGCCCTACTTGCGGGCCAACTCCGTCGTGGTCCGGTGGCCGGTCAGCCGGCGCCATGCCCAACTCGTCGGGACGTCGTCACCCGTGACCAGGTGCTGGATCACGGCCTCGTTGAAGAGGGTGTCGCGGATCGCGACATACCCTCGCCCGGGTGAGGCGACCAACAGGTCATCACCAGGCTGGAGCTCCATCGACTCCTCGGGCGCGGGCACGAGGCGACCGTTGCGGGTCAGCGCGAGCACCACCACGGGCGTGAAGGTCTCGCGATCGTCGGGATTGCGCAGCAGATCGCGGATCGTCAGCGGATCGTGCTGCAGCCAGCGGATGACGCCCGGAGCTTCGCGCTCGTTGAGGACCAGCCGCCAACCGTTGGGCGAGCCGGTCCCGCACCGCTCCACCAGCCGGTCCAGCAACTCCTTGGACCACGCGTCGGAATGGGTCCGGATGTTCTCCAGGAAGGCCCACATGCGCGGCGTCGAGATGCGCGCGAAGCACTCCCGGGCGACCAGATCGGTGGCGAGGAAGACGAGGTCGGGCGAGAACGCCTCATACAAGGGAGCAACGGCCGCGCGGCTTTGGCGCAAGCAGATGTAGATCTCCGGTGCCCGCCGCCGCACCTCGGCGCCAAGCGCGAGGTTGATTGTGTCGTTGTCAGAGCCCGCGACGAAGCCGACGATGCCGTCCACGTCGCCCACCCCGCACTCAGGATCGCCGAGCCGGACCGTGTAGCCCGCGGATTCGAGGTCGCGCTTCACCTCATCCCGGAAGACCCCCTGCGCGCACACCAGCCACGTTCCTCGAGGTATGCCGTGCGACTTGTCCGTCAGCGGCGTCCCCAGTGGCGCCATCAGCCAGAACATCAATTGCAAGGTGATGGGCCGGCGCAGGCCGAGGGTGAGATACATCCCGAAGCGGTCATAAGGGTTCAGGACGGCACTGGCGCCGAAGTCGCGCATCCCTTGGGCGAGATCGCGATCCTTCGACCAGGCGATGACGGGCAGACCGGGCCGCAGCAGGTGGACAGCCTGAACGATGCCGAGATTCGTCAGGTCGTCCCCCGTGAGGGCGAGCACCCCGGCGCACCGGCGATGGCCCAGCCCGGCGAGTCCGAGGATCGCCGCGTTCGCGGCATCGCCGGCGACCGCGGGTGGCTCCACGTCGATCTGGGCGGTCTCGATCTTGTCGATCCGGCTGGGGTCCCGATCGATGACCACGAAGCGCAGCCGCTTGGTGTCGAGGGCCTTGGCGACGCGGGCGCCGGCACCGCCATACCCGGCGATGATGTGGAATGGCTCGTCGATGCGCCGCACCTTGCGCCGGAACCGCTGCGCGGCAAGCGCATTGCGGAAGGCATCCTGCTGGATGAGCTGGATCGACATACCGACCGTGATCGCCCACGCCACGACGCTGGCGTAAATGCTGCCGGTGATCCACAGCCGCTGCTCAGTGGTGAAGGCATTGGGCACCTCACCGAAGCCGATGGTCGTGGCCGTGTAGCTCATCACGTAGAACGCTTCGAAGACCGTGAGGTGGTTGGGTTTGCCGTCGGCATCGACGCCCGGCGCAAGCGTCAACCCGATGACGGCGACCGTGAAGACGCTGACCAGGATGAGCAGCGGCATGCGCAGGCGCCGCAGGAGCAGGAACATCGCGTCGGTCGACGGCACCTCGCTGGGGATCGGCACCTCGACCTGCCGCAAGTGGCTGGTCCGGCGTCGCCGATGCTTGCCCAGGAGCAAGGGGGGAACCACGGGGCTGCTCCGCTCAGCGCCGCTGGTAGGTCACGGTCTCGGTGACGAGCAGGATGATCGAGATGACGTTCGCCAGGAGCGCCCCACCCGAGAGGGACACCACCGAACTCATCTGCGACGGGCTGAGCGTGGTGTCCGAAGCGCTGCTGAGGGCGATCCAGGTGATGGCCGCCGCGAGCAATTGGATGACGGCCACCAGGCTGGTGGCGAGATGCAGTGCCCCGATCTGCGTTCGGTCGCCGAACTTGAGGATGACCGCGACGACGTTGACGACGACCGCGGCATACAACTCATAGATGTTGTGCACGTGCGGATCGGTCAGGTCACCGACGAAGTAGCCGAAGTTCAACGTCCCGGCCAACACCACGAAGAAGCCGAAGACGACTTTTTCCAAGCTCACGAGGCAAGACCATACCTAGGCCGAGCGGCCTCGGGGTACTCCTCAGCTGACGTCGAGCGGGAGTTGCATTTCCAACAGCGACTTGCCGAGCCGGTCCTCGGCGGGGAGCTCAACCGGATAGGTGCCGGTGAAGCACGCCGTGCACAGCCGGTCACGTGGCTGGGTGGTGGCCGCGATCATGCCGTCCTCGCTGATATAGCCGAGGGAGTCGGCGCCGATGGAGCGGCAGACGTCGGCGACGTCGAGGCCGGTGGCGATGAGTTCGGCGCGCGTCGCGAAGTCGATGCCATAAAAGCAGGGCCAGCGCACCGGCGGTGAGGAGATGCGGACGTGGACTTCCGCGGCCCCGGCCTCGCGCAGCATACGAACGAGGGCCCGCTGGGTGTTGCCGCGCACGATGGAGTCGTCGACCACCACCAGGCGCTTGCCCTTGATGACCTCGCGCAGCGGGTTGAGCTTGAGACGTATGCCGAGCTGCCGGATGGTCTGGTTCGGCTGGATGAAGGTCCGCCCGACGTAGGCGTTCTTGACCAGGCCCTGGCCGTAGGGAATCCCCGACTCCTGCGCGTAGCCGATCGCGGCCGGAGTGCCGGACTCCGGCGTCGGGATGACGAGATCGGCCTCGACGGGATGCTCGCGCGCGAGGGTGCGCCCCATCTCCACCCTGGCCTCGTGCACGACCCGGTTGTTGATGGTGGTGTCCGGCCGCGCGAGATAGACGTACTCGAACACGCAGCCCTTCGGCTGCGCCTCGGCGAACCGGCACGAGCGGAGCCCGTTCTCGTCGATCGCGACGAACTCCCCCGGCTCGATCTCTCGGATGTATGCCGCGCCGACGATGTCGAGCGCGGCCGTCTCCGACGCGATGGCCCAGCCCCGATCGAGGCGGCCGAGGACGAGGGGCCGGATCCCCTGGGGGTCGCGCGCGGCATACAGGGTGTGCTCGTCCATGAAGACGAAACTGAAGGCGCCCCGCAGGGTCGGCAGGACCTCGAGGGCGCGTTCCTCGATCGTCTTGGTGGGGTCGTCCACGAGCAGCGCGGTGACCAGGGCCGTGTCGGTCGTGTTGCCGCGGCGAAGTTCCCCCGCGTGGACATCGAAGCCCTGGGCGGCCCGCTCCATGACAAGTTCGCGAAGCTCGGCCGAGTTGATCAGATTTCCGTTGTGCGCCAAGGCAACCGTGAAGCCGGAGTGCCCACCGAGGGTGGGCTGGGCGTTTTCCCACGTCGAGCCGCCGGTCGTGGAGTAGCGGCAGTGACCCACAGCGATGTGCCCGGTCAGGCTCGCCAGCGAGCGCTCGTCGAAGACCTGCGAGACCAGGCCCATGTCCTTGTAGACCAGCAGCCGGTGACCGTCGGAGGTGGCGATGCCCGCCGACTCCTGGCCGCGGTGTTGCAACGCATAGAGCCCGAAGTAGGCGAGTTTGGCGACGTCCTCGCCGGGGACCCACAGCCCGAAGACGCCGCAGGCATCCTGGGGGCCGCGTTCGCCGGGTATGAGGTCGTGGGACAGCCGTCCGTCACCGCGTGGCACGCTTCATGGTCTCACAGGGTGGCCGAGGCGATAACCTACTTGCGGACGCGGCCGTGAGGGCTGGCTGACATCTGCGGGGTCAGTGACGTCGGCGGCGTTGGTGAGCTCGGCGGGGTTGGTGAGTCGATCGAGCCAAACAGCCAGGAAGCACGTGAGCAGGGTCGTGCCGAGGATGTTGCGGCCCGCGTCGGCGAAGGTCCCCGAGGCGGATCCGGCGATATCACTGCCGGTGATCGATCCCCAGGCCACGAGCGTGGTGGTGAGGACGGCATACGCGATCAGGATGGTGGTGCGGCCTAGGCCAGCGAGGCCGGTTGCGGCGGCGTGCCCACCGCTGGTCACAAACCCCCAGATCACCCCGAAGAAGACCAGGCCGACGCCGGTGAAACCGAGGATCGGCGCAAATGGGTCGTTGACGAAGCCGCCGTGGAGGACGAACGCGATGAGGATGAGCGCCGTCAGCGCCGTGGCGAGCCAGTCAGGCGTCGGGGGCCGCCCCTGCCGTCGCCAGCGCACGCCGGCCGAGGCCAACTCCAACGTCACGAAGATCACGGCGGCGCGCGCGACGTCCGCGGTATCGAAGGCGCCCCAGGCTGGCGAATCGAGCCAGGTGTTCCACTGCGTCAGGACCAGCAGCACTGACCCCGCGACGCCCAGCCAGGCGAGAAGCACGCCGGGGTGGCCGCGCGCCGTGAACGCGGAGAGTCCGATCAGGGTGAGTCCGACGGTCGTCCCGTAGACACTGCCCACCCACGAGTGCCCGAGCGCGGACGCCACCGTGGTGGCGAACCCGACGAGGTGGATGCCGTCGGTGACGGCGGCCTCAAGGGTCGCCGCCACATAGGCAACCGCAGCGGGCGCGACGATGGCTGTCAGCAGGATGGCCATGACCGGCGCACCGGTGCTGGCCCCGGCCTCGACGTCATCCGCGCTTTCGGCGATGCCCCGGGTGGCCCAGCGCCACCACCGCACGACCCCGGCGAGCAGGAGTCCGGCCACAACGGTGCGCACGCCGAGCCGCCACGAGAGGTCGGCGTCGAGGAAGCGGCGCACCACGGCAAACAGGTCCCCCGCGAGCACGAGAACGACGACGCCGGCGAGGGCGCGCGGTTTGTCCGGGAGGGCCCGGGCAAGCGTGCGGGTGAGGAAGCCGGTGACGGTTCGGGCGAACGACACGGCGCCCGCCCCGGCCAGGATCGCGACCGGCGCAACGACCAGCGCCAGCAGAGTGAGGGTGCGCTCGAGCCCCTGTCCGAGCAGGGCGACGCCGCCGGACAGGCCCGGCTGGGTGTATGCCGTGGTGAGCCCGATCGCTGCCGGGACGACCACGAGCGCCGCCAGTGCGGCGGCCATTGGTTGGACGATCGTGGGCGGCGGCCGGAAGCGCCGCAGCAGCCAAATCGCGGGCGTGAGCAGCGCCGCCGCAGGCAGGCTTACCCACCCTTGCCAGGCCAACTCCCGAAAGACCCATGCGTCACCCGCAATGAGGATCGTGGGCAGCGTCACCAGGATCGAGGCAGCGATCGCGAGCCATGTCCGGGCGTATGCCGCGCCGAACACCCCCGCGAAGACACTCACCACGAGCAGGCCGGTCAGGACGGGGAAGGCGAGGACCGGGATGGTGACGGGATGCCCGGGGCGGGTGTCACTACCCAGGGTTGCCTCGCCGGGAAGCGTGGGCAGGGCAGCGAGATTCGGGCCGGCCAGGACGGCGAGTGCCGCGACGGCGAAGGCCAGCAGACCGACGATTGCGGTGGTCGCGCCCGGGACCCCGCCGCCGCGACCGCGCACGACGTTGTCGCGGACGGGACCCGAGAAGAAGGTCCGCCAGAAGTCGCGGGCGGCGGCAACGGCGGCGGAGCGGCTGGTCGGGGTTGCCTGATGGGTTGCCTGGCTCACGAGGTCCCCTCGAAGCGCAGGACGCCGGTCACACCGCTGATCCAGGTCGCGTCGCTGGGGGTGTTGTCGGTGCTTGTGGAGTTGGTGAGAGTCATGTCGGCGAGGGTGGTGGCGCCGGAGTGCTGGAGCGAGTCGAGGGAGGCGCCCGGCGCGCGCCGGGGCGCGGCATACCGATGCAGGAGTATGCCGTTCCCGTCGTAGACCCGGATGGTCCCGTCGAGCGCGGTGGTGGTGATGCGGATGGCCTTCCCAATGCCGGTGATGTCGATCGAACTGGCGTCGTCATCGGCACGCATGACGGGTCTCAGTTGGCTGTCGAGGATCTGAACGTGTGCGCCATCCAGGACGGCGACGCGCTCGTCGGCCCCGGCGAGGGCGGTGATCTGCTGGAGTCCGTCGAGGTGGACAGCGTTGCCGCGTCCGTCTGGGCTGACGACGAGCACCTGG
This sequence comes from Nostocoides jenkinsii Ben 74, assembly GCF_001046875.1. Taxonomy (GTDB): domain Bacteria; phylum Actinomycetota; class Actinomycetes; order Actinomycetales; family Dermatophilaceae; genus Nostocoides_A; species Nostocoides_A jenkinsii. Next base: position 440,133 of record NZ_HF571038.1, read on the forward strand.
CCACGGGAATCGGCAACGGCGACTCGGTTTCCGACGGGTGCGGGTCCGGCGCGCAGGGAGGCATCGAGGCGATAAATCACCTCGCCGGAGGTATCGAAACCGACGACCCCGGACTTCGTCGCGACCACGAGCGTGCCGTCACGAGTGAACGTCATCCCGATCGGGTCCGCGCCTGCTGAGCCTTCCGTGGCGGTCGCGCCCGCCCCGACATCGAGCAGGGTGAGTCGCCCGGATCGATCGAGCACTGCGACCGTCCTTCCGTTTGGATCGACAGCCAGCGCCATGACGGCGTGCGGCAGGCGGGTACGCCACCGGATCACGCCGGTGCGCGGGTCGAGCGCCGTCACGGCCCCGGCGGTGTCGCCGACAACGAGCACGTCGCCGGCACGCACGGGGCGCGTCACGACTGTCCCATTGCCGGGCAGCTGCCAGACGGGGAAGGGCAAGGGGTCGCTGGCCACGAAGCCGGTCGTCGTCAACGTCGCCGGATCGGTATCGGTGACGACATTGGCCTCCGGCAGCACGAGTGGGGCGGCGCTGCCCGCGAACGGATTCGAGCGGGTGGAGAGGTGGATTGGGGCGGACGTCGCCGGGCTACCGCCATTGGCCACGGGCTCGGCGAAGTTCTTCGTCGCCGCGAGGGCTTCGGCCGCCGCGACCACATCGAGGGTGCCCGTGGTTTCCGACGTCGCTGCGGTGAGCCACCGGCCCGGGCAAAAGGTGGCCGTCGTCGTGTCCTCCAAGGCGATGGCGCCCAGCGCGGCGCCCTAGGCCCGACCGAAGGTCCGAGCCCGTGGTGCGGCCCGCGGCCCAGCTGGGCTTGCGCGATGTCACAGGTGCGGCCCCGGGCGCAGCCGGATCGAGCCGGGGTCCACCCTGATGACCTTCGGGTCGAGCTCGACGCCCTGCCACGGCTCGAACCGCTTCCGCCAGGGCTCGACCTCGATCACCACGACCTCCTCACCGCGCTTGTCGAGCTCGTGCGCGAGGTCGGCCAGGCAGGCCCGCGATTCCGCGTCCGCCTCGGCGTCGAAGATGACGCGCGTGCCGTCGACGAACACCCGAGCAGCCACCGGATGCCGTGCGCCGTCACCATCCGTGGCCGTCGCCCGCAGGAGCAGCGCGAAGTCGCCGTCCGGGCCGTTGGCGGCGAGCAGCCACCCGGAACGTCCCTGCTCGGTGGCCTGCAGGGTGACCACGGCGGTCTCGCGCCCGGGCCCGCCCGCCACGGGCTCGTGCGACAGCACCGGGCCGGGCAGCGTCACGGCGCCAGAGGTGAGTGGAGCTTCCTCCCCCACCCAGAGCGCGTCGATCAGGCCCGTCTCGGGGTCAAGTGTGCGGGCCGAGGTGTCCCCGAGGCGGATCGTCCACGGGGAGAAGGTCACCGGGGGCACCAGGTCGACCGGGGTGACCTGCACCCGCCACGTCTCGTCGCTCCACCGTCGCGTGTAGCCGAAGTCGCGGGGCCCACCGTCGAGGCAGGACCGCTCCTTGTGGAAGGTGCCGCGTTCCTGCGGCCGGAGCGAGGGAGAGCGCGACTCGCGCGTCACGTCGACCCGCACGTGCGGGTGCAGGTCGTTCGTCGCGAGCGGGTCGGTGGCGACGAGCCCGACCACCCTGAGCCCCGGCCGGTTGACCTCGATGGAGACTGGGCGCGTCACGAGGGTGCCGCTGCTCGGCAGGTGCTCGGTCACGGGTTCGAGCGAGCCGGCGACCCTGCTGCCGATGGTGTCGGCCGCGATCGACTCGACGAGGGACTCCGTGAGCACCCTGGTGAGCCCTGCGAAGGCGACGCCCGCGACCGGCCCGGCCGTGACCGAGCCGAGCACCGCCAGCACGGCTGTGCAGAAGGCGAGGCCGTCGAGCTCTGACGTCGTCGTCCGGGGCACGGGATCCAGGACGATCGCCCCGGCCGGGTCGACCCGCGGCCGCAGGTCGACCCCGACCGAGCCGTGCATCCTGCCGGCACAGACCGGTGTCTCCGCCTCGTTGTCGACGTCGATCGCGATCCGCCCCGGCAGCAGCTCGGCGGCGATGCGCGTGACGTCGGCGATGACGTCGCTGAACGGGTCGGGCATGACCACGCGCGAATGGGCGACGCCCGAGCCGTACGGGGGTGGTGTCGCGGCGGTGATGTCGGCTTGGCCCTGCGGCGACGCGAGGTGCGCGGTCAGCTTGGCTGCCGCCTGGCCGCGGAAGCCGGCAACGTGGTCCGGGCTCCGGCGGGCGGCTTCCAGTTCGTCCTGCGCCGTGTCGGCGGCATCCGCGGGGGACTCGGTGCGCAGGGCTGCGGTGAACCGTGCGTGGTAGTAGGCGTTCTCCTCGGCGTGCACGAAGTCGCGCATGCGCCACTCCTGCACGAGGCGACGCACGACCTGCTCACGCAGGGCGGGAATCACCATGAAGCGCAGCACCGAGTCCTCCGAAACCTCGATGCTGAACCGGTGGGCCGGGACGGGCGCCCGCCCGAGCAGCCGGGTGGTGACGTCCAGCCGCTCGTCGCCGGGTGACGCCAGATCACCACCGGCTTTCTGCCCCGGCGCGCCCCCGGCGGCTGCGACCCGGTGGTGACCGAAGATCCCGAGGGTGTCGGCATCGACCCACTGCACCGTCGGCCAGCTCGCGAGGGTCGTGACAGCCGCGCTGTCCACTCCCTCGACAACTCGGAGCGCGGCTGCTCCCAGCGGTGACCATTGAGGACCCTGCCCGCGCAGCCAGGCCTCGAACTCCGACCTCAGACGCTCCTCCAGAGCATCGGTCGCGGCCGTCCCGAAGGGGCCTACCCCCGGCACCTGCGCATTCGCGATCTGGGCGTGGGATGCCGCGTCGAACGCGAGGTCCGCCACCGCCGTCGCGAGGTCGGCTCGCACCCCGACCAGGGTCGCTCGCACCTCCGGCGCGAGGCCGGGGTACGCGTCGTCCGGCGGAGGTGTCAACGCCACGGGCACGTTGACCCTTGCTCCTGCTGCCAGGTCACGCACGATGACCGTGCCTGTCTCGAGAACCTGCAGGGCGAGGCGGGTCAGTCGCGTCTCGAGACGCATCGTCGCCGTTCCGGGGACCGCAACAAGTCCGTGCTCGGCGAACCCACCCACGACGAGGGTGCCGGGGATCGCCGGATCGAGCTGGAGCGACAACTCGATCGGATGGGGACCGCCGAACAGGTGGAAGGACCCCCCGTCGGGCAGCGAGCGCTCGGGCCGGTTGAGCAGATCGGCGACCGTGAGGCGGTGCAGCTGCAGGACGAGGTCGAAACCGGCGAGGTCGATCATGAGTCAGTATGACACGCATCACATTCCGCCTGCCGACATAGTGTGGACGCATGCCCGCACGCAGGGGGCGGCCCCGGACCGCCGTGCTCAGTGCGACGGTCGCCGTCGTGGCGATGGTAGGCGGATGGACGTGGGCCGCCGCGCTGCAACCCGGGGGGGTTCGACGCCCGGTCCGAGACCATCAGCGCCCTCGCTGCCTCGGCCACCCCGCACCGCTGGGTCATGACCGCGGCGCTCGTCGTGACCGGGCTGGCCCACGTCGTCACGGCCTGGGCCCTCGGATCAGCCCAGCGCACCGGCCGTCTGGTCCTGGCCGGGGGCGGCGTCGCGACCCTGCTCGTCGCCGCCGTTCCGTTGCCGTCGCGCGCCGAGTACTCCGCTGCCCACACGGCGGTCGCCACGGCACCCTTCGTCCTGCTCGGCCTCTGGCCGTGGTTCGCCGCCCGGGAGGGCGGTGCGCGGGTGCTCTCCCACCGGGTGGCGCGGACGTCGGCAGCGGTGCTCACGGCATCCGTCGCGACCCTCGGGCTGGGGGTGAGCGGCGCGTCGTTCGGGCTCCACGAGCGGGAGGGGCAGCGTCCCGGCGCCGATGGGTTGGGTGATGCCGGTGGGACCGGCGACGAAGACCTCGGGGAGGGAGAAGTGTTGCCCGTCGACCGCCTGAACGGCATGAACGTTGGTCCACGCGACCGCATTCGGACTCCCCGCCACCTCTGCGCGGACCGCATTGGCGAGTTCGGTGGGGAGGGCACCCGCGAACTCCACTCCACGGGCCGGAGCTTGCGAATCGATCCAGTCGACCGGTCCAGCTCCGCCGCCTTCGCCGGGGGTTCTGTGGACACTCCAACGGACCTCATCGGAGAACCAGCGCGCGCTGGCCGGCGGG
>NZ_HF571038.1:444390-484319 GCF_001046875.1 Nostocoides jenkinsii Ben 74
CCCGCCGCTCCGACAGGTTGCCGGATCGGCGGGCTCGGCTGCGGAGGGGCGTGCGCGGTGCGTCACGGCACCTCTCGGTTGCCACTGGGACCTGAGGACCTCAGTGCGCTCCCGGCTGCAAGCCGTCCTGAATGTCGGCCGGCACGATGCGCGCCGCGCCGATCACGACGCCCATCAACGCGATGGCCAGCAGCAGGATCGCCAAGAAGCCGTCCGCAAACGCCTCACTCGGACCGTCGGCCACGTGACGCGTCACGATCTCGAAGAACAACGTGCCCAGCGCCGCCGCCCCGACCGCGTTCGCCAGTTGGACTGTGGTGTTGAACTGGCCTGAGGCCGCACCGGCCCGCGCCAACGGCACGCGGGCGAGCGCCACCGGCGCCGCCGAGGAGACGACAAGCCCGAAGCCGGCGCCGATGACGCTCAGGCCGGGGAGGAACGGCCATACGGACGTGGTCGCATCGGCGCCGTGCACGGCCAGGGCGAGCAGGGCGAACCCGAGCGCCATCACGCTCGCGCCGAGGATCAGGACCCGCCGGCCCAGCCGCGCCAGCAGCACCGTCGCGCCCAGGCCCGCCGTGACGGTGCAGACGACCGCGAACGGCAGGTTGACCAAGCCCGCCTTCAGGACCGACCAGCCGAGGCCGAGCTGGAAGTAGAGCGTCGAGGCGAGGAAGTAGCCGGCGGTCGTGACGAACATCGACGCGGCGACCAGCGACCCGCCGGTGAACGCGCGACTGCCATACAGGGACGTCGCCACGAGCGGTTCGTCCCCGGTCCGCTCGTGGCGGCGCTGGGCGACAACGAACCCAGCGATGACGACCGCACCGGCGAGCATCACGGCATACGACCAGAGGGGCCAGCCGAGTTCGTGACCCATCGTGAGCGGGTAGAGGATGGCAAAGAGGCCGCCGGACAGCACAACGACGCCGCGCAGGTCGATCCGCGCGGGGGTCTCGGCTCGGGATTCGGGGATGAACCGCACAGCGGCGGCGACGGCGATGAGACCAACCGGAACGTTGACGAGGAAGACCGCGCGCCACCCGGGGCCTTCGGTCAGCACGGCGCCGATGATTGGGCCGAGGACCGCGGCGATGCCGGCGAGACCGGAGAACAGACCCATGGCGAGACCGCGCTCGCGCGGCGCATACATGACCTGGATGCTCGTGAGCACTTGCGGCACCATCGCGGCCGCGGCCAGGCCCTGGAGCACGCGGAAGGCGACGAGGGCCCCGACGCTGGGGGCGAACCCGCAGGCGGCCGACGCGAGGGTGAACCCGGTCAGGCCGAGAACGAAGAGCCGTTTGCGTCCGAAACTGTCGCCGAGGCGCGCGCCGGTGATGAGGGCGATCCCGAAGGCGAGGGGGTAAGCCGCGACCACCCACTGCAGGAGGGAGGCGCTCGCGCCGAGGGCCGACTCGATGGTCGGCAGCGCGACGTTGACGATGGTGATGTCGAGCAACTCCATCGTGACGGAGAGCAGCAGGCTGACGAGAGCAAGAGTGCGTTCGCGACCGGTCACGAGCGCTGGTGGCTCGTGGGTTGCGGGGATCGTCGGAGGTGTGACGGTGGGTGGAGCGAGGGTGGTGGACATGCGGTCCTGCCTTTCGTGTCGTCCCGAAGTGGAGGTGCACCACCGACGCTAGGCACCCTTCCGGCCACTTTCTGGCCTGATTCCGATTCATACTCGGACGTATGGCGAACACCTCCTCCCGCACGCTGCGTCTCCTGACGTTGTTGCAGACCCACCGCTTCTGGCCGGGTCCCGAGCTCGCCGATCGCCTTGAGGTGTCGGAGCGAACGCTGCGCCGGGATGTCGACCGCCTCCGCGATCTCGGCTATCCGGTCAGCTCCACCCGCGGCATCGAGGGCGGCTACCAGTTGGGCAGCGGCGGCTCCCTGCCGCCGCTGGTGGTGGACGAGGACGAGGCGATCGCGATGGTGGTGGCGTTGGGGGCCGCGGCGAACACCGCCGTGGGCGGACTGGGCGAGGCGACCTTGTCGTCGCTGGCCAAGGTGGTGCAGGTGCTCCCGGCTCCTCTGCGTCGTCGCGCCGAAGCGCTGCGCGCGGCGACCGTCGACTCCCCTTGGGGCCAGGCGCCCGAGATCGAGGCGTCGGTGCTTGCCGTTCTGGCACAGGCGATTCGGGATACCGAGCGCGTGGTGTTTAGCTACACCGCCCGTAGCGGCGCCGGCGCGGACGCACGGGTCGAGCGGCATGCCGAGCCGGTGAAACTTGTGACGGTCGGGCGTCGCTGGTACCTCGTGGGCTACGACCTCGACCGAGGCGCCTGGCGCTCATTCCGGCTCGACCGCCTCGCCGACCCCCGCGGGACGCGGGCTCGATTCCGGCCGCGAGAGATCCCCGGTGGCGACCCCGCGGCATTCGTCCGATCGGGGTTGCGGCAGGCGGGACGCGAGGAGGACCGCGTGCGCGCCCGGGTGGCGTTGCCGGCCGCGGAGGCCGAGGCCCGGATCGGCCGCTGGGCCACCATTTCGGCCCTGGACGAGACGACCTGCGAAGTGCATCTGACCGCGCGCGACGCCGCGTGGGTCCTAGTCGCGCTGGGCAAACTCGATGCGCACTTCACCATCGAGGAGGCCTCCCCAGCCATGCTCGACACCCTGCGCTCGTGGACCGGCCGGATGGCCCTCGCCCTGCCGTGAGGCTAGGCATCGGGGTGGCAAAGCGAGCCACTCGCCTGGGTTAGACTTCCCGGGCTAAATCTAATTACGTGGCACGTAGGGCAATCACAAAGCGACATACGCCTGACCAGACACGCCGGTGTAGCTCAATGGTAGAGCGCCAGCTTCCCAAGCTGGACACGCGGGTTCGATTCCCGTCACCGGCTCTCACTGTATTTGCGCAGGCCAGAAGGCCTTTCCCCGCCGCACCGCGGCGTCCATTAGCGGGGCACAACCGCGATTTCGTGCCCTAACGTGCCCTTTTAGCGCCACGGTCGCGATCACAGGGCACCCACAGCCCACGCAGAGTGCAGCCGCAGGCGGTCCCGGTGCTATGGGGACATGACGATGAAACTCGACCGGCGATCGATGCTGCGCTGGGGCGCGGGGGCGGCTGCCGTTGGCGCCCTCGCCGCCTGCTCCCAAGCCACGGATTCCTCGACCCCGGCCGCCGGCGGCGCCGCCTCCGCGGAGCAGGTCGCGCAGCGGACGGGCGCCGGCGTCTTCGACGCCACCCGCCTGCACACTCTTGACATTGCGATGTCCGACAATGATTTTCAGTCGATCATGACCGCCTATCAGGCGGACCGAACCAAGGACTGGGTGGAGGCGACAGTCACGATCGATGGCACGGCATACGACCGGTGTGGGGTGAGATTGAAGGGCAACTCCACCATCTGGCGGGTTCCGACAGGAGCTACCGCCTCCGAGTACCCCTGGCTCGTGCGACTAGACAAGTTCGTCGACGGCCAAGCCCACGAGGGTGTCACCGAGATCGTCGTCCGCCTCAACAACACCACCACCGCCCTCAACGAGGCCCTCTCCCTCGACCTGCTGGCAAAGGCCGGCCTTGCCTCAGAACCCTGGTCGTATGCCGCGGTGTCCGTCGCGGGCGCCGCCCCCGTGCTGCGCCTCATCCTGGAGCAGCCGTCGAAGCCGTGGGTGGAGCGCACTTTTGCTGCGGACGGCATCCTCTACAAGGCCGAGGCACAGGGAAACTACGACTACCTCGGTGACGACCCCGCGGCATACGACGATCGGTTTGACGTCGAGGCAGGCGAGGACGATCTGGCGCCGTTGATCGCATTCCTGAAGTGGGTCAACGAGATTGACGACACTGGGTTCGCCAGCGGGCTGGCCGAGCAGGTGGAGGTGGACGCCTTCGCGACCTATCTCGCGCTGGAGGATCTGATCGGCAACTACGACGCTATGGATGGCCCCGGCAACAATTCCTACCTGTGGCGGGCGTCGTCGACGAAGCGGATGACCGTGGTCGGCTGGGACCACAACCTGACCTTCGGCGTCTCGAACAGGCCCGGCGGCGGGCAGGGTCTAGGCGGGCAGGGTGGCGGGGGGGTCGCCCCCGGGCCGGCGAGGGCATGGGTGGAGGTGGGGCGAACCGGGGCAACCAGAGCGGCAACGTCCTGTCCCGCCGTTTCGAGGCCACACCCGCACTGGCCCAACTGAAAACCGCTGCAACGCAACGACTTCGGGAGGACCTCTTCACCAGCGGGTATGCCGCACAGAGCCTCGAGTGGGCCGCTTCCGTCCTGACGTCGTCAGCCGGGCAGTTCGTCGCCGCCGACACCGTCGCCATCGAGAAGGCCGCTATCGCGGCCTACTTCGGCTAGGACGGGGTCACCCGCGGGATCAATGGCCCACGGATCAATGAGCTCGACCCCGGTGCCCTCGAATCCGCTGATGTCGCGCGTCGCCAATTGGGCCCGGCTGACTCTGGCAATTGCGGCGATGAGGGCGTCAAAGCCACCGATTGGTCGCCCCATCCGGGAGCGGTTGGCCACGATGTCTGCGTAGTGACTCGCGCAGGCATCCGTGAGGGGCAAGCAAACTCCGAGGCCGAGGAAGACAGCATCGGCACGCTGCCGGAGCAGTCCGGAGCGGCGGCCGTCCGGCAGTAACGCAATTCCCGCCAGAATCTCAGACCGGTTGATTGTCGTAGTGACGGGCGATTGCGGCAGAGATCGGAGCCATGCGATCACCCGCGGATCCGCGGCGGGCCCCCGCATCGCCTCGGAGATGACATTCGTGTCGAGGATGATCACGAATCGAACCGCGCAGCCGGCGCGGGCTCATCGGCGATGGCGGGGAGATCGACACCACCGAACTCGTGCCCGATCTCAATCAACTGCTCGATCCAGCTGAGGTCCACGTGGACCGGCGCTTCCAGACCGGCCAACAAGATGGCCCGCGCCTCCGCCTCCATCGACGTGCCACGGGCTGCGGCCCGCATCCGGAGGCGACGCTTCGCGTCCTCCGGCAACTTGCGGATCGTGATCGCCGTCATGCCTCAATGCTATCAATGCAACACCGCCCCTTGTGGATCACCAGGGGTGGGGAGCGAAGTCCTTCAGGAAGCACCCATACAGATCCTCGCCGGCCTCGCCACGCACGATCGGGTCGTAGACGCGGGCCGCGCCGTCGACCAGGTCGAGCGGGGCGTGCCACCCCTCGGCGGCGATGCGCAGCTTCTCGCGGTGCGGGCGCTCGTCGGTGATCCAGCCGGTGTCGACGGCGGTCATCAGGATGCGATCGGCCTCAAACATTTCCTTGGCTGAGGTCCGCGTGAGCATATTGAGCGCCGCCTTCGCCATATTCGTATGCGGATGCCCCGGCCCCTTGTAGCGCCGCGAAAACTGGCCCTCCATTGCCGAGACGTTCACGACGTACGCCCGCCGGGCGCCGGCCTTGACCGCCGCCCGCATTGACGGCCGCAGCCGGGAGACGAGAAGGAAGGGCGCGACCGAATTGCAGAGTTGCACCTCCAACAGCTCCAGCGGGTCGACGTCCTCGACCTTCTGCGTCCACGAGTTCACGAGGACGTCGTCGGGCAGCAGCCCGCCCGCATCGATCGCGGTCCCGGCGAGATGCCGCTCCAGACTTGCCGAACCTGCCTGCAGCGCAAGGGACGTCAGCGACGACGGGGATGGCGCCGCGACGCTGGCGCCGTCGGCATGTGTCTGCGCGTGATTTGTCAAAACTCCGACGAGGGCGGCTGGGTGGGCCTCGGAGATCCGGTCGAAGGTGATCAGGCGAGGCAGCAGCATGCCGGCAGGAAGGGGTTCGGATTCGCCGGCGACGAGATGTGAATAGGCGCCCGGAGTGCGCCGCACGGTCTGGCAGGCGTTGTTGATGAGGATGTCGAGCGGCCCGCCCGCGGCGACCTCGTCCGCGAGCGCGACGACCTGGGTCGCATCCCGCAGGTCGATGCCGACGATCGTCAGCCGGTCGAGCCACTCGGCGGAATCGGCGAGTTCGGCGAAGCGCCGCGCGGCATCGCGCGGGAAGCGAGTCGTGATCGTGAGATCCGCGCCGTCGCGCAGGAGCATCAGCGCGATATACATCCCAATCTTCGCCCGGCCGCCGGTGAGCAGGGCCCGCTTGCCGCGTAGGTCGGCGTGCTGGTCCCGTTTGCCGTGGCTGAACGCGGCGCAGCGCGGGCAGAGCCAGTGATAGAAGGCATCGACCAGGGTGTACTTCTCGTGGCAGATGTAGCAGCCACGCGCGGTGGTGAGCTCGCCGGCATACGATGAATCCGATTGTGCCGCAAGGAGTACGCCGCGGGTCTCGTCATCGATCCGCTCCGGCGAGCCGGTAGCCGTGGACTCCAGAACCCGCTTGTCGTGGGCACGACCCGGCGCCGCTGCTGCCTCGCGCGCCTCCCGTCGGCGAGCCTTGCGAATCCGACTGGTCATGACTCCGGCCGCGCGCTTGATCGCCTGAATGTCGGGGTCGTCGGGCGCGAGTTCGTGGAGCATCCCCAAGACCCGGAGAGTCGTCTGGAGATCGGCGGGATCCACGCTTTCGTATGCCGCACCCTCCCCCTCCGTCGTCACGCGGGGATCGTAACGAACGGACGTTGGCACCGTGGAAACGGAAGCTGGCCCCGTAAATGGACACGGTGGGTACTTGCGCTGGGACGCGAACAGATGTACGATATGACTGTCGATAGGGGACGACGGCGGAAGTGGACGCGAGCCGGCGACGGCGCGCGGCGTATAGCGATGGCGGACAGCGATACGGGGGTGTCACGATGAGGGTGTTGGCCTTTCCTGATCCACCTACGCCCCTTGATCGTGACGAGTTGTGGGATCAGGTCACGGAGGTCGCGGGTCAGGTCAACCTCCTGCATGCTCGCCTCGTTGACCTGACGGTTCAGTTGATCGACACCGACGCCTGGGGTGGGGACGGGATCCGGTCACCGGAGCATTGGCTCGCGCTTCGGGCGGGCTTGTCACCGTCGACGGCCACGCAGTTGACCACGGTGGCGCGGGCGCGGACCCGACTGCCGGCGTTGTCCGCGTTGGTCGACGCCGGGCGTCTCTCGCTTGACCAGTCCGCGACCGTCGCGGCGCGGGTGCCGGCCGCCTATGCGGAGTCCGTCTGCGAGCTCGCCCCGCTCATGACGGTCACTCAATTGCGCCGCGTCGTCAGCCGATACCCGTTCGACCCCGACGAGCCCGCCACTCCGGCCGGCGCCACCGACGCGGCTTGCGGTGGTGAGGACACCGCCGATAACAACATCAACGCATCGGCGGTGGCGGCCACAACAGATACGGGCGCTGGCACGGCAGGCACAGCACAAACAGGCGCGGACGCATCGGGGACTACCGATTCTGGCCCCGTCAACTCGGGACCCGCCAACACCGATCTCGCCAACACGGATCCCACCAACTCGGAATCCGCATGCGCAGGCTCGGGAAGTGCCTTTGCGCCCGGCGATCCTGGGTTGCGAACCACTCTGCCCGATGAGCCTGGCCGCGCCTGCCAGCCGTCGCGCGTTACCGCGGTGTGGGATGAGGGTCGCTACGTCCTGCGGGCCGATCTCGACGCCGCCGACGGCGCGCTGCTGGAAATGGCCCTGCGCGAAGCCAAAGACGCGCTGTTCACCGCCAGCAACCCAGACGCGACCATCGCAGACGCGCTGGTGGAGATCGCCTCGCGCAGCCTCGGGGCCGTCGAGTCACCGGCGCGGGCAAGCCACTATCGCGTCTACGTGCATATGGACACCGAAGGCGCTTGGGTCAACGCCCGCGGCACCCTGGCGTTTCACTTGGCGAGCCGCCTCGCCTGCACGGCTGACGCCGCGGCCCTGTGGCATACCCAGGGGTTACCCATCTCGGTGGGCCGCAGCCAGCGCGCAACGCCCGAGCGGCTACGGCGCCTGGTCGAAGACCGCGACCGCGGGTGCGCCTTCCCCGGCTGCCCTGCCACCCGGTTCGTCGAGATCCACCATGTGCGGCACTGGGCAGAGGGAGGCGGCACCGACTACGACAACCTCATCTCGCTATGCCCGCACCATCACGACGCCCCTTTCGCCTTCCATAACCGGCACGGCTTACTCATCCGCGCCACGCCACCGAGTCCGACCAGACCACCGAGGGCCGCTACCGCCGCCGGCTCCGCAACGCCCGACGGCACGAGTCGAGCTTCGGCCTTTCAGCCACCGCTCGGCGCACGCGTCAACAACAACTGGATCGAGTTCCGGAAGCGCGACGCGCGCAACCCCCACAACGGTTCGTGGGATGACGGCGACGCACCTGCGTCCCGCGGACCGACCGCCCGGTGACGACAGCTCAGCAGGAAGCACCCTGAGCCTGCCGGAGCTCACGTATCGACGTACCCGAACGCGGTGGATCTGAGGCTCTCGAGAACCCGAGCACCCGAAGACCCAACGTGGCGATCGTCACGACCGAGCCACCATTTCGCCGAATTGCTTGCGCCCCAGGGGCCACGAATGCAGACTATCGTCGAAGTAAGCAAGCGCTTAGTCAGCGCGGGTCTCGCCCCTCAGCCCGCGCACACACTCAGCACCCGGTCAAGCAACGCCGCTCGGAGGAACCACCATGGGTCACTACAAGGCCAACCTGCGCGACATCGAATTCAACCTCTTCGAGGTCCTGGGTCGCCAGGACGTGCTCGGACACGGCCCATTCGCCGACGTCGACACAGACACCGCCCGCGAGATGCTCAAGGAGGTCGCACGGCTGGCCGAGAACGAACTCGCCGACTCGTTCGCCGATGCCGACCGCAACCCGCCGGTCTTCGACCCCGCGACCAACTCGGTCACGATGCCCCCGTCCTTCGCCCGGAGCTACCAGGCCTATATCGACTCCGGGTTCTGGAATATCGACGTCCCCGCCGAGCTCGACGGCACTGTCGCGCCGCCCTCGCTCAAGTGGGCGATGAACGAGATGGTCCTTGGGGCCAACCCGGCGATCGCGATGTTCGCCGCGTCATACTCCTTCGCCAAGCTGCTTTACATCCTCGGCAACGACGACCAGAAGAAGCTCGCCCGCTGGATCGTCGAGAAGAACTGGCACTGCACCATGGTGCTGACCGAGCCGGACGCCGGGTCCGACGTCGGCGCCGGGCGCGCGAAGGCCGCCCAGAACGACGACGGCACCTGGAATGTCACCGGCGTGAAGCGCTTCATTACCTCGGCCGAATCCGACATGGTCGACAACGTCATCCACTTTGTCCTGGCGCGGCCGGAGGGGGCTGGTCCCGGCACGAAGGGCCTGTCGCTGTTCATCGTTCCGAAGTTCCACGTCGATCTGGAGACCGGCGAACTCGGCGAGCGCAATGGCGCCTATGTCACCAACCTTGAGCACAAGATGGGCCTGAAGACGTCGACGACGTGCGAGGTCACCTTCGGTGACAAGGAGCCCGCGGTCGGCACCCTGTTCGGCGACGTCCACGACGGCATCGCGCAGATGTTCCGCGTGATCGAGCACGCCCGGATGCTGGTCGGCACCAAGGCCATCGCCACGCTCTCCACGGGCTACCTCAACGCGCTCGACTACGCCAAGCAGCGCGTCCAAGGCGCGGACCTGACCGAGATGCTCGACAAGAATGCCCCGCGCGTCACGATCACCCACCACCCCGACGTGCGTCGCTCGCTCATGCTGCAGAAGGCGTATGCCGAGGGCCTGCGCGCCCTCGTCCTGTTCACCGCGTCCTTCCAAGACACCGTGGAGCAGGCCTATCTGGAGTCCGGTTCGGAGCAGCACGAGCCCGGCAGCGCGGCCGACCAGGCGAGCCGGATCAACGACCTCCTGCTCCCCATCGTTAAGGGCCTCGGCTCAGAGCGGGCATGGGTGCTGCTGGGCACCGAGTCCCTCCAGACCCTTGGCGGGTCGGGATTCCTTCAGGAGTACCCGATCGAGCAGTACGTCCGCGACGCCAAGATCGACACCCTGTATGAGGGCACCACGGCGATCCAGGGCCTCGACTTCTTCTTCCGCAAGATCATCCGCGACAAGGCCGCGTCGCTGACGAGCCTGTCGATGCAGATTCAGGAGTTCGCCAAGGACACGGGCGCCCAGAAGGGCGTTCTCGACCGCGACCGCGAGTTGTTGGCCAAGGGCGCCGAGGATGTCCAGGGCATCCTGGCCGCGATGGTCGGCCCGCTAATGGCCTCGGATCCGCGCACGGGCGGCCAGGTCACCAACCTCTACAAGGTCGGACAGAACACCACCCGCCTGCTGCTGGCGGCCGGTGACCTCGTCGTCGGGTGGCTGCTGCTGCGCCAGGCGGCCGTCGCTCAGGACGCGCTGGACGCGGGAGCCACGGGCTCGGACCGTGACTTCTACACGGGCAAGGTCGCCGCCGCCCAGTTCTACGCCCGCAACGTCCTGCCGAAGCTCGCTGCCGAGCGCGCCATCGCCGAGGCCATGGACAACGACCTCATGGACGTCCCCGAGTCCGCGTTCTGATCGCCGGGTCCTGACCGGCTGCTCCTGACGGGCGCGTCCTGATCGCCAGCTCCCGACCGGCGGGTCCTGATTGCCGGGTCCTCTCCGATCCGCGCGTCCCGACCCGCGTACTGACCCACAGTCGACGGGCAGAGACACGCCGCGTGCCCACTCGGCATACGGCGTGTCTCTGCCCGTCGACTTGTTGTTGCGTTCCGGGAGACGCTTCTTGGTTGTTGGTTGCCGGGGACCCTTCAGCAGGGCGCGGGTTGCGGGCAGCGGACGTCCGGGACCACGGCACGCGACTCCACCACCTGGCGCCGCTCGAGTTGGACGCTGATCAGGGCCAGGGCAAGGCCGCCGAGCGCGAGTACGACGCCCACGAGCGCCGGCGCGCGGTAGCCGAACCCCGCCGCGATGACCTGCCCGCCGAGGACCGCGCCCAGCGTGTTGCCGACGTTGAAAGCCGAGTGGTTCATCGACGCGCCGAGCAGCGGGGCGTCGCCGGAGGCGTCGATCAGGCGAGCTTGGATGGCCGGTCCGACATACATCGCCGCGAAACCCACCGCGAATCCGGCCGAGAAGAGCCCGACAGCGTTGCCGCTCAGGCCGGCGAAGGCCAGCATGGCCAGGGCCAGCGCCGTCAATCCGCCCAGCATCGCCCGCACGCCGTTGCGGTCAGCGGCGCGCCCGCCGAGGAGGTTGCCGACGGTCATCCCGAGGCCCGTGACGGCAAGCACCGCCGGGACGGCGGTGGCAGCGAGCCCGGTGACGTGGGTGGTGACGTCGGCGAGGTAGGCGTACACCGCGATGAACCCGCCGAACCCGATCGCACCAACGCCCATGACGAGCCACACCTGGCGGTTGGCGAACGCCGCAAGTTCGCGGCGTGCGTTGGCGCTGGGGTCGCCAACCAGACTCGGCAGGCTCCGGGCCGCCAACGCCAGGGCGAGGACGAAGATGCCTCCGGCCAGCAGGTATGCCGCGCGCCACCCCTGCGCCTGACCCAGCCAGGTCATCGCCGGGACGCCGATGACGTTGGCGATCGTGGACCAGGCCGAGCGGGCCGAGCTCGCCGCCGGCACCGGCCTGACCCCCCAGGCGGTCTCCAAAATCCTCGCGCGCCTGATCGATGACGGCCTCGTCGAGGAGGTGGGCCGCCGTCAGGGCGCGCGGGGCAAGCCCGCCACCCTGTACCGACTGCGCTCCGAGAAGGCCCACGCCATCGGCATTCACGCCGGACGCACCGACATCAAGGGCGTGCGCGTCGACCTCGGTGGCAACGTTCTCGACACCATCGCGACGCCGATGCCGGCCCAATTCACCCCGGCGCAGCTTATCGACGGAATCGCCTCAACTGTCGAGAAACTTGTTTCGCCCCAATCGGATTCGACAAATCCGGAGATCGTAGGGGTGGGCGTCGCGCTCCCCGGTCCGGTGGATCGCACGACCGGCGTCGTCCAGGGATTCCGGTGGTGGCGCGACCCGGCGGCCACTCCGCTACTGGACGCGCTGACGCACCGGCTGGGGCGGCATACGGTCATGGATCTGTCCATCAACGCGGCCCTTGAGCTGACGGCGTGGCAGCGGGGCGACCAGATGACCGACACCCTGTATGCCTTGCTCGATCGCGGCGTGGGTGGGGCGTTGTGGATCGGCGGCCGACTGCATCGTGGCGCGCACATGAGTGCCGGGGAGTTCGGGCATCTCGTTATCGAGGCCGGCGGGCCGGAGTGCGAGTGCGGCCGCCGCGGCTGTGTCGAGGCCGTCCAGCAGCGCGCTCTCGCCGAGGGCGACATCGCGCGCGCGGCCGCCGCCGTGGCGACCGGGATCGCGAACGCTCTTCACATCGTCGACGTCCCCGGGGTGGTCTGGTCGGGCTCCGATCTCGAGGCTCACCCCGAGGCGTATGCCGCGGCCCTCGCCGCCGAGTTGCAGCGCACCTTGGCGGGCGGGGCGGCATACACGATCCACCGGGCCGTGCCCGCAGAGGTTCCCCACGAGGATTGCCCTGCCGACCTCGTCGCCACGGGCGCTGCGGTGATGGTGTTGGAGTCTGTCTATGGCATTCCGGCGCGCCCGGGCGAATCCCTCGACCAGTCGCTGACGCCCGAGCCGGCCGAAATCACCAGCCGCTAAACCCCTGTTGTCGTGCTCGGGGTGCCTAATCCTGCCCCCGAAGTTGACCCTGCCTCACCAAAAGTGAGCACCCTGACCAGGAGTTTGACCATGTATGTCGGCCTCGGAATCTTCCTGCTCGTCGTCGGCGCCATCCTGTCCTTCGCTGTGCAGGACAGCATCAGCGCCATTGACCTGACGATGATCGGCTACATCATGATGGGAGGTGGCGCCCTCGCGATCCTGCTATCTCTCGTGATGGGCTCGCGCGCTGGTGGCGGCGCGGGCGGCTACTCCAGCCGGACGACCACCCACGTCGACCCCAACACCGGCACCCGCGTCGACGAGACCCGCGTCGACGGCCTCTGAGCGGTCGGCGACGATTGGGCTCGGCCCCAGGTCACGCCCCGAGGTCATGACCGCAAGCTAGAGTCGCCGGTCCGCCAGGACAGGGAAGTCGCGGCGCCAGGCGCTGACCTCATCCACATCGATGTCGACGCTGAGCACCTCTTCGTCAGGCCCCGCCTCGGCGAGCACGACCCCCTGCGCCGAGACCACCTGCGACGCCCCGCCCATCTGATAGCCACCATGCGTGCCGGCCGTATTGCACGCGATCAGCACGCATTGGTTTTCGATGGCGCGGGCTCGCCCGAGGGTGCACCAGTGCTCCACCCGGGCCATCGGCCACGCCGCCGGCACCAGGAAAACCTCGGCGCCCGCGTCCAGTTGGCGACGGTAGAGCTCGGGGAAGCGCAGGTCGTAGCACGTCGACAACGCCGCGCGATGCCCGCCGGGCAGGTCCACCGTCACGAGGTCCGAGCCCGCCTCCAAGAGCGCCGGCTCCCCCGCCGCAAACCCGAACCGGTGGATTTTGCGATACACCGCCGCCACGGCACCGTCCGCGCCGACGACCACGGAGGTGTTGGCGAGCGACTTGCCCTCCGCCCCCGGCTGGGGCAGCGTCTCGATGATGGAGCCGATGTGGACCATCGCCCCAATCTCCCGCGCCACCGCCGCCATCGCCGCCACCGTCGGCCCGTCCACGGACTCGGCAGCCGCCTCCCACAGCCGATAGTCGAAGCCCGTCGGCCCCCATAGCTCGGGCAGGATCACCAGATCGTGCCCCGCCTGCTGCCGCACGAGGTGGGCGGCGCGGTCGCGACGTTCGGGCAGGGGCTCGCCATCGGCATACGCGAGTTGGATGACGGCGACTCTCATCGGGTGCCTCCCTTGTCCCCGCGGCCGAGGCCCGCGAGATAGTCGTTGTATGCCGCGAGTTCGGCATCGTGGTCCCGATCGGCTCGGCGATCCGAGCGTTCGGTCTCGCGCCGATCCTCGCGCAGCCAGGCGACGGTGACCAGCAGGGCCAAGACGAGGGTCGGCGCTTCGCCGACGCCCCAGGCGATCGCGCCGCCGCGCGCCTGATCCGCCAGCGGATCGGGCAACCACGGCAAGCCGAGTTGGCCGAAGAACTCCGGCGCCAACAGATTGTTGCTGCCGGTGATGATCACCCCAAGGAAGGCGTGGAAGGAGATCGTCGCGAAGAGCACGACGAGCAGCACGACCGGCGGCCAGCGCTTGGGCCCGGGGTCGGTGCCGATGAGTACCCAGGTGAAGAGATAACCGGACAGCAGGAAGTGCACCGTCATCAGGATGTGCCCGGTGTGCGTGGTCAACGCGTAGAAGAAGAGCGGGGTGAAATAGAAAGTCGCCAGGCTGAAGAAGAAGATCACGGCCGCGACGACCGGGTTGGCGAGCACCTGGAGATACCGCGAGTGCACCAGCGCGAGGATGAGTTCACGGGGGCCGCGGGTGGCATCGTGACGCGCCGGGATCGCGCGCAGCGCCAACGTGATCGGGGCCGCGGGCACCAGCAGCAGGGGAACCAGCATCGCGATCGTCATGTGCATCGTCATGTGCCAGGAGAACAGGATGCGGCCATAGACCCCGGGGGCGCCGCACATCGCATACAAGAAGACGAGCCAGCCCGTGACCCAGCAGATCAGCTGCCACCACGGCCAGCGATCGCCGCGCAGACGCAGGCGGCGGAACCACGCGGCATACACCCCGATGGCGAGGAGGCTGACGGCGATCCACAGCCAATCCGCGTGCCACGCCGTGAGCCACGCGTTGTCCGGCGGCGGGCCGGGATCGCTGTAGCCGGTGAACTCGTACACCGTGGTCGGGTCGGGGGCCAGGCGGTCGCTCGCCGGCGGCGGTGTGCGCGACAGCGCCACCGCGGTGCCGATCGCGACCCCCATGAGGACGAGTTCGCCGAGGGCCAGCCGGGCGAAGGCGCGGGCGTTCGTCGGCGAGGCTTCGAGGGCGGCGGGGGCGGCGAGGGCCGAGCGGCGGTGGAGGTAGCCGGCGATCCCGAGGAGGACGAAGGCGCCCACCTTGACCAGGAGCATCGCGCCATACGCCGAGGCCAAGTCGCCCACGGCCCGGAGGTTGAACCACGCGGCGAGGAGCCCGCTGAGGCCGAGCGCGGCATACGACCAGCCGGCGACGGTCGAGAATCGTCGGGCGGTCACCCCGAGATGCGGTTGGAGCGTATGCCGCATGGCCACCAGCGCGCCCAACCCACCAACCCAGGTGGTCGCCGCGAGCAGGTGGATAGCGAGGGCGTTGATGGAACTCATGTGATCGCGGCTGACCGCGGAATGCCCGGCGAGCGCGGTGGGCAACAGTGCGAGCCACGAGGCGAAGAAGCACCAGGCCAGGGCCGTCTTGCCGTGCCGTTGGAGCGTGGTGACGAGGGCGATGGCAACGATGAGCGCGCTGATGACGGCCATCCGGGTCGGGGCGAGTTCCCAGGCGAGTCCGAAGAATTGCGACCAGAAGCGCGGCTGGCTCGGCCGCAGGCCGGAGATGTCGGCGAACGTCCCGATCAGGGTGAGCACTAGTCCGGTGAGCCAGACCCCGAGGCCCAGGCTCGCCCCGCGGGCGGCGGTCTCGCGACGGTGGGTGCGCGTGGTTTCCGGGGTCAGGAAGGCGCCGACGAGGAGGTAGCCAACGGCGCCGCAGGCCCCGACGACGCTCAGCGTTCCGGAGAGGGGGACCAGCCACCGCATCACCGCCCCCGGATCCCCGATCTCGTAGGCCGCGACCGTCCCCCCGAAGCCGGCCGCCAGGATCACGGCGACGAAGGCCGGAGCGGCCACCAACAGCCCGGTTCCCCGCTGGACGCGGCCGGAGTTCACCATCACCGGCCCAGCCTATGCACGCCACCTGAGCATGCCACTTGAGCACGCCACTACCCGCTGACCAACGGTGGTGCTGGGTTGGCGGGCGTGCCTAGCGTGCCGGGGGTGCCGGAGTGTTGGGAATCCAGCGCGGCCAGTCCGGTCGGCTAAAGTCGACGGGCCATGCCCTGCTCCCCCGACCGTCGCCAGCGCCGCCGGGCACGTAGGTCGAGCGAGGCCAGCGCGGGGTCGAGCGAGGCCACCTCAGGATCGGGCAGGGCCAGCGCCGGATTGTGCGAGGCCAGCGCGTGAGCAAGGACTTCCTTCACCTTTCCCCCGCCTTCCCCGGTCGAGCGCCATGGGGAACCGCGTCCAGCCTCCGCGCGTGGCAGGCCGCGGCGCTCGAGCAGTACCTCCGGGAAAGCCCACGGGACTTCCTCGCCGTCGCCACGCCCGGCGCCGGAAAGACCACCTTCGCGCTGCGCGTCGCTCGGGAACTGCTCGACGCGCGCGTCATCAACAAGGTCACGATCGTCGCGCCGACCGAGCACCTGAAGGTTCAGTGGGCCGATGCGGCGCACCGGGCGGGCATCGCCATCGACCCCGGCCTCGGTGGGTCGCGGCGCGGCCGCTCCAAGCAGTATGTCGGCACCGCCGTCACCTATGCCGGGGTCGCGGCGCGACATTTCCACTATCGCGCGATCACCGAGAACTCCAACTCCCTGGTCATCCTCGACGAGATCCATCACGCCGGTGACGCCCGTACCTGGGGCGAAGCGGTCGCCGAGTGCTTCGCCCCCGCCCGCCGGCGGCTCGCACTGACCGGCACCCCGTTCCGTTCGGACGACAATCCGATCCCGTTCGTGCGCTACGGGGAGCTGGCGGACGGGACGCGCCGCTCGGCGGCGGACTACACCTATGGGTATGCCGAGGCCCTCCGCGATCACGTGGTGCGCCCGGTGCTGTTCATGGCCTATGGCGGCCCGATGCGGTGGCGGACCAAGGCGGGCGACGAACTTGAGGCCGACCTCGCCGAGCCGCTGACCAAGGACCTCACCGCCCACGCCTGGCGGACGGCGCTCGACCCCAAGGGTGAGTGGATTCAATCCGTCCTCCGCGCCGCCGATCGCCGATTGACTGAGGTGCGCCGCCACCTCCCCGACGCCGGCGGGTTGGTGATCGCAACAGACCAGGCGCAGGCACGGGCATACGCCCGGGTGTTGGCCGAGGTCACCGGGACCAAGCCGACCACGGTGCTCTCCGACGACGCCGGCGCGTCCGCCAAGATCGAGGAGTTCAGCGAGTCGGATGACCGCTGGATGGTGGCAGTGCGAATGGTGTCCGAGGGGGTCGACGTGCCGCGCCTAGCGGTCGGTGTCTATGCCACCGCGACGTCGACGCCGCTGTTCTTCGCGCAGGCGATCGGCCGGTTCGTGCGGGCGCGCCGTAGGGGCGAGGTCGCC
The DNA here is from genome assembly GCF_001046875.1 of Nostocoides jenkinsii Ben 74. Taxonomy (GTDB): domain Bacteria; phylum Actinomycetota; class Actinomycetes; order Actinomycetales; family Dermatophilaceae; genus Nostocoides_A; species Nostocoides_A jenkinsii. Next base: position 461,557 of record NZ_HF571038.1, read on the forward strand.
ACCATTTTCCTGCCCACGGTGGCACCGCTGATGTCGCACGCGACCTTGCTGGAGCGGCAGCGCGATCACATCCTCGGCAGCGCGAAGGGAGACGACTGGGACGAGGAGGACGCCCTCCTGGCGGCGGCCGAGCGTAGCGAGAAGGCATCGGACGATCTGCTCGGCGAGTGGGAGGCGTTGTCCTCCAGCGCCAATTTCGATCACGTGTTGTTCGACGCCCACCAGTTCGGGCTGCAGGCGGCCTCGGGCAGCCAGGACGAGTTGGACTACCTGGGGCTGCCCGGCCTGTTGGAGCCGGATCAGGTCGCCGACGTGCTCCGCGACCGGCAGCGCCGGCATGCCGCCCGCCAGGCGCGCCGGGATCGGCGCGAGCGCGTGACGCCGGAGGTTAGCCTGCACCGGGCGCTGGCCGCGCAGCGCAAGGTGCTGAATGCGCTGGTTAGCCAGTACGCCCACGCAAAAGGCGTGCCGCACAGCCATATTCACGCCGAGCTGCGCCGCCAAGCCGGCGGGCCGGCGCTCTCCCGGGCGACCACCGAGCAAGTGGACGAGCGGATTGCGCTGATCCGCCGCTGGCACACCGGGCGCTGATCGCCGTCCGCGGGCGGCTCGCACTCTGCATACCCGCCAGGGACCATTGGAGGTCACCGGAGGTCAGCGGACCAGTCGTGGTCAGCGGACCAGCGGAGTCAGCGTGGTCAGCGGAGTCAGCGGCGCCCGCCGGCGAAGGCCCAGGCGGAGACAGTGACGGTGTCCTCGGTCCCGGTGAATGGCTCCCAGCGGGAGTAGATGTCGGCCGCGAAGTCGGTGTCGCCGTCGTCGCGGGTGCCGCCGATCCGGTCCGGGCCGGCCTGGAACATCCGCCAATAGCCCGCACCGCCGGAGTCCATCAGGGAGGCGACGTCATCGCGGTTGTGCGTGTGGAAGTTGCCGATGTAGTGCCCGACTTCGTGGGCGACCACATTGCCGATGGCCGTGCCGATGAACCGGACGCGGTCCGTTCCGGGACGGAGGTAGGCGTTGAGGGAGGTGGAATCCAGGCCCGGCCGGGTGTCGCTCATCGTGTCGAGCAGGACCACCGCGGTGTCCTCCTGGCTGTAGTTGCCCGGGTCGATGTACTGCGCGATACCGATCGTCTCGATGCCGAGTTGCTTCATCGTGCCGCCGACGATGACGCGGGAAACCCCCTTCTCGCCGAACGGATCCCGGCTTGTCAGGCCATTCACGATCTCGACCTTGAGGTTGGGATTGCCGCCCTTGGCGATGAGATCGGAGCGGAGGTTCTCGGTCGCCGTCTTGGTGATCTGTGCGGCGAGGGGACGCAGGTCGGCCTTGGTCAGGCCCCACTTCGGCAGGAAGGCCGCGAGTGGAGACAGGGTGGCCTGCATGTCGGGTCCGAAGACCGTGCCGGCGTTGATCCGGGCACCGTCGAAGTCGAGAACGATCTTCTGGACGCGGGCCGCCGGCATCGCTTCGCCCCCCGGGCGATAGACCTCGATCTCGTTGACATAGGCCCCGGCCCCCGTGCCGACGGACACGCCATACCACCCCTCTTTGGGTATGACGTAGGCGACCGTCGCGTTCCCACCCCCAGGAAGCGGGGACGACGGCGGGTAGTAGCCAGAGAGGTCGGTCTCGGTCGTCGCCACGGCGAGCCCTCCATCGGGGCGCTGCACCGTGACCGAGCGCCCCCCGCCGGAGAGGCTCACGCCGAGGACGTCCCCCGCAGCCAGGTGGCCGCGCATGGTGTCGCGGTCCTGGTGCCACGACCCGATCGTCGCCGTGTAGGTGCCCGTGGTCGTTGCCGAGCCGCCGGTCCCCGACCCGGAATCGAAGGGGTCCTCCTGGAAGGCGTCGAACGAGGCGAGTGACACGTAATACGTGCCGGGGTGGGGCGGCACGAAGGTCACCGGGTTGTCGGGAAGCCCGTTCATGTGGGCGACGTCGCCCTTGAGCAGGGCGCCGCTGTCGTTGTAGATGTAAAGGAGCAGGTCCACTGCGCTCTGACTGCCGTCGATCGTGAGCGTCTCGCCCGCCGCACGTCGACCTTGTAGAAGTCGAAATCCCCCGTCTTGTCACCCTTGACCCCGTGCGGTCCGTCACCAACTCGGCCCCTGACCTGAACGCGGCCGCCGTTGAGGCGCGTGTCGATGGCCAACGGAATCGAGCCGTTGTCCTCGGCCCCGACGGGCAGATTGCGGATCGGCGGCGCGGTCTTTGCGAGATTGCCCTTGACCAACACCCTGTTGTAGCGGCCGGGCCCGAGCCCGAAGGCGTCGATGCGCTCGCCGGTGGCCAGGGTGTCGTTGCGCCCGATCGTGCCGCGCGGTTCCCTCTCGGCGTATGTCAGTGTCGCCGCCTTCGTGCCCGCCGTTGACGCCGCGGCTCGGGCACGCTCGCGAGCGCCGACGTCGGCCGCCCGCTCCCGGGCCCGCGCGGCGGCTCGCTCGCGCCACGCGACGAAGTCCACGCCACGCACCGAGGGGAGGTAGCCGATGAACGGGTCCGCGCCGGCTGCGCCCGTCCGCAGCCGGGCGAGTTGGAGCCCGGCATCGAGGCGGGCCAGTTCAGTCTCGGTGAGGTCCCCGGTCGCGGCTGACTGTTGCGCCCGGTATGCCGCCGTGCCGGTTCCCGGTAGTGGTGTTGCCAGCGCCAAGGGTGGCGCTGACAGCGCGCTCGTGACGAGACCCCCGGCACTGATAATCCCGCACAGGGCGAACGACTTTCGCATTCCATTGCCTTCCCGTTGTCAGCGTTCGGAGTCCGTGCTCCGGTGTTGACGGCGACGCTAGCCAGCATCAGCACGGGTGCGAATGAGTAGGTGGACTCAACCAGACCGACACCCCCCAACACAGACGCCCCCCAAGACAGGCGCCCCACCAGACACACCTCCGCACCAGGCGCATCCTGTCCGACTGCCATCTATATGCACACGCAAGCAACTATCTGGTATTTGTTTGCGTATGCAAGTTCCCTCCCCCGCGTCGCCCGCCCACGCGGGCAGTGCCGGGACCTGCCCCGCGGCGATCCCGGGCGAGCGCTCCCCGGCCGACGCACTGGCATACCAATTGATCCGCGTCTCCAAGCTCCTGCGCGTGATTCGGAGCGAGGCGCCGCGGGCGCACCCCGCGGTGGACGGCACGGCATACCCCATGCTGTTCAATCTCGCCGGCGGGCCCCTGCGTATTTCCACCCTGGCCGAGCGGACCCATGTCGAGGTGTCGACCGTCAGCCGCGCGGCGACGGCGCTCGAACGCCACGGAATCATCGAACGCATCCCTGACCCCGGCGACGGCCGGGCCCACCTGCTCTCCCTCACCGACGACGGACGTGATGCGCTCGGTGCGCTGCAGGAGCAGCGGCAGGAATGGTTCACCGAGCTTCTTTGCGATTGGCGCGCCGAGGATGTCGCCCAGTTGCGCGAACTATTGACCCGCTTCGGCGATTGCGTCGAGGCCTACCGAGACAAGGCACTCTGAATGTCCGCTGCTCCCGAGTTGTCGTCGACCGACGTCCCGGAGTCACCCCTTAGTCACAACCAGATCGTCACCATCCTCATCGGGCTAATGCTCGGGATGTTCCTCGCGGCGCTCGACCAGACGATCGTGGCCACCGCGATTCGCACCATCGCCGACGACCTGCAGGGCCTGGATCGCCAGGCGTGGGTCACCACGGCATACCTGATCACCTCGACGATCGTCACCCCGCTGTACGGCAAGTTGTCCGATATCTACGGGCGGAAGCCGTTCTTCATCACGGCGATCACGGTCTTCGTCATCGGCTCGGTTATGTGCACCTTCGCCGACTCGATGATTCAGCTCGCGGCCTTCCGCGCGGTGCAGGGCGTCGGCGCTGGTGGGCTCTTCAGCCTCGCGCTCGCGATCATCGGCGACATCGTGCCGCCGATGGAGCGCGCGAAGTACCAGGGCTACTTCCTCGCCGTCTTCGGCACCTCCTCCGTGCTCGGTCCGGTGATCGGCGGCTTCTTCGCGGGTATGACGAGCTTCCTCGGCATCGCCGGCTGGCGCTGGGTCTTCTTGGTGAACGTCCCGATCGGGATCATCGCACTGCTCGTCGTGATGCGGACGCTGCACTTGCGGCATACGCGTCTGGATCACCGGATCGACTGGTGGGGCGCCGCGGCGCTTTCCGTCGGGCTGGTGCCGCTGCTGCTCGTGGCCGAGCAGGGTCGCGAATGGGGTTGGGGCTCAACGAACTCGATTCTCTGTTATGTGATCGGTGGGGTCGGCGTCCTGGCCTTCCTCACGATCGAGCGGTGGATGGGCGATGAGGCGTTGCTGCCGATCCGGCTCTTCACGAACAAGACCATCGGCATCTCCTCGATCGCGTCGACGGTGCTGGGTATTGCGCTCTTTGGTGGCATCGCGTGCTTGCCGCTGTATCTGCAGATCGTGAAGGGCTCTTCGCCGACGGAGGCAGGTCTGCAGTTGCTGCCGTTGACGCTGGGCATCATGTCGGGCTCGATCATCTCGGGGCAGACGATCAGTCGCACGGGCCGCTATCGCGTCTTCCTGCGCCTGGGTGCGCCGCTCATTGCGGTGGCGCTGTTCATCTTCCACTACATCGCGTGGGACACCCCGATGTGGCAGATCATGATCGTCTCGGCACTGTTCGGTGCGGGGATGGGTTTCATGATGCAGCCGCTGATGCTGGCGGTGCAGAGCGCGGCCGACCGCCGGGACATGGGTATCGCGACCGCCTCGGCGACCTTCACCCGCCAGATCGGTGGCACGCTCGGCACGGCGGTGTTCCTGTCGATCCTGTTCTCGCTGCTGCCGGACAAGATCGCTTCGTCGTTGAAGGCTGCACAGGGGACCTCCGACTTCCGTAAGGCGCTGGCGGACCCGGCGAACGCGGAGTTCGTCGCCTCGCTGAAGTCCGGCGTGGCGGGCGAGGGGATCATGAAGGACTCCTCCTTCCTGACCAGCCTCGACCCCCGCCTGGCCAAGCCCTTCCTGCAAGGCTTCGCGGACGCGATGGACCACGTGTTCCTGGTCGCAGCGCTTGTGATGGTGGTGGGCGCCGTGATCACCTGGATGATCCCGCAGATCGACCTGCGCCGCCCCGCCCCCGGCGAGGCCCCCGTCCTCGCCGAGTAGCGCCGGGCCCTCTGAAACCTGCGGGTTTCCCGCCCAAGGCTGGAACCCGGCGCTTTGGGAGACTTTCTGGCTGTGGGTTCCCCATGCATAGCGCCGGAAAGCCACCCAAGGCCTGCGGTCGGGGCCGAGTTCAGGACAAATAGAGGCTGTTCCTGGCCGTCTTGACGCTCACCCTCTCCGGCGTGCCCGCGATCGCCACTGTGCCAGGTATCTCGATCCATTCGGATCCGTCAATCGATACCCAACCCGTGTAGACCGCGTCCGCCGAGACCTGGAATTCGCCGGCCTCGTCGAAGGTCTTGGTGATGTCGCCCGAGGGATAGGGGCCGCCCAGGTTTAGTGTCGGGCCGACAGTGGAGCCGTCGCCGAAGCTGTAGGTGATGGAGTTGAGTTCCGGCTTCAGCGTGATGTTCATCCCGAACCAGTCGGCAGCACTCAAGGTGTCGAGTTCCCCCGGCAGGACACCCCGGTCCGGCCACGATACCTGGAAGAAGTTGGGGAGCGTCACCAAGGTCTTGCCGCCCGGCGGCTGCATCGTCAGTTGCGGTGCCGCGAGGGGAGTCTTGTGGAAGGCATCGGTGATCATCGCCATGTTGACCTTGTCCGGTACAAGATTCGGGTAGCAAGTTAAGCCCTGCCGCTCCCAATCGGTATCAGGATTAACCATCCGGCGGAAGACCCATTCAGCTGGCCCGGTCCCAACATAGACACCATTTGGCTGCCTCTTGCAGAAGATATCGGTCAATGTGCAATCCGCGCCGTCGGGAGAATCTGGCACTGTGCCTCGACAATAGGGCCTCGTCCCATAGGAATATGACTGCCCATCAACTAAGCCAGTAGCGCCCGAGGGTAACTCGAGCATTTGCTTTGCCAAGAGAAGAGACTTGTCCCCGTTCGTACAAATCATCCCGCAGGGGTTCTCGTCAGCAGCAGCCGAAGCTGGAAGTATCACCGACACAACGAGCCAAGAGCTCACGATCCGTTTTGCCCTCATGTGTTCACCACGTCTCGAACGCGCCAGCCCTCCGAGGTCCAACCAAGCTCCACCCTGAAGTTGATGTCTCCCCGGGGGGACCCAGCGGTTTCTTCCCCAGCCGAGTCAACAACGGGAACGCTGTTCTGCACGCCAGTTACAAGAACGAGAGGATTGTCGAGACTGGTCGTCACATTTTCCACATGAGAAATCTTGACGACGGGGCCCTTGAAACGCGATTTCTTCTCGACCAACCCCACCGCTTGCCGTTCCAGCAACGTGCAGGGCTTACATTCTGCGGTCCCCAGTTTTGTCAGCAGACCTGCCTCGGGCCGCGTGAGGGCGTAATTCGCAACGTCGTAGAAGTACTGCACAAACTCCTGCGCTCCCTTCAGCGTCTGCTTCTTGGCCTCGGCTGGGAAGTCGGGCTTCACGGGGACATACGCGGCGGGGGCTGAGGTCGAGGTCGATGGCGTGCTCGATGTCGCCCACGGGCTCGACGATGACAGCGACGTCGGCGAAGCTGCAGACGTCGCTGATGTCGCCGAACCCCCCGAGTCGCAGGCTGCGAGCATGAAGGAGGTCGCTGCAAACGTTGCGGCATACACCGCAACGCCAACTCTGGTCCGCCAGCCCCGCGCGGTGCTCACCATTTAGATACCCCCAAGCCGATCGACCGTCTGAGCCAACCCTTAGCCATCTCGACAAAATTCGCCCCGAACGCCGACTTATCCACAGAAGCAAGTCGGCGACGGGTGGCAAACCTGATGTTCGTGACGAGGGAACTTCCGACGCAGACAGAGGGAGCTCAGCCCCAGACGAGGCCCTTGGCGGGATCGTGGAGGATGGCGGCGACGTCGGCGAGGTAGCGGGAGCCGAGTTCGCCATCAACGAGGCGATGGTCGAAGGACAGCGCCAGCGTCGTGACCCAGCGGGGCTCAATCCGCTCGTCGTCACCCTTGCCGACTACCCAGGGCTTGCGGGTGATGGTGCCGAAGGCGAGGATCGCCGACTCGCCGCGGTTGAGGATCGGGGTGCCAGCGTCGATGCCGAAGACCCCGATATTGGTGATCGTGATCGTCCCGCCGGACATGTCCGCCGGCTGCATCTTGCCCTGCCGCGCGGTCTCGGTGAGTTCGCCGATCGCCCCGGCCAGTTGCGCCATCGACATCAGATCGGCGTCCTTGACATTGGGCACGAGCAGGCCGCGCGGGGTGGCGGCGGCGATGCCGAGGTTGACGTAGCGCTTGAGCACGATCTCCTGCGCCGCCTCGTCCCAAGTCGCGTTGACGCCCGGATTCCGGCGCACCGCAACGCACATCGCCTTCGCGAGGACGAGCAGCGGGGTGACCTTGACGCCCGCGAACTCCTTGTCCTTCTTCAGGCGATCGACGAGATCCATCGTCGCGGTGACGTCGACCTCGACCCACTCGGTGACATGCGGCGCGGTGAAGGCCGAGCTGACCATCGCCGCCGCGGTCGCCTTACGAACACCCTTGATCGGAGTGCGCTCCTCGCCGCGGTCGCCCGGCCACGCGGGTGCCGACACTGCAGCCGTATGCCGCGCGCCCCCCACCAGCGCCGCGTCACCGGATGCTGACCCCGGCCCCGAGGAACCAGCTCCGCCGGCGTCCGCGGGAGCGAGGCCGCGCGCCGAATCGCGCGCTGCCAGAACGTCATCGCGCGTGATGGTGCCGCCGTCGCCGGTGGCTTCGACCGTCACGAGATCGACGCCGAGGTCCTTCGCCAGCTTGCGAACCATCGGCTTGGCGAGCACCCAGGCCCGCTCCAAGTCGGCGCGTGAATGCTGTGCCAGTTCGCTGAGCGGGCGCTGGTCGCGCAGCACGTGCGTGGAATGTGCGGCGACCAGTTCGCCGACGCCGCTGCTGGCATCGGCATGCACCGATTCCTTGACCGCGGGCTCTTCATCCGGATAGTGCGCGATGGTCTGCAGCAGATTCTGCTTGCGCCGCGGGCGGCGCTTGGCCTCGGTCTGCTTGACGCCATATCCGACGAGCACCGCCGTGCGCTCCGCCTTCGGCTCCGCTGCACCCCCCGGTTTCGACTCCGCAGCACCAGATGCCTTCGGCTCCTCGGCCGCCACCGCAACGGGCCCGCCCGCCTCGCCCGAACCTGCTTGCCCGCCGGCCGCTGCCTCACTGGGCGCCGAACCCTCGGTCGTCGTCGCGGTCGCGTCGGTCGCCGAGCCACCAGCGGCGGCGCCGGAGCCGTCGTCGATCACGATGATCGGTGCGCCAACCTCAACTGTGTCACCCTCGTTGACCAGCAGCGCCGAGACGGTCCCGGCATACGGAATGGGCAACTCCACCAAGGATTTTGCCGTCTCGATCTCGACGACGATGTCATTGACGGCCACTACATCACCGACGGCAACCCGCCAGGTCACGACGTCGGCCTCGGTCAGACCCTCACCCGGGTCGGGAAGTTTGAACTCTCGCATCGTATTTCGCGCTCCTCAGTGCTGCATCAGCCGGTCGACGGCGTCGAGCACTCGGTCCAGGTCGGGCAGGAAGTCCTCTTCGAGACGGCTCGGCGGGTAGGGCACGTTGTAGCCGCCCACGCGCAGCACCGGCGCCTCCAGCGAATAGAAGCACTCCTGCTGGATCTGCGCGGCCAGTTCGGCGCCGAGCCCGAGGAAGGTCGCGGCCTCGTGCACCACGACGCACCGCCCGGTTTTGCGGACCGAGGCGAAGATCGCCTCGGTGTCCAGCGGTGACAGCGAGCGAAGGTCGATGACCTCGATCGAAGTGTCTTCCTCCTCGGCCGCCTGGGCGGCCTGCAAGCAGGAGCGGACCATCGGCCCATACGCGAGCACCGTGACATCGAAGCCCGGCCGAATCACATTGGCGGAAAACAAGTCCCGCTCTGGAGCCTCGGCGACCTCACCCTTGTCCCAATAGCGACGCTTGGGTTCGTAGAAGATGATCGGGTCCGGGCAATCGATCGCCTGCTGGATCATCCAGAACGCGTCATTCGGGTTCGAGCAGGAGATCACGCGCAGCCCGGCGGTGTGCGCGAAATACGCCTCATTCGACTCGCTGTGGTGCTCGACCGCACCGATGCCGCCACCGACGGGGATGCGGATCACCATCGGCAGCGTGACATTCCCGAGCGAGCGCGCGTGCAGCTTCGCTACCTGGCTGACGATGTGGTCGAAGGCCGGATAGACGAAGCCGTCGAACTGGATCTCGACGACAGGGCGGTAGCCGCGCAGCGCCATACCGATCGCCGTCGCGACGATGCCGGCCTCCGCGAGCGGGGTGTCGATGACCCGGTCCTCACCGAAGTCCTTCTGCAGCCCTTCCGTGATCCGGAAAACCCCGCCGAGCTTGCCGATGTCCTCGCCCATGAGCAGGACCTTGGGGTCCTTCTCCATCGCGGCCCGCAGCCCGCTGTTGAGCGCCTTGGCCATGGTCATCGTGCTCATGCGTGAGCCCCCTCAAAAGACGAGAGGTATGCCGTCAGCTCGGCTCGCTCGCGATCCATGACCGGGTGCGGCTCGGCATACACATGATCGAACATCGACGCCGGGCTCGGGTCGGGCAGGGCGAGGCAGCGCGCGCGCAGGTCGGTGCCGACCTCGGCCGCCTCCGCGTCCACCTCCTCAAAAAAGCTCTGGGGTACGCCGTGTGCCCGCGCCAGCAGGTTGCGCAACCGAGCGATCGGGTCGCGGAGTTTCCAGACCTCAACCTCGGCGGAGACGCGGTACTTCGTCGGGTCGTCGGAGGTCGTGTGGGCGCCCATCCGATAGGTGAAGGCCTCGATCAGCGCCGGCCCTGCCCGTCGCGGGCGTCATCGAGGACGCGCTTGGTCACGGCATATGTCGCGAGCACGTCATTGCCATCGACGCGGGTGCCGGGGAAGCCATATCCCTTGGCGCGCAAGTAGATTGGGATGCGCATCTGCCGCTCGTTGGGCTCCGAGATGGCCCACTGGTTGTTCTGGCAGAAGAAGACGACCGGCGCATTGTTGACGCCAGCGAAGACGAAGGCCTCGCCCACATCGCCCTGCGCCGACGCCCCGTCACCGAAGTAGGCGATGACCGCGGCGTCGCGGTCCGGGTCGCCGGAGCCGACGGCGTGATCGCGCTGGATGCCCATGGCGTAGCCGGTGGCGTGCAGGGTTTGGGCGCCGATGATGATCGTGTAGAGGTGGAAGTTCTTCTCGAAGGAGTTCCAGCCGCCGTTGTGCACGCCGCGGAACATCGCGAGCAGGTTCAGTGGGTCGACCCCGCGGCACCAGGCGACGCCGTGCTCACGATAGGTCGGGAAGGCGAAATCCTGCGTGCGCATCGCGCGGCCTGAGCCGACCTGCGCCGCCTCCTGGCCCAGGCTCGGCACCCACAAGCCGAGCTCGCCCTGCCGCTGCAGCGCGGTCGCCTCGTTGTCGCAGCGCCGGACGATGACCATGTCGCGATAGAAGCCCTGCAGCTCCTGCGTGGTCACCTCGTCGGCGATCGCGTCATACTCCGGATGCGAGACGCGCTCGCCCTCCGGTGTGACCAGCTGGACCATGTCCGGCCCGCCGTCGGCGGGTTCGATCCGCCGCTGGCGCTCCTGCTCACCCATCTCGCTCCGTTCCCACCCGTATGCGGGGTGTCCGCGGGCCGGGTGCTTCAGTCGAATCGCCGTCCACATCCGGCGTCCGCTCCGGGGGTGACCGGCTGGGACGGGCTGCGGCGCGGCGGGCGTCACGGTCACGTCCTCGTGGCCGCGTCTCGCTTGCGCGTTCTGAGCAAGGTTATCGGAGGTCGTTTGCCGCGCGGACCCCCGCGCGCTCGCTCCCAGACGTCACCCGGGGGCCGTGACAAGGTCGGTGTGGGTGATGGCGAACACGGCCGAACTGTCGATGATCATCGGACGGGACCACCACATCGGAGCCATCAGCGCGGGAGGCCCCACTCGTCATACATATCCGCCATCTCGGCCCTGATGGCCGCGCGGTCGGCGTCGGTGAGCAATGCTCCGGCTGCCTCGGTGACCTTCTCGGATGCGGCCATGCGGCGCGCCGTCGCCGCGGCGTGGTCCTCGCTTGTCGACAGGTCGGCAAGGAACTTGGCCAGCGCCTCTTCGAGCACGCTGACCTGCGTGCGGCCCATCTTGCGGGCCGCCTCCGCCGCGAGCTTGCAGACGCGTTCGTTCTTGATGTTCAGCGCCATAAGGTGTTCCTTACACCTCCGACACCCAGTCTCGCGATCAGAGGTCCAGCACAAAGCGCATTGCTTCGTCGACATCGCGCGTCTCGCCCGGCGTGATCACGCCCAGGCGCGCGGTCAGCCGGGCGGTGGACACAACACGGGGCTGGTCACAGCGGGCGTATGACGTGTGGTCGAGCCCGCTCGTCCCTGGCTCGAGTTCCACGTGGCTGCGCAGCCCATAGTGCGCCGACGTGATCGGAACGACCACGACCATTTGGCCCGGACCGTTGTTGAGAATGTCGACGGAGACCACAACCGCGGGCCGGCGGAAAGCTGGTTCATGCCCGATCGGTTGACCGAGGTCGACGGCGTAGACCTGGCCTCGCCAGATCACGCCAGGCTGTCCCACTCTTGGCGCTCAGCAACGAACTGCGCCCACAGCTGCGGGTCACTACGCAAGCGCTGGTAGTCCTCGCCCAGTCCGCGAAGGAATTCCTGGCGCTCCAACGCCTCGATCGCGGCATGGACGACGTCAATGACCGGCGTTTGCCGCGACTTGGCCAGAGAGTGGAGGCGCTCAGAGTCCGGTCGGCGGACCCGCACTGTCGTCGTCTCAGGCGATGCCATGAGCTGGATTGTAGACGATATGTAGACTGAATCGCCAGTCTCGGGCTCCCTCCCGATACGCGGGGACGGACCCGCGCCGGTCTAGCCGCGGGCGGCGCGCCAGGCTGCGGCGATCTGCAGGAGCCGGTCGGAGGCTTCGGGCTCGCCGATGGTGGCGCGGACGCCGTCCACGGCATACGGGCGCACGGTGAGGGCCTGCTCCTCGCAGGCGGCGGCGAAGGCGGGGGTGTCCTCGCCGAGGGGGAACCAGACGAAGTTGGCCTGCGACGGCGGCAGATCCCAGCCCTGGTCGGCCAAGGCTTCCTCGACGCGGCCACGCTCGGCGACCAGTTCCTTGACCCGGACGTCGAGTTCGTCGTAGGCCGCCAATGACGCCACGGCCGCTGCCTGCGCCAGCACGTTGACCCCGAACGGCGTCGCCGTCATCCGCAGCGCCTCGGCAATCTCGGGGTGCGCCACGGCGTAGCCCACCCGCAGCCCGGCCAACCCGTAGGCCTTCGAGAACGTCCGCAGCACAACGACATTGGGATGGTCACGCAGGATCGCCAGCGAGTCCGGGGCGTCGGGTTCGGTGACGAACTCGACATACGCCTCGTCAATGACCACCAGCACATGAGCGGGGACGGTCGTCAGGAAGTCCCGGATCTCCGCGTCCGTGACGATCGTCCCGGTCGGATTGTTGGGGGTGCAGACCAGCACCACCCGCGTGCGATCGGTGATCGCGGCGGCCATGGCCGCCAGGTCATGCCGATGGTCGGCCGTCAACGGCACCGCCACGGCCTCGGCACCCGCGAGCGCCACCACGATCGGGTAGGCCTCGAAGCTGCGCCAGGCGTAGACGACCTCATCCCCGGCGTCGCACATGGCCACGACGATCTGTCCTAGCACCCCGACACTGCCGGTCCCGGGAGCGATCATGTCGGCGCTCACCCTGAGGCGCTCGACGATCGCGTCGCGCAGCGCCGTGTTGCCCATGTCGGGATAGCGGTTGATCCCCGCCGCGTGCTCGCGCACGACCTCCAGGACGCTCGGCAGCGGCGGATACGGGTTCTCATTCGAGGAGATTTTGTATGCCGCGAGCCCCGGCACCGGGGCCGGCGGCAGTCCCGGGCGGTAGCGCGGCATACGCTCCAGGACCCCGCGGGGGCGAGGCGAGTCGGGCACGGCGACGGTCACCTCTCGTCGTCGTCAGGCATGACGAAGTTGAGCACCATGGACACCAGCGTCATGACCAACGCAGCCATCACCGCGTCCCAGAAGAAGTTCTGGATGTGGAAGTCCAGCCCCACGCCATCGCTGATCCACTCGGTGATCTGCAACATGAAGGCGTTGACCACAAACGTGAACAGGCCCAAGGTCAGCACGATCGCGGGGAAGGACAAGAACGTCGCGATCGGCTTGACGACGGCGTTCACCACGCCAAAGACCACGGCGACCAGCACGATTGTGATAAGCCGAGTCGAGAGCGCCTTGGCGTTCTCCCCCAACTCGACCCCGCTGACGACCAGAGCGGCGACCCAGAGCGCAACGGCGTTGATGCCGACCTTGATAAGCGTGTTCTGCATGACAACATCCTGACAGGCCCCGCCGACAATGATCGGTGAGCGCGCGGGATACGACGTGGGAATCGCGACGGGGAACCGCGAAGCGGGAAATGTGATCGTGACGTGCGCGTGCTGGGCAGGAAATGGGGTTGCAAGTAGTCTCCCCGCAGGGCTGCCACCCGGCCGCCATCTGCACGCCCGCGTTCTGGAGGCCTTTCTCGTGTTCCGCCGTTCTGCCATCTTCGCCATCGCCGGTGTCGCCACCGCCGCTCTCACCCTGAGCGCCTGCGGCTCCGATTCGCTGTCCACCACGTCCTCGACCACGCCGGCCGCATCGGGCTCAGCGTCGGCCTCCGGGGGCGGCGTCGACGCGGCCCTCGCCGCGAAGCTCCCCGAGAAGATCAAGAGCGCGGGCGTCATCAAGATCGGCACGGACGCGACCTACCAGCCCAACGAGTACCTCGACGCCGACGGCAAGACCGTCATCGGCATGGACGTCGACCTCTTCGACGCGGTCGCGGCGAAGTTCGGCGTCAAGACCGAGTGGGTCCCTTCCGCCTTTGACTCGATCATCCTCGGGGTGAGCTCGGGCAAGTACGACGTCGGCGTCTCGTCCTTCACCGTCAACGCGGATCGAATGAAGGAGGCCACGATGGTGTCTTACTTCAAGGCTGGCACGCAGTGGGTGACCAAGAAGGGCAACCCGAAGAGCGTCAACCCCGACGACGCGTGCGGCCTGAAGGTCGCCGTGCAGAAGGGCACCGTGCAGTCCGACACCGACCTGCCCGCGCGCAACAAGGCGTGCACCGACGCCGGCAAGGCCGAGATCACCCCGCTCGTCGACCCGGACCAGGCCAAGGTCACCGCCATGGTGCAGTCCGGCAAGGCCGACGCCATGCTCGTCGACCTGCCCCCGGCCATCGCCGCCGTCGAACTCACCAATGGCGAGCTTGAGCTCCTGGGTGAGCAGTACGACTCGGCCCCGTACGGCTTCGTGTTGCCCAAGTCCGAGACGGACTTCGGCGCCGCCATCGTCGAGGCGCTGAAGGCGATCGAGGCAGACGGCTCCTACAAGAGCATCCTGACCAAGTGGAAGACCGAGGGCGGCGCGATCAGCGACTTCGCGGTAAACCCCAGCGTCGGCTGATGACCGCCAACACCATGACGACCAACACGGTGGACCGGCCGGGCGAGATCAACGCCCGGCCGGTCCGGCATCCGGGGCGCTGGGTTGCCGTCGCCGTTATCGCGGTCATCGCCGCGATGATGGTCAACTCGTTCATCACGAACGAGAAGTGGGACTGGAACTACACCTTCCAGATCATGCAGCAGAAGCCGGTGATCAACGGACTCTGGCAGGGCACCATTCTCGGCACCGTGATCGCGATGGCCATCGGCATCGTCCTTGGCGTGATGCTCGCCATCATGCGCATGTCGGACAATCCGGTCCTTCGGGGAGTGGCCTTCGTCTACACCTGGTTCTTCCGCTCGATCCCGCGCTATGTGCTGCTGGGGTTGTTCGCCGTTGGCGTCGGCTATCTCTACAACTACTTCGATATCGGTATCCCGTTCACCGACATCCACTTCTTCCGCCTCAACTTCCAGGATTACTCCAGCACCGTATGGGTGGGTGGCCTGGCCCTCGGGTTGTCCGAGGGTGCCTATATGGCCGAGATCGCCCGCGCCGGCATCTTGTCGGTCGACAAAGGACAAAGCGAGGCTGCCCAAGCGCTCGGGATGTCGCCCGGCCAGACGATGCGTCGCGTCGTGCTCCCCCAGGCCATGCGCGTCATCGTGCCCCCGACCGGCAACGAGACGATCGCCATGGTCAAGGACACCTCGCTTTTCATCGGCGCGAGCATCATCGGCGAGCTGTTCTATCAGGCGACGTTGTTCGGCTCGCGGTCCTTCAAGATCATGTCGGGCTTCATGGCGGCGACGCTGTGGTACCTCATCGTCTGCTCCATCCTCATGGTCGGCCAGAGCTATCTGGAGCGACACTTTGGGCGTGGCTTCGGAGTCCAGGCACCAACACGACGCCAACGCCACGGTCACCCTTTCATCGGTCATGATCGCCATGACAAATGACGATAGAGATCATTTGGTAAGGTGTCAATATGATTTTCACTGATGACACGGACCTGGCGCTCGGCGCTGCCGTCGAGGTGGCCAACTCCGCCCTGGAACCCAATGGTTTGACCGACCCAGCGGCGCTAAGCGCGATCTTCGAGCGCTACCGCTATTCGGGTCGCCACGACGGTGACGAAGCCGAGTTGGCGGGCATCCATGCCATCCGGCCGCGGTTGCGGGAGCTACTGCTGAGCGACCGGGACCGCGCGGTGGAGTTGGTGAACGCGATCCTGGCCGACCATGCTTCGGTGCCCCGGCTGGTGCGGCATGACACGCACGACTGGCACATCCACGCCGTGGACCAGGACATCGAGCTGTCCCAGCGGATGCTGGTCGAGACGGCGATGGCAATGGTCGACGTGATCCGCGCCGACGAGATGTCGCGGTTGTCGGTCTGCGCCGACGAGTCGTGCGAAGGCATCGTGCTGGACCTGTCGCGCAACCGATCGAAGCGCTACTGCTCGACGGCGTGCACGAATCGCAACGCCGTGGCGGCATACCGCGCCCGGCGCGCCCAAGGCTGACCGCCTCCAACAACTCTGACTGCCTCCAACAGGTCGACGGGCAGAGACACGCCGTATGGCGGTGCGCCATACGGCGTGTCTCTGCCCGTCGACGTGTTGGCGGGGACTAGTTAGGCGTGCGCCCGGGGTCAGGGTCGGGCCGGTTGGCGCTGCGTCACGCCCGACCCTGGCTTGTCAGCGCTGCTCGGGATCCCAGTGCTCGAAGCCGGCTGCCTGGGCGGTCTCGACGTCCTTGAACCAGACCTCGGCGCGAGTCCGCTTGTACCAGGGGCTTTCGGGGGTGTGGTAGAGCATCGAGTCCTCGTTGCCCTTGACCTCCCAGCCCTCGGGGCCCTTGCCTCGCGGACCGGCGTCGGCGGATCCGGGACCGTACTTGCCGGGGGGCGGCTCGCTGGCCACGAATGCTGCGGCGGCGCTCGCCTTGGCGCGCGAGTCCCAGCGGGCGAACCCGGCGGCTTCGGCGCCCTCGACTGTCTCGAACCAGACCTCTGCGCGAGTGCGCTTGAAGTACGGGCTCTGCGGGGTGTGATAGAGCATCGAGTCTTCGTTGCCCTTGACCTCCCAGCCCGCCGGCCCGGATCCATCGGACTCTGGCTCGGCCGAGCCGGCACCATAGCGAGCCTGCCGAATCTGGCTGGTTTCGCGAATCTGGCTGGTTTCGTCGGACGCGAGCGCTACGCCGCCGGCAAAAGCAGCGGCGCCGCCCGCCAGTCCGGCAGCCGAGAGGTCATCGCTGCCCGCGTCGTCGGCGGGAGCAGCGTCGTCAAGCTGCGCAGCATCGTCAACCCGTGCGGCGTCGCCTGCGTGGGCGGCGTCGTCCAGCTGTACGGCGTCGACCACGCTGGCTTCGGGCGACTCGATCTCCGGAGCCACCTCCTCGGCGCCACCGAGGACCTCGTCGGCCGCGGCAACGGCGGAGTGGGGTTCTTCGGCGACCGCGGGCTGCGCGTCCTCGTCGAGGTCGAAGTCGAGCATCGGCTCGGTGTGAGTCGACACCGCCTCAGTCTCGACACCAGCTACGTCGTCCACCAGATCAGCGGATGGGCCAGCCGGCTCGCCTATGAGTTCGTCGCCTTCCGCGACGTCGCCGACCTCAAGGTCCGCGACATGGGTCGCCTCGGGTTCAGCGACCGCGATCGGCTCAGGCTCAGGCTCGGGCTCGGGCTCGGGCTCGGTGATCGAGGCCTCAACGTCCTCCACCTGGTCAAGATCGAGGGCCGTATCGGCGGGCGGCACCTGGTCGCCATCCCAGGTGGATTCGGTCTCGACCTCGGTGGTGGCGTCCTCGACAGCGACAAATGCAACGGGCGCGACAGCCGGGAGGTCGGCGTCGTCCTCGGCGTCAAGGTCGAGAAGGTCGTCGTCGGTCGTACCGGGTGCCGCGGCGGGCGGGAGCACCGGGTTGGTGTCGAGCCCAACGTCGCCGGCGTCGGCATCAAGGTCGATCTCGTTCGTCGGTGCTGGGACGTCCAGATCGACGTCCGGAGGGACGGCATCCTCGATGCCGACCGCCGGGGCAGGGGCGTCCAGATCAACGACGGGAGCCTCGGCGTCCAGGTCGACGGACGGAGCATCCGCGTCCAGGTCGACGGACGGAGCATCCGCGTCCAGGTCGACCGCCGGAGCATCCGCGTCCAAGTTAACCGACGGGACGTCGGCGTCGAGGTCAACCGCCGGAGCCGACGCGTCCAGGTCAACAGCCGGAACGTCCGCGTCCAAGTTAACCGACGGGATGTCGGCGTCGAGGTCAACCACCGGAGCCGCCGCGTCCTGGTCAACCGACGGGAGGTCGGCGTCCAAGTCGACCGCCGGGACATCGGCGTCCAGGTCAACCGACGGCACATCGGCGTCCAAGTCCGCAGAGGGAGCATCCGCGTCCAGGTCAACGAACGGGACATCGGCGTCCAGATCGACGGCCGGAGCCGCCGCGTCCAGGTCGACCGACGGGAGGTCGGCGTCTAGGTCGAGGTCGGCGTTCGGGTCGAGCAGGTCGTCGTCCGTCGTAGCGCCGGCCAGATCCACGTGCGGGGCCACGATTTCGGGGTCCGCCACCCGCGGCAGGGTCACTGCCGGAACGTCGAGGTCGACCTCCTCCTCGGCACCCGCGCCCATGTCGTATGCCGCGGCGCCGGCCAAGCCTGCCCCCGCAACTCCCGCGGTGGCGGCGGCCGCCCCGGCAAGGTCGTCGCGACGTCGGGTCACCTCGACGTCCGCCTCCGGAACTCCGGGCTCGGGCACCTCCGTCTCCTCGTCGGGAAGCGCGTGACGCACCGTCGTGGGCTCGTCGACCAGGGCAGCACGACGCTCGGTGACGGCGACGTCCGCGGCGGGGGAATCGCCATACGCCTGATCGTCGTCGTCGTATTCCTCGTCATAGCCCGCTTCATAGGCGCCGTCGTCGTCATAGTCGTCGGCGGCACCCAGCGCCTCCGGCGAGTCGACCTCGACGATTCGGACCTCGCGGGTGGCCCGGCGGACCATATAGATCCACGTCACCAGGGCGCCCAGCACAAAGGCCAGGACAAATAGCCACCACTTCATCAGCGCTCTCCGATCGCTCGGGTCTCGGGAACGTCGGCGAACGCCTCGTTCTCATTGGTTGCCTCGATCATCGAGCGCGCGATCAGCCAGGCGACAACCGCGCCGAGGGCAAACGCGACGATGTACCACAGCCACGCAATCAGGAAATCAGTCATTTGAGCCTCACTTCACCACGGTGATCTTGACGCGTCGGTTGGCCGCTGCGGCAGGCCACGTGTTGTCGGCAATGGGATCGGCGTCGCCCTTGCCCGACACCGTCATCGACGCCTTGTCGATGCCGGCCTTCGCCAGGTAGTCAGCGACCGACTGCGCGCGAGCCTCGCTCAGCTTGAGGTTGTCCGCCGCGTTGCCGCTCTTGTCGGTGTAGCCCGTCACGGCGAGCTTCACCCCCGCACACCCCTTGACCAGGGCGGCGACCTTGTCGAGCACCGCATGGGAGTCGCCGGCCAGGGCTGCGCTGCCGGTGCCGAAGGTGACCTTCGTGCTGGCCATCGCCACCTTGATGGCGTCGCCGAGCGTCCCGCAGGACGCACCCGCGTCGTCGCCCACACTGATGTTGATCGCCGGGTTGGCACCCTTGGGCCAGGCCGCGGGGAGCGCGTCGGCCGCGGACTTCTTGGCCGCGTCGTCGGCCGCCTTGCCGACGGCGGTCAGGCTCTTGAGGTCGTAACCAAGACCGAAGTCACCCAGCCCGGCCAGCGCCTTCACCGAGGCACCCAGTGCCGCCGCATCCGGCGCCGTGGACCCGGCGACGGTCGTCACCTTCGAGATGACATTGGCGTCGGGGAGGGCGCCCTCGACCGCCGCGACGAGCGCGTCGGCACTGGCCTGATCGGGTGCTTCGGCAGTCACGGTCACGTCGTTGCCGGTCCGCGACACAGCGAACGGCGCGCTCGCCAACTTCACGCTAGACGTGCCTCCGGTCGTCCCATTGCCGCTGGTGGCGCTGCCGCTAGCGCTGCCCGAGCCGGACGCGGAACTGCTCGACGAGGTCGGCGACTTGCCCGCGGAGGTGTCCTTGTCGCCGCCGACGGCGAGGCCCAGCAGCGCGAGGATGGCCGGGACCAGGAACAGAGCCAGCCACCACCAACCGCCGATCGGCTCGCGATAGCGACGGGTCTCCTCCACCCAGCGGGTGGAAATCACCTCGTCCTGGTCGTAGTCACGGTCGTCATCGGCCGACTGCCACCGGCCGGAGGCGTCCGAGCCGGACTGGTCACGGCTGCTCATCATCAACTCCCGGGTGCACGCATGGACGCTTTCCCCGCGTCCGACGTGCTCAAGATACGTGCCGGGCCGCACCAAACCGGGGATGCGCGGCAGTGGCGTGCCCAACTTCCCGGGAGGCCGGCTGACCGTCCCGACGACGGATGGGGACGACCCCCGGACGCCAGGGTGCGCTTACTCCTTGCCAGCGAGCAGCACCGCGACGATGGCCGCCACCAGTGCTCCGATCAGCCCGAAGAAGGCGGCCAAGAACCCTGCCGCAGTCCGATCGCCATACCCCTGCGGGGTGATGCTGGCGAACGAGATCACGATGCCAAGCATGATGCCGAGAACAGCCCCGGTCCCGATGAACCGGCCGAACCTCGGGCGGCGCCGCGGGGAGTATGCCTGCATTTTGATGCCTTCTCTATCCGGCTGTCGGGGCCGACGTCTAGGGTGACACGGGTCGGCGCGGATCGTCGGCAAGCATCAAAGCACGGCCACCTTGAGAACGATATTTGGGGGACCCATGTCCGTTCGTCGCTTCGCCCGCGTTGCCCTCGCTGCCGGAGTCTCCGTCAGCCTCACCACTGCCATTGCGTATGCCGCGGGCCCCGGCTCCGCGGGCATCGGCGACCCCTACTTCCCTACCTATGGCAACGGCGGCTACGACGTGACGTCGTATGACATCGACATCACCTACGTTCCCGCGGGCACGACCGTCAAGGGGACGACGACCATCAAGGCCACCGCCACGCAGGACCTCACCCGCTTCAACCTCGACCTGCTCCTCACCGCGTCTTCCGTGACTGTCAACGGCACCAAGGCGAAATTCGCCAAGTCCGATCCGCACGAATTGGTGGTGACCCCAGCGGCCACGATCCGCAAGGGCTCCTCAATGACGGTGAAGGTCGTCTACTCCGGTCAGCCGCGCACGATCTCCTACGCCGGCGTCGCCTCCCCATGGGTCGGGTCGGGCACGGAATCCATGGCCCTGGGCGAGCCGGAGATCGCCGCCTGGTGGTTCCCGAGCAATGACCACCCCCGCGACAAGGCCTCCTACAACTTCACGTTCCGGGTGCCCAAGGGCTTGGAGGCCATCGGCAACGGGAAGCTCGTGAGCAAGACGACCTCGGGCAGCACCGATGTGTGGAAATGGTCGATGCCGCAGCCCATGGCGCCTTATCTCGCGTTCATGGCAATCGGTCAGTATGCCGTCACCAAGGGCACGACCGCCGGCCGGCCGTATGTCGTCGCGGTCTCGCAGAAGCTCCCCAGCGGCCTCAGGTCCACGATCACGAAGGACCTCATGAAGACGCCGTCGATCATCAACTGGGAGGCGACCCAGTTCGGGCCCTACCCATTCGACATCGTCGGCGGCGTCGTTCCGCTCGATGACTTCGGTTATGCGCTGGAGACGCAGTCGCGGCCCGTCTACACCAAGGGGTTCTGGGGTGGCGGTTCCAACCTGTCCGTCGTGGTCCACGAGAACGCGCACCAGTGGTTCGGCGACTCCGTCAGCGTCAACAACTGGAAGGACATCTGGCTCAACGAGGGCTTCGCTAGTTATGCCGAGCTGCTGTGGGCTCAAAAGACCGGTGCGAGCTCGGTCAACCAGTCGCTCGCCGAGCTCTACAACAGTTTCCCTGCCAGCGACTCCTGGTTCTGGGGCGTCAAGATCGGTGACCCGGGCAAGGACTCGCTGTTTGACGGAGCCGTCTACATCCGCGGAGCCATGAGCTTGGCGGCGCTGCGCAACCGCATTGGCGATGCCAAGATGACCACGCTGCTGAAGCAGTGGGCCGCCACCCGAAAGGGCGGCAACGCCAAGGTCGCCGACTTCATCGCCATGGCCGAGAAGGTCTCCGGGGAGCAACTCGACACCTTCTTCCAGAACTGGCTCTACACCCCCAAGAAGCCAGCCAAGACGGCCGCCAATGGTCTGGCCAACATCCCGACCCGCTACACGGGCCAGTCCGACTTCGTGCGCACGTTCGTCGCCAACTCCGAGATGTATGCCGCGCGGGGCCACGCCGCGACCCACCGGTGAGCTCGCTGCCGACAAGCCGGGTCCCCGACCCGATGACCGCACCGCCGCTGCGATGGGGGATCCTGGCTCCCGGGTGGATCGCCGCCGCCTTTGCCGGCGGCTTGCGGAGCGGGACGCAGCAGATCCTGGCCGCGGTGGGCAGCCGCAATCCGCAGCGGGCCGCCGAGTTCGCCAGCCGTTTCGACATCCCGGCTCATGGCACTTACGAAGATGTCGTCAACTCAGACGACGTCGACGTGGTCTATGTCGCAAGTCCGCACTCAGAGCATCACGCCCAGGCGCTGCTCGCGTTGGCGGCAGGCAAGCCCGTCCTCGTGGAGAAAGCCTTCACCCGCAACGCTGGCGAAGCTAAAGAGGTGATCGAGGAGGCTCGGGCACGCGATCTGTTCTGCATGGAGGCGATGTGGGCCCGCTTCTTGCCGCACTACGACATCGTGCGGCAACTCGTCGAGGATGGGGCGCTCGGTGAGATCGAGACGATCGAGGCCGACCACGGCCAACTGCTGTGGCCGGACGGACCGCAGCGCCTCTCCGACCCAGCACTGGCGGGCGGGGCCCTGCTCGACCTCGGCATCTATCCGATCTCGTTTGCCGCGATGGTGCTCGGTGACCTCGGGGTGCCACGCGCGATCGGCACCCGCACACCCGAGGGCGTCGACCGGCAGGTGAGCATCGTTGTGAGCAACGCCGCAGGGGCGCAGGCCTACCTCAACACCACCATGGCGGCGCAGACGCCCACGCGGGCATGCGTCAGTGGGACCAAGGCGCGGGTGGAGATCGATGGACCGTTCTATGCCCCGGCGTCGGGGCGGGTGATCGCCACCGACGGGCAAGTCATCGGATCATGGGACCGCCCGGGCGAGTCCCACGAGGCACTGCGGTTCGAGGCG
>NZ_HF571038.1:484419-524854 GCF_001046875.1 Nostocoides jenkinsii Ben 74
ACAGACTGACCCGAACCAACCAGAGGGTGTTAACCGGGGCCGACAGGCTGAGCCCCAGGGTCGACAGACTGACCCGAACCAACCATTGAGCGTTAACCTTCCGGGTCGACAGACTGACCCGAGCAAGCTGAATAGTTCCCCTCCGGCGTCAACCGGAGACGATGACTACGACTTCGTCGCAGCGAGTTCGCCTGACAGGATCGGGCGACAGATCGGCGAACCTGTCATTGTCGTGATGGCTGGCAAGGGTGGGGTTGGCAAGACGACACTGTCGATCCTGCTCGCACAGCGTGCGGCCAGAATCGGTAGTGGCATGAAAGTCGTTCTCGTGGATGGCAATCTGGGGCAACCCGATGCCACGAAGTTTCTTCGGCTCCGCGAGGCCGATACGCCGTCGATGCTGGACATGGCTATGGGCAGGTCTGCCCTGGACGTCGTGATCTCGCCTCGCCGGTTGGCGTCTCTTCGCCCGTCGGGCATGGAGATGCCGCTGTTCGGAGTGGTCCTCGCTCCGCACGACGGGTCCGACCCCAACGTGGATCAGTCCGTCGTTACTCCCGGTCATTACGCCGACCTGGTCGCCCGTCTGCGCAAGCACGATGGCGTCGACTTGGTGATCGTCGACACCCAGATCATGGAATCGGTCGACTCTTCCGGTATGGTGACCGACTTCGTCATCCCCATCCTGGCTGACCAGTCGCGCTCTGCGTTGGCTGTCGCGGTGTCCGACTTGACGTTGCCGTCTGGCCGCAACCTGATGGCTCGGGTTCGAGACCTCGTGTTGCGCTGCGTCCCGTCAGGACGTATCCGGGTAGTCCTCAACGGGGCGAAAGACACCAGCGCAGCCAACGCCGCGAAGATGCTGGACAGCATCTCGACGGGCTTCCAGGCCGCAGGCATCATCGACAACGACGACCGCATCGCCAACGGGATGGCGCTCGGCTCTTTCCCGCACGACACCCCGTCGCTGGCTCGGGTGCTGGATGGGCTGCTCTACGCGGCGACCGGCCAATCAGAGTTCGACCCGGAGCAGCATCCCGATCGGTATGTTGTCGCCGGCCGCAACGGCGGCCTCTTCGGGTGGTTGCGGAGGGCGCGATGAGCACCCCGTCAGGCGACTGGTTCGCCGGAACGCAGGAATCGGGACGGACCGGCCCTGTCGATGACTACGAGCGGACGTTTGCCGCGCCGCCGCGCCAGCGCCGACGCCTGGCGGTGACACCGGAAAGTGTCTTTGCCGCAGCGTCAGCCGCAGTTATCCCCTGGTCGTTTTTGGCAGTTTCGCACGCTATCCACAGCCCTATCGGCTGGACGGGACTTACGGCGCTGTCTGCGACATCCTGGGTCGCGACGACGCTCGTCTCCCTCCGCTCCGGGAAACTGCGCGCCGTCTTCGGTTACTTCACGGTCGTCACGGGTCTCGTCGCGACCGCGATCCCGTCTGCCCTTTCCGCCACGGCGATTGCCGCAGCGGTGACGGCACTGATCCCTGGGGGGAAGCGATGACGCTCTGTCGACCGATCGAGTCCTGGACCAACGCCCTGACCGCGATGATCGTCGGCGACGCTGCCGCAAAGCTCGCGGCATCGGCACCGGCGGACAGCGGCTATGTCGTGGTTTTGCCGGTCTTTCGTTGGGTGCAGGCTGCGGTGAATGTGGGCCGCAAGGATCGAGGGCCTAGCGGCGAACGGCTGCCGATGCCGCTGCGAGTCGGTTACACCGATGGCCCCGTACAGTTCGTGACCACGTCGCGCCGCCAGGCCGTTCACGGTGTCGGCCTAGGGCTGACAGTCGACCAGGTCGTCATTGTGGACCCGCGCCAGCAGGATGTCGGGGCGTGGTTTTTCACGTCCTGCCACGAGTCGACACAGGAGACGCTGGGGGGGCTAGTCGAGGCCGGAGAGCGGGCGCGGTGGGAGGCGCTGATGCAAGCCGAACCGCTTGCGCTGGCGGCGGTCAAGCACGCCGAATACGCCTTGTCGTGCTCGGTCTTTGGTGATCGGACGTCGCGCCACCTCGTGGACGCGGAGTCTTTGTTGGCGATCTCGCACGCCCTCGTTTTCGGCGTCTGCGACGACGACAAGACGGTGAGGGGGCTCTCGTCTGCGGAACGCATCATCGAAAAGTCGTTGCGCCCCGGCTGTTTTCGTGGAGTCGACCCGCTGCGCTACCTGTGGAAGAACCTTGTCCGGGACGCCGATCCGCTTCTTCGGGCCAAAGTCGATGACCCCCGGCTCGGGTCGTTGGTGCGACGGGTTTCGCGCGACATCGGCAGCGTCGACCCGCAGGCTGTGCATTCGGCGATCCAGGAGATGACGGATCGCCATTCCATCCCCAGTGTCAACGCGGTGCGGCTGGCGTTGACGACGGGGTCGATCCCCGAAGCGGAGACCGTCCCTTTTCGTGACGTCGACGTCTTGGGGGTGTCGGCGTGATCGGCGCTCACACGTCCAGTGATGCGCTCGTCGCGCGCGCCAACGCCATCGAAACGCGGGCGCGGTGGCTGATGACGGTCGCGGCGGGTAGCGCGACCGTCTGGGATGTGGTGGAGATGTGCCGGATTAACCCTAAGCACCCTTGTCGCCGGTTGGCTGTTGTCGACATCATCGGCGCGCAGCCGAATGTCTCGCAGAAGGCGGCGGTCGCGCTTGTGACGCGGGCGCTTGACCTAGCGAAGTGCCCTGATCCAGTTGTGATCGGAAAACATCGTCGTCGACCTTTCCCGACGGTAGCCTGGTTGATCGACGGTCGCGCTGAGACGACGTTGAGCCGTGTCGCCGCATTGTCGGAAGCCCTTGTCGGGCATCCGTTTCCGTGGGACGGATGGCCCTATGGTGGCGCACCGGGCGTGATCGCGTGGACCTGACCTGGGATGGCGTAGACGCTCTCCTGGGCGACTCACTGGTGCCCGCTTCGGACCCTGGGCTGGCGGACTTCCTGGCGAACAAGACGGTCGTTCGCCTGATCGAAGTCTTGGTCGCTCGCCACTGCAAGGACTATGGGCTGACTTTCGGTCCCGGCGGGCACGGCGATGACGTCCGCTCCGAGATCGTCGTCGTGGCGTTGACCATCTTGACCAATCCGGAAGTGGCCGCCCGCGCCCGGAGCAAGAAGGACTTCCCGACCGCATTGCATTTCCTGTCGAAAGATCGGATCAAGCAACTGCGGGAATCGCCGTGGTTCAACGGCTTCACCGGCATGTCGTCGATGCATCGTCGACGCCGGTCGCTGCTGGCTTTGCGTGCCGAGTTGACGGCGACGTGGGGGAGAGAACCGGGCGTCGGCGAGTTGATCGACCTCTACAACGCGAGAGTGCGGGAGCGTCGCGTCGACGCCGCCCGGCAGGGAGCGTTGGCGAGCGCCGCCGATCTAGTCGACCCGGACAAATACCGGGTCGACGTCAGCGATCTCGTCCACTCCGATCCCTGCGCGACGACAGACATTTATCCGGTGGTCGAGCCGACGGCGACCTACCTGATCGACCTCGTGGTCGCTCGCGCCCAGCAAGGCGAGGATGCGCTCCTGGCTGCGGTTGCCGAGGCCCTGCTGCTGCCTGCGGTCCGCACGGGTGTTTTTGCCACCAGCGCGGCGGTCGCCAAGAGTGTCGGCGTCGAAGAAGAAGTGGTCGAAGACTGCCGGAAAGAGCTTCATCGTCTCGCCGTGACGATCTTGCGCGAAGAATGCGGGATGCCCTAGGCCAGCCCGCGCCGCGGCGTCCGGCTGGCGGGCAAAGAACTGGGGTGACCACGTTGACGCTGACGCCGCGAATGGCGGACTGGATTGCCGGTGAGATCGCGGCTGCGTGGTCTCGCGTGGACCGCGACCTTCCCGACGGGATCGGCCCGTCGAGCACCCCGTTCAAAGGCAAGGGTGCGTACATCGACCTAGCCACCGCAGAGCAGAACGCCGACGCTTTCCGCAGGGCGCTACTGCGGGCGCAACGCCACGGCGATGCCTCTTGGGCCGACGTCTTGATCGCCTCGCTCGGCGACGTCTTGGCGCGCCCTGTCGACGACGACGACGCAACTGAGGCTTTGGTGGCGTTGGCGGGCACGGCCCTGGCGTGGGTCGCCGCGATCGAAGCGCGTGGCGACACCACCGCGGTTGCCTAGGACTGCACTGCGCTCAGAGCAGTCATGGACACCATCATCGTCACCACCGGCGCGGGGATGACCCCGCTGACCTCGTGGGCGTTCCTCATCACCTTGGCCGTTGCCGTTCTGACGGCGATCTGGCTCGCCGCGGGCGCACCCGTGATCACGTTCCAGCGAGACCAACAACGGCGCAGCGACGCCGAATCTTTGGACCGAGCCGCATGAACGCGCACACGGGCTCTGCCCGGTTGCCGCTGACGGAAGCCGACCTGACCGAACTTGGCCTGGGCATCCCCAAGGAGCCGCTGCTGCGGGCTTTGGTCGACGGGTGTGCTCGGTCGATGTTTCTGCGCGAGTCGGCGCTGCCCGCGCACGCCTGGACCACCATCGGACGCTCGGCGCGCAATCAGTGGCGTAGTCGAGCAGTCAGCGCCCTCGCCTTCGTCGGCCTCAACGTCGGCGTGGCTGTCGCTGCGCCGAGTCCCCAAGACGCGCCACTGCGCCCAGAGACACCATGAGCAACCTCAACTATCGCGTCCGACCGCTGCCCGACCGTCTTTGGTTGACCCCTGAGGGAAGCCGCGTTCGCAGTCAGTTCGGTCCGGCCCGAGCGAGCGGTCTCGCTGCGTGGCGCACCAGCACGTTCGACGCTTTGAACGTCGAACTGCGGGCCTTGCGCGCCGAGAACGTGATTCTGGGCCTCGATGTCTCCGAGGCTGATCTTCGGCTCGGCGGGCAAATGCGGGCGAACGCCCGTCCGTCGTCCCCGGCGGTCGAGTTGTCTTTCGCCTCGACGGTTGGCCCGCTGCGCTACCGGCTGGACCGGTTCGTATCCCCGTCACGCAGTCTGGGTGCCGACTGGCTGCACAATCTGCGCGCCATCGTGCTGACCTTGAACTCGCTGCGTTCGATCGACCGATATGGCGTCGCCGGTTCGGGGGAGCAGTATGCCGGGTGGCGGCAGATCGAAGCCCAACCGCACAGCGCAGCACCGGAAGACCCGCTCGACACCCTGTTCCGGTTGTCGGGCGCGCTGCCAGGCTCGGAGGACACCCTCGCTCGGATCAACAACATGGCGCGGCGCAACGCCCACCCTGATCGGGGCGGGTCGACCGAGGATTGGTTGGCCTATCAGGCTGCCGCGTCCGCGCTGGGCTTGCTCTAGTCGTTGTCGCCAGGTCGGATCAGCGGCGTCGGGGTTTCGCGCCGACGCCGCTTCTCGATATGGGACCGCATCCGGAGGGCGACATCGCTCCCGATCAGGCCGACAAATCCGATGAGTCCGGCGACGGCGAGACAGGCGGCGATGACGCCCGCGATGGCGAGCATGGTGTCTGGGTTCATGCCGCTGCTGAGCGCAGTGCTCGGAAGGTGGCGAATAGGGGGTCGATTTTCGCGAGCGTGTCGGTTCCGTCGGGGTCCAGGAGGTGTGCGGCGAGTTCGTTCTCGAATCGCCCGACGGCGAGGGCGACCTCGATGAGTTGGTCGATGCCCGCGCGCAGGGTCTCCACCTTGTCGCTGGATGCGATGGCGTCCCAGA
Source organism: Nostocoides jenkinsii Ben 74 (assembly GCF_001046875.1). GTDB lineage: Bacteria > Actinomycetota > Actinomycetes > Actinomycetales > Dermatophilaceae > Nostocoides_A > Nostocoides_A jenkinsii. The sequence continues at coordinate 490,054 of NZ_HF571038.1, forward strand.
CGTCGAGTCGACCGCCGACAGCGCGGGACAACTCGGTCACCCGCTGGCTTCCGGTTGGACTGTCGAGCCACCCGGCGAATCCGGGACGGTCGTTGACGACGGCGTACTCGCGCAGCAACGCTGTTGCTTCGTCGGGCAACAGGGGAGTCAGGTAGGTCAATCGCCAACGCCCGATCGCCGCGGCCCTGGTGAGTTCGAGCGGGACAGAGCGTTGCGCGAGAACGATTTTGGGCCGGTTCCGGTCTACCCACCGGTTGAACTGTTCGTGGTCGTCGTCGGTGAAGACGAACGATGGACGGTCGAACGCCAAAAACAGTGACGCCGGCGCGGCGTCGCCGACAGCCCGGTAGATGTGGCCCTGCATGTCGGCGAACGACCGAAAGATCGTGGCCGGGCCGGCCGTCACGGCGGTCAATCCGTGCCGGGTGGCGTCACCGGTGCAGCGCCGCAGCAGGCTGGTGCTGCCCATTCCGGGTCCAGCGATCAGGAGTCTGCTGGTTCCGAGGGGGTCGGCGGCGATCGTGCGGCGAGCCATCCGGGACGCGCTGGGCGCAATAGTCATGTCAAGGGTGAGCGCAGCGGACACCCTTGCTGCGCCCACTGTTGGCATGACTACTGCGAACAGGAATGTGAGAGTTGCCGTCGTGTGGCCGAACGACCTCGTTGAGGTAAGCACGCTCGTCCCCGACGCGGATATCGGCATCAACGGCTATCTGGCGGCCATCGTCGGCCAGGAACGGCAGACCTTCGTCACCGCCGAATGGACCGCCGTCTTCGCGGACCCCCAAGACCGCTTGTCCGATCTGGTCAACGTGGTGGCGACCGGCATACTGGCGGAAGCTGGTCGATCTGGTCCCGCCTTGCGGGGGAAGGTGGTTTTCGTGGGTCCGTCTGAGCCCGAGTCTGGCGGACTGCCGGGTCGCGTTCCCTCGCGGCTGGTCTTCCGTGCGCTGGCTCCGGTCGACCGCGACCACTGCGTTCAGTGACGACATGACAACCATCAACGTCCTCATCGTCAACCCCGACCGTTCCCACGAGATCGTCACCCTCCCCGCCGGACGCGGTGGCGGCGTCCGTCTCGACGCCCTCTACGACGCGCTTGGTTGCGAATGGGTCGAGGGGATCAGCGGCTCCGGCTGGTCGGCCTACCTCGACGAGGAAGGCAAGATCACCGGCAAGGAGCCGAACCTCTTGGCGACGGAGATCGCGAACTCTTTCGGCTGGGTCGGCATGCCCGGCGACATTCTTGCGGGCAAGGTCGCCTTTTTCGGTCCGGTGGATCGTGACGGCAACGATTCCCCCGTTCCCGACTGGATGACGGCGCGTCTTGACGCGGTCGCCTGACAAGCCCCCCCCCTAAACGCCAGGCACCCCGGCCCAGGAGAAGGCCGGGGTGCCTGGCGTTTAGGGGGCGGTCGCTGCGCTCAGCAAGGGCATGACCACCGCCAACGCCTTGCTCTTCAACCAGGACGGGATGCTGTCGTTGACGGCCCTCTCCCTGGACGCCGACGGCTTCCTCGACCCGGACTCGGTTCGGTCCGCGCTGGGGTGCCGCGCGGTCGAGACCGTTGCCGCCGCGGCGCTTGTCGCCTTCGTGTCCGCCGATCCGGAATCGGAACGTGCCCCGTTCAGTCCCCCGACGACTAACGCGATCCGCGAAATGCTGTACACCGCGGGGAGCCCGCACGCACCCGCGGTGTACGGTTCCGCGATCATCGTCGGCCCGCACGTCCCCCTGCGTCCCGAGATGGCGGTCGCGTGATGCCCGGCCCGGTGGTCTCCGAATCCGGCTGCCCTGCCTGCACGGTCGTGGTACCGGTGGAGCGTGACGACACCCTGACCGTCCACGACGCGGACGGGAAGGCGTGCCTGGGCAGCGGACAACCGCACGACCCCCATCTGGTCGACGGCAAGCGCTGCTACGGGTGTGGTGCCGCGAACGCCGACTGCGGCGATACCGGTTGCTGCGCGTGGTGTCGGATTGCGGTCGCGACAGCGGTTTTCGTCTGGCCGGTGGCGTGATGTCCAATCTCTCGTGGCGCCGAGCCGACCTAGTGTGCGAGCTGGAAGTGCTGCTCGGTGCTGGCGGCTCTGCCGAGAACGTCGCGCACCGCCTGGGCATCCGGCCAGCGACGCTGTCTCGGCGAATGTATCGGGCTCGTCGCCCCGACCTAGCCCGACCGTTCGAGCGTGTCGCCAACCGGGAACGGCGGTCGGGGTGAGCGTCGTCCGGGTGCGTCCTGCGCAGATGCCGGGCATCCGCGACGGCTTCGCCCGCGCCGGTCGAGAATTGTCCCGGTTAAAGTCGGCCCGGCGCTGGGACATCGACCCTGAGCTGGCTGACTTCTTCGACTCCATGCCGCGGCTTGCGGATGCTGAGATGTTTCTTGCTTCCCCGGACGCCACGACGCTGGCGGTCGAGGCGGCGCACGACATGCAGTGGTTCGATCCCGCCACCCGACCGTCTGAGGCTGGCGTGATGGTGTTCGCCCGGCATCTGCCGCTCGTCACCGTCGAACGGCACCCCACGGCGTCCTATCGCAGCGCGGCCCCGTGCATTCTGACTTGGGTGCCAAGCCCGAGCCGCCACGAAGAAGTCCACGTCGCGCTGTTTTCGCGGTGCGACGACGTCGTCCTGAAAGACGGTCGGACCTGCCCGCCCAACGCGGTGATGGGCGAATGGGAACTGTCGATGTGCGCGTTGGTCGATCCTGAGGTCGTCGACCTCGGCGAGTTGGCGCGGAGTGACGCTGCGTCGGCGGGCATCCTGTCGTTGATTGCCGCGATCTGGTCGCTGATGCAGACGCCGTCGATGACGGAAGTGAAGGATGCGCCGCCACCGACGGCAAGGAAAGCCCGCAAGGCGGCCAGTAAGCAGTCCTCGTCGCCGGTTCGCCTGTTGACATTGCGCGCGCCGGAAGACCACCCCGAGCATGCGGAGAAGACTGAGAGCACAAGCAAGCGGACCTACACCCACCGCTGGCCGGTCAGGCCGCACCCGCGCCAGCAACGCTGCGGCCCGAAACTGGGCCAGGTGAAGACGACGTGGATTCCCGGCTACATCAAAGGTCCGCGCGACGCCCCGCTGCGAGAACGGCCCGTCGTGTACGTGTGGCGCGGCTAACTGGCCCGTCGCGCGTTCGCCTCGGCGAGAAGGTCGAGTTCGCGCCGCGCCCACTCTTCCTTGTTCTGTTCCACCAACTCGTCGTAGTCGTGTCCGTCAAGGTCGGCCCCGCCGCTGACGATCGGAATCCACCGCGCAAAGCCGCCTTCCTCCATCGCGCAGATGGCGTCGCCGCGAGCGTCGGCCAGCCACTCGGCCATCGCCCCGGCGAAGACGCGCGGGTCGCCTTCCAAGTGCTCGAACTCGTGGGCGGCAACCTCGGCGGGGTCACGGTCGCCCCGGATGCCGTAGTAAGCCTCGGCTCCGTCAATGCTGTCCATGTCCTCACTGAGCGCAGCGATCGACGAACCCTCGCCCGCAACGGGGGTATGACGACTTTCGACGCCAGCAAGCACCGCCGCGACGCCCGCGGCAGGTTCGCCGCCATGCAGGGCAGCGAACCCACTGTCGTCTTCGGTTCCGACGATGACACGTCTTCCGCGCAGCGACCGGGCGGCACCAGCGACGTCTCGCTGGACAGGTTCGACAACGCCGACGCCCCGCCGACCTATGTCGATGAGCTCGGCAACAAGTTGTGGGAGGTGGACGGCAAGTCGCACCGCAGTGGCGGGCTTCCGGCGGTCGAAAGGGCGGATGGGGCCGTCGAATATTGGGTCGACGGCGGCAGGCACGGGGATGACGGTCTCCCTGCGGCGGTGGAGCCGACAGGCTGCAAAGAGTATTGGGTCTACGATCGGTTGCACCGTGAGAACGGTCTTTCGGCGATCGAGGGGCCGAACGGCTGCCGCGAACAGGGGGCCTAAGCCCCGGCGCGAGCGACCGTCAGCAATGGAAGAACCGACGCCGCAATGGGTGATTGACCTGCTCGATTACGACCCAGAGACCGCCCCGTCCGCAGCACAGGCATGAGAACCCCGTTCATCGCCCTGGCGTCCCTGGCCGCCCCCGCCCTGATCGCTGCGCCCTCGCTGGCGTCCGCCCGGACCGACATCGGCGCGGTGCCGGCCGCAACGGCCGCTGCTCAATTGCGGCTCGGGCTGCCGTCAACGGCGACCCCAGCGTCGGCGAAGGCGGCCCTGTCGACGCTTCTGGTGCGCGCGGACGGGTCGACGACCGGCTACTCGCGGGACTTGTTTCCGCACTGGCGGGATGCTTCGACGTGGGGGTGGCCGGTCGCGCCCAACAACTCCTGCGACGCCCGCAATGCGGCCCTGTATCGGGACGGCAAGAACGTCACTATGTCGAGCACCTGTTCCTACTTGAAGGGGACGTGGGTCGACCCGTATGGCGCTCGGCGCTACGACGCGACCGCGGACATCGACATCGACCACATGGTGCCGCTGGCGGCGTCCTGGCGTTCCGGCGCGGCGTCGTGGGACCCCACCAAGCGCACGCAGTTCGCCAACGATCCGCTAGTCCTGGTCTCGTCCTATGACCGGCTGAACTCGGCGAAAGGCGACAAAGGCCCTGAGGCGTGGCGTCCCCCGAACAAGGCCGCTTACTGCCTCTACGCGATCCGGTGGACTGCCGTGAAGTCGAAGTACAAGTTGAGCGTCAACAGCGCCGAGAAGGCCGCGCTGACCTCGATGCTGGCGACCTGCCCGGCCTAGCGGGACCGGAACCGTTGGCGCACGTAGGCGACGTCGTCGGCGTAGAGCATAGAACTGGGTCGATCGCTCTCGCGGTAGAACTCTTCCACCGTCACCCCGACCGCCGCGCCGCCACCGTACTGTGGGGGGGGGTTCCCGCCCCAGACTCCATTCCGGTGACGCTTCGCCACGGCCCTCAGTGCTCAAAGCGAGTCCAAGGTGGCCTGGTTCGTCTTGCGGACCGCAGCGGTGACCGCCGCGACCTGATCCCGCAGCACGACGATTGCCCGGCGGGCTGCGGGGGGGTCTCGCAACCGCCAATCCGTGTCGAGACAGATTCCGACGGCTCCGACCAGGATGGCGATAGCGGCGCTGTTGGTCCAGAGGTCAACGACCGCCAAGATCACCACGACGTCGAGAGCCAGGTCGCGCCGGTTCAGCGAGGGCGCGGCAGCCAACACCTTCTCGGTGTCTGCGGAGTCGATCACCCACACCTCGCTGGGGTTTTTGGCGCCCAGCGGTTCCCGGTCGAACAGGATCGTCTTGTCTCGTCCTTGGCGGACGGTGGCGACACCGGCAGTGTTGATGTCCGGCCCAGCCAGCGCACCACTACCGCCAGCCCAACCCATCAGCGCCGCCAAGCACGGAAGGGGTGGTTTCGGGATCAGCGGTTGGTGTCCGGGGTGAACGTTTCCCGTGTGAGGCGGGACAGGGCTAGGTGCCAGTCATCGGTGTTCCCGATGCGGTACCAGACGATGCTGGGGCTTTCCTGGCGGGCTTGCACCCCCCGGCCGCCGACGGCGATCAGTCCTGGCTGGCCGGGCGGGACGCCTCGGAAGAAGTCCGGGTTGGGATAGGGGCCGCGAACTTTGGAGCCAGCCTTGATGTCTTTGCTTTGCATACCGACTCTGAGCGCAGCGGCGAGGTCGGTCCGGCCACGAGCCTTGCGCTCGTCTTCCTCTTGCTGTATGGCGAAATCCAGGGCCGCCAACGCCTTCTGGGCGGCGCGATGGCGGACCAGGCTGCCGTCCGCTTCGACGGCGTGCCCGACTTTGACGATCAGGGCCAGGTCGTCGCTGTTTAGCCGCTCGACGACACCGGCCAGGATCGAGAGCGGAACCTTCCGGTCCTGTCACTCCTCGTCGCGGGCGAGCGAGTCAAGCATGTCGAGGTTAAACGTCCACACCGGCGGCGAGGCGCGCTTGGCGGCGTCAACCAGGTCTTCGAGAGGCCGTCCGCCGACGACCGGAGACAGGCTGCCGGAAACACCGTTGCCCAGCACGGTGATGGTCGATTCGCGCGAGTCGAGACGGCGCTAGTAGGCGGTTTCGGACGCGCCTCTTCGGGCGCCGAGGTGGATTCCCATGCCGTCTCTGGGCGCAGTTGGGCCGCCGTGGCGGCCCAGCAAGCAAAGGAGTAATTGAGAGCGGGTGCCACGCCCACCTCGGACCCGATCAAACCCTTGCTGACCTGCGGATATGCGGGTGCCGCATGGGGCTTGGTGTACGGCGCGGTTTTCTCATCCGCGTCGTGCGCCAGCAGACCCCCTGGTCTGCCGGGTTCACGCACAACGAGAGGTTCATCCCCTTGCACACCAACACCTTGAAGCGTCGTCGCGGCAGCTTTTCGGCGGTGACGGCTGTCGCCGTCTTCGCCGGCACGGCAACCACGACGATGCTGACCCCGCCCGTGGCTCAGGCCGCGGAGATCAACGGCGCAGTCACGGGGGTCAACATCGTCGCCACGACGATCAAGACCAATACTCAAACGAAGGTCACCACGAACTGGGCTGTGCCGAATGGCACCCAGGCTGGCGACACCTTCCAGGTGGTCCTTCCCGCGGACCCGTTCAGCGGCATCACGTCCCCGAACTTCACGTTGACGGACACGGATGGCTCCGTCGTCGCCAACGCCGTGGTCGTCGGGCGGACCGTCACCTTCACGATGACGGCCTACGCGGCGAATCACGTCAACGTCCGTGGCACCGCAGAGTTCATGGCGAAGGTTGCCAACAACGCGACCCTCGGCGCGCAGACGCCCGTGATTCAGACCACCGGTAAGACGTTCACCGACAACGTGACCGTCGTCGCGGGCGCAAGCCAAGGTGACAACACCAAGGTCGGCTCGGTCGAGAAGAACGCCACCACGGGTCTTCCCTTCTTCGCCTGGAAGATCAAGACCGGCGAGGTCACGTCCGCGCAGACGGTCACGGTCACCGACACTCCGGTCGCCCCGTTAACTCTCGACTGTGCCACCATCACGGTTCGCGTCGCAGGGACGTTGCGTCCGGCGGCGATCGACTCGTGCACCCCGACCAAGCTGGTCGTCAGCACCAACATGACGGTCGGGCAGTCGATGCTGATCCAGGGCCAGTCGGTATTCCCCGCAGGCGCGACCGAAGGTGACCCGTTCACCAACCGGGCCGTCATCGACATCGACGGCGATGCCAAGAACACGCAGTACACCGTCAAGTATCCGGCGGCGGGCGGCACCGGAACCGGTGACCAGTTCGTCAGCGTCGGCGACTACGTCTGGTTGGACGCCAACCATGACGGCATTCAGCAGTCGACCGAGCAGGGCATTCCCGACGTCGGACTGACGATCTCCCGCACCGACGGAGCGCCGGTCACCGACTACCTCGGCAACCCGTATGTCCCCGACGCGGCGACCGGCGCTGACGGTCTCTACACGTTCACCAACCTCCCGGTTCCTCCGGCGGGCGTGAACTACACCGTCACGATTGACCCGGACACGGTTCCGGCGGGCTACTTCCCGACCCTGACCGGTCAGGGCACGAGCGCCACCGATTCCTCCACCGGCTCGGCGACCTCGTCCGGACTGACCGCGCTCGGCGATCGTGACGACACTCTCGACTTCGGGTTCTGGAAGCCGACCCCGCAGGTCGACATCGAGAAGGTTGACGCGGCGAGCAACGACGCCGACACCTCCGACCTCGCTGTCGACTTGGGCATGTCGCCTGGCAGCACGGACCTGGCGTTCACCGTCACCAACCCCGGCAACGAGCCGCTGACCACGGTCGCCGTCAAGGACGTCGTCGTCTCCAATGGCACCGTCACCGACCTGGTCTGCACCTTCCCGGACGGTTCCACGGGGACCACCTGGGCCGGTCCGTGGCAACCTGCGGTCCAGTTCGATTGCACCGCCAAGTTGGCCGGTGTCGCCGCTGGCACTGTCCTGCACCAGGACCGTGCGACCGTCACCGCGGTCGGTCAGACGTCCAAGAAGCCGGTCACCGACACCGACGACTACTGGGCGAAGACCACCAAGACGCCGTCCGTCTGCGTCGGTGACTATGTCTGGTTCGATGCTAATCACAACGGCATCCAGGAGTCCGGCGAGATCGGGGTTCCCGGCGTCAAGCTGGCGATCACCCGCACCGACGGCAAGCCCGCAACGAACGCGGACGGCACCACCCCGGCTGGGCAGACGTCTGCCGCGGATGGTTCCTACCACTTCTGCGGCCTGTCCGTTCTCCCCACGGGCGTGCAGTACACCGTCACCGTCGACCCGTCGACCTACCCGGCGGGCTACGTCCCGACCCTGACCGGTCAGGGCACGAGCGCCACCGATTCCTCCACCGGATCGGCGACCTCCACCGACCTGACCGAGGACGGAGCCAAGGACGACACCCTCGACTTCGGGTTCTGGAAGCCGACCCCGCAGGTCGACATCGAGAAGATCGACGCCAAGGGCAACGACGCGGACACCTCCGCTGAGGCCGTCGACCTGGGTGTTAGCCCCGGCAGCACCGGCTTGACGTTCATCGTCAAGAACCCCGGCACGGAGGCCCTGACCAACGTCAGCGTCAGCGACGTGGTGAAGGCGAACGGGTCGATCTCCGGCCTGTCCTGCACCTTCCCGAACAACACGGTCGGCCTGTCCTGGACTGGTCCGTTCGCGCCGGGTGCGCAGTTCGAGTGCCACGCAACCCTGTCCGGCGTCGTCTCTGGTGCGGTCCTGCACCAGGACACTGCGACCGTCAACGCGGTCGGCGAACTGTCCAAGACCCCGGTCACGGACGCCGACGACTACTGGGCGAAGACGATCGAGCCCGCGAAGGTCTCGATCGGTGACTACGTGTGGTTCGACAGCAACCACAACGGCGTCCAGGAGACCGGCGAGAAGGGCATCCCCGGCGTCCAGTTGGCGGTCACCCGGACCGACGGCAAGCCCGCACTGTACGCCAGTGGAGCCACGCCGTCCGTGGTCACCACGGACGCCAACGGCGGCTACGCCTACGCCGGTCTCGCGGCCTTGCCTGCGGGTGTCCAGTACACGGTCACGATCGACATGGACACCGTCCCTGCCGGTTTCTACCCGACGATCACCGGCCAGGGCACCACGGCCACCGACTCGTCCACCGGTTTCGCGACGTCCACCGACCTGACCAAGGACGGCGACGCCGACCGGACGTTGGACTTCGGGTTCTGGAAGCCCGCCCCGGTCATCGACATCGTGAAGAAGGACATCAAGGGCAATGACGCCAACACCGCTGCGGAGGCTGTCGATCTTGGTATGGCTCCGGGTGGCCGCGCCCTCGTCTTCACGATCGCCAACAAGGGCAACGAGCAGATCAAGAACCCGACCGTCTCGGACGTCGTGATCTCCAACGGCACGGTCGAAGACCTGTCCTGCACCTTCCCGGACGGTGCTGAGGGCCTGACGTGGACCGGCACCCTGTCGGTCGGCGGCTGGTTCAAGTGCACCGCGATGCTCGTCGGCGTTGAAGGCGGCGCAGTCCTGCACCAGGACCGTGCGACCGTCACCGGCACCGGCGCGGTCTCAGGCATCCCCGTCAAGGACCGGGATGACTACTGGGCCAAGACCAAGGAGTACAAGGTCGTCCAGGTTCAGTTGGACCGCTACCGGTGGGGTAACGCCATCCCTGGCAAGGCTCCGTCCGTGAAGTACGGCAACAAGATCGCCGCGATGGACGACGACGCTCGCCTGGCCTACGGCGAGGACTTCTGGGTCGGCAAGGGGCTCGCGAAGCCCTACACCGACAAGAAGACCGCCGTCGTTCGGGTGACGGTCCCTGTCGATGCGTCCAACCAGGACATCATCGACGCCGTCAACAAGGTGATCGTCGGCGGGTTCAACACCCTGGCGACGACCGCCAAGCTCGGCACGGTCAAGGGCTCCGGTGCTGTCACCGACGCCTTCATCATGCCCGCTGGCGCGACCTCGGTTGACCCGTGGGGTCCGACCAAGGCTGCCCAGGTCTTCCTGGGCCGCTCCCTGGTCGCCGGTAAGTAACCGGCGGTCTGACACTCGAACCGGCCCGGAACGTCCCTGTTCCGGGCCGGTTCGGCGTGGTCGCGACAGGGAGAGGGACGCGACCACGTTGCAAGGTGTCTCCCCGGTTGCCGGTATGCGCGTGTCGCCTCCGGGGAGACACCATCCCTCGATCCACAACAACGAGACAGAATCGAGAGCGAACGTGGATATGGAGCCGAGCTTCTGCGCGGACTGCGATGCCGTGAGCGTCGAGACGGCGATGGTGGACGATCACGGGTCGGGCAGCCTGTGTCCGGTCCACGATGCCCACGACGACTGCGCCGACTACCCGTGTAGCGGCGACGATGACGGGCCGTGCGTGCTGCGCCAGCCCCGTTGATTGGTCAGACCGGCCCCGGACCGAGAACGATTCTTCGGTCCGGGGCTGGTCTGCGTCGCAGAGACTACTTCCCGGCGATCTGTTGTGCGGCTTGTTCTCGGACATGCCGGTCGACGTCGACCATGCGCCGAGAGGGTGGCTGGACGGACAATCGAGCCGCGATATCGCTCAGTTCCGGGTAGCCGGCCGCCGCGGCCGTCAGGTTGGCTGTCGAGATCGCGGCGTAAATCGGTGGTGATGTGTGGGCGATGATCTGGTCGGCCAGCGGCCACGATGACAGTGCCAGGGTTGCCCGGACCGGTTCGCCGCTCGTGTCGATGGCGGCAACCACCCGGATCGGCTTCCCGGCGCGAGCTTCGTCGCGCCGCAAACCTGCGTACTGGACAGGCGGGTGTCCAGGATGGGTCGCTTCGATCACTGCGGAGACCAACGCGGTCGAGGCGGGCACTCCGATGAGCGTCAAGGCGTGAATCACGACGTCGCGGTGGGGGATTCGGATTGTCAGTCCGCGAGGCATCGACACATGATTCCACTAAACCCATGTATTCCACGAACTGTGTGCTATCGTTCTCGGGTTGTCGATTTTGGCTGGCGCATGCCAGCGCGGATCGGCGATACTGAACCTCCACCTTCGATCCAGTCAGGAACGGCAATGCCCACCAAACACCAACGCGCCAGCGAACAGGGGACCACCGCGTACCCCGGATTCGTCATGCCGTCGTGTGGCTTGGCGGGGCTGCCGACGAATGACTGGACCTCTCGGGGGTGGGCCGTTTAGGCGACATCGAGGTGTCGCCTAGCGCGAAACCGCCCCCCGATTGCTCCGGCAGTCAGGGGCGGTTTTTCGTTGCCCGACAACCACCTATGGGCGTGGCGCAACAGGTAGCGCAGCGGTCTCCAAAACCGCCGGTTGAGGGTTCGAGTCCTTCCGCCCATGCACAACAAGAGGATGCCTCGCAGGCACCGGATACCCGCCTCGTCGCGAGACGCGCGGGCACGCACCGGGCTAACAGTCACACGGCTGCGAGACCCATTCCTCGACCCGACCGGGCAACTCCGGTCGGGGCTAACATCACAGTGGAATGCGACGCGCGAGCACGGCCAACGCCGCTCTCGCGCGCATGGTCTCGTGGCGAAATTGGTAGCCGCGCCGGGCTCAAACCCCGGTGCCCCCGACGGAGGGGCGTCCCAGTTCGACTCTGGGCGAGACCACTTTGCCTTCGTAGCACAGGTGGTAGTGCTGCCGACTTTTAATCGGCGGGTCGTAGGTTCGAGCCCTACCGGAGGCACAAGCTGCGCTCAACAGCGCCACGACCAGAACTATCCCATCGTGGGACGACTACTTCCTGGCGTTCGCCGCCACCGCATCCACCAGGGCGAAATGCACCCGACGAACCGTCGGTGCCGTCGTCGTCCTGGATCACCGGATCATCGCGACCGGCTACAACGGCGCGGCGGCAGGAGAGCCGGAGTGCCTGGACGGGCATTGCCCGCGCGGTCGGCCGAGTCTGGACCAAATGCCGCCGCTGGGGGGGGCTATGACCGGCCTGGCACGCCCGGCTTCTGTATCGCCATCCACGCGGAGGTCAATGCTCTGCTGAACGCCCCCCGAGACACCACGGGGGCCACGGTATACATCACCGACCCGCCGTGCGCGGGGTGTCGGAAGGCGATGGCTGCGGCGGGAATCGTCCGCGTGGTCTGGCCGGACGGAGAGTTTGACCGCGTGAGGATGACGGACTGGTCGGCCTGACGCGCAGTGGGTTGTGGGGTGCGGTCCCCGACGAGTCTTTGGAACTCGTGTACGAAGGTTCGAGTCCTTCCAACCCAGCCCGCGGGGTGTGGCGCAATTGGTAGCGTGCCTGCTTTGGGAGCAGGAAGTTGCAGGTTCGAGCCCTGTCACCCCGACCACCACCGCAGGCCAGTCGACCAGCGTCGCTGCGCTCAGAGACGACATGGCTGACCAACCCGTATCTTCGACCGACGACCTGATCCGCGACGCGCTCCGTCGGGCGGTGGCGATCTCGTGGGATGGCTGCCACAAGATTTACGTTCTTATGGACGAAGAGTCTTTCGATGGCGAACCGGGCCGGGATCGCCACCGCCTCCTGCGTCTCGATCGTCCCGGCGTGTGCTGTTCCGCCCGAAAGCAACAACACTCGCACTTTGTCGGGAGCGCCGAAGAGCGCACGGAGGCGGTGCTGGGCGTTGTCAAGGGGTGGTTCGGCAGTTCGTGCCCTCTCCGGTTCGTCTCCACCGTCGAAGAAGACTCCTGCTTCGTCCATCTCATTGAGCAGGGCGAAGACTGGGCCTGAGAAACGGCCCAACTATCCCGTATGGCGCAATTGGCAGCGCAGGCGATTGTTAATCGTCAGGTTCTTGGTTCGAGTCCAAGTGCGGGAGCAACGTCGTCGTCGTCTATCGGTCAGGACGCCGGACTTTCAATCCGGACAGGGCGGGTTCAACTCCCGTCGACGGCACCACGCCCCAATGTCTTAGATGGCTAGAGAGACCGCCTTCCAAGCGGTATGCGCCGGTTCGAGCCCGGCTTGGGGCTCCAGCGGAATCCAACGAAACACAGAAAGGAGATAGACCGTGACCGTCGTTAAGATCGCCGAATGCGGCCACCGCATCCCGGTGTTGCCCGTCAAAGTCTCGACCTGGTGCCCGGCATGCAACGACCTGGTCTTGCTGCGCGAGGACGACTAGGAACGGCGTAGCTCGTCCCGCACCGCCATCAGCGCCTGACCAAGCAGGTTCAATCCTCGCCACTGCTCCGGATCGGATAGGCGCGGATCACCAAAAGCTAGTCCGACTCCCCAGACGCGGTCCCGCGGACTGGCCTCCACCAGGACGGCGTCGCCGGTCGACAGCAAGATGCGCCCCAGCGCGGGATGCTGTGTGAACTTCGCCAGATTGCCGTATGTCGCAACGCTACGGCGGATGCTGGACCAGAAAGCGTCATCGTAGCCAGTGACCGCTCGTCCGACCGACTTGGCGTGCGCCGGGTTCGGCGATTGCAGCACGCGGTTGGCTGACTTCGAGTCCCCGAAAGCCAGGGCCTTCTGATGCATCAGCCAATGCTCGGCGGTCGGGTAGGTAATCCCGTCGACTTCGAACGGAGCGGCATACCACTACGAGAGACAGGCGCGCGCCCCAATAGGGCCGCGGGGAGCAGGCCGATGACCGTAAAACGCGATGACTTCCATGCCGACTCTTTGCCCAGCAGTCGGCCGCGGCGGCGTCGCTGCACTCAACACGGTCATGGACCGCAGCCCAGCCCAGCAGGCAATCCTCGACCTCGCCGAACGCGACGGCGTCCGCGGGTTCTTCCCTTCGGCGACCTGCCCGAGTTCAACACCCACCACGCGATGCGGTGCTCCCGAAATCACCGCGACGACGGCGTCGAGGAAGGCGTCAGCGTCTATCCCGGATGGCAGGTCGGCACCCGGCTGGTCTTGGACTTGCGCGGCATCGACGCCTTTTCGGCGCTGCCGTTCGTCGGCTCCGACCTGCCGATCTACCTCTGCTCCGGCGTCTTGTCGTCGGCTCTCGGCAGCGACGGCGAGCCGCTGATGCTGGACGACAGCGCCGACATCGACCCGGACGACGAGTGGACCTGGATGCTTCCCGAACCGACCTGGCGCATGAGCCTGACCCGAATCACCCCGGACGGCATCGACGTCGTCTTGATCTAGCACCACCACCGAACATCGTTTCAACCCCAATCCAGCCCCGAAGGAGGCCAGCAATGAAAACGATGCCCATGACCGCCCAGCAGCCGCGTCGCCCCGATGTCGTGCTGGCGTCCGCGAAGCACTTTCGGGCTGCGAACGACGCCCCCGCCGGATCGTTCGCGGGCTTGGAAGCCTCGGCCTGTATCGGCCACGACCCCGAACTCTGGTTCCCGATCACCCCCGACGGTCTCGCCGAACCGGTCGCGATCTGCCAGACCTGCCCCCGCATCGTCGACTGCCTCAACGGCGGCATCGCGATGCAGGCTGTCGGGGTGTGGGGCGGGAGGTACTTGAAGAACGGCAAGCCGTTCGACATGCGCCCCGTCGGTCGACCGGCCAACCAGCCTCCCGCCGCCTAGACCTCCAGGCGGCGGGAGGCTGCTCCCCTCTCGCATTCCACCGGGTTCTTGCCCCCAAGCCTCTACGCATCGAAAGGAGCGCCGCCATGCTCGTTACTGTTTTGAACACGACCTACACGCCCTTGCACGACGTGTCCGTCCGGCACGCCCACACGATGCTGTGGCGTGGCGTGGCCGATGTCGTTGAGGAAGGCCCCGGCATGTTCGCGGGCGCACCGACCCCGAGCGTCCTGTTGTTGCGCCGGTACGTTCCCGAACGATTCCGGTATGGCCGACGCCCCCGCCGGACCGCCACATTCGACGGCCCGGTGAAGCAGAACGTGGGCCGGTTCGCCGACCGGATCGCGGTCTACTCCAAGGACGCCTTGTTGGTGCGGGACCGGGGGCAATGCGCGTACTGCGGCCAGTTCAACGGCACCACGGCGGACCATGTTCTGCCCAAGTCTCGCGGCGGCCCGACCGCCTGGTTGAACACGGTGGCCGCGTGCGAGGAAGACAACTGGATCAAAGGCGACCGGACCCCTGACGAGGCGGGGATGCCGCTGTTGTGGCAGCCGTTCGCTCCCACCGCCGCCAGCCTCGACCGGCTCCGGCGCTGATCGACGGCCACGCCCAGTTTCGGGCGTGGCCGTCGCGGCCGGCCCTAGCGCAGAGGATCACCATGAGCACCACTCGCCCCAAGCCCTACCTGCTGATCGACGTCGACGGCGTCCTCAACCCGTCCATCTCCAACCGGCAAGCGGAACGGGCCGGGTTCGTGACCAAACGGACGTTCGACAGCGCAGGATGGCGCTACCGAGTGTTCCTGCACCGGCAGCACGGTGCCTGGTTGTCCGCGATGTCAGACCGGTTCGAGTTGGCCTGGGCCACCACCTGGGAGGGCATCGCCGACCGCGAGTTCGGCCCCATCCTCGGGTTGCCGTCCCTGCCGGTCGCCTCGCTCAACCTGCGGACGCACTACTCGAAGGTTCCCGGCATCCTGGACTTCGTCGGCGATCGCCCGTTCGCGTGGCTTGACGACTGCGAAGCACTCGCCTTAGTCGCCGTCCCTAACCTGGTCGTCCATGTCGACGACCGAGTTGGGCTGACGTTGCGCAACCTGGCGGCGGCACGAACGTGGGCTAAGCGCCTGCCGCGTTAGCCGTCAGAGCCGGGCTCCGGCGTCGTGAAGCGCGCGAATGCTGGCGACCATCTTGTCTGTGCGCGGAATACGCCAGCCGATGTTGCCGCCGACATTGTTGGCCGACCAGTCGTCGCCGTCCGCGCCGTTCCCGTGCATCGACCAGATGTAGTCCGCGTCGACCACGACCCACTGCCCGCCGCCATACAAGGTCCGCTCACCCAGAAAGTGGTCCCCGTCCGGGTAGCCCGCACGTTCGGGACGCTCTCCGTCGGTCTCGATCGTGCGGGCGATGGCGCGGGCCTCCATCTTCCGGACGCGGTGCTCCGTCCGCAACAACCGGGCCTGCTCTTGCGCGCCTGCTCGGCGTTGGCGATCTCTTCGAGCGTCGCGTCCCGGTAGGCCACCACGTAGCCGCGCGACCCCTCGAAACCGAGCAAGTGCCCGCCGTAGACCGCAGGGTCGTCGCTGTCGATGACCCTGCGGCGTAGAACCTTGGTGAACACCACCCACGCGTCACGGTGCCGCACCGGAACCCCGAGCGTGCCGAGCCCGGCCAGCAGGGTTGTCTTCGGCTCGGTGGCCCGGCGCTTCTCCTGGTTGGCGGCGACCGCTCCCCGCAGCGCGGCCAGACGGTCGGCCAACTCGGGGAAGGCTCCGCACAGGCGCAGGGCTTCGTCGAGGCTGCGGGATGACGTCAAACCGTCCACGACCTGCTCTTCGGCCCAACCCAGCCACTTCTCAGCCTCTCGTCGCGGTTCCGCCTCCCGGATCGCCAGTGCGCGCTTCGCGATCTCCACGACGCGGGCGCCGAACGTGGGATGCCCCGCCCCAAGCGTGACGGCCTGCTTCATCGCGTTGGAGACATACCCCAGGTCGCGGGCGATGTCGGCCTCGGCGTAGCCGACCCACTTCTCGATCTCGCGGAGCGCGGCTGCCTCTTCGCGCGCCTGCGCCGCGTCACGGACGCTGATGATCTCGCCAGCGGAGAACTTCAGCGTCACGCCATACCGGGTTCGCACGGACAGGTCGTCGCCGCGAAAGGTGACGATGCTGTCCAGCGGCAGGTCGGTGCTGACGTCGTTGATCGCCAACTGGGCCTTGGTGCCCCCCCATCACCCCGGTGAACCAGACCCGTCCACGGGTCTTGACGATCATGGTCTTCTCGACGGTCTCGATGTGCATGCCTCCAATGAGCGCAGCGGGGCGCGTCCGACGCCGGGTGACTGCGCTCATAGCCGCGATGAACATCAAAACTCCGATCGAACGTGGCCGCGTCGGAATCGTCTCTCCCCTCGGTGGTGTGATGACCGTCGAAGTCGGCGCGATCACCGGCCACCTCAACGTGTGGACCCTCGACGGCGTCCACGTCCTGATCGGCTACGTCGGTTCCCCCGACATCTACACCGCCGCCGGGGCCATCCCGGACGGCTGCGGGCTCGTCGACGCCGTCGCATTGCTGGCCGCCGACCCCGGCGTCGACGGCGACGGCAACCCCGTTCCGGCGCGTCTGCCGAACCCCGAATCAGCCCCCGCCCGCAGTAAGGGCGAGGGAACCCACGAGAGAGAGAACAAATCATGAAGCGCACCCTGATGGCGTTGGCGGTTCCGCCCCTCGCCATCGCCGGGCTGAGTCTCGGCGCATCCACCAGCCAAGCCGACGCGATGTTCTTGCCGACCGGCGTCGTCCGCGTCGACAAGCCGATTGTCGTCCCGGCCTTCGGCCTCGCGCGCGGCTCCGGCTCCGGCCAGACCGTCATCGCTCCCGCCGCGGGCTACACCGGTCCACTGATGACCGCCGGTCCGGGGGCCACCATCGAAGACCTGACTCTGGACGGTCAGAGTCAGGCGACGATCGGCCTGCAACTGACCGACGCCAGCCAAGTGACCGTCGAGTCGGTCGAAGTCAAGGGCACGACCCAGGTCGGCATCGTCGGAACCGCGTCGGTCGGCGTTGGTGAGCAAGAGTTCACCGATGTCACGATCAAGGACTGCGCTGGCCTCGGGTTCAGCAACGCTGGCGCGAACGGCGGTGCCGACTACACGAACGTGAAGGTGCAGAACTGTGGCGCGGGAATGGTCATCTCCCACGCCAACGCGGCCATCGTGGCCGTGCAGACCGTCAACAACACCCGCGGCGACGGCCTCGTCCTGCGCAACGCCTCCGGTGCGACGATAATCAACGTCCGCTCTGCGGGAAACTCCGGAACCGGCATCCGCATCACCAATTCCACCATCGCCGCGGGCAGCGCGTGGCTGTCCAGCGCCAATGGCACCAACGACGTCTGGTTCGAGGGGAACTCGCGCGCCGCGTCGCTGACCGGCGTCGTCGTCGGGTGGACTCCGTGCGGGCTCGGGGCGTTCCAGGGCGGGCGCGAAAACCCGTGGCGCGTCGACGCCACCGCGTCCGCACCCGTCACCGGCCTGCGGGTCAACAAGAAGACGAACGACTACTGCGTCGTCCCTAAGACCGGCAACTGAGCCGGTCGAACCAGAGAGAGAACCTAACAATGAATCGCGTGCTCACGGCGGTCGCCCTCACGGCGACGCTCATCATCACGGGCCTGTTCGGGGCCGCATCGTCTGCCCAGGCCAAGGTGCTGTCTTACGGCCAAGGCGTCTACCTGCTCAACCGACCGATCGTGTTGCAGGACTGGCAAATCCTGCGCGGCGCAGGCGTCGGCAAAACCATTCTCAAGGCCGCCCCCGGCTACAAGGGAATGTTGATCGTCAACGCCGGGGTCGGTGAGGCGAACCCCGTCCACCACCCTGGTGTCGAGATTCACGACCTGTCCGTTGACGGCTCCGGCACCGCTTCCCGCGGCATCTACTTGAAGGCCGTTGACGACCTGGTCGTCAAGAACGTTGAGGTCTACAACACGACCGGCAACGCGATCGAGCACCGCGGCATCCAAAACTCGCCGTACACGATGCGACAGACGTGGGCGAATGTCACCGGGCGCGACAGTGGCGGCTGGTGCGTCTACAACGGCCTGCGCACCCGGAAGGTCACCTACACCGACATCCGGGCCACCGGCTGCCGCGCCGGCGGGATGACGATCGACCACTCCGAAGCGTCGGCGGTCGGCATCATTGCCTCCCGCAACGGCGGCAATGGCGTCTGGATTCGCAACGTCTACTCGATCAACCTGACCAATGTCGTCACCAACGGCAACGGCGGCAACGGCATGTTCGTCCAGGGCGCGGTCTACAGCCTCGGCACGAACTGGACCGCCATGAACAACAAGGTCGCGGACGTCCGGTTCTCCAACTCGGCCCCGCAGCCGTCGTTCAACTACGGCGTCACCCGCAACACCATGATTGCGGGCTTGACGGCGGGACACACTGACGTCTGCCAGTTCGGCAACTACGACAACGGCGACGAGACGCCGTTGGTGGTCGACTCCGGCGTTGACGTTCAGATTGTCGGTCAGCGGCTCCCGTCGGCGGTCGGCTGTTCCGTCGAATCCTGATCCGCCTCGAACCCGCACGGCCCCGGTTGTCCCCCGACCGGGGCCGTGCGCCTGTTCGGCCCCTGCTGCGCTCAACCAAGGCATGGGATACACGCACTACTTCCACGACTCCGTCGCCACCCCCGTCGTCGTCGCCGAAGCCGAGAAGATCATCGCCGCCACCACCGTGCCGCTTGTCGGCAATTTCGAGGGGACGGTCGGTCCGCGGATCAGCGAGGCCGACGGCATTTGGCTCGACGGGGTTGCCCCGGACGACTACGAGACTTTCCTCCTGCCCTCGCCGCACAACCGTGACCGGCACGAGTTCGGGTCCGTCAAGACGGGAATGCGGCCTTACGACGAAGTTGTCGTCGCGATCCTGGTGGCCGTGATCCTGGACGGGCAGCACGTCTCGTCTGACGGCGGACCCGCCGAATGGGCACCCGGCATCGCCTTGTTCGAGCGGGCCGTCCGCCCGTTGACCGCGGTCGAGTCCGCCGAACTGTTGATGGTCCTGGCGTCTCGGTATGCGCCGCTGCGCTCAGAGACGCTGTGAACACCGAATCGCCACTCTTGACCGCCCGCCGACTACTGACCGGCGTCGTCGGCTCCCGCGCCTACGGCCTGGACCACCCCGAATCTGACGTCGACTTGATCCGCGTTGCGATCCTGCCGTCGTCCCGTTTCCTCGGCTTGAACCCGCCGACCGGGTCTGCGCTGACCTTTCACGGCAAGACCTCCATCGGCGACATCACTGTCCACGAGGTGGGCAAGTTTCTCGGACTCTGCCTGTCCGGCAACCCGACGGTCATCGAGACGTTGAACTTGGACGCCTACACCGACGAAACCGACGAGACCTACCGGATACGCGACCTGCGCGGCGCAGTCTTGTCGGCCCCCGCGATCAAGACCAGTTTCTACGGCTACGCCAACGCGCAAATCCAGAAAGCGATGGCGTCCGAGAACCCCGCCCGCCGTGAAAAGACGGCACGGCACGCCTACCGGCTCGCCCATCAGGGAGCCCGGCTGTGGCGAACCGGCCAAGTCGTGGTGCGCGCAGACCGGGACGGCTGTTTCGCGTTCGGCGAAGCCGTCGCCGCCGGAGACCACCAGCGGGCGCGGAAACTCGTGGACTGGTTGGGGGATGAGTTCCACAAGCCCACCATCCTGCCCGACACTCCCGACCGCGCCGCCGTCGAGTCCTACCTGCTCGACGTCCGCCGTCGACTCGGCTGACCAGGAAGACCGCTCATGTCCAACCTGCCCGTCTTCCTGACGGGGCTCGCGTCCGGCCCCGTCATCGTCGTCGCCGCCTGGATGCTGGCCCAGGCCGTCCGCGCCGTCATCCGGTGGTGGCCGAAGCGCCCACCACTGGCGATCCACGACGACGATTTCCGCGTCCGCAACGCCGCCGCCATCCTGACGGCCCGCAAGGTGGCCTCCATCCGCTTGCCTGGCAGCGTCGTGCTGTGCTGGCGCAGCACCGTCCCGTGGGGCCATCCCACAAACGATGTTGTCAACGGTATCCGCGTCCTAGCCAACCCGTCCCCGCCCGCAGCAGAGACATGAGCACATCGACGCCGAACCGGCACCCTCGCGGCATCCCGGCAGGCGGGCAGTTCGCCGCCGGACGCAAAGGCGAAGGTGTCGGTCTGCCTGCCGACGCCTCCGAATGGGGCGACGACGCGAGCCCTGCCTCGCACGCCTACCACCGACGCTACTGCCGCGACGACGGGACCGTTGAGTTCCGCGACCGTCTCGGCTTCTTCCACAACCCTTCCGGCCCCGCGGTCGTCTACCCGGACGGCGGCGAAGAGTTCTTCCAGCACGGAAAACGGTCACGACTGGAAGGCCCGGCGGTTCACGGCCCCGGCGTCGCCAACCGGTTCTTCGTCGGTGGCGTCGAAGTTCCCCGGCACAAACTGGAAGCGGCTGCGCTGGAACACTGGGAAACGTCCTGCCAGACACGGCAAGACGGCGACACCACCGTCACCGAGACGTACTTGCCGCACCCGAGAGGCGGCTACACCACGGTCGTGACGGAGGGCAGCACCGAGCGCTATTTCGATGCTGACGGTCTGGCGCACCGCGAAGACGGCCCCGCTGTCGTGACCAGGAAGGGCTTCTTCACCAAAGACGACGAGTCGTGGGTCCACGGTGTTCGAGTCGATGGTTCCGGGCAAGGCAGGAAGCGGGTTGGTTGGCCGCACCTGGCGCAGGCCCGGACGGAACGGACCGGCATGTGGACGTTCGATCGCGACTACGAGAACCTTGACCAGGTTGAGCCGTTCGCGGAAGCCTTTGACGCCCGGACCGCCGAACTCGAAGCGGCAGGGAGGTTCGCCTACAACGGCGAGTACACCGGGCGTCTCGGGCCGAGCCTGGCAGGCGAGGGCGAGGACACCGCGATCTATCTATTGCAGAAGCGGAAGAGTGTCCGCGCTTACCAGGCCGAGATGACTAGCCGCCGACAGGACGGCTACGTCGACGTCCCCGCCGACCTGCTCGACGGAACCCACCGCTACGCCAACATCACGGTCTTCGGCGGGCAATACGACGGCGGCACCCACGGAACCGTCACCGACCTCGAAGGCGGACGGGTCGTCGTTCGTGGCGGCAAGTTCATCGGCGTCCTGCCGAAAGGCAAGCGGACCCACGGGTTCGCTGCGGGCTCCAACGCTGTCGTGCTGGTGCGTCGTTGACTGCGCTCAACACCGGCATGACCACACTCACCCACAACGACTGGCGTGCCGCCGGTCAAGACCTCTTCGGTAGCGACCTAATGTCGTGGCGGTTCGCCTGCCCCGCCTGCGGGGACGTCGCCAACGGCCACGACTTCGCCGCGGCCTTGTCTGAGAACCCGCGAACGCGGCTGGACGGCTCCGTCGTGCAGGCACTCGACCTGCTCGGGTCGTGGTGTGTCGGTCGCGCCATCGGCGGCACGGAGCCGACGCGCGGATGCGACCGGACCGCCTACGGTCTGTTTCGGGGGCCGGTGCGAGTGACCCTGCCTGACGGTCGACCGCCGATGTTCTCGTTCCGTTTCGCCGACACTGCCCAGGCCGCGCGATGACCGTCCTGGCCTGCGCCCTCGTCGCCATGTTCGGCGCATCAGGGTGCGTCGGCCTAGCCCTCATCAGTCCCGCATTCGGCGGCCCGAGTCTGCTCGGTATCGCGGCCAGGGTCGCCGCCTTGACGATCAGCGCCGTCTGCGGGATCGCGTCGATGGTGTCCCTGGTCGCTCTCGTCTACGTGGCGTTCCGCACGCTGGCCGCGCTGTGACCGGCTGCCGCGCCGAGTGCGACCGGGTCGTTGGGCATCCTGGTTCCTGCATGGTCCGATGTGAGAAGACCCCGTGACGGTCTATGTCGACGCCGCCCACGTCGCCGCCTCTGTCGAGAACGGGCCGCGGACACACACCTCAACCTGGTGCCACCTGATGGCGGACGGCAACGCCGAACTCGTGGCATTCGCGGTCCGGATTGGCCTGCGCCGGAACTGGATTCAGCGCGAAGGTAGCCCGTTCGAGCACTTCGACGTCACGGCGGGTAAGCGTTGGCAGGCTGTCGCTGCCGTTGATCGACCACTCCGGCACCGCGGCGATCGCCCACGGGGCAGTCCCGGACGGAGACTGGCAGGTCGTCTTCGGACACAACCTCGACGACGACTGGGAGCCGGACTACCCGATTGTCGGGATACTGACGCGCGAGAACGACGCCATCGTCCGGGAATCTTTCGACAACGATTGACGCCCCCGCCCGCAATACGGGCATGAGTGTTCAACCTCGCGTTAAGCCCGGCGTCCCCACCGGGGGCCAGTACGCACCCTGGGGGCGCGGTGAATCCGACGGTCTCGGAGACATCGTCGGGACCGGCTTCGACGACGGCCAAGGAGTCTCCGACGAAGACGCACAGATCGTCCTGGCGCTCAGCAAGGTCGTTCTGGACGACCCCAACATCGAGGCCATCCGATGCGACGGCGAGTCGTGGGTTCGCTTCGGCAACGGAATGTGGAGGTCGCCGAGCGGGGAAGTCGTCACCTCCGAGGAACTGCTCGCGGGCGGCCACGCCATCGCCCCGGACAGCGATCTGCCTATCGGCGCGACTGAGCGGCTGGCTTCGGGGCGGGCTCGCGGCGCGCTCTTGCAGAGTCTCGACGGAGGATGGGGCGCGATGGGGCGCTCCGACACCCTCGCCTTCACCACGAGCGAGCACGCGACATTCGCCGAGGCCGAAGCAGCCTTAGTCGCCTGGGACCAGGACACCCACCCGCAACGCTGGGGGACCACCGGGAAGCTCGGCTACGGGTCGAAGACCCCGTGGGGACCGGCGCAGCACGTCAGCCACCCGGCCCCCGGCGTCGCTGTCGTGTCCACCGCTGGGCACGGCGGCGTCAAGCTGTCGCGGGAACGCAACGCGATGATTCCCGCGCCGCTGCGTCGACCTGGCGGCTGGTACGAAGAGGATGGCGAGTCGTACATCGCCTTGATGCATTTTCCGGAGGCGGCGGCTCAGGCTGGCCGGAGGTCTCGGCAGTCGCTCGTGAACGAGATGACTGCCGGGGTCAAGAACTGGTTCCCCGACGAGTACGAGGAAGCGACAGGGCAGACGATCCCGTTCGGCGAGTCACGCCTCAAAGACGAAGCCGACTGGTATGCCGCCAACGCCGAACGGGAGATCGCCATCTCGGCCCGAATGGCCGACCCTGGCGAGTTCACCGACGCAGACGGCATGGTGGCGGTCACCGTCGCGCGCGGCGGCAAGCGGGGCGATGACGCCGAGAAGCGCGTCATCCTGGTGCCGAAAGACGACTATGACAGCGGACAGAAATACAGCCACGGCGCGTGGACGGGCGGCGTCTTTGCGGTCCCCAAAGATGCGACCTACCGAGACGTCACGCCCCCACCGAAACCCGTGGTGAAGTCCGCGCGGGTGCGCACCATCACTGCCGACTTCGACGCGATGCCGGCCGCGACGGCGCTGCGTATTCAATCCGAACTGAACAAGCGGTGGCTCGACCAGGACGGCAGCGTCCGAACGCTGCGCCAGCTCGTCGAAGACGGCTATGTCAACGGTAAGACCGTCATGGTCAGCAACGGAAAGCGGAACTACTACATTCAGGACGCTGGCGACCCGAACAGCGCCAAGCCGGACGACACCCTGGTCATTCCTGTCTCGAAGGATACTTGGGACGCCATCGACGCCCCCGACACCCGCGAACCAGCCCTGTTGGCGTCGCAAGCGATCCAAGTCGCCATGTGGCAGCACGAACACGCCACAACGCGGGAGGAACGAGAGCGCACGGCAGCCCGGATCGAAGCTCTTCGCCGCGCCACCTCCTGACACCGCTGCCTCAGACCCCATTCCGGTGAATGTCCGTCCTGGGCCACCGATGTGGAGCGACTGCGCTCCACCGACCCGCATCGACGCCGACGGAGACCAGTTTTGGGAGGTCGACGGCCAACCCCACCGCGACAACGGGCTCCCCGCCGTCATGCGGGCGGACGGGACCACCGAGTATTGGGTCCACGGCGTCCGCCAGCCCCCGCCCGCAATACGGGTATGACGGCGACGATCCACAGAGTGCCCGCGGGCACCAAGCGGGGCGGCGAGTTCGCGACCCACCCCAAGTCGGAACCCACTGTTGACTTCGGCCCGGACGTTGCCGCAGAGCCGTCCGGGCCGTTGGCGACCGCCTGGCGCGACTATCTCGACTGCCCCGATGAGGATTTGGACCGCGCCGTCGTCGCATTGACGGCGACTCAGGTTCGCACCGCGTACCCGAAGGCGAAGACGTTCAGCATTCTTGTCGGCGACCAGCGACCGACCCAGTTGACGGGAGTTTGCGACCACGACGGTCAGTCGTTGGTGTATCTCGGCGGCGACGAAACAGGCTACGGTCCCGACCCGGAATTGTCCGTAACGGAACCGGGCGGCGTAGTCGCCGACCTGTCTTGGTGGACCGCCACCCACTGGGGCGCGATGGCGGACGACGCGCTCGACCGAAGCAACCCGCCGTTCGAGTCTGCCATCGAGTATGTCTTCGGCGTCGACCACTGCGCTCAGTGAACGCATGACAATCAGCGACGCCATCGACCAGCACCCCGACCGGGCCTCCCACGACCTTGACAAGACCCTGGGGACCAACCTCGACGTCGAAGCCAACTGGGCTCTGGCGTTCGCTGCCGCCCTGGTCCCGTTCATCCTGGACGCCGACCATGTGGGGGATGTCTGCACGGAGGTCGATCCGATCGCGGTGCAAATACGCGACCACGGCGTCCTGGTCACCACGGTTTCCGCCGACCAGGTGGAAGTCCGGCAGGGGCAGACAGGCGAACAGGCCGTCGTCGTCGCCATCAACGCCATCGTCTCCGCGGTCGAGAAGGCGTTGAGTCGCCCCACCGAATCGGTGCGGCGGATCAAGTTGCTCGCGCCGACGTTCGCGAGGCGGTGGCTGGCCGAACTCCTGTCGGTCGTCTACACCGACCGAGACGACGTCATTCTGCGTCAAACGGCTGACCGTATCCGCCACGCCGACAACCGCACCTACGTCGATCTACTTCTCGGGGAGTTGGGGCCGCGCGCGAAGACTCCGATCACCGTGATGTCGCGGGCGGGGAGCCTGGCGAACATGCTCGCCGCCACGAACGGCGACGGCGAGGTCGCCCGGTTGATCGTCGGCTTCGTCTGGCCGTCAATGACGGAGGCCGAGATCGCCTCGACCGCCGAACAGTTCGTCGGCCTGGGGTGGGCTGGTCAGCGCTGGTTCGTCGCAACGATGGATTCACTGGTCCGTCTCCCCGTCACGGAGATGGCCCGATGAGCGCCGACTCCTGGCACGCAGGGTGCGCTGACGCCGACGAAGCGGCCTTGACGGACTGGGACGAGCGGCTGTCCTGGGACGGTGTTGACGTTGACGTCGACAGCAGGTTTGGCTTCGGCTCGGATGAGCCGTTCGACGCCAGCGAATCTGAGCGCGCCCTGCAAGCCTGGGCAGACATGCTGGTTGCCAGCAAGTCGGCGCAGCGGGGGCGGCATCCGGCGGGAACGCCTCGGGGAGGGCAGTTCGCCGCCACCACCCGTCGCGAAAACCGGCTCTAGGGCCTCGCTGCGCTCGGTGAAGAACATGAGCACCGGCACCGATCTCGCCCGCGTCATCATCGACGGCCACCCCGCCCGCGTCGACCACGTTCTCGATTCCCCATTGGGGGGCGCACGCCGCAGATAGTGCGGCCTGGGCGCTGCGCTATCTCGCGGTGGCGCTGCCCCGGCATTATCGCAACTGGTCCGTCGAGGTCGTCAAGCACGGCGCTCCGAGCCAGCCGACGCTGTTCATCGACCGTGGAGAGCACCCCGTGGCGATCGCCGTGGGCATGGTCGAGACCCACCCTGATATGACGGCACGAGATGTCCCGATGGGCGCTCTCGGGGTGGCCTGGCGGGCTGCATTTCCGTTTGCCGCATAGGGCGTTGTGGGCGGGCCTGGACGCCTCCGTTGCCGCGCGAGGGGATGGCGTGGTCGACGTCGAGAAACCCGTCCAGGTCCACCCACCACCGGCTCTAGCGCCGTGCCGACCGTTCGTTCTCGCAGCGATCGCAGCCGCATTCGCGGGCCAACCGGCACGGCCTGCACAGGCGGGGATCGTCGTCCGAGCTCGACCAGCCGCCGCGGTGAAACCCGAAGTGGGACAACGTCTCGACGATGCTGGGATGTCGGTCGACCACTGCCGGGTTCCCGGCCGACGCGGCGTCCGCACGGACGTGGCACTGCTCGCACGCGAGCACCCGCGGCGCGATGGACAGCACACCTCGCGGTGCGTCGGGGATCGAGTCCAGGTGCCGTGGCGTCGGTCAGTAGGTGTCAAGCACTTTCGCTCTCCGTTCGGAGAAGGTCGGCCTGCCGCGTCAACCGGTGCTCGATCAGCGGCAGAAAGGAGAGATCGCGCTCGATCGCGATGCAGCGTCGCGATTCGAGCAGGCATGCCTCCACCGTTGTTCCCGATCCCGCGAACGGGTCGAGGACGACGCCACCGGCAGGGGTGACCAGACGGATGAGCCAGCGCATCAACGCCAACGGCTTCACACTGGGGTGGCTCACGCCGTCGACGCGGGGGCGCTCTGCCGTTCCAGGCTTGGCCGCATAGTAAAAACGGGACGCCCCCGGAGCCTGTTGATCGAGAATGTCGGCCTGCTGATCGTCAAGGACAACATTGGCAGGCCAGCGGCCCAACGCTTCCGATCGGGCTGTCGACGCGCGAGAACGAGACGCGCTGGCGGCAACGGCAACAGCGTCCGCCATCCACGGTCGAGTCCACCCGTCGGTGGACATGACGCGGCCTTTAGCGCTACTGCCGCCACCGAGCGAGTCCGTTGTCGGCAGACGGCAGGCGTCGACACGCAGCGCCCCCGTGCCATATGCGGCGGCGTTACTCGCGACGGTCCTCTCGACCGGCTTACGCGCCAAGACGATCGGCTCGAATCCCGGCTTCAACGCGGTCGCCCACCCGGTGCGGTCCCCGGTGTCGTCGGTCAGGTTGACGGCTTTCGGGAACCCTGATCCGTACAGCCACGCTAGCGAGTCCCGTATCTCAAACCCGGCATCTTCCAGCCCGGACGTCAACCGGTGCCAGGTCCGGGTTCCGCCGAACGCGACGACGTGCCCGCCCGGCTTGATCGCGCGAAAACATTGCTCGCCCCACTGCGTGCACCATTCCTGGAAGCGCGCGGCGCTGCGGAACGTGTCCCACGACGTTCGCATCAAGCCGATCGCATACGGCGGGTCGGTGCAGACAGCGTCGATGCTGTTGGCAGGGAGGTCGCCCAGGACAGCCAAGGCGCTCTCGGCATAGACCGTGACTCGATCGTCGCGGAAGAACGGCTCGACCATCAGTTGGCGTCGATCTCGGCGATCAGGGAGACGGTTGCCATCTTCGTCGCGTGGTCGGCGTCGCTCCAGCCGTCCAACAGCGACGCAGCAACGTCGTCGGGGACACGCGGGAACGCCATCCGCATCGCATCGGATCGACCGGACTGGCTGAGCCGGTCGAGGGCCGCGACCCTGGCGGTGTCGGTCGCAATCGTCCCTTCGGCGCGCTCGGCTTGTGTCGCGTGGGCGTCGATGGCGGCCCATTCGTCATCGTTCCACGACCACGGCCCGGTAGCGCTGGCGTGGGGCGAGTCTTCGCCAGGGAAGGGAAGCATCGCATCCTTGAACGGTCGGGCGTCGTTGTAGGACCACCCGACGGAATACTGACGCTCGTTCCGGAGCCGAGCGCGTTCGGTGTTGCGCCGGGATTCGGCGACGGTGGCGATGACGTCGGCTCGGTTGACGGCGACGATCATCTTGCGGGCGATCTCGCGGGCCACCGTCCGCGGCGTCGCGTCGGCGTCGGGAACGATGTCGTCCCAGCGAATGCTCTCGGTGGTGAGAGACGCGGTTCGCGGGCCTGTGCCGTTGGCGAGAATGTCGACGCCAACGATGTCGTCCTCGTCCCAGATGTGCCCGATCCCGGCGACCGGAGTTCCCCAGTTGTCGATCGCCAAGGAGGTGGTGGTGAACGTTTCCAGCATGGCGTAGTCCCCCGACCGCAGACGATGCCCCGTTTCCGGCAACTCGAAATCGCGGGGGCCTCCGTCCTGGTCGTGGGTCAGAACGTAGTCGACGACCTCGTCGGACAGGTCGTCGGTCGTCATCGCGGCGCGCACGCCCTCCGGAGCCAGGGGATTCTCGACCGCCCCCAGATCAACGTCGGGCTCGCCGCCTTGCTTGGCGACCCACTTCCCGCCGCGACCTCGGGGATGCTGGGACTCGTCGTGAACGCTCATGCCTTCATTGCGGGCGGGGGGTGTCGAACGCCATTGACCCAACACTCGACGCTCCCGTCCACACGATCGCGGGGAGGCCGCCGCCACGGCCCGCCACACCTTGGACCCGTCAGCCCACACGATGGCGGGCAAGTCGCCCTCACGGTGGAGTTCGCCGTCTACCTCCCAGATGCGGGTGGTCAAGACGACCCGCCTGCACCAGGCGAGCGCGCTCTTCGACCAGCGGCCACGGCGGCCGACGGACCGGCAAAGAATTGGCATGGGTCTCAACCACGGGAAAAGCCTCAACATCGGCTCCGGCAAGTATTACCGGCTGCCCAAAGACGAGGCGACCGTCACCTACCGGCGGCGACGGCGTGGCCCAGCGTCGTCCGTGACCGGCGTTTTGTACTGCGTCGACGGGCAGTTGATGTGCCAGGGGCGGCAAGTGTTGCGGCTGCTGCGGTTCCACAACGGGAAGTTGCACCACGACGACGCTCGCGAAATCATCGACGCCGCATTGATCTCGGCGGCTCGGACGGTGGACAAGTGACCACGCCGCCATCGTTCAACCTCGCCGGTTTAGACGCCGCCTTGACGTGGATTCGACGCGATTCGAGTCAACGCCGATCCGACCGGGACGCCGCGACCATCGGCTCGTGGGAATCGGGGATCGACCCCGACCTTTACACCGACTTCCCCGGCCCGGTCGGCGACTTGCTCCGGGACAAGTCTTTGGCCGAAGCCAGCCTCGGGTTCGTGGACCCGCTGGTGACGATGCGGCTGCTGCGCCCCTACTTCTTGGCGTGCGGCGTCCGACCCCGGTCCAGGACCGCCCCGCCCGCAGTACGGGTATGAGCAACCACGTTCGGGTTCCGGCAGGCGTCAGAGAAGGCGGCCAGTTCCGCGCCCACGCCCGCAGCGAAGGGTCCGGCCTCGGGGCGCTGGTCTGCGTGGAATGCGGCGGCAACCTGGTGGTCGAGAGTGACGGCGTCCCCGCGCACGTCGGACTTGACGGGGAACCGTTCACCACCGACCACGACTACCGTGATCGGGACGACCTGCCGGACTATGGCGGCGCGACGGCGTTCCCGGACTTCGACGTGGCCGACACGCCCACGCCGGTCATCGACGACGTCGAGCGAGACCCCGAACCTCTCGACTACGAGTTCCAGTTGAGCGCCGCCGGACTGGACTACGTCACCGACAATGGCGACGTCGCCGTCCAGGTGGACCGGGGCGAAGACGGCAGGCCGGTGCGGTTGCGGCGCGGAAAAGTCGTCTTCGAGGTTCCCGTGATCGGCACCGAGCAAGGGCATTACGGCCCCGTCCCGATTGGCTCCCGACGCGGAGACGGACGACGCCCTGTCACCGAAGTGGCGGCTCTGGCTCGACAAGACATCAAGGACGCGATCGCCGTCGGGTGGCTGCCATCGAACCTGACCTATCGGGTTAAGACGCGCCACGGGTCAAGCGTCAGTGTTGACATCGAAGGCGTCAAAGACGCCGACCGGGTCGACCCGTGGAAGGCCCAGGTCGCCGAAGAGCACGGGGCCTTCCGACGCACCGACCGTGACGAGTTCATCGAGTTGGAGCGTCGCGTCGAGCAGATCGTGAGACGGTACGGCAGGTTCGAGATCGACTCGATGACCGACTACTTCCACGTCGACTACTACAGCAACGTCCGCATCCCGAGAGAGTCCGAACAGGCGTGGTGGGCCGCAGAGCGGGAACGGCTGGCTGCTCGTCGTCGCCCCAACGCCAACCGCAAGGCCGCAGGCTAGGCCCGCTTAGGCCGCACAAGCACCGTCTGTTTGCGGTCCCGGTAGGTGTCGTGCTCTTTCACGACCCCCGTGACGGTGACCTCGTCGCCGGAGTCGACGTCGTAGGCCCACGCCGCCGCCGTGTAGGTCTTCACAACCCCGGCAGGAGTCTCGATGACGACGAGGCGCTGCGTGCTGCCGTAGGCGTAACCGTCGACCGTCAGGGCGGTCGTGATGCGGCCCGTCACCGTGACCTTCTCGCCCTTGGTGCCGATCCAGGCGTCGACCACGGGCTCGGTCTCGGCCTTCTTCGTCCCGACGAGGCGGTCGTAGACCGGGATGGCCGCGCACAGGATGCCGTAACCGTTGTCGGGGACATACTCGGCGCGCAGAATCACCGCCAGGTTCGCCTCAAACGAGTCACCGGACTCGACGACGTGAGCCAGCACCGTCTCGGTGATGGCCGGGGCCATCCTTTCCCCCTGCTCGATGAACGGCGCAAGTTCGGCGCGAAGCTCGGCGTCCTTCTTCCGGCTGCCGAACAGGACATCCGAGACGACCATGCGGGTGGGGGTTTTGCTGTACGTCGAGCCCCAGCCGAACCGCTGCACGGCGGCGTAGGCGACGGCGATCACGGTCTCAACGGTGGCGGACGGGGTTCCGCCGCCAAGACCACCGAAACCGTCCCGAACCGACTCAGTGTCGATGAACGCGGGCAGGGTCGACCATCCGAGGAAGTCTTTGATGCAGGTCGCCCCCACCTGATTGACCGTGGTGCCGTCCGTCACCAGCATGACGCGGCGACGGTTCCGCTTGGTGCCGCAGTGGTCGCAGGCTCCCTCGCGCAGGGCCGAACGGTCGACCAGGCTCTCGTCCACCCCCGGCGCGCACCGCACCAAGAACTCGGTTCCCGCATCCGTGGCGACCGCGTCGATCGCCGCCAAGAACGTCCACCCGTCATAGCAGGGCGGCTCGCCGGTCAACGTCGCCTCCACGAAGACGTACTCGCCGACACCGTTCTCAGCCTTGCGAGTCACCGTCGTGCCAGACAACTCGAACCGGCCCGTGAACCCGCGCTTCGCGGCGCGCTTGTTGATGGCCGCGACCTTGGCGACGGTGGCGGCATACTCGGCGGGGGTCAACGTCCAGGTGTTCATGCCGTCTCTGAGCGCAGTCGGTCCGCATCTCTCGGCCGCGCCGGCGGGGCGGTCGGCAAAGAACGAGCATGAGCACCCTACCGTCCACCGACCCAGACCTCGCCGAGACCTACGCGCTCCGGCGACCCGACGCCCCCGAGTCCGAGACATTCTTCGCGGATAGCCTCGCCGAGATCATCGACCAGTTCATTGACGGCTATGCCGCGATGGACGACAAGGACGCACTCGCCGCCCGCGCCGAAGTTCTGTCAGGCGTCGTCACCGCAGCCTCCCGCAACGCCCTGGAAGGGGCCGAGTTCGACCCGACCCCGACCGACGCCGAGTTGACGGCAATCGCGCGCGACAAGGCTGAACCGTTCCCGCTGACGGAGTGGACTCTCGACATGCCGCTGCTGGAAATGGCGCACCACTACCAGCCCTACACCGACGTCCCGCTGCCGAGCGGCAGCGTCGTCACCTTCGACGCTGCCGACGAGCGGTCGTTCCTGACCTGCCTGCATGGGCTCGGGGCGATCTGGTTCGCCGTCCGCGACAACGACGACGACTAGTCGGTTCCCGCCAGCCGGTAACACCGCCACGTCCTGCCCGACGTGGCGGCGTTCGACGCGCCCGCTCAGGGCCGATAAGGGTTAGCTGGCGCGTCACCGTCGGCTGCGCGCGAACGACGATCTCCGTCAGAGCACCATCAGGACGATCGCATCCAACGGGAAGGTGATCTCCCATGCCGGACACCGCAAGGCGAGAGTGGCGTCATCGACCGCGGTCAGTGTGCCGACGAACTTCTCGGCCACACCGGCTTGATCGACCATCACCGTCACCCGCTCGACCGGCTCGCCATCAGCGAGAACGTACTGGGCCATCGCGCGGACAGCGAGAGGAAGACCTGCCGCCCAATCCGAGCCAGGCTGCATGGCGACGACGATCTTGCTTTCCTTGACGGCCCGAGCAGCCTCGTCGGCCAGGGCGATTGCGAATACATCAGAGTTCATGCCTCTGCTGAGCGCAGGCGGCCCCGACGAATCGCCGGGGCCGTCCGGCCCCATCAACCGGCCTGCCGATCTGCCTGTCGTCCGCTGATGCGCTGGGCGAACCGGCCCAAGGCGGTCGTCGCCGCGCCGCGGGCGCTCTGCGCGAACGTCGACGGTGTCGACTCCACGTCGCCGCGCCGAATCTGGCATCGGTGCGCTTCGATGTCGGGCGTGAACCACTGACAGGATGGGCACTGCTCGACGTTGATCCGCTCCTTTTGCTTTTTGATCCGGGCCGTGAATGTGGCACCCGGCGACCGGGAATCGCGCACCGCCTCGTAGTCGGCGAACGTCGCCTTGTAGCCGTACTTCTTGCCGTTGGTGGTCATCACCATCAGGCCGGAGCCATCCTTGGCTTCCGGGTCCGCGGCGAACCCGGTTCCGTCGATCCAGGTCGACTTCACCTCGGCGACCGGCACACCGGCAGCCCGCTTCTCCCGGCGACGCTGCTCGACAATCGCGTTGACGTCCGAGACCGGGACGGACGGTCGGCGGCCTTCCAGGGTGGCGTGAATGATCTCGCGGGCCGCCAGTTCGGTGGCGTTCGAGCCGTTGCCGGCGATCTGGACGTCCCACAAGCCGTTCTGCGGCCCCGAAACGCGCGCCCACCCAGACAGGGCCTTGCCGTCTTCGCCGGTCACCGAGTAGGGCACGTCGAACGTCCCGTGACCTTCCTTGGCGAAGCGCCGAATCGAGGTCTTCGACGGCATCCGCACCGAGACGCCATCCGACTCATACCGCATCCGGTGGGTGCGCCGACCACCCGACAACGCCTGACCGCCGGTGTTTCCGGGGGTGTAGTCATCCGGCATCTTCGGATAGTCGCCCCGAGGGGCACCCCACTGCGCCGCAGAGAAGTGGGAGTCCCACCACTCTTTGCGTCGGCTGGTTCGCCGGGGGTCGATCGTGGTGCCGTGCGTGATCGCGGGCACGAATCGGCCCGCTTCGAGGTCTTCGCCGCGTGCGGCCCACCGCAACTGGCCGGGGGTCGGCTCGCCCTTGGGCATTGATCCGTACTGTCCGCCGTTCGGGTTGCCCGCCGGGACGCGAGGTTGGTTGTTTCCGCTCATGCCCATATTGCGGGCGGGGGCTTCACGGGCGCTGAGGAATCTCTGGCAGGTCGTAAAACTCGGGGTCCACCATGTAAGGGATCAGCAAGTGCCCCCGGTAAGAGGCGTATACCCGCTCGATTGTGGCTGGCCTTGGGTAACCGGGGAGGGAAACCAGCGTGTCAAACAATCGCTGACGCTCATCGGGCGGCATGGTGCGCGACGAGAGGCGCATCTGCATGATGCGCAGCACGGGGCGAACCATCGGCGCATCCAGTCGAGGCCACGACGACATCCCCTCTTTGATCGCGGCGTCCCGCCGCGCTTTCCACCCTTCGACGTCGCGTCGTGGTTGGGGGTTCTTGAGTTCCCACTCCGAGCGCAGATACGACTTGTGCTCGTTGAGAAGCATGGCGTAGCCCGAGATGAAGTGATTGAGCGTCCGATCCGAAATCTCGACCTTGCTCCAAAACTCGATTGCCTCCCTAGCCGTGTAGCAGTACGGCGGAAACTCGTAGGTTCCCTCGCCGTCGTTCCACAACTTCAAGGGGGCAGGCTCCGACCCGCCTCCTGGGGCGAACTGGCCGCCACCCGGTGCCCCTTGCGGGCGGCGGACCGGCTGTTGCACCGCCATCGTCACTCATCACCTCGTGTCGTTTCCGCTATTGCGGGCGGGGTGCCACCGCCGGGCTGCGAAACCCGGCGTCCGGGCTCTGACGGCGCGACTATATCAGGCCGCAACCTGGGCGCACCGTGGATCGACGGCTCACTCGGAGCTTCCTGCGGAGCCGCAGCAGACTGATCCGACTGAGGGGACGGTGACTCGAAGCGCGAAGGACGACTGGTCGGGGCTTCTGCGCCACCCGAGGACTGCTGGACGGGGGCGGCTACGCGACCAGTCGGCTGCTGAACCGGGGGAGCGACAGAACGACTCTCCGGCTGTGGCTGGTCGGCGACAGGACGGTTCTGCTGTGGCTGAAC
>NZ_HF571038.1:524954-565102 GCF_001046875.1 Nostocoides jenkinsii Ben 74
CACCTTGCAAGGTGTCCACAGTTGACTAACTTGTGCTAGCAGAAGTTCCTAGGCCCCGGCGCCGACCCTCGGTGGGGGCACCCCGGGGATTACGGCGAAGGGAAGGCCGCGCGGGAGGCCAGGGCCTCGGCCAGCTTGGATTGGGCGTCCACCACGGAACGGGCGACGGCGGGCGAGAGGTCGGTGCGCGACAGCAGCGCCCGGCAGAGGTCGAGGGTTTCCGGTTCGACCAGCCGCAGCGGGTAGGCGAGGGCCGCCACATTCCCGAGCGCGTCCTCGCCCAGCCACGACGCGAGGGCGGGGATGTCGGTGAAGTAGCGGGAAGCATACGGCCGGACGAGGTCCAGATCAGGCGTGGTCCAAAACGCGCTGGCGATCGCATTCAAGTCGTAATTGGACCGGTCGCGATTCTCCGTCAACTCGCGCCAGGCCCACGCCTTGGCTTCGGCGGTCGGGCGCATCGCCAGCGCGGACAACGCGCTCTGCTGACCGGCCAGGCTGTCGTCGACGCGCTGGAAGTACTCGATCTCCTCGGCGTCCATCGCCCCGAGGGCGGCCAAGGCGCGCACGACGTACCACCGGAAGTCGGAGTCGTCGGCGAGCGCCTCAGGCAGCGCCTCCCCGCTCAGCCACGCGCGCAGCAACGCCACGTCGTCGACGGTTTGGACGAACAGGCGCGCCGCGATCAACCGGCCCCCTTGCGTGGGGGCCCCGCGCAGGAGTTCGGCGGCCGCGGCCGCCACCTCGGCCCGGGCCCCACCAACCTCACCCGGCGGCAGGAAGACCGGCAGGATGCGTCCGATCACCTGAGCGCTGACGCGGTTCAGGATCGACTCGTTGCTCTCGACCGGCCATGCTCGCCCGACGCAGGT
Source organism: Nostocoides jenkinsii Ben 74 (assembly GCF_001046875.1). Taxonomy (GTDB): domain Bacteria; phylum Actinomycetota; class Actinomycetes; order Actinomycetales; family Dermatophilaceae; genus Nostocoides_A; species Nostocoides_A jenkinsii. The sequence goes on from NZ_HF571038.1 coordinate 525,827, forward strand.
GAGGACGTCCCGCGGGTCGATGCGTGCGGCATACATGCCGTCGAGGAGGGCGAGCCAGGCGATGGCGCGCGCCTGCACGTCCGGGATCGAGGCGAGCCCGTGGGGGAGGTTGGCGAGCGTCTCCCCATCCAGGCTGCTCACTGCCCACGTCAGGTCCGAGGCATTGGGCAAGACGATGTCGGCGCGCGCCGCGTCGAGGAGCTCCGGCCAGCGTTGCGTCGCTTTCGTCAGGGTCCCGCGGACTCGGAAAACCTCTGTGCCACTGGTGAATCCGGCGATATCAAAGGTATGGGGACGGCGCACCCGCGGCACATAGTCCGGCGTCGAGCGGGCCACCCGACCCGTCGCCTGGAAGGCACTCAGGTCGTCCAGCCCCTCCGTCTCCAACCAGACCCGACTCCACTCGCTCAGGTCACGCCCACTCGCGCGCCCCATCGCCGCCAGAAAGTCGGCGAGCTCCCCATTGCCGAAGGCGAGCGAGGTCAGGTACTCGCGGACACCGGCGACGAAGGCGTCATCGCCGATGAAGGTGATCAGTTGCCGCAGGACGGCGCTGCCCTTGGCGTAGGCGATGCCGTCGAAGTTGTTGAGCGCCGCCTGGGCGGTGGGCGCCGCCGATCCGGCCACCGGGTGACGCGATGGCGCCCGCTCGGCCGCGTGCCCCCACAGCTTGCGCGCCATCGTCGAATCGACCCAGGCCTCGGTGAACTCGGTCGCCTCGACGCACGTGCGATGCGCCATGTATTCGGCGAAAGATTCGTTGAGCCACAAGTCATCCCACCAACGCATCGTCACGAGGTCGCCGAACCACATGTGTGCCATCTCGTGGGCGATGGTGTTGCTGCGGGTCAGGATCTCGTCATTGGTCGCGGCACCCCGGAACAGATAGATGTCGCGGATCGTCACGCAGCCGGGGTTCTCCATCGCGCCCGCGTTGAACTCCGGCGCGAAAACCTGGTGATACTCCCCGAACGGATACCGAATGCCAAACAGTCGGTGGTAGTAGTCGAATGATTGCCGCGTCACGGTGAGGATCTGCTCGGCCTGGGCGTGCAGGGCCGCCTCCAGGGACGCACGCGCGTGGATGCCGAGTGGTATGCCGTCGTACTCGGTCTCGACGCTCACCCACGGCCCGGCGCAGATGGTGACGAAATAGGTCGCCAGCGGGGCGGTCGTGGCGAGTTCCCACACCCCTTCTCCGGTATGCCGCGCGGCACCGTTCCCGAGGACCCGCCAGGTGGGCGGGGCCTCGACTCGGACGGTGTAGGGCGCTTTGAGGTCGGGCTGGTCGAAGCAGGCGAAGACCGTGGGGGCCGCATCGAGGAACATGTGCCCGTAGATATAGACCTCGTCGTCGGCGGGGTCGACGCTGCGATGCAGACCCTGGCCATCCGTGCTGAACGCCATCGTCGCCTCGACGTCGAGGACGTGCGTCCCGCCGAGGCCGGTCAACGGGAACCGACCGTCGGCCAAGGCGGCGACGTCGAGCTCCGTGCCATCGAGGGCGATGCGGTGCAGCGTGCGCGGTCGCAAGTCCACAAAGGTCGAATCCTCGGTCGCGGTGAAGCGGATGGTGGTGCGCGAGGCAAAGGTGCGATCGTCGCCGCGAAGGTCGAGGCTCACCTCCATCGCGTCGACGGTGATCGCCCGGGCCCGTGCCCGCGCCTCGGTCCTGGTCAAGCTGGCTGGCACGCGGCCATCCTGCCGTGCTCATGGCTCGCGTGGGCGGCCCGAGACAAACCTTTTCGCGGCCCAGGAACCGAATGTGCGCGAGCCGAGGCCAGCCCCGAGGTCAGCGTCGAGGTCAGCGGCGGATCTGGGCCCCGCCCGCCATCGCCTCCAGGCGCGCGATCCGGTCACCCATCGGGGGGTGGGTGGCGAAGAAGCGGGAGACGTCCTGCGCGCGGAACGGGTTGGCGATCATCATGTGCGAGGCGTTGACGACCTGCGGGGTCGGGGCGAGCGGCGCACGCCGGGTGCCCATCTCCAACTTGCGCAGCGCCGACGCGAGCGCGAGCGGGTCGCCGGTGAGCTTCGAGCCGTCTTCGTCCGCGTCATACTCCCGCGTGCGGCTGATCGCCATCTGGATCACCATGGCCGCGAACGGGGCCAGCAGCGCCATCCCGATCAGCGCGATCGGGTTGGGCCGGTCCTCGTCATTGCCACCGCCGAAGAACATCGCCATCTGCGCAATGGACGTGATAACACCGGCGACGGCCGCCGCCACGGAGCCGGTAAGGATGTCGCGGTTGTAGACGTGCATCAACTCGTGCCCGAGGACGCCGCGCAACTCGCGCTCGTCCAGGAGTTGCAGGATGCCCTCGGTGCAACAAACGGCCGCGTGGCTCGGATTGCGGCCGGTCGCAAAGGCATTGGGGGCCGCCGTCGGGGAGATGTAGAGCGCCGGCATCGGCTTCCCGGCGGCGGTCGAGAGCTCGCGGACAATGCGATACATCGCCGGTGCTTGGGCCTCGCTGACGGGATAGGCGCGCATGGCGCGGATCGCGAGCTTGTCGGAGTTCCAGTAGGAGTAGAACGTCATCCCGAGGCCGAACAGCGCGAAGAGGTAGATGTAGCGGCCACTGCCGACGAGCGACCCCATCCCCAGCAGCAGCGCCCAGATGAGGCCGAAGAGTCCAGCGGTCTTCAGACCGTTGAAGTGGTTGTGCATATGCGCTCCAACGCCGTCGCAGGGGAATTTCGTTCCCGTCAGCGCGCCAGGCCAAGGCCGAGGCCGGGCAGGAGCGACAACAGGATGAGGGCGGCCGAGATGACCAGGAGGGCGATGAGAAGTCCCGGGTCGAGACGCTCCCCCCGCGTCGTCGGCGCGTCGGCAGGGGCCGGGCGCACGGCATACAACAGCCACCGGAGGTAGACCGCGATCCCGAGCACGATATTGACCACGAGGACCGCGACCAGCCACCACTGGCCCGTCGCCACGACCGGACCGATCGCGGCGATCTTGGCTACAACGCCGACAACGGCCGGCGGCAGCCCCGCCAGGGCGAGCAGGCCGAGTCCGAGCACGACGGCCAGCAGGGGACTGCGCCGCGCCAATCCGAGGTATGCCGCGAGCGAGCGTCCGCCCGCCCCCTCGGCGCGCGGGTGGACGGCGGCCGTCACCCCGAACACGGCGAGGGAGCCGAGGACGTAGACGAGTAGGTAGGCGACCGAGGCGCTCACGGCCGATGGCGTGAGCATGGCGAGCGGCGCGAGGACCCACCCGGCTTGCGCGATGGTCGACCACGCGAGGAGGCGGAGGGGGTCGTCCATGCGCAGGGCCAAAACATTGCCCAGGGTCATCGAGGCGGCGGCCAGCACACCGACGACCAGGCGGATCGAGTCGGCGTCGTCGCGGCCCATGGCGGTTAACGAGACCAAGGGGCCGAGCACGACAATCGCCGCGCCGACGGCGGCGGCCTTGGACACCGTCGCGAGGTAGGCGGCGATCGGCTCGTCCGCGACGACGAAGGCCTGCGGCGTCCACGTGTGGAACGGCACCGCGGACAGCTTGAAGCCCAGGCCGGCGACCAGGAACAGGATGGCGAGGAGGAGCACGCGATGGCGCTCCGGATAGTCGAAGGCGACCCGCAGGGTGTCCGTCGAGAAACTCGCATCGCCCGTGGCGAGCACCCACAGGCCGATACCGACCGCGAGCAGGGCGAAAGAGGTCAGCGAGACCATCAGGAGCGAGAGCGCCCCACCCTCGGCGCCCCGGCCGCGACTGAGGGCCACGAGCGCCACGGCCGGCAGGGTGGCCAATTCGATGGCGACCAGCCAGGTCGGCAGGTCTCGGGCCGCGACGACCATTGCCGCGCCGGCCGTGGCCGCGAGCACGAGGGCGACAGTCACGGCGGCGCCGCCGCGCTGCATACGGTCGAGGTGGCGCGTGCCCGGACCGAGCATGAGCAACACCAGCAGACTCGCCGCGAGCGCGATCAGTTGCAGGGTGAGCCCGGTCGGCCCGGTCTCGTAGAAACATCGGCCCTCGGGGCCGGGCGTGCATAGGGTGCGGGTCGGGGTCGCGGAGGCCACGGAATAGGGCAAGGCACCCAGACCGGCCCCGAGCGAGGTGAGCCCGATCGGCAGGTGCAGCCCACGAGCCCGCGGCGCGATGGCATCGACGACGAGGACGAGCAGGGCACCGAGAGCCGGCGCCAGCACCGGCGCGAGAACCCAGTAGTCGAGGTCGATCAACCCGGCGGACGGTAAGGCGGTCACGGGACCATCCCCCCGACCAGCGAGGCGCCGGAAAAGACGAGATAGGGCGCCAGCCCGATGACGATGATGGCGATCACGAGCACCCCGGTCACGATGGCTTCGACCGGCGACAAGTCACCAGACCGGTCACGCGGGGCCTCGTTGCCCATCCAGATCAGCTTCGCGACGCGCAGGCTGTATGCCGCGGCCAGCACCGCCCCGAGGGCGGCGGCAATGGCCAAACCGCGCATCACCATGAGATCCGGAGTAAAGGCGTCCAGCCAGATCTGGACACCATCGACGTGGTACTGCGCCTCGAGAGGGCTGTAAGCGAACCAGCCAATCTGCTCCGAGCCCTGCAACCAGACCAAAGCCGCCGCCGGGCCCCCACTGGTGGGATTCCACGCGGCCGTGATGGCGAGGAACTCCCCCCAAAATCCGGCTAGACCGGGAAGGCCGAGGCTCCCGGCGAGCCCCACCATCAGCGCCACGCCGAGACCGGGCCAGGATTCGCGCAGAGCCGGTCGGACGACGGACAAGTCGACGCTCCCCCACCGCTCCTTCAAGCCTCCGACCACGAAGAAGAGCAACGCGGAGATCACGCCATGCGCCACATTGGCGATGAGCGCAGCCTGGAGACCGAGGGCGGAGCCGGTGCCGAGCGCAAGCGCGATGAAGCCCATGTGCGCCACGGACGAATAGGCGATCAGCCGTTTCAGATCACGCTCAACGAGACAGATCAACCCGCCCCACAGGATGCCAACCACCCCAAGAATCGCCAGCCCAGGCCCGAGCCGCGCGAAGCCGTTAGGGGTCAGGGCCAGCGGCAGGCGGATCAGGCCGTAGGTGCCCATCTTGAGCAGCACCGCCGCCAGCAGCACCGACCCGGCGGTCGGGGCGATCGTGTGGGCGGGCGGAAGCCAGGAGTGGAACGGGACCAGCGGCACCTTGACCGCGAGACCAAGGACGAGCAGCCCGGCAATCCAGAGTTGGACGTCTCGCGGCACGCCCGCCCCCAGGATGAGTCGCATGTCGGACGTCCCGGCGTGGGCGACGAGGGCAAGGATCCCGACGAGCATGACGCTGGAACCAAAGGCGGTATAGAGCACGAACCGCAGCGCCGCCGCGCGCCGCGCCGCGCGATCGTGGTCGTCGCCGAAACGATGGATGAGCACCCACATCGGGATGAGGACGATTTCGAAGGCGATGAAGAAACCAATCACGTCGCGCGTCCAGAAGGTCGCCAGGGCCCCGAACTCCACGAGCAGGAGGAGCCCGAAGAACAACCCGGCCGAGCCGCCTCGCGGGCGGTGTCGCATGCCGTGGACGACCACCAAGAGGGTGATCCCAGCGGTGAGAAGCGCCAAGGGCGAGCTGATCGTGTCCGTGGCGAAGCGCGCACCAACAGCCCACTCGTCGATCCGACGATCGGTGATCTCGATACGGCCGGACCTGGCACCGACCGTCGTGACCGTGGCGGCGAGCGTAGCCACGGACACGGCTAGTGCCATCCAGCCGGCAATTACTGCCCGAATGCGGCGCGATCCGAGGATCAGCAGCGACCCGAACACCGCCGGAATGGCCAGGGCGAGAATCATCCCCACAGCGCCACCCCGGCCATGACGAGGAGGCCGAGGACGACCCAGAGGAGATCCGTCGACACCCGCTCGGGTGCGTGGGCGCGGACGCCCGTCCGCCCGCCGAGACTCACGACCCAGCCCGGCGCCCGCACATAGCTCTCGATGATCTCGCGATCCACATAGGCGACGACCCGCGCGAGCGCGAGCACGGGCTTGGCGACTACCGCGACGTATGCCGCGTCCGCCCCCCAGCCCCGGCTGGCCCGGGTCATCAGCGGTGCGGGGTCCGCGGCGTCGTCGGGGCGCAGCCGCAGGCCGACGAGCACGCCCGTGGCGATCAGGACGACGCTGACCCCGAGCAGGGGAAGATCGAGGTGGCCAGGGTCGAGCGGGCTGACGAGAAAGACGAGGCCGCCGGCCAGAGTCGCGACCGCGAGTGCCACCAGCGTGGCGCGGGCAAGGAGGCCGGTGCGCGGCGCAGGCCCCGCCTCGGCGCCCGGAACGGTTCGGGGACGGGCCACGATGAGGAACGCCCGCGTGGCATACGCCGCTGTCATCGCCACCGTGACGAGCAGCGCGGCGGTGACCATGCCCTGCCGCAGGCCCGGGCCGTCCCCGTCCGTCCACGCGGCCACGGCGATGACGTGCTCCTTGGAGAGCCCGCCCACCGTGAACGGGACGCCCGCCAGTGACACCAGCCCGAGCCCCCAGACGGCCGTGGCGAAGATCGAGGTCGCCCCGACTCCGCTCAGGTCCCGGGCCGCCGTCGAGCCGGCCAGCACGGCCAGCCAGCCGACGGTGAGGAAGAGCAGCGCCTTGAAGATCGCGTGCGAGAACAAGTGACCAGCGGCCGCGCCCTGCCCGTCGACGGCCGTCTCGGCAACGGCGAGCGGGCTGAGCATCACGCCGACCTGACTGATCGTGGACCAGGCGAGGATGCGCTTGACGTCGGTTTGGAGGAAGGCGGTGAACGCGGCATACGACATCGTTGCTGCCGTCGCGCAGGCGAGCACCCAACTCGCCACCGTGGCCGAGTGCAGCGCCGCCGCGAGCCGGGTGAGCACCCACGTGCCGGCGGCCACCATGGTGGCCGCATGGATCAGGGCAGACGCCGGGGTGGGGCCCTCCATGGCGTCGATGAGCCAGTCTTGGAAGGGGATTTGCGCTGACTTTCCCAGCACGCCGATGACCAAGGCCGTCATGGCCACGTCGGTGGCCCGACTGCCGTCGGCGTGCTGGACAACCGCCCCATAGTCGCTCGATCCGGCGATCGCGATGAGCGCAACGATCCCGATGACGAAGGCAGCGTCGGCGAGCCGGGTCACCAGGAAGGCCTTGTATGCCGCGCGCCGCGCCGCCGCCTTGCGACTCCAGTGCCCGATGAGCAGATAGGAACACCACCCCATGACCTCCCACCCAACGAGGGTGAGCACGAGGTCGCGGGAGACGACGAGCAGCAGCATCGCCCCGGCGAAGAGGCTCACCGTGGCTTGGAAGGCGGGGCGGCGATCGTCGTCATCGAGATACGACGCGGCAAAGACCTGCACCGCCAGCACCACGAGCAGCACCGTCGCCGCGATGGTCGCGACCAGCGACGTCGTCGCCAGCCGCGCGGGGAAGAGGGGCAGATAGGTCGAGGCGCCGGGAGGCGCGGTGCGTAACACCGGCAGGGTGTAAGCGCCGTGCGCCCCCATCACCGCGACCACGCCGAGCCCGGCCGCGACGAGCGCCAGCAGCTGAGCCAGCCCGGAGGCGAGTCGTCGGCTGACAAGGCCGGCTCCGAGAATGAGGGGCGCTCCCCCGACGAGGACGAGGAGCGCCCACGCGACGGCGATCGGACCCGTCATCGCGGGTCCCCGGTTTCCGCTGCTGCGGGCGCGCTGGCCGGCAGCGCAGTCGTGATCGAGATGTCGATATTGTCGCGGCGGCGGAAGACGGCAACGATGACGGCGAGCGCCAGCACAACCTCCGCGGCAGCGATAGTGATGATGAACAGGGTCAGCACATTGCCCGCCTGCCAGCGGTCACCGCCCACCGCGCCCGCCGTCACCAGCAACAGACCCGCGCCCGCGAGCATCAACTCGATCCCGATCAGCACCAGAACCGCGTTGCGGCGGGCGAGCACCCCGTAGGTGCCGATGCCGACGAGGGCGGCGGCCACGGCATACGGCAGGAGGAGGTGAATCATGACTCCCCCTGCGCGCGTCCGCCCGTCAGGCGGGCCACGCTGAACGCGCCGATGAGCGCCAGCAGCAACAACAACGACAGGGCTTCGAACGGCCACACCCACGTCGCAAACAAATCGCCCGCGATCACCGCCGAAACGACCGGGGTGCGTGCGACCGCCTCGCGCCCGGCCAGTGGGACGAGCACCGCCAACAACAAGGCGGTGACGCCGCCGCCCAGCAATGCGGCCAGCGCACGGTGCAGGCGCGAGGTGGTGTGCTCCGGGCTCGGCCCGATCGGCGCGCGGGTGAGCATCAACGCGAAGATCACCAGCACCACCACGGCCCCGACATAGACCAGCACCTGGACCAACGCGACCAACTCGGCGCCGAGCACGAGATAGCAACCGGCCAGGCCCCCCAGGCTCAGGACCAGCCACAGCGCCGAATGGACCAGGTGGCGGGTGGTCACCGCAAGCACTGCCGCCGCCAGGGTGACGGCGCCGGCGGCAGCAAAGGCGAGGTCGAGGCTGGTCACTCGGGCGCCCCGGCCGGCGAGCGGCGGATCACGCGGGCGGGCCGGGCCGGTGCGCGCTGGGCCGTGACCTCGGCTGGGTCGGCGGCGCCGGAGTCGAGGGCGGCGGGCGCGGGCACGCTGTCCATCCAGCCGCCGAGCCGGTCCTTCTCATGAAGCAGGTCGCGGATGTCGAGCTCGGCATACTCGAACTGCGGCGACCAGAACAATGCGTCGAACGGGCAGACCTCGACGCAGATCCCGCAGTACATGCACAGGGAGTAGTCGATCGCGAACCGGTCGAGCACATTGCGCTGGCGGTCGCGCCCGCCCGGGGTGGCGGCCGGAATCGTCTCTTTGTGGGCGTCGATGTAGATGCACCAGTCCGGGCACTCGCGCGCGCACAACATGCAGGAGGTGCAGTTTTCTGCCAGCAGCGCGATCACGCCCCGGCTTCGCGGGGGGAGCTCCGGACGGACATCGGGATATTCCTGCGTGCTCGTATGCCGCGTCATGGTCCGCGCGGTCGTCGCCAACCCCTTGAGCAGCCCCGGGACCACCCCCTTGTGCTCGCTCACGGCGACCAACCTAGCCCGTTGGTCGCCTCGGCGTGGGCGCCTCCGCCCAGTGCCGGCCTCACGGGCGCCGCCCTCACGACGACCCGCCCATCAGCACCACGCCGACCGCGGTGACGGCGAGTTGGAGCAGGGCCAACGGGATCAGGGTCAACCACGCGAAGCGTTGCAGTTGGTCCTCGCGCAACCGTGGCCACGACACGCGGATCCAGATGAGGAGCAGTGCGATGACGAAGCCCTTGAGCAGCGTCCACGCCCAGCCTGCAAGGTCGTCGAACGGGCCCCGCCAGCCGCCGAGATAGAGCGTCGAGAAGAGCAGCGACATCACGACGATGCCGCCGTACTCGGCGAGCAGAAAGAACGCGAACCGCAGGCCGGTGTATTCGGTGTAGGGGCCAAAGACAATCTCGGCGTCGGCGATCGGCATGTCGAACGGTGGACGTTGCAACTCGGCAACGGCGGCCACCAGGAACACCAGTGCCCCGGGCAGCTGCCACAGCAACCACCACGGCTTCCAAGCCTCGATGATGCCGCCGAGGCTCAGCGTCCCAGCGGCCAGCGTCACAGACGCCACCGCCAGGGCCAGGGGCAATTCGTAGGCGATCAGCTGCGCCGCGGAGCGCATCGCGCCGATCAGGGCGTACTTATTGGCGCTGGCCCACCCCGCCACTAGCGTCCCGAGAATGCCGACGCTGGTCGCCGCCAGGACGAACAACGCCCCGCCCGGCAGATCGGCCACCGCGAAGCCAGGATGGACCGGAATCGCGGCCAGCGCCACCAGATAGGGAATGAGCGCTAGCGCCGGCGCCAGCCGGAACAGTCGCTTGTCCGCCGCGGCCGGGACGATGTCTTCTTTCTGCACGAACTTCGCGCCGTCGGCGACGAGTTGGGCCCAGCCGTGGAACCCACCGGCATACATCGGCCCGAGCCGCCCCTGCATGTGGGCCATCACTTTGTGCTCGGTCTGCCCGACGAGCAACGGCAGCAGCAGGAAGGCCGCAAGCAGGCCGGCCGCCCGGAGGATGACTTCGAGCGTGCTCATCGCGGCCCCCACTCGGCCGGAGGGACGCCGGGAGGCATCATCTTGCGGCGCCCGGGGCCACCGCCATGCGGCTGCCCCGGCTCCTTCGCGCCCGGCCAGTCCTTGCTCACCCGGGCGGTCAGCACGAAGTCCTTCCGCAGCGGATGCCCCTCGAAGCCGTCTGGAAGCAGCAGCGGTCGTATGCCGAGCCCCGACCCATCATCGAACCCCACCACCTCGACCCCGAACATCTCGGCGACCTCACGCTCGTGCCACGCCGCCCCGCGAAAGACCCCGGTCACGCTCGGCAGCGGCTCGCCGGCAGCCGCATCGTCACCAGGAGGCTGGCGAGGGCGCCGGGGCCGCCCGCGGCATACAGATGCGCAACGACATCGACCCCCGCCGGGTCGCCGTCGCTCTGGTCCACCGCGGTCAGCCAATCGAAGTAGGTGAAGCCAGCAGCGCGCGCTTGCGTCAGGGCGGCGACCCAGTCGCCGACCTCCACCTCGCGCCGCTCATCCATCACATTCGGCAGCCTAGTCATGGCCGCCGACAGCCGGGTGGCGACAGCCGTGAAGGAGCGACGAAGCGGCCCCAGAACAACGGCCGTTCAGGCAGGCCGGAACTCCAGCACCTGCAGATCTGCCCCCAGAGCCACGGCGGTGCGTCGTGATGTCGAGGAGGACGCCACCGACGCGGACTTCGCCGGGACATACCGCCGGATCGCCCACGGCTTGGCCCACTGGAACTCAGCGGTCACCACCCCCGGGTCGACCCGGCGGCGCTTGATGGGGTCCCAGATGGAGGCGAGTGATCGCCATACATAAAGAAGGTAGGCCGCGCCCGGCACGGCGACGAGGGCGAACCGGAGATCGGCGGGCCCACGCAGGACGGTCATCTCGAGGCCGGGACCAACAGCCGTGCCCGGGCCGCTCGCCCGCCGCGCGATGGCCGCCAGATTCGCGAGGGCGACGAACGCCGGCTTCGGGCTGAAGTCGTGGCGCAACATACCGAAATGCGCCTCATGGTTGGTCAGGCCGGGATCCGGCCACTCATCCAGCAACTCGAAGATCGCGATCTTGGGAACGCGGCGGATGAAGTACTCCAGGAGCAGCCGCGGGGCATACACCCCGGCCACGTCCTCGGGCGTGTGGTAGTGCGTCGCCGTCGAGTTGTTGGCGTTGTGCCACCCGGTCTCGCTGAGGATCATCGGCCTGTTGCCGCACACTTTGCGCTCCTCGCGCATCACCGCATCGGTGCGATAGCCAGGGACGAATCCGCCCGTGTAGAGGTGGATATTGCCCAGGTCCATGATCGCCGAGGCGTTGCCGAACTGCTCGTAGCTCCCGGTCCGCCAGGCGAACTACGGACCCACGACCGGGATCGCCTTGGTCGCCGGAGTGGCCTTGGCGGCGTGGTAGAGCCGGGTTTGATGCCGGCGCAACTGCGTCACCCAGTTGTAGTCCCACTCGTTGGCGCCTTCCATCATGGACACCGAACCACGCAGTTTCGTCGCGACCAGAGCCACCAGTTCCTCCGGAGTCCCCGCCAGCTGGCCGGGGAATCCCATCACCGTGTCGGCGGTGATCCCGTTCGCGGCGAGTTGGTTGATCCAGTTCACCTGGCCGGGATTTCCGGTCACCAAGCCGGTGCGGATCCACCGCACCTCCATCGCCTTCAACGCGGCGATGATCCGGGGATGCTCGCCCCATGGTCCGTCGTGTTGGTGACCACTTGCATGCCGAGGGTGCCGACGAGGTCACGCAGCGGTCGAGCCGCGACGAAGGCGCGTCTGGGGGTCGCCTCTTCCTCGTATGCCGCGGGGTCGCCCCCCGCGTCAGCCTCGGCTCGACCTGTGGTCGCGACGCCGAGCCCACTGGCGCCAAGGGCAGCGATGGCCGTTCGGCGGGTGAGACTGGTGGATGGGGCGACGGGAGCGGCGTCGGGGGTCATCGCCCGATCGTTCGGGCGTCAAGACCAGTTGTCAAGCGCTCCCGGATGGGTCCCCGAGGCCGACCGCGGGGGTGGCCGGGGGCGAGACGAGTGGGCGCGCGAGGTCGGCGGCGGACGCGAGCCGGTGCCCGGCATACCGATGGGGGACGGACTGGCCGACGCGCTCGCGCGCGATCTTCTCCTGCAGAGTCAAGATTCCGTGCAGCAGCGCCTCCGGGCGCGGCGGGCACCCCGGCACGTAGACGTCGACCGGGATGATGGTGTCGACTCCTTTGGTCACGCTGTAGGAGTCCCAGTAGGGCCCGCCGGAGTTGGAGCAGGCGCCGAACGAGATGACGTACTTCGGCTCGGGCATCTGGTCATAGAGCCGCCGCACCGCCGGTGCCATCTTGTCGGTGACGGTGCCCGAGACGATCATCAGGTCGGCCTGCCGCGGTCCGGGGGCGAGTGGAATGACGCCGAGCCGCATGAAGTCGTAGCGGCCCATCGAGGTGGCGATGAACTCGATCGCGCAGCAGGCCAGGCCGAAGTTGAACACCCACAGGCTGTAGCGCCGCCCCCAATTGAGCACCAACCGCATGGGCTTCGGCGCGTGCGCCCCCACCGCCCCCACGCGCGGCGTCGGCAGATCGACCGGACTCATGTGCCTCACCCTAGCCGCGGGCCCACTCCTTGGAACTTCTGTGCCGGGAGCGAGGGCCGGGCGCGAGGGAGCGAGGCGTCACATCCAGCGCAGCAGCCCGCGGCGCACCGCATGGGCCAGGCCGATCAGCACGATGCCCACGAAGATCCCGACCTCCACCAGGCTGGCGACGCCCAGGTCGGTGCGGGCGACCAGCGCCCACGGGAACAGATAGACCGCATCGACGGCGAAGATCACATAGAGGAAGGCGAAGCCCAGATAGCGCACCTGCGTTTGCGCCCAGTCGCGCCCGATCGGGTCGACGCCGGACTCATAGGTCGTCACCGTTGCCGGCAGCCCGACCCGCGGAGCGAGCAGACGCCGCACCATCATCGCGGCCGTCACCAGCAGCACGCCCGACAAGACGACCGCCGCGACTACCACATACGACTGCACCGCCCCAGGCTAGCGGCCGAGGCGGTGCAGTGCTGATGCGTGCGTTCCAGTCGTGATGCGTATGCCGATCCCTCAGGCCGGCGAGATCTCCAGGATCTGCAACTCGGCCTTCATGGGCACGATCGAACGCGAGGTCACCTCGGTGGCGACCGGGTTGGATGACAGCGAGGGCACGAAGCGATTGACGCTGCGGTTGGCCCCCCAGGCGAGTTCGGCGGTCGTGGTGGTGGGCGTCAGCCGGATGCGCTTGTTGGGGTCGTAGATCGAGGCCAGGCTGCGCCACAGGAACAGCAGGTAGCGACCATCCGAGCGCGCCAGCAGGCACGACCGCAGGTCGCTGGGCCCTTCGCGGAAGCTGAACTCCAAGGGAGCGCCGGCGCGACCGGTCGTGCGGTACTGCCGCTTGAGGATGATGTTCATGTTCGCCAGCGCGGTGAAGGCCGGCTTCGGGGTCCAGTCGGTGTTGAGCAGCCCGAAGTGCGCCTCGTGGTCGGTGCCCGCCGGGTCGGCCGGGTTGTCGATCAGCTCATAGATCGACATCTTCGGCACGTCGCGGATGAAGTACTCCAGCGGCAGGCGCGGGGCATACGTCCCGGCCACATCGAGCGGCGTGTAGTTGTGCGTTGCCTTCGAGTTGGGCGCGTTGTGCCAGCCGGTCTCCGTCACGAACTGGGGCTTGGAGCCGCAGACCTGTCGCTCCATCGCGATCAGGTGGTCGGAGCGGTAGCCAGGAACGAATCCCCCGGTGTAGAGATGGAAAGTCCCCCAGTCCATGATGCTCGACCGATTACCGAGTTGGTCGCAGCCCGTTCGCATGCCCAGTGCGGGGCCGGCGACCGGGATGTTCAGCGTCGCAGCGGTTGACTTCGCGGCATTCCACAGGCGGGTCTGGTGATTGACCACCTCGCTGATCCAGTTGGATCGACCGCTGAGGTTCCATTCGTTGGCGCCCTCCATGCTGTGCACCGCGTTCGGGAAGGAGGTCGCGATGAGCGACACCAGCTGTTCCGGCGTGCCTGCCTTGAACGTCGGGTCGCCCATGACGGCGTTGGTCTTGAAGCCATTGGCCGCGAGCTGGTTGGTCCACGTGATCTGGCCTTTGTTGCCCATGAAGATTCGTGACCGGATGAAGGTCACGCCCAGCGTCTTCAACGCCGCGAGAACCTGGTCCCGTTGGCCGTATGGGCCCTTCGCGGTCGACGTAGGGCACGTGACCCCCATGAGGGACGTCAGACCCGTGAGGCTGCGACCGGACGAGCGGTAGGTACGCCCGACCTCGATCGGGCGAAGGGCCCCAGGCGCCATCGGCGCGAGGGCGAGGCCGGCGGCGCCGGCCAGGGAGGAGCGGCGGCTCAGGCCGGCACGCGACTGCGGGGCGATGTCCGCGGGGTCGACCTGGGACGGGTCGATCAGGCTAGGTTTGGGCGCAGGGGATTGCGAATCGGCGGGGGACATGGGCGGGGGGACCTTTCGGGGGCCGGCCAGGCTCGGGGGTGCCTCGACCTCGACGAATTGCAGCCGGCCCCAACGGGGGGATGATGACCGGCCGCTGAGACAGCATGATGTATGACACCCGGATGTTGTCAAGACATTGACCGATCAAAAGCCGACATAAAGCCGGTAAAAGTTGCGTTACACCGGCAAAACCACCCGTATGACCGCATTTCGGCATGGTCGGGCCAGGTCCTGACAACCGTCCTAACATGGACACGGCCGGGTCACCGGCCAATGAGTGAGGTAGGAAATTGAGCAGCCCTTCTGCCGCAGAAACGCCCGTCCGCACCCGGCTCTCGCGGGTGGTCATCCGCTTCGCCGGCGACTCCGGCGACGGCATGCAGTTGACCGGTGACCGGTTCACCGCCGAGAGCGCCGGCCTCGGCAACGACTTGGCCACCCTGCCCAACTTCCCAGCCGAGATCCGGGCGCCCCAGGGGACCCTGCCGGGCGTCTCCAGCTTCCAATTGCACTTCGCCGACCACGACGTCCTGACCCCCGGCGACGCCCCCGACGTGCTGGTCGCGATGAACCCGGCGGCACTGAAAGCCAACCTCGCCGACGTCCCCCGCGGCGCGAGCATCATCGTCGACACGGATGAGTTCTCCAAGCGCAACCTCGCCAAGGTGGGGTATGCCGCGTCCCCCCTCGACGACGGCTCTCTCGACAGTTGGGCGGTCCACCAAGTGCCCCTGACCTCGTTGACGATCGAGGCTCTGGCCGACTTCGCGACGCTCACGCGCAAGGACAAGGAGCGGGCGAAGAATATGTTCGCCCTCGGCCTCCTCTCGTGGATGTACAGCCGACCCACGACCAGCACCCGCGCCTTCCTGACCAGCAAGTTCGGCGCGAAACCCGACATTCTCGGCGCCAACCTCGCCGCCCTAGACGCGGGCTGGAACTACGGCGAGACCACCGAGAGTTTCGCCTCGGCCTTCGAGGTCGGCCCGGCCCCGATGGCCGCCGGTACCTACCGCAATGTCACCGGCAACACCGCGCTCGCCTACGGCCTCGTCGCCGGCGCCCACCGCGCGCGCCTGCGCCTGGTCCTGGGCTCCTACCCGATCACGCCGGCGAGCGACATCCTGCATACGCTCTCTGGGCTGAAGCGCTTCGGGATCATGACGATGCAGGCCGAGGACGAGATCGCCGGCGTCGGCATCGCCCTCGGCGCGAGCTTCGGCGGCGCCCTCGGCGTGACGAGCACGAGCGGGCCCGGCCTCGCCCTCAAGGCCGAGACGATCGGTCTCGCCGTGAGCCTTGAACTCCCGTTGATCATCGTGGACGTCCAGCGCGGCGGCCCGTCAACGGGATTGCCGACCAAGACCGAGCAGGCCGACCTCCTCCAGGCGATGTATGGCCGCAATGGCGAGGCCCCGCTGCCCGTCGTCGCCCCGCGCTCCCCGGCGGACTGCTTCGACTCCGCACTGGAGGCGGTGCGCATCGCCACGACCTACCGGACACCGGTGGTGCTCCTGTCCGACGGCTACCTCGCCAACGGCTCGGAGCCGTGGCGCCTGCCCGAGATCGCCACCCTCCCGGACCTCAGTGTGGAGTTCGCCCACGAGCGCAACGGGACGGACGCCAAGGGTGCCCCCGTCTTCCACCCCTACCTGCGTGACCCGGAGACGCTGGCCCGGCCGTGGGCCATCCCCGGCACTCCCGGCCTGGAGCACCGCATCGGCGGCATCGAGAAGGCCGATATCACCGGCGCCATCAATTACGAGCCCGACAACCACGAGCGGATGACCCAGCTACGTCAGCGGAAGGTGGACGGCATCGCCGCCACCATCCCCCCGCTCGCCGCCGACGATCCCACCGGTGACGCCGACCTGCTCGTGCTTGGGTGGGGATCGACATACGGGCCGATCAGCGCGGCGGCACGCGAGCTGCGCACGCAGGGACGCAAGGTCGCCACCGCCCACTTGGGCCACCTCAATCCCCTGCCCCCCGAGACGGGTGAGGTGCTGCGCCGCTACCGGCGGATCCTCATACCGGAAATGAACGGGGGCCAGCTCGCCCTCCTCATCCGGGCGGCCTACCTGGTCGACGCGCGGTCGTATGCCCGTGTGCGCGGCCTCCCGTTCACCACCGCCGAACTCGTCGAGGCGATGACGGCCGCGCTCGATGCCGACCCGCAGGAAGGTCGCTGACCATGGCACATCCCCTCCATACCGCCGACGTGCTCGGCGGCGGCTCAACCGATATCGGTATGCCGCTCCGGCACGGGCTCGACCTCATCCCCCGCGCCCAGCCGGATCAGGCCCCGGCGACCAAGAAGGACTTCACCTCCGATCAGGAGGTGCGCTGGTGCCCGGGCTGCGGTGACTACATCATCCTCAACACCGTCCAGTCCTTCCTTCCGGAACTCGGGCTGCGCAAAGAAAATATCGTCTTCATTTCCGGGATTGGCTGCTCCAGCCGCTTTCCCTACTATCTCGATACATTTGGTATGCATTCGATTCACGGCCGGGCGCCGGCGATTGCGACCGGCCTCGCGACGTCGCGTCCGGACCTGTCCGTGTGGGTCATTACCGGCGATGGCGATGCCCTCTCCATCGGTGGAAATCACCTGATTCACGCCCTGCGGCGCAATGTGAATCTCACGATTCTGTTGTTCAACAACCGGATTTATGGGTTGACCAAGGGGCAGTACTCCCCCACGTCCGAGCCCGGCAAGATCACCAAATCGACCCCGGTCGGGTCGGTCGACATGCCGTTCAACCCGGTCAGTCTGGCGCTGGGGGCGGAGGCGACCTTCGTCGCCCGCAGCCTCGACAACGACCGCGCCCACCTGAGCGAGATCTTGCGGGCCGCCGCCGCGCACCGCGGTACCGCGCTGGTCGAGATCTATCAGAACTGCCCGATCTTCAACGATGGCGCCTTCGATGCGATCAAGGACCGCGACCAGCAAGAGGCCCGGCTCGTGCACCTCACGCACGGCGAGCCCGTCCGCGTCGGCGCCGAAGGGTCCCGCCAGGTGCTGGTCCGTTCCACGGACGGACGCCTGCGCTTCGTCGCCGAGACCGAGCGCACGGAGAGCGACGGCCAGATCGTGGTCCACGACCGGCACGACCCCGACCCGAGCCAGCAGTTCGCGATCAGCCGGATCGACGACTCGCGTATGACGCACGTCCCGATGGGCATCTTCCGCCAGGTCGAGCGTCCCACCTACGACGACCTCGTTCGCGGCCAACTCGACGCCGCAGTCGCGGCCGCCGGCGCACCGGCCACCGACGCCGACCTCGCCGCGCTCATTGCCGGCAAGGACACCTGGACGGTGGCGTGACGCCCCGAATCGGAGACGCCACCCCCGGAGCGGGTCACCCGCGGACCGCCGCCGACGAACGTCGCCGGGGCACGGCATACGGATTCTTGGCGTATGGCGTGTGGGGCATCTTCCCGCTCTATTTCCACGCCCTGAAGCCGGCCGGCGCTTGGGAGATCTTGGCGCACCGGATCGTCTGGACGATGGTGTTGTGCTGGGGAATCCTGGCTGTCCGGCGGGACTGGGCCTGGTTGCGCACCACGCTGGCGAATCGTCGACTGAGCCTTGGCCTGACCGCCGCCGCCCTGCTCATCGCTGTCAACTGGGTCATTTATGTCGTCGCCGTGCTGTCGGGGCACACCTACGAAGCGGCCCTCGGCTACTTCCTCAATCCCCTGGTCACCGTCGCGCTCGGCGTCGTCATCCTCGGCGAACGACTGCGCCGACTGCAGTGGCTGGCCGTGGGAGTCGGCGCCGTCGCCGGCATCTACCTCGCCCTCGCAGGCGGCGGATTCCCTTGGGTGGCAATCAGTTTGGCGCTGTCGTTCGGGATGTATGGCTTGCTGAAGAAGCGCGTCGGCGCGGCGCTGGACCCGTGGCACTCGCTGTTCGCGGAGACGGCCATCCTGATGCCGGTCGCGGTCGCGATCCTCATCATCGTCGGCGTCCGCGGGGACATGACGTATGGCGTGGGCACCGCCCACACGGTCATGCTCACCCTCGCCGGGGTCGTTACCGCGATCCCGCTGTTGCTCTTCGCCGCGGCGGCGCAGCGCGTGCCGCTCGTGACGATCGGCTTGATCCAGTTCACGACCCCGGTCATGCAGCTCCTCGTCGGGGTGTGGCTCTTGCAAGAGCACGTCTCCGGTCGCCTCTGGCTCGGCTTCGGCATCGTCTGGATCGCGCTGGTCCTGCTGACCGTGGACTCCATCGCCGCGGCCCGGCGCAATCGCAGCGAGATCACGCCCCTCGACCCAGCCGCCGAGTAGGCCCCTCAGGCGGCTCTCAGACTTGGCGCGGGACAATGCCGTCATGTCGAGTGCACGGACGAATCTGACCCGATTCGCCTGGTTGTCGATCGCCGCGGCGATCGCCACCATTGCCCTGAAGTTCGGCGCCTATCTGCTCACCGGCTCGGTCGGCCTCTTGTCCGACGCCGCCGAGTCCATCGTGAACCTGGTCGCGGCGTTCGTCGCCCTGCTGGCCCTGCACGTCGCGGCGCGTCCCCCGGACGAGGACCACCACTTCGGCCATTCCAAGGCGGAGTACTTCTCCGCCGTGGTGGAAGGGCTGATGATCTTCGTCGCCGCGGTCTTCATCCTGGTGACCTCGGTCCAGCGATTCCTGCACCCACAACCGCTGGAGAATGTCGGCGTCGGGTTGGGGATCTCCGTCGCCGCCTCGGCGCTCAGCGGCATCGTCGCCATGACACTGCTGCGCGCCGGACGCCAGCACAACTCCATCACCCTGGTCGCGGACGGCAAACACTTGTTCACCGACGTGTGGACCTCGGTGGGGGTGGTCGTGGGCGTCCTGTTGGTGGCGCTGACCAAGTGGGAGCGCCTCGATTCGATCATCGCCTTCCTGGTCGGCTGCAATATCGTCTGGACCGGCTGGCACCTCATGCGCGAATCGGTCGACGGGTTGATGGACAAGGCCTTGGACGCCGAGCGCGCGACCGCCATGCGCGCGGTGCTCGACCGCTACAGCGGTGACGAGGTGACCTATCACCACCTACGCACGCGCGAGGCAGGCCACCGCATCTTTGCGTCGGTCCACGTACTGGTGCCGGGTGCCTGGACCGTTCAGCGCGGGCACGACCTCGTGGAGGACGTCGAGGCGGACCTGCGCACGGCCATACCCCAACTGGACATCAGCATCCATCTGGAACCGCGAGAAGATCCGCGCTCCTACGAGGACGGTGTCCCACATTCGCATCACATGCGCCCGTGAGGCAACGCGAGCGACACAGTGCTGGTGCCCGCAGGATCTGCGGACACCAGCACTGTGGTCGAAGGATCGAAGGTGGTCTACTTCGGGGCCCGGAGAAGGCTTCCACCCTTGACGGTCTTGCCGAGGTCGGCAGCCGGGAGCGCCTTCACCGTCTCGCGTCCAGCCAACGTCCGGAAGTTTGCCGAGTCGAGGCGCATCGTTCCCCAATAGCCATCAGCAACGTAGAAGCCGTAGCCGACCTGGCCACCGCTGCGGGTGTAGTCGTATCCCGACCACAGGGTGCGCCCGTTGATGGCCCAGTTGAAGTAGCCACCCTGCGCAGTGAGGTTGAGGGTCTTCCAGATCTGGCTGCGAATGACTGCGGCATACGTCCAGTCGACGAGCGCGCGTTCGTTGCCGTTGTTGTCGGTGTAGAACACCGAGAAGTAGCCGGTGTTGGTGAAGTTGAAGTGGTAGCTCGGCGCCCAGTCGTAGTCATTGGTCAGGCGCAACGGGTTGCCGCGGACAATCATTGAATTGGCCCAGTAACCGCCGCCATTGCCGTCGCGCTTCACGCGAGCCTGGTAGACGAAGTTGCGGAAGGTGCCCGTGTGTGAGGTCGACGACCAGTACCCCGGGACGCCCTGGCACCAGTAGTTCCCACCATTGATCGCCCAGTTGCCCGCAACCGAGTTCCACCCGATCGCGTTCCGGTTGAAGTCGTTGGACCACATTGCCGGCCGGTCGCCCTCGTCTGCGCGCGCCGCCGTCGCCACAAGGGGGGTGGACGCCAGGGATGCGGCTGCGCCCGTGAGGAAGGTTCTGCGTTCCATCTGATCAGCTCTTCTCGTCCTGAGATGGGGGGGTCGATCCTGGAGGTCCAGGAACCATCTAAAGCTCACATCTGTGGACCCTCAGGAAAAGTCCCACCTTTGCAGGACACCTATCCCGTTCCTTGGAGCTGGATCGGCTCATCCGGCGTCCAGAGCCCGCCGGCGGTCCCGTCTTAGAACGCGGGCTACTGATCGCGCTGGACGACGCGCAGCGCCAGGGCGGCCAGGGCCGACTTGACCTCGCCGTCGGGCAGCGGGGCCAGGACGTCCTGGGCGGAGCGGGCCATGGCCGTGGTCTCGGCGCGGGCGCGATCCATCGCCGGGTGCGGGCGGAGGAGATCAAGGGCCTCAGCCAACTCATCGTCGGTGTGCGTTGGCTGACGCAGGAGGGCTTGGAGCCGCGCGTCGGCCGGGTCGGTGGACTCCAGTGCATAGATGATCGGCAGCGTCCGCTTGCCTTCGCGGATGTCCGTGCCCGGCGCCTTGCCGAGGACCTCCGAGGTCGAGGAGATGTCGATGAGGTCGTCGGCCAACTGGAAGGCGACGCCGATGCGCTCGCCGTAGTCGGTCACCAGGGCGATGACCTCACGCGAGCACCCGGCCAGGAGTGCGCCATACCGAGCCGCGGTCGCGATGAGGACGCCCGTCTTGTCGGCCAGCACGCCGAGGTAGTAGGCGTGCGCGTCCTCCCCCGGCGGGCACGGTCGGTCGTCGCGGATCTGTCCCGAGCAGAGCCGGATGAACGTCTGCGCCTGAATCTTGACCGCCTCGGGACCGAGGTCGGCGATGATGTCCGAGGCCGTGCCGAACAGCAAGTCCCCGACCAGGATGGCGGTCGAGTTGTCGTACTTCGCGTTGGCGCTCGGGACCCCACGCCGGGTGTAGGCCTCGTCCATGACGTCGTCGTGGTAGAGCGAGGCGAGGTGGGTAAGTTCAACCCCGGCCGCTGCGGCCACGACATCCGCAGAGATCCCGTTGCCGAGTTCGGCCGCCAGCATCGTCAGCAGCGGGCGGAAGCGTTTGCCGCCGGCCTGCAACAGATGGCCGTTGGCCTCGGCGATGAACGGGTCCGCGTGGTCCACACGGGCGTCCAGCAGCGCCTCGACGTCGCTGAGCGCGGCGTCGAGTCGCTCCCGGAGGTCGTCGGAGAGCCCCGGGAGGGCGGGCGCGGTGGCGTTACGCGGCATACGGGTCAGCGGATGAACTGACTGGCCTGGCCGGCCAGGTCGAGCACCGGACCAGGCATGACGCCCAGGCCAATGCTCGCGATGACAGCGGCGGCCAGCGCGATCGTCGCGACGACCGACGGGGTCCAGGCGACGACATCGCCCTTGCCCTCCTCGAAGTACATCCGAACGATCAACTTCACATAGACGTATGCCGTGATGGCGCTGCAGAGGACACCGATGATCACCAACAGCACGCCACCCTTGCCGCCCGTCGCGACCGCAGGCGCGAACGCCGCGAACTTGGCCGTGAAGCCGGAGGTGAGCGGGATACCCGCGAAGGTCAGCAGGAGCAGCGCGAAGATGCCGGCGACGACCGGGTGCGACTTGCCGAGGCCGTCCCACTGCCTAACAGATGTGGCCTCGGCGCCGTCGTCCGCCTGACGGACCATGGCGATGATGCCGAAGGCGGCGATCGTGGCCAAGCCGTAGGCGAGGGCGTAGAACATGACCCCGGAGACACCGGCCTTGTCGAAGGCCAGCACGCCGGTGAGGATGAACCCCGCGTGCGCGATCGAGGAATAGGCCAAGAGGCGCTTCATGTCGGTCTGCGCCACGGAGAGCACCGACCCGACGACCATCGTCAACGCGGCAACCGCCATGACACCCAGGCGCCAGTCGAGGCGGTTGGCCTCGATGCCGACGTAGACCAGGCGCAGGATCGCGCCAAAGGCCGCGAGCTTGGTGCAGGCGGCCATGAAGCCGGTGACCGCGCTTGGGGCGCCCTGGTAGACATCCGGCGTCCAGGCGTGGAAGGGCACGGCACCGACCTTGAACAGCAGCCCGACCAGGACGAAGACGATGCCCGGCAGGAGCAGCCCGTCGAACTGCGTCTGACCCGCGCTGATGGCCTGCGAAACCTCACCGAAGTGGATCGACCCGGCATACCCATAGATCAGCGCGGAGCCGAACAGGAAGAAGGCGCTGGAGAACGAGCCGAGGAGGAAGTACTTCAGCGCGGCTTCCTGGGAGAGCAGTCGCTTGCGGCGCGCCAGCCCCGTGAGGATGTAGAGCGGCAGCGAGACGACTTCGAGCGCGACGAACATCGTCAACAGGTCGTTGGCCGCCGGGAAGATCATCATGCCGGCGATGGAGAAGAGCGCCAGCGGGAAGACCTCGCCGGTGCCCCAGCCCGCGTTCGTGGCGGTCCGCTCCAGGTCGGAGCCCGGCACGGCAGCACCCATCGGGGTGAAGGCGTCCGCGCCCGCGCTGGAGAACTTCTCCGCCATCAGCATGACCGACAACAACCCGAGCACCAGCACGGAGCCCATCTGGAACAACGCCGGGCCGTCGATGACGACGGCACCACCGAGCGTCGTGCCCTGGTCGTGGCGTGACTTCATCACGAGCACCACCAACGCGGCGACGAGCGCCACGACAGAGATGGACAACTGGATCGAGTGCCGCACCGACCGCGCGGCGAACGCCTCGACGAGCACGCCGAGCAACGCCCCACCGAAGACGATGAGGATCGGCATGACCGCCCAATAGTTGACGCTCACGGCCTGGAAGCCCATGTCGGGGTTCACTTCTCACCACCAGTGGTCGCGATGAACGGAGTGGCGGGCGCCGGATCCGAGACTCCCGCGACCGACAGCACCCGCTGGACGGCGGGGTTGACGGCATCAAAGAGCGGCTTCGGATAGAACCCGAGGAAGATGAAGGAAGCGATCAATGGCGCGACGACGAACTTCTCGCGCATCGTCAGGTCCTTGACCGGCTCGACCAGGGTCGGCGTGGGTCCGGTCATGACGCGCTTGTACATCCACAGGATGTAGATAGCCGACATGACCAGGCCGACCGAGGAGATGACCGCCGCGCCCTTGTAGCGCGAATAGCTGCCGGTGATGACCAGGAACTCAGAAACGAACGATCCCAGTCCGGGCAACGCCAGGCCGGACATGCCGGAGATGAGGAAGACGCCAGCGACTGCAGGGGTGATCTTCTGCCAGCCACCGAAGTCGGAGATGCGCGTGCTCCCGCGCCGGCGCACCAGCATCGCCGCCACCAGGAAGAGCCCGGCGGTGGTGAAGCCGTGGTTGATCATGTAGGTCGCGGCGCCCGCTCCGGCCGAGGTCGTCATCGCGAAGATGCCGAACACGATGAAGCCGAAGTGGCTGATCGAGGTGTAGGAAATCAGGCGCATGAGGTCGTTGGACCCGATGGCACAGAAGGCGCCATAGATGATCGAGACGATGGCCAGCGCGATGACGACGGGCGTGGCCCACTCACTGGCCTGCGGAAAGAGTCCGAGGCAGAAGCGGATCATGCCGTAGGTGCCGACCTTGTCGAGCACGCCCACGAGCAAAGTCGCCGTGGCCGGCGTCGCGGCCGCGGCGGCGTCCGGGAGCCACGTGTGCACCGGCCACATCGGTGCCTTCACCGCGAAGGCGATGAAGAAGCCGAGCCATAGCCACTTCTGCGTCGTGACGTCGAGATTCAACCCCGTGAGGTTTTGCATCAGGAAGCCGGTCGACCCCTTCGGGCCCTGGAAGTAGAGCGCGATGACGCTGACGAGCATCACCAACCCACCCGCGAGCGAGAAGAGCAGGAACTTGATCGCGGCATACTGCCGGCGCGGTCCACCAAAGCTGCCGATCAGGAAGTAGACCGGGATCAGCATCGCCTCGAAGAAGACGTAGAACAAGAAGACGTCGGTCGCCGCGAACACCCCGACCATGAAGGCGAGCAGGGAGAGCATCAGCGCGAAGTAGTTCTTCTCGCGGTGACCGCCCTCGGGCACGTCGTGCCACGCCGCCAGGATGCACACCGGCGTCAGGATCGCCGACATGAGGATCAGCGAGAGCGCGATGCCGTCCACACCGAGCGCATAGGAGACCCCGAAGCTCGGGATCCACTCGTGCACCTCGGTGAGCTGGAATTGCGAGAGCGAACTCGCCTTGAACTGCAGGGCGGCACCGACGGTGAGAGCCAGCGTCACCAGGGAGAACCCGAGGGCGATCTGCTTGGCTCGATCGGCCATCGCGGCCGGCAGCGCTGCCACCAGGAGCGCCCCGACCAGCGGGACGACCATCAGCAGCGTCAGCCAGGGGAAGGTCGTATCCATCAGTTGATCACCCACAGTGCACCGAAGATGGCGACGACGCCGGCCAGCATCGTCAGGGCGTAGGAACGAGCGAAACCGTTCTGGATGGTCCGCAAGCGATCGGCCGATTCCCGGGTCAACGTCGCGAGACCCTCGAAGGCACCGTCCACACCGTGGTGATCGGTCCATTCGACGCTCTCGGTGAGGGCGGCGCCGGGACGGCGCAGGACCCACTCGTTGAAGTCGTCTTGGTAGAGATCCTGGCGGGCCGCCCGGGTAAGGGCGTTCCCGGCCGGCGCGGTCGTCGGGACGTCGGCCGCGCCATACCGGATCCAGGCGAGGAAGGCACCGGCCGCCACGAGGGCGAGCGTCGCGATCATCAGGATGGGTATGGGGAGCACCGGCTCCCCGTGCTCGTGATGGCCGGTGACCGGCTCGAGCCAGGTGGTGAAGATATTCGTCGGGCCGAGGATCAGACCGAGAGCGGCCGAGCCGACCGCGAGGATCATCATGGGGACGGTCATCGTCAGCGGCGACTCGTGCGGATGCTGCTTGGGTTCGTCCGTCCAGCGGGCCTTGCCGTGAAAGGTCATGAAGAACAACCGAGACATGTAGAACGCCGTGACACCGGCGCCGACGAGGGCCGTCGTGCCGAACACCCAGGGGCGCCAACCCTCGCCGATGAAGGCGGCCTCGATGATCTTGTCCTTGCTCCAGAAGCCGGAGAAGGGCGGGACGCCGAGGATGGCCAGCCAGCCGAGGCCGAAGGTGATCCAGGTGATCTTCATGTACTTGGCGAGGTCACCGAAACGGCGCATGTCGACCTGGTCGTTCATACCGTGCATGACCGAGCCGGCACCGAGGAACATCCCGGCCTTGAAGAAGCCGTGGGTGATCAGGTGGAAGATCGCGAAGGCGTAGCCGACCGGGCCCAGCCCGGCGGCGAGCATCATGTAGCCGATCTGGGACATGGTCGAGGCGGCCAGCGCCTTCTTGATGTCGTCCTTGGCACAGCCGACGATCGCGCCGTAGGTCAGCGTGATCGCGCCGACGATGGCGACGGCCAGCTGTGCGTTGGGCGCGCCTTCGAAGATGTGATGGCTGCGCACAACGAGGTAGACACCGGCGGTGACCATGGTTGCCGCGTGGATCAGCGCCGAGACCGGCGTCGGGCCGGCCATCGCGTCGCCGAGCCAGCTCTGCAGCGGGAACTGCGCGGACTTGCCACAGGCGGCAACGAGCAGCAGGAGACCGATGATCGTCAGCGCCGTGGTGCTCGCGTGCTCGGCGCCCGCGTTGACGGTGGCGAAGTCGACGGCGCCGAAGGTAGCGAACAGCGCGGCGATCGCCAGCGACAGGCCCATGTCACCGACACGGTTGACAATGAAGGCCTTGTTGGCGGCGGTGGCATAGGTGGGATTCTTGTACCAAAACCCGATCAGCAGGTAGGACGCCAGACCGACGCCTTCCCACCCGACGAAGAGCAGCACGTAGGAGTCGGCGAGCACCAGCGTGAGCATCGCCGCAATGAAGAGGTTGAGGTAGGCGAAGAACCGGCGCTTGTCCGGGTCCTGGCTCATGTAGCCGAGTGAGTAGACGTGGATGAGCGATCCGACAAACGTGATCAGCATGACGAAGCTGAGCGACAGCGGGTCCATCAGGACGCCGGCGTTCAACTGGAAGCTACCGGCGGGGATCCAGTTCCAGAGGACCTGGTGCGTGAAGCGCGCATCGGCGGC
The DNA here is from genome assembly GCF_001046875.1 of Nostocoides jenkinsii Ben 74. Classification (GTDB taxonomy): domain Bacteria; phylum Actinomycetota; class Actinomycetes; order Actinomycetales; family Dermatophilaceae; genus Nostocoides_A; species Nostocoides_A jenkinsii. The sequence goes on from NZ_HF571038.1 coordinate 552,451, forward strand.
CGCACCCAGCGTCTGGATGAGCGCGACCACGCCGAGGCCGAAGCTGGCCCAGGAAAGGCCGGTCGCCAGGCCAGGGCCGAAACTGTCGGTCTTGCGGCCACCGAGCAGCAGCAGGACGGCACCGGCGAGCGGCAGCGCGACCAACAGCCAACCCGGCAGGGTGACCGGTCCGGACTCGGCGGCGGCAGCCTGCGCGACCTGGAGGGCGAGGGAAGACATGGTGTCTTGACTCCTTCTACAGCTTCAGCAGGTTGGCGTCGTCGACCGAAGCCGAGCGGCGGGCACGGAAGATCGCCATGATGATCGCCAGGCCGACCACGACCTCAGCGGCGGCGACCACCATCACGAAGAGGGCGATCGCCGAGCCCTCCATGGACTCGCGCATCCGCCCGAACGTCACGAAGGCCAGGTTGGCCGCGTTGAGCATCAACTCGATCCCCATGAAGACGATGATCGCGTTGCGCCGCGTGAGCACCGTGGCGCCCCCGATGGCGAACAGGATGATCGCGAGGTAGATGTAGTTCATCAGGCTCATCGCGTGCGCCCCTCCTCGATCTCGTCGGCGAGTGACTGCTCGGCGGCGGAGTAGCGCTCCGGTCCGCTGATCTGGTCGCGCTCGATGAGCGTGCGCGACACCGAGAGTTGACTCGGGCGGCCGTCCGGCAGCAGCGCGGGCGTATCGACGGCGTTATGCCGCGCGTAGACACCCGGGGCGGGCTTGCCGGCGACGTACTCGTTGTTGCGCACCCGCTCCTGGGACAACTCCCGCTGCGTGGGCCGGTGACCGACGCGCTCGCGGTGTGCCAGGACCATGGCCCCCAAGGCAGCGGTGATCAGCAGGGCGCTGGTGATCTCGAAGACCCAGACGTACTTGCCGAAGATGAGCCCGGCCATGGCCGAGACATTGCCCGAGGCGTTGGCGGTGTCCAGGGTCGGCTTGCCGGTCAGCGTGATGTGGCCGATGGCGGCGAACAACATGCCCGCCAAGCCCAAGCTGAGCACCAAGGTGGCCCACTTCTGCCCTTTGATGGTCTCGACCAGTGAATCGGAGGAGTCGACGCCGACGAGCATGACGACGAAGAGGAAGAGCATCATCACGGCGCCGGAGTAGACGAAGATCTGCACCACGCCGAGGAAGGCCGCCCCGTGCTGGATGTAGAAGATGCCGAGCGACAGCATGGCCAAGGCCATGCCGAGCGCCGCGTGGACCGCCTTGCGGGCGAACAGCAGCCCCAGCGCCCCGACGACGGCGAGCGTACCGAGGATCCAGAACGTCACCTCTTCACCGGTCGTGGTCATGACCCGTCACCCGAGACCTTCCCCTGGTAGTAGTCGCGCTCCTGCATACCCGGCGCCATCGCGTGCGGCGGGGCCGACATGCCGCCCTGGAGCGGGGCGAGCAACTGCTCTTTGGTGAAGATGAGATCGGCCCGGTTGTCGTCGGCGAGTTCGTAGAAGTTGGTCATCGTCAGGGCCCGGGTCGGGCACGCCTCGATGCACAAGCCGCAGAAGATGCAGCGCAAATAGTTGATCTGGTAGACCTTGCCGAACCGCTCGCCCGGTGAGAACCGGCCGGTGCCGCCCGGGGTGTCGTCGTTGTCCGCGCCCTCCACGAGGATCGCGTCCGCCGGACACGCCCACGCGCACAACTCACACCCGACGCACTTCTCCAGGCCGTCCGGGTGACGATTGAGCTGGTGACGGCCGTGGAAGCGCGGCCGCGTCGGCCGCTTCACCTCGGGGTATTCCTCGGTGTAGACCTTCTTGAACATCGTCGCGAAGGTCACCCCGAAGCCACCCACGGGGGCGAACATCTCGGAGAAAAAACCACCCTTGCCCTGCTCAGCCACGGAGCACCTCCTGGTTGCGCGTTGCGGGGGCCGTCCCCGGCTCGACCAGCCGCTGACCGGGCAGCGGCGGGACCGGATAGCCACCGGCGAACGGATCGATCTCGTCGGGGACCTCGGGTTCGCGGGCCTCGGCCTTGGCGGCCTGTCTGCCGTCCCAGATCCACGTCGCCGCAAGGACCCCCACCACGAGTAGACCGATGATCACCAGGAGCGAGGTGTAGTAGCTACGCCCGCCAAGGCTCAGTGTGTTGTCGCCGAGCCAACCCTCGTTGGCGGCCTGGATGAAAGCAACCGCGACGACCCAGACGATGGTGACCGGGATGAGGAACTTCCAGCCGAAGTGCATGAACTGGTCGTACCGCGTGCGGGGAAGGGCACCACGCAGCCATACGAAGAAGAACATGAAGGACCAGAGCTTGAGGAAGAACCAGAGCAGGCCCCAGTAGCCGTGGTTGAACATGCCGTCGTTGATCGAGGCGATGCCGGGAGGCGCCTGCCAGCCGCCCAGGAACACGGTGGTGGCGAGCGCGGAGACCGTGAACATGTTGACGTACTCGGCGAGGAAGAACATCGCGAACTTCAGCGAGCTGTATTCGGTGTGGAAGCCACCGGTCAGCTCACCCTCACCCTCGGCGAGGTCGAAGGGCAGTCGGTTGGTCTCGCCGACCATGGTGATCACGTAGATCACGAAGGAGACGATGCAGGGCAGGATGAACCAGCGGTCCTTCTGCGCGGCGACGATCTGGCTGGTCGACATCGAGCCGGAGAACATGAACACCGCGACTAGGGACAGGCCCATCGCGATCTCGTAGCTGATGATCTGCGCGCTGGAGCGCAAACCACCAAGGAGTGGATAGGTCGAGCCGGAGGACCAGCCAGCAAGCACGACGCCGTAGGCACCGACGCCAGCAACCGCGAGAACCAAGAGCACGGCGACCGGCAGGTCGGTCAACTGCAGCGGCGTCTGGTGCCCGAACATCGAGACCATCGGGCCGAGCGGGATGATCGCGAAGGACACGAACGCCATCGCGCCGAAGAAGGCCGGCGCCAAGATGAAGACGAACTTGTCGGCGTTCTTGGGGGTCAGGTCTTCCTTCAGCGCGAGCTTCACACCGTCGGCGAGCGTCTGCAACAAGCCGAAGGGGCCGGTCCGGTTGGGGCCGGGCCGCTGCTGCATTCGACCGATGACGCGCCGCTCGAACCAGATGACGATCAGCGTGTTGAGCAGGAGGAAGACGAAGAGCAGCAGTGCCTTGACCAGGGACAGCCACACGGGAGTCTTGCTGAAGTCGGCCACCGGGTTGTCGGTAGGGTCGACCTGAGCGGCCAAAGCCAGAAGCGAGTGGACCGAGCTCACGAGGCACCTCCGGGGATGACGGTGACGAGCTGACCAACGGGAACACCGAGATCACTGACCCGGCAGCCAGCCGAATTGGCCGGTAGCCAGACGACATGGTCGACCATGTCGGTGACCTCGAGTGGAACGCGCACCGATCCGGCAGGTCCGGTGATCGTGACGACGTCGCCATCGGCGGCGCCGACGGCGGCGGCACTCACCGACGACATGCGGGCCCGCGCGGGATGCGCGGTGCCGGCCAGGAAGGGCTCGCCGTCCTGGAGGCTGCCCTTGTCGAGGAGCAAGTGCCAGCTGGCCAGTACGAACTGGCCGGGGGCGGGTTGGGGGACGAGCGACGCGGTCGTGGTGGGCCGGTGGTAACGGCCACCCGCCCAGGCGCCCAACGCCGACATCTCGCGCTGGATTTCCGCGAGCGACCGGACTCCGAGGAAGACACCCAACTCGTCAGCCAGCAGGTCCAGGACGCGGTAGTCACTCAAGGCGGTCGTCGACAGTGCTGCCTGGAAGGGTCGCGTGCGGCCCTCCCAGTTGACGAACGTCCCGGCCTTCTCGGCGTGCGGAGCAACCGGAAGGACAACATCGGCGTATGCCGTGACCGACGACGGGCGGTAGTCCAGCGACACCACGAACGCCTTCTCCAGCGCCTTGGCAGCCTGGGCGCCGAGGTCGGCTGCGTCGACACCGCCGACGAGCAGCGAGGTGACTCCGCCGCCGGCGGCGCCAGCGATGATGCCGGACATGTCGAGGCCGACATCGGTGGGCAGGTCGGCAACGCCCCAGGCTGCCGCGACCTGGGCGCGCGCCTCGACGTTGCGGACCGGTCGGCCACCCGGCAGGAGGCCGTAGAGCGCGCCGGCCTCCAACGCTCCGCGCTCGCCCGCCCGGCGCGGAACCCACGCGAGCTTCGCCCCGGTCCGCTCGGCGAGGTCGAGTGCGGCCGCGAAGCCACCCGCGACGCTGGCAAGGCGTTCGCCGACGAGGACGACATTGCGCGCACCGGAGAGGGCATCGGCCGCCGCGTCGGCGGCGAGGACGTCGGTCTCGGTGCCGGGGGCCGCCGGAATGAGCGTCCCGCCGAGCTTGGTCAGACCACGCGAGGCGTATGGCGCGATCGAGGTGACCACCGTCTTGTTGCGTCGGAACGCCTTGCGCAGGCGCAAGAAGACGATCGGGCTCTCCTCTTCGGCCTCGAAGCCGACGAGCAGGACATTGGTGGCCGCCTCAAGGTCGGCGTAGGTCGTCGCGCCGCCATTGGGTCCGGTCGCCACGACAGTGGAGGCCAGGAACTGGGCCTCCTCACTGCTGTGCTGTCGAGTGCGGAAGTCGATGGCGTTGGTGTGCAGGACCGTGCGAGCGAATTTGCTGTAGGCGTAGGCGTCCTCGACGCTGATCCGGCCGCCGGTGAGCACTGCCGACTTGGTTCCCCGCAGTCCGGCCGCGGCGGCGGCCAGCGCCTCGGGCCACGAGGCGACCTGCAACTCGCCGGCCGCGTCGCGCACGAGCGGCAACTCGATGCGGTCTCCGACGGTCGGCGAGGCGAAGGCCCAGCGGCCCTTGTCGCAGTTCCACTCCTCGTTGACGGCGGGGTCGTTGATGGCCATGCGGCGAAGCACGGTGCCGCGCCGGTGGTCGGTGCGGATGGCGCACCCGCTGGCGCAGTGCTCGCAGGCGCCCGGGGTCGAGACCAGGTCGAACGGGCGGGACCGGAATCGGTAGGCCGCGCCGGTCAGCGCCCCCACAGGGCAGATCTGAACCGTGTTGCCCGAGAAGTAGGACTCGAAGGGCTGGTCCTCGTAGATGCCGACCTGCTGCAACGCGCCGCGCTCGACGAGCGCGATGAACGGGTCACCGGCGATCTGGTCGGAGAAGCGGGTGCACCGGGCACAGAGGACGCAGCGCTCGCGATCCAACAGGACCTGGCTGGAGATGTTGATCGGCTTGGGGTAGGTGCGCTTGATGTCCTCGAACCGCGACACCGGTCGCCCACTGGTCATCGCTTGGTTCTGCAGCGGGCACTCGCCACCCTTGTCGCAGACCGGGCAGTCGAGCGGGTGGTTGATCAGCAGCAACTCCATCACGCCGTGCTGCGCCTTCTCGGCACCCGGGGAGGTGAACTGCGTCTTGACCTCCATGCCCGGGGCAACCGTCATGGTGCAGGACGCCTGCGGCTTCATTCGTCCGGGCGGCCCCTGCATCTGGCGCGCGGCGCCCGGCTTGCCGTCCGGTCCGGGCGGGCCGGGCATGGCGACCTCGACGAGGCACTGCCGGCAGGCGCCCATCGGGTCGAGTCCGGGGTGATCGCAGAACCGGGGGATCTCGATGCCGATCTGCTCGGCTGCCCGGATGATCAGCGTGCCCTTCGGCACGGATACGGGGATGCCGTCGATGGTCAGCTCGACCATGTCGACGGGCGGCTTCGCGGCCGGAGCCTCCGCACCGCCCGGCTTCGGGACGGCGTCGGCGCCCGAGGCCGGGCTTTGCGGCTGCTGAGGCGACTTCTCAGCGGTCGACTTCTCAGGGGTGACGGTCATACGGACGCGGTCTCCTTCGCGAAGAGAGCGGAGGCGTCGCGATCGAACGGACACCCGCCCTGGCGGAGGTGCTCAAGGAACTCCTCACGGAAGTACTGAATGCTGCTGGTGACCGGCGACGTCGCGCCATCACCCAGCGCGCAGAACGAGCGCCCGAGGATGTTGTCGCAAATGTCGAGCAGCTTCTCGAGGTCCTCCTCGTCACCCTGGCCGTGCTCCAGCCGCCCCATGATCTGCTTGAGCCACCACGTGCCCTCGCGGCACGGGGTGCACTTGCCGCAGGACTCGTGCTTGTAGAAGTCGGTCCAGCGATCCACGGCGCGAACCACGCAGGTCGTCTCGTCAAAGATCTGTAGCGCGCGCGTGCCGAGCATCGAGCCGGCCTTGGCGACCGAGTCGAAGTCGAGCGGGATGTCGAGGTGTTCCTCCGTGAACAGAGGCGTGGAAGACCCGCCTGGGGTCCAGAACTTCAGCTTCTTGCCGCCGCGCATGCCGCCGGCCATGTCGAGCAACTCGCGCAGGGTGATGCCTAGCGGCGCCTCGAACTGGCCGGGGTTGGCCACGTGGCCGGACAGCGAAAAGATGCCGAAGCCCTTGGAGCTCTCTGTGCCCATCGCCGCGAACCAGTCGGCCCCGTGCAGCAGGATCGGTGGGATCGAAGCGATCGACTCGACGTTGTTGACGACAGTGGGACGGGCATAGAGGCCGGCCACGGCCGGGAACGGCGGCTTGGAGCGCGGTTGGCCACGACGGCCTTCGAGGCTGTCGAGGAGCGCCGTCTCCTCACCGCAGATGTAGGCGCCGGCGCCGGCGTGCACTGTGACGTCGAGGTCGAAGCCGGAGCCTTGGATGTTCTTGCCGAGGTGGCCCGCGGCATACGCCTCCTCCACCGCGCGCAGTAGGCGACGGTAGACGTGGACGACCTCCCCACGCAGGTAGATGAAGGCGTGGTTGCACCCGATGGCGTATGACGTGATGGCCACTCCCTCGATGAGGAAGTGGGGCGCCGCCATCATCAGCGGGATGTCCTTGCAGGTGCCCGGCTCGGACTCGTCGGCGTTTACCACGAGGTAGCGCGGGCCGCCGTCCGGTGGGGGCAGGAAGGACCACTTCATCCCGGTCGGGAAGCCGGCACCACCACGACCACGCAGGCCGGAATCCTTGGCCATCGACACCAGGGCGGACTGGTCCATCGCCAGCGCCTTGGTCAGGGCCTGGTAGCCCTCGTTGGCCTCGTAGGTCTCCAGCGTCCAACTCTGCGGGTGATCCCAGAACTTGGTCAGGATGGGGGTCAGCGTCGTCGCCATGTCACTCCCCTGCCTTCGTGTCGGCAACGCGGGCCTGCGCCAACGACTCGGCGGCGACCTCGGTCTTGATGGTGCGCTCATCCTTGAGCGTGACGGTCTCGTGCTCGGGGGCCATCAACTCGCCCGCGCTCTGCGGTCGGGGAGCGCGCCAGTCGTGCTCGTGCGCGACCTCCAGGCCGATCAAGCTGGCCGGTCCGGCGCCGACGCCCTCGTCCGCGAGGCCGTCGGGGAAGCCGGCCAGCACCCGGGACATCTCTTTGAAGGTGCATTGTCGGTTGGGCCCACGAGTCGGCTTGACGGGTGCACCCGAGCGGAGATCGTCGACCAACGCAACCGTCGACTCCGGAGTCTGGTTGTCGTAGAACTCCCAGTTGACCATCACGACCGGGGCAAAGTCGCAGGCCGCATTGCACTCGACCCGCTCCAGCGTGATCTTGCCGTCGGTCGTGGTCTCGTCGTGACCGAGGTCGAGGTGCTCGCTGACGGTGTCCCAGATCTGGTCGCCGCCCATGATGGCGCACAGCGTGTTGGTGCAGACGCCGACGGTGTAGTCGCCATTGGGGTGGCGTTTGTACTGCGTGTAGAACGTGGCAACCCCGCTGACCTCGGCCTCACTCAGGCCGAGCGCGTCGGCGCAGAAGGTCACGCCGCGTCCAGCGATATAGCCATCAACGCTCTGCACGAGATGCAGCATCGGCAACAGCGCCGACCGCTTGACCGGGTAGCGCGCCACGATCGCCGCCGCGTCCTCGGCCAGCTTGGCCAAGACGTCGGGCGCGTAGGGCTCTTTGCTCTCCGGGGCGACGTGCAGGAAGCCCGAGGCGGTTTGCTCGCCGTAGTGCTCCATCAGCGGTCGACACCTCCCATCACAGGATCAATCGAGGCCACGGCGACGATGACGTCGGCGACCTGGCTGCCTTCGCACATGGCCGCAACGGCCTGCAGATTGTTGAAGCTCGGCTCTCGGAAGTGCGCCCGGAACGGCCGGGTGCCGCCGTCGGAGACGAGGTGACAGCCGAGCTCGCCCTTGGGGCTTTCCACGGCGGCATAGGCCTGGCCGGGAGGAACGCGGAAGCCCTCGGTGACCAGCTTGAAGTGGTGGATCAAGGACTCCATGGAGGTGCCCATGATCTCCTTGATGTGGGCCAGGCTGTTGCCCATGCCGTCGGAGCCGATGGCCAACTGCGCGGGCCAGGCGATCTTCTTGTCGGCGACCATGACGGGGCCGGCGTGGCCCTGCAGCACGTCGATGACCTGCTCGATGATGTCCAGCGATTGGTACATCTCGTCGATGCGGTTGCGCAGCCGGTCGTAGGCGTCGGCTCCGGTGCGGGTGACGACGTCGAAGTCGTAGTTCTCGTAACCGCAGTAGGGCGCGGCCTTGCGCAGGTCGTGCGGCAGGCCGGCACTGCGCAGGACCGGGCCGGTGACGCCGAGCGCCATACAGCCAGCCAGGTCGAGATAGCCGACGCCGACGGTGCGGCCCTTGAGGATGGGGTTTTCGTTCATGAGCAACTCGAGCTCATGGAACCCCTTGCGCAGCAAGGGCATCATCTCGCGGATGGCCTGGATAGAACCAGCCGGGAGGTCCTGGGCGACCCCGCCTGGACGGATGTAAGCGTGGTTCATCCGCAGGCCGGAAATCATCTCGAAGATCGAGAGGATGCGCTCGCGCTCGCGGAACCCGACCGTCATGACCGTGGTGGCGCCCATCTCCATCCCGCCGGTGCCCATGCACACGAGGTGGCTGGTGATGCGGTTGAGCTCCATCATCAGCACGCGAATGGCGCTGGCCCGCTCGGGAACCTCGTCGGTGATGCCGAGAAGCTTCTCGACCGCGAGGCAGTAGGCCGTCTCGGTGAACAACGGCATGACGTAGTCCATGCGGGTGCAGAAGGTCACGCCCTGAACCCAGGTGCGGAACTCCATGTTCTTTTCGATGCCCGTGTGGAGGTAGCCGATGCCGGCGCGGGCCTCGGTGACCGTCTCGCCCTCGAGTTCGAGGATGAGCCGGAGCACGCCGTGGGTGGACGGGTGCTGCGGGCCCATGTTGACGACGATGCGCTCCTCGGGGAGGGAGCCGACGTCGCCGACGATGTCGTCCCAGTCGCCACCCTGCGCGGTGAAGACGCGGGCGCCAGCGTCCTCGCCGGGCGCGGCGAAGATGTCAGGGGTCTCGTGGCTGTCGAAGTCGGCAGACTCGAAGACGCTGCTGTCGGTGCTTTGGGTGCTCATCAGTTGTAGGACCTCCGCTGGTCGGGCGGGGGCACGGAGCCGCCCTTGAACTCCACTGGGATCCCGCCGAGCGGGTAGTCCTTGCGTTGCGGGTGGCCCGGCCAGTCATCCGGCATCAGGATCCGGGTCAGGGCGGGGTGGCCGTCGAAGATGATGCCGAACATGTCCCACGTCTCGCGCTCGTGCCAGTCGGCCGCGGGATAGGTCGAAACCACGGAGGGAACGCGCGGGTCACTGTCGGGCACGGTGACCTCGACCCGCAGCCGGCGACACCCGTGCGTGATCGACATCAGGTGATAGACGACGTGCAACTCCGCCCCGGCGTCGGTCGGGTAGTTGACCCCAGAGACCGACAAGCAGAGCTCGAACCGCAAAGACGGCTCGTCGCGCAGTGCCTGCATGACCGCCGGCAGGTCCTCCCGGCGGACGAAGATCGTCATCTCGCCCCGGTCGATGACCGTGCGAGTGATGGCGCCGGCGGCGGACGTCGCCTCGATGGCGTCGGCAAGCTCGTCGAAACCGCCGCCGTATGGCCGCACGGCCGCCCCCGGGAAAAGGATCGGCGACACGAGACCGCCGTAACCGGAGGTGTCGGCACCGGCGGTGGCGCCGAACATGCCGTGGCGCTCGCCGCGCTGAACCGGATCAGGGGTGGTCCCCGGGGCGCTCGGCAGCAGGCCGTCGTCGGGCGTTGGGGTGTCGGTCATGCGAGCAGGCTCCGTCCGGCAGGAACGGCATGGTCATGGGTGGGCGCCATGAGATGGGTGGGCGTGGCCCGCAGGGCGGCCTCCTCGGCGGCACGGGCGGCCGCGACGCGGTTGACCCCGAGCTTGGAGTTCTGGATCTGGTCGTGCAGCGTCAGGATTGCGTTGAGCAGCATCTGCGGTCGTGGCGGACAACCGGGAAGGTAGACGTCGACCGGCACGATGTGGTCGACACCCTGGACGATCGCGTAGTTATTGAACATGCCGCCCGACGAGGCGCAGACACCCATCGAAATGACCCACTTGGGCTCGGGCATCTGGTCGTAGACCTGGCGCACGACGGGCGCCATCTTCTGGCTGACGCGGCCGGCGACGATCATCAGGTCGGCCTGGCGCGGAGTGGCGCTGAAGCGCTCCATCCCAAAGCGGGCGATGTCGTAGTCCGGCGTGCCGACCGCCATCATCTCGATGGCGCAGCACGCCAACCCGAAGGTGGCCGGCCAAACCGAGCTCTTGCGCATGTAGCCCGCGACCTGCTCGACCGTGGTGAGCAGGAATCCGGCGGGGAGTTTCTCTTCGATACCCATGGCTGCCTCGCGTCAGTCCCAGTCCAGGCCGCCACGACGCCAGACGTAGGCGTAGGCGATGAACACGGTGAGGATGAACAGGACCATCTCGACCAGCGCGAACAGGCCGAGTTGTTTGAAGGCGACGGCGAACGGATAGAGGAACACCGACTCGACGTCGAAGATGATGAACAGCATCGCGGTCAGGAAGTACTTGATCGGGACGCGGCCACCGCCGGCTGCCTGCGGGCTGGGCTCGATGCCGCACTCGTAGGCGTCGAGCTTGGCCCGGTTGTAGCGCTTGGGACCGGTCAACGGCGCAATGGCCACGGAGAAGACCGCGAACCCGCCACCGATCGCCAGCAGGAACAGCAACGGTAGGTATGGGTGGTTGTTCACGACCAGCCCACCTCGCTTTCATCAGATGTGGCCCAGGTCACCAATATGCGCCATTCAATCCTAGGGGTCCGACAGCGGCCAGCGCAGGCAGGTCCCGACGCCACGCCGGTAGCCCTCGACACGCCGCTCATGCGTTCGGCGCCAGTCGCGACATCGCGTTGATGAGGCGATCCGACGCCGTGCCGCCACGCTCCTCCGGGAGGTTGGCCATGACCTTGAGCAGGAACTTCATCAGCGTGGTGCGCGGCAGGCCGTACTTCGTGGCGAGTCGCATCACCTCGGGGTGCCCGATCGCGTGGGCGAACCAGCGACCGAGGGTGAAATAGCCGCCGAGCGCGGATTTCATGTTCTCCGGGTATGCCGCGAGCACCCGCTCGCGCTCGGCCGCACCACCGCGGGTCAGCGCCTGGGCGATGATCTCGCTCCCCACCCGGGCAGCTTCGAGCGCGTAGTCGATGCCCTCGCCGTTGAAGGGGTTGACCATCCCGCCGGCATCGCCCACGAGAAGGAGGCCATCGGCATATAGCGGGGCGCGGTTGAAGCCCATGGGAAGAGCCGCGCCGCGGATCGGGCCCGCGGACTCATCGTGCGTCAGATGCCAGTCGGCGTCGATGTCCTCGACCCAACGACGCATGACGTCCTTGTAGTCGGTCTTGCCGAAGGCCTCGGAGGTGTCCAGGATGCCGAGGCCGACATTCGTGCGGCCGTCCTCCAGCGGGAAGAGCCAGCCGTAGCCAGGCATCAGGCGCCGGTTGCCGGCGTCGTCGCGGGTCCACAACTCCAGGTGGGACTCCAGGTAGTCGTCCTGGCGGGGCGTCTTGTAATACGCGCGGACGGCGACTCCCATGACGCGGTCCTCGCGCTTCTCCCGCCCGACCGCGGTGGCCAGTCGGGAGGAGACGCCGTCCGAGGCGACGACGATGGGGGCGCGCACGGCATACGTCTCGCCGGTGGCACGCCCTCGGGAATCGAGCCGCTTGGCCTGGACACCCACGACGCGACCCGTGCGCTCATCGCGGATGGGTTCGGTGACTGAGGTGGCTTCGAGAAGTCGCGCGCCGCGCTGCTGGGCGTGCCGGGCGAGGGCTTCGTCGAACTGAGCGCGGGTGCGGACCATGCCGTATCCGGGGAAGGTGCGCGTGGTCGGCCAATCAAGGGTCAGCGTGTGACCGCCGCCCTTGATCCGCAGACCCTGGGTGCGCTGCCAGCCGGTCGTGTCGACCCCGAGGCTGACGAGTTCCTTGACCGCGCGCGGGGTGAGGCCGTCGCCGCAGATCTTGTCGCGCGGGAAGGTGGCCTTCTCCAGGAGCACGACATCAAGACCGTGCTGGGCGAGGTATGCCGCGGTGGCGCTGCCGCCCGGACCGGCTCCGACGACGACGACATCGGCCTGCTCCACAGGCTGTGTCATGTGTTGTCCCTCGCGCGCTTGTGAACGGTTTCACGAACTCCGGGAGTCTAGGCGAGCCGACGCGAACCGTCTAAGGAAGGCTTACCTAAGTTGGGCCTGACTGGGGCTGGGCGGGTTCGGTCCCCGGGAGATCGGGATTGGTCGGGATTGCACCGGGATCGGCCGGAGGTGCGCCCGGATCGGCCGGGGGTGCGCCCGGATCGGTCGGCTGCTCGGGCTGCGACGGGCTCGGCACGGGCCCCGGGTTGGGCGCGGGCGCCGGTTCAGGAGTGGGTGCCGGCTCGGGCGCGGG
>NZ_HF571038.1:565202-647968 GCF_001046875.1 Nostocoides jenkinsii Ben 74
CGGAGCCGCGGGCGCGGCGGGGGCCGACGCTGAGGCGCGAGCCAGTGCCGGGCCGTTCTTGGGCAGGCTGCGCGGAGCCTTGACGTAGTCCTTGAACTTGGTGCTGGCGGAGAAGCGCGGAACCGCCGTCTTGCGGATCTTCACCGTCTCGCCCGTGCGCGGATTGCGGCCGGTGCGAGGGGCTCGGGCGACCTTCTCAAAGGTGCCAAAACCGGTGAGGGAGACGCGATTTCCCTTCGCCACTTCACGGACGATGGTCTCCAGGACGACCTCCACGGCCTCCGTTGCGGCCTTGCGACTGCCGAGGCGAGCCTCGACGGCCTGGACGAGATCAGCCTTGTTCATAGGGCACTCCATCGTGTCACTTGGGCCGGCGGTGGCCGACATATCTTGATCTTCGCTGGCTGCGCCGATCAGGTAGACGGTAGGCCCCAAACGGCCCCACGTCCACCAAAACGGGGCCCTTGGTGCCGTTGTGTCGCAACCTTTTTGACCCGGACGGCCGCCCGGGGGGTGCTCACCCGCCCCGGGTGACGGGTTTGAACGACGGGCGCGCTGACTCGAACTCGGTTACTGCGGCCTCGTGGCGCAGGGTCAGGCCGATGTCGTCGAGGCCCTCCAGCAGCCGCCACCGCGTGTAGTCATCGACCTCGAAAGGCGCCACGATGTCGCCGGCAGTGATGGTTCGGGATGTCAGGTCGACGGTGATCGAGGCGCCCGGGGTGTTCTCGAGGTACTTCCAGATGAGCTCGACATCGTCTTGCGACGCGACGGCCGTCAGCAGCCCCTGCTTGCCCGAGTTGCCGCGGAAGATGTCGGCGAAACGCGAGGAGATGACGACCCGGAAGCCGTAGTTCATCAGTGCCCAGACCGCGTGCTCGCGCGACGACCCCGTGCCGAAGTCGGGGCCGGCCACGAGAACCGAGCCCGCGGCATACGTGGGTTGGTTGAGGATAAACGACTCATCCTTGCGCCACGCGGCGAACAGCCCGTCCTCGAAGCCAGTGCGTGACACGCGCTTGAGATACTCCGCGGGAATGATTTGGTCGGTGTCGACATTGCTGCGGCGCAGCGGGACCCCGATGCCGGTGTGGGAGGTGAATGCCTGCATTGCGAGTCCTCAATCAGTCCAGGTCGGCGGGCGAGGAGAGGGTGCCCCGGATGGCGGTCGCGGCGGCGACGAGGGGGCTGACGAGATGCGTGCGACCTCCCTTGCCTTGGCGGCCCTCGAAGTTGCGGTTGGAGGTCGAGGCCGAACGCTCGCCCGGAGCCAGGGTGTCGGGGTTCATGCCGAGGCACATTGAGCACCCGGGCAGGCGCCACTCGGCGCCCGCCGCGGTGAACACCTTGTCAAGGCCTTCGGACTCGGCCTGGAGCCGAACCCGGGCCGATCCGGGGACGACGAGCATGCGGACGCTGTCGGCGACATGGCGCCCCTTGACGATCGCGGCGGCGGCCCGCAGGTCCTCGATCCGCCCGTTGGTGCAGGAGCCGACAAAAACGGTGTCGACGGCGATCTCCCGCAGCGGGGTTCCGGCGGTGAGTCCCATGTATGCCAGTGCGGCCTCGGCTGCGCGGGCTTCGTTCTCGTCCGGGATGAGGGCCGGGTCGGGGACGCTGGCGCTGAGCGGTGATCCCTGCCCGGGGTTGGTGCCCCACGTGACGAACGGCGTCAGGCTCGCGGCGTCGATGTCGACGACCTCGTCGAAGACGGCGTCGTCGTCGGTGCGCAACGTCTTCCAGTAGTCGACGGCGGCGTTCCAGTCGTCGCCCGTCGGGGCGTGATCGCGGCCCGACAAGTAGTCAAAGGTCGTCTCGTCCGGAGCGATCAGGCCCGCGCGGGCGCCAGCCTCGATCGACATATTGCAGACCGTCATGCGCGCTTCCATGGACATCGCGTCGATGGCCGGCCCGCGGTACTCCAGAACATACCCCTGCCCACCGCCGGTGCCGATCTTGGCGATCACCGCGAGGATGACGTCCTTGGCGGTGACGCCTTCCGCCAGGTCGCCGTTGATGTTGATGGCCATCGTCTTGAAGGGCTTGAGGGGCAGGGTCTGGGTGGCAAGGACGTGCTCGACCTCGCTCGTCCCGATCCCGAAGGCGAGCGCGCCGAATGCGCCGTGGGTGGACGTATGGCTGTCGCCGCAGACAATCGTCATACCCGGCTGGGTCAGGCCCAGCTGCGGACCGACGACGTGCACGATGCCCTGCTCGGCATCGCCCATGGGATAGATCGTGACGCCGAACTCGGCGCAGTTCGCGCGCAGGGTCTCGACCTGGGTAAGGCTGACGGGGTCCGTGATCGGACCGGGGGTGGTGGGGACGTTGTGGTCCTCGGTTGCCAGGGTGAGTTCCGGGCGCCGCACCGGACGCCCGGCCAGGCGCAGTCCGTCGAACGCCTGCGGCGACGTGACCTCGTGGATCAGGTGCAGGTCGATATAGAGGATGTCCGGCTCCCCTTCGGCGGAGCGGACGACGTGGTCTGCCCAGATCTTCTCTGCGAGCGTGCCCGCCATTGGAACAACCTCCTGATGGAACTACCGACCCGAGCAGGCTCGCACGGGACCGAGGGCCCAGAATTTGCGTCTCAGGCAATGAGACGGCAATATCAAGACATGGACACTTCTAGCGGGGTCGGCGTTCTGGACAAGGCCGCCATCGTCTTGGGGGCACTGGAGTCCGGTCCGTCGACTCTCGCCCAACTGGTCACGGCCACGGGCCTGGCCCGCCCGACCGCCCATCGGCTCGCGGTCGCACTGGAGCACCACCGCTTGGTGACGCGCGACTTGCAGGGGCGCTTCGTGCTGGGGCCGCGCCTGGCCGAGCTCGCCGCCTCCGCGGGCGAGGACCGCCTCTTGGCGGCCGCGGGCCCGGTGCTGGGGGCGTTGCGCGATCACACCAACGAGAGTGCGCAGCTCTTCCGCCGCCAAGGTGACCACCGGGTCTGTGTGTCCGCCGCCGAACGTCCCGTGGGTCTGCGCGACTCGATCCCTGTCGGTGCGACGTTGACGATGCTCGCCGGCTCGGCGGCGCAGGTGCTGCTGGCCTGGGAGGAGCCGGATCGGCTGCACCGCGGCCTCATGGGCGCGGCCTTCAACGCCACCACCCTGTCCGGCGTTCGCCGGCGCGGCTGGTCGCAGAGTGTCGGCGAGCGCGAGCCGGGCGTCGCCTCGGTGTCGGCGCCTGTCCGCTCCCCCTCCGGCCGCGTCATCGCGGCCGTGTCGATCTCTGGGCCTATCGAGCGCCTGTCGCGGCAGCCCGGGCGCCTGCACGCTGCAACCGTCATCGCGGGCGCCAACAAGCTCACGGAAGTCCTGCAGCGGCACGCCGCGGCGCAGGAGGCAGCCGCCCGCGCGCAGTCCGACTGACGCCCACGACTGTCCGGGTGACGCCCACGGGCTCTCCAGGTGGAGAAAAGATAAGGACCCGATGCCCTGAGGCATCGGGTCCTTCTCGGTAGCCCCGACGGGGTTCGAACCCGCGCTACCGCCTTGAGAGGGCGGCGTGCTAGACCGCTACACAACGGGGCCAAGAGGTGCGCTCACACGAGGCGAGCGCAGCGGGGTAACCATACTCGAAGATATGACGACCACCGAATCCGCAGCCGCGCAAGCGGCTTTGGAAAGCTGGGGTACCAGGACTCGAACCTAGAATGAGTGAACCAGAATCACTAGTGTTGCCAATTACACCATACCCCATGGGGGTATCCCCGACCCTTCGTGCCGAAGCACGCGCGGCCGGTGAACCGAGGTGCAACTCTACCGGCAATGCCCGCAGCGGCCCAAATCGCCGCGGCTTATCACGCGATCCCGTGCCCTCCCCGCCGGGGAGGGCACGGCATACGACTCGTGGGTTCGGTCAAAGAGTCGCGCGCAAGGCGTGCAGACGGGCCAGGGTCGAGGTCTTGCCGAGGATCTCCATCGACTCGAACAGCGGCGGCGAAATGCGCGCCCCCGAGACCGCGGTGCGGATCGGCCCAAAGGCGACGCGTGCCTTCTTTCCGAGGCCGTCGACGATTCCCGCGCGAAGGTGGCCTTCGAGATTGGCGGCGTTCCAGTCCGTCCCGCCGACAAGCGAGGCGAGATGGTCGTCGATATTGCCAAGGACCTCGATCGCCTTGTCCAGGACCTCCCCGGCGTCGTCGCCAAGCCCGGCGCGCGCGTCATCCTGGATCACCAATTGGTCGTCGGCGATGAAGAACGGCGCCACCAGAGGTGCAGCCTCTTTGAGCAGGGAGATCCGGGTCTGGATCAGCGCCGCGACGTCCTTGAGCCGACCGAGTTCGCCGAGGCTCGGGTTGCCCGACAGCACGTCGGCGCGTTCCAGATAGGGCAGCAGCCGTGAAGTGAAGTCGCCCAGCGCCAACTCGCGGATGTAGACGCCGTTGAGCCATTCGAGCTTCTTCAGGTCGAAGATCGGTCCGACCGGGTTGACCTTCGACCACGCGAAGTCGCGGGCGAAATCGGCGAAGCCGAACTTCTCGACATCATTGCCTTCGGCGTCCTGCGCCGGCGGATAGGCAAGCAGCGCAAGGAAGTTCACGAGCGCCTCGGGGAGGTAGCCCTCCTCCACGAACCAGGTCAGGCGGGCGGCCGGGTTCTTGCGCTTGGAGATCTTGGACTTGTCGGCATTGCGCAGCAGCGGCATGTGCGCGAACTGAGGGGCGTCGATGCCGAGCCACTTGTAGAGCAGTAGGTGCTTCGGCGTTGACGAAATCCACTCCTCGCCGCGCACGACATGTGTCACCTTCATCTCGTGGTCGTCAACGACCACGGCGAGGTGATAGGTCGGGAAACCGTCGGCCTTCAGGATGACCTGGTCGTCGGGGCGCGGCGCGTTGACCTCACCGCGGATGAGGTCGGTGAAGGTCAGCGAGACATCGTCCGGGATCAGCATCCGCACGACCGGCGTCTCGCTGAACCCGGGCAGTTCGCGCCGCTCGTCCTCGGTCTTGCCATGGCAGAGTCGGTCGTAGCCGGTGGGCAGCTTGTTCTTCTGCTGCGCCTCGCGCATCTGCGTGAGGCGTTCCGGGCTGCACCAGCACCTGTAGGCGTGCCCGGACTTCAGCAACTTCTTGACATAGGGCCGGTAGGTGTCGAGCCGCTCGGATTGGCGATAAGGACCGACCGGGCCGCCGATGTCGGGACCCTCGTCCCAGTTGAGACCGAGCCAGCGAAGCATGTCGAATACCTGCTTCTCGCTGTCCGCCCGGAAGCGCGCGCGATCGGTGTCCTCGATGCGCAGCAGGAACTGCCCGCCCTGCTGCCGCGCGAACGCGAGATTGAAGAGCGACATGTATGCCGTGCCGACATGGGGATCGCCCGTCGGCGACGGGGCCACACGCAGGCGGACCGGACCGAGTTTGTGCTTGCTCATAGTGACCCGATTCTAGGTTTACCGCCCAAACTTTGGGTGACGGTCAGTGTGGTTGCGGGCCAGTGTGGTTGTGGTGAGTGTGGTTGCGGGTCACCGGCGCACGAACGGATTGGCGAGGGTGCCGATGCCCTCGATCTCGACCTCGACCCGACTCCCGTGATCCACAGGACCGACCCCGGCCGGTGTCCCGGTCAGGATGACGTCGCCAGGCAGCAGCGTGAAGGCCGCCGAGAGGTACTCGATGAGCGTGGGCACGTCGAAGATGAGATCTGCCGTCGTCGCATCCTGGACCAGCTCCCCATCCCGCCGGGTCACCAGTCGCAGACCCGCCGGGTCGAGGTCGGTCTCGATGGCGGGGCCCAGCGGGGTGAAGGTGTCCATGCCTTTGGCCCGCGCCCATTGGCCGTCGTCGCGTTGCAGGTCGCGGGCGGAGACATCATTGGCACAGGTGTAGCCAAAGACGACTTCGCGCCACCGCGCCTTCGGGACGTCCTTGCCGATGCGGCCGATCACGACGGCAAGTTCGCCCTCGTAATGCACCTCATTCGTGAAGGACGGAATGACCACCGGGTCGTCGGGACCGATGACTGAGGTGTTCGGGATGAGGAAGGCCAGCGGTGACGTCGGGACGTCATTGCCCATCTCTTTGGCGTGGTCGGCGTAGTTGCGCCCGATCCCGATGACCTTGCTGCGCGGGATCACCGGGGCGAGCAGGCGCACGTCGTCGATCGGGAGGCGCCGCCCCGTGAACTGAACCCCTTGATAGATGGGGTCGCCGACGATCTCGGCCACGACCCGCCCGTTGTCTTCCAAGACGCCGTATGCCGGGTCCTCCCCGGCGCTGAACCGCACGATCCGCATGAGTCCAGACTCTATGTGCGCGCCGATTACGGTGGATGGGTGGACGCAATTCGGATGTCGCGCCCGGAGTGGCAGGAACGTGAGTCCGCACATGCCGCGCGCGCCGACCGACTGACGGTCGCACATCTGGCACGGCGCGGGGCGAAGCATCCGGTGGAGGATTTCCTCTTCCGCTACTACAACTTCCCGCCGGGCAAGTTGCGCCGGTGGCACCCCGGGCCGGGGGTGGTCCTGGACGACGCTGGACGTATGCCGCGTGCCACCTGGTCCGGCTACCTCACCCTCGCCGACGGCGGGGTCGCGCTCGACCGTGTTGCGGTCGCGGCGAAGCGCGCGACGACGATCACCTTCGTCCGCTCGCTGCTGACTGCGACCCTGACTCGGCCGGCGTTTACGGGGTGTTTCGGGCTGCATGAGTGGGCGATGGTCTATCGCCTGGCGCCGGGCGAGGTTCGCCATGAAGACTATCCGCTGCGACTGTCCCCCACCGAGACCGATCGCGTCGTGGAGTCCCATCAGTTGCGGTGCAGCCACTTCGACGCCTACCGCTTCTTCACCCCGGATGCCGTGCCGCGCAATGCAACTCAGCCGACGCGGGAAGGCCAGGTGTGGCAGGAGCAGCCGGGTTGCCTGCACGCGGGGATGGATGTCTACAAGTGGGCGCACAAGCTCACGCCCCTAGTCCCCGGGGACGTGCTCCTCGACGCCTTCGAGTTGGCCCGCGACATCCGCGTCCTCGACATGCAGGCGTCGCCATACGACTTGGTCGACCTCGGCTACGCTCCCATCCGGATCGAGACCCCCGAGGGCAAGAGCGAGTATGCCGCCGCGCAGCGCGCCTTCTCCGAGCGCTCGAACGACCTGCGCCGCCGCCTCCTCGCCGTCCTGGCCGCGGTAGCGATCGACTAGTTCCCGTCCGTCGGATCGCCTCGGCGACGTAGGGCGTCGCGGCGCCTGGCCGCGGTCGCACGGCGCTTGACCTCGCTGCGCGCCAACGCGATTCCCACGAGGATGGGGAGCACGAGTTTGGCGTGATCGACCAGCCACACCAGCCAGCCCGGCATGTCCCAATCGGGCCACGGAATCGAGGGAAGGTGTAGGTCTGGCCAAGGAATGTCGGGGAGGTTGGACAGATCGAGGTCCGGCAACGGCACCGAGAAGTTGAACATCGCCGCGAGGCGAGCGAGCAGCCAAGCCACCGCAAGAGGCCCGACGACCTTCGCGACGCCGACGGCGACGTGCCGCGCGGCATACAGGCGGGGCCGGGCAGCCATCCGCTCCTCCCGGAGGGCGAGCGGCGAGCCGGGCTCCGGTTCCAGATCGACACCCCCGACGCCGAGATGGGCTGCGCCGTGGGCCTCCGGCCCCTCGAACCAGATGGCCCGACGCGGCGCCGATAGGGCACTGTGGAGCACCCGCATCGCCCCAAAAGCCTTGTCCGCGGGGACGGTTGGCACCAGAACGAGCTTGTCCTCCCCCGACGCCTTGCACGCGACCTCGATGCCGTCGACACACCAGACGACCAGCCGCTTGGCCCACCCGGCTTCCTGAGATGTCACCACATGTTGCTGGTCGGCAACCTGCAGCGTCCAGACTTGGATCGGCTTGTCCCCCACCGCTGTCCCGCTCCCCTGCCGTTGCCGTCATGGAAGCAGTTCACCGCGACCGTGGGCCGATGCACATCGGCCCACGGTCTCGGAGCGGATCGACCAAAGTCGATCGTCGAGCTCAGTCGCCCTTAACGTTGATGAGCTGCCGGAGGGTATGCCGGATCTCCACCAAGTCGGCGGCGTCCGCCATCACCTGGTCAATGTCCTTGTAGGCCGCCGGGATCTCGTCGATGAAGGCTGCGGTGTCGCGGAACTCGATGCCGGCCATCGCCGCCCGCAACTGCTCCTGGGTGAAGGTCCGCCGGGCCACGGACCGCGAGTGCACCCGGCCGGCGCCATGCGGTGCCGAGTTCAGCGCGAGCGGATTGCCCAGTCCCGCAACGACATACGACGCCGTCCCCATGGACCCGGGGATCAGCCCGGCCCCACCGGCCCGAGCCGAGATGGCGCCCTTCCGGGAGAGCCAGACCTGCTTGCCGAAGTGCGTCTCCTGCTCGGTGTAGTTGTGGTGGCAGTTGATCTCCTCCAGCCGCTCCACCGGCGCGCCCACCCAGTCCTGCACGCACGCGTGCAACCGGTCCATCATCTCCTCCCGGTTCAGCAGCGCGTAGGTCTGCGCCCACCGCATCTGCCGGATGTAGGCCCAGAACTCGTCGGTGCCCTCCACGAGGTAGGCAAGATCCCTGTCCGGCAACGGAATCCACCACTGCTGGCACAGCTTCTGTGCGACGCCGATGTGGTGCTGAGCGATCTTGTTGCCGACGCCCCGCGACCCGCTGTGCAGGAAGAGCCAGACCGTGCCGGTCTCGTCCCGCGTGATCTCGATGAAGTGGTTGCCCGAGCCGAGGGTGCCCAGTTGCAGATCCCAGGCCCCGAGGTATGCCGCGGGGTCGAACCCCGCGTCGTCCGCGAGGGTCCGCAGCTGGTCCAGCCGGGCGATCGTGTGCTCGCGGCTGATCCGCTGGTTGCGCGCGCCGGCCGACAGCGGGATCGCGTTCTCGATGGCGACCCGGACGCTAGCCCGATCGGTAGGAAGGTCGGACTCGTGCAGGCCGGTGCGGACGGCGATCATGCCGCAACCGATGTCGACGCCGACGGCGGCCGGCATGATCGCGCCGAGCGTTGGAATGACCGACCCGACGGTTGCGCCCTTGCCCAGGTGGGCGTCGGGCATCAGCGCTAGATGCGGGTGAATGAAGGGCATCGTCGACGCGGACTTGGCCTGCGCGGCCGTGGCGTCGTCGAGGATGCTCGCCCAGTTGAACAACCTGGGAGCGAGCTTCTGCATTGGCGTGAACTCTCTCGTGCGCACCCGTGAGCGGGTGACCCGGCGGGCACCGAGCCTGGTCACGATAGCGGCGAATGGCGCTGCCCTGCCTGGCATTTTCCGCCGTGCAAGAGCAGTCGACGCGCTAGCGCGGGGCGACGCCCGCCCGGATCAGGCCATAGGTCACCGACTCCAAGAGGGCATCCCAGCTCGCCTCGAGGATGTTGGCGGCCACACCAATCGTCGACCAGGTCGTCGAGCCGTCGGAGGTCTCGATCAGGACGCGGGTGATGGCGTCGGTGCCATGCTCGGTGTCGAGGATGCGCACCTTGTAGTCGACCAGCTCCAGGTCGGCGAGTTCGGGATAGGCCGACGCGAGTGCCTGCCGCAGGGCGTGGTCGAGCGCATTGACCGGGCCATTGCCCTCGCCGGTCTGCACGACCCGCTTGCCCGCCGCGCTCACCTTCACCGTCGCCTCCGACAGCGCGTCCTGCTCGCCGCGGCTGTCGGTGATAACCCGCCACGACTCGACGTCGAAAAAGTCCGGCAGCTTGCCGTCGAGTTCCCGGCGCAGCAGCAACTCGAAGCTCGCATCGGCCGCATCGAAGGTGTAGCCACGCAGCTCCAAGTCCTTGACGGTCGCGAGCACCCGCGCCACCTTGGCCTTGTCCTGCTCCGAGCCGGAGTCCAGATCGAAGCCCAACTCGCGGCTCTTCAACTCGATCGAGGCGCGACCAGCCATGTCCGACACCAGCATTCGCATGTCATTGCCGACGGCCTTGGGATCAGTGTGCTGGTAGAGGTCGGGGTCGACCTTGATCGCGCTGGCGTGTAGGCCGGCCTTGTGCGCGAAGGCGCTGGAGCCGGTGTAGGGCTGGCGACTGTAGGGCGCGACATTGGTGATCTCGCTGATCGCATGTGAGATCCGGGTTGCCTCGGCGAGGCGGTGCGGCTCGATGAGGTCGCGCTCCTGCTTGATCTGCAGGTTGGCGACGATGGTGACGAGATTGGCGTTGCCGGTGCGCTCGCCATACCCATTGATGGTCCCCTGCACGTGCGTGGCGCCCGCGTCGATCGCGGCCATCGAGTTTGCGACGGCGCAGCCAGTGTCGTTGTGGCAGTGGATGCCGATCCGCGCGCCGGTCGCGCCGACGACATCACCGACCATGTCCGCGATTTCGTTGGGCAGCATTCCGCCATTGGTGTCGCATAGGGCGACCACCTCGGCGCCGGACTCGGCCGCGGCGCGCACCGCTTCCAGGGCGTATGCCCGATCGGTCCGGTAGCCGTCGAAGAAGTGCTCCGCGTCCACGAAGACGCGGCGGCCTTCGCCGCGAAGGAAGGTCACCGTGTCGCGGATCATCTCGAGGTTCTCCGCGAGGGTCGTCCGCAGCGCCCGCTCCACGTGCCCGCCATGACTCTTGGCCACCAGCGTCACGACGGATGCCCCAGAGTCGAGCAGGGCCCGCACCAACGGGTCCGAATCGGCCCGGCCACCCGCCCGACGCGTCGCGCCGAAGGCGGCCAGCGTCGCATTGCGCAGCGTCAGCTCGCTCTGCGCGCGCCGGAAGAATTCCGTGTCCTTGGGGTTCGCGCCCGGCCACCCGCCCTCAATGAAGCCGACCCCCAGTTCGTCCAGGTGCAGGGCAATCGCCAGCTTGTCCGTCACCGAGAGGTTGAGCCCCTCTTGCTGCGCGCCATCGCGCAGCGTGGTGTCGTAGACGTGCAGGTCGCTCATGTGCTTCACCTTGTCTGAACGTGGTCGGTCAATCGGCCTGGCGGGCAACAAAAAACCCCCCAGGGCTGGGAGGTCGGCGCAACGAGAGGTCTCGTTGCGCTAGTGGATAATCATGCTCGCGAAGGTCACACGCTCACTCTACACATCCGCCCGCGACAGCCAAGGCCGTCCGTATGCCGACCACTCGCCCCAGGCTCGGACCTCCCCACCGACCGGTGCTGCGATGGGGCCGGCGGGGAGGCCTCGTCAGGCCAGCTGCGTCAGCCAGCCGTGGGTGTCCTCGACCCGGCCATACTGAATGTCGAGCAGGCGGCTGCGGATCGCATTGGTGATCTCGCCCCCAGCGGCACCGGCGGTCGACGGGGTGCTGCCACCTTCCCAACGCAACTCACCGACCGGGGTAACGACCGCGGCCGTGCCGCAGGCGAAGATCTCGACGATCTCGCCGGAGGCGACGCCGTCCTTCCACTGCTCGATCTCTATGCGCTGCTCCTGCGGGTCGAGGCCGAGTTCCTTGCCGAGATCGAGGATCGAGCTGCGGGTGACGCCCTCAAGGATCGAGCCGGTCAGCTCAGGAGTGAGCAGGCGGTTGTCCTTGGTGACGAAGAAGAGGTTCATGCCGCCCAGCTCCTCGATAAAGGTCTGGGTCGCAGCGTCGAGGAAGACGGCCTGGTCGCAGCCGTGCTCGATCCCCTCCAACTGCCCCGCGAGGGAGGAGGCGTAGTTGCCACCGCACTTCGCGGCCCCCGTGCCGCCGGCACCCGCGCGGGCATAGTGCTGGGAGATCCACAAGGTTACCGGCTTGAGGCCGCCGGAGAAGTAGGCGCCGGCCGGGGAGGCGATGACCGAGAAGGTCACCTCGTTGGCGGGGCGCACGCCGAGGAAGGCCTCACTGGCATACATGAACGGCCGCAGGTAGAGGCTCTTTTCGCTGCCGTCGGGCGCCTCCGGCACCCAGGCCTGGTCGGCCGTTACGAGGGCGCGAAGCGAGGCGATGAAGTCCTCTTCGGGCAGCACGGGTAGCGCGAGCCGGGCGGCGCTGCGCGCCATGCGCTGGGCGTTGGCCTCGGGCCGGAAGGACCAGATCGAGCCGTCGGCATGGCGATAAGCCTTCAGGCCTTCGAAGATCTCCTGGGCATAGTGCAGCACCGCGGCGCTCGGCATCAACGAGATGGGGCCGTATGCCGTGACCCGCCCGTCATGCCAGCCTGCGTCCTTCGTCCACGTCGCGACCGCCATGTGGTCGGTGAAGTGCTTGCCGAAGCCCGGGTTCTCCAAAATCGCGGACCGTTCTGCCTCGCTGGCGGGATTCGGGTTGGCGGAGAGTTCGAATGAGAGCGCCATCGCGAGTGCGCCTGCCTTCCTTGGCCGTTGCCGGGGGTCGGGCGTCGCCGACCGGTTCTGCTTCCCAGGGTAGTCACGCTCCACCGCCGGGCCCGCATCGCGTCTCGCGTCGACGCGGGCCCGGTGTGATCGGGCGTCAGTGCATGAGCGGGCGCAGCGCCTCGGCGGCCATCGTGACGACGCCGGGGACGTGGCCGTTGCCGATCATGTTCAGGACGATGCCGGGGATGCCGGCGTCGATGACGCGCGCCTTGATATCGGCGGCGACCTCCTCGGGCGTCCCGACGAACTGCCGGGCGGTGATCGCGGCCCGGGTCGTTGCGTCGAGAGTGTCGATGTCGACGCCGGACTTGAGCATCAACGTGCGCTGCAGCGCCCGGGCGGCGTCGCCGTCCTCGTCCATCAGCACAAATGCAAGGAAAGACGTCTCCAGGGTGGCGAGATCGCGGCCGTTCTCCGCGCACCGCGCGGCCAGCGCCTCGAGCTTGGCCGGGATGAGCGCGGGATCGCAGATGATGTTGAGGTGATCGGCATACTTCGCGGCCAGGCGGAAGGTCTTCTTCTCGCCTGAGCCGCCGAGCATGATCGGCATGTCGTCGCGCACCCGCGGCTCGTTCATCGCGGTGACGGCCCGATAGTGCTTGCCGGAGAGCGTCGGGCGCTCACCGTGCAGCATCGGGGCGATGATCTGCAGTGCCTCGTCAAGCTTCTCGAAGGGGTCGGTGAAGGTGCCGAAGTCGAAGCCGGCCGCCTCGGCTTCGCGGGCCTGCTGCTGGACGGTCGGAAAGATCGCGCGCGGATCACCACCGGGATAGCTGAAGTTGGGGATCTGGTAGCCGACTCGGCTGCTCATGCATCCATTCTTTCGCGGGCTGCTGTGACGAACGCGTCGAACAGCCGGCCGTCCGTGCCGGCCTCGGGATGCCACTGCACGGCCAGCCGAAAGCGGGCTTCCGGATTCTCCATCGCCTCCGGGGTCCCGTCGGCGTGCCAGGCGCTGATGCGGTACGCCGTGTGGTCCAGCGAACCCGCATCCACACCTTGGTGGTGGTAGGTCGGGACGTCCAAATCGGCCTCGCCGAGGAGGCCGGCCAGGGTGGTGCCGGGGACCACGGAGACGGGGTGGGCGGCATACGTCCCGGGCGTCGGGAGGTGGGCGTCGTGACCGACCCGGTCGGGGAGGTGCTGCTCGATCGCTCCGCCCGCGGCGACGGCGAGGACCTGCATCCCCCGGCAGATGCCGAGGGTCGGCAGGTCCAGATCGTCCGCCGCGTCGGCGAGCGCGATCTCCCAGGCATCCCGATCGCGCCGAGGTGCTTGCGCCGTCGAATGCGGTTGCGCAGCATACCGACTCGACTCCACATCGGCGCCGCCGGCGATCATCAGGCCGTCCAGTCGGGCCAGGACGGCGCGGGCCATCTCGGGGTCGACGTCCTCACGCGGGGGCAGGACGACGGCGATGCCGCCGGCCGCCTGGACGTGCTCGACATACATCTGCGGGAGCACGGCCGAGCGCTGCGCCCGCCAGGGGATGCGGTCGACCTCCTCGACATAGCAGGAGATGCCGATGACGGGGCGCGGCGACACCCCAAGAACAGGAGTCACCTCAGAGCGGGGTGACATAGGCGCCGGAGATGCCGCCGTCGACGAGGAAGGTGTTGGCTGTCATGAAACTCGACTCATCGGAGGCGAGGAAGAGGACGGCATTGGCCATCTCCTCCGGCTCCCCGAAGCGGCCCATCGGGACGTGGATGAGGCGGCGGGCGGCGCGCTCGGCGTCCTTGGCGAAGAGTTCCTTCAGCAGCGGGGTGTTGACCGGGCCGGGGCACAGGGCGTTGACGCGGATGCCTTCGCGGGCGAATTGCACGCCGAGTTCGCGGGTCATCGACAGCACGCCGCCCTTGGATGCGGAATAGGAGATCTGCGAGGTGGCCGCGCCGAGGATGGCGACGAAGGAGGCGGTATTGATGATCGAGCCGGACTTCTGCTCCAGCATGTAGGGCAGAACGGCCTTGCAGCACAAGTAAACCGAGGTCAGGTTGACGAGCTGGACCTTGTCCCAGGCCTCCAGGTCGGTGTCGAGGATCGAGTCGTCTTCGGGCGGGCTGATCCCGGCATTGTTGAAGGCGATGTCGATGCGGCCATAGGTGTCGAAGGCGACCTTGAAGAGGTTGTCCACCTCGGCCTTGTCGGCGACATTGCAGTGGACATAGGTGCCGCCGAGTTCCTCCGCGAGCTGGGCGCCGAGGTCGTCGTTGAGGTCGGCGATGACGACCTTTGCGCCTTCCTCGGCGAAGCGGCGCACGGTCGCCAAGCCGATGCCGGAGCAGCCTCCGGTGACGACGGCGACCTTGCCCTCGATGCGGCCGGGACGTTCAACCATGTCGGGTGATTCCTTTGTCTCAGAGGGGTTTTCGGGATGGGATCAGGCAGAGGTGTCGAAGAAGACGTTCTTGGTCTCGGTGAAGGCGTCCAGGGCGTCCGGGCCGAGTTCGCGGCCGATGCCGCTGGCCTTGAAGCCGCCGAAGGGCGTGGAGTAGCGCACCGAGGAGTGGCTGTTGACCGAGAGGTTGCCCGCCTCGACCCCGCGGGCGACGCGGATCGCGCGCCCCAGATCGCGGGTCCAGATCGAGCCGGAGAGGCCGTATGCCGTGTCGTTGGCTAGCCGGATCGCCTCGGCTTCATCCTCGAAGGGCATGACGGAGACGACCGGGCCGAAGATTTCCTCAGTCCAGGCGCGATCGGTGGTGCCATGGGCGAGCAGGACGGTGGGCGGGTACCACCAGCCGGCCCCTTCGGGGGCCGAGCCGCGGAAGGCGATGTCGGGCGCGGCATACCCCAAGGCCCCGGCGTCCTCGACGAACGACCGGACGGTGTCGCGCTGGCCCGCGCTGACCATCGGGCCCATCTCGATCGACGCATCGGCCGGGTCGCCGACGCGCACCGCCTTGATGGCGCCCTCGAAGCGCTCCATGAAGTCGTCGAAGACTTTGCGCTGCACCAGGATTCGGGTGCGTGCGCAGCAGTCCTGGCCAGCATTGTCGAGGAAGCTCATCGGCGCGCTGGCGGCGGCCCTCTCCACGTCCGCATCGGCGAAGACGATATTGGCGCTCTTGCCGCCGAGTTCGAGGGTCACCCGCTTGAGCTGGTCGGCCGCCTTGCGCATGATCCCCTGGCCGACCGCGGTCGAGCCGGTGAAGCAGACCTTGCGAACGTCCGGGTGGGTGACGAAGCGCTCCCCCACGACCGAACCCTTGCCGGGCAGCACAGTAAAGACGCCCTCAGGGAGCCCCGCCTCCACGGCCAACTCCCCCAGCCGGATCGCCGTCAGCGGCGTCAGTTCGGCGGGCTTGAGGACGACGGTATTGCCCGCCGCGAGGGCAGGGCCGAAACCCCAGCCCGCGATGGGCATCGGGAAGTTCCACGGAACGATGACAGATACAACCCCAAGGGGCTCCTTGAAGGTGACATCGAGGCCGCCCGCGACCGGGATCTGCTTGCCGAACAGCCGCTCGGGTGCCGCGGAGTAGTAGCGCAGGACATTGACGACATTGCCCGCCTCCCAGCGCGCATTGCCGATCGTATGGCCGGCATTGCGCACCTCGAGGCTCGCGAGTTCCTCGGTGTGCGCCTCGACCACATCCGCGAACCGGCGCAGCAGCAGCCCGCGATCCGCCGGGCTCACCGCCCGCCAATTGGGGCCGACCGCAACGGCTTTCGCGATGGCGGCGTCGGTTTCCTCGACCCCGACCAGGTCGATGGTGGTGACGACCTGCTCGGTCGCCGGATTGATGACATCGTGCGTGGTAGTCAATGTCGGGCACTTTCTCTCAGAGGGTCGGGGTCCCCGCGAAGTATCGAGCGACGGAGGAGCGAGAACTTCGTGGGGTGACTTACAACCTCTCGAATCCTCGGACGCGCTCCCAGTCGGTGACGGCAGCATTGAAGGCGGCGATCTCGGTGTCCCCCGCGTGGACATAGTGGTCGACGACGTCATCGCCGAAGGCGGCCCGTGCCACGGCGGAGGCGTCGAGCAGGTCGCGGGCCTCCTGCAGGGTCATCGGCACGTGGGCGAGGTCGGCTTCATACGCATTCCCGACGCACTCGGCTTCCAGAGTCAGACCTTCTCTCATGCCGTGCAGGCCCCCGGCGAGCATCGCGGCGACCGACAGGTGGGGGTTGACGTCAGCGCCCGGCACCCGGTTTTCGACCCGCAGCCCGGCGCCGTGGCCGACCACTCGCAGGGCGCAGGTGCGATTGTCGCTGCCCCAGGCCACCGCGGTCGGCGCGAACGAGCCGACCTGGAATCGCTTGTAGGAGTTGATATTCGGCGCATAGAAATAGGTGAGTTCGCGCATCGTGGCGAGCACGCCCGCCATGAAGGACTCGAACAGCTCACTCCGCCCGCCCGGGCGATCGTCGTCCGCGAAGACGATCGTGCCGTCATCCCCTCGCAGCGACAGGTGGATGTGGCAGGAGCTGCCTTCCCGCTCGTCATACTTCGCCATGAAGGTGATCGACTGGCCGTGCGCGGCCGCGATCGCCTTCGCGCCGTATTTGTAGACGGTGTGGTTGTCGCAGGTGCGCAGGGCCTCGTCATAGAGGAAGCCGATCTCGTGCTGACCCAGGTTGCACTCACCCTTGGCCGACTCGACATTCATGCCCGCGGCATACATCTGGTTGCGGATGTCGCGCAGGACCGGCTCGACCTTCGCGCCGCCGAGGATCGAATAGTCGATGTTGTAGCGGTTCGCGCCCGTCAGCCCGAGATAGCGCCGATCCCAGGCCGCGTCATAGGTGTCCTCGAAGAGGATGAACTCCAGCTCGGTCCCGCAGAAGGCGCCATAGCCCAGCTCGGCCGCGGCAGCCAGTTGCTTCTTGAGGATGGTGCGCGGCGACTGCGCGACCTCACCCGACCCGTCCAGCCAGGACAGATCGCACTGGATCATCGCGGCGTTCGGCTCGCCCGGCGTGCGCCGCAAGGTGTCGAGGTCGAGGTCGAAGAACATATCGCCATACCCCCGCTCCCAGGAGGTGAGCGCGTAGCCGGGCACGGTGTTCATCTCGACATCGACGGTGAGCAGGTAGTTGCACCCCTCCGTGCCATGGGCCAGGACGTGGTCGAGGAAGAAGCGCGCGTGCAGCCGCTTGCCCTGGAGCCGACCCTGCATGTCGGTGAAGGCCACGATGACGGTGTCGATTTCGCCGCTGTCGATCTCGGCTCGCAGCGTGTCCATCGTGAGCCGTGGTGCGCCTGTGCTCATCGTGATCCTTTCTCCCGGCGTGGTCCGATCAGGCCGCGCAGCAGCGCGGCGGTGGCTTCACAGTGTTCGCCCATCGCGATGCGGGCCGCCTCGGGCTGGCCGCCGAGGATCGCCTCGACGATGGCATCATGCTGGTCATTGGAGTGCTCGATATTGGTGCGCAACACCGGGATTGCGCTCAGCAGCTCATGCAGGGTGGCCTGCGCCCGGGTGACCGAGTCGACGAGCATCGGCGATCCGGCGAGCGCGGCGATGGCCAGATGCAGCCGGCTGTCGGCCACCCGGTGGGCGGCATTGTCCGGCGCCTCGCGAACCGCTCGGCAACTCGCCGCGAGCCACGCGCGTTCGTCCGCGGTCAGGGTGCGTCGCGCCGCGAGTTCCGCCGCGCCCGGCTCCACAACTTCGCGGAAGCTCAGGGCGTCCTCGACGTCGATGCCATCGGCGACTTCCGTCCCTGCGGCACCGGGTTCGGTGCCGGCATAGGTCACCCAGGTGCCGCCGCCACGACCGCGCCGTGTCGCGACGAAACCCGCCTCACGTAGGGCGGCGATGGCCTCGCGCAGGGTGTTGCGCGAGACGCCCAGCCGCTCGGCGAGCTCGCGTTCCGGCGGCAGTGCCTCACCTCGGGTGAAGACGCCCAAGCGGATCGCCGTCGCGAGTTGCTCGATCGTCACCTCGAAGGCATTGCCGGATACGGGCCGCAGCACCGCATCGGGCAACGCAAGACCAGCCGGGCCGGCCGGATCGTGCGGCGGCGCCGGCAGAGCACGTGCCGCCGTCATCGTCGTCCTTCTCCCTCATCGGGGCGCACTTTGTGCCCATCCGGATCGTATGGCGCCCGGAGACTGACGCTGATGGGCACCCTGCGTCCGGCGAGGTCCACGTCATACCTCCCCGCTTGGATCCACCCGAGCGTGGCGGTCGCCTCGCCGCCCGGGCCGATCAGGGCCAGCCCGACGGCGCTGCCGAGGCTCGCGCCCCAGGCCGCGCTGGTCACCTGCCCCACGGGCTCGCCATCACGGCGCACGAGTTCCCCGCCCCAGAGGTATGCCGTGCCCTCCTCCGCCGTGAACGACACCACGCGCCGCCGAGGACCGGCCGCCCGGCGGGCCTCGAGGACCGACCGGCCGAGGAAGTCGATGTCCGTGCGCAGCTTGCAGGCGAAGAGCAGGCCGGCCTCGACCGGTGTCAGGTCGGGGGCGAGTTCACGGGCGAAGGCGCGATAGCCCTTCTCCAGCCGCAGCGCGTCGATGGCGTAGTAGCCCGCAGGTCTGGCACCGAGGGCTTCCCCGGCCGCAGTGAGGGCGGCATACACCGCCGGTGCATCGCCGGTGGGGACGTAAACCTCCCACCCCAGTTCGCCCACATAGGTGATCCGCGTGGCGCGCACGGTCACGCCGGCGAGCCGAATCCCCTGGCTGGTGCCGAAGGGAAAGGCGTTGTCGGACAGATCATCCGGCGAGCAGGTCGCCAGCAGGTCGCGGCTTCGCGGCCCCATGACTCCGATGACGGCCAAGGCGTCGGTGACGTCCTCGACGTGCCATGCGGTGCCAGACGGCGCGTTACGACGCAGCCAATCGAGATCGCGAACTGTGGTCGCGGCGCTGCTGACCATCAAGAAGGCATCGTCACCGGTCCGGGTGACGGTGACATCGGCTTCATATCCGCCGCGCGAGTTGAGCATCGGCGTATAGACGGCGGTCCCGACGGGCACGTCAATGTCGTTGGCGCACAGCCATTGCAGCGCGGTCAGGGCGTCGCGGCCGCTGATGAGGTACTTGCTGAACGAGGTCTGCTCGAAGATCGCGACCCGTTCGCGTGTCGCGATCTGCTCGGCCACGCACCAGTCCACCCAGGCCGGCCGCTCCCAGCGGTAGTCCAGGACGGCAGGCACCCCCAGGGGCGCAAAGACATTGGCGCGCTCCCAGCCATTGCGCGTGCCGAGAACCGCATTCTGGGCGACGATGGCCTCATGCAGCGGCGACATCCGTTGCGGCCGTGCCGATTCCATCTCCCGGTTGGGCCAGGGCACGGAATAGTGCAGACCGAGCACCTCTGCGACCCGGGCTCGCAGCCAGCGGTTGTCGCCCTGCAAGCTCGAGAAGCGCCGAATGTCGGCGGACACCAAATCCATCGTGGGTTCGCCCGCGACGATCCACTCGGCCAGGGCCATCCCGGCCCCGCCGGCCGAGGCGATGCCGACCGAGTTGAAGCCCGCGGCGACGTAGAAGCCGTCCACCTCCGGCGCGGCCCCGATGAGGAATTGGTTGTCCGGAGTGAATGACTCGGGGCCGTTGTAGAACTTGCGAATCCCCGTCTCGGCCAGCACCGGCAGCCGGTGCACCGCAGAATCCATGAGGATCTCGAAGTGCTCCCAATCTTCTTCCAGGAGTTGGAATTCGAAGGGGTATGGCAGTTGGTCGGGCGCCACCCACGGCTTGGCTTCGGGCTCGAAACCTCCGACGAGCAGACCCCCGACTTCTTCCTTGACATAGGTGTAGCCATCGGGATCGCGCAGGATCGGCAGGTCCCGATGGACACCCTCGATCTGGCCGGTGACGACGTAGAAATGCTCTGCCGAGTGCAGCGGCACGGTGACCCCGGCCAGGGCACCGACGGCCTTGGCCCATTGGCCGGCGCAGTTGACGACATACTCCGCCTCGATATCGCCGGCATCCGTGCGCACGCCCGTCGCCCGCGGATGGCTGTCCCGTTTGTCGAGCAGCACGTCGGTCACCCGGACGCGTTCGTGGATGCGCACCCCGAGCTGGCGAGCGCCCTTGGCGAGCGCCTGCGTCAGGTCGGCTGGATTGGCCCGTCCGTCGCCGGGCAGCCAGATGGCGCCGAGCAGGTCGTCGGTGCGCAGCAGCGGATAGCGGTCGGCCGCCTGGGCCGGCGTCAACGGTTCACACTCCAGGCCGTATGCCGCGGCGCTGGCGATCGTGCGCTGCAGCTGCACCATTCGCTCGGGGGTCCGCGCGACGGTGACTCCGCCACATACGCGATAGCCGGTGCCGAGCCCGGTCTCGGCTTCGAGCCGGCCATAGAGCTGAGTGGAGTACTGCACGAGCCGGGTGCTCGCCTCGCTCGCGCGCAGCTGACCGACAAGTCCCGCGGCATGCCAGGTCGTGCCGCAGGAGAGCGTTCCCTGTTCCAGCAGAACGACATCCGTCCACCCGAGGTGGGCGAGGTGATAGGCCACGGAGCACCCGATGACTCCGCCGCCGATGATGACGACGCGGGTGCGGGCCGGCAGGTCAGTCATCGCGGCTCGCCGACCCTAGCCTCAGCAACATCTCGAAGCCGGGGTCCGCCATCTCCGACCGGGCCCGCTCGAACTTCTCCAGCCCCCAGCCCTCGAAGTCGAAGTCCAGCGGATTGGTTCGCGCCGAGATCAGGCCCCACAGCGTCCAGGCATAGGCGCTCGCGATCTGCCACAGACGACAACGGGCCACCAGTCGTTCGTCATCGGCGCCGTAGTAGTGGGTGGCCAGTGTCGCCAGCTGTGCATCATCGAGGTGGTTCTCCTGGGCGAGGTTCCCGAGCTCGAACGCCGGCTCGTTGTTGCCCGAGTACTCGAAGTCGATGATCCACAATCGGTCCCCGTCATCGAGGAAGTTGGCCGCCAGCAGATCGTTGTGACAG
The DNA here is from genome assembly GCF_001046875.1 of Nostocoides jenkinsii Ben 74. Classification (GTDB taxonomy): domain Bacteria; phylum Actinomycetota; class Actinomycetes; order Actinomycetales; family Dermatophilaceae; genus Nostocoides_A; species Nostocoides_A jenkinsii. Next base: position 586,311 of record NZ_HF571038.1, read on the forward strand.
GGGACGCGGGGCTCTGGGTTGGAGCGCAACGCGGTTCGCAGTCGCCCCCAGGCAGGCGCCAACGCGGCATACCCAGATGGCACGGGCCAGCCACGCTCGGTGAGCAAGGCGAGATAGCGCGCCTGGGTGGCGAACATGTCGAACTCGTTGACAAAGGACGAGGCGGTCTTATGCAGCGTGCGCAGGGTCGCGGCAATGCGCGCGAGGTCCCGCGAGACGTCGACCTCGTCCAGGGTCCGCGAGGGCACGAACTCGACCGCGAGAACCCCTTTGCCCGGGAGGTACTCGATCACCTCTGGCGCTACGCCCGCGGCGGCTGCGTGGCTGCTGTTCTGAAACTCGACATCGCGATCGATGGTGAGTAGCCCTGCGGCCGGAGGCGAGATGCGGACCACCACGTCCTGCTCGTGGGTGCGGACGCGAACATTGACATTGGTCAAGCCACCCGGCAGCAGCTCAGCCTGGATCTGCTGCCCGCCAACACATTTCAGCTGGCGTAGCAGCGGCAGCAGATCCTCGATGTCGCTCAGTGGCCGTCCCGCCACTGCTCACCCATGTCGGCCAGGGCACCGTCGAGGGTGGTCTTCGGTCCGGTGAACCACTTGCGCGCGGACACCTGCCACCAGATGGCGAGCACGACCAACGAGCCGAGTGTCAGGACGGGTGCGTAGTTGACGTATTTCCAGTGGAAGTTTTCGTTGCCGGGAACGGCCGCCGGGGTGAACGGAAGGATGAAGTAGATGCAGATGACGGCAATCTCGATGACGGCAACGAGGTTCATCCACTTGTACTTCGACCCGTTGTTCCACGAGCCGACGCGGAAGGCGTCACCCATCCGCCAACGCAGCCAAATCGGGACGAGGAAGGCGAGATAAAGGCCGATGACCGCGACCGAGACGACGGCATAGAACGCGACCGGAACGATAAGCGGCTCCTCTTCGGTGCCGAGATTGACCTGGACGAGCGCCGGGAGGGTGATGATCGCGCTGACGACGGCGGCCAGCAGCACGGCATTCGCCGGCACCTTGCTCGCCGAGAGCTTCGACCACAGGCGCGAGCCGGGGACTGCGCCGTCTCGGCTGAACGCGAAGGTCATCCGGGAGGCGCTCGTCATACACGCCGTCGTGCAGAAGAACTGACCGGCAGCCGAGATGAACAGGATGAGCGATGCCCACGACTCGTTCATCGAATGCGTGAAGATGTAGGCCACGCCGCCGCCACCGACGCCGGCGTTGTCCGGCTTTCCATCGGCGCCATTGGGGACGGCGAAGAGGAAGCACAGCAGGAGGATCCACCCGCCGATCGCGGAATAGAAGATCGACTGCCAGATGCCCCGTGCGGCCGCCTTGGTTGCCGACGCGGTTTCCTCGGACAGGTGCGCCGAGGCATCGAAGCCGGTGATCGTGTATTGGGTCAACAACAGACCCAATGGCAGGACCAGGAACCAGTACTTCGCGGTGTCGGTCGAGCCGCCGGAATAGCCCGAGTTATTGAAGCGCTCGGTGAAGACATAGCTGAAGCTCTGGTGGTGATCCGGCACGATGATGAGAATCGCGATGATCAGGGCCGCACCGAAGACGTGCCACCAGACCGAGACGTTGTTCATGATGGCCATCAGGTGGCCGCTGAAGATATTGAGGATGGCCGCCAACGCGAGGACCACGAGGAAGATCAGGAAGACGCGGGTCAGCGAGTAGCCACCCGCATACGAGGTGGAGAAGGTGCTGAGCGTCAGGTCGATGAAGGTCGCGCAGCCGTAGGCCACGGATGCCGTAACCGCAATGAGGCCAATGAGATTCAGCCACCCCGTGAAGAAGCCGGCGCGCGCCCCGCCCATCTTTGAGGCCCACCAGTAGATCCCGCCCGAGGTCGGGTAGGCCGACACCAACTCAGACATGGTGAAGCCAATGATGAGAATGAACATCGAGATGATCGGCCAGCCCCACGAGATCGCGACGGGACCGCCATTGTTGAAGCCCTGGCCGAAGGTGGTGAAGCACCCGGCGAGGATCGAGATGATCGAGAACGAGATGGCGAAGTTCGAGAACCCCGACCAGTTACGCGAGAGTTCTTGCTTGTAGCCGAGCTCCGCGAGGAGGCGTTCGTCCTCGCTCAGGTGAGACAGATCCGACATACCCAACCCCAATCACAATGGTGCGAAGTTGGACCGATGTTAGCGACGCACCCCTGCTTTGAAAAGGGGTGCAATGCAATCGTGACTGCGTTTCAGACGCGGGCGGCGATCGCGTCCCCGATCGCGCTCGTCGAGCGCGCGGCAGTCCCGCGCTCGGCCAGGTCAGCCGCCACGGCCGCCTCGACTCGACCACTCTGCTCCGACAAACCCAAGTGGTCCAGCAGCATGGCGACGGACAAGATCGTCGCCGTCGGATCCGCCTTGCCCTGACCGGCGATATCCGGTGCTGAGCCGTGGACCGGCTCGAACATGCTCGGGGCCGACCGCTCCGGGTTGATATTTCCGCTTGCTGCCAGCCCGATGCCGCCGGCGATGGCGGCGGCGATGTCGGTGATGATGTCGCCGAAGAGGTTGTCGGTGACGATGACATCGAAGCGGCCCGGGTCGGTCGCGAGGAAGATCGTCGCCGCGTCGACGTGCTGATAGCCGATCTCGACGTCCGGGAACTCCGCACCGACCTCGTCCACGGTCCGCCGCCACAGGTGGCCGGCGTTGACGAGGACGTTGTGCTTGTGGACCAACGTCAGGTGCTTGCGGGGTCGCGCCTGGGCTCGGGCGAACGCATCCCGAACCACCCGCTCGACACCGAATCGCGTGTTAACGCTGACCTCGGTCGCGATTTCGTTCGGTGTGCCGACGCGCACCGCCCCGCCATTACCGACATAGGGTCCCTCGGTGCCTTCGCGGACGACGACGAAGTCGATGCCGTTCGGCGCGACGCGCTCAACTGCCAGCGGGCTGGCCACGCCGGAGTAGAGCCGCGCCGGGCGCAGGTTGACGTAGTGGTCGAGCGCGAACCGCAGCGGCAGCAGCACGCCCCGCTCCAGGACCCCGCTCGGCACACTCGGGTCACCGATGGCGCCCAAGAGGATCGCGTCGTGAACTCGCAGCTCGCCAATCACGCTGTCCGGCAACGTCTCTCCGGTCGCGTGCCACCGCCGCGCACCGAGGTCATAGTCGGTGGTTGCGGCCGAGACACCCACGGCATCGAGGACCTTTAACCCTTCGGCAACAACCTCGGGACCGATGCCGTCCCCCCCGATGACGGCGAGCGAGAAGGACGTGGATGCAGAGCTGGCCATACCCGCGAGCCTAGGCGCGCGTCTTGTGATGCGGACCGCTCGTCCCAGATCGCGGAACCTTCGGCCAATAGCGTCGCGCTGCCGGTCTCAGACCTGGGAAATGGCAGCGCCACCCTCCAATTGACAACCGCCGCGTTCTTTGGTTCATTAGTCATGTAACTAACCAAGGAGGCAGGTGTGATCGACGGCCCACGACCGATCTTCGTCGAACTTGCCGACGCCATTGCGGACGACATCCTCGTCGGGACCTACCCACCCAACGCACAGGTCCCCTCGACCAACGAACTGGCCGCGCACCACCGGATCAATCCGGCCACGGCCGGCAAAGCGCTCAACCGCCTCGTCGACGAAGGCCTGCTGGTGAAGCGACGTGGCCTCGGCATGTTCGTGGCGGACAACGCGCCCGAGTTGCTCCGCAAGCGGCGGCTCGATGACTTTCACGACCAGTTCATCGCGCCTCTACGGACCGAGGCGCAACGCCTTGGTATCTCCGACCCAGAACTCCACGCCCTCCTCGATAAGGACCACTCATGACCGCCGGCATTTCCGTGATCGGCCTGACGAAGACCTACGGCGACCACACCGTTCTCGACGACCTCCACCTCACCTTCGAGGCCGGCAAGATCCATGGCCTGCTCGGCGCGAATGGCACCGGGAAGACCACGCTGATGTCGCTCATGAGCCGCCACACCTTCCCAACCCGAGGAAGCGTGCTCCTGGACGACCGAGAGTTCGGCGAGGACCCACGCCAGGCGCAGCGGCTCTGTTTCATCCGCGAAAACCAGCTCTACAACGACGCTTTCAAAGTGCGGGACGTCCTGCGCATCGCTCCCACCTTCTACCCGACGTGGGACGCCGCCACGACCACCCGCTTGGTTGACCGCTTTCGACTCCCACCGGCCACGGTGGTCAAGAAGCTATCTCGCGGCCAACGATCGGCCCTGGCGATCGTGCTGGCACTCGGCTCGCGGGCTGATTTCACCTTCCTCGACGAGCCCTACTTGGGGCTGGATCCGGGTGCGCGAGAGACCTTCTACGAGGAGCTCATCCGCTCCTATGGCGCCCAGCCGCGCACGATCATCATGTCTACCCATCTTGTCGACGAGGCCGCGCCGCTGCTCGAGGAGGTCGTTGTGCTCAACCAGGGCAGGGTCGCCTTGCAGGCGCCGCTGGACGAAGCCGAATCTCTCGGGCTCACCATCAACGGCTCGGCCGTCGCCCTGGATGGCTGGCTGCGCGACCATACCTCCCACCAGGAACTGACTCGCCGCACCCTTGGGCCGACGGCGACCGTCACAACGCTGGGACCCCTGACGGAAGCAGCGCGCCAGGCAGCCGAGACCGCCCGGCTCCGCGTCTCGCCCACGTCACTTCAGGGCCTCGTCGCCGCCCTGGGCAATAGCAACCACGAAGCGGCCTGACATGGGCACGCCCGCGACCATCACCCCGTGCCACCAGGCACGGCAACAGCCGGCCACGCCTCTCCAAGGACTCCCGCAATGACTCACGTTCTCCGATCAATGCGCCTCTACCTGGCCAACCGCTACTTCGTCCTGGGGGTCCCGTTCTTCATCTTCGCGGTCGTCGTCGTTCTCAGCGTGGCGATTCTCGCGATTATCGGCACCATGCAGGGCTTCCCGCTGTCCGAAGAGGTTCGGGAGAGCACGCGCAACAACTTCGGAGTGCTCTTCTCCGCACCGGGCTTCCTTGTCTCGGTTGGCGTGTACGCCGCAACACGCAACTTCGCTCTCGCCCTTGCGCTCGGCGTCACGCGCCGCAACTTCTGGGCAGGAACCGCCCTGGGTTTCGTCCTCACCTCTGCGGTGACGGCCACCACCGCGGTCGTGGGCCTGGGCCTTGAATACCTCACCAACCACTGGTTCATCGGCGTACACGTCTTTGACGTCCATATGTTCGGCAATGGAGACGTCACGCTCCTCTTTGTCGGGCTCTTCGTCACGGCGATGGCTTGCCTCGCCGGCGGCGCGCTCTTCGGCACGCTTTTTCGCGCCTACGGCACCGTGCGCACGGTCATGTGGGGCGCCGCCATCGGTGTCGCGGCGCTCGCCCTGCTGGCGCTCGCGGCCACCAACGAAGCACGCGTCCTCGCGTGGCAAGACGCGTGGGGCGAATGGCTCTCGGTTAGCGTCGTCGCCGCCGTGGCTGCCGCCTTCCTGGCTGGTTCCTACGCCGCCGTGCGCCGGGCCACCGTCTGATCGCACCACATCACAGGGCGGGGTATGCCGGGAGGCGACCCTCCCGGCATACCTCGCCTGAAAAATGGACCTCAGTCGTCGAGGTCTGCGACCCGGGCGAGCGTGGCGTTGACTTCGTTGCCGATCGCGGTGAGCACCTCGGCCGGGATTTCCGAGTCCAGGGTGAGCACCACGAGAGCGGAGCCGCCCTGCTCGTTGCGGGACACCTGCATACCGGCGATGTTGACGCCGGCATCGCCGAGGAGTCGGCCGAATGCGCCGATGACGCCGGGACGATCGACATACGACAAGAAGGCCATGTGCTGGCTGAGGGGGACCTCGAGGTCAAAACCGTTGACGCCGATGATCTTCTGGACCATCTTCGGGCCCGTCAGGGTGCCGGAGATGGAGACGATCGAGCCATCCGCCAGCGTGCCACGCAGGGTGGTCACATTGCGGAAGTCCTCCGCCGTGGGGTTGGTGATCAGGCGCGCTTCGCAGCCACGCTCCGCCGCCATGAGCGGGGCGTTCACATACGTAACCGGCTCGTCGGTGATGTCGGTGAAGAGGCCCTTGAGCGCCGACAACTTCCAAATGCTGACGTCGAACTCGGTGATCTCGCCACGCACGTCGATGTCGAGCTGGACCGGGACGGAGCCTGCGACCGCGGTGAAGATGCGGCCGAGCTTCTCGACCAGGTCGATGCCCGGCCGGATTTCCTCGGCGATGACCCCACCCGCGACGTTGACGGCGTCGGGCACGATGTCCCCGGCCAGCGCGAGGCGCACCGACTTGGCGACCGCGATGCCGGCCTTCTCCTGCGCTTCCTCGGTGGACGCACCGAGGTGCGGGGTCACCACGACCGACTCGTGCTCAAACAGCGGCGATTCGGTGGTGGGCTCGGTCGCGAAGACGTCAAGACCCGCGCCGCCAATGTGCCCGGACGCAATCGCATCGGCCAGGGCCGCCTCGTCGAGGATGCCACCGCGGGCGGCGTTGACGATGATGACGCCCTTCTTGGCCTTGGCCAGCGCTTCCTTGCCGATCAGGCCCAGCGTCTCCGGCGTCTTCGGCAGGTGGATCGAGATGAAGTCGGCCTCGGCGAGCAGCTCGTCGAGGCTGACCAAGCGGGCGCCCAACTGGCCCGCCTTCTGAGCCGAGACGTAAGGGTCGAAGGCGAGGATCTCCATACCGAAACCCTTGAGGCGTTCGCCGACGAGCTGGCCGATCCGGCCGAAGCCGACGATGCCGACCTTCTTGTCGAGGAGTTCGACACCGCCGTACTTGCTGCGCTTCCACGCCCCGCCCTTGAGCGCCTGGTTCGCCGGGGCGATATTGCGGGCCGCCGCGAGCATCAGGCCAACGGCGAGTTCCGCCGCGCTGGTGATATTGGAGGTCGGTGCGTTGACAACCATGACGCCGGCTTTCGACGCGGCGGGGACGTCGACATTGTCCAGGCCGACACCCGCGCGGGCGATGACCTTCAATCCCTTGGCGGCGGCGATGGCCTCGGCGTCCATCTTGGTCGCGGAACGGATCAGGACCGCCTCGACACCGGCCAGGGCAGAGAGCAAATCGGAGCGGTTGGCGCCGTCACAATGACGGACCTCGAAGTCGGGACCCAGGGCATCCAGGGTGGCGGGCGAGAGTTCCTCGGCGATGAGCACGACCGGCTTGGTCATGAGCATGGTTCCTTCGATGGGACGGGCGGCCCCGCCGACGCAGGTGGCGCGAGAAGGGATCGGGGCCCGGACTGCACAACCTTGTGCTGCGACTCAGCTTAGTTCGGGCCCTGACCCGTGCCGGCGGCGTTCACCTACTGACACGCGTGCCGGGTCGACGTGTCACGATCGAGGACATGCGAATCGTGGTCACGGGCGGCTCAGGCAATCTCGGTCGGGAGGTGATGGCCGCGCTGGCCAGCCTCGGCCACGACGCGGTCTCCGCGAGCCGCCGCACCGGGGTTGACCTGCGCACAGGCGCCGGACTCCCCGCCTCGCTCGCTGGCGCCGACGCCGTCGTGCACACCGCCGACACCCTGAAGCCGTGGGAGTTTCGCGAGGTCACCATCGGCGGGACACGGCGCCTCGGCGAAGCCGTCGCGTCGCTGGATCGACCGCCCCACGTGATCTACATCTCGATCGTCGGCGTCGATCACCACCCCTACGCCTACTACCGCGCGAAGTATGCCGCGGAAATGGCCCTTCGCGATCTGTCGATCCCGGTGACCATTCTGCGAGCGACCCAATTCCACTCTCTCGCAGCCGCGTTAGCGGGTATGCGGATCGGTCCGGTCGGTCTCGGAGTCCGCGGTATGGCGATCCAGCCCGTCGACATCGCCTGGGTCGGGCGGCGGTTGGCAGAGTTGGCAAGTGGTCCCGTGCCAGGGTCCTTCGCCCGCGCCCCGGATCTCGCGGGGCCGGACCGCTTCGACGCGCGGGAAATCGCGGGGCTGGTGGCACGGCATACCGGGAAGTCGGCGCCGCGACGACTCGACCTTCCCCCGATCGGCGCCACCCTGCGTGCCTTCGCTGAGGGAGTGGTGCTGCCGGGGCCGAACGCCGAGGTGGGTGGCGCGCGCTTCGCCGACTGGCTGGCCCGCCAGCCGCGGGTGCTCCCGCGTCGCTGAGCCGTCAGCGCCCCGATCCGGCGCCCTCCAGACGGCGGCGCACCAGACGCGTGATGAGGAACACGGCCCCCACCAAGGCGGCGACCACGAGCGCCCACCACCACGGCACGGCCCCGCGGATCGACTCCAGGAGCGCGAAGCCCGCCGTGGTGTAGAGCGCCGCCCACAGCAGGGAGCCGACGATCGCCGCGGGCGTGTAGCGCCGTAGGGGCATCCGCAGCCCGCCCGCCGCGGCGTTGAGCACGGTCTGCACGCCCACAGTCAAGAATGACAACGTCACGAGCGGGGCACCAAAGCGCGCCATCACGGTCTCGGCCCGGCGCAGTGTGGGCCCGTCCAAGGTCCTGGTGATTCGTCCCCGGCGCGAGCGACCGGCTCCGGATCGAAGGCCGCGACCGACGGCATAGGTGGCGTGCGAGCGCGCCATCGCCCCGGCGAAGAAGAACAGGTAGACCGCCCAGAACGGCCACGAATCCACCAGTTCCCGCACGGGCCCGACGATATCGTCCGTCTACGCGACGACGGCCTCCCCGCCCGGCTGATTGCCGGATCGAAGAGACCGTCGAGGCGTGAAAACTGGCAGGCGTGGCCGGGTCAGCGCGCGGCGGAGCCTTCCACGTAGTCGCTGTCGCGACCGGAGTCGACCCAGGCCATCAGCCCGCGCAACTGGCGGCCGGTGGCCTCGATCGGGTGAGCCGCTCCCTTGGCCCGCAACTCCTTGAACTCCGGCGCGCCGGCGTCCTGGTCGTCGATGAACCGCTTGGCGAAGGCGCCATTTTGGATGTCGGCCAGGACGGCCTTCATGTTTTCCTTGACCGACGGGTCGATGACGCGCGGCCCGGAGACGTAGTCGCCATACTCGGCGGTGTCGGAGACCGACCAGCGCTGCTTGGCGATGCCGCCCTCAATCATCAGGTCGACGATGAGCTTGAGCTCGTGGAGGCACTCGAAGTAGGCCACCTCGGGCTGGTAGCCCGCCTCCACCAGAGTCTCAAAGCCGTACATCACGAGCTGTGACGCACCACCGCAGAGGACAGCCTGCTCACCGAACAGATCGGTCTCGCACTCCTCAGTGAAGGTCGTCTTGATGCCGCCCGCGCGCAGCCCACCGATGGCCTTGGCGTAGGACTGGGCCAGCGCCCACGCATGACCGGAGGCATCCTGCTCGACGCAGACGAGCACCGGCACACCGCGGCCGTCGACAAACTCACGCCGGACGAGGTGGCCCGGCCCCTTGGGGGCCACCATGATCACGTCGGCGTCGGCCTTGGGCTTGATGTAGCCGAACCGGATGTTGAAGCCGTGCCCGAAGAGCAGGGCGGCTCCGTCCTGCAGATTGGGCTCGATGTCGTTCGCATAGACCGTGCGCTGGACCTGGTCCGGGGTGAGGATGACGACGAGGTCAGCTTCCTTGACGGCATCCGCGACGGACAGCACCCGCAGGCCCTCGTCCTCGGCCTTGGCGCGCGACTTGCTGCCCTCGGCGAGGCCGACGCGGACGTCGACGCCGGAGTCGCGCAGGTTCAGCGCGTGGGCGTGGCCCTGGCTGCCGTAGCCGATGACGGCTACCTTGCGACCCTGAATCACCGACAGGTCAGCGTCGTCGTCATAAACCATTTCGGCCATCAGGCCATCTCCTTGATGCAGTTCGGGTTGTTGGGGTGAAGGTTATGCCGAGCGCAGGGCGCGATCGGAAATGGATCGGGCGCCGCGGCCCAGGGCGACGATGCCGGACTGGACGAGTTCCTTGATGCCGTAGGGCTCCAGCAGGGCCAGGAAGTCGCGGATCTTCTCGCTGTTGCCGGTCGCCTCGATGCTCATCGCCTCCGGCGTGACGTCGACGACCTTGCCGCGGAACAGTTGGGCGATCTCGATGATCTGACCGCGCGTCGCCGTGTCGCAGCGCACCTTGACCAGGACGATCTGGCGCTGGATGGAGTTCTGCGGCTCGATCTCGACGACCTTGAGCACCTCGACGAGCTTGTTGAGTTGCTTGGTCACCTGCTCCAGCGGCAGGGCATCGACATCGACGACGACGGTCATCCGGGAGACGTCGGGAAGTTCGGTCGGGCCCACGGCTAGGGAGTCGATATTGAATCCGCGCCGGGAGAACAGCGCCGAGATCCGGGCGAGGACGCCCGGCTTGTCCTGGACCAGGACGGACAGAGTGTGCTTGGTCATGTCGTATGCCGCTCTCTCGCCTCAGTGTTGTCCGGTCGCGGTGCCGTCGTGGTCGGGGTCGAGGCCCTGCTCGTCGGCCTCGGATTCTTCCCGATCCCATTGCGGCGCCGTGTCTCTGGCGACCTGGATGAGGTCGTTGCTGACGCCGGCGGCGACCATCGGCCACACCATCGCGTCGCGCTCGACCACGAAGTCGATCACGACCGGGACGTCGTTGATCTCCATGGCCTTGCGGATGGTCGCATCGACGTCCTCGGGCGATTCGCAACGCAGGCCGACACACCCATACGCATCGGCAAGCTTGACGAAGTCGGGGATGCGCTCGCCCGCGTGAGAGGTGTGCAGGTCGGTATTGGAGTAGCGCTCGTTGTAGAACAGCGTCTGCCACTGCCGCACCATGCCGAGGCTGGAGTTGTTGATGATCGCGACCTTGATGGGGATGCGGTTGATGACGCAGGTAGCGAGTTCCTGGTTGGTCATCTGGAAGCAGCCGTCGCCGTCGATGGCCCACACGACCCGGTCGGGCTGGGCGACCTGTGCGCCCATCGCCGCCGGAACGGAATAGCCCATCGTGCCGAGGCCGCCGGAGTTGGCGAAGCTGTTGGGACGCTCGTAGTTAATGAATTGCGCCGCCCACATCTGGTGCTGACCCACGCCGGGAACATAGACCGCCTCCGGGCCAGCGATCGCGCCAAGCCGCTCGATGACATATTGCGGCATGAGCGCCTCGCCTGTCGGAGCGCTGTAGCCGACCGGGAAGGTCGCCTTCCAGCCCAACGCACGCTCCCGCCAGGCGGTGTATGCCGCGGGGTCGACCGCGTAACCGCCCTGGGTCACCGCGGCCAGCAGGTCGGCAATGATCGCCTTGGCGTCGCCGACGATGGGCACATCCGCGACCCGGTTCTTGGAGATCTCCGCCGGGTCGATGTCGGCGTGAATCACCTTGGCCTCGGGAGCAAACGACTTGAGCTCGCCGGTGACCCGGTCATCGAAACGGGCGCCCAGGGTGATGAGCAGGTCGGACTTCTGCAGCCCCGTCACCGCGGCGACGGAGCCGTGCATGCCCGGCATACCGAGGTGGAGTTCGTGGCTGTCAGGGAAGGCACCGCGGGCCATCAGGGTCGTCACGACCGGGATGCCGGTCGCCTCAACGAAAGCCGCAAGTTCCTCGGCGGCGTGCGCGCGAATGATGCCGCCACCGACATACAGGATGGGCCGTTGCGCTGCCTGGATCAGTCGGGCCGCCTCACGGATCTGCTTGGCGTGCGGCTTGACGACCGGGTGATAACCCGGCAAATGGATCTTCGGCGGCCAGGAGAAGGTGGTCTTGGCCTGCAGCGCGTCCTTGGAGATATCGACCAGCACCGGCCCCGGGCGCCCCGTCGAGGCGATGTGGAAAGCCTCGGCGATCACCCGCGGGATCTCATCCGCCTTGGTCACGAGGTAGTTGTGCTTCGTGATCGGCATCGTGATGCCGCGAATGTCGGCCTCCTGGAAGGCATCCGTCCCGATCGCCCGGGACGAAACCTGCCCGGTGATGGCGACGATCGGGACCGAGTCCATGTACGCATCGGCGATCGGAGTGACGAGATTCGTCGCACCGGGGCCGGAGGTCGCCATACAGACCCCGACCCGGCCGGTGGCCGCGGCATACCCCTGCGCTGCGTGCCCTGCGCCCTGCTCGTGGCGGACGAGGATGTGGCGGACTTTCGTGGAGTCCATCAGCGGGTCGTATGCGGGCAAGATCGCGCCGCCCGGGAGCCCGAACACCGTATCGGCGCCGACGGACTCCAGGGACAGGATGAGTGACTGTGCACCGGTGACCTCGACGGGGGAGGTCTTCGACACAGGCTGGGCCTTGTGGGCCATCGTTGCCGGACTCGGCGTCGCGGATCGCGTCGACGCGTGGTCTGTCGTTGTCATCTCGATCTTCGTTTCTCTGCGGTTGTCGTGTGGTTCGGTCCGTGGCACCCCAACAAAAAACCCCTCGGTCCACGGGTGGACGTCGGGGTAGCGCGCTAGCCGGGAAGGCTCAAGCGCGCTTATCAATTACGAGGAGGAATGCCACGTCTCCACTCTGTCCCTTGGTCGTATGCCGCGTCAACGCGAACCGCCCACGTCTCACCTAGCGGACTTGTGATCTCACCGACAGGCGAGGACGTGGGCGGCTCGGCGCAGGTCAGGGGACGACGCGAACAGCGCCGTCGGCGGCGGAGGAGGCCATCGAGGCGTATGCCCGGAGCGCGGCCGAGACGGGCCTGTCCCGGTCAACCGGGGTGAAGGGGCGCTCGCGGGCCTGCTGCTTGGCCAGTCGCTCGTCCAGAATCTCTTGCGGCACAGCGAGGTTCACCGACCGACCCGGGATGTCGATCTCAATGACGTCGCCATCTTCGACCAGCGCGATCACGCCACCGCTGGCCGCCTCGGGTGAGACGTGCCCGATCGACAGCCCGGAGGTGCCGCCGGAGAAGCGGCCATCGGTGATCAGGGCGCATGCCTGGCCGAGGCCGCGGCCCTTGAGGAAGGAGGTCGGGTAGAGCATCTCCTGCATCCCCGGGCCCCCCTTGGGGCCCTCGTAGCGGATGACGACCACGTCGCCTTCCGTGACTCGCTTGTTGAGGATGCCGCTGACGGCATCGTCCTGGGACTCGAAGACGACCGCGGGGCCGGCGAAGCGCCATACGGACTCCGGGACACCGGCGGTCTTGACGACGCACCCGGCCGGGGCGAGATTGCCGGTGAGGACGGCGAGGCCGCCGTCCACGGTGTAGGCGTTGGCCTTGTCTCGGATGCAGCCGTTGGCGGCGTCGATGTCGAGGGAGGCCCACCGGTTGGTGGTCGAGAAGGGCTCGGTGGTGCGGACGCCGCCGGGGGCGGCGTGGAAGAGGTCGAGGGCCGCGTCGGAGGGCGAGCCACCGCGAATGTCCCACTCCCCCAACCAATCTGTGAGAGTGGCGGCGTGCACGGAGTGGACGTCACGCTTGAGCATCCCGCCGCGGTCAAGTTCGCCGAGGATGGCCGGAATGCCGCCGGCGCGGTGGACATCCTCCATGTGGTACTTCGGACTGTTGGGAGCGACCTTCGCCAGACACGGCACGCGGCGGCTGATGGCATCGATATCGGCCATGTGGAAGTCGAGGTCGGCCTCGCGCGCGGCGGCGAGCAGGTGGAGCACGGTATTGGTTGACCCGCCCATGGCGACGTCGAGCGCGACGGCATTGGAGAACGCGTCAAAGGTCGCGATATTGCGCGGCAGGACCGACTCGTCGTCGCCGTCGTAGTAGCGCTTGCAGAGCTCGACGATCAGTTCGCCGGCGCGCAGGAAGAGGTCCTTGCGGGCGGCATGGGTGGCGAGGGTCGAGCCATTGCCCGGCAGGGACAGGCCGATGGCCTCGGTGAGGCAGTTCATCGAGTTGGCGGTGAACATGCCAGAGCAGGAGCCGCAGGTCGGGCAGGCGGAGCGCTCGATCGCATCGAGTTGATCGTCGCTGACCGCGTCATTGGAGGAGGCGATCATCGCGTCGATCAGGTCGATCTTGTCGTGCACGATGCCCTCGATGGCAACGGTCTTGCCGGCCTCCATCGGACCACCGGAAACGAAGACAACCGGGATGTTCAGACGCAGCGCCGCGAGCAGCATGCCGGGAGTGATCTTGTCGCAGTTGGAGATACACACCAAGGCATCGGCGCAGTGGGCGTTCACCATGTACTCCACCGCGTCGGCGATGAGCTCGCGGGAGGGGAGCGAATAGAGCATCCCGGCGTGGCCCATGGCGATGCCGTCATCGACCGCGATGGTGTTGAACTCCTTCGCGACACCGCCGGCCTCGGCGACGGCGCCGGCGACGAGTTGGCCGAGATCCTTGAGGTGCACATGCCCCGGGACGAACTGCGTGAAGCTATTGGCGATGGCGACGATCGGCTTGCCGAAGTCGTCATCGGTCATCCCCGTAGCCCGCCACAGCGCGCGGGCCCCCGCCATCGTCCGGCCGTGGGTGGAGGTTCGAGAGCGCAGCGCAGGCATACGGTCGATTCTCGCACCGTGCGGCGCGCGCGGCCGGGAAGTCCGCGGCTCGGGCGGGCGATCAGCGCGATAGGCCGTTAGGACCAGCGCCGCGGGCCGTTAGGCGCGGGCGATGTGGAAGCGGTCGAGCCGCGCCGCACCGAAGGCAAGATCACGCCAGTGCCCGGCGAAGGTGAGGATCGCCATACTCGTCGTGGGGAATCCCTGAGCGAGGAGTTCGTGAGCTTGCGGGCTGCCCTCCCCGTCAGCGAGCAGGCTGGTGAAGGCGGGTATGCCGGGTGCGTGCCCGACCACCATCACCACGCTCGCGTCCTCGTCACTGTCGCGAACGACCTCCAACAGCGCCTCGGGATGGGCGTTGTAGATCCGATCCTCATACCGAACGTCGGTCTCGCAACAGCCGCCCTCCCACAGGGCTTGTGTCGTCTGGCGGGTGCGTTCGGCGGTGGAGCAGAGGACTTCGTCAGCACCGAGATCGTGCGCATGGAGCCACGCACCCGCCGCGCGGGCATCCTTCCAGCCGTCGCTGGTCAGGTCTCGATCGTGGTCGGCCGCGCCCGACTCGGCGTTGGCGTGGCGAAGCAGGATCAGCGTTCGGTCCATTGACGACGTCGTCATGGTCCAAGCATGCCCCGCGGGGAGACGTCACCGAAAGCCACCCCGGGAACAACCGCCCGGAATTGCTAGTTTGGCTCCGCGGTGACCGCCGCGCACTGGAGCACTGCGGCGCCGAGCGCCACGCGGCGCATGAGCAGATTGAGGTATGCCCCTATGTCGAACGCTGTTGACGACATCCTGAACAGCCTGGACATGGCCCAGCTCGCCGACATGGTGGGCGCTTCCCAGAGCGAGGTCGAGCAGGCCACCGCGGCGGCGCTGCCGGCATTGTTCGGAGGCCTGGACGCCAACGCTCAGGACCCGGCGGGTGCCGGATCGATTCTGGAGGCCCTCGGCCAGCATGACGGCGAGCTCCTCGACGGCGGCGTCGACCTGGGACAGGTGGACGCGCAAGACGGCGAGGCCATCACGCGGCACATCTTCGGCAGCAACGAGGACGCCGTCTACAACCAGCTCGGTGGGTATGGCGCGGCGGGCGGCCTCGGCGGCAGCCTCTTCCGCAAGCTCCTGCCGATCCTGGCCCCAATCGTGCTGTCCTACATCATGAAGCAGATGACCCAGCGCACCGGCGGCTCGTCCTCCGGCTCGGGCGGCGGCGGTCTCGGCGACATCCTCGGCCAGGTGCTGGGCGGCAAATCGGCCGCGCAGCCGCAGGACGCCCAGGTGGACGACAACGTGCTGCCGCAGCGCACCGAACCGACCTCCTCGGCTCCGTCGACGTCCGGGCAGCCGGACCTGAACGACATCCTCAAGGACGTCCTCGGCGGCGCTGCCTCCAGCCAGACCAGCCGCCAGCAGGCACCGTCCGGTGGCGGCAGCGTGATCGACATCCTGGGCTCGATCCTCGGCGGCGGCCGCCGCTGATCGGGCTTCGGCTACGAACTCCCGCCGCGCCCGTTCTGACGGGTTTGGGTGGCTTTCCGGCTCTATGGGTGGGAAACCCACGGCCGGAAAGCCACCCAAACCGCTGGAAAGTGGGACTGGGCGGGAACCTGTCGGCCCGTCTGTCTAAGCGGACGGCTTCAGCGAGGCGCCCGCGTCTGCTTGCGCGTTGGCCTTGCTGATCCGGGTGATGAGGTCGTGCAACCCAGCACTCCCACCGCCCACCACCGCCCCGGTGACAGCCATCTCGAGGCACTTGACGACAAACTGAGTTTTGCCCAGGTTCTCCGCGAAGGTGACGCCGAGCGTGGTGAGAAAGTCCGCCTCCAGCCATCCACAGAGCACCATGCCGAACATCGCGGTCAGCCCGAATGTCAACGCTTTCCGCTCCGTCGTCTTCGCATCGACGACGGCTTGCTTCGTCGCTGCATCTTTGGCCGGGTCCGTGCCTTCCGCCGCGGGCTCGTCGCCCACCAGTGCATTCCGGGCGCTGACGAGCGCCTCGTCGCGAGCCTCCTTGGCCGCCCGCATACCCAGTCCGGGAATGGCGCGGGCTGGATCGAGAAGTCCGAGGAGCACCTCGGTGAACCGCTCAGCCGCCTGGGCCACCACATAGAACAGGGCAAACGTTCCGACCCCGGCGACAGGCTTAAAGATGGGCCCGGACTCTGGGGTCCCAAACTGCCTGGCGGCGAAACAGGCACCGACGATGAACAACACGGACCCGATCGCGCCGGCTCCCCACCTGGGTTTCGGGCTCGCGCATTCATCCTTCGGTGCGGCCCCGGTCGGTGGGGACACAGGCGCATCCGCCAAATTGCGAATCGCCGACACGACGATCGCCGCTGCCGTCTCGCTCATCGCCGGTCGCGGCGCAAAGTAGATGGCCATCCCAGAACTCACTCTCTTGTCAACGCCCCCGGGTTGAGGCATGGCAAGAGAGTGGCGCGCGCTACTTAACGACCACTTAACGAGCGCCGGCACGACCGCTCAGCAGGACTCCGTGCCGCAGGACGCCCGGGCTGCCGGGTTTGGGTGGCTTTCCGGCGCTTTGGGGGCTTGTATGACTTAGAGGGCCTCCTGGTTGCAGGTGGTGGTCGCTACGGTGGCCGTGGGAGAAGGCTCCGGGTCGTGCCGCTTTTCGGCTGAGCGTTCGGGCTCGTGAAAGAGATCGACAGGCCCGGGGTCGGCTCTCCCGGCTGAGGTTGGCCCGGTTCAGGGAATTGGTGGCCGTGTCAGGGGCCCGCCCCGCGGATCCCCTGGGGCGGGGTAGGCACCGGATCACGCACAAGCATGGGAACGCCTGCCGTGGTGTTCATCTGTGGCGGCTGGGTGGCAGCGGTTCGGGAGCTCGCCTCATCG
This sequence comes from Nostocoides jenkinsii Ben 74, assembly GCF_001046875.1. GTDB lineage: Bacteria > Actinomycetota > Actinomycetes > Actinomycetales > Dermatophilaceae > Nostocoides_A > Nostocoides_A jenkinsii. The sequence goes on from NZ_HF571038.1 coordinate 603,478, forward strand.
CGGACGAGCCGGCGGATGACAGCGCCGGGGAAAGGACGCGAGGGTTCTCCCGCCGCTGTTGGCGAGCCCGATCCTCCAAGGTCACTGGCCGGTGGTCGTCGAGGAGCGGGTTCACGTTCATCGTTGCGAACGGAGGAACCCTCGTGTCTATTCACGGTACCGATCCCGTCGCCGGTCTGTCGCCGGTGCGGGTGCAGGTCGGCATCGACGCCGCGGTGGTGGCCAACCATCACGTGTGCGTCCGGGAGATCTTGCCGGACGGGCAGGTGCGCCTGTCCCGGTTCACCACGCCGCCGACCCTGGCCGGCCTCGACATGCTCATCGGACGGTTGAGCGCCTATCCCGGCGTGGTCGCCGTTGCGGAGCCGACGTCGATGACGTGGCTCGCGCTCTCGATCGCGATGCGCCGCTCCGGCGGGGACCTGTCGCTGCTCGGGGCCCGGCACGCGGCCCGGCTGCGCGGGGCGATCATCGGCAAGGACAAGTCCGACGTCATCGACGCCGATGTGCTGGCCACCGCCGGGGAGGTCTTCACGCTGTCTCCGATGCGTCCACTGACCCCGCCGCAGCTGGCGCTGCGTCGGGCGGTGACCCGCCGCGGGAAGCTCGTCGTCGACGGCAACCGTGCCCGCCGTCGGTTGATCTCGTTGGCGCGGTGGGCATTTCCCGATGTGTGGTCCGCGTTCGCCGGCTCCCAGCCGACCGCGGTCGCGGTCCTGACCCGCTGGCCCGACCTGCGCGCCCTGGGCAGCGCCCGCCGCTCCACCCTCACCGGTGTCGTCGCAGCCCACACCCGAGGGGTGCCGGACGTGCCCGCCCGAGTCGAAGCGATCCGTGCCGCCGCCCGCGCCTGGACGGAGTTCTGGCAGGGGCACCTGGACCTGGACGCCCTGGCCTGGGAAGTGGCCGAGCACCTGCACGACATGGCTGAAGCCGACCAGCGGATCGCTCGTGCGACCGCCCAGGCCACGCACTACTGGGCCGACCTGTACGGCGACGACCCGCTCTTGCTGTCGGTCCCGGGGATGGGCCCGATGACCGCACCCGCCGTACGCGCGTTCCTCGGCGACGGCGGCGCGTTCACCACCGCCAAGGCGGCCGCCTCCTACGTGGGGATGAACCCCTCCACCTGGTCCTCCGGGACGGTGGTTCAGCCGTCGAGGGCGATCACCAAGGAAGGCCCCGCGGTGCTGCGGCTGGCGTTCTATCAGGCCGCCGGCGGCGCCCGTAAGAGCGACCCTCAGCTGGCCGCCTTCTATCGGCACCTGATGGTCGACCGCGGCCACAGCCACACCAAGGCCACCGTCGCTGTCGCGCGCAAGCTGATCGAACGGACCTGGACGGTGCTGCACCGCGGCCAGCCCTACCAGCTCCGCGACGTCGACGGCACCCCGCTGACCCGAGTCCGGGCCAAGGAGATCGCCCGAACCTACGCCGTCCCACCCGAGGTCCGGGCCCGAGCCCGAGCACGCAGCGCGGCCACGCACCGCTCCAAGCTCACCCGCTGACCTCACCCCGAGAAGCGACCGAGGGACTCGTCACGCCAGGGCCCCTCGTCGATCACGCCTGCCCGAAGAATCCGCCCCCACGACCTTGACAACCAGTTAGGGAATCTCTTCGAACTTAACCGGGCATCGCGTGGCAGATGATGGCTGTTTCCCGCCGGTGTTGGCGGGTGCAGGCCCAGCGTATGCGGCGTTCCTGGTTTCGGGTGTTGCGGAAGCCGAAGGCGTTACGACCTTCGTGTTTCCCGAGCCGGTTGTAGCCTTCGGAGCGGGCGTTGCTGTACCCAGTGGTCAGGCCGGCTTCGATTGCGGGCCACCAGGTTTCGACGGTTTCGGCGAGCCGGTGGACTTCGGGGATGTCGCAGCCTGCGGCTTGGTCGAAGAACCGCCACAGCCGGTGAGAGATCACGGACCGGTCCGGGACGGATGTGCCCGGTGTGGGGGCTAGGTCGAGCAGGTGGCGTAGGCGTTCTTTGACGGTGTAGGCGTGCAGGATCTCCACACCGACCTCGTCGGCGTCGAGCAGCTCGTTCCACATCCGCGCGAACGTCTCGGGGCGCAGGCGTTCATGGGCCGTCAGCAGCCGGCGCCGGTTGGCCCACTCCGGGTGGCGGGTCCGGCCCCGGCGGCCGCGCAACTCTCGGGTGGCGTGCTGGCGGACTTCGGTGAGCATGTCGTTCGCGAGGCGGACCAGGTGGAACCGGTCCGCCACCACGACCGCGTGCGGGAGCGCGAGGCGGATCGCGTTGGCGTAGCTGGCGGACAGGTCGATCGCCACGTGGGTGACGGCCTCTCGCCAGGCCTGGGGCTGGCCGGTCAGCCAGGCCGCCACACTCGCGGCGGTCCGGCCCTCAACGTGCGCCAACAACCCCGCGGTGCCGGCGGCATCGACGATCCCGGTCAACCAGCGATCCGCGACCAGCACCCACCGGCCGGTGGCCGGATCGCGAGCCCAGCGCCGCTTCCCACGGCTGATCTCATCGATCCCGAGCACGCTCACCGGCGGTGGCGGCGCGGTCAACCACTCCTGCACGTGCGCCACGAACGCGGAATGCGCGATCGGCCACGACACCCCATAGAAATCACCGCCGGACTGCACGCACCGGAAGCTCTCGGCGATCCCGGCGCCACACGCCGACCGCAGCCGGCATGTCAACCGTGACCGGGCCGGGATCGCTGGCACCGACTCGGTGAACGAGCCTCTCGGACAGGACGATTCGCGGCAACGCCACCGCGTCTTGGCCCACTCCAACACCACGGCGTCCTCGCCGTACGGGACATCCCGCGGGTGGGTGACCGCGTGTCCCTTCACCGAGGTCGAGACCACCCCACAGGTCGGGCACGCTGCCGCGCCCTCATCATCCGTGACCAGCCGCGCCAACCGCCGACCGCCCGGATCCTCCTCGACCTCGACGACCGCGACGCCCTCGATCCCCAACAACCGGGTCGCTGCCCGCGACCGCCCCGACGAATAGCGCATACTCGTGCTCAAGCCCGTGACCTCACCTTCGTGACCATGAACTGCCTCAACAGCCATGATCACCGCAGGTCACGGGCCCACACGCGTCACCACGCCGAACCCGCCTGCCCGGTTAAGTTCGAAGAGCCCGATTGGGGGACGTACGCCACGTCAGGTGGTCGTTGACGGGGTCCTAGCCTCCGTCTTTCACGGCGTTGCGGCTTGATGCGGTGAGGCGAGCGCTGGCGCGGGCTCCACCCTCGGCTCCCGCAAGCTCACCAACTACATCGCCGGAGCCTGCTCGAGACCGACTGCTTCTGACCACGAGTACGGACTCAATCCTGAAGAGCCAGCTAGGCCGCTGCTACACTCGCCCACGTGGAGGGTTGAGATTCACATCTTGGTACGCAGACTGTGAGAAGCAATCCCATGCTTCAGGTGGAGAGGGAGCAATTCTTGAACTTGACCATGAAGGCTGCAGTCGGGGTTGTCACTGTTTCTCTCTTGGGGGGACTTCTTGCCTCGTCAACCCCTATCCTCGCCATGCCTGCACCCCCAGGCCATGCCCCGTCGACCGCTGACGGGATTGATCCCGCAATCGCAGACCAGGACAACGGGCTGGCTCTCGCGCGCGCACAGGGTCCGTTCCTGGCGATAATGGACAAGGCGGCAGTCGTCGAAGGGTTTGGAGGCGCCTACTTCGACGGCGCCAGACCACATTTGAATGTGACTGACGCCTTCAACGAGGAGACCCTCAAACTCATTCTAGCCGAGTCGCCGCGCGGCTCGGAAGTCTTAATCCACAGGGTCACATGGACCGAGGCTGAACTCAACGCCGCAGCACGCATGATCGGCGATAAATTTCCGCCTAGCCGTTCAACGTCTTTCAAGATCCCGCGTGTGAGTCTTGATACTCCGAAGAACCGACTCAGCGTCTACGTTGAAGGGGACGCATCCGAGGCGAGGGCTATGCTTGAAGATGTCGTTTCCTCGTCCATGATTGCAATCGTTCCAGCCAGCAATCTCCCATACATGTATGAAGCTGGAAGAACCGATGACGGCCCGCCCTTTTATGCCGGGAATGTATTGAGGAATGACACTCCAGATCAAGCCGGTGGCCACGCTCTCTGCAGTTCCTCTGCGGGCATGAAAATCGGGTCAACCGAATATGTAATGACAGCTGCGCACTGCGACTTCGGGTCCGGGGAGTTGATTCGAGTCAACAACTTCTACGGGACCGCTCCATCACCCAGCATTGCTGGTACGTACCATGCGAAGGCATACTACGGCCCGAACAGCGCGAACAATGTGGATGCTATGCTCCTGCGGAGAAATTCCGTACCAAACCTTGTTACGAACACTATGTGGTCCGGTTCACCGACTTCGACTTCTAGTCTACTCTATTCCACAAGTGCGGGATCAAATTATCTCGGCCGCGCGATCTGCTCGAATGGTGGATTTACAGGGACTGTCTGTTCGATGAGCATTTCTGACCAAATCCCTTACCTTTACGGCGAGGGTAACATCAGGTGGAACCAACTGCTTTTCGCCGAGCGGCCTAACGTCACGGTAGCGGGTTTTGGCGATAGTGGCGGTCCCGTGTACGGCTACCCTGAACAGGGCAGCTATTACGAAATCCTCGGGCCAATTCACGCGTTCACGTCGAACGTGCAGGGCGGCTGGCAGTGCCCTGATGGCCCTCCTGGGAGGAAGTGTGGGGACGGTGTGGTCTGGAGTTCGCAGTCGGCCGCGCAAAGCAAACTCGGCGCAACCATCGCGCCTTAAGCGCGGGCCAGCTAAGCCAGTGCGGGTCGCCGAGCAGCGACCGCGCGACGCTCCGGTCTGCCCGGCACGACAACCAGCCGAGTAGTGTTCGAGACCGGCTGCTTCAGACCACGACTACATTGTGAAGAGCCCTCAAGGGAGTCCCCTGTCATTGAGCGAGGTGGCTGGCAGCGGATGGCTCTCCAGCTTAGAGACTAAGCGCGTGGCCAGGCACCGTACTTGCGGCCCATGCCAATCGCGGGTAGCCCGGAAGTTAAGCGGCTCTTCGAACTTAACCGGGCATCGCGTGGCAGATGATGGCTGTTTCCCGCCGGTGTTGGCGGGTGCAGGCCCAGCGTATGCGGCGTTCCTGGTTTCGGGTGTTGCGGAAGCCGAAGGCGTTACGACCTTCGTGTTTCCCGAGCCGGTTGTAGCCTTCGGAGCGGGCGTTGCTGTACCCAGTGGTCAGGCCGGCTTCGATTGCGGGCCACCAGGTTTCGACGGTTTCGGCGAGCCGGTGGACTTCGGGGATGTCGCAGCCTGCGGCTTGGTCGAAGAACCGCCACAGCCGGTGAGAGATCACGGACCGGTCCGGGACGGATGTGCCCGGTGTGGGGGCTAGGTCGAGCAGGTGGCGTAGGCGTTCTTTGACGGTGTAGGCGTGCAGGATCTCCACACCGACCTCGTCGGCGTCGAGCAGCTCGTTCCACATCCGCGCGAACGTCTCGGGGCGCAGGCGTTCATGGGCCGTCAGCAGCCGGCGCCGGTTGGCCCACTCCGGGTGGCGGGTCCGGCCCCGGCGGCCGCGCAACTCTCGGGTGGCGTGCTGGCGGACTTCGGTGAGCATGTCGTTCGCGAGGCGGACCAGGTGGAACCGGTCCGCCACCACGACCGCGTGCGGGAGCGCGAGGCGGATCGCGTTGGCGTAGCTGGCGGACAGGTCGATCGCCACGTGGGTGACGGCCTCTCGCCAGGCCTGGGGCTGGCCGGTCAGCCAGGCCGCCACACTCGCGGCGGTCCGGCCCTCAACGTGCGCCAACAACCCCGCGGTGCCGGCGGCATCGACGATCCCGGTCAACCAGCGATCCGCGACCAGCACCCACCGGCCGGTGGCCGGATCGCGAGCCCAGCGCCGCTTCCCACGGCTGATCTCATCGATCCCGAGCACGCTCACCGGCGGTGGCGGCGCGGTCAACCACTCCTGCACGTGCGCCACGAACGCGGAATGCGCGATCGGCCACGACACCCCATAGAAATCACCGCCGGACTGCACGCACCGGAAGCTCTCGGCGATCCCGGCGCCACACGCCGACCGCAGCCGGCATGTCAACCGTGACCGGGCCGGGATCGCTGGCACCGACTCGGTGAACGAGCCTCTCGGACAGGACGATTCGCGGCAACGCCACCGCGTCTTGGCCCACTCCAACACCACGGCGTCCTCGCCGTACGGGACATCCCGCGGGTGGGTGACCGCGTGTCCCTTCACCGAGGTCGAGACCACCCCACAGGTCGGGCACGCTGCCGCGCCCTCATCATCCGTGACCAGCCGCGCCAACCGCCGACCGCCCGGATCCTCCTCGACCTCGACGACCGCGACGCCCTCGATCCCCAACAACCGGGTCGCTGCCCGCGACCGCCCCGACGAATAGCGCATACTCGTGCTCAAGCCCGTGACCTCACCTTCGTGACCATGAACTGCCTCAACAGCCATGATCACCGCAGGTCACGGGCCCACACGCGTCACCACGCCGAACCCGCCTGCCCGGTTAAGTTCGAAGAGCCGCTTTGGGTGGGATAACCACAGCCAGAAAGCCACCCAAAGCGCCGGAAACTGGGATTGGGCGGGAAATCCGCAGACCGGCTGGCGGGACGGGGACTTGTCTGGGGTTGCCTTCCCGGCCCTAGCCGACCAAGGTGTCGAGGATGAGTTGGCGGGCGGCCGCGGCGTCGGCCTGGCCCTTCATCTCCTTCATGACCTGGCCGATGAGGGCGCCGGCCGCCTGGACCTTGCCGTCGCGAACCTTCTGTGCCACATCGGGATTCGCCGCGATGACCTTGTCGACCGCGGCCTGAAGTGCGCCGGTGTCTTGCACCAACTCCAGCCCACGCGCGTCGGCCACCGCCGTCGGCGTGCCCTCGCCGGCGAGAACGCCGTCCCAGACCTGGCGCGCCATCGCGTCGTTCAGCCGGCCGCCGGTGACCAGCGACTCCAACTCCACGACGTGAGCCGGAGTGACGGCGAGGGACGCGGCATACGTCGGCACATCCGAGCCCGCGTCATTGGCGCGGCGGGCGATTTCGCCCGACCACCACTTGCGTGCGCCGGCGGGGGTGGCACCGGCGGTGACAGTCTCGTCGATCAGGTCGACAAGGCCGGCGTTGACGACATCACGCATCTCCAAATCGCTGTAGCCCCAGGCACTTTGGAGACGCTTGCGGCGGGCCGCGGGCGGCTCGGGGAGGGTCGCGCGCAGCGCCTCGACCATCTCGGTGCTCGGGGCAACCGGAACCAGATCGGGCTCAGGGAAGTAGCGGTAGTCCTCGGCGTCGGACTTCTCGCGGCCGGCGGTCGTGATGCCCGTGTCCTCGTGCCAATGCCGGGTCTCCTGCGTGACCTTGCCACCGGAGGACAGGATCGCCGCGTGGCGACCGATCTCGTAGCGCACCGCCCGCTCGACCGAGCGCAGCGAGTTGACATTCTTGGTCTCACTGCGGATACCGAAGGTCGTCGAATCCTTCGGCATAAGAGAGAGATTCACATCGCAGCGCATTGAGCCCTGCTCCATTTTCACGTCCGAGACGGCGAGCGCCTTGAGCAGATCGCGCAGGGTCGCGACATACGCCTTGGCGATCTCCGGCGCCCGCTCCCCCGCGCCCGTCATAGGCTTGGTGACGATCTCGATGAGCGGAATGCCGGCGCGGTTGTAATCGACCAGCGAGTGCGTCGCGCCGTGGATGCGACCGGTCGAGCCACCAACGTGCAGCGACTTGCCGGTGTCCTCCTCCATGTGCGCGCGCTCGATCTCGACGCGATAGGTCGAGCCATCCGCCAACTCGACGTCGAGGTGGCCGTTGAAGGCGATCGGCTCGTCATACTGCGAGGTCTGGAAGTTTTTGGGCATGTCCGGATAGAAGTAGTTCTTCCGGGCGAACCGGCACCAGCTCGCGATCTCGCAGTTGAGCGCGAGGCCGATGCGGATGGCGGACTCGACGCCCTTCTCATTGACCACCGGCAGGGCACCGGGCAAGCCGAGGCAAACCGGGCAGACCTGCGAATTGGGTTCTGCCCCAAAGGCGGTCGCGCAGCCGCAGAACATCTTGGTGTTGGTGCCCAGCTCGACGTGCACCTCCAGCCCCAGCACCGGATCGTATGCCGCGAGGGCCTCCTCGAAGGGCAGCGTGGCTTCGGCGGTCGCCTGGCTCATGGCTCAGGCCCCCTTTCCGGCGGCGGTGAGATCGGGTGCGGAGTGCAGGAGCGGGGCTCCCCAGGCGGACAGCAGGCGGGCTTCGAGGGCGGCGCCCACGGCATACAGGCGCTGGTCCTGCATGGCCGGGGCGAGGATCTGGAAGCCGACCGGGAGGCCGTCCTCGGGCGCGAGGCCACTCGGCAGGGACATGCCTGGGACGCCGGCGAGGTTGGCGGGGATCGTGGCAATGTCGTTGAGGTACATCGCCATTGGGTCATCGATCTTGTCGCCGAAGGCGAAGGCCGTCGTCGGTGCCGTCGGGCTGACGAGCACATCGGCGGCCTCGAAAGAGCGGGTAAAGTCGTCGGCGATCAACCGGCGGACCTTCTGGGCCGAGCCGTAGTAGGCGTCGTAGTAGCCACTGGAGAGGGCATAGGTGCCGAGGATGATGCGGCGCTTGACCTCGTCGCCGAAGCCTGCGTCGCGGGTCGCGGCCATGACCTGCTCGGCGCTTGGGTCGTCGATCCCCTGGGGCGCGACCCGCATGCCGTAACGCATGGCGTCGAACTTCGCGAGATTCGAGCTCGCCTCGCTCGGCAGGATGAGGTAGTAGGCCGCGAGGGCATACGTGAACGACGGGCAGGAGACCTCGACGACCTCAGCACCGGCATCGACCAAATGCTGCACCGCCTCATCGAAGCGCTGCTGGACCCCGGCCTGGAAGCCGTCGCCGGTCAGTTCGCGGATGATGCCGATCTTCATGCCGGAGACGTCAGCTCGGCGGGCGGCCTCGACGACCGCCGGGACGGGCGCATCGATGGAGGTGGAATCCATCGGGTCGTGCCCGGCCATCACCTCATGCAGCAGCGCCGTGTCGAGCACGGTGCGGGCGCACGGTCCGGCCTGATCGAGCGAACTGGCAAGTGCCACAAGGCCATAGCGGGAGACACCGCCATACGTTGGCTTGGTGCCAACGGTCCCGGTGACGGCGGCCGGCTGGCGGATCGAGCCACCGGTGTCGGTGCCGGTCGCCAGCGGCGCCTGGAAGGACGCGATGACGGAAGACGAGCCACCGCCCGAGCCGCCGGGGATGCGATCGAGATCCCAGGGATTGCGGGAGGGGCCGTATGCCGAGTGTTCCGTCGAGGAGCCCATCGCGAACTCGTCCAGATTGGTCTTGCCGAGGATCGGCATACCGGCGGCCTTGAGGCGGGTGACCACGGTGCTGTCATAGGGCGGTATCCAGCCCTCCAGGATCTTCGACCCACAGGTTGTCGGCAGGCCCTTGGTGGTCATGACGTCCTTGACCGCGATCGGCACACCGGCCAGCGTCGGCAGACTCTCACCGGCCGCGCGGCGCTCGTCGATCGCGCGCGCGGCCGCCAGGGCACCCTCGGCGTCGACATGCAGATAGGAGTGGACGACGCCGTCGACGGCGGCCGTGCGATCAAGGCAGGCCTGCGTGAGTTCCGCGGAGGAGATCTCGCGGGCAGCTAGGCGCGCGGCCAGGTCGGCAGCGCTGGCCGTGATGAGTTCGTTTGTCACAGTAGCGATCTCGCTCTTTATCAGTCTTCGTCAAGAATGCGGGGCACGGAGAAGCGCTGTTGATCTTGCTCAGGGGCACCGGACAGCGCGGCCTCGGCAGCAAGGGATGGGCGCACCTCGTCGGGCCGGGTCACATTCACCAAAGGCATCGGGTGCGACATCGGCGCCACATCACCGATGGGTGCGTTCTGCACGGTGGCCACCGATTCAAGGATGATCCCCAGCTCGCCGACCATCTTGTCAAGCTCGTCGTCGGACAACTCGATCCGGGCTAGCCCGGCAAGGTGCGCGACATCGGCGCGGGTCAATTCGGACATGCGGCAAGTCTAGGCCGGTGGCTACGGGCGCCTTAACGTCTCCGGGGCGACGGCGCGGCAAAGGACACAGGAAGCGCACAGGCGGGGCCATGGGCTCGGACAGCGTCCACCTCTTGAGTAGGTCCACAGCAGAACACCCCGCCGATGCAGGAGCTTTCGATGCAACCGCCCACCAAGATCACCAGTGCCGTGATCGCCGTCGCCGCCGCTTTCGGGCTGGCCGCGTGCAGCACCACGGTCACCGACTCGTCGGCCGCGACGAGCGCGACGAGTACCTCCAGCACGACCTCGACATCCTCGGGCGGGGCCGCCACGGCGGCGAACGCCGCCGCGTCCAGTTCAAAACTCCTCGCGGACAACGTCACGTCGCACGCCGAGGCGGACGACGCGGCATACGACTCGGTGGATGCGACCATCGCTCTCAAGGACGGCGCGAGCACCACCAGTTCCGACGCCGGGGTCGCCATCAGTGGCGACACCATCACAATCAGCGCGCCCGGCACCTACCAACTGAGCGGAACCCTCAGCAACGGTTCCGTGGTGGTGGCCAGCGATGCCGAAGGCAAGGTTCGCCTGGTCCTGGACAACGCCTCGATCACCAACTCGGCCGGCGCTGCCATTGCCATCACCGCGGCGGATGAGGTCGTGGTGGTCCTGGCCGATGGCACGACGAACGCGCTCGCCGACGGCACGGCATACGACACCTCCGCCGAGGACGCCCCAGATGCGGCGCTGTTCTCGATGGCGGACCTCACCATCGCGGGGTCGGGTGCGTTGACGGTCACGGGCAACACGAATGACGGCATCGCCAGCAAGGACGGCCTGGTCATCCAGGCCGGGGATGTCACAGTAACGGCCGCGGATGATGGGATCCGGGGCAAGGACTACCTCATCGTCGAGGGCGGGACCCTTAACATCACCGCAGCCGACGACGGTCTGAAGTCCGACAACGAGGCCGATGACACGGTCGGCTATGTGCTGTTGACCGGTGGGTCGGTCACCGTGTCGGCCGGCGACGATGGCATCCACGCCGAAGGTGATCTCGGGATCAGCGGCGGCACCCTGACCGTCACGAAGTCCAACGAAGGCATCGAGGGCGCCAATATCGTCCTCGCCGGCGGGGCCACCACCATCACCGCGAGCGACGACGGCGTCAACACCTCCTCTGGTTCGGGCGGAGGCGGCGGTATGGGCGGTGGCCCAGGCGGCGGCGGCATGCAGGACGACGGCTCGCTCCTGCAAATCAGCGGCGGCACGCTCGTGGTCGATGCCGGCGGAGACGGTCTCGATTCCAACGGCTCAACGGAGATTTCCGGCGGCACCATCGTGGTCTCCGGGCCCACCAGCAACGGCAACGGCTCCCTCGACTCCAATGGCGGCATCACCGTCACCGGCGGCACCGTGGTAGCCGCGGGCTCAGCCGGTATGGCGGAGTCGCCCAACTCGGCCTCGACCACCGGCTGGCTTCAAGTGAACTTCAACCCCGCCGTCGCGGCGGGCGAAACCCTGAGCATCGTCAGCGACGGCAAGGTCCTGGCGAGCTTCACGACGACGAAGGAGGTGGCCAACCTCGTGTTCGCCAGCCCAGATCTCAGCTCGACCGGCAGCTACGACATCTATCTCGGCGGCACGCTCGCCTCGGACAAGGTCGGCACATTCTCGGCGGGTGGCTCCATCGACGGCGCCGCCAGCCTCGGCACCGTTACGGCGGGCCAGGCCACGGGAGGGATGCGCTGATGGCTTCCTCAGTCTCGCGCCGCGCCGCGCTCGGCGGTGGCCTCGCCGTCCTCCTCGGCGGGAGCGGCACCGCGGGATGGGCCCTGAACCGCTATGTGATCGACCACGCGGAGGTCACCAATGCCTCGGAGCAGACCTCCACCGCCATCGAGGCAGTGCAGGCGTCGACCAAAGCCACCACGAGTACGGCCACGAGTTATCAGAGCGACACGGCGACGATCTCGATCAAGACTGTCGAGACCGGGTCAGGCAGCGACAAGGTGACCTATTACGTTGCCGATATCACCGTGAGCGATGCGACCATCGTGAAGTCGGCCTTCGCGGACGACAGCTTCGGAACCAACATCATCGCCTACCCCTCGGTCATCGCCGAGCAGGCGGGCGCGGTGCTGGCGATCAATGGTGACTATTACGGCTTCCGCGAGACGGGCATCGAGATCCGCAACGGCATCATCTATCGCGATGCCGGGGCACGTCAGGGGCTCGCGTTCTATCAGGACGGCTCGATGAAGCTCTATGACGAGACGGCGACCAACGCCAAAACGTTGCTGTCACAAGGGGTTTGGCAGACCCTCTCGTTCGGACCCGGACTCCTTCAGGACGGCAAAATCCTGGACGGCATCGAGGACGTCGAGGTGGACACCAACTTCGGCAATCACTCGATCCAGGGACAGCAGCCCCGCACGGGTATCGGCTGGATCGAGGACAACCACCTGCTGTTCGTGGCGGTCGACGGCCGCAGCTCCGGCTACAGCCGTGGCGTCACGATGACCGAAATGGCCGAGATCTTCGCCGGCCTCGGCGCGAAGGTGGCCTACAACCTTGACGGCGGCGGCTCCACGGCCATGGTGTTCAACGGCGCCCTCGTCAACAACCCGCTCGGCAAGGGAAAGGAGCGTGGCACCAGCGACATCATCTACATTGCCGGCTAGGGCCCCGACCAGCGTGGCCACCGCGCGCCCAGCCCGGACCGCACGCCCTCACGACCCCGCCCCGGCGGGGTCGTGAGGGTTTTTCGCACCTGGTGAGGCTTTCGCCGCGGCTGGTGAGGCTTTCGTGCGGTGGTGAGGCGCTATAACGCCTCACGAGCGCGAGAAAGCCTCACCAACCGCACAAAAGCCTCACCAGACCGTATGCCGCGCGGCCCGGCCAGCCGGTCACGGCGCCGGATCCGCGGCTCCCGTCTCCAACAGCCGCGCGAAGCCCGCTTCGTCCAGGATCACCAGACCGAGTTCGCGCGCCTTGGCCTCCTTCGACCCGGCGCCGGGACCGACGACCACGAAGTCGGTGTTCTTCGACACCGAGCCGGCGGCCTTGCCGCCGCGCGCGATGATCGCCTCTTTGGCCGAGTCTCGGGTGAAGGTCTTCAGCGAACCCGTGACCACCACCGTCTTGCCGGCCAGCGTCGGAGTGATGGATTCGTCACGTTCGTCTTCCATGCGCACGCCGTCCGCCGCCCACCGATCCACAATCGCCGCGTGCCAGGCGTTGTCCGGGCGGTCGAACCAGTCACGGACCGCCTCGGCGATGACCGTGCCGACCCCGTCGACCGCCGACAGTTCCTCAACACTCGCCGTCCGGATCGCCGACATCGACCCGAAATGCCGGGCCAGTGCACGCGCGGCGGTCGGCCCGACATGACGGATCGACAGCGCCACCAGGACCCGCCACAGGGGTTGCGTTCGGGCAGCCGCCAGGTTGCCGACCAGTCGCAGGCCGTTCGCCGACAGCACTCGGCCATCGGTGACCGCCTCCGGCGGATCAGTCTTCTTCGCCGCCCGCGTATACAGCGGCACGCGAGCGATCTCGTTCTGCCCCAACGAGAAAAGCATCGATTCGCTCGCGCCGCCGAGGTCCGGATCGACCAGCACCCCCGACTCCAAGAGCGCCACGGCCCCCTCCCATCCGAGGGCCTCGATGTCGAAGGCGCCCCGTCCCGCCAGCCCGAACAGCCGTTCGCGCAATTGCGACGGGCAGAAGCGGGAGTTCGGGCAACGGATGTCCTTGTCACCCTCCTTCGCCGGCGCGAGGGTCGTGCCACAGGACGGGCATTCGGTGGGCATCACAAAGGCGCGTTCGGCACCGGTGCGCACGGCCACCACCGGCCCGAGAATCTCCGGGATCACATCGCCGGCCTTGCGCAGCACAACTAGATCACCGATGAGTACCCCCTTGCGCGCCACTTCCTCGGCGTTGTGCAAGGTCGCCTGCGTCACCGTCGACCCGGCGACCACGACCGGCTGCATGACACCAAATGGCGTCACGCGCCCCGTCCGCCCGACGTTCACCTGGATGTCGAGCAATCGCGTGTTGACTTCCTCCGGGGGGAACTTGAACGCGATCGCCCACCGGGGCGCTCGCGACGTCGCCCCGAGGCGGCGTTGGAGCGCGGTCTCGTCGATCTTGACGACGACACCGTCGATCTCGTGCGCGTTGTCGTGCCGGTGCTCGCCCGTCGTCGCGATGAACGCCAACACGTCCTCGATGCTGTCGACCACGCGCAGACTGGCGGAGACCGGCAACCCCCACTCGCCGAGCAGGTCATACGCCTCGCTCTGCCTGGCGAAGTCCAGGCCGCGATGCGCACCGATGCCGTGGACGAGCATCCGCAGATCCCGGCTCGCGGTCACCCGCGGGTCCTTCTGACGCAGGGACCCCGCCGCCGTGTTCCGTGGATTCGCGAACGGCGGTTTGCCGGCCGCGACGAGGCTCGCGTTGAGGTCGGCGAACGCCGCCAACGGGAAATAGACCTCCCCCCGCACCTCCACCAACTCGGGAATGTTGTTGCCCTGCAACTGATCCGGTATGCCGCGGATCGCCCGGACATTGAGCGTCACGTCCTCTCCGGTGCGCCCGTCCCCCCGGGTCAGGGCCCGGGTGAGGCGCCCCTCCTCATACAACAGGTTCACGGCGAGACCATCGATCTTGAGTTCACAAAGGAAGTGGTATGCCAATTCGCCCGCCTCCCGCTCGACCCGGGAAGCCCACGCGCGCATGTCCTCCTCGCTGAAGGCGTTGTCGAGGCTGAGCATCCGCTCCAGGTGATCGACGGCTTGGAATTCCGTGGAGAAGGCCGCTCCCCCCACGGCCAGGGTCGGGCTCTCGGGAACGCGGAGGGTCGGGTACGCCTCTTCGAGTTCGTTCAGGCGCCGGATCAACGCGTCATACTGCCCATCGCTCAGGGTCGGCGCGTCCTTGACGTGATACGCGAACTGGGCCGCGCTCGCGCGCTCGGCGAGGTCGGCCCATTCGTGCCGCGCCTCTTGGGGAACCTCGAGATCCTCCGGCACTGTCACGTCATCGCTCACCGTCCCATCCTGCCGCAGCGACCGCCTCCTGCCGCTCACTGCCCGTAGGCTCCTGTCGTGCGCAGTCACCGGCCGGGTCGGGGCAACCGGGTGCCGATCTCCACCTACCGAATCCAGTTGACCCCTGACTTCACGTTCGAGGATTTGGCCGGACAGGTGCCTTATCTGGCCCGCCTGGGGATCACCGACCTCTATCTCTCGCCCATCCTCGAATCCGGCCAAGGGTCGGTGCACGGCTACGACGTCACCTCACACGCGCAGGTGAGTGCCGAAAAGGGCGGGCGCGCCGGCTTCGAGCACCTGGCCACGACGGCGCGGGAGCACGGCATACATCTGATCGCGGATGTCGTGCCGAACCACATGACGGTGCCGACTCCGTTGTCTCGCAACGCACAATTCTGGTCCGTCCTACGCGAGGGCGAGCACTCCCCGCACGCGCATTGGTTCGATGTCGATTGGTACACCCAGGATCATCACCTCATGCTCCCCGTGCTCGGGGCGCCGTTGGCCGCCGTGCTCGCGCGAGGCGAGTTGACCCGTGGACGTGGCGGCCCGGGCGGCGATGAAGAGGTGCTGCGCTACTTCGAACATGAGTTCCCCCTGCGGCCCGGCACGGAGCATCTGGCGCTGCCCGACGTGCTCGACGCCCAGCCCTACCGGCTCGCCCACTGGCGCGAGGGTGAGGACGGCCTGAACTACCGGCGCTTCTTCGATGTCACCACGCTGGCGGGGATTCGGGTCGAGGAGCCGGACGTCTTCTTCCGCACCCACGCTTTGTTGTTGGACCTGCTCGACACCGGCCGGCTCTCCGGGCTGCGGATCGACCACCCCGACGGCCTCGCCGACCCTGGCGGTTACCTGGCGCGGCTCGCCCGCGCCACCGGCGACGTGTGGGTGGTGGCCGAGAAGATCCTCGAAGGACACGAAGAACTCCCGAGCGACTGGGCCTGCGCCGGAACCACCGGCTACGACGCCTTGGCCCGGGTGACCGGGCTCTTCACCGACGCCGGTGGCGCGGACTCCCTCACCGAGACGTATGCCGCGTTCACGGCCGAGCGTCGTCCCCTCACCGACATCATCGACCAGGCGAAAACCGATGTGGTTCAGGGGGTTTTGGAGGCGGAGGTCGGACGGTTGGTTCGGCTGCTGGGCTGGCTGCTGCCTGGCGTCGACGACGAACCCCTACGCCGCGTAGTGGCCGCGCTACTCGTGGCGATGGACCGCTACCGCATCTATGTTCCCCGGCTCGGGACCGCACCGGCAGACGCATCCGAGCTGATGCACGCCTGCGCCGCGCGGGCGGCGGCAGCGCTGACGGAGGACGATCATGAGTTCCTCACGGCGGTCGTCTCGCTGGCCCTTGGGGAGCCCACGAGCGACACCCGCCCGGACCAGGCGGCCGCGATCGCCGACTTCGTCACGCGCTTCCAGCAGACCTGCGGCCCGGTGATGGCCAAGGGCATCGAGGACACGGCCTATTATCGTTATCAACGCCTCGTGGCCGCCAACGAAGTTGGGGGCAAAGCCGGTCGGATTGGACTGTCCGCCAAGGAGTTCCACGAATATTGCGGTGAACGACAGCGCACGTGGCCGGTCACCCTGACCGGCTTGTCGACGCACGACACCAAGCGCTCAGAGGACGCCCGGGCGCGAGGGTTGGCGATGAGCGCGCACGCCGACGCCTGGCGGGAGTGGGTCACCCTCGCCACCGAACTCGCCAGCCCCCACCGCAGTCCGCTGGTCGACGCGTCCACCGAATACCGCCTTTGGCAGGAGTTCGTATCGGTCTGGCCGATCTCGGGGAGCCGGGCCACGGCATACGCCCAGAAAGCGGTGAAGGAAGCCAAGCAACACACGACGTGGACCAGCCCGGATCCGGCGTACGAGAAGGCCGTGGAAACGCTGGCGCTAGGTCTGGTCACCGACCCGGAAGTGGGAGCCCACGTCGAGACCTGGCTCAGCCAGATTTCGGCGACGGAACGTGTGATCGTGTTGGGGCAGAAGCTGGTTCAGCTGACGATGCCGGGTGTGGCCGACACCTACCAGGGGTGCGAGATCCTCGATCGATCCCTCGTCGACCCGGACAATCGCCGCCCCGTCGACTACGAGCGCCGGAGCCAGTCATTGACCCGCCTCGACGGCGGCGCCGCGCCTGCGGACCTGTCCGCCGAGAAACTCCTCGTCACCAGCACGGCGCTGCGGCTGCGCCGCGACCACCCCGAGTGGTTCGTCGGGAGTGGCGCGACGTATCTGCCGCTCCCCTGCCCGGACGAGTCCGCCGTCGCGTTCGCGCGCGGCGATGATCGAGGACCCGCGGTTGTTGTCGTCGCCGCACGTCCGGCCGCCCGCAACTCCGTCCCCGACTCGTCCAGCACCGCCGTCGTCGATCTGCCGACGGGACCCTGGATAGACCTGCTCGGCAAAGCGACACATGCGGGTGGGCCCACGCAACTCACCGATCTCCTCGCGACCAGGCCGGTCGCCTTGCTGAGGCGATCTTGAACTGACCAGGCGCTAACGCCCCCGTGGCCGCGCTTGGAGCCTTAGCGTCATGGCACTGCCAACCGGCACAAACATGGAGGTCAAGGCATGAATTCGGGTTTGATTTGGACCATCGTCGGCGTCCTGCTGATCATCGCCCTACTGATGTGGATCCTGCCGCAGATGTGATGGCGCGGCCCGCGGATAGGGTCTGAGGCATGGGACAAGTCGTGCTCTATGCCTTCGACACCATGGCGGACTGGGAGTACGCCTACATCACCACTGTGCTCCAAATGGAGGCCCGCGGCGGCGACGACCGTTATCGCTTGGTCGTCGCCGGCGCGGGCACCGAACCCGTGACCACGCTGGGCGGGCTGCGCGTGCTTCCCGAGACGACGCTGGACGACCTCGATGAGAGCGATGTCGACCTGCTCCTCCTTCCGGGTGGCAACACCTGGTTGGACGGGGAACACAGTGCGGCGCTCGCCCTCGCGGGCCGTCTCCTCGACTCGGATCGCCAGGTCGCCGGCATCTGCGGGGCGACCCGGGCCCTCGCCCGAGCGGGGCTGCTGGAGCATCGCGCGCATGTCGTCGATGCGGATGCCGACGAGCCGGACTACCCCGGACGCTCGGCCCGCGTGCACGCCTCGATCGCCCATGACGGGCCGCTGATCACCGCCATTGGCGAGGCGCCCTTGGAGTTCAGCCGGGCCGTCTTCATGGCGCTGGACCTCGACGATCAGGCCGGGATCGACGGCTGGTATGCCTCGTTCAAGGGCGTGCCGGACGCGCGGTGAGGCGCGTCAGGAAGCAACTATTCGGATCCTCCACATAGGAGCCAAAGCGGCCCGTCGCCGTGAAGCCGGCCGCGGCATACAGCCTGCGCGCAGGCGCGAAGAAGTCCATGCTCCCGGTTTCAAGCGATAGCCGCTCGACGCCGCGGTTGTCGGCGTCGGCGAGCAGGAAGGCGAGCATCGCGCGCCCGTGTCCGCGCCCGCGGGCGGCGGGGGCGACCCGCATACTCTTGATCTCTTCGTGCCCCGCTCCGAGGCGAGCAAGCGCCCCGGTCGCGACGATCTCGCCAATCTCAGCCACCGTCCGCTGGTCGAACAACTGGCTCTCCCCCAAGGCTTTCCACGTCGAGCGCGTGACGGCTCTGCGGTGGCGCCGTCGGTTCCAGCTCGTCCAGGTGCGCCTGGAGGAAGGTGCGCAGGGCCGGGTCACTCAGGTCGGCCCGGCTGATCCCGGTTGCCGTGGGCGCCGGCTCGCCGAGGTCCGGAAGCGTCGGCCACCGGTCCGCCGCCCAGGCCGTCCAGCTCCCGAATGGCGCGGGCGGGGGCGGCAGCGCGGCATACGACATCTCGTGCTCGGTGGGGACTTGGTATGCCGCGAGGAACCGGTCGTGGTCCGCCTCGCTCATCTCGAAGGTCTCGTGCGGGACGGTGCGCCACCGGTGCTCGGCCCGGCGGCGGCGCTCCCGCTCCTCCAGGGTCAGGTAGTGGAGTGCGAAGGTGCCGCCGGCCAGCGCCGCGATGGCGCGCACGGCATACCGCTCATCGGGGGACCAGCAGCCGAAGTCGAGGATCGCGTCGCTAGCCGAGAGCAGGGCGCGATAGGCGACCCAGACGAGCCGGCCCTCGAGGATGTCGCGGCGTCCTCCGGCATCGGACTCACCGAAGAGCGGTTGCATCCACTCATCCGGGCTGAGGCGGATGGCGTTGTCGCGGTGCTCGATCTGCCGGGCGAGGGTCGTCTTGCCGGTGCCAGGCAGGCCGGTGGTGAGATGGAGCACCGGCAGGCGGGGACGCATGGCGCCGATCCTCGCATCTGTCCCTCCGAGCATGCACAATGGCGCCCACAACCCATTCCGCCGGCCGCGGACCAACTCCAGGAGGGTCGACGATGACCAACCTCGCGACGAATCTCGTCACGACCGCCGAGCAGCACCCCGACAACACGATGATCGCGATGGGCGGCAAGCATCTGTCGTATGCCGTGATGCACCAGCTCGCCGCGAAGCTCGCCGGCGACCTCAAAGCCTCCGGCATCGAGCCCGGCGACCGGGTAGCGCTGATCCTGCCCAATGTGCCGGCCTTCCCGGTGGCCTTCTTCGCCACGCTGTATGCCGGCGGCACCGTGGTCCCGATGAACCCGCTGCTCAAGGCAGGTGAGATCGACTTCTTCTTCACCAACTCCGGGGCCAAGATCGCCTTCGTGTGGCCCGACTTCGTCGATGAGGTCACCAAGGGCGCGGCCAACTCCGGAACCCTGGTCGTGCCGTGCGACCCGATGGGTCCAGTCGGGGATCTGTTGACGGCCGGCGAGCCGATCACGTCGCCGGTGGAGCGTGCCGATGACGACACGGCGATCATTCTGTATACGTCGGGCACGACCGGCCGGCCCAAGGGTGCCGAGTTGACGCACGCGAATATCCATCTCAACGCCACGCGCTGCGCGAATGACATCGCGCAGATCACCACCGATGACGTCGTGATGGGCTGTCTGCCGCTCTTCCACGTCTTCGGCCTCGTCGTCGGCATGCACGCCGCGGTCATCGCGGGTGCCTCGCTCGCGCTGATCCCCCGCTTCGACCCCTCCGACGCGATCAAGACGATGGCCAACGAGAAGGTCACCGTCATGCTCGGCGTGCCGACGATGTATGCCGCGATCCTGCACCACCCCGAGAGCGACAGCTTCGACGCCTCCAACCTGCGCACCTGTTGCTCCGGCGGCTCGGCGATGCCGGCGGAGGTGCAGCGGGCGTTCGAGGAGAAGTTCGACGCCCAGATCCTCGAAGGCTATGGACTGTCGGAGACCTCGCCCGTCGCCTCGTTCAACATGCCGGGCCGGCCGACGAAGTCCGGCACCATCGGCGTTGCCATCCCCGGGTGCGAGATGAAGCTCCTCGACGAGGACGGCAAGGACGTCGGCGTCGGCGGGGTCGGCGAGATCGCGATCCGCGGCGACAACGTCATGAAGGGCTACTGGGACAACCCGGAGGCGACCGCGCAGGCCATCCCCGACGGCTGGTTCCGCACCGGCGACATGGCCACGGTGGACGACGAGGGCTACTACACGATCGTCGACCGCAAGAAGGACATGATCCTGCGCGGCGGCATGAACGTCTATCCGCGCGAGGTCGAGGAGCTCATCTACACCCACCCCGACGTGCTCGAGGTCGCCGTCGTCGCGGTGCCGGACGAGCTGCTCGGCGAGAATGTCGGGGCAGCTATCGCCTTGCGCCCCGGCGCCACCGCCACGGTCGAGGAGGTGCAGGCCTGGACTAAGGAGCGGATCGCGGCCTACAAGTACCCGCGCACGGTCTGGCAGGTCGAAGAACTGCCTAAGGGACCGACCGGCAAGATCCTGCGCCGCGAGGTGCACGCGCCGGTGGCCGGGGCAAGCTGACGCCGCAAGGTCCGTCGAGATAGAGAACTGCCCGCCCTGACAAATGCAGGGCGGGCAGTTCTGGGTCGACGGAGCCGCCGGGTCGAATTCAGGCCTGCGGGATGTCGTCCTCGGTGATCCTGGCGCTCTCGGGCACCTCGAACTCCGACTCGCCGCCGACCGGCCGGACGATAAGCACATCGCACGTGGCCTTGCGTGCCACCTCTTGCGCGGTGTTCCCGAGCAGTCGGTCGGCAAGCGAGCGGTCATGCACGGCGCCGAGGACGATCAGATCGGCTCGCTGGCTTGTCGCGACCTCCAGCAGTGCTTTCGCCGGATCGCCATCAACCAATTGGGTGGCGACGATGGTGGCGCCTTCCCGTTCGGAGACGGCCACTGCGGCGGCGATCGCCGCCGAGGCAGCTGCCCGACCCAGGACCTGACCGACTCGAGAATCACCGCCGATGGTGGTCACATTCTTGGCCTCCTCACGCCGCGACAGATCGGCGAAGGCACAGATGATCACCAGGTCCGCGTCGTCGCGCTGTGCCAGCCAGGCTGCCCGGGCCACCGTCGGCCCGGCCAGGTCGGACCCGTCGGTGCCGACGACAATGGTGCGATAGTCCTTCTTGGTCATGGGATTCTCCCGTCAGTGTCCGCTGCTGGGCATGTAGTTCACGTCATCGACGTCCTTGACGATCGGCGGCTCCTTGATCCACTGCATCGCCAGGGCAGCGATCGCCAGGAAGACGCCCGCGAACATGATGGCGTTGTTGGGGTTGTCGCCCAGGAAAGTGGAGTAGATCGTGCCGAAGGTTAGTGACTGGATGAGCATGGGAATGACGATCATCATGTTGATGATGCCCATGTAGACGCCGTACCGCGTCGAGGGAATCATGCGCACGGCCATGATGTAGGGCACGCCCATGATCGAGGCCCAGGCGATGCCGAACCCGATGATCGGGATGAACACCAGATATTTGTTGTCGAGGTGCGGGAAGATCACCAGGCCGATCGCGGCGAGGAGCAGGCAGGCGCTGTGCACCATCTTCGCCCCGCGCCGGCGGGCGAAGGCGACGAGCGCGAAGGCCACGCTGAAGGTGACGATGTTGTACCAGCCGTTGACCAGGCCGGTCCAGCCGACTGCTTCGTCGAAGGCCGCCGATTCGGTGTCGGTGGTGTTCCACACCGACTTGGCCAGCGAGGCCGTGACGAACTGCCAATAGCAGGCCAGTGCATACCACTGGAAGAGATAGACCAGGGCGAGCTTGCGCAGCTCGGTCGGCATCTCGACGATGGCCTCCTTGATCTCGGCGATGGCCTTGCCGACGCCGCCGCCCTCGGCCTTCTTGGCCTGGATGGCCGCCAATTCCTCTGGGGTGGGCGGGATCTCGGGTGTCCGCAGCACCGATATCAAAACGCTGCCGATCGAGCAGACGGCGCCCAGCATGAACGAGCCGAAGACCCAGTAGGGAATGCCGGCGTCGGTGCCGCCGGAGATGATCTTCTGGAAGACGAAGAGCGAGATGTTCGCCAGCGTGATGCCGAAGCCGGTGAAGAAGGACTGCGCGAGGAAGCCCTTGGCGAGCTGGCTCGGGGGGAGCTTGTCGGCGATGAACGCGCGGTAGGGCTCCATCGCGGTGTTGTTGCTCGCATCCAGCAGCCACAGCAGCAGGACGGCCATCCAGATCGCCGAGACGAAGGGGAAGAGGAAGAGGCAGATGCTGCAGCCGAGGGCGCCGATGAGGAAGAACGGCTTGCGCCGGCCCCACCGCGGGCTCCACGTCCGGTCCGACATGGCCCCGATCATCGGCTGGATCAGCAGGCCGGTGATCGGGCCGGCCAGGTTGAGCAGCGGCAGCGCGTGCCCCTCGGCCCCGAGCTTCTGGAAGATCGGGTTCACCGCGGTCTGCTGCATACCGAAGCTGTACTGGATGCCGAAGAAGCCGAAGTTCATGATGAGGATCTGCGGCATCGTCATCAGCGGCTTCTGCCGCACGATGGTGGTGTGCTGCAGGTTGCCCTCGCCCTGGGTGGCGACCGCGTCGGAACTCATGCCCGGCCCCCGTTCGCGTACTCGCCGGTGCCGGCGAGGAAGTTCTGCAGCCGGGTCAACTCCTTCTCCCAGCCCTCCCCGTGCCAGCCGGCGACATCGGGGTCGTACGGGCCCTGGATGATGCGCACGAGCGTGCCTTTGCCCTCGCGGCCGTAATTGGTGAATTCGACACGCAACTCGAGCGGGACGTTGGGGTCGATGCCGGGGTCGCCGGTGATCCGTTCGCGGGAGACGAAGACGTCGGGCTCGAAATACTCCGAATAGACGCCGTCGGTGACGACACGCGTCGTGGGGTCGTTGTCGCGGATCTTGACGTGCGTATGCCGCCCGCCCAGCTTGAGGTCTCCGCCGACCGTCTCATCCTCGACGTGCCAGCCGGGTGAGCCGCGCCAGCGCTTGAGCTGTTGCGGGTCGGTCCAGGCCCGGAAAACTTCCTCTCGTGGAAAGTCGAACTGCCGCTCGACGACCACCATGACGTTGGCTGTCACAAGACCTCGATCCCCTTCGACTGCCGTGCACCTGCACGGATGGCGTCAGCCAGCATCGCACGACCAGCGCGCGATGTCTACCGGAAGATTGGCGGTCGGTCAGGACGCTTGGCCCGGACGGCGCCGACGCGGTGCGGAGTTGATGACGAAGGCGCAGGCCAGCACCACTGCGAAGCCGAGAACCTGTGCGGTTCCTAGGTGTTCGCCCAGAACGAAGACGCCGAGCAGCACCGAGACGACCGGGATCAGATAGGTCACGGTCGTCGAGACCACGGCGCCGGCCGCCCGCACGACGTCGTACTGCAGCACGTAGGCGATGCCCGTGCCGACGAAGCCGAGAGCGGCCACGCACAGCAGCGCCAGCCAGACCGGGTGGTCGGCCGTGTGCGCCCCCGGAGCGAGGGACCAGGGCCGCGGGAAATTCTCTCGTGCGATCAGCCACCACACGAGGGTGACCGGGACCATGAGCGCCGACCCGCACAGGAGCAGCGCGGCGGGCTGCGAGAGTCCACCCAAGTCGGCGTGAGCGAGGAAGCGCCGGTTGTAGGTCCAGCCGAGCCCGTAGCACGCGCCCGCGAGCACGACGATGAGGAAGCCGAGCGGGTCCGGTCGCCCGGCGGCATTCCACGGCTCGGCGATGATGACGACGCCCACGAACCCGACGAGGACCGCGGTGAGCTTGCGCCCGGACAACCGCTCCGACGGCAGCAGCGCGAGCGCGAAGAGCACGGCCGCGATCGGCGTCGTCGCATTGCCGATTCCGGCCAGAGCGGAGGAGACCCGGGTCTCGCCCACGACGAATCCGGTGAACGGCAGCGCGGTCAAGAAGACCGAGGAGACAGCCAGGTGACCCCAGACACGCCGTTCCCTCGGCAGGTGGGAACCGGTGGCCCGCAACAGGATCGCCAGGATGAGCGCGGCGGCGAAGATGCGCCCGGCGGCGATCTGGATCGGGTGCAGCGCGGCCAGTCCGACCTTCATGAAGAGGAAGCTCGAGCCCCAGATCAGCGCCAGGGCAAGGAATTTCGCTTGCCATGGAATGCGTTGATCGGTGCTCATCGAGTGGCTTCCTCTGTCAGGTCGCGGGCGAGATCGATGGCGGTGCGCTGCGTATGCCGTGCGCCCGCCACCGTGGAAGACGCCAGACCGCACGCGGGTGTGAGGGTCAGCGCGTCGAGATGTTCCGCGGCGAGCCCGACAGTCTCGAAGGCGTCCAGGACGAGGCGCTTGCCGCGTTCGACGGAGGCCGTGCCGTCGGTGGGGAGAGCGCCGGCATAGAGCCCGATCCCAGACTCGATGGTCGCAGCCAGCGACTCCCAGCGCGCGGGGGTCGCGTCAGTGACGTCGAGGGCCAAGGCCGCCGCTGCGGTGTTGCGCAGCAACGGGATTGGCGCGCTCGGGTGGCAGCAGTGGATGACGACGGGGGCCGACTGCGCCTCGACCAGGGCGCGCAGCCCGGTCCCCACGACCTGCGGGTCGACGGCGCGCACCCGGCCGTAGCCACTGGCATTCGGGAGCAGCCCTTGCAAGACGGCGGGCAGGGACGGCTCATCGAGTTGGATCACCAGGTCGGCGCCAGGAATCAGGCGGCGGGCGTCCGCGGCATACCGGCTAATGCCCTCGCTCAGTGAGGCGAGCAGATCGCGGGTGGCTCCGGGGTCGCTGACCGAGCGCTCGCCGCGGTTGAGTTCGACGGAGGCGGCGAGCGTCCAGGCGCCCGCGACCTGGAGCTTCAGGGGGCCGGTGTAGCCGTCATAGGCCTCGGCGAGTTCGTCGAGGTCCTGTCGGATCAGCGCGGCCGTGCGGGCGGCATCCTTGCCGGGCCGGTCGACGAATCGCCAACCGCTCGGCTGGAGGTCGACGTGCAGGTCGACCAACAGGCCCGCGCCCCGGCCGATGAGGTCGGCGCCCGGGCCGCGGGCCGGGGTTTCGGGCACGTATGGCAGTCCGAGCCCGTCCGCGTCGAGCAGCAGGTCGCGTGTGGTGAGGATGGCTTCGCGAACGTCGGTGCCGGGCCAGGAGCCGATGCCGGTTGCGCGCGTCACCGCGACATCATCCCGGAGTCGAGGACGCCGCGCGAATCGCTCACGGAGCGGGGCGGGCGGCGATGAATCGCTCGACGGATTCCGGGATCGGGCCGACCGACCACGGGGCCGGGACCGGCGCACCGGCAACCGTGTTCAGGGGTATGACGCCACACCAGACATCGACGGGGCCGGGCGGCTCGCCGGGGTCGCCATCGCGCTGCTTCATGATCCAGTTGTCGTCGCCGATGGCCAGGGCCAGGCCCGCCGTCGCAGCCTCTTCCTTCTTGGTCGACGGCGGCACTTCGGCATGACGTCCCGGGATGATGTGCTCCGAGATCGTCTCCAGCGCAGTGGATTTCGCGTCTTGCGAAAGAGTCTCCAGGTGCCCGCGGATCACCACGGAGCGATAGTTGGCTGAGGACTCGAAGGTCGTCTCGGCGACCACGAGGCCATCCATCACGACGACACAAAAGGCCGCGGGGGCGCCCGCCGCAACCTGCCGCAAGGCGCCCGCGCCCGACGAGCCGTGGAGCAGAATCCGGTCGCCGTCACGGGCATACAGCATGGGCACGACCCAGGGCTGGCCATCCACGACCGTGGACAGGGTGCCGACGAGCTGGCTGTCGAGCAGCGCATCGAGTTGCTCTCGGGTGCCGAGACCCCGATCGGGCTTGCGGGTCAGGCGGGAGAGGCGGTCGGCGGCGGCGCGGAGGGAGCCCATCCGCGCATCACATCACAGTCGACACCCACCGCGCCGGGCATTCCGACGAGGCGCGGGAGCGTCGCGGGTCGTGTCACTCCGCGCGGTCCGCCGGACCGGCGTACCGCGTCACGAGGCGGGCCGCGCGCTGGCGGAGAATGTCGCGAACCGATACGGGAGAAAGAACGTCGGCGTCATCGCCGAGCTGCCAGATGGCCCACACGGCATGCCGCTCATCCTCGAAGGAAACCTCGAGGCGAACCCAATGATCAAGCTCGGACTCCTCGGCGCGCACGGCTCGTGCCATGTCGAGCAGTTCCGACAGGCGCGGACGCCGAACGCGAAGGACCACAGGGAAGTCATGATCCGCGAGGAACTGAGCACAGCGCCTCGCCCACAGTTGGTCGAGGTCGACCCTCGCGGGTCGCTGGGCCGACTCGGGCAGTCGTTCGGCGCGCAGGATCCGAGAGAGCCGGTAGGTGCGCTCGGCCCCATCTCGCGTCGCCAGAAGATAGGTCCGACCCCGCACCGTGACCAAGCCGATGGGGTCCACTGTCCGCGAGGCCGCGGGCGCGGCGGGAGCCGCATACTCGATCTGCAGGCGCTTGCCGGCAAGCACGGCCTCACGCACGGGACGCAAGAGTGCCGATGGGATGTCTTCCCCCTCGGTCCGACGAGACAGGAGGTCTGTCGCCGGCTCGGCCAGCAAACGTTGCGCGGCAGCACCGAGCCCGCTCTGGTTCGATTCGGGCAGGGCATCGACGACCTTGCGCAGCGCCGAAGCCAGTGCGCCATCGAGCCCGAAGAGTTGCCCGCCGCCACTCGACCCGGCGGTGAGCAGCGCCAGGGCCTCGTCGTGATTGAGGCCGGTCAGTTCGCCGCGGAAGCCGGGCAATAGCGAGAACCCCCCAAGGCGGCCACGATCGGCATACACCGGCACGCCCGAGGTGGACAGGGCGTCGACATCGCGCAAGACGGTGCGCTGCGAGACCTCCAGCTCGCGCGCCAACTCACCCGCCGTCATGCGACCGCGCTGACGCAGCAGCAGAACCATCGAGACAAGCCGGTCCGCACGCACGCCTAAAGTCTGTCAAGGAAACACGACAGAAGATGACGTGATTTGGCTCCAGGCTGGTATCTGGACGTTGCCGAGGTGGGCGACCGGCCCGCCGACGTCCGGCAGACACAGATCGGAGAAGTCATGGAGCGGACCCCAATCAACCCCGTCGCCTGGTCAAAGGAACTGGGCTTCAACCAAGGCGAGGTAGTCGCCGGACACACGCGCACCCTCTACATCTCCGGGCAGACGGCGATGGATTCGCAGGGTCGACCGCAGCACGAGGGTGACATGAATGCCCAGCTGGGCCTGGCTCTGGACAATCTTGAAGACGTCCTGGCCGCAGCTGACATGACGCTCGCGAATGTGGTCCGCATCGGCGTCTACACCACCGATGTTGATGCGCTGTTCCCGCACTATGGCGTTATCGCGGGGCGACTCGCGGCCGCCGGGGTCGCGCCAACCACCACGATGCTCTGCGTCGCGCGGTTGGCCATCCCCGGCCAACTCATCGAACTCGACGGGACCGCCGTCGCCTAGTCCTCCAGGAGTTCAGGCTGCGTCGCGCGGCCCGTCGGCGGGAGACGACGGCGCGTCGGCGAGGGCTTGGCGCGCGAGGCGCTCGGCGACGGCGTGCGGGTCGGTGCGGGCGTCATACCGCCAGAAGTCGCGCAGCCAGGCGGCGGTCAGGCCGACGCCGGCGATGCAGGCGAGGCCGCCGCTGGTGATGGCGCCGCGCACATTCCACGCGTCGGCGACCAGGCCGGCGCGCATCTGCCCGCCGAGCGGGCCGACCGAATAGGACAGCATCTCGATCCCCGCGAGGCGACCCCGCATCCGCTCCGGGATGGTCTGGTTCCACACCGTGCCGCGGAAGACGGCGGAAATATTGTCGGCCGCTCCCGCAAGGGCGAGGGCACCCATCGCCAGCCAGATCGACGGCGCAAGCCCGACGAGGGCGATGGCCAGGCCGTATGCCGCGGCAGCGATCGTGATCGCCCGGCCGTGGTGATGCACGCGCGGCATCCACCCGGAAAGCGTCGTGGCGACGAGGGCGCCGACCGTTTCGGCGGAGTAGAGCATGCCGACCAGCTCCGGGCGACCGAAGACCTCCTCGGCGAAGGCCGGGAAGAGCACGATCGGCATCGCGAGGAACATCGCGGCGATATCGATGAGGTAGGTCGCGAGCAGATCGCGGCGGCGCACGGCATACGTCCAGCCCTCGGCGATGCCCTTCAGCGAGGGCGGGGTGGTCTCCTCGCGATGCGGATAGGGGCACATCGCGGCATACATCGCCGTGGCGACGAGCATCCCGACGACATCGACGACGAAGCACCAACCGATGCCCACCTTGGCGATCAGCAGCCCGGCCAGGGTGGGCCCGACGAAGAGCCCGGCGTGCAGGCCGAAGGATGCCAAGGCATTGGCTTGCGTCAGCTGGTCGTGCCGAACCGTCCTGGGCAGCAACGATTCTCGTGATGGTCGCTGCAGGGCGCCGACGCAGGTCAGGAGGGCGCCGACGATAAAGATGACCGGGATGCTGGGGTTGTCGCGGAAGGCATTCGCGGCCAGCACGGCCATGAAGAGCACCTGCGCGCTGCCGCACAGCACCAGCAGCCGCTTCCGATCGACATGGTCCGCGAGCGCGCCACCCCACAGGCCGAAGACGACAAGTGGCACGAGTTGTACCGCACCCATCAGCCCGACCATCGCGTTCGAGCCGGTCTCGCGATAGATCAGGAAGGGCAGCGCGACATAGGACACCATGTGCCCGACATAGAAGACGCTGCCCGCGATGAGCAGCAGCCGGAAGTCGCGCGACTCACGAGCGGGCGTCAGGTCGAGGCGAAGGGCAGCGATCCGGGAGCGCAGGCTCACGACGCGGGCTCGGTATGCCGCGCGCGCCCCGCTGTCTCGATCGTCGCCGACCCGACGACGCGGGTGCCGTCATACAGAACGACCGACTGGCCGGGAGCGACGCCGCGGATGCGTCGATCGAGGACGACCCGGACGCGGGCGCCGTCCGCCTCGACAGTCGCCGGCACCTCCTCGCCGTGGGCGCGGACCTGCGCGCCGAGCCGGCTGGGCCCGGTCGGGACGGGCCCGCACCACAGGGCCCGCATGCCGACGATCTCGTCGACGCCGAGCAGGTCTGCCGTCCCGATGGTCACGGTATTGGCTGCGCGGTCGATGCCCACGACATACCTCGCTTGGCCGTCCATCGCACTGCGGTCGAGGCCGAGGCCCTTGCGCTGGCCGATCGTGAAGCCGTAGGCGCCCTCGTGGTGACCGACCACCGACCCGTCGGCATCGAGGATCTCCCCCGGCTGCTCCCCTAGCCGCTTGGTCAGCCAGCCGCGGGTGTCCCCATCGGGGATGAAGCAGATGTCATAGGAGTCCGGCTTCTTGGCGACATAGAAGCCGCGCGCCGCCGCCTCCTCGCGCACCATCGGCTTGGTCGTGTCGCCGAGCGGGAAGAAGGCATGTGCCAGTTGCTCGGCGGTCAGGACGCCGAGGACATAGGACTGATCCTTCGCGGCATCGACGGCGCGGTGGAGTTCCCGACCGGCCGGACCGTCGACGATCTGCGCGTAGTGCCCCGTCGCCACCGCATCGAAACCGAGCGCGAGCGCCTTGTCGAGCAGGGCGCTGAACTTGATCTTCTCGTTGCACCGCAGGCAAGGATTGGGGGTGCGGCCCGCGGCATACTCCGCGACGAAGTCGTCCATGACATCGCGCTGGAAGCGGTCGGCGAGATCCCAGACATAAAAGGGTATGCCGAGCATGTCGGCCACCCGTCTGGCATCGCCGGCGTCCTCCAATGTGCAACAGCCACGGGCCGATTCGCGCAACGTCGCGGCCGATCGGGACAGCGCGAGGTGCACGCCGACGACCTCATGGCCGGCGTCCAGCATGCGCGCGGCGGCGACGGCGGAGTCGACGCCACCGCTCATCGCGGCGACGACCCGCATCAGGCGGCGCCTCGGGCTCGGCGCGCCCGGGCGACCGCCTCGGGGAGTGCCGCGAGCACCGCGTCGACGTCCGCGTGAGTGGACGTATGCCCGAGGCTCAAGCGAATCGCGCCGCCCGCCTCGTCCTCGGGGATGCCAAGGGCGAGCACGACGTGACTGGTTCTCGGGACGCCGGCGGTGCAGGCGGATCCCGTCGCCGCGTCGATGCCGGCAGCATCGAGCAGGAAGAGCAGGGAATCCCCGTCCGTGCCCGGGACGCGCAAGTGAACGTTGCCCGGCAGACGGTCGGCGGCGCTGCCTTTAGTCCACGCGCCCGTGACTTCGATGCCGAGACCGAGCGCCAGCGCGCCGCCAATGAGGTTGTCGCGCAACGCAATCAGTCGCTGGGCCTCGGCGTCCAAGCCGTGCACCGCGGTCTCCACCGCAACGGCAAGAGCGTGCGTGCCGGCGACGTCCAAGGTCCCGGACCGAATCTGCCGCTCCTGCCCCCCGCCGTGCATCTGGGGGACGACCTGCGCATCGCGTCGCGCCAGCAACGCGCCCGTCCCGACCGGCCCGCCGAGCTTGTGCCCGGTGAGCGAGAGCAGATCGACTCCGCTCGCGGCGAAGTCGACGGGGATGTGACCGACCGCCTGCACCGCATCGCAATGCATTGGTATGCCGTGTTCCCGCGCCACCGCGCTCAGGTCGGGGATGGGCTGGATGGTCCCGATCTCGTTGTTGGCCCACATGACGGAGACGAGCGCGACATCCTCGGGGTCGTCCTGGGCAAGCGCGGCCCGAAGAGAGCTGGCTGTCACGACGCCGTCCGGCGTCGGTTCGACGAAAGTGACATTCGCGTCCTGGCTCGCGCAGAGGTACTCGACCGGATCCAGCACGGCGTGGTGCTCTATTCCACTGAGGACGAGACGGTGGCGAGCCGGGTCGGCGAGGCGGCGCGCGGCATACGCACCCTTGATTGCGAGGTTGTCGGCCTCGGTGCCGCCCGAGGTGAAGATGACCTCACTCGGGGTGGCCCCGAGGGCGCCGGCGAGCCGCTCGCGCGACTCCTCGACCAGGCGTCGGGCGCCGCGACCTGCGGCATTGACGGCGGATGGATTGCCCAGAACGTCAAGAGCCTCGATCAGCGCCGCCCGCGCCGCTGGC
Organism: Nostocoides jenkinsii Ben 74; assembly: GCF_001046875.1. Taxonomy (GTDB): domain Bacteria; phylum Actinomycetota; class Actinomycetes; order Actinomycetales; family Dermatophilaceae; genus Nostocoides_A; species Nostocoides_A jenkinsii. The sequence goes on from NZ_HF571038.1 coordinate 634,834, forward strand.
AGCAGCGGTGTGGTGGCGGCGTGGTCGAGATAGGCAGTCACCGGGCTAGTCTAAGGACGGCGGCACTGGCGCCCCGAACCGACAACTCAGCACGAGTTAGTCAACTGTGGACAGCTTGCTAGGTGTCCACAGTTGACCAACTGCTGCTAGCAGAAGTTCGGAGGGATGGGTCAGGCCTTGCTGGCCTCAACCTGGGCGGTGGCCTGCGGGAGGACCGAGAACAGGTCGCCGACGACGCCGAAGTCGACCAACTCGAAGATCGGGGCCTCGGGGTCCTTGTTGACCGCGACGATCGTCTTGGAGGTCTGCATACCGGCGCGGTGCTGGATGGCACCGGAGATGCCGGCCGCTACATAGAGCTGCGGGCTGACCTGCTTGCCGGTCTGACCGATTTGGGCGGTGTGCGGGTACCACCCGGCATCGACTGCCGCGCGCGACGCGCCCACGGCGGCGCTGAGGGAGTCGGCGAACGCCTCGACCGCACCGAAGTCACCCGCGGTGCCGCGGCCACCCGAGACGATGATGGCCGCCTCGTTGAGCTCCGGACGCCCGCTGGCAACGCGCGGGCTCGACTCGGTGATCTTGGCCCCCTTGCCGCCCTCGGTGATGGTCAAGTTGACCGGGACGACCTGGGCCGCCGCCGCGGACTCCACCGGGGCGGCCGAGTTGGGCTTGACCGCGATGATCGGGGTCCCCTTGGTCACGCGCGCGGTGACGGTGTAGCTGCCGGCGAACACCGACTGCGTCGTCTCGACACCGCCGTCGCCCGCGACCACATCGACCGCGTCGGTGATCAGACCGGAGTCGGTCTTGATCGCCAGGCGTGCCGCGATCTCCTTGCCGGCCGGGTTGGCCGGGATGAGCACGGCGGCGGGCCGGAACTTCTTGACCAGCCCGGCCAGCAATTCCGCTTGCGGCGCAACGAGATAGCCCGTCACGTCAGCGTTGTCCATCGCGAACACGCGGGTCGCGCCGAAGCGCGCCAGCACCGGCTGGGCCTTCTCGACGCCGGGGCCGACAAAGATGGCGACAGGATTGCCCACCCGCGCAGCCAGGGTCAAGAGTTCTGCGGTGGTCTTGCGGACGACGCCATTGGCGTGGTCGACGAGCACGAAAACATCAGCCATGAGGGTTACTCCTACTCGCTCGGCCGGATCAGATGAACTTGCGGGCGGCCAGGAATGCGGCCAGCTTGGTGCCGCCGTCGCCCTCGTCGGTGACGATCTCGCCCTGCTCACGCGGCGGGCGCTTGGAGACGGACAAGACCTCGGTGTATGCGCCGCCGAGGCCGACCGACCCGGCATCGACTCCCAGGTCACCCAGCGACCACGTCTCGACCGGCTTCTTCTTGGCCGCCATGATCCCCTTGAAGGAGGGGTAGCGGGGCTCGTTGATCTGGTCGGTCACGGACACGACCGCGGGCAGCGCCGCCACGATCTGCTCGCTCGCGGCGTCGCCGTCGCGGCGGGCGCGCACCGCGCCGTCCGCCACCGCAAGCGTGGCCGACATCGTCACCTGCGGAAGCCCAAGTCGCTCGGCCAGCATCGCCGGCAAGACGCCCATCGTTCCGTCGGTGGATGCCATTCCCGTGAGGACGAGGTCGGGGGTGCCGGCCTTCTTGATCGCCTCGGCGAGCACCAGCGAGGTCCCGACGGCGTCGCTTCCGGCGATGGCCTCGTCATTGATGTGGATGCCCTTGTCGGCGCCCATCTGCAGGGCCTTCTTCAGCGCGTCGGCTGCACCCGCCGGCCCGATCGTCAGCACCGTGACTTCACCACTGTCGGCCTCGACGAGCTTCAGCGCCTCTTCGATGGCGTACTCGTCAAGCTCGGACAACAGGCCGTCACCGGTGCGGTCGGTGGTGTTGTCGTCCTCGAAGTGACGGTCCGCCTGCGTGTCCGGGACGTACTTGACACAAACGACGATGTTCATGAATTCGTCTTGCTTCCTGTCCGATGTCGCGCCGCACGTCGGGGCGCCTGGATGCCGTCCATCTTCGCAGCCGCAATCGCGGTGAACCGACCGCGCCCGACGTGATTACAGACACGCGGGCAGCGGGAGACCTGCCCTGGTCAGCGCCCGCAGAAGGTCGCCTTGCCGGGGCCGCGCTCGACGAACGAAGTCATTCCGGCCGAACGATCCTCGGTTGCAAAGAGCGCGGAGAACAGCATTCGCTCGATCTCCAAGCCCGTGCCGAGGTCGGTGTCCAAACCCCGGTCGATGGCCTCCTTGGCAGCCCGCAGGGCCAGCGACGCACCGCCGACATAACGCGACATACGTTCTCGGGCTACGGCATACACCTGATCTGCGGGCACGACCTCGTCCACGAGACCGATCGCCAGCGCCTCCGCAGCCTTGACGAATCGGCCGCTGAACACCAGGTCCTTGGCCTTGGCCGGACCGACCAGACGGGCTAGTCGCTGAGTGCCGCCGGCGCCGGGGATGATGCCCAGCAGCATCTCGGGCTGACCCAAGGTCGCGTCCTCGGCGGCGATCCGGAAGTCGCACGCGAGCGCGACTTCGCACCCACCACCCAGGGCATAGCCCGTGATGGCGGCCACGGTCGGCTTCGGGATTCCGGCGAGGGCCCGCGTGAAGTCCTGCAGCCCGTGCGACGCGCGAGCCATGTCGACATAGCTCATCGCCTGCATCTGCTTGATGTCCGCGCCCGCGGCGAAGACCTTCTCGCCGCCATAGACGATGACGGCCGCAATGTCGTCGCGCGACCCCGCCTCGGCAGCCGCCTCGGACAACTCCGTCTGAACTGTGAGGTTCAGCGCGTTCATAGGTGGGCGGTCGAGCCGGATCGTGCCGATGCCGTCCTCGACGTCGAGCCGGACGAACTCGCCCACGTCAGCGCTCGGCGCCGTTGAGGCCGAACGATGCCCCGGGTTCCGGCGCGGCTGGGCCAGGCTGACCCTGCGTCTGCGCATCCGCGGCGGACTGCATTGCCGCAAAGGCCTCATCACCCATCGCCCGCTGGTGCCACAGGCCAACCGCGTGCATCACGAGCGGAATGGCGACCTGGAACAGGCTCTGCAGGTCCGCCCCACGCGGCAACATGTGCTCGGATGTGACCAGCAGGGTGTCGTCGGCGAGCGCGGTCTTGATGCAGTTGAACGCCGCATTGACCTCATTACAGACCTCAAGTCGCTCCAGCCGCCCCTCCGGCACCGGCTCGCTGAGGCGCCACTGCCCGAACACGCGCACGATCTCGGCATCGTCGTCCGAGGGCCGCACAAACATCTGTTGGTCCTGCACGGTGAACGAAATGTCGCCGTCCTGGTCGACCTCGGGCTGCAGGCCGAGAGCGGTCACGGCCTCCAAAACGCGGTCGCGCAGCGGTGCCGGGGCCTCCTCGGGCTGGCCCCCGGCGGGAGCGGCGCCGAAGCCGGGCAGGTTGGGCAGAGCAGTGGGATCAGTCATGCCCCAACGCTACCCCGGGGCTAGCCTGTCCCTATGCCCCAATCGAGTCGGGAACTACCGCCGGCCCCCGGGATGCGACTCACTGACGTCGGCGCGGAGTTCTCGGTGTATGCCGGGCACGCCGACGCGGTGAGTCTGCTCTTGATCGATGGACCCGATCACGGAGCGCCCCGTCGAGAGATCCCGCTGACCGAACGAGCCCACGGTTGGTGGTTCGGCACCATCCCCGGGGTGCGCGCCGGACAGCGCTATGCGCTGCGCTCCGACGGCCCCCGCGACGCAGGCGCTGGCCATCACTACAACCCCGATGCGCTGCTGCTGGATCCGTATGCCCGCGCTATCGACAACCAGGGCATCGCCACCGTGGTGACCGGAGACTTCGACTGGTCCGGCGATGTGCACCCACAGCGCCGGTGGAGCGACACCGTGATCTATGAGGCCCACGTCCGGGGTCTCACGATGCGCCACCCCGGCGTGCCGGCCCACCTGCGCGGCACCTTCGCCGGCGTCGCGCACCCCGTGGTGATCGAGCACCTGCGCAGCCTCGGCGTGACGGCGATCGAGTTGCTGCCCATCCACGCCCTGATGAGCGAGTCGATGCTTGTGGCCAAGGGCATGGGCAACTACTGGGGCTACAACAGCCTCGGCTTTTTTGCGCCAGAGCCCCGGTATGCCGCGGCCCGCGATGCCGAGGGCATCCTCGCCGAGTTCAAGGGCATGGTGAAACTGCTGCACCAGGCGGGCATCGAAGTCCTCCTCGACGTGGTCTACAACCACACCGCGGAGCAGGGGTCGCGCGGCGGCCATACCCTCTCCTGGCGCGGGCTCGACAACCGCGCCTACTACCGCCTCGACGCCGGCGGACGCGAAGTCGACTTCACCGGCTGCGGCAACACCCTCGACCTGCGTCATCCCGTTGTCGTTCGGCAAGTGCTGGATTCGCTGCGCTACTGGGTGCAGGAGTGCCACGTCGACGGCTTCCGCTTCGACCTGGCGGTCGCCCTCGGTCGCGGCCGCGACGACGCCTTCGACCCCGACCACGCCTTCCTGGTGGCGTTGCGCTCCGACCCGATCCTGGCGACCACCAAGCTCATCGCCGAGCCGTGGGACGTCGGCCCCTTCGGCTGGCGCACCGGCGCATTCCCGCCGCCCTTTGCCGAGTGGAACGACCGCTACCGCGACGATGTCCGGACCTTCTGGCTGACCGATGTCGCGGCACAGTTCGGCAACCATCAGCGCCACGGCGTCCGCGATCTCGCCACGCGCCTGGCCGGCTCGGCCGACTTCTTCGCCCCCCACGACCGCGGGCCGCTGGCCTCGGTGAACTTCGTCGCCGCCCACGACGGATTCACGCTGGCCGACCTCACGGCATACAACGAGAAACACAACGAATCCAATGGCGAGGGCAACCGCGACGGCTCGTCCCACAATCGCTCGTGGAATCACGGCGTCGAGGGCCCCAGCGACGACCAGAACGTCCTCGACTGGCGCAGGCGCGCGATGCGCAACTTGCTGGGCACGCTGCTGCTCTCCCAAGGCGTGCCAATGATCAATGCGGGCGATGAGTTCGGTCGTAGCCAGCACGGCAACAACAATCCCTACTGCCAAGACAACGAACTCACGTGGTTCAACTGGCAGCACAAGCCCTGGCAGCAGGCGCTGATGGCGACGACGGCCCACCTCACCTCGCTTCGCCGGCAATTCCCCGTGCTGCGCCAACGGCATTTCCTCACCGGCGCGGAGTCGTCGGGCGGCGTTCGCGACGTCGCCTGGTATGGCGCGGATGGCCTCCCCATGTCCGCGGCAGCCTGGGACAACTCGGCCACCTCCGTCCTGCAGATGCTGTTGCACAGCACCGATCCACAGGAGACGGGGCTGCTCCTCGTCGTCAACGGCGGCATCAACGAGCGCACGGTGACCCTCCCCGGGGGGAGCGACGCGGCATACGAACTGCTGTGGAATAGCGCTGATGAGTGGCCGGGTGAGCCGGGTCCCCGGCGCGGCCCGAGCCCGATTGCGTTGGCCCCGACCACGATTCAGGTATGGGGGTGCCCCACCCCCGCCTGACGGGCACCCGTTTGCGGCACCTGATCACGCCACGGGTGGGTGCGACAGACGAGACTCGGTTCGAGGACGGAGGTGGGCCCCGGTGCATCGAGCAGCGTCAGCCGATAGCGTTGGGATGTGACCAATGCCTCCTCTCCCGCTGCCGCATCCCTCGACTCGGCCTCGGGCGGCACGGCGACCACGCCGCCGCTGTCGACGCCTCCGCAGACGCCGATCGGCCGGATCCCCGTCCAAAACGTCGAGCCCGTCGTCGACAACGGCTCCCGGCCCGCGAAGTCCGTTGTTGGCGAGACGTTTCCGGTGTCAGCGACGGTCTTCCGCGAGGGTCACGACGCCGTCAACGCGAGCCTCGTGCTGACCGATCCCGACGGCCGGGAAGCCGTTAGCGCGATGGTGTGCGCCAATCCGGGCCTCAACCACTGGGTCAGCGAGATCACCGCCGACCGGCCGGGACTGTGGCATTACCGGATCGAGGGCTGGTCCGATCCCTACGGCACCTGGGTCCACGACGCCACGATCAAGGTGGCAGCCGGTGTCGACGTCGAGCTCATGCTCACCGAGGGTGCGCTGCTCATGTCCCGCGCCGCCAAGCAACCGGGCCGCTCCGGGACCGGTCGCCTGCTCCTGGACGAGGCCGCCGCCGCCCTCGCGGACACCGGCCAGACTGCCGAGGTGCGGCTCAACGCCGGCCTGAGCCGCGAGGTTCACGAAGAAATGGCCGCTCTCGCCCTGCGCGACATGGTCAGCCCCTCCCTCGACTACCCGCTCTTGGTCGAGCGCGAGCGGGCTCTGTATGGCGCGTGGTACGAGATCTTTCCGCGCTCCGAAGGCTGCCGCTACGACTCCGAGACGGAGCAGTGGGTCTCGGGCACGTTCGCCACTGCCGCGAAGCGGCTGCCCGCCATTGCCGCGATGGGCTTCGATGTCGTCTATCTGACGCCGATCCACCCGATCGGTCGCGCCGCGCGCAAGGGCCCCAACAACACCCTGAACGCCGGGCCGCACGATCCCGGCAGCCCTTATGCCATCGGCTCCCCCGATGGCGGGCACGACGCCCTGCACCCCGACCTCGGCACGTTCGACGACTTCGACGCCTTCGTCGCCGAGGCCGAGCGGCTCGGGATGGAGGTCGCGATGGACATTGCGCTCCAGGCCTCTCCCGATCACCCGTGGGTGAACTCGCACCCGGAGTTCTTCACCACGCGGGCCGACGGCACGATCGCCTACGCCGAGAACCCCCCGAAGAAGTACCAGGACATTTATCCGCTCAACTTCGACAACGATCCGGCCGGGGCGTATGCCGAGGTCCGCCGCGTGATCCAGGTCTGGATCGACCACGGCGTCAAGATCTTCCGCGTCGACAACCCGCACACCAAGCCGGTGGAGTTCTGGCAGTGGCTGATCGAGGACGTCGCCAAGGACCACCCCGACGTCATCTGGCTCGCCGAGGCTTTCACCAAGCCAGCCATGATGCACACGCTCGGCAAGGTGGGGTTCCAGCAGAGCTATACCTACTACGCCTGGCGCAACGCCCGTTGGGAGCTGCAGGAATACTGCACCGAACTCGCCGGCCCGGCCGCGACCTACATGCGTCCGAGCTTCTGGCCGACGACCCACGACATCCTCACGCCATACATGCAATTCGGCGGCCTCGCTGCGTGGAAGTTGCGCGCGGCATTGGCCGCGACACTCGTGCCGACCTATGGCATCTACGCAGGCTACGAACTCGTCGAGCACGTCGCCCGCCCGGGTGCGGAGGAGCAGATCGACAACGAGAAATACCAGTTCAAGGACCGGCGCTGGGCTGACTATGAGAAGGGCGGCCCGAAAGAAGGGCAGTCCCTCGCGCCGTACCTCACGCGGATCAACGAGATTCGCGCCGCGCACCCCGCCCTGCGTTGGCTGCGCAATCTGCGGTTCCACCACGTCGACGACGACAACATCATGTGCTTCTCGAAGTCGCGGGTGCTGTCCGACGGTCAGATCGACACGATCATCGTCGTGGCGAACCTCGACCCGCACAGCACGCGGTCCTCGATGGTCCGCCTCAACATGCCCGCCCTCGGGATGGGCTATCACGACAGCTTCGTCGCGCACGACCTGATCACGGATGCGACGTGGCAGTGGTGGGAGCACAATTACGTGCGCCTCGGCCCCGAGGGCGAGCCCGTGCACATCATCCACGTCCGTCGTTCCTGAGGTAGGCATGGCCACCATCCACACCGGCGCTACCCTCACCCCCTCCAAGGTCGAGCTCCTCACCGCCTGGATCGGCTCCCAACGGTGGTATGCCGCGAAGGGCCGCACGCCGCAGTTGCGTCGGCTGTTCTCGTGGCGGCTGGACGATCCCGCCGGCGAGGTGGGACTGGAGTCGATCGTCATTGCGGACGATGCGACGACTCCCCCGCTCGTCTATCAGATTCCGCTCACCTATCGCGGGACGCCATTGCCCGGCGGTGAGCACGCCCTCGTCGGAACCCTCGACCACTCGGTCCTCGGCCATCGCTATGTGTATGACGCTCCCCACGACCCCGTGTATGCCGAGCGGCTCTTCGCCCTCGCCACGGGCGCGGCCGAGGCGGTGTCGTCCACCACGGACGACACACCGGAGGAGGCCGTGTCGGGCACCGGTGTCTCGCAGGGCTGGCGGTTGATCAGTTCCCGCGTGCTGTCGGGTGAGCAGTCCAACACCTCCATCATCGGTATGGCCGTGGACGCCGACGGCGGAGAGCACCCGGTGATCACCAAGGTCTTCCGGGCGCTGGCTGCCGGCGAGAACCCGGATGTGGTGCTGCAGGGGGCGCTGGCAGCGGCCGGCTGCCCCCGCGTCCCAGCGAGCCTGGGGGCCATTTCCGGCGCCTGGCCGTCGGCGGACGGCGGGCAGGCCCATGGGCACCTCGCCTTCGCGCAGGAGTTCCTGCCCGGAGCGCAGGACGCCTGGCGCGAGGCCCTCACTGCGGCCGGTTCCGGGGCGTCCTTCGGCGCCCGCGCGCAGGCGCTCGGGGAAGCGACCGCCGAGGTGCACGCGGTCTTGGCGTCCGAGCTGCCGACGGAGGCCGCCGAGCCCGGACGCATCGGCGAGATCGTCGCCGAGATGCGCGCGCGCTTCGCCGCGGCTGCCGCAGAGGTCCCGCCCCTGGCGACCTACCGAGATGACATCGACGCGGTGTATGCCGCGGCCGAGGCCGCCCAGTGGCCCGACTTCCAGCGCATCCACGGGGACTACCACCTCGGTCAGGTGCTCGAGATCCCGGAGCGTGGTTGGGTGCTGCTGGACTTCGAAGGTGAGCCGTTGCGGCCCCTCGCCGAGCGCACCCGCACCGACCAGCCGCTGCGCGATGTCGCGGGCATGCTGCGCTCCTTCGATTACGCAGGTGGTTCGGTGGAGCAAGGCACCCGGGGTCTGTCGGCCCGCGACTGGGTCGCCGAGGCGCAGCAGACGTTCCTCGACGGCTACACCAGCGTGTCTGGCCGCGATCCCAGGACGGCAGGCCCGCTGCTCGACGCCTTCCTGGTGGACAAAGCGTTGTACGAAGTGGTCTACGAGGCTCGCAATCGGCCGGCGTGGATCGACATACCTCTAACCGCAATCGATCGGCTCTTCCGCGACGAAGACGCCACCAAGGAGGACCTACCGTGAGCCCCACTCCCCCCAGCGCTCTTCCCGGAGCGCGCTGGTCGCTGGCCAATGGCCGCCACCAGCAACCCCACGATGTGCTCGGGCAGCACGTCGAGACGGATGGCCTGCGCATTCGGACCATGCGGCCGCTTGCCAACTCGGTGCGCGTTCGCTTCGAGGACGGTGAGATCCTCGACCTTGAGCATGAATCCGATGGTGTCTGGAGTGGCCTGCGGGGCGACGTCGGGCAGACGATGGACTATCGCATCCTGACGACCTGGGGCGACGGCATCGAGCACGAAGCCGACGACCCTTACCGCTTCGCCCCGACTGTCGGGGAGATCGACCGCTTTCTGTTCAATGAGGGTCGTCACGAGGAGCTGTGGAAGGTCCTCGGCTCGCATGTGCGCACCTATCCCGGCCCGATGGGCGATGTGACCGGCACGTCTTTCTCGGTGTGGGCACCTCGCGCCAAGGCCGTCTTCGTCGTCGGAGACTTCAACGGCTGGGACGACCGCGTTCACCCCATGCGCCTGCTCGGCAACTCGGGCATCTGGGAACTCTTCATTCCCGGCGTGGGCGCCGGCTCGGCATACAAATTCCGGATTCGTGGAGCCGACGACGTCGAGCGGGACAAGGCCGACCCGATGGCGCGGCGCACCGAATGCCCGCCGCGAACGGCCTCGGTCGTGCACGACTCGCGCTATGAGTGGACGGACGACGACTGGCAGGCCAAGCGCAAGGCCGACAACCCGCACACCGGCCCGATGAGCGTCTACGAGGTCCACCTCGGCTCGTGGCGCCAGGGTCTGTCGTATGCCGAGTTGGCCGAACACCTGGTCAACTACGTCTCCGACCTCGGGTTCACGCACGTCGAGTTCCTGCCGGTGATGGAGCACCCCTACGGGCCGTCATGGGGTTATCAGGTCACCGGCTACTACGCGCCGACCGCGCGATTCGGGACGCCGGACGACTTCAAGTACCTCGTGGACAAGCTTCACCAAGCCGGCATCGGCGTCCTGCTGGACTGGGTCCCGGCGCACTTCCCCAAGGACGAATGGGCGCTGGCGCGCTTCGACGGACTCGCGCTCTATGAGCACGCCGATCCGCGGCGCGGCGACCAACCCGACTGGGGGACACACATTTTCGACTTCGGCCGCAAGGAGGTGCGCAACTTCCTGGTCGCCAATGCGACCTACTGGCTGGAGGAGTTCCACATCGACGGCCTGCGCGTCGACGCCGTCGCGAGCATGCTCTACCTCGACTACTCGCGGGCCGGCGGCGAGTGGCTCCCGAACCAGTACGGCGGCCGGGAGAACCTCGAAGCCATCGGGCTGCTCCAGGAAGCCAACGCCACGGCATACAAGCGCGAGCCTGGGGTTGTGACGATCGCCGAGGAGTCGACGTCGTGGCCCGGGGTCACCAAGGCCACCTCCAGCGGCGGTCTCGGATTCGGGTTGAAGTGGAATATGGGGTGGATGAACGACTCGCTGCGCTACCTGCAGCGGGACCCGGTCTATCGCCAGTATCACCACAACCTGCTGACCTTCTCGCTGATGTATGCCTACAGCGAGAACTACGTCCTCCCGATCAGCCACGACGAGGTCGTCCACGGCAAGGGCTCGCTGGTCGGCAAGATTCCCGGCCACCGGTATGACCAGTTGGCCACTCTGCGCGCCTATCTCGCCTACATCTGGAGCCACCCGGGCAAGCAGCTGATCTTCATGGGTTGTGAGTTCGCGCAGCCCTCGGAGTGGGCCGACGGGCGCTCGCTCGACTGGTGGCTGCTCGACCACGCGGCGCACTACCGGGTTCACAACCTGGTCAAGGAGCTCAACACGATCTATCGCGGTCGGGACGCGCTCTGGGCGCAGGACTCCAACCCGGCCGGCTTCGAATGGCTCAACCCGCACGACAATGCGGGCAACACCTTCTCGTATGTGCGCTTCGGTCGCCAGGATCGCGGCGAGCGCAACGCGGTGGCGGTCGTGGTGAACTTCGGCGGCGGGCCTCGCGACGGCATGCGCATCGGGCTGCCGTATGCCGGTCAGTGGGAGGTCATCCTCGACACGTCCGGCTACGACGAGTATGGCTCGCTCAGTCAGGCCGGCGTGATCCTCACTGCCGAGGAGCAGCCGTGGGACAACCAGCCCTACAGCGCCACGGTCTTTGTGCAAAAGCTCTCGGCCATCTACCTCGCCCCGGTGGCCGACAGGACCGATGAGGACGGACCCAGCGCGTGACCCACGACCGCGCCGGACAGGTCGCGCAGTCGGGCGACCTGGTGGACATCGCTCACCTGATCACCGCCTACTACACCGGCAAGCCGGACCCTGACAACATCGACCAGCAGGTCGCGTTCGGGACTTCCGGCCACCGGGGGACCTCGCTGAAGACCGCCTTCAACGAGGACCACATTCTCGCCACCACCCAGGCGATCGTGGACTATCGCCGTGAGCAGGGCTTCGACGGCCCGCTGTTCATCGGTCGCGACACGCACGGCCTGTCCGAGCCCGCGTGGGCGTCGGCGCTGGAGGTGCTGGTCGCCAATGACGTGACGGTGCTGGTGGATTCGAGCGACCGCTACACCCCGACGCCGGCGGTGTCGCACGCCATCCTGACAGCCAATCGCGGGAAGGTCGGCGGCGTCGACGACATGCCGGCTGGGATCGGCTTGGCGGATGGCATCGTGGTGACCCCGTCGCACAATCCGCCGACGGACGGTGGTTTCAAGTACAACCCGCCGCACGGTGGGCCGGCCGACACCGATGCCACGAAGTGGATCGCCGCGCGGGCGAACGACTACATCCGGGCTGAGCTGGTCGGGGTCAGGCGCATCCCGTTCAGCCGGGCTCGGGCGGCTTGTCAGTCCTATGACTTCCTCGGGACGTATGTCGATGACCTCCCCAATGTCATCGACATCCAGGCCATTCGCGACGCCGGCATCCGCATCGGCGCCGACCCGCTGGGTGGCGCCGCGGTGGACTATTGGGGCGCGATTGCCGACCGACACGGGCTCGATCTGACCGTCGTCAACCCGCTGGTCGACCCGACGTGGCGATTCATGACCTTGGACTGGGACGGCAAGATCCGCATGGACTGCTCGTCGCCCTTTGCGATGGCCTCGCTGATCGACAAGCGCGACCAGTTCCAGATCGCCACGGGCAACGACGCGGATTCCGACCGGCACGGGATCGTCACCCCCGACGGCGGGCTGATGAACCCCAACCACTATCTGTCAGTGGCGATTCAATATCTGTATGGCGGTGCCCGCCCCGGCTGGCGCGCCGACGGCTTCGTGGGCAAGACACTGGTGTCGAGTTCGATGATCGACCGCGTTGCGGCGGACCTCGGGCGACGGTTGGTCGAGGTGCCGGTCGGGTTCAAGTGGTTCGTGCCTGGACTGCTCGACGGCTCCGGCCCCTTCGGTGGCGAAGAGTCGGCGGGCGCGTCCTTCCTGCGGATGGACGGGACCGTCTGGACCACGGATAAGGACGGCATCCTGCTGGCCCTGCTCGCGTCCGAGATCCAGGCCAAGACGGGCAAGAGCCCGAGCCAGTTGTATGGCGAGTTGACGGCAAAACACGGCAGCCCGGCATACGCCCGCATTGACGCCCCCGCCAACCGGGAGCAGAAGGCGAAGCTGGGAGCTCTCTCCCCCGCCGATGTCGCCGCCGAAACCCTTGCGGGAGAAGCGATCACGGCCAAGCTGACCGAGGCACCGGGCAATGGCGCCAAGATCGGCGGGCTGAAGGTCGCCACCGAGTCCGCGTGGTTCGCCGCGCGCCCGAGTGGCACCGAGGACGTCTACAAGATCTACGCGGAGTCCTTCAAGGGACCCGAGCACCTGGCGCAGGTCCAGGCCGAGGCCCGCGACGTCGTGAGCGCGGCGCTCGGCGCTTAGCCCCCACCCACCAGCCACCCCAAGCCCCGTGTCGGCGGCCTGGGGTGGCTGGTGCCGACCGTGGAACTTCTGCTAGCAGCAGTTAGTCAACTGTGGACACCTTGCAAGGTGTCCACAGT
>NZ_HF571038.1:648068-667298 GCF_001046875.1 Nostocoides jenkinsii Ben 74
CTTGCAAGGTGTCCGCAGTTGACTAACTTGTGCTGAGTTGCGCGGGGACCCGCGTCCCGCCACCCACGCACACCTCGTCTTCACGCCACTGGGCGGCTTCGGCCTCTCAGGCGCCCCGAGGTCACCCGACGTCGAGGTCACCGCCCCGCTCGTTGGCCCGCGCCTGCGCCGCCTGGGTGATCGACTCCAACTCGGAGACGACGCGGGCGTGGTTGTCGACGCAGAGCACCACGATGTCGCCCGGATTCGCCCGCGCCACGCAGTGGCGAACCGCCGCGACCTCGTCGAGGACTTCCTCGATCTGACGCACCCGGGCGCCGCCGGCCTGCTGGGCAGCGCGAGCACCTTCGATGATCAGGGCCGCCGACTCGCCGGGCTTGCGTCCGCGCAGGCGCTCGTCCTCGCGCACGACGATCACGTCGAAGAACTTTGCCGCCGCCGCGCCGAGGTCACGCAGGTCCTGGTCACGTCGATCGCCGGCAGTCGCGACCATGCCGATCCGGCTGATCTTGCCCCACTCAGAGGTGGCCGCCTTGGCGTCGGCATACTTCTCGACGAACGTGCCCATGACCTCCATCCCGGGCGCGTTGTGGCAGTAGTCGACGAAGACTTCGGTGCCGCGCACGTTGATGAGGTTCATCCGGCCGGGGGAGAGGTAGTAGCTCGTGGTGAACGTCCGCAACCCCTGCCGGATCTCGTGCAAGCCGACGCCCGCAGCAAAGGCCGCACCGGCCGCAGCCATGGCATTGGCCACGTTGAACATCGCTGTGCCGCCGAAGGTCGACGGCAGCAGGTGCGTCCAGGCCAACTGCATTGTCCGGGCGCCGTCCTTGATGACGATCATGTCGCCGCGATCCGTGGGGTCCAGCACCAACGCGCGACCACCCCGACGCAAACGCTTCTCGATGAACGCCCGCTCGGGGCTGTCCGGCGGCTGAATCGAGTACCAGATCACCGAGCCCGAACACCGATTGCGCATCTCCCGCACATGCGGGTCGTCCGCGTTGAGGATCGCAAAACCGTTGCGGGGCACCGCTTCGACGATGACCGCCTTCACATCGGCGAGCTGCTCCAGCGTGTCGATGCCGCGCATGCCCAAGTGGTCGGGCGCGATATTGGTGACCACCGCGATGTCGTTGCGGTCATAACCGAGCCCCTCCCGCAGGATGCCGCCGCGTGCGACCTCCATGACGGCAAGCTCGACCCGCGGATTCTGCAGCACCATTCGCGCCGAGCGCGGCCCGGACGCGTCGGCCTTGATCACCAACCGCTCGTCGATGACGACACCATCGGTGGAGGTCATGCCGACCTTCTTGCCCGTCTCCTTGAAGATATGGGCGATCATCCGCGACGTCGTCGTCTTGCCATTGGTGCCGGTCACGGCCACGATCGGCACGCGCGACGGCGCCCCCGGCGGGAAGAGCAGATCCACCACGGGCTTGGCGATGAACTGCGGCTCCCCCACGGTCGGATGCGTATGCATGCGGAAGCCGGGCGCCGCGTTGACCTCGCAAATCGCGCCCCCGGTCTCGCGCACCGGCTGGGTGATGTCGGGGCAGATGAAGTCGATACCGGCGACGTCGAGGCCGATCATCCGCGCGGCTTCCTCGGCGATCTCGACGTTGTCGGGGTGCGCCTCGAAGGTCCGGTCGATCGAGATGCCGCCCGTCGACATATTGCCGGTCAGCGCCAGCTTGACCATGGTCCCCGGCTCGGGAACCGAATCCATGGCGAAGCCCTGGTCGCCCACCCGCTCGATGGCCGCCTCGTCGACGCTGATCCGGGTCAGGACCTTCTCGTGGCCCACCCCGCGACGCGGGTCGGCGTTGGTGATGGCCACCAGTTCCTCGATCGTATGAGTGCCGTCCCCGATGACATGGGCCGGCACACGTTCGGCGATGGCCCGCATCCGTCCGTCGATGATCAGGCACCGGTAGTCCTTGCCGGTGATATAGGACTCGACAATCACCCACCCGCCGCGCGACTCCTCCTTCGCCACGGCGAACGCGGCGCGCACTTCGTCATCGCTCATGAGATTGAGGCCGACACCGCGGCCGTGGTTGCCGTCGAGCGGCTTCACTACCACCGGGAACCGTATGCCGCGCGCCGCCTCGACCGCGCCGGCTTCCGTCCGGCACGTTTCTTGCTTGGGAACCGGTAGCCCGGCCGATCCGAGCAACTTGATGGTCATGTCTTTGTCGCCGGCCAGGTCGACGGCGAGCGCGCCCGTGCGAGAGGTCATCGTGGCGCGGATCCGCTGCGCGTGCACGCCCTGACCGAGTTGCACCAATGACCCGGAGTTGAGTCGGATGTAGGGGATGTCCCGGCTGATCGCCTCTTCAAGGATCGCCTGTGTCGACGGCCCGAAGCCGGTCCGCTCGGCCCGCCTCAGGAAGTACTCGAACTCCTCGGCGAAGTCGAACTCCTCGTCGGGAGCGATCAGGTGGTTGATCAGGCGCACGGCCAGCCGCCCCGCCGATAGCCCCACGCCTTCGTCGGTGTAGCCGTAGACGACGTTGTAGACGCCTGGGCGACCCTTGACCATCCGGGTCTTGCCGCGGCGCTGGTCGTGACCCGCCTCCTGTTGCAACGCCAGGGCAACATGCTCGGCGACATGCCCCAGCCACGTCCCTTCGCGCAGCCGCTCGACGAACCCGCCTTCGCGTCCGCGGGAGCAGGAGTGATTGGCCAACCCGGGCACGAGCTCAAGCAGGCCATCGGTGAAGCCGGGCAGCGTGTCGGTCGGATACGCCTCCAGCACACCGAGATCCACCACCAAGTGAATGGCCGGATCGTAGGACCAGATATTGCCGCCGCGGTAGACGCGCTCTTCGAGGATGCGCAAATCCGGCGCTGCCGGCTCAGTGGGGGTGGGTCGATCCTGGCTCATCGATGACTCCGAACTCGGTGGGGGACGAACACGAGGACTTGCTGGCCTTGCCGGTGAACCGACCTCGCCGTGATTACACCCGACTCGACTGGGCCACCGTGATGGTGATGCCGACATCGGGGTGCTTCTCGACGAAATCGACGAGCACCAATTTCTCAAGGTCGAACGTAGCCCCTGCCGGAAGGCTGTGCACGACGGCGCCGGAGACCAAAAGCGGTGCCCCGGAGCGTGCCTCGGGTGCGTCGGTGATCGCCGATCGGCAGTCGAGGACATAAACGCCGCCGCGCCCGTGCACCACGGCGCGCTTGCCGTCCTGAACCTCCAGCGCGGTGTCCTCGTCGATCCCGATGCCGATGAGATTGGGAGACATCGAGATCAGCGACATCAGACGGCCATACCGTTGGCGTTGGGCGAAGTGCTGATCGACCACGAACCCCTTGAGCAGACCGAGGCCGTGGCTCATCTGGCTCGTGCGTTGCCTCGGCGTCACGCCCTCGTCGCCGAGCGAAATCATGAACTCGCTCATGATCGAGGCACCCGCCGACGTCCCACCGATCACGGCCCCGCGCCGGTGCGCGCGGTGGATCGCGTCGCCCATCGGCGTGCCCGCGAAAATCTGGCTGAGTCGCAGCTGCGATCCGCCGCTCATGAAAATCCCGGTCGCCGCATCCAGGGCGGCCACACCGGCCGGGTCGGATGCCTGTGCCCGCGTCTGCGGATTGACCACGTCCCATCCGGCGATGCCGATCTTCATGAACAACTTGGCGTATGCCGACACGACCTCGCTCTGGAACGACGACGCCGTCGGGATGATCACGATGGAGGCGTTCTTGCCCCCGGCCAACTTGACGAACCGGCGCAGGATGCGGGCCTTGCCGCGCCGATCCTCGGCACCGCCGATGATCAGCAGGGTGGGCACAGGCGTGGAGGGCGATGCCATTGCGTCAGCGTAGTTGAGCCTGTGACGACTCTGCGGTAGCCCCCGACGAGTCGGCCGCAATCACGGCGATCAGGTCATCCAGTCGGGGCCCGGGCAGGGCCACATCGGCCGCGGCTGCGACGACCGGCTTGGCGGCAAAGGCCACCCCGAGCCCGGCAGCCGCCATCATGTCGAGGTCATTGGCCCCGTCACCGATCGCGACGCACGCGTGCGTCGGGAGGTGCTCGGCCGCGGCATACGTCCGCAGTGTCTCGGCCTTGGCCGCGCGATCGACGATGTCCCCGCGAACCCGCCCGGTCAGGCGGCCATCCTCGATCTCGAACCGGTTCGCCCGCACATGTTGTATGCCGTGCGCCGCCGCCAGTGGATCGATCACCTCGTGAAATCCGCCCGACACCAGGCCGAGGGCATGTCCGGCGGACCGGCACCACGCCACCAACTCGGCCGCGCCCGGAGTGAGCGCCACCTGCGCGCGAACCTCATCGAGCACGGCCACCGGCAAACCGGCGAGGGTCGCGACCCTCGCCCGCAGCGACTCCGCGAAGTCCAGCTCGCCGCGCATGGCCGCCGCGGTGACCGCGGCGACCTCGTCCTGCGTGCCCGCGAAGGCGGCCACCAATTCGATGACCTCCTGACCGATGAATGTCGAGTCGACATCGCTCACGAAGAGCAGACGTGGCTGCGCCCGGAGTGCGGCGAGGCGGTCGGGTCGATGGATCTGCACGATCCACACCGTATGCCGCGCCGCCCCTCCGGGCGCACGCGTGTCCGTCTGTCAGGGGCGTGCGTCAAGGAGTGACGGTCTGCCCCTTGCCGACGACGACGAGGCCGGTGTCGGTGACGGTGAAGCCACGAGCGCGGTCGTGATCGAGGTCGAAGCCGATCGAGGTGCCCTCTGGGACGACGACATCCTTGTCCAGGATCGTCTTGCGGATCTGGCAACTGCGGCCGATATCTACCCCGTCCATGATCACCGAGTCGGAGATCTCGGTGTAGCTGTGCACCGTGACCTTCGGCCCCACGACGGACCCGGTGATGCGGGCACCGGAGATGACCGTGCCGGGGGAAACGATGGAGTTCAGGGCCTCACCGAAGCGGTTGTGGTGGCCGTGGACGAACTTCGCCGGCGGCAGTGCGCCATAACTGGTGAACAGCGGCCAGTCGTAGTTGTAGAGGTTGAAGACCGGGTGCACGCTGACCAGGTCCATATTCGCCTCGTAATAGGACTCCAGGGTCCCGACATCGCGCCAGTAGCCGCGGTCGCGATCGGTGGCGCCGTCGACCTCGTTCTTCTTGAAGTCGTAGACATAGCCGCCGCCCTGGGAGACGAAGGCCGGGACGATGTCGCCGCCCATGTCGTGCTTGCTGCCCTCGAGATCGTGGTCCTTGGTCACGGCATCGACGAGGACGTCGGCGTCGAAGACGTAGTTGCCCATGGAGGCCAGCACCTCATGCGGGGCATCGGGCAGGCCGACGGCATCGGTGGGCTTCTCGCGGAAGCGGTGGATTTTGACCGGATTGTCTGGGTCGACCTCAATGACGCCGAATTGGTCGGCATACGAGATGGGCTGACGGATCGCCGCAACCGTGACGCCAGCACCAGTCTCCCGGTGTTGGTCGATCATCTGGCTGAAGTCCATGCGATAGACGTGGTCAGCACCGAGCACCGCGACGATGTCCGGCCGCTCGTCCTTGATGGTGTTCAGGGATTGGTAGATCGCGTCGGCACTGCCGAGATACCAGTCCTTGCCGCTGCGTTGCTGCGCCGGGATCGGGGCGACGTAGTTACCCAATTGCGTTGACAGACGCCAGGTTTTGGAGATGTGCCGGTCAAGGCTGTGCGACTTGTACTGGGTCAGCACAACGATCTGCCGATAGCCGGAGTTGACGACATTCGACAGGGCGAAATCGATGAGCCGGTAGATACCGCCGAACGGAACGGCCGGCTTGGCGCGATCCGCTGTCAGCGGCATCAGCCGCTTGCCCTCCCCGCCGGCGAGGATGATTGCGAGAACCTTCGGACCCTTGCCTCCAGATGCCATAGAACGACCGTAGTGCCTGGACAACCTGTCCGGCGAGGTCCGTCCCATCCCTCGTCGCACCGATAGCCGAAAAGCCGCGCTGAGGACTAGGTTTCACAGATGCGCGTCGACATTCTGAGCAAGGAGTACCCACCGGCGATCTACGGGGGAGCGGGGGTGCACGTTGCCGAGTTGGTGCGTGCGCTGCGCAACCGCGGCGACATGGAGGTGCGCGTGCACTGCTTCGGCGCGCCGCGCGACGAGGACGGCACTTTTGCGTATGCCGATCTCCCGGAGCTGAGTTCGGCTAACCCCGCCATCCAGACCATGGGCGTCGACCTCGCCATGGTCGCCGGCACCGAGGGGGCGGACCTGGTGCACTCGCACACGTGGTACGCCAACTTCGGCGGCCACGTCGCCTCCCTTTTGGGCGGTATGCCGCACATCATCTCGGCCCACAGCCTCGAGCCACTGCGGCCCTGGAAGGCCGAGCAGCTCGGCGGCGGTTACCGGGTCTCGTCCTGGGTGGAGAAAACGGCGTATGAGGCCGCTGCCGCGGTGATCGCCGTCAGCGCCGGCATGCGCGAGGACATCCTCAAGAGCTATCCGTCCATCGACCCGGCCAAGGTCAAGGTCGTCCACAACGGCATCGACTCGCAGTTGTGGCAGCCCAACCACAACCTCGACGTCGTCCGCAGCCACGGCGTCGACCCCGACAAGCCGTCCGTCATCTTCGTCGGACGCATCACCCGCCAAAAGGGCCTGCCTTACTTGCTGCGGGCCGCGGCCGAGCTTCCGCCAGAGGTCCAGATCGTGCTGTTGGCCGGCGCGCCCGACACCCCCGAGATCATGGCCGAGGTCGAGGCGCTCATGGACGACCTGCGCGCGAAGCGCGGCGACGGTGTCGTCTGGATCCCGGAGATGCTTCCGCGCGATCAAGTGACCGCGATGCTTTCCGCCGCAACGGTTTTCGCCTGCCCGTCGGTGTATGAGCCGCTGGGCATCGTCAACCTCGAGGCGATGGCGTGTGAGCTGCCCGTGGTCGCAACGGCCACCGGCGGCATTCCCGAGGTCGTCGTCGATGGCGAGACCGGCTGGCTCGTCCCGATCGAGCAGGTCCAGGACGGCACCGGCACGCCGATCGACCCCGACAAGTTCGTCGCCGATCTCGCCGCGGCGCTCAACGAGGCCGTCAGCGACCCCGACCGGGCCCACGCCTTCGGCCTCGCCGGACGGCGCCGCGCCGTCGACTCCTTCTCCTGGGCCAGCATCGGCGACCGCACACTCGAGGTCTACCGCTCCGTCCTGGGCTAGGCACGCGTAGCGAGGCTGATGAGCATCATCAGCACCCGCCGACGGTCAGGGCGCTTCTAGGAGGAGCACCTTGGAGGCGCGGGATGCGTCATACGTCCGCGTCTTTGCGGCCGGGAGGTCACCCACGGTTCCGGGTACGAATCCGTGCTCCAAGAACCAGTGCGGCGTCGCGGTGGTGAGCGCGAACAGGCGCCGATAGCCGCGAGCCCGCGCCGTGGCGCGAGCCCGCCGCAGCAGCGCCGCAGCCAGATCGCGTCGCCGGTAGGCGGGGTGCACGACGACGCACGCGAATTCCGCCGCCTCGTCGTCCGGGAAGTCGACCAATGCATTGCACGCGATCACCATCCCGTCACGGACGATGACCGAGAAGGTGTCGATGTCGAGTTCCAGCTGCTCGGCCGAGCGCGGACGCAGGATGCCCTGGCGTTCCAAGGGCGCGATCAACTCCGCGATCGCGCGCGCGTCCTCGACCGTTGCGGGACGAATGGCCTCGTAGTCGTCCTCGTCGGCGATCATCAACCCGGCACCGTCGCGCGTGTAGAGCTCGCGCAGCAACGGTGACGCCCCCTCGGTGCCGATCAGGTGAACGCGGCGGACCCCGCCGGTGACCGCCGCGATGCCAGCCCGGATGCAATTGCGATCTTCGACGCCGAGTTCCGGCCCGACGGCGCCCACGAGCGGCTCGGCGGCGCTCAGCGAAATCTGCCCGGAGTCGCCGGTCCCGAGCAGACTGCGCCAGCGGCCCGGCTCGGAGTCCATGACGAAGATCAGCTTGTCGGCGCCGAGCCCAATCGATACCGACTCGGCGATGTCGGCATTGCGCAGATTGAACGCTTCGCCGGTAGGGGAGTACCCGACCGGGGACAGCAAGACGATCTGTCCCTGGGCAACGGCCTGGCGGATCGAGGCGATGTCGATGCGCCGCACCTCGCCGGTCAACTGATGGTCGACGCCGTCGCGGACCCCGACCGGCTTGGCCGTGACCCACGAGCCGCCGACGACCCGCGGTTGCGACTCCTCCTTGACAGTCACGCTGCGGCTCGCCGACAGCCGCGCCTCCAGGTCCATGCGTAACACCCCGACCGCGGCCTTCACCGCCCGCATCGACGCGACATCCGTGACCCGGCGATCGCCGTGGTAGCGGGCCGCCAGCCCGCGCAGCCGCAGTTCCTCATCGATCTGCGGGCGGGAACCGTGGACCAGGACGAGGCCGACGCCGAGGCTGTGCAGCAGCGCGAGGTCCCCAAGGAGCCGGTCCACGTCGTCGCGCGCACAGATCTCACCCGGAATCACCACGACGAACGTTCGTCCGTGGTGGGCATGAACGTATGGCGCGGCCGCCCGCAGCGCCGCGACGAAGTCTTCCCCGGTGGTCACGCGGCGCTCGGGACGGGGGTGGTCGGCGGCGGAGGACACGCCCCGAAGCGTAGTCACGGGCAGGTAGGGTCAATCTCATGAGCGACGTCTTGGCCTTCGCGGGGGTATCCGTCGTGCGCGGCGGCAAATACCTCCTCAACGAGGTGGACTGGGAGGTCGAGGAGGGCCAGCGGTGGGTCGTGCTCGGTCCGAATGGCGCCGGCAAGACCACCCTGATCCAGGTCGCCGCCGGCCGCATGCATCCGACCGCCGGGGTCGCCGGGGTGCTGTCCGAAGTGCTGGGTGCCGTGGATGTCTTCGAGCTGCGGCCCCGTGTGGGTCTCGCTTCCGCCGCGCTCGCCGAACGCATTCCTCCCGGCGAGCGGGTGCGCGATGTCGTGGTCACGGCCTCGTATGGCGTGGTGGGTCGTTGGCGCGAAACCTACGAACGCATGGATGAGGGCCGGGCGCTGGAACTCCTGGAAGCACTCGGTGCTGCCCACCTCGCCAACCGGACGTTCGGCACGCTTTCGGAGGGCGAGCGCAAGCGCGTTCAGATCGCCCGGGCCCTGATGACCGATCCGGAGCTGCTGCTCCTTGATGAGCCCGGAGCCGGACTCGACCTCGGCGGCCGGGAAGACCTCGTCGCCCGGTTGGGAGAGATCGCCGGCGACATCGAGGCCCCGGCCCTGGTGCTGATCACGCACCACGTCGAGGAGATCCCGCCCAACTTCACCGACGTCCTCCTCCTGCGCGAGGGCAAGGTGGTCGCTCAGGGGCCAATCGAGATCACGCTGACCGCGGAGAACCTCTCCGCCGCCTTCGGGATGCCGCTGGTTCTCGACCGACACGGCGACCGCTACTCCGCCCGCGCGGACGTGAGGGAACGCGTATGACGCATGGTGCGTCATACGGCTGAGGAAGGAGAGCACGCATGCAGTGGCTGAGCGACAACCCGTGGTTGGGGTGGCTCGGGCTCGCGATCGCGTTGGCGGCTGTCGAGGCCGCAACCGTCGATTTCGTGTTCGTGATGCTGGCGGCCGGGGCGTTGGCCGGTGCCCTCGTCGCCGCATTCGGTGCGCCCTTCGCGGCCCAAGTCATCACGGCGGCGGTTGTCGGCGTGCTCTTCGTCCTGTTCGTCCGTCCGCTCGCCCGGTCGCGCTTCCTCGACACGGTGACCGACCACGGCATCGGCTCCTCGGCCCTGGTGGGCCGCGGCGCGCAGGTGGTCGAGACCGTCACCGCTCGTGATGGGGGCCGCGTCAAGCTCGCCGGAGACATCTGGTCCGCGCGGACGGCCGATGGGTCGTTGCCGTGTGAGCCGGGTCAAGAGGTTCGCGTGGTGTCGATCGAGGGCGCCACGGTCATCGTCTCCCCGGTTCCGTCGCTGCCGCAGGACGCGATCGACTGACTTCCTTGCCTTCCTATGTGGGCGCAGGTCTCACATCACGCACCACTGATTGGAACGCCCATGGCACCCGAACTCATCGTTCTCGCGCTTTTCCTCATCTTTGCGGTGGTGATCGTGCTGCGCACTGTTCGGATCGTGCCGCAGCAGACGTCGCTCATTATCGAGCGCCTCGGTCGCTATTCGCGCAGCCTCGAAGGCGGCATCCACATCCTGGTGCCGTTCGTCGACAAGGTCCGGGCCAATATCGACCTTCGCGAGCAGGTCGTCAGCTTCCCGCCGCAGCCGGTGATCACCAGCGACAACCTCGTCGTCAACATCGACACAGTCATCTACTACTCGGTGATCGACGCGAAGTCGGCGGTCTATGAAATCGCCAACTTCATCCAAGGCATCGAGCAGCTGACGGTGACCACCCTGCGCAACGTCATCGGTTCGCTCGACCTGGAGCAGACCCTGACCAGCCGCGACCAGATCAACGGTCAGTTGCGCGGCGTTCTCGACGAGGCGACCGGCAAGTGGGGCATCCGGGTCAACCGCGTCGAGCTGAAGGCCATCGACCCGCCCATGTCGGTGCAGGAGTCCATGGAGAAGCAGATGAAGGCCGAGCGTGACCGCCGTGCCGCCATCCTCAACGCTGAAGGCATCAAGGCCTCGAACATCCTCACGGCCGAAGGTGAGAAGCAGAGCCAGATTCTGCGTGCCGAGGGTTCCGCGCAGGCGCGGGTTCTGGAGGCGCAGGGCCAGGCGCGCGCCATCCAGGAGGTCTTCGACGCCATCCACCGGGGCAAGCCGACGCAGAAGCTGCTTGCCTACCAGTACCTCCAGGTCCTACCGCAGTTGGCCAAGGGTGACTCCAACAAGATGTGGATCATCCCCTCGGAGCTGACCGACGCGTTGCGTGGCATCGGCAACACCCTTGGCGGACAGGCGAACTCGCAGGCCTCCGATGACGACGACGAGTGGGTTGACCCGGGCGCGCAAATCGCCAATGCCTTCAGCGGCACGATCCTCGAAGACCCCGCTAAGGCGCTCGAAGAGGCTCGCGGTGAGGCCGGGGCGGCCGAGAACGAAGCCAAGGAGCGGGCTGCTCGGTTGGCGGCACACAAGCCCACTGCGGCGGCGGAACCGGCGGCCGCGGCGGCTGCGCCGGCCGGTGAGCGGCCGGAGTTGCCGGCACCCCCGGTTCAGCCGGTCCCGCCGGTGCCGACGCCGGGCGAGGGTGTCGAAGGCCAACCGGCACCGCGCCAGCCGTTCCCGCCGACGGCCTACCCGCCCGCACCGCAAGGCTGATCGACGGCCTTGCCGGAGACCATCACCGACACCGCGGACCCGCGCCTGCACGACTACGTCGGCCTGACCGACATGGCGCTGCGCCGCCGGTATGAGCCGCATGGCGGGCTCTTCATCGCCGAGTCGGAGAAGGTCATCCGGCGGGCGCTTGCCGCCGGCTTTCGTCCGCGTTCCTACCTGCTGGGGGAGCGCTGGTTGACCGATCTCGCCGATCTGGTCGCCGAGGCGGAGGCCGGCGGCATACCCGTCTTCACCGGCTCCGCCGAGACGCTGACCGCGCTGACCGGATTCCACCTGCACCGGGGTGCGTTGGCCTCGATGCAGCGGCAACCGCTTCCGCCGGTGGCGGCGGTGTTGGAGCGGGCGCGGCGCGTGTTCGTCCTCGAAGACATCGTGGATCACACCAATGTGGGCGCGATCTTCCGCTCCGCCGCCGCCCTCGGAATCGACGCCGTGCTCGTCACGCCCCGCTGCGCCGACCCGCTCTATCGACGCTCGATCCGGGTGTCGATGGGGACCGTCTTCCAGGTGCCGTGGACACGGATCGACCCTTGGCCAGACGGGCTGGACATGCTGCGCGACGCCGGGTTCCGGACGGCGGCGCTGGCCTTGACCGACGACTCCATCAGCCTCGCCGACCTGTCCGCGCAGGCGCCCGAGCGACTTGCCTTGGTGCTGGGCACGGAGGGTGACGGGCTCAGCCGGCGCACTCTGTCGCGCGTCGATCTGACGGTGCGCATCCCGATGGCCGGCGGCGTCGACTCGCTCAATGTGGCCGCCGCCGCGGCGGTCGCCGCCTGGGAGCTCAGATCGCGCTAACCCCGCCGCGGCCGGGTCAGCAGCGCGATCGTCGTCATCGTGCCGGCCAGTCCGATCACACCGATCAGGACCAATCCCCACATCGGGATGCCGCCCTGCGACTGCGTCGAGCGCCAGCCGGCGGTGAGCAACGGTTGCGCGTCAGTCAGCGCGATTGCGGTGGCGGAAATCCGCCTGGCCCAGTCGTCCGCCGGGGCGAGCGTGCGGTCGTCGTTCAAAACCCACGTCCCGACGCTCGGCTGCCCCTCGACGTAGTAGCCGGCGGGACCGACGGCCAGCCCCGCCGCCAGGTCCGCGCTCCCGACGACTCCGACCGTGCGATAGGCGCCGCTCTCCATCGCGACCGTGGCGACCGCGACCGGCTTGTCGTCGGCCAGCAGAGGGGCACTCCAGTGATTGAGCGATCGGATGGGGGTGACGTCGCCTTTGCCGGACAGGAACTCGCCCGTGAAGCCGAAGATCTCCCGCACCGCTCCGACGGAGGTATAGGTGTGCGTGGGTTTGCCGGAGCCGGGTTCCAGCGCATTGGCCCAGGCCAGCGTCTCGTCGGCGAACACCCGGGCGACGTCGGTAGGGACCGACTGCGGCGGCAGCGGCGGATTTGCCGCCCCTGCCGGCGCGGCCAGCACCACCCCACACCACAGCGCGCACAGCAGGCTCGCCAGCCACCTCACGCCGAAACTCCAGCCGTGGTCCTCGGGGCTGGCGGCTGGACCAGGCGCTCCACCAAGCCGGCCAGGGCGACGCTCGGGTCGTCCGTCAGGCCGCCGTGCCGCGGCCCCGGCTGAACGACCGTGCTTCGGGGAGCGGCAAGCCAACCGAACCGGCGCCCGGGAGTAGGTAAGTCTGGCCGACCGCGGCCGGTGAGGCCCCGGCATACGTCACAAATGGTCTGTAAGGACGCCTCCACAGAGGCGAGGTCGAGCCCGGGATCGAGGGCAGCCAACCGACCCTGGTCGAGGTGGAAGGCCGCGTCGAGATAGTCGATTGCGTCGGCGAACACGACGATCCCGACGTTGACGAACTCCTCGCGATCCACCCTCGGGACGACACGCAGGACGACATATTGATAGGGGATCATCGCGCCGCCCCCGGGAGCCAGGCGTCGGCGCCGGCCAGGCGCGCAGACAAGTGCTCCACGTATGCCGCGCGGACCGCACCCACGTCCGGCAGCTCCACCGTCGTCTCCAGCCATGCCTGCGGGACCGCGGCCACGATCCCCTCGATCAGCCCCGGGAGCTGTCCCGCTAGGCGCTCGTGCGCCTCCGCGAGCGAGCCGGCAACATCGTGGAGAACGTGGCCCGAGGCATCGAAGGGGAGCGCCGCGAAGCGAGCCGGATTCGGCGCCTTTCGCGGCCAGGAATGGTGGAAATAGAGCGCGGCACCATGGTCGATGGCGTGGACCCGACCATGCCAGACCAGCAGGTTCGGGTTGCTCCACGTCCGATCGACATTGGCGGTGAAAGCGTCCAGCCAGATGATGTCGGCGGCAAGCTCAGCCGCAGGCGGGCGGGACCCGTCGTAGCCGAATGACCCGGGGAGGAAGTCGACCCCGAGATTGCTGCCGAGACTTGCCGTCAGCAGATCCTGGACCTCTTCGTCCGCCTCATACTTCGCGATCGCGTCGGGCAGGTCGATCTCGACGAGGCGGGGAGTCGGTATGGCGAGCCGCCGCGCGAGTTCGCCCACGATGACTTCGGCAACCAGCACTTTCAGCCCCTGACCGGCGCCGCGGAACTTCACGACATACGTGCCGAGGTCGTCCGCCTCGACGATGCCGGGGAGGCTGCCACCCTCGCGCAATGGGGTGACGTAGCGGGTGGCCCGGACCGTGTCCAGCGAAACCGAGTCCCCCATGGCGTCAGGCGGGGCGCGGGGTGTCGCGGCGCAGCGTCATCCACAGCGAGACGATCACGTAGTAGGCGACATAGGCCAGGGACAGCCAGACCAGCAGGCTCGATGGGTCTGGCAGCGCGGCGGTGATCACGGCATACAGCCCGAGCCAGGCGGTGGCCAAGGACATGTTCAGCGCCCACCACATCGCGGTGCGGCTGGGATAGATGTACTTGACCGGGACGAAGACCATGATCGCCAGGAGCAGGGTCAGGATCGTCGTCGCCGTCGGGCTCAGGGTGAAGACCACGGCATAGAACGCCAGGATGTTCCAGTAGCTCGGGAACCCCATGAAGTAGTGATCCTCGGTCTTGGCGTCCGACCGGCAGAACTGATAGCAGGACGACAGCACGGGGATCGCCGCCACCACGCCTCCGAGCGGCCCGTCGGGGAGGTAGCCGTTCGCCCACAACAACAGCATCGGCGCGAAGGCGTAGGTGATGAAGTCGACGATATTGTCCAGCAGCGCGCCGTCGAACCATGGCGTCACGGTCTTGACCTCGAAGCGACGGGCGAGGAAGCCGTCGGTGCCGTCGATGACCATCGCGACCAAGAACAGCCACAGGACGTCGCGAACGCGGCCCTGATAGGACCAATGGACCATGTAGAGCGCAAGGATCGCGCCCACTGCCGTGTAGGCATGCACGAGCAGCGCGGGAATCACGGCGCGCGGCCCGGTAATGGTCACGCGCTCACCCTAGGGCCATTGACGACTTAGGGTGGGCAGGTGCCCGTTGTTGACGCCCTCGTGGTGATTCTCGCGGGAATGTGGGCCGGCACGATCAACGCCATCGTGGGGTCCGGGTCGCTGGTCACCTTTCCGACTCTGCTGATCCTCGGCTACCCGCCGGTGACCGCGAATGTGTCCAACAACTTGGGCTTGGTGGCCGGGGGAGTGACCGCCTCGGTGGGGTATCGACGCGAGCTCGCCGGGCATGGGCGCATGCTGGCGCGGCTGCTGCCGTTGGCGGTCGTCGGGGCGGCTGCTGGCTCATTGCTGCTGCTCGTGCTGCCCGCCAAGGCGTTCTCGGCCATCGTGCCGGTGCTGATCGTCTTCGGGCTGGTGTTGGTGGTGTTCGGGCCGCGCATTCAGGTGTGGAGCCGGACGCGGCATACGGTCGGGGCCAGCAACCCCCGCAGCCATGTGGTGGCCCTGATGGTCGGGATCGTCATCGTCGGAATGTATGGCGGCTACTTCGGCGCGGCTCAGGGCATCATCCTGATGGGGCTGCTGAGCACCCTCGCCACGGGGGACCTGCAAACGTTGAACGGCATCAAGAACGTGATCGGCACCCTGGTGAACGTCGTGGCGGCCGTCGTTTTCCTGCTATTTGCGCGCGAGCACATCGACTGGTGGGTCGTCCTGTTCATCACGATCGGGTCGTTCACGGGCGGTGTGCTGGGAGCCCGGATCGGGCGCCGACTGCCGCCGCCGGTGCTGCGGGCCGTAATCCTCGTGGTCGGGGTCGTGGGTCTGGTGAAGATTGTCTTCTATCCCTAAGCCGCGTACACGTTTGAGACTCGTTAGGTGCGACCGCTCAGTGGCTAGACCGGGTTAGCGCGGGGACCGGCGGGCGCGCCACCACACGCCAAACCCCATCAGCACGAAGGTGCCCACGATCACCAGCAGGAAGAAACCCATGTCCGTGGGTCGAGTGGTGTCGACAGCCGATTGGACGCTCGCGTGGATTTTCGGTTGGGCCTCGGTCAAGGAAATCGGGTCGGCGCTGAGTTTGCGGGCGAAGGAATCGACCGGGGTCAGGGTGTCGCCGCGCAGAATCCAGCTCCCGGTCAGCTGCGTGCCCACGATGTAGTAGCCGTCGCCGGTACCCGCCAGAACGGCGGCGAGATCGCGGGCTAGGCCGTAGCCGGTCGGCGCCATGACGCCATCCTTCTCCGCAATATCAACGACGCCGGCGGGTTGGCCATTGGCAAGGAGCACGGCGGACCAGTGCTGCCGTGACTCGATCGGCGTCTGCGGCGCGTTCCCGGCTATCCAGGTGTCGGTGAACGCGAAAATCTCGTGGATGTCGCCGACGCCCGTGAGGGTGGCGACTCGATCGACATTGCCGGTGTCCTTGGACTTGGCCACGACCCACGGGAGAGCCTGGGTTTGCACAACCCTGGTGACCTCCTCGGGTATGCGGTGTGGGGGCAGATCGGGGGAGGGCGCGGCATACGCGGTGGTCGCGGAGGCGAGGGTGGCGAGCGCAGCCGCGAGGACGACCCCCAGGAGGCGAATCCGAGTGAGCAGGCGGACCCACGGCCCGACTCTGGGGGTGCGGGTGGGCAGGGCGGGCACGTCCCACACCTTAAGTGCCGGTATGCCGCGCGACGGCGAGGCCGTCGATGTCCAGGGCCATGGCGGCGGCCAGCGCCGCCAGGGGCTGATCGAACTCGGCGCGGCGCGGCTTGCGGGTACGCGCGAAGTACGTCACCTCGACGCTGCGCTTGCGGCCCGCGCCGACGAGTCGCCAATAGCCGGTGAGCCTCCCGTCGACCATCAGCGGGGCCAAGAGCATGCCGTTCTCCTGCCGCCAGAGAATGTCGTAATGCTCGGGCGCCACGAAGCGTCGGCGCGCCCGCGGGTCGATGGAGCACAGCAGGGCGTCGAACTCCGGGAGCAGCCTCACGCCGTCGACCGATCGCGGGGGCGGCGCATCTGGCAGGGACCAGTAGATCCGCTCGTCAGGGCCGATGTCCTGGTGCAGGGACCCTGCGGCGCGAGCCAGCGCCCGGTCGATCGCGGTCAGGCCGAGGCCACTGAACCAGGCGACGTCGTGGCGTGACGCCGGGCCGAATCGGGCGAGGTGCAGGCGGACGAGGGCGTCCGCGGTGGCGTCCGGGTCGTTGCGGAAGCCGGTCCGGGCCGCGGTGTAGTCGGTGCCCAGGACTGCCGAGGCGCTGCGGTAGCCGGGAGCCGTCTGGCCGGACCAACTGCCCGTCAGCGGCTCGCGGATGAGCCCGCCGTGGCCGAAGCCGAAGTAGCGACCCGCCGCGTCGTTGAGGCGGGGCGAAGCGGTGGGATCGTGCTCCGAGATCCAGTCGCGCAGGTGCTCCCAAAGTTGCGCCGGGGTGCGCGGGTCCTGGGCGGCGAACGCTTCTTGCGCCGCCCACACCGCCGCGAGGTCGGTCTCGACCAGGCGCAACGTCCGTGCCTGCGGGGCCCGCTGGCCAAGGTGCGTGACCGCATCCAAAAGAGCATGATCCGCCGGGGTGCTCGTATGGACTGTGCCTCGAAGGTTGCTGCCGCGCACGATCGACCGCGCCGTGTAGGCCGCGCTGATCTGGGCGTGCGTCACCCCCGGGATTCGAGCCGCGAGTCCGATGAACGGGGCACGAGCGTTTTGTGCCTGGATCGGTCCGATCGCGCCGAGCAGGGTGGCCACGCGCTCGGGCGACGGCGAATCCGCCGTGTCGTCGGGGAATTGAGCGGTCCGCTCGGGGAATTGGCGCGCCAGACTGGCGCCCGCGAGATCGTCCCAGGACAGCGGCATACGCCCAGGGTAGAGAGGCTCGGCTAAGTCAGGAGGAGACGGCCTCGTCGAGCTTGACGAGCGTGTCGTCGAGCTGGTCCTGCGTCACCAGCGGGAACTTCACCTTGGCCAGGAGAGCCTTGTCGGTCACCTTGGACCAGTCATAGGTATGCCGCACCAGGGTGCTGTCGGGGCCCTGGGCCGTCAGTTCCCACACCCACTCCCAGCCGGGAGGCTCGGTCCCGGCGGGCGCAGTCTGCCACGCGAGCAGGGCGTTGTCGGCGTAGCCGGTGACGTGGTTGTCGGTCTGATATTCGCCGCCCATGTGCGGGCCGTCCATGTTCATCGTGAAAACGTCTCCGACCGCCTTGATCCGCTGCGCCCCTTGCGTGGATCGGATGAATCCTGAGCCGTCCAGGGCGACGTGCCGTTCCGGGTTGCTCAGCACGTCGAAGATCGCGTCGGTGGAGGCGGGGATGACCCGCTCGACAGTGACTTTGGTGTCGTCCATTCCTCGACCCTAGGGAAGGTGGGCCCGCCGTCGGAGGCTAAGGCGCAGGTCAATCGCCACCGGGGGCTCACCAGCCGCGTAGCGAGCGCACCGTGTCGATCGTGTCGGCCTCGGCCGCGGTCTTGTCGTCGCGGTAGCGCAGGACACGGGCAAAGCGCAGGGCCATGCCGCCGGGGTAGCGGGAACTGCGTTGAATCCCGTCGAAGGCGATCTCGACCACCTGCTCGGGCCGGACATGGACCACGTGGCCGGCGCGGTGCGTCTCCAGGGCCAGGAAGCGCTCGGTCTGCCACGCCAGCATCGCGTCGGTCATCCCTTTGAACGTCTTGCCCAACATGACGAACTTGCCGTCGGCATCGCGGGCGCCGAGGTGGATATTGGACAGGGTCCCGCGGCGCCGTCCGCTGCCCCACTCCACCGCGAGAACGACCAGGTCAAGGGTGTGTCGCGGTTTAACCTTGATCCAGCCGGCGCCTCGGCGACCCGCGGCATACGGGCTGGTCGGGTCCTTGACGATAACCCCCTCGTGCCCAGCGGCGACCTGCGCCGCGAAGAAGGTGGTTGCCTCCTCCGGCGAGTCGGTGGTGATGCGCGGAATGGTCGCCGCCGCCGGGATGACCGTATGCAGGCGCGCCACCCGCTCGTGTAATGGCCGATCGAGCAAGTCCTCCCCATCGATGTGCAGCAGGTCGAAGAAGCTGGTGGCCAGTGGCGTGCTGGCGCGCAGCTGGGCCGGATCGGCAGTCGAGGCAGTGCGGGCCCCGGTGACCTGAAAGGGCTCAGGGCGCCCGTCCGGCCGGACGGCTACCGTCTCGCCGTCGAGAATCGCGGTGCCGGCGGGGAGGGCCGCGACGAGGTCGATGACTTCGGGGAGTCGATCGGTGATCTCGTCCAAGGAGCGGGTGAAAAGCCGCACCTCCGAGCCGATTTTGTGCGCCTGGATGCGAATGCCGTCGATTTTGCGCTCAAGGTCAACGGTCACGCCGTCGGCCATTGCCGCGGCCACCTCGGGCGCACTTCCTGCCAGCATTGGCCGCAGCGGCCGCCCGACCTCCACGGACACCGCGGCAAGGGCGTCTTGGCCGCCGGTCAGCGCCGCCACCGCCACCGGCCCCGCGAATCCGGCGAGCATGGCCGCCCGCTGCACGGCAGACAGCGGCACGTCGGCGGCCTTGGCGATCGCGGCCAGCATGACGCCGTCCTGCGCGCCCTGGCGCACCCCGCCGAGCAGCAACCCGCGCAAGTAGTCCTGCTCCGCCGCCGTCGCTCGCCGCAAAAGCGCATCGAGCCGGTCCCGGCGGGGGGGGGG
>NZ_HF571038.1:667398-693508 GCF_001046875.1 Nostocoides jenkinsii Ben 74
GCAGTTAGTCAACTGTGGACACCTTGCAAGGTGTCCACAGTTGACTAAGTTGTGCTGAGTTGCCCCCGGGCCGGAGGTATGCCGAGCCCCGCGGCATAAGGTGTCCGGCATGCCGCTGGACTACCCCCTCGTCGAGCACACCCTCGCCAACGGTCTGCGGGTCGTCATCTCGCCCGATCACAGCGTCCCGACCGTCACCGTCAACCTCTGGGTTAATGTCGGGTCCCGCCACGAAGTCGCGGGCCGCACCGGTTTTGCGCACCTCTTCGAGCACCTGATGTTCCAGGGCTCGCGCAATGTGGCGTCGGGGGAGCACTTCTCACTCCTCATGGCCGCGGGCGGCCGCCTCAACGCCACGACGTGGTTCGACCGGACCAACTACTTCGAGACGGTCCCGACCGGCGCCCTCGACCTCGCCCTCTGGCTCGAGGCCGACCGCCACGGTCACCTCCTCGACGCCGTCAACCAGGCCAATCTCGACAACCAACGTGACGTGGTCAAGGAGGAGAAGCGCCAGCGCTACGACAACGTGCCCTACGGCAACGCGCTGCGCGATCTCTACGCCACGGTCTTCCCCGATGACCACCCCTATCACCACCCGACCATCGGATCGATGGCCGACCTCGACGCGGCGACCGTGGACGACGTCCACGACTTCTTCCGAGCCCACTACGGCCCCGACAACACCGTGCTCACCCTGGTCGGCGATATCGAGCCCGAGGACGGCATCGCCCGCATCGAGCGTTACTTCGCCGATCTGCCCGCCATCGCCCGCAGCCCGCGCCCTAACCTCCCGCAACTTGACCCGCTGAGCGAGCCCGCGCGGCATACGGTGATCTCCGAGGTCCCCAACGATCGCCTCTATCTCGGGTTCCGTCTCCCCACCGAGCGCGACCCGCGCTATCTCGCGGCCGCCCTCGCCATGGAAGCGCTCGCGGGCCTGTCGATGTCTCGTATGGTGCGCCGCCTCGTCCGCGGCGACCAAAGCGCCACGAGCGTCCAGGGTCACACGATGGGTTTCGTGGACGGGGTCTCCCTGGGGTTGCTCGCCGTCGATGTCACCGAGGGCGTGGACCCCAATGCCGTCGAGGAGGTGCTCCTGGAGGAGCTTCACCGCTTCGCCGACGAGGGTCCTAGTGAGGTCGAGTTGGAGGCGGCCTTGGCCGGCGCCGAACGCGGTTGGCTGTCCGACCTCGCCGCCCAGGACCAGCGTGCCGACGCCTTCAGCCACCAGGCGCTCCTGCACCACGACCCGGACTACGTCAACCGCTTCCTCGACGAACTCGCCGCGATCACCCCGGAGGGGGTGACCACCGCGGCGAAGGAGTGGCTCGATCCGCATTCCCGCGCCGTGGTCGCCTATCTGACCGGACAGGACGAAGTCGCATGAGCACCCTGACCGCCGCCACCAAGAACCCGGCCCCGTCCCCGCGCCCGGATGTCACCCCGCCGGGCCGCTGGGAATTCCCGGAGCCCACGACCTCGCGCCTGGACAACGGGCTGGCCGTCGCGGCATACGACATCCCCGGTCAGTACGTGCTTTCCGTCCGGGTCGTCGTCCCGCTCTCGACCCGAGACGAGCCTCGCGAGCACGAGGGCGTGGCCAGCCTGATGAGCCGACTGCTCGACGAAGGCACGCGCACCCACACCACGGACGAGTTCACGGAACTATTGGAGCGCAAGGGAATTGACTTCGGCGCGGGCCTGTCCGAGTCCGGTCTAACGGTCCACGGCGAGGTCTCCAAGCGCAACCTCACCGACGCGCTGGAGCTCATCCGGGAGGCCCTGGCCGAGCCCTCCTTCCCCGAGAAGGAAGTCACCCGGCTGATCCGCACGCGCCTCGCTGAGATCGAGCAGGAGCGGGCCTCGGCGCCGCACCGGGCGATGCGCGAGTTCGCGGCGACCTGGTTCGACTCCGCGGAGCGCGCCTCCCGCCCGGCGGCCGGCACCCCCGAGACCGTCCGCGGCCTGACCCGGCACGAGGTCGTCGCCTTCCATCAGGCGCATGTCGCCCCCAACGCCGCGACCGTGGTCATTGCCGGCGACCTCGACGGCTTGGACGCCCACGCCTTGGCGGCGGATGTCTTCGGTGCCTGGTCGCCCGCGCCGGTCGCGCAGCCACAACTGCCGACCCCGTCGCGTCCCGGGGACGACCGTCTTCGAATCGTCCTGGTCGACCGCCCGGGCTCGGTGCAGAGCGAGATCGTCGTCGGCTGCGCGGGCCCCGATCGCCGCGTCGCGCCGGCGTGGGCGGCATACCCCGTCCTGTCCTTCCTGATTGGCGGCTCCCCGAACGCCCGCGTGGACGCGGTGCTGCGGGAGGACAAGGGATTCACGTATGGAATGCGTTCCTCCTTCCGTCCTCGGCGCGCCGGTGGGCTCTTCCTCACCACCGGATCGGTGCGCACGGAAGTGACCGCGCAGGCTTTGGGACTGTTGCTCGGCATCCTCGACGATGCCCGCGACGGCTTCTCGGCGCAGGAGACGACCGACTCGGTGGACTTCATCCGCAACACCGCGCCGGCCCGCTTCGCCACCGCCGATGCGGTGGCCGACGAGGCTGCCGGACTGTCCCTGGACGGTCTCCCGCCGACCTTCACCACGGCCAATCTCGATGCGATGGGGGAGTTGACCCCCGAGGCGCTGCGGGCGGCATACGACAGATTCGTGGACGGCCAGTGGTGCGTCGTGATCGTCGGCGACGCCAGTGCGTATGCCGATTCCATCCGCGCGCTCGGGCGCGGCGAGGTGTCCGTCGTCCCCAACTAGGCGACGCGAGACAGTGGGTTAGATAGGCCCGCGGCTACGGGGCCCGCAACTCCGGGGTCAAGGCGTGCAGCACCTCGTCGTGCAGCAGCCCGTTGGTCGCCAGCCCGCTGCCGCCAAAGGGACCGGGCCGGCCGTCCAGCGAGGTGAACCGGCCGCCCGCCTCCGTGACGATCGGGACCAGGGCGGCCATGTCGTGCAGCGCCAACTCAGGCTCGGCCGCGATGTCCACCGCGCCTTCGGCGAGCAGCATGTAGGACCAGAAATCGCCGTACGCGCGGTTGCGCCAGCAGGCGTCCATCATCCCGAGCATGGCATCGAGGCGGTCGGTGGCGCGCCACGAGACCACGTCGGAGATCGAGATGGAGGCGTCGGCGAGGCGGCTGACGCCGGAAACCTTCATCGGCTTGGCCGAGGTCAGCGCCCGTCCCGTCCACGCACCGGTCCCCTTAGCGGCCCACCACCGCCGGCCGATGGCCGGCGCGGCGACCAAGCCCATCACCGCCTCGGGCCCGTCCATCAGCGCGATCAGCGTTGCCCACACCGGCACGCCGCGAACAAAGTTGTTGGTTCCGTCGATCGGATCGATCACCCAGCGGCGCGGACCGTAGCCGGTGTCCGGCATTTCTTCGCCGTGCACGGCGTCGCGGGGACGGGTTCGCCCGAGCTGCGCGCGGATGACCTGCTCCGCGGTGCGGTCGGCGTCGCTGACCCAGGTCGCATCGGGCTTGGTGTCCACGTGCAAGTCCTCGGCCTTGAAGCGCGTCATCGTGACCCGTTCGACGGCATCCGCGAGGACGTGGGCGAGCCGGAGGTCGTCGTCATAACCGGGCATGCCCTCAACGTAGCGCCCAGGGTCGATGACCTCGGGGACGCGCGACAGCGCCGAAGTCGTCGTGTGCGGGCGAATTGGGCGCAGAATCACCCGTCAACGGGGTTTGCGCATCACATTTGTGCATCGACGGGCCGGTGCTACTCCCCAATCCCCGGGAAAGGGGACTTAAAGTGGCGCAGGTGCCGTGCCCAGGTTCGGCATTTCCGAACTCAGGCCTCGACCGAGACTGGTTCGACCAGCGCCTCGGGAGCGGGGCGATGACATTCCATGTAGGAGGAACATTCATGCGGGGAACCACTCGCACTGTGGCGATCGCCGGCGTTTCGGCGCTCGCGCTGCTCACCGCCGCTTGCAGCGGCGACAGCGGCAACGGCACCAGCTCTACCAGCGGCAACGCCAGCGCCTCAAGCTCCGACTCCGCGACCGGCGCGGCCGGTGGCGAGATCAGCATCTCCGGTTGTACGCCGCAGAACCCGTTCATCCCGGCGATGACCAACGAGACCTGCGGTGGCGACATGCTCGACGAGGTGCTCGCCCGCCTTGTCCACTACAACTCCGACGACGCCAAGCCCGAGCTCGACCTCGCGGAGTCGATCGAGACGACGGACAACCAGAACTTCACGGTCAAGCTGAAGCAGGGCCGCAAGTTCAGCGATGGCACCGAGGTCAAGGCCGCCAACTTCGTCAAGGCGTGGAACTGGAACCGCGCCGGCGCCAATGGCACCCTGAACTCTTACTTCTTCGACGTGATCGACGGCGCAGCCGACATGGACTGTGGCCTCGTCAAGGTCAAGGACAAGGACACTGGTGAGGACGTCGAGCAGCCCGACTGCGAGAAGAAGCCCGCCGCGTCCGAGGAACTGTCCGGTCTGAAGGTCGTTGACGACTACACCTTCACCATCAAGACCACCGAGAAGGTCTCGAACCTGCTTGTGCGTCTCGGCTACTCGGCCTTCGCGCCGCTGCCCGACTCGTTCTTCGCCGACAACGGCAAGGCCTATGGCGCCAAGCCCGTCGGTGCGGGCCCCTACATGATGGAGTCCTACGACCCGGCGACGGGCGCGGTGCTGGTCAAGAACCCCGACTACACCGGCGACTTCGCGGGCAAGGTCGACAAGATCACCTTCAAGATCTACCAGGACACCGAGGCGGCCTACAAGGACGTCATGGCCAACCAGACCGACCTGCTCGCCGCGCTGCCGGCCAGTGCCCTCCAGGGCGAGAAGTACAAGTCGGACCTGCCCGACCGCACGGCGGAGAAGGCCACCGGCACGATCGCGACGATCACCTTCCCCTCGCCGAAGGCCGACAAGACCTACGCCAACCCGGACCTGCGCAAGGCGATCTCGATGGCGATCGACCGCGACACGATCATCAAGACGATCCTCGCCAACACGCGCCAGGCAGCGACCGGCTGGGTCTCCCCGGTCGTGGACGGCTACAAGGCCGACCAGTGTGGTGAGTACTGCAAGTACGACCCGGCGAAGGCGAAGGAGCTCTTCACCAAGGCCGGCGGCTACAACGGCACGATCTCCCTCGGCTACAACGCCGATGGCGACCACAAGTCCTGGACCGAGGCCGCGTGCAACTCCATCAAGGACGCGCTCGGGGTCGAGTGCAAGGCTCAGCCGTACCCGGACTTCTCCACCTTCCGCACCCTGATCACGGACCGGAAGATGAAGGGCATGTTCCGCACGGGCTGGCAGATGGACTACCCGTCCATCGAGAACTTCCTCGCGCCGATCTACGGCACGGGCGCCGGCTCCAACGACGGTGACTACTCCTCGGAGAAGTTCGACACCCTCATCAAGGAAGCCGCCGCGGCCGCAGACCCCGCGATGGCCAACCAGAAGTACCAGGAGGCCGAGGCTCAGTTGGCCATCGACTTCCCGAGCATCCCGATGTGGTACGGCAAGGCCATTGCTGGCTGGTCCGAGAACGTCGAGAACGTCAAGATCACGCCGTTCGGCACGATCGACCTCGCTGCGGTCACCAAGAAGGCCTGACCTCTCAGCACCGTTCTGCGGCCCGCCGACCCCGTCGGCGGGCCGCAGCCGTTCGGCCCTGATCTATACGCCCGGTCCTCGCCCCGATCATGCGGCCAGACATCACATTTCGCGCTCCCGCACCTGGCAATACCGAACCCTGCCGAGTAGGGTCATCCCCGGTGCGGGCCGCGCCACCCGACACAAGCCAAGGAGGGCACGATGACCAAGTACATCGTCCGTCGGCTGCTCCAGATGATCCCGGTGATCATCGGGTCCACCTTCTTGATCTTCGCCATGGTGTTCGCGCTTCCCGGCAATCCCCTTGCCGGCAAATGCGGTGAGCGACCGTGTCCACCGGCCTTCGTGGAGAAGTTCCGGGCAGATCACAATCTCGATGATCCGCTGCCGATCCGCTATGTGAAGTACCTCGGCGACCTCGCGCACGGCAACTTCGGAACGACCTTCCAAGGTCTGAACGTTCTTGACGAGTTGCAAAAGCGCTACCTGATCACGGTCAAGCTCGCGGTCATCGCGCTGCTCTTCGAAGCCATCATCGGCGTACTCGCCGGTGTGCTCGCGGGCATACGCAAGGGCAAGTTCATCGACAACCTCGTGCTCGTCTCGACCCTTGTCGTCATCTCGATCCCGACCTTCGTCATCGGCTCACTGGCCCAGACCATCTTTGGCGTCAAACTCGGCTGGTTCCCGGTGACGACACCCAGCAAGCCGGGGTGGTACGACCTCCTCTTGCCTGGCCTGGTGCTCGGCTCGCTTTCGTTGGCGTATGCCGCGCGGCTCACCCGAACGAACCTCGCTGAGAACCTGCGGGCCGACTATGTGCGCACCGCCGTGGCGAAGGGTCTGTCTCGACCTCGCGTCATCGGCGTCCACACCCTGCGCAACTCCCTCATCCCGGTGGTGACCTTCCTGGGTGCCGACTTCGGCGGCCTGCTCGGCGGCGCGATCATCACCGAGCGCATCTTCAATATCCGCGGTGTCGGCGGCTACATCTTCCAAAGCATCAACTCCCGCGATGGAACCGCTGTGGTCGGGGCGGTCACCATGCTCGTGATCGTCTATCTGTTCATGAATCTCCTCGTAGACATCCTCTACGGCGTCCTCGACCCAAGGATTAGCCATGACTGACCAGACCGGAATCATCGTTGCCGAAGGTGCGGTGGCGCAGGAGGCCGACAACGTCGGCCAAGCTCAGTCCCTCACGCAAGAGGCCTGGCGCGAGTTACGCCGCAACCCGCTCTTCATCATCTCGCTCATCCTGATCGCCATCTTCTTGGTGATGGCGGTCTTCCCGGGCTTGTTCACCAACACCGACCCGGCCAAGGCGACGCTGAAGTTGAGTGCGACACCCCCAAGCGCCGATCAGTGGTTTGGGCGCGACCTTCAGGGCTACGACGTCTATGCCCGGACGATTTATGGAGCCCGCGCCTCGATCGTTGTGGGAGTGATGGCGACGCTGTGCACGTCCTTGCTCGGCGTCATCATCGGCACCCTGGCCGCGTTCTACGGGGGCATCCTCGACACGCTGGTCATGCGGCTTACGGACGTCTTCTTCGCGATCCCGTTCCTGCTGGGTGGCATTCTGTTCATGTCGACCTTCCCCAACACCGTGAACTCGGGCTATTGGTCCGTGGTCAGCAAGGTCGTGCTCGCGCTGTCCATCCTCGGCTGGCCGAGCATCGCCCGACTCATGCGCGGCGCGGTCTTGCAGGTCAAACCGAATGATTACGTTCAGGCGGCCCGTGCATTGGGCGCCAGCCCGTGGCGGATCGTCCGCAGTCACATCCTGCCCAATGCAATGGCACCCGTCATGGTCGTCTCGATGATCAACCTCGGCGCCTTCATCGCCGCCGAGGCGTCGCTGAGCTTCCTCGGCATCGGCTTGGTCTCGCCGGCGATCAGCTGGGGTGTGGCGATCTCGGACTCGCTCAGCCTCATCCGGACGGCGCCGTGGATTCTGATCTTCCCCAGCATTTTCCTCTCGCTCGCCGTGCTCGCCTTCATCATGCTCGGCGATGCGGTGCGCGACGCCTTCGACCCGAAAGGCCGCTGATGGCAACGGCAACGGCGCCGACGGCGCACACCTCGGAATATCAACCCCAGGACGGGCTCCTGCTGGAGGTCGAGGACCTGCACGTCGAGTTTCACACTCGCTATGGGGTTGCCAAGGCCATCAACGGCGTCAATTTCTCCGTCCGGCAGGGGGAGTGTCTCGCCATTCTTGGCGAGTCGGGCTCCGGCAAGTCGGTGACGGCGCAGGCGATCATGGGCATTCTCGACATGCCGCCCGCCAAGATCCCCCAGGGTTCCGTCAAGTACTGCGGCCACGACCTGTTGACGATGCCCGAGGATCGGCGACGCAAGACGCGCGGCCCGGAGATCTCGATGATCTTCCAGGACGCCTTGAGCTCGCTGAACCCGACCTTCCCGGTCGGCTGGCAGATCGCCGAAATGTTCCGCGAACACCGCGGCATGAACAAGTCGGATGCCTACGCTCAGGCCGTGCGCCTGATGGAACGCGTGTCCATCCCGGCGGCCAAGCAGCGCGTCAAGGCCTATCCGCACCAGTTCTCCGGGGGCATGCGCCAGCGCATCATGATCGCGATGGCAATCTCGCTCGATCCGGCGGTGCTGATTGCCGACGAGCCGACGACCGCGCTCGACGTCACCGTGCAGGCCCAGATCATGTCGCTGCTGCAGGAGTTGCAGCAGGAACGGCACATGGGCCTCATTCTGATCACGCACGACCTCGGGGTCGTGGCCGACGTTGCCGACCGCATCGCCGTCATGTATGCCGGACGGATCGTCGAGCAGGCCGACGTTCGGGACATCTATGCCAAGCCGGCACACCCCTACACCAAGGGTCTGCTCGACTCGATTCCGCGTCTTGACCTCAAGGGGCAGGAACTCTCGGCCATCGGCGGCCTGCCGCCGAACCTCATGCACATCCCGCCGGGCTGCGCGTTCAACCCGCGCTGCACGATGGCGCAGGACATCTGCCGCCGCGACCGGCCCGAGTTGGTCGAGGTGGGTCCCCACCGCAAGGCCGCCTGCCACTTCAGCGAGGAGGTCCTCAATGCCTGAGGTGATTCTCAAGGCCACCGACCTGGTCAAGTACTACCCGATCAAGGGCGGCATCCTGCAACGCACGGTCGGCCAGGTCAAGGCCGTCGACGGCGTGAGCTTCGATCTGTATGCCGGGGAAACCCTCGGCATCGTCGGCGAGTCCGGTTGTGGCAAGTCGACCCTCGGCCGCCTGCTCATGCGCCTGGAGGAGCCGACCTCGGGCACGGTCGAGTTCATGGGCAAGCGGATGCACGACCAGTCGTCGTCCGAGATGCGCAAGATGCGCCGCGACATCCAGATCGTCTTCCAGGACCCCTACACCTCGCTGAACCCGCGCAAAACGGTCGGCGACATCATCGCGGAGCCCTTCGAGATTCACTCCGACGTCGTCCCCAAGGGCGGCCGCCGCAAGGCCGTGCAGGAACTCTTGGAGAAGGTCGGCCTCAACCCCGAGCACATCAACCGCTTCCCGCACCAGTTCTCCGGCGGGCAGCGTCAGCGCAT
Source organism: Nostocoides jenkinsii Ben 74 (assembly GCF_001046875.1). Lineage (GTDB taxonomy): Bacteria > Actinomycetota > Actinomycetes > Actinomycetales > Dermatophilaceae > Nostocoides_A > Nostocoides_A jenkinsii. Next base: position 676,576 of record NZ_HF571038.1, read on the forward strand.
CGGCATCGCCCGCGGCATTGCGCTCAAGCCCAAGGTCCTCATCTGCGACGAACCGGTGTCCGCGCTCGATGTGTCTGTGCAGGCCCAGGTCGTCAACCTAATGGAGAAACTCCAGACCGAGTTGGGGCTCTCTTACGTCTTCATCGCACACGACCTCTCCGTCGTGAGGCACATTTCTGACCGCGTCGGCGTGATGTACCTCGGCAAGATGGCGGAGTTGGGGACCGAGGACGAGGTCTACGACCGGCCGACACACCCATACACCCAGGCCTTGTTGTCGGCCGTCCCCGTGCCGGATCCGACGTTGCGCGGCAAGCGCGAGCAGATCGTCCTCACCGGCGATGTGCCCTCTCCGGCGAACCCGCCCAAGGGCTGCCGTTTCCACACCCGGTGCTGGAAGGCCCAGGAGCGCTGCAAGACCGAGATCCCGGTCCTGGAGATGCGCCCGGACGGCTTCGACGGTCACCTCTCGGCCTGCCATTTCGCCGAGCCTCGCGTCATCGTCGACACCTTGGTTGCCGACAACAGCGGGTTGCTCTTCGACAAGGGCACGGCGGACGACTCCGACGTCCAAGACCGCACTGGGGCTCCGGTACCGGAGACCATCCAGGACTGGGTTGGAGAAGGCGTGGGCCCGGCCCGGACCGAATCCATCGACCGCGAGGTGGATGCGTATGCCGAGCACACCCGCCCCGAGGACTACCCCCGGGCCTAAGGCTCGGCCTCCGGCCTGCCGATGACGTCAGTCGCCCTGCTGCGGGTTGCGTGCCCGCAGCAGGCGACGGAGGCTCTCCAACCGAGACGGCCCGGCCGGTCCCGCCTCGCCTGAGGAAACAAAGGCGTCGAGGCCGCACTCCGGCTCGTCGTGGGTGCAGCCGCGCGGGCAGTCCTGCGTGCCGGGCTCCAGGTCGGGGAAGTTGTGGATGATGCGGTCGGGGTCAACGTGAGCCAGCCCGAACGAGCGGATGCCGGGGGTGTCGACCACCCACCCGCCGCCGGGCAGCGCCAGTGCCACCGCCGAGGTGGACGTATGCCGCCCACGTCCCGTCACGGCGTTCACTCGCCCGGTCGCCCGGTCGGCTTCCGGCACAAGGGCATTCACTAGCGTGGACTTGCCGACGCCCGAGTGTCCGACGAGCACGCTGATGCGATCCGCCAGGCGCGCGCGAAGCTCCTGAAGGCCGGCGAAGTCCCCGTCCGCGCCGTGGCTGCTCGTGACCACGCAGGGGACGTCGAGCGGCGCATACTGGCTCAGGAAATCGGCCGGGTCGGTGAGATCGGACTTGGTCAGCACCAGCAACGGATCCATGCCGGCGTCGTATGCCGCGACCAAGCACCGATCGATCAGCCGGGGCCGGGGCTCCGGGTCGACCAGGGCGGTCACGATGACGAGTTGGTCGGCGTTGGCCACGATGACCCGCTCGACGGGATCGGTGTCATCCGCCGTGCGCCGCAGGACGCTGCGGCGTGGCTCGATCCGAACGATGCGTGCCAACGCGTTGGGATCGCCTGATGTGTCGCCGACCAGCGCGACGTGATCGCCCACCACCACGCCCTTGCGGGCGAGTTCCCGCGCCTTCATCGCCATGACCAGCGTCGACTCGCCCCCGTCAGGCTCGATCAGCGTGGTGTAGCGGCCACGGTCCACTGCCGTCACCAACGCAACGACGGCGCTCTCGTGCCGGGGGCGGTCCTTCGATCGTGGTCTTGAGCCACGCCGGTTCGGGCGGACCCTGACATCGTCCTCGTCGAGGTCGCGGCGGCTCACCGAGGACTGCCGGCGAGCATGTCGGACCAGAGGCGAGTGAAGGTCGGCAAGGTTTTGGCGACAGTGGCGGGGTTCTCGACCAGCACGCCCGGCACGGCGAGCCCGAGGACCGCACCGGCCATGACCATGCGGTGATCGGCATACGTGTGGAAACGGCCGCCGCGCAACGGGCGAGGGCGGATCCGGAGCCCGTCCTCGGTCTCGGTGACGTCACTGCCGAGGCCATTGAGTTCACGGGCGAGGGCGGCGATCCGGTCCGTCTCGTGGCCGCGGATGTGCGCCACCCCGCGGATGATGCTGGGCCCGTCGGCCAGCGCGCACAGCGCTGCAACCACCGGGGTCAACTCGCTGGACCCGGACAGGTCGATGTCGAGTCCGTTGATAGAACCGGTCCCGGTCACGGTGAGACCAGTGCGGTCGAGGTGCACGTCGGCACCCATGATGTCCAGGATGTCGCGCATTGCGTCGCCCCCCTGGGTGGTCCACTGCGGCCATCCCGGGACGTGGATGCGCCCACCGGTGACCAGGGCGGCGGCCAAGAACTGTGCGGAGTTGGAGAGATCGGGTTCGACCACCACATCGAGCGCCCCCACCTCGCCCGGCTCGACGCGCCACGTGTGCACCTGGGAATCGTCCACGATGACGCCGGCATCACGCAGGGTCTCAACGGTCATCTCGATGTGCGGCAAGCTCGGGAGGGTCTTGCCGTCGTGGAGGACCGTGACGCCTTCGTCGTAGCGCGCCCCGGCGAGCAGCAGCCCCGAGACGAATTGTGACGAGGCGGAGGCGTCGATGGTGACGTCGCCGCCCCGAACGCGACCGACGCCGGCTACGCGGAATGGCAAACTGCTGGCACCCTCCTCGATCGTGACGCCGAGAGCCCGCAGTGCGTCCAGGATCGGCGCCATCGGCCGGACCCGGGCGTGCTCGTCACCGTCGAAGCGGACGGGCCCGCGGGCCAAGCCCGCAATCGGGGGGACGAAGCGCATCACATTGCCGGCCAGTCCGCAGTCGACGGTGCCGCCTCCGACGAAGGCGGACGGGGTGATCAGCCAGTCATCGCCGTCGAGGTCATCGACGCGGACCCCCAAGGTCCGCAGGGCGCCGGCCATGAGCTCGGTGTCGCGCGACCGCAACGGCCGCCGCAGCCGCGACGGGTCCTGCGCCAGCGCCGCAATGACCAGATAGCGGTTGGTGAGGGATTTGCTGCCCGGCAGGACGACGGTGGCGTCGACCGGCCCAGTGGAGGTGGGTGCGGCCCAGTCGGCCGGATCAGCGGAGGGCATCGTGGGCTTGGGCCACCTTGAGCCGGGCTTCCCGTTTGGCGGTGCGCGCGGCATACCGAGCGTCCTTGCGGGCCGAGACGGCGGTGCGCTGAGCGCTATCGCCGATCATGCGGGCGCGATAGGCCAACCCGGGCTTGCCCTCGGTGTCGACAGCGGCCAGCAGGAGGCCGCCGATCAGCCCGACGTTCTTCAGGAACTGCACCTTGTTGTTGGCGCGGGTGGCGGGCTCGGTGTCCTCCCAGAACGGATGCCCGGCTACGGTCGTCGGCACCATCGCGGCCGCCAAACCCAGCGCACTCAACCGCGGCACCCGCCCGGTGGCCAGGAGGGCACCCCCAGCAACCATCGCCGCACCATTGGCGCGCACCAGCAACTCGGGGTCATCCGGCAGACCCAGGGGAGCCGCGAGCGAGCGGACCAAGGGCTCGGCCTTGCGGACCCGTCCGCCGGGGTGGCGTAGGGCATCCAGCCCACCCACGACAAAAATGGCGGCCAGCATGGGCCGAGCGATCTTGCGGACCAAGCTCATCGGAGTGCATTCCTTCTGTCGGCGACAACTGCTCCTACCGTAATCGCTGGGCACGCCCGTGCGACGTTAACCAGAGAGGGGATACCCGTGTGTGGACGGTATGCCGCGAGCGGCGACCTCAGCGAACTCGTCGAGGAGTTCGACATCGAGCTGGATCGGCATGACGAACCGACCGCGTCGCTCTTGAAGAACCCACAGGACCCTCCTGCCGGGGCTCCGGACTGGAATATGGCACCGACGAAGCAGGCCCCCGTGGTGCTCACTCGGTCGGACCCGGACAGCGGGGAGCAGCGGCGCCAGCTCCGGCTGCTCACGTGGGGGCTGGTTCCGTCGTGGGCGAAGGACCCGTCGGTCGGCGCCCGGATGATCAACGCCCGCGCCGACACCTTGGCGGACAAACCGGCCTTCGCCCGGGCCCTGGCGGCTCGGCGTGCCCTGGTCCCCGCCCAGGGCTGGTATGAGTGGCAGGCGTCGCCGACCGCCGTGGACGCCAAGGGCAAGCCCCGTAAGCAGCCGTTCTTCATTCACCGCGGCGACGGGACGACCTTGGCCATGGCGGGCCTGTACGAGTTCTGGCGAGACAAGTCGGCGCCGGCGGACGACCCGGCCGCGTGGGTGGTCTCGTTCACGATCATCACCACCGAGGCAGAGCCCGGATTGGACCGGATTCACGACCGGCAGCCGCTCGTCTTGGAGCCGGAGGACTGGAAGCGGTGGCTCGATCCGTCTCTGACCGATCCCGAGGGGGTCGCGGATCTCTTGTCGTATGCCGCGCCGGGCCGGTTCGCGGCATACCCCGTCGGTCGGGGGGTGAATTCCAATCGCAACAATGGTCCGGGCCTGATCCTCCCGGCCGCGCCGGCGGAACTCATCGGGGTGGTCGACCCGATGACCGGTGAGGTGATCGGCTGACCCTTGATCCCGCACCACTCACCCCACACCACTCACCCCTGGAGCATGCGGCGGGCGACCTCACTGTCGACGACGAGGGAATCGACCAGGCCACCGAGGACACTCGCGCGGATCGTCTCGGCCTTGGCCGCGCCATACGCAACCCCAATGACCTCGGGTATGCCGCGCATCTGTTCCGCTGTGATGGTGAGCAGCCGCTCGTCCAGGGGAGTGGCCACCGGCTGGCCGGCGGCGTTGTAGAACACCCCGGCGACCTCGCCGATGACGCCGAGAGCCGAGATGATCTCGCGATCCTCCTCGGACGTGGCATTCCAGATTGTCGAGGTGCGCGGCACCCACCCGCCGATGCCGACGACGGCGAGGGTCACGCGGGGGATTTGCTCCATGGCCTCGGCGACGCTCGGCTGTCGACGAAGGGCCAGCGCGGACTCGGCGTCATCGAGCAGAAGTGGGGCATAGAACACGTGACTCTCCCCGCCGGAGAGTCGGGCAGCCCGGCGCACGAGGTCGACCGGGCTCGTCTCACCGGGGATCACGAGCGACCCGCTGAGTTGAATGACCGGAATCGGGGGGAGTGCCGGGAGAGCGGCGATCATCTCCGACACGGCACGCGCCCAGGGCAACCCTAAGACATCGTCTCGGGTGACGATTTCGGCAAGAAGTTCTGCCGCCGCGGCCCCGACAAGATGCCTCGCGGAGTGCTCGTCCTGGGCGACGACGACGACGCAGTGGTGGAGGCTGAACTGTTGCTGGAGCTGCGCGGAGAGGTCCGGATCGATCGGACCTTGTTGACCAATCTCGATGCGTACCAACCCATTTTCCCGCGCAGACTCCAGAATCCGAGCCACTTTGAACCGGCTGATGCCCAAGGCTGCGGCGATTTCCACCTTGGATTCGCCGGCCAAGTAGTAGCGCCGCGCGACGGCAGCCGCCATCACTAGCTCCGACGGTCCCAGTTCCATCGCCGCGACACCTCCGCTCACTATCCGTCTGAACAGTTCACAAGTGATGCGGACCACACTTTACTCATATGTGCGCCAGTCTGCTCAAGTGAGCAGCACAAGGCCGTCCCGCTGGGGGATGGTCACTCAACGAGGAGGACGCATGGCTTCGAAGAAGTGGTTGGTGCTCACCAGCGCCACGGCGATGGTCGCAACGGCTCTGGCCGGCTGCTCCGGGGCCGGTGGCGGCGGGGGCGGCGGCAACGCGAGCGGTGGCAGCGGCAGTGGCGGGGCGGTCAACGTCCTGATGGTGAACAACCCCCAGATGGTCGACCTGCAGAAGCTCACGGCCGACAACTTCACCAAGGCGACCGGCATCAAGGTCAACTACACCGTTCTCCCCGAGAACGACGTCCGCGACAAGATTTCGCAGGAGTTCTCCGCGCAGGCCGGTCAGTATGACGTGGCCTCCCTCTCGAACTTCGAGATCCCGATCTACGCCAAGAACGGCTGGGTCGCCGACCTGACCGACAAGGCCAATGGCGACTCGGCGTTCAACCAGGGCGACATCATGAAGTCCATGACGGACTCGCTGTCCTACGAGGGTAAGATCTATGGCGAGCCGTTCTATGGCGAGTCGTCCTTCCTGATGTACCGCAAGGACCTCGTCGAGGCCAAGGGCCTCACCGTCCCCGACAAGCCGACTTGGGCCGAGGTCGCCGACCTCGCCGCCAAGCTAGACGATGGCACCACCAAGGGCATTTGCCTTCGCGGTATGCCGGGCTGGGGCCAGATCTTCGCCCCGCTCACCACCGTGGTCAACACCTTCGGTGGCACGTGGTTCAACGAGGACTGGACGCCGGGCGTCAATGCGCCGGAGTTCAAGGAAGCCGTGAACTTCTACGTGAACCTGGTCAAGGAGCACGGCGAGGCGGGCGCTCCGCAGGCGGGCTTCACCGAGTGCCTCAACAACACCATGCAGGGCAAGACGGCCATGTGGTACGACGCCACCTCCGCTGCGGGCTCGCTGGAGTCGGCCGACAGCCCCAACAAGGGCAAGTTCGGCTACGCCGCGGCGCCGGTCAACAAGACCGCCAGCTCCGGCTGGCTCTACACCTGGGCTTGGGCGGTCCAAAAGGCCTCGAAGAACCAGGACAACGCCTGGAAGTTCATCGCGTGGGCGTCCTCGAAGGAGTATGAAGAGCTGGTCGGCAAGCAGCTCGGCTGGAGCCGCGTTCCCGCCGGCAAGCGTTCGTCGACCTACACCAACGCCGACTACCTGAAGGAGGCCGGTGCGTTCGCCGAGGCCACCAAGGCGGCCATCGAAGGTGCTGACCCGAACAACGCCGGTGTCCAGAAGCGTCCGGCTCCCGGCATCCAGTTCATCGACATCCCCGAGTTCCCCGACCTGGGAACCAAGGTGAGCCAGCTCGTCAGCTCGGCCATCGCCGGCCAGATGACGGTGGACGAGGCGTTGGACCAGGGCCAGAAACTCGCCGAGGCGGTTTCCGCGAAGTACAAGAAGTAGCCCATGACGACGACCCCCACCAAGGGGGCCGGGGTCGCAACGCCGAAGAGAAGCAGCCTCCAGCGCTCCGGCGACTGGGCGCGGAGGATGCCTCTCCTCCCGGCGATGGCCTTGGTCCTGATCGTCACGCAGTTGCCATTCGTGGTGACGATCATCGCCTCGTTCATGAACTGGAACGCCTACTACCCCGAAGAGCGGGGTTTCGGCGGACTGGCCAACTACAAGACGGTGCTGACCGACCCCGGTGCCCGCAAGGCCATCTGGGTCACGGTGCTGCTCACCGCTGCCGTCGTCATCATTTCGCTGTTCCTGGGCTTGTGCATCGCGCTTCTGCTGGACCGGAAGTTCCGGGGCCAGGGGATCGTGCGGACGATGATGATCACGCCCTTCCTCATCGTGCCGGTCGCGGCCGCACTGTTGTGGAAGCACGCGCTCTACAACCCCGAGTACGGCCTCTTCAACGGCATGTTGACGAAGCTGTTCGGGAAGGGCGCGGCGCAGCCGGACTGGATCAGCCAACACCCGATGTGGTCGATCATCTTCGCCATCGTCTGGCAATGGACGCCGTTCATGATGCTCATCCTGTTGGCCGGTTTGCAGTCGCGGCCGATGGATGTCGTCGAGGCGGCCCGCATTGACGGGGCGAGCAGCTGGCAGATCTTCACCAACATGACGCTGCCGCACCTGCGGACCTATATCGAGCTCGCGGGACTGCTCGGGTCGATCTATGTGGTGCAGAACTTCGACCACGTGTTCACGATCACCGGTGGTGGTCTGGGTACGGCGAACCTGCCTTACTACATCTATCAGACCTTCTACACCGCGCATGACTACGGGCTTGCCTCGGCAGCCGGCGTCATCGTGGTCATCCTGACCAATATCGTCTCGACCATCGCGCTGCGAACGGTCTTCAGCATCTTCCGGGAGGAGAAGCGATGAGCACCAAGACGGCGACACTGGCCAACGGCCAGCAGGTCAACTTCAAGCAGCCCAATCGCGGCGGGATTCTGCTGACGATCCTGGCGTGGGTTGTGGGCTTGCTCTTCGTCTTCCCCGTGTTGTGGATGGTTCTCACGAGCTTCCACTCCGAGGCCGATGCGGCGACCAATCCGCCCTCGTTCACCGCGCCACTGACCCTGGCCGGTTATCGCAGCTTCTTCGAGAGCGCGCCGTGGCCGTCGCTGATCAACTCCGTCATGGCCAGCGTCGTCTCGACGCTGCTGGTGCTCGTGCTGGCGTTCCCCGCGGCATACGCGCTGTCCATCCGGCCGGTCAAGCGGTGGAATGACGTGCTGTTCTTCCTCCTGTCGACCAAGTTCCTGCCCGTGGTCGCCGGCCTGCTGCCGATCTACCTGTTCGCGCAGAAGGTCGGGATGCTGGACAACATCTGGCTGCTCATCCTCTTCTACACGGTGATGAACCTGCCGATCGCGATCTGGATGTTGCGCTCCTTCCTCGCGGAGGTCCCGAGCGAAATGCTCGAGGCCGCCGAGGTGGACGGGGCCGGGCTGATCCTGACGCTGCGCAAGGTCGTTGCCCCGGTTGTCATGCCGGGTCTGGCGTCCGCCGCGCTGATCTGCTTCATCTTCAGCTGGAACGAGTTGCTCTTCGCCCGAGTCCTCACGGGCACGGTCTCGCAGACGGCCCCGGTGTACCTCACGTGTTTCGTCACCAGCCAGGGCCTGTTCTTGGCCAAGGTGTGTGCGGCCTCGCTCGTCGTGTCGCTGCCGGTGCTCGTTGCCGGGTTCGCGGCGCAGGACAAGCTGGTCCAGGGTCTCTCGATGGGTGCGGTTCGCTAATGGGTGCTCCCATCGCACTGAGCACGGCCACTCTCGGCGGGCTTCCCGCCGAGGTTGCCGTGCCGGCGTATGACCGTGCCGGCGTCACCCCCGGCATGGTCCACTTCGGCGTCGGCGGCTTCTTCCGCGCCCACCAGGCGATGTATCTCGAGCGGTCGATGAACGCCGGTCACGATCACGACTTCGGCATCGTCGGGGTCGGGACGATGCCCGGCGATGCGCGGATGCGCGATGCGATGAAGGCGCAAGATTGCCTTTACACGCTCGTGGTCAAGCACCCCGACGGGTCGCGCGATGCGCAGGTCATCGGGTCGATGATCGACTACCTCTTCGCCCCGGACGACCCGCAGGCGGTGCTCGACCGGTTGGCGGACCCCGCCACCCGAATCGTCTCGCTCACGGTCACCGAGGGCGGCTATCACGTCAACCAGGTCACCGGGGAGTTCGACCCCAAGGGCGCCGCCCTGGAGGCCGACTTGGCCGGCTCGGGTCTGCCGCAGAGCGTCTTCGCCTTCATCACCGAGGCCGCCCGGATGCGCCGGGAGGCCGGCACCGCGCCGTTCACAGTGATGTCTTGCGACAACCTCCCCGGCAACGGGGACGTCGCCAAGAAGATGATCCTGGCGTTCGCGGCCATGAAGGATGCCGAGCTCGCGGAGTGGATGGGGGCCAACATTCCCTTCCCCAATTGCATGGTCGACCGGATCACCCCGGTCACCCAGCAGGCCGATATCGACGATCTCGCCGAGCGGTTCGGGGTCGCCGATGCCTGGCCGGTTGTCTGCGAGCCCTACACCCAGTGGGTCCTAGAGGATCACTTCGCCACGGGCCGCCCGGCATACGAGGAAGTCGGCGTCCAGATTGTCGACGACGTCGTTCCGTATGAGTTGATGAAGTTGCGGCTGCTAAACGTGAGTCACCAGGCGTTGTGCTACCTCGGCTATCTCAGCGGTTACCGCTACGCCCACGAGGTCTGCCAGGACGAGTTGTTCGTGAAGTTCCTGTTGGGCTACATGGAGAACGAAGGAAGTCCGACGTTGCCGCCCGTCCCGGGTGTGGACCTCGACGCCTACCGTCACCAGCTGGTCGAGCGCTTCGCCAACCCCGAAGTTCGCGACACGCTGGCGCGGCTGTGCGCCGAGAGCTCGGACCGGATCCCGAAGTGGCTGGTCCCGGTCATTAAGACCAATCTCGAGAACGGCGGTCAGATCGATCGGTCGGCCCTCGTGGTGGCCTCCTGGGCACGCTACGCCGAGGGCGTTGACGAGCAGGGTGAGCCGATCGAGATCGTCGACCGGTTCAAGGACAAGGTCATGGCCGCGGCCGCGGCCCAGTCCGAGGACGACCTCGCGTTCTTGCGGGATGCCGACTTCTTCGGTGACCTGGCCGACAACGAGCGGTTCACCGCGGCATACCGACGCTTCTTGGCTTCACTGCACGAGGCGGGGGCGCGAGCGACGCTCGAAGCCCTCGAAAACTGACCCGCGGGGCAACCGGCGGCATGTGCCGCCACAGAAGGGCCGGGCTTGTCGCGATGCGACAGGCCCGGCCCAACCCGTGGCACAAGGTCTCGTGCTCGTGCCTACGATTGCGAGAACAGCATCAATGAGGAGCGTGTGATGAGCGGTTCGCTGGTCGCGGGCGTCGACAGTTCGACCCAGTCCTGCAAGATCGTCGTCTGCGATGCGCAGACCGGCGCGGTGCTCCGAACCGCTCGGGCGCCGCATCCCGATGGGACCGAGGTCGATCCGCGGGCCTGGTGGGATGCCTGGAGCGCCGCGAGTTCGGACGGGATCCTCGACGGCGTCGAGGCGATCGCCGTCGGCGGCCAGCAGCACGGGATGGTCACCCTGGACGCTGACGACGACATCGTCCGGCCCGCGTTGTTGTGGAACGACACCCGCTCGGCCAGGGCCGCCGCCGATCTGGTCGAGGAGTTCGGAGGCGCGCAGGCCTGGGCCGACCAGATCGGCATCGTGCCGGTGGCGGCGATCACCGCGACCAAGCTGCGCTGGCTGGCTCGCCACGAGCCGGACAACCTGAGCCGCACCAAGACATGCGTGCTGCCGCACGACTGGCTCACCGGGCGTCTGCTCAAGGAGTCCGGCACCTTCGAGCGGTGGACCACCGATCGAGGTGACGCCTCCGGCACGGGCTACTGGTCCGCCCATACGCAGGACTATCGGGCCGACGTCATGGAACTCGCCATGGGTCGCACCATCGACGTGCCGGAGGTCCTCGCCCCCAATGCCGTGGCCGGGCGCACCGCCACGGGCATGATCGTCGGGCCGGGGACCGGCGACAACATGGGTGCGGCGCTTGGCCTCGGGCTGGCACCGGGCGACGTCGTCGTCTCGCTGGGCACGAGCGGCACGGTCTTCGCTCGGCACGATCATGCGGTGGCTGATGCGACCGGAGCCTTGCAGAGCTTCGCCGACGCCGAGGGCGGCTACCTGCCGCTGTTGTGCACCCTCAATGCCGCCCGCGTGATGACCGCCGGCGCCGCCATGCTCGGCGTCGACCTGGCCGGGCTGGATCGTCTCGCCCTTGCCGGCACGCTGGGAGCCGGCGGCCTGACCCTGCTGCCTTATCTCGACGGCGAACGCACCCCGAACCTGCCGTGCGCCGCGGGGACCTTGACCGGCCTCACCCGCGCCAATGCGACCCCGGAGAACCTCGCCCGCGCCATCGTCGAGGGCATGTTGCTCAATCTCGTCGCCGGTGTTGACGGGCTCCGCGCGGAGGGCGTCGACGTCCGCCGCGTCCTGCTGATCGGGGGCGCGTCCGCCTCAGTCGCGGTCCAGGACATTGCCCCGCAACTGTTCGGTGTTCCGGTCGCCATCCCGGCCGCGGGCGAGTATGTCGGCATCGGTGCCGCCCGGCAGGCTGCCTGGGCGTTGTCGCAGGCCGACGCTCCGCCGGTGTGGGAGATCAAGGTCGACGCCGAGGCCGAGCCCGGTTCCGCCGACGCCGGAGCCGACGTGGTGGGTCGCTACCGGGATGTCCTGGCCACGATGCACGGGATCTGACGGGGTCCCGTGGCGGAGATCAGGGACCTGCCGACAGAGCAGGGTCCAGGACGCGGGCACATCTATTCGGCGGACGTGCCCGCGCGCGCCGACATCGTTCTCGGTCATGGCGCGGGTGGCGGCATCGGCGCCGCCGACCTGATGCTGCTGGCGTCCTCGCTGCCCGGGCATGGCTACCGCGTCATCCTCATCGAGCAGCCGTGGAAGGTGGCCGGTCGCAAGATCGCCGGCCGGCCGCCGACCCTCGACGCCGCGTGGCTCCCGATGCTCGCCGGCCTCGACCTGTCCGACAGGGTCGTGGTGGGTGGTCGCAGCGCGGGTGCGCGGGTGGCGTGCCGCACGGCATACGACGTCGGGGCCTCGGGAGTGCTGTGCCTGTCCTTCCCGCTGCACCCGCCCGGCAAACCCGAGTCATCGCGAGCGCACGAACTCCGAGCGCCGGGGGAGCGCGGCATACCCGTGCGGGTGATTCAGGGCAGGGCCGACCCGTTCGGGACGCCGGCCGAGGTGCGGGCGGAACTCGCGAACCCCGAGTGGGTCATCGAGGTCGCCGGGGCCCACTCCTTCGGGCGGCGGCCGATAGACGTGCTCGACGCCGCCCTGGCCGTGCTTCCGGCCCTCATCGGGGCCGACGCCTGACGCGGACGCTCAGAGCGCCCCACCGGCCGCGGGGGGTGCACTCGGGTCGATGCCGTTGTCGCCGACGGTCTCACGGGCCAGGTGCTCCTCGATCTGGAACCAGTCATCGCCCGCGCGATTGGCAATGGTCAGCAGGGTGTTCATCGAGGACACCTCTTCGACCTGCTCCTTGAGGAACCACATCATGAACTGCTCGCCGAGGGCGTCGTCCTCGTGGCGCGCGGCCCGGAAGAGGGCTTCGACCTGGGATGTCACCTGCTTCTCCTGCGACAGCGCCAACTCGATGGGCTCGCGGGGATTCGAGAAGTCCGTCAAGACCTCATCGATGCCGGTGATCGCGACGGTGAGGTCGCGATCAAGCAGGTATTGAACGAACATCATCGCGTGGTTGTGCTCCTCGACGCTCTGCCGATAGAAGTGCGCGGCCAGGCGGGGGAGGTCGTGATCGTCGAACCACACGGCCAACGCGATGTATTGCTGGCTGGCGGTGAACTCGTTGCGCACCTGGGCGCGAAGGAGGTCGGCAAAAGTCGACCAAGAGGATTCGGGCATGTGTCCCAGCCTACGCGGCGGGTCGGACGGCTCGCGTAGGCCGCTGACGTACCCTTGCTGATCGTGGCTAGCGACTTCACCCAAGACATCCGCGACTTGCGCGCCACGATGGCGTCGGTCCGCGAGGTTGTCGATCTCGACCGCCTGGCCGCGACCATCTCGGACCTCGAAGCCAAGGCCGGTGATCCCGACCTCTGGGACGACCCCGACAGCGCCCAGAAGGTCACCTCTGCCCTCTCGCGGGCAATCGCCGAGCGCGACCGGATTCTCGACTTGGATCAGCGCATCGACGACCTTGAGGTTCTCGTCGAACTCGGTCAGGAGGAGGCTGACGAGGCCACGATGAACGAGGCCGAGCGCGAGCTCACCTCTATCCGCGGCGCCGTCGGCGAACTCGAGGTCCGCACGCTGCTGGCGGGGGAGTATGACGAGCGCGAAGCCGTCGTGACCATCCGCGCCGGCGCCGGTGGCGTGGACGCGGCCGACTTCGCCGAGATGCTCCTGCGGATGTATCTACGCTGGGCCGAGCGCCACGGCTTCCCGACCAAGGTGATGGACACGTCATACGCCGAAGAAGCCGGGCTCAAGTCGGCGACCTTCGAGGTCAACGTTCCGTATGCCTACGGCAATCTGTCCGTCGAGGGCGGGACGCACCGGCTCGTGCGGATCAGCCCGTTCGACAACCAGGGCCGGCGACAGACAAGCTTCGCGGCAGTCGAGATCATCCCGCTGATCGAGACCACCGACCACATCGACATCCCCGAGAACGAGTTGAAGATCGATGTCTTCAGGTCCTCAGGGCCCGGTGGGCAGAGCGTCAACACGACCGACTCGGCCGTTCGGATGACGCACATCCCGACGGGCATCGTCGTCTCGATGCAGAACGAGAAGTCGCAGATCCAGAACCGGGCCGCCGCCCTGCGGGTGCTGCAGTCGCGCCTGCTGCTGCAGCGCCAGGCGGAGGAGGCCGCGGCGAAGAAGGAGATGGCCGGGGACATCAAAGCCAGCTGGGGTGACCAGATGCGTTCCTATGTCCTGCAGCCTTATCAGATGGTCAAGGATCTGCGCACCGGTCACGAGGTCGGCAACCCCCAGGCGGTCTTCGACGGCGATATCGACGACTTCATCGAGGCCGGCATCCGGTGGCGTCGTGGTCAGGAGGACAACGCCGAGTGATCCGCTTCGAAAACGTCACGAAGGTCTATCCCCGTGGCACCCGGCCCGCTCTTGACGACGTCTCGATGGAGATCGAGCGGGGCCAGTTCGTCTTCCTCGTCGGACCGTCTGGGTCTGGCAAGTCGACCGTCCTGCGCCTGGTGATCCGCGAGGAGCCGACGACGTCCGGATCGGTGCTGGTGGCCGGGCACGACCTCGGCCTGTTGGCGCCACGGAAGGTGCCGCGGCTGCGTCGCCAGATCGGCACGGTCTTCCAAGACTTCCGGCTCCTCCCCAACAAGACCGTCGCCCAGAATGTCGCCTTCGCGCTTCAGGTGCTCGGCAAGCCGACCAAACTCATCCGCACGCTCGTCCCGGAGACGCTCGAACTCGTGGGCCTGGAGGGCAAAGGCCGGCGTATGCCGCACGAGCTCTCCGGCGGTGAGCAGCAGCGCGTGGCCATCGCCCGGGCGGTCGTCAATCACCCGGCCGTGTTGCTCGCCGACGAACCCACCGGCAACCTCGACCCCGCCACCAGCCTCGACATCGTGCGGTTGCTCGCCCGCATCAATGCGACCGGCACCACGGTCTTGATGGCCACCCACGACAACGTCATCGTCGATGAATTCCGCCGCCGGGTCATCGAGCTCGACAACGGCAAGATCGTGCGCGACGAGGCGGAAGGCAGCTACATCCCGAAGGAAGTTGTGACCCCCGTCCCTGCCCCCGAGTTGGATCCCGACGATCTGTGGAGTCCCCCGGACGAGACCGACTGGGCCGACGAGGTCGTGCGAGGGGAGGGCTGAGCCGTGGGTGTTCGCTTCCTGCTCGGTGACGTCTGGGTCGGCCTGCGTCGCAACCTCTCGATGGCCGTCTCGGTCGTGCTCGTCACGATGGTCTCGCTCTACCTGCTCGGTCTCGGGCTCTTGGCCCAGCGCCAGGCCGATGCCATGAAGGGCTATTGGTATGACCGTGTCCAGGTCTCGATCTTCCTGTGCTCCAACGGGACTCGGCAGGCCAACTGCGGCGGGATGCCGGTCACCGAGGACCAGAAGGCCACCATCAAGGCTCAGCTGGAGGAGATGAAGCCACTGGTCAAGCAGGTGTTCTTCGAGTCGGAGCAGGAGGCGTTCGACCGCTTCTCCGAGCAGTTCAAGAACACCCCACTGGTCGGCAATATCAAGCCCGGCGTGATCCCGTCGAGCTATCGCGTGCAGCTGAGCGACCCGACCCGATACGAAGTCGTGGCGAGTGCCTTCCAGAACGCCCCCGGCGTCGCTTCCGTGCAGGACCAGGAGAAGGTCCTCAAGAAGTTTTTCACTGTCATCAACTACGTGACGCTCTTTGCCGTCATCGTGGCGGCGCTCATGGTGCTCTGCGCGACCTTGCTGATGGCGACCACCATTAGACAGGCGGCCTTCACCAGGCGACGAGAAATCGGCATCATGCGCCTGGTGGGGGCCTCGAACTTCGCCATTCGCACTCCGTTCATCGTGGAAGTCGTGGTCGCGGCGCTGGCCGGCGCGGCGTTGGCGGTCGGGATGCTCTGGGCCACAGTGCACTTCATCTACGCGAAGTACCTCACGACGATAGTGCTCAACGAGGCACTAATCTCGGCGACGGATGTGTGGGCGATCGCGCCCTATCTCGCCGGCGGTGTCGTCGCGCTCGCGGTTGTCACCTCGACGGTCACGCTCTGGCGCTACCTGCGGGTGTGACCCCCCGGCCGGCACGGCCGGACACGGACGACACTGACGCCGACATCGCGCGAGATACCCGACTGGCCCAGCCCCCGTGCGTACCATGGCGGCGATGTCTTCTTCCCCCCGCTCTCGCGTCGCCGTCTCGTCCGCGCTCCTCGCCGCCTGCCTCGGCGTGTCCGTGGCCCTCTCGGCGACCGCTCGCGCCGACCTTGCCGACCAGAAGGACAAGGCCACCAAGGCGCTCGCGGCGACCAAGAACCAGATCGACGCGGCCAAGGACGATCTCGCCGACACCTCCGCCCAACTCCAATCGGCGTATGCCGACCTGGCCGACTCCCGCGGTCGCCTCCCCGGTGCCCAGAACGCCGTTGCCCAGGCGCGCGCCGCTGCCGACGCGGCGCGGCTGCGCAACGCGCAGGCGATCGCCGACCTGCAGGCGGCTCGGGCCGCCGAGGCGAAGGCCAATGATGACCTGGAGGCAACGTCCGCCGAGTTGGCCGACACCCGTGACGAGGTGGACGGATTCGCGGCCCAGCTCTATCAGGAGCAGGGGATGGGCTCGTTCTCTCTCACCCTGGGAGCCAGCGACGCGCAGGATCTGGCCGACCGGATGGCGATGGCCGACAACGTCGCGGACATTCAGCAGGGAGCCATCGAGCAGCTCTCCGCCTCGACTGCCGATCTGACGGCCAAGCAGGCTCGACTCCAGGCGGCCCGCGACAAGGTTGCCCAGCTCCAGCGCGAGACCGAAGCTGCCGCAGCGGCGGCCAAGGCCGCTCAGGGGCAGGCCGAAGCCGCACAGGCCGAGTTGGAGTCGTTGATCGCCGAGCAGGCGGCGGCGGCGGACAAGCTTGACGCCGAAGCAGCCAAGGAGAAGCAGCGGCTCGTTGACCTGAAGGCCGACTCGGATGCCCTCACGGCCAAGCTCGCCGACATCGGGAAGCAGCAGGCGGCGGCAGAGGCTGCGGCGGCGGCCGCTGCCGCGGAGGCAGCGGCAAACACCAACAACAACAGTGGCGGCACCAGCAACGCGCCGACCGAGAACCCCGCCCCGCCGGCCTCCGGCGGCTTCCTGTCCGCGCCATCGGCGGG
>NZ_HF571038.1:693608-755438 GCF_001046875.1 Nostocoides jenkinsii Ben 74
CTATATGGCGGCCGCCCGGGGGGTGGACGCGCACCGGCACGAGGAGGACCTCGTCAGCGGCGGGTATGAAGGCGTGGCACTGTCGCTCATGCGGGCGCTCGCGGGCGGCATACCCGCGCAGTTGATCCTCAATGTCCGCGCGGGGGCACAGGTCGGGCTGCCCGACGACGCGGTGGCCGAGGTCCCGTGCGCGGTCACCGCTCGCGGGGTTTCGCCGCGACCCACCACGCCTTTGGACTTGCACATGCAGGGCTTGGTCGCTCAGGTGAAGGACGTCGAACGGGCGACGATCGAGGCGGCGACCACCGGCTCCCGAGCGGCGGCGGTGCGGGCCTTCGCGCTCCACCCGCTGATCGACTCTGTCACGACCGCCCGCGTGCTGGTGCGCGACTACTGCGCCGCCAACCCCACGATCGGCGCGGTGCTGCGCTCGCGGTAAGGGTCAGGACCACACGCCGGACGTGCCGCGTCGGTGCGAGCCGAGCAGGTGGGTGTCGAGGATGCCGACGGCTTCCATCAGCGCAAACATCGTGGTCGGTCCGACGTGGGCGAAGCCGGCCCGCTTCAGCGCCTTCGACAGCGCCAGGGACTCCGGCGATTGCGTCGGAACGTCGCCCTGCGTCAGTGGGCGCGGGGTCTCGGTGGGCTGAAAGCTCCAGATGAAGTCGGCCAGTCCCCCGCTCTCCCGGAGTGCCACGGTGGCCCGAGCGTTCGCGATGGTCGCCTCGATCTTGCGTCGATTGCGCACGATCGAGGCGTCCGTCAGCAACCGGGCGGCGTCATCCTTGTCATAACCCGCGACCCGGTCCGGATCGAAGCCGTCGAAGGCCCGCCGAAAGGCGGGACGCTTGCGCAAGATCGTGGCCCAGGACAGCCCCGACTGGAACGCCTCGAGCGAGAGCCGCTCGAACAACCCGTGCTCGTCGCGCACCGGCATACCCCACTCGGTGTCGTAGTAGTCGCGCAACAGCGGATCGTGGGCCGCCCACGACGGCCGGCCCAAACCGTCTGCTCCCACAACGAGACTCACGCGCCCAGACTATGGCGCGGACGTATGGCCGTGCCCTCCCCGGGCGCCCCGACTCGGCACCCCTGCTAGCCGCGATCGTCCCCGGGCTCCTCAGGCGCGCGTGCTACCGTCGCGGCATCGGGAACGCTGCGGGCAGTTCCCTTCCGTGGGCGGGCACGGACCCGCCGGTGATGCTGACTCGAGCGGAGCTTTACGAACCATGTTCCTGTTGTCCTTGCCCATGCGACGCGCTCTCGGCATGGCGTTCGTCGGAGCGGGAGCGAGCGTTCTGGCACTGGGAACCGCGGGCATCGCGTCTGCGGCGAGCCCGGCGGCCGGGGCGCGCGAACCGGTGACCTTCGTCGTCAACTCGATCGGGGACGAACCCGATGTCACGCGCGACGGCACCTGCCTGACGGCATTGAAGAAGTGCACCTTGCGGGCGGCCCTGACCGAGGCGAATGCGGCCGGGGATCGCGCGATCATCAACTTCGGCATGCCCGGCACCGGGGCTCGTGTTCTGGAGATCGGGTCAGCGCTGCCGGCACTGACCAATCCGGCCGGCATCGTCATCGACGGCTACAGCCAGCCCGGCACGCTGCGCAATACGTCCCCTACGGCCAGCAATGCCCTGCTCAAGGTGGAGCTCAAGGGCAAGGGACCCGGCACGTTCGACGGCTTGGAGATCCTTAGCCCCAACAACGTCGTCACCGGCATCTCGCTCTACAACTTCACGAACCAGATCTCGATCCGGGGCAATAGGGCCGACAACAATCGGGTCGTCGGCAGCTTTGTGTGCACGAATGCCGCCGGGACAGTCGGGTCCGCGCCGATGGGCATCCAGATCGGGATCATGCTGCAGAAGGGGGCAAGCGGCAATGTCATCGGCTCGCCTGCCCTGGGCGACCGCAATGTCATCTCCGGCTGCGGCAATCGCGGCGTCTCGATGGCCTTCAAGCCGACGACCAACAATGTCGTGCAGAACAACATCGTCGGGCTCAACCCCTCGGCGACCGCGGCCCTGCCGAATCGCTCCATCGGTATCGACATCAACTACACGTCCAACAACACCATCGGCGGGACGCAGCCGGGCCAAGGCAATGTGATCTCCGGCAATGGCGGGTCCGGCGTCGAGGTGTCCCACACGAGCAACACCCACGACAACCTGGTCGCCGGCAACCTCATCGGTGCGGCGCCGTCGGGCGAGGCCACGTCATGGTCGGGCAATGCGTTGTGGGGCATCCGCTTCGAGGGCCCGAAGTTCTGTGGCACTCCTGGTCGGCCATTCCCCAATGGCTGCACGGCCGCCGATGTGTCCGAAGGCCTGCCGACCAATAACACGGCGCGCGCCAACGTCATCGTCGGCAATGGCAAGTCCGGCATCCTGATCGACAAGGGACACAACAAGGTCAAGGTCCTCGGCAACTGGATCGGGGAGACCAAGTCCGGAGCCTCCGCGGCGAACCAGGTCGCCGGCGTCGAGATTCAGCGGGGCAGCTTCGGCATGCTCATCCAGGGAAATCTGTTGGCCCACAATCCGGTCGGCGTCCGCATCTCCTCCACGGGGGCGTATCCCATCGGAATGGAGCAGCGCACCTACAACAACCGGATCACCAACAACCGGATGTGGGACGCCCTGGGCATCCAGTTCTCCTTCGCCTCCGGGGCCAAGATGGTGCAGAACGGTATGGCCGCGCCCACCCTTATGTCGGCACCCAACCGCATCGTCAAGGGCACCACGTGCGCCGGATGCAAGGTCGACTTCTACGTCGCCGATGGCCCGGGCCGGGAAACCGGCAAATCCCTGCTCAAGTCTGTCGTGGCCAGGGCCAATGGGTCTTTCTCGACGACCCTGAGCGGGACGAAAGGCACCCCGATCACGGCCACGTCCACGGACAAAACCGGGAACACCTCCCCGTTCGCCCCGGCGGTGGCGCTGCGTCGGTGAGCAGCGCAAACGGCATACCAGACCCGCTCACCCCGCGAACACGGGGGTGTCGTATGCGGGTTGGTGCGGTAGCCTGCCACGCGGGGTCCCCGGGGGGCCGCGGTCCGCCCCATTCACTCAATGCTGGGAGTAGCAATGTTCAGATCAGTTCGTCGGGCCTCGGCGCGCGCCGTGACTCGTTTGTCGACGGTGGCGCTCGGTGCCTCCGTCGTGGTTACGGGAGCTGCGGCCGTCGCCCCGACTGCCGGGGCGGCGCCCCGCCGTGACCTTTACGGTCAACTCGACCGCCGACCCCCCGGACTCGGGCAAGAACGGCCAGTGCAAGACGGCCACCAATGTCTGCACCTTGCGCGCCGCGCTGATGGAGGCCAACTGGGCGACCCAAGCGGTCACCGTCAACTTCAACATCGCCGGCAGCGGGACCAAGACCATCCAGATCGGCTCGCGCCTGCCCACCCTGACCAACAAGTCCGGCGTGACGATCAACGGCTACTCGCAGCCGGGCTCGTCCGTGAACACCTCCACGGTCGTCAGCAACGCCCAGATCAAGATCGAGATCCGCGGCAACGGTCCTACGTCGTTCGACGGCTTGGTCTTCCAGGGCACCAGCAACAACGTGGTGCGGGGCATCTCGATTTACAACTTCATCAACCAGATCTTGGTCACGGGGCTGACTGCCGACAACAACCGCATCGTCGGCAACATCGTGTGCACGAACGCTGCCGCGACGGTGCAGTCCGCCGTGAGCGGCAAGCAGATCGGCATCGTGCTTCAGAAGGGTGCCAGCGGCAACAAGGTCGGCACCCCCGCGCCCGCCGACCGCAATGTCGTCTCCGGCTGTGGCAACCGCGGGATCGTCTTGTCGTTCCAGCCCACGGTCAACAACACCATCCAGAACAACATCGTCGGTCTGACGCCCAATGGGGCGGCCGCGCGGCCGAACCGCTCGAACGCGGTCGACATCAACTACACCGACCACAACCTGGTCGGTGGCGATGGTCCCGGCATGGCCAACATCATCTCGGGCAATGGTGGCTCCGCCGTCGAGGACTCCCACGGCAAGGGCAACCACGACAACCAGATCGTGGGCAACCTCCTTGGGACCACTCCCACGGGTGCTGCGGCGTCGTATGCCGCGAACGCCCTCTGGGGTATCCGTTTCGAAGGCCCCTACTTCTGTGGCAAGCCGGGCAAGCCCAACCCCGGCGGGTGCACGGACGCGCAGGTCGTCGAAGGCGTGCCGCACAACAACTACGCGCGGGCCAATGTCATCGTCTCCAACCGGTCCGGCGGCATCATGATCGACAAGGGCCACAACCGCGTGTCGATCACCGGCAACTGGATCGGCGTGACGAAGTCCGGCTCCAACGCCGGGAACTCCATCGGCGGCATCATGCTGCAGCGTGGCCCCTGGAACCAGACCATCTCGGGCAACATCATCGCCAACAGCCCGACGGCTATTCAGATCTCCAGCGTTGGTGGGGACCCCACGGGCAAGGAGCAGACCACCTACGGCAACCTGATCAGCCGCAACAGCATGTTCAACACCAATGGCATCATCTTCAACTACGTCTCCTCGGCGTCGATGGTGCAGCACGGCATGAAGCCTCCGACGCTGGTCGCGGGCTCCGGCAAGAAGGTCACCGGCAAGACGTGCGCAGGCTGCACCGTCGAGCTCTTCGTCGCCGCGGGTAGCGGCGTGAAGGCCGGGCGCACCTACTTGGCGACCGTGACGGCCAACAGCGCTGGCACCTTCAGCGCCACCTTGTCGGGGGCCTCCAGCGGCTCCCCGATCACGGCGACCGCGACCAACAAGACGCGGGACACCTCACAGTTCCAGACCCCGGTCACGCTCAAGAGTTGATCGACGGTTGGCACAACAGGCCGGGTGGCAACAGCCACCCGGCCTGGTCTTTTGTGATAGGTGCGCTATCCTCACTCGGGCCCCATTGGGGGGGACCAATCCACTCAATCTTGGAGACTCACCTTGCTGAACCCGGTTCGCCCTGCCCGCCGTGGGGTGCGCGCGACGTTCGCCGTCGCGCTTGGCACGACGCTCGTGGCATCCGCCGCGGCCTTCGCTCCGACCGCCACCGCGGCCGCCGGGGCCACTTTCGTCGTCAACTCGACGCTCGACTCCGCGGATGCCAAGGCCGACGGGGTCTGCGCGACGTCCGCCGGCGACTGCACGCTTCGGGCCGCCATCATGGAAGCCAACAAGAACTCCGGTTCGGCCATCATCAACTTCAACATCCCCGGCAGCGGCGTTCAGACCATCGCCCCGGCGACCAAGCTCCCGGCGCTCACCAATGTCGCCGGGATCACCATCAATGGCTACAGCCAGCCGGGCGCCTCGGCCAACACCAACGCCCTGGTCAGCAACGCCCAGATCAAGATCGAGCTCAAGGGCAAGGGGCCGGGCACGTTCGACGGCATCGCCATCTCGACGCCTAACAATGTGGTGACGGGGCTGTCGATCTACAACTTCTGGAAGCAGATCTCCCTGATGGGCGACCCTGCCGACAACAACCGGATCGTGGGCAACTTCGTCTGCACCAATGCGGCCGGCACGTTCGGGACGACAACGGTCAACGCCCTCAGCCTCGGCATCCTCCTGCAACAGGGCCCGAGCGGCAACCGCATCGGCACGCCCGCCCTGGCCGACCGCAATGTCATCTCCGGCTGCGGCAACCGTGGCGTGACATTGTCGTTCGCGCCCACGACCGGCAATTACGTTCAGAACAATGTCATCGGGTTGACTCCGGACGGCACCGCGGCGCGCCCCAACGGCTCGCAGGGTGTGGACATCAACTACACCTACGGCAATATCGTCGGCGGCCTCAACGCCAATGAGGGCAACGTCCTCTCGGGCAACTGGGGCTCCGGCATCGAGGTCTCCCACGGCCGCAACACCAACTCCAACCTCGTCTTGGGCAACAAGATCGGGTCGGCCGCGGACGGGACCGTCGCGAGCTACGCGGCCAACTCGTTGTGGGGCATTCGCTTCGAAGGGCCGAAGTTCTGTGGTGACCCTGCTCGGGAGAACCCGGCTGGGTGCACGGAGGCCGGCGTCACCGAGGGTCTCCCCCACGACAACACCGCCATGAGCAATCTCATCGTGTCCAACAAGAAGGGTGGCGTCCTGATCGACAAGGGTCACCACCACGTCCTGCTGCAGAACAACTACATCGGGGTCACGCCCGCCGGGGTTCTGGGCGGCAACGCCATTGCCGGCATCCAGCTCCAGCGCGGCGTCTACGGCACGATGATCAAGCAGAACACCATCGCCGGCAACCCCGTCGGCATCCGCATCTCCTCCACCGGCAGCTACCCGACCGGCCCGGAGCAGCGCACGTGGATGAACACCATCACGCAGAACAGCACCTACTCGGGCACGGGCATCCAGTTCGTGTGGAGCTCGGCGGCAACGATGGTCCAGGACAACATCCAGCCGCCGACGATCGTCGCCGGTTCTGGCGGGACGGTCTCGGGCACGACGTGCGCCGGCTGCAAGGTCGAGGTCTTCGTGGCCGCCAACAAGCTCGGCCGGATGGGCAAGACCTACCTGACCACGGTCACGGCCAGCTCCTCAGGCGCGTGGAGCGCGTCGACGGGCCAGCCGGCGAACAAGCCCATCACCGTGACCACGACGGACGCGATCGGCAACACCTCGATCTTTGCGATTCCAGCCCTGACCAAGGCCTGACCGGGCAACTCACGGTGATCGGCAGTGGTGCCCCTGGTTCGTGCGCGAACCGGGGGCATCGCGACGTTCGGCGAGAGGTCACTTCACCCACCCGCACACAAGAAGACTCCCTCACATGAGCACCACGCTCACCTCCGTTCGGACCATAGCCGTCGGCGTCGCTTTGTTGCTCGGCGCTGCCGGTTGCTCCTCGACCTCGGACTCCGACACCTCCACCAGCGCCGTGAGCACGGCCGGCGCATCGAACTCCTCCTCCGCTGCCAGCTCCACCTCGGCAAGCGGGTCGACCTCGTCCTCCTCGGCGTCCGGAAGCTCGAGCGCATCGGAGTCGTCCTCGTCGAGCGCCTCGGCCAAGCCGCCGAAGCTTCCGAAGATGCCGAGCGCCGCAGAAGAACGACTCCAAGGGGGCTGCGGCATACGCTGCCTATGTCTTTGATGTCGTGAACTTCGCCTGGACCGAGCCCGAGGCGGGCGCCATCGCCAGCCTGAAGCGCGGCGACTCCGAGTTCTGCGACAAGCTCGAGGACTATGCCGGTGTCCTCAGCGCCAGCCAGCGGCGCTTCGAGTCGGATCCGTTCACCCTCGACAAGCCGATCGCGCTGGATGGTCGACTCCCTGACGCAGGGCTGATCGACCACGACGTGGGCTACGCCGCGTCTAAAGGTGGGCCCGCCGTCCAGTCGGACGGCGGGCCCACCTTTGTCGTTCATCAGGGCGTTGGGGTCATCCCGTGATCTTGACGAGCGTGACATCGGGGCCGACGTTCAGCTTCAGCGAGGTCACCGGCGTGGAGGGGGCGGTGGTGTCGCGAGTGAGGGAGACATCCTTGTGTACCTCGACCTTCTGCGGCGCGGCGAAGGTCAATTGCAGCGGCGAGGCCGTGCGCGGGATCGGGGCGTACTTGAGGTAGTCCCAGACCGACACCGGGCGCCATACGGCCAGCCACCACTCGCCAGGTCGCTTCTGGAGGAGGACCTTCTGCACGCCGGCGGCCGACAGGTCGGTGATCCGAACGGGCAGCGCGGTCGTGGCGAAGTCCGTCCCCCCGCCCAGGAGGATCGTCAGCTTCGAGACCGTCACCGCTTGCGGCTTCGGGGAGCCGTCCGGGCGGTAAAAGCCGAAATAGCGCTGGTACTGCGGCATCGCGCTGGGCTCGTCGTACAGCTCATACATGAAGGTGCGCTGCATGCCGATCCGGAACGCCTCGAGGTAGGCGCGGGGCATATAGGTGCCCGAACTCTTCTCGTCGATCCGACCCGTGTAGAGCCCGTTGGGGTCGTTGTTGTAGCCGGTCTCGGTGAGCATGATCGGCTTGTCTTTGGAGATGTTGTAGGCGTAGGAGCGGATCCGCTGGCGCAGATTGATCGCCTTCGTCAACTTGCCCGGATAGGTGTTGAACGGACTTGGCCGAGCCTCCGGCGTCGAGTCCTTGAAGACGGACTCCGGCTTCGCCCCGATGTAGTAGGAGTGCAGGTTGCCGGAGTCGAAGTAGGTGTTCATCGGACGCCCCTCAGCGTCTGTTTGCATGAGCGGGGCCGTGTTGGGCAGGTCGAATCCGACGAGCGCCGGACCGAGGATGTCAGTTCCGGGGGCGAGGCGACCGCGTTGGGCATTCAGATAGATCATCGACGCCTTCAGCGCCTCGGGCCAGTTGTTGACCCGGGGATAGACCTTGTCGTACTCGTTGAAGGTCTCCACGGCCTCGGTGTAGGGCGTCAGACCGTTGTCGATGATGTATTTGAGGCGCAGCTCGATCGCGGCCTCGATGTCGGCTTCGGTAGGGTCGGACATCATCGGCCGCAGCGCGGTGAAGTGCAGCCCATAACCGTTCTTGCCCAACAGAATCGACGTCTTGATGGCCCGGCCGTAGCCGGGGTCACCGGGGATGACATGGCTGTTGGTCCGGACGTGCTTGATCCCCAACTCGCGCAACTTCGCGAGGATGACCTCGCCCTTGGGGTATTCGCGATCGCTCAGGTGTGTGACGATGCCGAGCGAGTCGAGGAAGTCGGCAGTGCTCCGCGCCGGAATGGGCGGCGGGGGTGCCGCGGCCTCGGCCGTTCCGCCTCCCGGCGCGCTTGCGGTTGCCACCAGTGCGCTGGCGGTGACTCCGGCCATCGCGAGCCGAAGGAGGGCGCGTCGATGGTGCCGTCCAGGTTCTTGTATGTGGTCCACTCCCCCGAGGGTGCCTTGTCCTTGGCAGGCATGGTGTCACACGTTTCCCGTGGCTCCGGCATTCCGGAAAGCCGCAGCCACTGCGGCTCAGAAGAGCCGGCCGTCGTCCTCGGCTTCCGGACGCTCGAGCTCCAGCAGGAAGCGCTTGCGATCGAGGCCGCCCGCGTAGCCCGTCAGGCTCCCGTCCGCGCCGATGACGCGATGGCAGGGCACGATGATGCTGATCGGATTGACCCCGTTTGCGGCTCCCACCGCCTGGGCCGCGCCCGGGCGACCCAACGCCTGGGCGAGTTGTCCATAGGAGCGCGTCTCGCCATACGGTATGCCGCGCAGCAGCGCCCACACGGACTGGGAGAAGGCGTCTCCGCGGGGTGCCAGGGGAACGTCGAACTCCCGTCGGCGGCCGGCGAAATAGTCGCGCAGTTGGCTCTCCACGGCCCGGAACAACTCCCCCGGTTCCACCAGCGGCCCGAAGTCCGGCAGCCGGTCCCGGCGCCGGTGCGGGGCGAAATAGAGCCCGGTGAGCGCCTCCCCCTCCGCGACCGCGGTCAGGGGCCCAATAGGCGAGTCGATCACGGTATGCACGGGCACGGTCACGCAGGCAGTCATACCAGGTATGACGCGCCACCCGCTCTCCGTGTGAGCCCACCCCCCTTGCCGGATTCCCGCCCAATCCCAGTACCCGGCGCTTTGGGAGACCTTCTGACAGCCAGAAGGTCTCCCAAAGCGCCGGGAAGTCTCCCGAACTCGATTGGCCCGGAAATGCGAGCGGCCCCTGACCTGGCGTTTCCGCTGGTCAGGGACCGTTTTGTGCTGGTGGGCGATACTGGGTTTGAACCAGTGACCTCTTCCGTGTCAAGGAAGCGCGCTACCACTGCGCCAATCGCCCGGGGTCGTCCAGGGTCTTGCTCGAGGTGGAGACGGGATTTGAACCCGTGTACGCGGCTTTGCAGGCCGCTGCCTCGCCTCTCGGCCACTCCACCAAATGGGGGCCAAAATTAACCCTCCGAGCGGATGACCGGCCTCGAACCGGCGACCTCAACCTTGGCAAGGTTGCGCTCTACCAACTGAGCTACATCCGCACTGGCGACGTCCGAAGTTGCCTTCGTTCGTGCGCTCAGAGACCTTAACCGATCCAGGACCGCTTCCCCAAATCGTGGGTTTTCGCCGCCCTCCTCGGCGCCTTCGGGGAAGGGCGTCAGCGGCCGGCGCATGCGTTCGCGGAGCGTGACCACCTCGCGTTCGGCCGGCCGAAGCTGCAGTGTGGCGGCGTTGAAGGCGGCCCCGATCAACACCGAGATCGCGATGAAGTAGAACCAGATCAGCAGCACGATCGGGGTGGACAGCGGCCCATAGATCGAGCTGCCCCCAAGCGAGGCGGCAATGGTGCCGCGCAGGACATACGAGGCCAGCGCCCACAGGATCAACGTCACGACGGCACCGGGCAGGTCCCGCACCCATGGGGTCTTCTTCGGCGTGGCGATGTGATATAGCGTCGTCAATGTGGCCACGACCAACACCGTGACCACGGGCCAATACAGCGCCACCAGGATGTCGAGCCGATCCGGCAGGATCCGACCCAGCCACGTCGGCCCGATGAACATCAACGGGATCACTATGACGCCGATGACCAAACTCGCCAGATAGAGCGTGAAGCTCAGCGTGCGGGTTCGCACGATCCCGCGGACGCCGGACTGCCCATACATGATCGAGATCGTGTCCACGAAAACGTTCAGCGCCCGCGAACCCGACCACAGTGCGAGCACGAATCCGATCGAAATCAAATCACCGCGCCCACCGCGGAACACGTCACTCACCGTCGGTAGCAGCAGGTCGTCGATGATGTCCTGGGTGAGGAAGGTCCCCGCATACGTCTGGATTTGCCGGATGAACGAGTCGATGGTGACGTCGCCGATCCACGTGCCGAGGTAGCCGACGCCGCCGAAGAGGCCGAGCACCAGGGGCGGGAACGACAGCAGCGCGAAGAAGCCCGCCTCGGCCGCGAGGCCGGTGACGCGATAACGCAGGCAGACGCGGACGGTCTCGGCGACCAGGCGCGCGAACATCAGCACCCGCGGGAACCGGGCGAGGAGCCGCCGGAGCGCGCGCTTCTTCTCGACCACAGGTTCAACGGTAACTGTGACAGGTGTTTCCACTGGGACGACACACGGGCATGGCCGTGCTCACGATGCATTCACCGCCGGCCAGGTGTCCGGTCGGCAGGCGCGCTGGTCGAACTCGGCCCGCGTCCACACCTCCCCTTGCCGCACCAGGACATCTCCCTGAACCAATTTCTCGTATGCCGCGTCGCTCACCTCCACCGGGGTCGTCCCCCGCTGCGCGGAGGTCGAGGAGACGTCGATAACGGCCCGGTGCGCGTCTCGCAGGGGCAGCGGCCGATCGGCACTCCACGGCGCCGTCGGCGCGCCCGGGTCGACGGTGAACCGAGAACTCAGCGGCGACGACGACGTGAGGGTCAGGAGGGAGGTGTTGGTCGCCTCCGGCGAGTTCTCCGGCCGGTCGAGGGCAACGACCGTAATCCGGTCGAATGTGGCACCGCACGGATCCACCATCAGCACGGGGCTGCCCTGCGCGTCGAGCACAACCCCGACGATGCCGGTGATCTCCGTCTGGACCATGTTGCCGCACCCCACCAGCGACCCGGCCAGGACGATCGCTCCGACTGCCCAGGCACCACACCGAGTGTTCATGCCTCGATCCTGGCGCCGGTCCCGCCGCCACCGCGTGAGGCGGTCTACTCATCCTCGCCGGCCGCACCCCACCAGCCGCGACCTATAGTCCGCCCATGACGACGCACGAGGTCCGCAATCAGCCGCCACCCTTCGGCGGTTATGACCTCCTTGCCGGCGATCCCGCTCTGGTCGCAGCCCTAGACCGCTGGAGTCCGTCTCGCGGCGACGTGACCGAACTGGCCCGTCTTGCCGCGACGTCCGACCCCGCGCGCTGGGCCGATCAAGCCGACACCTATCCCCCGGTCCTGCGCACGCACGACGCCGTCGGCAATCGCCTCGACGAAGTCGACTACCACCCGGCATACCACGCGCTCATGACGGTTGCCGTGGGCCACGGTTTGGGCGCCGAGCCTTGGCTCGCGAACGCGGGCACGGGTGCCCACGTGCGCCGCGCGACCGGCTTCTACCTCTGGTCCCAAGTGGAGAACGCCCACCTGTGCCCCGTTTCCATGACGTATGCCGCGGGGCCGGCCCTGCGGCATACGCCGGCTCTCGCGGGGGAATGGCTCCCCCGGCTCGCCTCCCGGGTGTACGACCCGCGGCTGGTCCCCGTCGCGGACAAGGCCGGGGCGATCGTCGGGATGGGGATGACCGAGAAGCAGGGCGGCTCGGATGTGCGGGCTAACACCACGACGGCCACCCCCGACGTCGCCGGCCCGCTGGGCTCGGACAGCGTCCGCCTGACGGGGCACAAGTGGTTCTGCTCCGCCCCGATGAGCGACGGCTTCCTGGTCCTCGCCCAAGGGCCGGACGGGCTCGGCTGCTACCTGCTGCCGCGCGTTCTGCCCGACGGCACCCGCAACGCCTTCGCCATCCAGCGACTGAAGAACAAGCTGGGCAACCGGGCCAACGCCAGTTCCGAGGTCGAGTTCGCGGGCACGTGGGCGACGCCGGTCGGGGAGCCGGGGCGCGGCATACGCACGATCTTGGACATGGTCGCGGCGACGCGACTCGACTGCATCCTGGGCTCGGCGGCGACGATCCGGCAGGCGCTGGCGCGGGCGGTGCACCATACACAGCATCGGGCAGCCTTCGGCGCGACTCTCATCGACCAGCCGCTCAT
This sequence comes from Nostocoides jenkinsii Ben 74, assembly GCF_001046875.1. Taxonomy (GTDB): domain Bacteria; phylum Actinomycetota; class Actinomycetes; order Actinomycetales; family Dermatophilaceae; genus Nostocoides_A; species Nostocoides_A jenkinsii. The sequence goes on from NZ_HF571038.1 coordinate 706,263, forward strand.
GCGTAACGTCCTAGCGGACCTGGCCGTGGAGTCGGAGGCAGCGACGCTATTGGCGCTGCGCCTGGCGCACGCGATCGACGAGGGCGAGAGCGACTTCGCCCGCCTCGGCGTGGCGATCGGCAAGTTCTGGGTCTGCAAGCGCACCTCCCCCGCCGTCGCCGAGGCCCTGGAATGCCTCGGCGGGCTGGGCTACATCGAGGAGAACGGCCTCGCCCGCCTCTATCGCGAGGCGCCGCTGAACTCGATCTGGGAGGGCTCGGGCAATGTCAACGCGCTCGATGTCCTGCGGGCTATCACGCGTGAGCCCGCCAGCCTCGCTGCCCTCGCCAAGGAGTGCGCCTTGGCTCGCGGAGCGATCTCGTTGGTGGACACCGCCATTGACGAGATCGAGAGCGTCTCCACCCAGGCGTATGCCGCGGACGCGCCCTGGCTGGCACGTTCCCTTGTCGAGCGGCTCGCCCTCACCCTGCAGGCGAGCTTGCTTGTGCGCTACGCCCCACCGGAAGTTGCCGAGGCGTTCGCGCTCACCCGGCTCGGCCCGGACCGCGGCCTGACCTTCGGGACGCTGCCCGCCGCGATCGCGTCGGGCGCGCCCGGTCGAATCCTGATCGACCGGGCCACGCCTCGCCGCTGAGTCGTCCCGCGATTCAGCTCTCAGCCAGCCGAGCCTGCTGCTCGGCCACGTCGAACTCCGCCGCCGGCCACTGCGGGTCGAGTCGGGTCAGGGCGTCGAGGAGGAGGTTCATCACGGCCAGGCGGGCGTACCACTTGGCGTTGGCCGGCACGACATACCAGGGCGCAACCTCCGTCGAGCACTTGTCCAAAACCGCCTGGTAGGCCTCCATGTAGGCGTCCCAATGGCCGCGCTCGTCGATGTCTCCCGGGTTGAACTTCCAGTATTTCTCCGGGTTGGCCAGCCGCTCGGCGAGCCGGGCCTTCTGCTCGTCCTTCGAGATGTGCAACATCACCTTGACGATCGTGATGCCAGCAGCCGCGGCGCGCTTCTCGAAGGCGTTGATCTGGGCATAGCGGCGCGCCCATTGAGCCCGCGGCACCAAGTCGTGCACCCGGACGATGAGCACGTCCTCGTACTGCGAGCGGTCGAAAACCCCGACCACCCCGGGCGTCGGCAGCGCCCTCTCGATGCGCCACAGGAACGGGTGCTCGCGCTCCTCGGCCGTGGGCGCCTTGAAGGCGGTGATGTCCACGCCCTGGGGGTCGACCGCTCCCACGACGTGGCGCATGATGCCGCCCTTGCCGGAGGTGTCCATTCCCTGAACCACGAGCAGGACCGAGCGCTTGCCGCCGGCTTTGGAATCGGCATATAGCCGCTCTTGGAGATCGGCGACCCTATCGGCGAGGCCGGCCATCATGGCCTCCCCCTCGGCCCGATCGCCCTCGAACCCGGGGTGGGATTCCGGATCGAGGTCGGCGAGGACGAAGTCGGGCCCTACCCGCAGCGCCCGCTCGAAATCGGCCGGTGATGGGGAGTCGCTCTTCGCGGCCTTGGCAGCCTTGGTCGTGGCGACCTTGGCGGCCTCGGCGGCTGCGGCCACCACGGCCTTGGCTTCGGCCTTGGCAGCCGACTTCAGGGCCGCGTTCTTGGCCGCCACTTCTTCGACGACGCCCTTGGCCGCCGCGAGCTTGACCTTGTCCTCGCGGGACTTCTTCTTGTCCTTCTTCTTGGCCTTCTTGTCCTTGCCCATGGCGGCATCATGGCAGGTCTCGCGCGAGACAATGCCCAGATGGACTTGAGACTCCTGCACGCCTCCTCGATCAGCACGGACGACCTCCGTGAGCTCTATGCGTATCCCGACCACCCGACCCTGAGGATGAACTTCGTGGCCACCCTCGACGGGGCCGCCAATGGCAGCGACGGACGGTCGGGGTCGATCAACAACCCCGCCGACAAGCTGGTCTACAACCTCAATCGCGAACTCTCCCAGGTCGTTTTGGTCGGGGCTCAAACGGCGCATGTCGAGGGATTCCGGCCAGCCGTCGACGGCGAACCACCGGTGGTGGCCGTCACCCGCTCCGGCCTCATCCCGCGCGAGTGGCGCACCTCCCCCGACGCCGCCGGGGGCGGAGCGATCCTGGTCACCTGCGCCGACGCCGCGACGCTGACGGACGCTCGCGATCTCCTCGGAGAGGAGCACGTATGGGTGCTCGGCGACCACGAGGTCGACCTCGCCGCGATGAAGGCTCGGCTCGTGGCCGCGGGCTGGACGCGCATCCTTTCCGAGGGCGGTCCGCGGTTCTTCTCCGCACTGCTCGCCGAGGGGCTCGTTGACGAGTTGGCCCTGTCGTATGTCGCGCGGCTCATCAGCGGCGACCATCACCCGCGCATCACCGAGGGGCGCCCGAGCGACGCGCATCTCACGCGTCGCCACCTGCTCGACATCGATGGGACCTTGATCGGGTTGTGGGACGTGAGCTACTGAGCCAGGTCGTCGAGGAAGCTTGTCACTGCCGCATCCCAGCGCTGCGGGTCGGTGTTCCACTCCTTGCAGTGCCGGGCGGTGTCCCACGGAACCCACGTGACCAGGTCGGGCCGAGCCCTGGCCAGCGCCAGCGACGGTCCGAACGGCACGAATTCGTCGTCCGCACTGTGAATCAGCAGCATGCGGTGCCGCAGTTCCGCCGCCCGCGCCACCCAATTGGTGCGCGCCACATCGACGCTCTCGTGCACCCCGACGATCCGTCGCGACCAGTGCCGGCCCATGATCGTATGGCTCAAGTGGTGGATCGGCGCGGGCACGTGGTTGAGCCGGGCATGGTGCTGCAGGACGTCGCCCCAGTCGACCACCGGCCCATCGAGGACGACGGCGCTCACCATCGCGGCCAACTCCGACCGGTCGAGGGTCTGCAGGACGATGGCACCGCCCATCGACCACCCGACGAGGACGACTGACCGCGCGCCGTGGGCCACGGCATACGCCAAAGCAGCGTCGATATCGCGCCACTCGGACAGGCCCAGGTTGTAGCGCCCGTCGGGGCCGGGCGGGGCGTCCTCGTCGTTGCGATAGGCAGGGATGAGGATCGTATGCCGCGTGGCCCGCAGCGGCGCCACCGCGCGCAGGCACTCCTCCCGCAACGCCCCGCGGCCGTGGACGAGGATCGCCCATCGTTGCGGGTCCTCCCCCGGCAGGAGCCAGGCGGGCATCGGCCCGACGTCGCTGTCGATCAGGACGTCCTCGGCTGCCAAGCCCAGGCTGACCGGAGGTGGACCCCAATAGAAGTAAGGATTCCAGCGCGCCGGCCCGGGCGCGAGCTCACCGGCATCGACCGCAAGCAGGTCCCGGGCAACCCGGGTCCCATCCGCCGACGTCCACCGGATCTCCCCCACGCGGGCATGACCGGCGCCGGCGTCGAACCACACGCCATACCGACCGGGGACGAGGGTTTCCGGGCCAGCGACGAACTCGACCTCCGCCGAGGTGACGCTCGCAATCTCGACGTCATCGGGTCGGTGGCGATCCGGGGTCAGGACCTTGCGGGCGAAGTAGGCCGCGCCGGCCAGGGAGGCAGCACCGGTGCCCACGACCGCCCCCGCCGAGAGCGCGGCCGCTCCGGCGACCAGGCGACCGATGGGTCTGCCGACTGCTCCGTTGTCACCGTCGAGCAGCGAATCGGGCATCGCGCCTCCCGGGATAAGCGGCGGCTACGCCGAGGCCCGCCACGACCATGAACAATCTATTGTGCAGTGCTATGAGCGGATTGGCGGGCGGCAGCAAGCAGTATGCGGTGAATCTTCCCGAGGACGAGTGGCGGGCGCGACTGACCCCCGCGGAGTTCCATGTCCTGCGGGAGGCCGGGACCGAGCGACCCTTCACCGGCGAGTTCACGGACAGCAAGGCCTCGGGCGTCTACGCCTGCCGCGCGTGCGGCGCGGAGTTGTTCACCTCGACCGAGAAGTTCGAGAGTCACTGCGGTTGGCCGTCCTTCTATGCCCCGCTGGCCGGGGACCGGGTCGAATACATCGAGGACCGGTCCCTGCCCGGACGCCCCCGGGTCGAGGTGCGCTGTGCCAACTGCGGTAGCCATCTCGGCCACGTCTTCGAAGGCGAGGGGTATGCGACGCCGACCGACCAGCGCTACTGCATCAACTCGATCTCGATGACCTTCCGCGACGCCGGCGCCGACTGAGCGACGCGCGAACCGGGTTGCGCCTCAACGCAACTCGCGGACGAGATCGGTGATCTCGCGGCGCGGGCCGGTGAAGAACGGGATCTCTTCGCGCACGTGCAGGCGGGCCCGCGAGGCTCGCAACTCGCGCATGAGATCGACAATGCGGTGGAGTTTGTCTGCCTCGAACGCCAACACCCACTCGTAGTCACCGAGCGCGAAGGACGCGATCGTGTTGGCGCGCACGTCGGGATAGTCGCGGGCCATCTGCCCGTGCTCCCGCAGCATGTCGCGACGTTCGGCATCCTCAAGCACGTACCAGTCGTAGGAGCGGACGAAGGGATAGACGCACACGAAGTTGCGGGCGTGCTCGTCGGCGAGGAAGGCCGGGATGTGGCTTTTGTTGAACTCCGCGGGTCGGTGCAGGGCCAGGTTGGACCACACCGGCTTCAGGTGCCGCCCCACACCCGTGCGCAGGAACGCCTTGTAGGCCCGCTGCAGCGACTCGGCGTCCTCCGCGTGCCACCAGATCATCAGATCGGCGTCGGCCCGCAACCCGGCGACGTCATAACACCCGCGGACCACGACATCCTCGGCGGCGAGGGCGCCGAGGAAGGTCTCGGCCTCCAGTGCCAAGGCGTCGCGATCCCCCTCGCCGATGGGCGTGTCGACGGCGAAGACCGACCACATGGCATACCGGATGGTGTCGTTGATCTCGCGCATGCGTGCGGGGCTGGGCTTGCCGGGATTGGGCTTGGCAGGGGTGGACGTAGCGGGGTTGGGACTGCTCGACATGGCCTCAGTCTCTCAACCCGAGATCGGTGGCCAACGCCCGGGCCGCCTCGCGGCCGGAGGCGATGACGGCCGGGATTCCCACCCCGGTGTATGCCGCGCCGGCCACCTCGAGCCGTGGCAGCGCCGACATGGCGGCCCGGATCCGGGCGACGCGGGTGAGGTGACCGACGGCATACTGCGGCAGTCCCCCACCCCACCGCTGAACATGGATGTCGAGCGGTGCCGGGAAGCTCAGCCCGGTGACCTGACCCAGTTCGCGCAGCGCGAGATCGGCCAAGTCGTCGTCGTGCTGCTGCAAGTCGGCCTCGTCTCCATGCCGGCCGAGGGACACGCGGACGTAGCGCACCGTTCGTGCGGCGTCGGCCAGCCAGCCCCACTTCTGGCTGCTGAAGGTGGCGGCCTTGATAGCGAGGCCTTCGATGGGCGGGACGAGGAAGCCCGAGCCGGACAGTTCCGGCGTCCCGGTTGTCGGGAAGGCGAAGGTCACCAGCGCCACCGAGGCCGTCTCGATCTCACTTAAGGCCTCGCCAGCGGACGGAGCCAACGGGCCGAGCAGCCGTCGGGTCGCCGCGGCCGGCGTGGCGAGGATGACGCCATCGCACTCGGTCACCCGGGCATCCGGAACCGGTCCGGACGTCACGTGCCACGCCGAGCCGGTGGACTCCACCGCGCGGACCATCTGGTGAGAGCGAACGGCTCCGCCTGCGTCCCGGATGGCCTGCTCGACCAAACCAGGCAGGTGACCCACTCCTCCCCGGATCCCGACAAACGGACTCGCTCCAGTGCCACTCAGGACGGCTTGTCGGTGCTCGGCAACGAGGTCGAGCAGAGGCCGGGCACGGGAGGCCGCGGCATACACCGTCGGCATGGTCGCGGCGAGCGAGAGGGAGGCGGCATGCCCGGCATACACCCCGCCGAGGAGCGGCTCGACCAGCCGGTCGACCACGGCGGGGCCGAGCGCGGCGCCGACGAAGTCGCCGACGCTGACATCGGAGTCGAGGCGCGGGTGGGGCCACTCGTCCCGCGCCCGCGCCTCCTCGGCCTCATCCAGGATGCCGCGGGCATCTGCGGCATCGCCGGGGATGCCCATGAGGGTGCCGCGCGGCAGCGGATGGAGGCGGCCACGGGAGAGGACCGACGCCGATGACGTGGCGGGCGTGACCAAGAGGTCGGCGGCACCGATTTCGGTGATCAGGTCCACGGCCTCCGGCCGCGTCGCCAACATGGACTCCGCCCCCACGTCGACCAACCGACCACCGATGACTTCCCGGCGCAGCTTCCCGCCGACCCGGTCCGCGCCGTCGAGAACGGTGACGTCGACGTCGCCTCGCCACCGCGAGACGAGTTCCCAGGCCGCACTCAGCCCGGCGATGCCACCACCGACGATAACGATTCGACGCACATACCCCACGATTGCACGCGAAGCTGGAACCGCCGACCCCCGGCCTGACGTCGACTCTCCATCACCGCCGCCATCGCACCGCGACTAGGGAGCCTCCGCCATGACCCGATCAGCATCGTCCACCCGTCCCCGCCTTGCCGGAGCCGCCGCGATCCTGGCCGCCGTCGCCCTCGTTGGTGGCTGCAGCGGCAGCGGAGACCAGAGTGCATCGGTTGGTGGAGCCGCTGCGTCATCGCCGAATACGGCATACGCCCAAGACAACGCGACCCGGTCGGCCGTCGGTTCGGCAGTGGGCAAGGACGGTGACACAAAGACGGAGAGTGGCGTCGACGTCGCCGATCAGAAACTCGTGCGCACCGCCACGTTGTCGCTGAAGGTCAAGGACATCGGCGAGGCGACCGCCAAGGTGCGCGCCATCAATCTCGCGGCCCAAGGGTTCGTCCTGTCGGAGAACATCGGCAGCTACCCGGCGAGCAGTACCTCCGACAGCCCCTCGAAGGTAGGAGTCAACCCGAGCACCTACGCCGTGCTGGTGATCTCGGTCCCGGTCGATGCCCTCGATCCGACGCTCGACAAGCTCCAGGCGATCGGGACCGTCCTCGACCGGCATTCCGAAACCGAGAACGTCACTGAGGAGTATGTCGATGTGCAGGCGCGCGTCACCTCGATGAAGAAGTCCGTCGCGCGCATCCAGGACCTCATCGACAAGACGTCCAATATCGACCAGTTGGTGAGGCTTGAGGACGAACTCTCGACCCGGCAGGCCAATTTGGAGGCGATTCAGGCGCGGCTGGCGAGCCTGGAGCGGCAGACGGCCCGCTCGCCGATCACCATCAATGTGACCACCGACCCCACGCTGGTCGAGGTCGAAGAGACGCCCGCCAGCGGATTCCTCGGCGGCCTGAAGAAGGGATGGAAGGCCTTCGTCGCCTCCATGGTCGCGCTGCTGACCGTGCTCGGGGCCGTCCTGCCGTTCCTGATCCTGCTCGGCATCGTGGCGCTGCCGTTCGCCTGGGTGTGGCGGCGCCGGCGTGCGGCCGCCAAGCCCAGCCGGGTGTATGCGGCGTCCTCACCGCAGCCGGGTACGTCGCCGAGGAAGACGTCGCCCGAGGCGACCGAGTCGGCCGAATCGGCTACGCGCGGTTCGTGAGTTCGTGCACGAGGGCGACCAGGCGGGTCAAGACCGTCGGGTCGGTCTCGGGCAGCACGCCGTGGCCGAGGTTGAAGACGTGGCCCGGAGCCGCCTCGCCCTCGTGGAGGATCCGCCGGGTTTGGGCTTCGAGCACCTCCCACGGGGCGAAGAGGAGGGCCGGGTCGAGATTGCCCTGCACGGCATACGAGCCGCCGACGCGACCGATCGCCTCGCCAAGGTTCACGCGGTAGTCGACGCCGATGACATCGGCGCCGGCGGTCGCCATCGATTCGAGCAACTCCCCGGTGCCGACGCCGAAGTGGATGCGCGGCACGCCGAGGCGGCCGATCTCGGTGAGGACGCGCGCGCTATGGGGGCGCACGTGCTGATCGTAATCCGCGCGGGACAGCGCGCCGGCCCAGGAGTCGAACAGTTGCACGGCGCTGGCCCCGGCCTCGACCTGGACGGTGAGGAAGGCCCCGGAGATCGTCGCCAGCCGCTCGCACAGGTCATGCCAGAGCTGCGGGTCGCCGTGCATCAGCGCCTTGGTCTTGACGTGATTGCGGCTTGGGCCGCCCTCGACCAGATAGCTGGCCAGCGTGAACGGGGCGCCGGCGAAGCCGATCAAGGGGGTCTCGCCCAGTTCGGCGACCAGGAGTCGCACCGACTCAGTGATGTCCGGAACCAGGTCGGGGGTCAGCGGCGGGAGCCGGTCGAGGTCGGCGCGTGTGCGAATGGGCTCGGCGACGACGGGACCCACCCCGGGGACGATGTCGATGCCGAGCCCGACCGCCGCGACGGGAACGACGATGTCGGAGAAGAAGATTGCGGCGTCGACGCCGTGCCGGCGGACCGGTTGCAGCGTGATCTCGGTGACCAGGTCTGGCCGGCGGCAGCTCTCCAGCATGGCGACGCCTTCCCGCAGCGCGCGGTATTCCGGCAACGAGCGTCCGGCCTGGCGCATGAACCACACGGGCGTATGCCGCGTCGCCTCCCCCCGCGCGGCGCGCAGTAGCGGGGCGTCGGCGAGCCGATCGCGAGCTGGGGTGCCGGGCGCGGTCACGTCAGGTGTAGTCAAGTCAGGGGCGGTCGCGTCGAGCGTGGGTCCGGAAGTCACGGCCCGAATCGTACGCCCGGGAGGGGTGGCACAAGGCCGGGACTGAGGCAGCTGGCGGGCGGCTAAGCCGCGGCGATCAGGACCACGCCCAGCATCGTCACGACGACCCCCGCGGTCTGGATGGGGCGGAGGCGCTCGCGGAGCACGGCATACGCCCACAGCGCTGTGACCACGGGATAGAGGGAGCCGAGGACGGCGGCGACGCTGACATAGCCATGGGACGAGGCGTAGGCGAACAGTGCGTTGGCAGTCAGGTCGGCCAGGCCGATGAAGGCGAGGGCCGGAACGTCGCGGCGGGTCATCCCGCCGGCACGACGCAACACCAGCGCGACGATGGCGAAGAGCAGGACGGAGGTGAGCCGCATACCCCAAAGCGTGTGCATGATGGAGGAGCGGCCGCCACGGTCGAGGCTGTAGAGCGTGATCCCGAAACCGAGACCGGCGCAGCAGGCCAAGAGGACGGGGCGACGCGCGAGGCCCGCATCGAGTTCCGGGCCGGAGGCGAGCAGGACGCCGGTGGCGGCGAGCGCCATACCCCCCCAGGTGACGCCCGAGGGTTCTTCACCGCCGAGGACCCCGAGGAGGACGGGGACGACGACGCCGAGGGAGGCGATCGGGGCGACCACGCCCATCGTGCCGGTGCTGAGGGCGGCATAGAAGCAGACGAGGGCGCAGGCCCCGCTGAACCCCGACAGCAGGGCCCAGACAGGCCAGGATCCGTCGGGCAACTCCCCCGAGGCGACGACGAGGCTCGTCATCACCACCAGGCTCAGTGCCTGCGACCAGCCGACGACGGCGGCCGCGGGGCGGCGCTTCGCCACCAGGCCCGCGGCGAAATCCGATGTCCCCCAAACGAGTGAGGACAACAGGGCGAGCAACGCGGTCACCGGGCGAGGTTATCGGTGGCCGGCGACACGCTGCCGCTCGTTTCATCAATACCGGCGCTGGGCCGAAGACACGCCCTAACCTGCAAGATGTGGCGAGCCGCTCCCTTCCTTCCGCGGCGCCGGCGGCCTTCGCCGCGGCGCTGGCGTCCTTGCGTGCCGCCCGGATTCGTCCCGAGTTGCGGTTGACCGAGGTGCCACCCCCGGCCCGGATCGCCCCGCACGCTGTGGCCCTCACGGCCGAGGTGATCGGTGGCTCTGACGACGACGATGACCTGGCGTCTGGCCGGTTCGTGCTGCTTCACGACCCTGCGTGCCCGGAGCCGTGGGGCGGGCCCTGGCGCATCGTGACCTTCGCGCGCGCGGAATTGGAGCCCGAGATGGGCATCGATCCGTTCCTCAGCGAGGTCGGTTGGTCGTGGCTGGTCGAGTCGTTGGAGTCGTATGCCGTGGAGTTCACGGCGGAGGCCGGCACCGTCACGACCGTGGTCTCGGAGAGCTTCGGCGGCCTGCGCGAGCGCGCCCGGGTGGTGGAGTTAGAGGTCCGGGCATCCTGGACGCCGACGGACGATGACCCGGCCGCCCACCTTGAGGCCTGGAGTGACTTGTTGTGCACCATCGCGGGACTCCCGCCGCTGCCGGAGGGAGTCGTCGCCCTTCCGGGAAGGCGCCGGTGACCAGATGACCCAACCTCCGATTTCGGCGACGCTCCCGCCCGCGGACTCCGTGCGGCCGCTGGCCGAGCCCGCGGACGGTGTGCCCGCGATCGTGGCCTCCGAACGGGCTCTCGATGAGACGGCTGCCGCGATCGCGGCGGGATCGGGCTCGGTGGCCATCGACGCCGAGCGCGCGTCCGGCTATCGCTATGGCCAGCGGGCCTATCTCGTGCAGGTGCGGCGCGAGGGGTCGGGCACGGCGCTGATCGACCCGATGGCCGTCCCCGACTTGGCTCCGCTCAACACCGCCATCAACGGCGCTGAGTGGATCCTCCACGCGGCCACCCAGGATCTCGCCTGCCTGGCAGAGGTCGGGTTGCGTCCGAAGCAACTGTTCGACACGGAGTTGGCTGCCCGACTTCTCGGTATGCCGCGCGTCGGCCTCGCCGCCGTCGTCGAGCACTATCTCGGGCTGACCCTCGCCAAGGAGCACTCGGCCGTCGACTGGTCGACCAGGCCCCTGCCGACGGACTGGTTGAAGTACGCGGCCCTCGACGTCGAAGTCCTCGGGGAAGTGCGCAACCTCATGGGCGTCGACCTCGCTCGATCCGGGAAGGCGGAGTGGGCCCGGCAGGAGTTCGCCGCGCTGATCACGTGGGCACCGGCCGTCAAGGTCGACCCGTGGCGCCGGACCTCGGGGCTACACAAGGTCCGCGGCGCCCGCGGGCTGGCCTACGTCCGTGAACTGTGGTTCGAGCGCGACCGGATGGCGGCCGAGCGCGACACCGCACCCGGGCGGGTGACCCCCGACGCGGTGCTGCTGGAAATTGCGCACCACGCGGTCGCCTCCCCCGGCACCCTTCCCGACGGGCCGCGCTCGATCGCGCGTGCCCGGCACAATTGGCTGGCCGCCCTGAACCGCGCCGATGCACTGCCCGAAAGCGAGTTGCCCCCGCCGTCCTTGCCCAACGACGGGCCCCCGCCCGCGCGCGCGTGGGCGGACAAGAATCCGGTCGCGGCCCGCCGGCTCGCCCAAGCCCGGGCGCTGCTGACAACGTTCGGGGAGGAGCACGACATACCGATCGAGAATGTCTGCTCCCCCGAACCGCTGCGGCGGGTCGTGTGGTCACCCCCGGACGATGCCCCCGAGGCCGGTGCGTTCGATGCCGCGCTCGCCGCCCAGGGCGTGCGTGCCTGGCAGCGAGAGATTGTGGTACCGATCTTGCAGCAGTCGTGGACGTGAGCGTCGTCACCGTGGCACCAGGCCCGCACTAAGCGATCGCTTAGTATCCTCGGGATGAACCCGGGGACGCCCCTGTGCGCCCGGACCAATCCCAACGAGGAGGAGCGCTGTGGCGCGTCAACGTCGTGAGGTCGTCTTCGTCGACGGGGTTCGGACCCCGTTCGGCAAGGCCGGCGCCAATGGCATGTATGCCGAGACCCGCGCGGACGATTTGGTTGTCCGGTGCATTCGTGAGCTGTTGGCGCGCAACCCACAACTGCCGCCGGAGCGCGTCGAGGAGGTCGCCGTCGCGGCGACCACGCAGATCGGCGACCAGGGCCTGACGCTGGGACGCATCGCCGCGTTGCTCTCCGGGCTTCCCAAGACCACCCCGGGCTACTCGATCGACCGGATGTGCGCGGGCGCGATGACGGCGGTGACGACGACCGCGGGCGCAATCTCGTTCGGCGCCATCGATATTGCGATCGCCGGCGGTGTCGAGCACATGGGCCGCCACCCCATGGGTGAGGGCGTCGACCCCAACCCGCGGATCGTCGCCGAGAAGCTCGTGGATCCCTCCGCGCTCGTCATGGGCAAGACCGCCGAGAACCTCCACGATCGCTTCCCGCAGCTGACCAAGGAGCGTTGCGATGCGTACGCCGTGGCGTCGCAGGACAAGCTCGCCGCGGCATACGCCGAGGGCAAGATCCAGCCCGACTTGGTGACGATGGCCACCCGAAGCGCCACCAAGGGCTACGGCCTCGCGACCGCCGACGAGCCACCCCGCCCCGGCACGACGATGGCGGATCTGGCCGCGCTGAAGACTCCCTTCCGGGCCCACGGTCGGGTCACCGCAGGCAATGCCGCCGGCCTCAATGACGGTGCCACCGCCTGCCTACTGGCCGAGGAAGAGACCGCGAAGGAACTCGGCCTCCCGGTACGGATGCGGCTGGTGGAGTTCGCTTTCGTCGGCGTTGAACCGGAGGTCATGGGCATCGGTCCGGTCCCCGCGGCCGAGAAGGCGCTGGCCAAGGCAGGCCTCACCATCGACGACATCGGCCTGTTCGAGCTCAACGAGGCGTTCGCCGTCCAGGTGCTCGCCTTCCTCGACCACTTCGGCATCGCCGACGACGATCCTCGCGTCAATCCGTATGGCGGTGCCATCGCCACCGGTCATCCCCTCGCCTCCTCCGGGGTGCGGCTGATGACGCAGCTGGCGCGGCAGTTCGAGGAGCACCCCCAGGTGCGCTATGGGATGACCGCCATGTGCATCGGCATCGGGATGGGCGGCGCCGTCATCTGGGAGAACGTCAACCACCCCGACTACGGCAAGGAGGCCTGAGCCATGAGCCAGACCACGACTGACAAGGCTGCCGCAGACTTCACGGGCGAGGTGGTGACCAAGGCGCTGGTGCAGGACGTCCGACTGCCGGGTGACGGTGGCGTGCTCGCCCTGATCACGCTCGACAACGGGTTCGATCACACCAAGCCCAACACCTTTGGGCCGGCGACGCTGGCCGGGCTCGCCGAGGTCGTGTCCACCCTGGAACAGCGGGCCGGTGCGGGCGAGATCGCGGCTGTTGCGATCACGGGCAAGCCGTTCATCTTCGCTGTCGGGGCCGACCTGACGGGCGTCCCGTTCATCACGCAACGCGCCCAGGCGCTGGAGATCGCCCAAGCCGGGCACGCGGTGTTCGCGCGGATCATGGATCTGCCGGTGCCGACGTTCGCCTTCGTCAACGGTGCAGCCATGGGCGGCGGCGTGGAGATCGCGCTCGCGTGCGACTACCGGACGATCTCTGCCGGAGTCCCTGCGCTGGCTCTCCCGGAGGCATTCCTCGGACTCGTGCCCGGGTGGGGTGGGTGCTTCCTCTTGCCTAACCTGATCGGCGCGCAGAAGGCACTGAAGGTGATCATCGAGAACCCGATGAACACCAACAAGATGATGAAGGGACCCGAGGCGGTCAAGCTTGGGATCGCCGACACGATGTTCGCGCCGGCCGACTTCCTCGAGGCCTCGATCGCCTGGGCAGCCGGGGTTCTCGCCGGCACCGTGACCGTCGAGCGGGCGCCCGTTGATCGTGACGAAACCACCTGGAATACCGCCGTCGCGATGGCCAAAGCCCTCGTCGATGTGAAGACGGGCGGGACTTCGCCCGCGCCATACCGCGCCTTGGAGCTGGTCTCCGCGGCGCGCACGGCCGAGCGCGCCGACGCCTTTGCAGCCGAGGACGAGGCGCTGGCCGACCTCCTCATGGGAGACCCGCTGCGGGCCGGGCTCTACTCCTTCGACCTGGTGCAAAAGCGGGCGAAGCGACCGGCCGGAGCGCCGGACAAGGCGCTCGCGCGGCCGGTGACGAAGGTCGGGATCGTGGGCGCCGGGTTGATGGCGGCACAGTTGGCCCTGCTGTTCGCCAAGAGCCTGGAGGTCCCGGTCGTGATGACCGACCTGGACCAGGAGCGCGTCGACAAGGGCCTGGCCTATGTTGCCGCGCAACTGAGCGATCAGGTCGGCAAGGGCCGAATGGGTCAGGACACCGCCAACAAGATCGGTGCCCTGGTCACGGGCGCCACCGACAAGGCGGGCTTCGCGGACGCCGACTTCGTCATCGAAGCGGTGTTCGAGGAGATGAGCGTCAAGAAGCAGGTCTTCGCCGAAGTCGAGGCCGTCGTGAGCGCCGAGTGCGTGCTGGCGTCCAATACCTCCTCGCTGTCGATCAGTGAGATGGCCGCGGACCTGGTGCACCCGGAGCGGGTCGTCGGCTTCCACTTCTTCAACCCCGTTGCGGTGATGCCGCTGCTGGAGATCATCCCGGGCGAGCAGACCGACGATGCCGCCCTGGCCACGGCGTTCGCGGTCGGGAAGGCGCTGCGCAAGACCACAATCCGCGTGAAGGACAGCGCGAGCTTTATCGTCAACCGCCTGCTCGGGCGATTCATGGGCGAATACAGCCGCATCGTCGACGAGGGCACCCCGGTGGCCACCGCCGACCGCGCGGTCGCGGGGATCGCACCCATGCCGCCATACGTGCTGCTTGGCCTGGTGGGACCCGCGATCGCGCTGCACAACGCACAGACGCTGGTCAGGGCGTTCGGTGACCGCTTCTATATCTCGCCAACCATCGAGGCCCTGGTGGCGGCCAAGAAGCCGACCTTCGATGTGTCGATGCAGGTGCCGGCGGAGTCGCCCGTCGAGTTGAGCTCGCCGGAAGCTCGCGAGCGGATCCTGTCGGCGATTGCGGACGAGATCGGCATCATGCTGGCCGATGGCGTCGCGCAGGCGCCGATGGACATCGACCTGGCGATGATCACGGGCGCCGGATTCCAGTTCTGGAATGGCGGCATCTGCCCGCTCCTGGACCGGGAGGGCGTCTCCGAAAAGGTACTCGGCCGTCGCCTCCTCCCCGCCGGAGTGGCCAGCGTCCCCGCCGGCTAGGTCGCTCGCCCCCCCGGACCCGAACTTGAGCACGCCTTACGAACTTGAGCACGTCTTGGAAGACGTGCTCAAGTTCGTAAGGCGTGCTCAAGTTCGATGGGAGGGGCGAGCGTGCGGGGGCGGGGGCGCGACGCCACGATAGGCGAGGTCACGGCGCCAATCTCATATGTGAGGTATGCTTGGTGACTGTGTCCGACGATTACTTGAACCGCATCGGCAACCTCATCCGGGATGCGCGGCGTCATAAGGGAATGACCCAGACCGACCTCGCCACCTCACTCGGCACCAGCCAGAGCGCCGTTGCGCGCATCGAGCAGGGTGGCCAGAACCTCAGCCTGGAGATGCTCGCGCGCATCGGCGAGGCGCTCGACAGCGAGTTCGTCTCGCTCGGGCATTCGCAGCCGCAGCACCTTCGCGTTGTCGGCGGGGCACAGCTGTCCGGCTCGATCGAGGTCAAGACCTCCAAGAACGCCGCGGTCGCCCTGCTCTGCGCCGCGCTGCTCAACAAGGGCCGCACGACCCTGCGCAGCCTCGCCCGCATCGAGGAGGTCAACCGGATCATCGAGGTGCTGGGCTCGATCGGAGTCAAGACGCGGTGGCTCCCGGGCTCCAGCGACCTGGAGATCATCCCGCCGGCGCGCGTGGACCTCGACGCGATCGACGTCGACGCGGCTCGTCGCACCCGCACGGTCATCATGTTCCTCGGGCCGCTGCTGCACGAGTTCGACTCTTTCCGCCTGCCGTATGCCGGTGGCTGCGACCTCGGCACCCGCACCATCGAGCCGCACCTCATCGCACTGCGTCACTTCGGACTCAATGTCGTTGCGACACACGGTTTTTATGACTGCAGTGCCGATATCGGCGCCGGTCCGGCGAAGCCGATCGTCCTCACCGAGCGCGGCGACACGGTCACCGAGAACGTCCTGATGGCGGCGGCGCGCCATGACGGTGTCACCGTCTTGCGCAACGCCTCCTCCAACTACATGGTCCAAGACCTTTGCTTCTTCCTGCAGAAGCTCGGGGTGCAGATCGACGGGATCGGCACGACGACGCTGACCGTGCACGGCAAGCGTGAGATCGACGTCGACGTCGAATACCAGCCCAGCGAGGACCCCATCGAGGCGATGAGCCTCCTAGCCGCCGCGGTCGTCACCGATTCCGCCATCACCATCAAGCGCGTCCCCATCGAGTTCCTTGAGATCGAGATGGCGACCTTGGAGACGATGGGGATGCAATACGAGGTGACTCCCGAATACACCTCGGCGAACGGCCATACGCGCCTGGTGGATCTCACCACCGTGCCGGGGCCGCTGAAGGCGCCAGCCGACAAGATCCACCCCATGCCCTTCCCGGGTCTCAATATCGACAATCTGCCGTTCTTTGCCCTCATAGCCGCCAAGGCCGATGGCACGACGATGATCCACGACTGGGTCTATGAGAACCGCGCCATCTATCTCACCGAGCTCACCAAAATCGGCGTGCGGGTGCAGTTGCTCGACCCCCACCGCGTCATGATCTCGGGCCCCACGCCGAAGTTCCGTGCCGCCGAGGTCGTCTGCCCGCCGGCCCTGCGTCCCGGCGTGGTCGTCCTGCTGGCGATGTTGGCCGCGCCCGGTACGTCGGTGCTGCGCAATGTCTACGTCATCAACCGTGGGTATGAGGATCTGGCCCAGCGTCTCAACGCCCTCGGCGCGACGATCGAGACCTTCCGCGACATCTGATCGCCTGCTCCGCCCAACGCGGGCGGTGGCCGAGTTTGACAGAAAACGTCAACCGGTTGCCGCCCGCGTGTCATTTTCCGTTCCCCACCTCGACCCCGCCTTCTTGACACGCTGACCGGGCCACTTCGGCCCCGTCCGTCCCCCTTCGGAGGCATCCCATGACGATTCCCCTTCGCCGCGACCTGCCCATGGCCGGTCTGACCCACGGCAAGCGCAGCCCGCTGACCTGTGCCCTGCGGTGCGGCAACCAGTGCGCCCACGCGGCGCCCAACCCGACGAGCAACCCAACCTTCCGCGACATCGCGGCATCCGCCCTCAGCCGCCGAGCGGCGCTGACCGGAGCGGGCGGCCTGAGCCTGTCGTTGCTCGCCGCCCCGGCCATGGCCAGCGAGGATCAGCGCACAGCCGCACCGCTTGCCTTCGCGACCATCGCTCCGGTGGCCGCCGACGTTGACGACGTCACGGTCCCGCGTGGCTATCGCTGGGACGCGATCCTGCGCTGGGGCGACCCGTTGTTCCCGGGCGTCCCAAATCTCACGGCCACCGGCACCACCGCGGCCGATCAAGCCAAGCAGTTCGGCTATAACTGCGACTACCTCGACATCATCGTCGACAAGGGCAGCACGACCAAGGCCGTGCTCGTGGCGAATCACGAATACACCAACGAGAACATCATGTTCGCGCCCGACACTGACGCCGAGACGATCGCGCGCACGGCCTGGGCAGCCCATGGCCTGTCCGTCGTGGAACTGCGTCGCGCCGCTGCAGGCAAGCCGTGGCGTTATGTCGTGGGCGGTCGCCGCAACCGCCGGATCACCCTGGACAGCACCACCTTTGCCGTCGACGGTCCGGCGGCCGGGTCGACCCTGCTGCAGACTCCGGCAGACCCGACCGGCAAGGCCGTCATCGGCACGATGAACAACTGCTCCGGCGGCACGACTCCCTGGGGAACGGTGCTCTCGGGCGAAGAGAATTTCCACCAGTACTTCTACGCGGCCGGCACCACGCCCCAAGAAGCCCGCTATGGCCTCGGCACCTCCGGTGACAGTCGCCGGTGGCGCGACTTCGACCATCGCTGGGACGCCACATCCGCCGCCGGTGCCAATGAGCCCAACCGCTTCGGTTGGATCGTCGAGGTCGACCCGCAGAATCCGACGTCGACCCCGGTCAAGCACACGGCGATGGGCCGACTCAAGCACGAGGGCGCCAATGTCATCATCGCCGCGAATGGCAAGGTCGTGGCCTACATGGGTGATGACGAGCGCTTCGAATACGTCTACAAGTTCGTCTCGCGCGACCGCTACGACGGCTCCGGCACGGCCGCGGCGCGCGCCAAGAACAAGCGCCTGCTGAGCAATGGCGATTTGTTCGTCGCGCGCTTCACCGGTGATGGCCTCGAGGACGGCATCAGCGACGGCACCGGCGTGTGGTTGCCGCTCACGAAGGCCGGCGCGTCCGTCGTGCCGGGTATGTCGATTGAGGAGGTCCTCGTCTACACCCGCCTGGCGGCCGACACGGTCATGCCGACCAAGATGGACCGCCCGGAGGACGTGCAGCCGAGCCTGAAGTCCCGGCGCATCTATGTCGCCTGCACCAACAACAGCAAGCGCACCGCCACCGATATCGATGAGGCGAACCCGCGGCCGGCTAACAAGGACGGGCACATCGTCGAGATCATCGAGACCAACAACTCCAACACCGCCTCGACCTTCCGGTGGAACCTGCTGCTCATCTGTGGTGACGCCTTGTCGGCGGGCACTTACTTCGGTGGCTACACCGGGCCGGTGTCGCCGATCTCCTGCCCCGACAATCTGGCCTTCGACTCCACTGGTCACCTGTGGATCAGCACCGACGGTCAGCCGGGGTCGATCGGCCTCGCCGACGCCCTCCACCACGTCGCACTCGCGGGACCGGAACGCGGCCGCGTCCGTCAGTTCTTGGCGGTCCCCGCTGGCGCCGAGACATGTGGTCCGGTGATCCACGACAAGGATGGGTCTGTCTTCGTGGCGGTGCAGCACCCCGGTGAGGACGGCTCGTGGGAGGCACCACAGTCGCTCTTCCCCGACTTCGTCACCCCGGGCTCGACCCCCCCCGGGGGCCGGGAAGTTCGCCGGCCCCCGACCGAGCATCGTCCAGGTCACTCGGCGCTGAGTCGCTGGCCGATCTCGGCGCGCGTCCCCGGCGCCACCGTGAGGTGGTCGTCGAGGACGCGGGCGGACTCGACGCACACGAAGTGCGGCCACGCGTCGCCGAGATCGGCCATCCCGGCTGCCTTGTCCCCGAACGGATTCCACACCACCGTCTGGGCATTGCCGACCCCCGTCGCCAGCACAGTCCGACTCAGTCCGGGGTCGTGCACGCTCACCGGGGTCGCCCGGGCATACACCCGATCGGTCTCGCCCACGAGCACGACGGGGCCCTCCTGCCGCTTCCGGACTCCCCCGGCCACCTTGTCCACGTAGCCGGCACCATCGAGACCGTCCAGACGGACGTCGCGCACATCACCCACGCGTAGGTACGTGTGAAGCGCCCACTCGACGTCGAGGGCCCGCTCCCCCGCCTGCACGGCGAGCACCACAGTGAGCGTGCTCCCCATCGTCACCGAGAGAGTGAACACCGCGTCCTGGTCGTATGCCGCGCCGCCCGGCGCCGCGGCATACTCACCGCTGGTGAGGCGCAGGATGACGCGCACGTCGTCCTCGTCCCGGGTGACGTCGGCGACGCGCCACGCCGAGGTGCGCAGGAACCCGTGGGCCGGGGTCCGGTCGCCATTGCGGCCCGGGCCGAACCACGGCCCGCAGAGCGGAATGCCGCCGCGGATGGCTTTCCCTGGTGAGAAGCTCGTGTGCGGCGAGACAAAGAGCACGTCCGCGGACTGGCCGGTCGGTCGCCACGAGGTGACGGTGGCACCGTTGAGGCTGATCTCTCCGGCGACAGCGGGAGTGGCGATGCGCAGTCGGGCGCTGCCCCCGCTCTCGTCGAGTGCTACTCCGTCAGGGAGGGCCGAATCCGTCATGGGCGCAGGCTATCGAGGTGCGCACTCCCTAGGCAGCGTCGCGCGCCCGGGTCTCCTCGTCGCTCGGATAGCGATCGACCTGCGCCTGACCGGTGAGGCCGGCGATCCGGCTCATCAGCAGATCGGTTACCTCGCGCCAGGCCGCCGGGTCCTCCTCGCGGCCCGCCCACGCCGACAGGTCCAGCGGCGTGCCGTAGTCGATGGTGACCGGACCGCGTCGGATGCCGCCCTTGCTGCCCGGGAGCCGGACGTCCCGGGTGCCGGTGACCCCGACGGGAACGATGGGCACGCCCGTTGGCAGCGCGAGACGGGCGACCCCGGTTCGACCCCGATAGAGCCGGCCGTCAGGTGAGCGGGTTCCTTCGGGAAAGATCGCGACGACACCGCCTTCGGCCAGCAGTCGTCGTGAGGTCTCCAGGGCCGGATTGGCGGCGCTGGCGCTCTGCGGGTCGATCGGCACCTGACCGATCGCCGAGAGGAACCAGCCCAGCAATCGACCGCCAATTCCCTTGCCGGAGTAGTACTTCGACTTGGCAACGAAGATGACCTTGCGCGGCACGCCCATACTGATCCCGACCGGATCGATGAAGGCGATGTGGTTGGACGCCAGGATGAAGGGCCCGCTTTTCGGCAGGTTCTCCCGCCCCCGCCAGCGAAGTCCCAGGAACCACCAGGCGAGCGGACCGAGACCGACGAACTTGAAGAACCAGTACCACATCGGTCAGCGGGCCAGCGCGGCGGCGATCGCGTCGGGGGTCAGCCCGATCTGGTCGAGCACCTGACCACGGGTGGCGTGGTGCAGGAACTCGCGCGGGATCGCAAAGACGGACGTGGTCGCGGGGTTGCCGTCGGCGCGCAGCGCGGCGACGACCTGCTCCCCCACGCCGCCGACCGCGACGTTGTCCTCGATGACCGCGATGCGACCGACGCCCCGCGCCAGGTCAACAAGTTCCGGGGCCACCGGGACGACCCACCGGGGATCGACCACCATGACCTTCTGGCCCTCGGCCGCGAGCTTGCCGGCCACGGTGATCGCGGTCGCCACCATCGACCCAACCGCCACGATCAGCATGTCCGCCTCGGCGCCATCGGTGTGATCCGCGACCACATCCAACGGCCCGATCGAGCGCACCGCCTCGATCGGCGCAGCCACACTTCCCTTGGGGAAGCGGATGACCGTCGGCCCGTCGGCGACATCGACGGCCTCGCGCAGGGCCCGGGCCACCGACTGTCCGTCGCGGGGAGCGTTCAGCCGCAGCCCCGGGATGACCCCGCAAATCGACATATCCCACATGCCGTGATGCGAGGCGCCGTCGGGGCCGGTGATCCCGGCTCGGTCGAGGACGATCGTCACTCCCGCTTGATGGAGGGCGGCGTCCATCAGGAGTTGATCGAAGGCGCGATTGAGGAAGGTCGCATAGACCGCGACGACCGGGTGGAGCCCGGCAAACGCCATACCGCTGGCCATCGTCACCGCATGCTGCTCGGCGATGCCGACGTCGATGATGCGATCCGGGTAGGCCTTGGCGAAGGCACCGAGCCCGACCGGGATGAGCATCGCGGCGGTCACGCCGACCACATCTCGTCGCTCGGCGCCGATCTCGACCATCGCGTCACTGAACTCGTCGGTCCAACTGCGCCCGGCGATCTCGAAGGGCAGGCCGGTCTCGGGGTTGATGACCCCGACCGCGTGGAACTGATCGGCCTCATCCTGGCGGGCCGGCTCGTAGCCGCGGCCCTTCTGGGTCAGGACGTGCACCAGCACCGGGCCGCCGAAGGCCTTGGCCCGGCGCAACGCCGCCTCGAGCGCCGCACTGTCGTGCCCGTCGATCGGGCCGATGTATTTCAGCCCCAGATCCTCGAAAAGTCCTTGCGGCGCAACGACATCCTTGATGCCCTTCTTGACCCCATGGAGAGCTCGCTCCATGGCGCCGCCGACCACCGGCGCCCGCCGAAGGGTGTGCTTGCCCCAGTCGAGGAACTGCTCGTAGCCCTGGGTCGTGCGCAGCGTCGACAAGTGCTCGGCGAGTCCGCCGATCGTCGGGGCATACGAGCGCTCGTTGTCGTTGACCACCAGCACGAGCGGCAGGGACTTGTCGGCGGCGATGTTGTTGAGGGCTTCCCAGGCCATCCCCCCGGTGAGGGCGCCGTCTCCGATCACGGCAACCGTATGCCGCCGGTGCCCGGCGATGGCGCGCCCCTTGGCGATGCCGTGGGCCCAGGAGAGCGAGGTGCTCGCGTGGGAGTTCTCGACGACGTCGTGCGGGGACTCGGCACGGCTCGGGTAGCCCGAGAGGCCGCCTCGGCTGCGCAGTGCGGAGAAGTCCTGCCGTCCGGTGAGGATCTTGTGAACATAGGACTGATGGCCGGTGTCGAAGATGATGGCATCGCGCGGGGAGTCGAAGACCCGGTGCAGCGCGATGGTCAACTCGACGACGCCGAGGTTGGGCCCGAGGTGGCCACCCGTGCGCGAGACCGCGTTGACCAAGAAGTCTCGGATTTCTTGGGCCAGGTCACCGATCTGGTCGGCGGGCACGGCCTTGAGGTCGGCCGGGCCGCCGATCTGCTCCAACAAACTCACCAGTTCAGTCTAGGTTCACCCGGTCGTCACCCGATGGCGACCGCGCCCCAAGCCGCGCAATCGGCACGGAGTTCGCCCACGCTCCTCACAACTTCGGCACAAAGCTCTTGCCCTGCAAGGCCTCGTGGATCAGCCGAGCACCACGAGCAGCCGCGAGCAGGCGCACGCCCTCGTGCTCCAGTCCGTTCATCAACGCCGCAACTCCTTCAGGTGGCACGAAATCGGCCATCTCCACGCGGGCCTCGCGGTAGGCCTGCCGCATCGCGACGAGTTGGGCATCGATATGCCGACCCGTCAACCAGGCAAGGGCCACCGGGTAGCGGCGCCACCCGGCATACGCCCGGTAGTCGGCGGGACAGTGATCGAGCAGCCAGGAGACCGCCGGGACCTCCCACCCCTCGACCTGCGGTGGGGGCACGGCGCCGGGCCACCCCGGGGGTCCCGCCTGCGGTCGACTGTCGAACACAACATCGATATTACCGCGCGCCGCTGACAGTCTGGCAACGATCAGGCGATGTCGACGTTGACCTCGTCCGGCAACCCGGTCACGGTCGGCACCCCATGCCGATCCAGTTCGACGCTGAAGGGGGTCGCCCCCCACCTCAGCCCGTCGACCCGGAGCGTCCCAAACGGGCTCGGCCGCATCGGGCGCAGTCGCAATCGACCGGAGGGGACGTCGGCCGAAATGCCGAGCACCGCGGTGACGATTGTGGCGGCCGAGGCGGCGGCCCAGGCCTGCGGCCGGCAGGACGCCGGATAGGGCGCGGGCTTGTGACCGATGGCGTCTCCGGCAAACAACTCCGGCGCCCGGTAGTCGAGCGGAACGGCGGAGGCAACCAGCCCGAGGGCGATCGGCGCGGCCTGCGTCGACAGCCCCTCCTTGACCATCCCCAACAGCGCGATTGCCGTGTCGTGCGTCCACACCGAACCCGTGTGATAACCGATCGGGTTGTATGCCGCGTTGTCCCGCGACAAGGTGCTGATCCCGAACTCTCCCAACAGATTCGGCGCCGACAACATCTCCACGACGGAGCTCGCCTCGGCCGGAGTCAGCGCGCCGCTGCCGAGAGCGTGCCCCATATTGCTGCCGAGTCCGTCGATGGCCCGCCCATCGCCATCCAACGCCATCGCCAGGAAGCGCTGCCCGTCGCGGTCGACCCAATAGTTCTCCCGAATCCGCTGCGCGAGCGCGTCCGCCCACGCGCGCCACGCGCTCGCGTCGCCCTCCCCCATCGCCTCGACGAGGGCAGCGGCCCCGCGGGCGGCCTCCACGGCATACGTCTGCGCCTCAAGAAGCGCGATCGGCGCGGACGCGATCCGGCCGTCATGGAAGCGCATCGAGTCGCCGGAGTCCTTCCACCCTTGGTTGCTCAAGCCGTGACCGGTGGTGTCGACGTAGCGCAGCAGACCGAGGTCGTTGTCCGCGGCACCGATGATCCACTCCATGGCGGCATGCAGGTTCGGCAGCAGCGCCCGGACGTCGTCGTCGGCCAAGCCCCAGCGCCAGGCGTCGTGCAGGAGGATCAGCCACAAGGGGGTTGCGTCCACGGTGCCGTAGTAGGTCGGCGTGAGGTCGAGGCCGCCGCCGTGGTCGACGAACTGTCCCCGCCGGATTTCGTGCAGGATCTTGCCCGGCTCCTCCGCGGCATTCGAGTCGACGACCGTGCCCTGCCGGCGCGCGAGGGTGCGCAGGGTCCCTCTCGCGAGGGTGGTGTCGAAAGGCAGCAGAAAGCGCGCGGCCCAGATGGAGTCGCGGCCGAAAAGCGTGAGATACCAAGGGGTTCCGGCTGCCGCGAAGACCTCGTCCGGTGCCTCGGGGTCGGTCAGAAGCAAGTGGCGCAGGTCGGTGAGGCTGGTCGCGAAGAGTTGCGTCAGTCGCCGGTCATCCGAATCCACGGCAACCTGGGACCAGTCGACTTCACTTGAGCCCGCATCGGCGTCGAAGTGCGAGCCGGAGCGTCGTTCGGCAGTCACCGTCACGGTGACGGTGACTGGAGTTCCGAGAGTGAGCTGCAGCGGAATCTCCACTACCGACGGAGCGTCGGCGGTGCCGAGTGCGTGGCTGGCGGGGACCGGATCGACGGCAACGGTGGTCGTATGCCGCGCGTCCGCCCACGTCAACGCAAACCCGTCCCCTTGCGTGACCAGAGTCGCCGGTAACAGCTCGCCTCGCAGGTAGCCGCCCTTGATCCGGGACAGCTCCGCCCCGTCGCCGCCCAGTTCCAGACGTAGTGTGGTGCTCACCAGGTCGGCGGCGCGGGAGATCAGCGTGATGGTCTCGGTCAACACCGGCCAGGCCAGCCCCCGGTCGACATGGACCTCGACGCTCGGATCTGGCCTCTCGGCGCCGACATTACGCGCGCAGCTCCAGATGCGGGTGCGGTTGCCCATGGAGGCCGCCTGGATAGCGACCGGCGCCTCCTCGTCCAGGTGGAGTTCGTCGAGGCTGAGAACCCGTCGGTCGTCGACCATCAGCCCGCAACCCGGTTGCCGCAAGCTGCCGGTGCGTGCCGACAGCATTGTGGCCGGGCCGTCGACGGCGATCTCGAGGGCGTGCAGCCAGGTTGGCGGGCCGATGCAGACACGGGAACTCTTCTCGCAAGGGGGCTTGACAGACGGGCACGGACGGTCCAAAGTGAGCAAATCTGATCGTTCAAATACCGCGGAAAAGTGTTTGAACGCCTCAGAGTCAGAGCCAAATTTGGACCATAGCCTGCGATCCGTCAATGAAGAGGGAGCACGGGTGACCGTTAGCCGGGTGACTATTCGCCACGTGGCCGAGGCTGCTGGAGTGTCACGGCAGACGGTCTCCAATGCCCTGGTCCACCCGGAGCGGCTCAAGGCCCCGACCTTGGAGAAGGTCCAAAGCGTCATCGCGGAACTCGGCTACCGCCCCTCCAGCGCGGCGCAGTCACTGCGTTCTCAGCGCACCGGAGCCGTCGGCTTCGAATTGCTCGCGATCGGCTCGGCCAATCGCAACGAGATCATCTACCCGTTCACAGTCGCCTTGTCCGAGATGGCCATCGGCCACAACTGCCACGTTGTCACCTTCAGCGCGGCGGGTGCGCAGAGCCCCACCGAGGGCTACGAGGACATGATTCGCGCCCAAGTGGTCGACGCCTTCATCATCGCCGACACGCACAAGGGCGACCCGCGCCCGGCTTGGCTCGACAAGGCGGGAGTGCCGTATGCCGCGTTCGGCCGGGTCTGGGGTCGCCCCGACATCACGTCGTGGGCAGACGTGGACGGCGCGGCCGGCCTCCGCGACGCGACCAACCATCTCTTCGCGGTGGGATACGCCCAGGGCGGCTACCTCGGCTGGCCGTTCGGCTCCTCGATCGGCGACGAACGCCGGCGCGGCTGGATCGAGGCGACGACCGCGTCGGGCCGATCCCTCGGTCCTGAGGCGCAGGCAGAGCAGGACCTCGACGCGGCGACGGACGCGGCATACGACTTGATCGAGCAGGTGGGCCGGGGTGGCGCGATCGCCTGCGCCTCGGATCTGCTCGCCATGGGTGTGGAGCGCGCCGCGCGACGGCGGGGCTGGGTGCCCGGTCGCGATGTCGGAATGACCGGAATCGACGACTCGAGCTACGCCGGCATGCTCAAGCTCACCAGCGTGTCGCAGCCGGTGACCACGATCGCGGACTACCTGCTCGGCCTGGTTCACAAACGGCTCGAAGGCGGCCCGCCGCCGGAGTCCGGGGCGCTGTTCCGGCCGGCGCTGGTGACGCGGGCTTCGTCCGATCCCAACACCTGAGCGACCTTCTCCCCACCACCACCCGCGGCATCGGGTCCTCGATGCCGCAACGCACCGCCCTGAATGGGAAACACCACATGATGCGCAACCACCGCCGCTTCGCCGCACTCATCTTTGCGACGGCCGGCAGCCTCACCCTGGCCGCGTGCGGCGGGGGCGGCTTCGACAGCTCGTTGTCCTCCACGACCTCCGCCGGGGCGAGCTCCAGCGCCACGGGCTCGTCCAGCGAGACCTCCGCAGCGGTGCCCAGCGGCGTCGCGCTGCGCATGCTCATCGCCTCCTCCGGCGACGCCGAAACCGCTGCGGTCAAGGCAGCGACGGACGCCTGGGGCAAGTCCACCGGCAACACCGTCGAGGTCACTGCGGCCTCCAACATGGACCAGGAGCTCGCGCAGGGCTTCGCCGGTGGCGACCCTGCCGACGTCATGTACATGGATGCCGGCAAGTTCGCGACCTTCGCGCAGCAGGGCTCGCTCGAGGCCTACGGCGACGGCTTCCCCGACAACGACAAGTTCTTCGAGTCCCTGCGCAAGACCTTCACCTGGGACGGCAAGCAGTACTGCGTGCCCAAGGACTTCTCGGCCCTCGCCCTGCAGATCAACACCGACATGTGGTCCAAGGCCGGCTTGACCGACGCTGACATCCCGACCACCTGGGACCAGCTCACCGAGGTCTCCAAGAAGCTCACGACCAAGGACGTCGCGGGCCTCGGCATCGGTGTCGGTATCGACCGTCTCGGCGCGTTCGTCGTCGAGAACGGCGGCTGGTGGCTGTCCGAGGACGGCAAGACCGCGACCGCGGGCGACGCGAAGGTCGTCGACGGCCTGAAGTATGTCCAGGACAACGTCAAGGCCGGCAACTTCAAGATGTCCAACGACCTCGGC
The DNA here is from genome assembly GCF_001046875.1 of Nostocoides jenkinsii Ben 74. Lineage (GTDB taxonomy): Bacteria > Actinomycetota > Actinomycetes > Actinomycetales > Dermatophilaceae > Nostocoides_A > Nostocoides_A jenkinsii. The sequence goes on from NZ_HF571038.1 coordinate 732,994, forward strand.
GTCGGCTGGGGCGGTGAGGCCTTCACCAAGGAGAAGGCCGCCATGGTCATCGAGGGCAACTGGATCAAGGGCGCGCTCAAGAACGACGCCCCCAACGTGAAGTACAAGTCCGTCGAGCTCCCCGCGGGCCCGGCCGGCAAGGGCACGCTGATGTTCACGCAGTGCTGGGGCTTGGCCGCCGACAGCAAGAACAAGGACGCGGCTAAGGACCTCATCAAGTTCCTGACGACGTCCCAGCAGCAGATGGCCTTCGCCGACGCCTTCGGTGTCATGCCGTCGCGCACCGACGCAGCCGAGGAGTACAAGGCGAAGTACCCGGATGACGCCGCCTTCGTCGCCGGTGGCGAGTACGGCCACGGCCCGATCAACGTTCCCGGCCTGACGGAGGTCGTCGCCGACCTCAACAGCCAGCTGGAGAAGTTCGGCGACGCGGACCTGGCCGCAGTGACCAAGTCCTTCGACGAGAACGCGGCCTCCGCCCTCGGCGGCTGACGCCCCCGCACGGCCACGCCGGGCCGGCCTTCCCCTGCGGACCGGCCCGGCGTGGTCCCCCAGCGACATACCGTCGCGTTGGTCCTTCCCTGGGCCCCGCGATCAGCCCCCACCCGTGATCTGTCCCTCGGGAGTCCCCCATGAGCCGAACCAAATCCGGCGATCCGATGCGTCAGCCCGCTGCGGGCTGGCTGTTTGTCACGCCGATGATCGTCATCGTCGGCCTGTTCCTTGTCGTGCCGATCTTCATGGCGCTGTGGGTCTCGGTCAGCAACTGGTCCGGCCGCGGCACCCCCTTCGGCGGTAACACCCAGTTCATCGGGTTGAAGAATTACTCCGATTTGCTGACCCGTCAGGGCCTCGCGCGGCAAGACTTCATGATGTCGCTGCGCAACACCTTCTACTACGTGATCGGCGTCGTGCCGCTGCAGACGGTGTTGGCGCTTCTGCTGGCAGTGCTGGTCAACCAGAAGTGGCTCAAGGGGCGCACCTTTTTCCGGACGGCGTTCTACTTCCCGTCGGTTGTGTCATCGGTGGCGATCTCCCTGGTCTTCCTGTACCTCTTCGCCGGCTCCGGGGCCGTCAATGCGATGCTGAGCTGGATGGGGGTGCACGGGCCGAACTGGTTCCAGGACCCGCGTGGCCTGATTCACCTTGCCGGTGACGGGCTTGGCCTGTGGGACATGAACAAGCCGCCGTCGGGATTGGCCGACACGAAAATCATGAACCTGTCGCTCTGGGAGTGGGTCAAGGGTCCCAGCGTCGCGATGAGCGCCATCATGTTCCAGGTCATCTGGACCACTGCTGGCACGTTCATGCTGATGTTCCTCGCGGCGCTGCAGGACTTGCCCACCGAGGTCGAGGAGGCCGCCATGGTGGACGGCGCCAACGCGCGCCAGCGTTTCTGGAATGTCACCGTCCCGCACCTGCGCCCGACGATCTTCCTCGTCATCACCCTCGGCATCATCGGCACCTGGCAGGTCTTCGACCAGATGTACGTCATGAGCAAGGGTGGCCCGGCGAAGACGACCTTGACCCCGGCATATCTGTCGTATCAGGCAGCTTTTGAGTCCCAGAAGTGGGGCCGTGGCGCGGCGATGGCCTTCCTGCTGTTCCTGCTCATCTTCCTCATGACCCAGGCGCAGCGCTGGTTGTTGCGCGACAAGGACGAAGCGGCGGCCAAGAAGGTCGCCAAGGCCCAGGCCAAGGCGGCCAAGAAGGCGGTGGCGGCATGAGCGATATGGCACCAGACGCGAAGTTGGTCGCGGCCGAGACCCAGGCGGTCCTCAAGACCAGCAATGCCGTGGATGGGGGGCAGGTCGCCAACCGCTCCAGCGGGACCAAGAAGGCACTCTTCTACACAATGCTGGTCATTTTCGCGCTGACCTACATCTTCCCGTTCATCATCCAGTTGGTCACCTCCTTCAAGACCAACTCCGATGCCGACAAGCACCCGCTGAACCTGGTGCCGCAGCCGTTCACGACAGGGGCCATCGAGCGGCTGTTCCAAACCAACTTCCCGATGTGGTTCTTCAACTCGGTGTGGGTCGCGGTGATCGTGACCCTCGCGCGGGTGTTCTTCAACTCGATGGCCGGCTATGCGCTGGCGCGGTTGAAGTTCCGCGGACGGGAGGCGCTGTTCACGGCCATACTCGCCGTGATGTCGGTGCCCGGGATCGTGCTCCTGCTGCCAAAGTTCCTGGCGCTGAAGTATTTCGGGATCTACAACACCCCCGCGGCACTCGTCGTGCCCTTGATGTGTGACGCCGCCGGGGTCTTCATCATGAAGCAGTTCTTCGAGTCGATCCCGCCGTCAGTGGAGGAGGCCGCCCGCATCGACGGGGCCGGGACCCTCCGAACCTTCTGGTCGATCGTGCTGCCGATGGCGAAGCCAGCCCTGATCACCTTAACGATCCTGTCCTTCCAAGGATCGTGGAATGAGTTGGGGCACTTCATCATTGCCACCGACAAGGAGAACCTCTACACCCTGACCCGCGGCATCGCCAGCTTCACGACCGGCGGTCTGGGCTCGGGCACGGAGTTCCCCATCAAGATGGCCGGGGCGTTGATCATGACGATTCCGACCGCGATCGTGTTCATCGTCTTCCAGCGGTTCTTCACCCAGGGCGCCAATGCGGGGGCCGACAAGGGCTGATCAGGTCACGGCCCTGTCGGACGGCGGGGCGAGCGCAACGACACGGACGAAGGTGACCACCTCGTCCGTGTCGTTGCGATAGGCCTCGTCCGTGTCGTTGCGATAGGCGTAGGCCCGGTCGCTCAGCAGGCGAGCCGACTCACCTTGGTGGACGCGCTGGTCTGCGCCCTCCGCGACCAGGGTCAGGGTGCCGCTGAGGACCGCGAACAACTCCTGTGACCCGGTGGGGTCGGGGCGGCCCGAATAGGACTCACCCGGAGCGAGCCTCCAGTGCCACAGGTCCGCGGTCCGCTGTCCACTCGTGGCGACGAGGAGGTAGGCCGCGCTCCCACCCGGGCTGTGCCACACCAGCCGGTGGTGTGCTGCCCCGACGACAGTGACCGGCGACTCGGCGGGACCTTCGTCAAGCAGGTCGGTGAAGTCGACGCCGAGGGCTCGGGCAATCCCAGTCACCGTGACCAGGCTGGGGTTGGCCTGCCCATGCTCGATCTGGGTGAGCAGTCGCCGGCTGATCCCGGCCCGATCCGCGAGTTCCTGGACTGTTTGGCTGGCCAGCTTGCGCCGATCCCGGATCCGGCTCCCGACGAGGGTGAGAAAATCGTTCTGGAGCCGGCCCGGGGAGGCGGGAATCGTCATACGGCAAAAAGCTGGTCGAGGTCGGCGAACGCCTTGAACTCCATCGCGTTGCCGGACGGGTCGAGGAAGAACATCGTCCACTGCTCCCCCGGCTCGCCTTGGAAGCGGACGTAGGGCTTGATGACGAAGTCGGTACCGCGCTCGGTCATGCGGCTGGCGAGTTCCTGGAAGCGCTCGACGCTGAGGACGAGGCCGAAATGCGGGACCGGCACCTGATGCCCGTCGACGAAGTTGTGGCCCGCGACGGGCGCGGTGTAGTCGTCGACCATGTGCGTGACGACCTGGTGGCCGTCGACATTCCAGTCGGTCCAGCGCTCGTCGGACCGGCCGCGGCCGAAGCCCATGACGTCGCCGTAGAACGCGCGGGCGGCATCGATGTCGCCGACGGGGATGGCCAGGTGGAAGGGGGGAAGTACCGCCTGAGTGCTCATGATGAGAACTATAGTGCGCAAATTGCCCCGCGCGCGACCTATCGCGGACATTTGGGATACCAATGCACGTCCGTATGCCGCGCCGCCGCGCCCCTGGAGGCGACGGCGCGGCATACGTATTCCAAATGTCCGGGCAGTTGTCCCCAGAGTCCGGGAGGCGAGGATTGGCGGCTGTCCACAGGGGGCGGCGGGAGAGGGTGACCCGGGGCGCTCCCCGGCCCACTCTTGTCGTATGGCCGTGTATGACACCCTCGTGCGGATGGGCGGGCTCGCCTCCTTCGGCGAACTCAATGCCGTGCACTCGCGCCGGGAGATCCGGGCGGCATTGGTCGGCGAGGGGATCCTGCGGACCGGCCACGGTCGGTACGCGCTCGCGGCTATCGCGGGACACGCCGTGGTGGCGCAGCGGCATACGGCAGTCTTGTCGGACTTGAGCGCCGCCCAGGCGTGGTCGTGGAAAGTGACGTTTCCGCCGGCACTGCCTCGGTTGATCGTCCCGCCGGGCAGGGTCGTTCGTGATCCGCGCGTCGCGAGATTCCGGCACTCGCCCACCAGCCCGTGGGAGCGGGCGAACGGACTGACGTCGCCGCTGCGCACGGTGATCGACTGTGCCCGAATCCTGCCCTTCGACGAAGCCCTGGCGGTGGCGGACTCGGCCGTTCGGTCCGGCAGTGTCGAGGTTGCCACGTTCCAACGCGCCGCGGTGCGTACCCGAGGACCGGGCTGTGGGCAGGTTCGCCTGGTGGCACAGCACGTCGATGGCCGCGCCGACAATCCTTTTGAGTCGTGTTTGCGGGCGATCGGCATCGGGATTCCGGGGCTGCGGCTGCAGCCGCAACTCCGCATCGAGAGTGCGGGCTTCTTGGCCGTGGTCGACTTGGCGGACCCATCGGTGGGCCTGGTGCTGGAGGCCGACAGCTACGAGCACCATGGCGACCCATCCGGGTTCGTCCGCGATCGGCGACGCTATGCCGGCCTGACCGCGCTCGGCTGGCACGTCCTGCCGTTCGTCTGGACCGACGTCATGCACCGTCCGGAGTGGGTGAGGGCGACCGTCGAGACTTGGCTGGCTGCCCAGGCCCGCCGCCGGGAGGCATTACGGGCGCGCGGTCTCAGTCAGCGATGAAGGCGTTGACCCGGGTGGCGAGGGCGACGGGGGTCTCGAACATCGGATAGTGGCCGGCGTTGGGCATAACGTCGACCGTCGCGTTGGGGAAGTGGGGCTTCCACGTTTGATTGACGGTCTCCGCGCCCAGGGCTGGGTCGTGTTCGCCGGGGATGACCAGAATCGGCGTCTCATCACCTGCGACCTCGGCGAGGAAGTCGGCGTTGACCCACGCGTCGACGGCGCCACGGAATGCCTCCACCGTGGAGTGCTCCCGGGACCAGTTGACGATCGACTGGATGAACTGCGGCGTCAGGCGATTGCCGGTCGTGAAGTCGACGATGCTGAACCGCTTGCCGTCGTCGTCCGGCGCGCCGAAGAAGAGATCGTGACCGGCCTCGTCCAGGGGGGTGGGGGCGGCGCCGACCGGGGTGATCCCGATGAGCTTGTCGACGCGCTCGGGCGCTTTGGCCAGGACGCGCAGCACTTCCGCGCCACCCATGGAGTGGCCGACGAGCGAAAACGTCTGCGCGCCAAGCTCGTCCGCGAGCGCCAGGACATCATCGGCGACTTCGTCGAGGGTGAAGTCGCCCGTCTCAGCGAGGCGCGCGCCATACCCCCGATTGTCGGTGAAGACCCAGGTCGCGGCCTCCGGGTCGAGATAGTCGGGGAAGAGCCCCCAACCGTCGGCCGACCCCAGCCAGCCGTGCAGCAGGAAGACCGTCTTCGGGCCGTGGCCGACGGTGCGGTGGGGGATGGACATTGCGGGACTCCTTCGTCCGTGAGTGGCTTCTCCGAATCTAGTCCGCCCGGGCAGTCAGAACGCGGCGTCCAGTGGCGCGGGCCACTCGTGGCTGGGGATGAGGTCGGCCAGAGCCGTCGCCTCGTGGTCCCCGAGGATGACGCGGGTCCGGTGGAGGTTGTCGGGGTGGACCTGGCTGACGAAAAGCCGGCACCGACCGCACGGCGGCAAGACATGCAGGCGGCCGGTACCTGGGTCGCGCCAGACCGCGACGATGCGGGCGATCCGCTGCTCGCCTGCCGTGACCATCGCCCCAATGGCCGCCGCCTCGGCGCAGAAGCCGGTGCCGCATGGCGTGTCGATGCAGACTCCCGGGAAGCGTCGCCCGTCCGGCGTCTCGGCGATGGCGGCGACATTGCCGAAGAGCCGGCCAGCGATCTCTATCGGATTGAGGTATGCCGCGGCCCCGCGGATCAGATCGGCATGCGTTGCCTCGTCGGTCGAGTCAGTCGACATCGGTGCACCACTTCTCGGCAACGGTCGTCAGGACCGCTCGGGTGCGGGACGTGCCCACCCCAAGCGCGCTGAATTGCTTGGCGCGGAAGAGTTTTGCCGAGTGAATGTTACCGTGGAGCAGCGCATGTGCGGCGCGTCCGTCTACGACGCACCGCTCCCCCTCGACCTCCAGGGCCTGAACGGCGGTGGCCGTAGCGGCGCTCGGCGCGTCCGCGTAGAGCGCGATGTAGTGATTCTTCACCGGGCCGTACTGATCGGCCAAAGCCGTTGCGCGGGCGACGATCGCGACCACCTCTGCTGGGGTGAAAACGACGGTTGGCACCTCGAAGCCGCGGTCTGCGGCATACGCCTGCTCTAGGTCCCTGGCCACGGCGGCGGCGGAGCGCCGCGTGGAGGTCAGCCGGACGTTGCCGGTGTTGAGATAGGTCTCGACGTCGGTCCCGCCCGCAGCCTCGGTGGCCAGCTTGACCGCATCTTTCGGGAACTTCCGCGTTGCGCCGAGATTGATCGCGCGCAAGAAGGCGATGTACGTGGGCATCCCGCCGAGCCTACTGACTCCTGTCGCTCGCTGTCACCGATCGCCGCGCAGGTCCTCAATGGCTTCGGAGGTTGTCCACGACTCGGGCTCGGCCAACCCCGCGAGAGATTTCGTCGGGTCTTTGGCGGGCGCGATCCCGCCCATGGCCCCGCCCCGCAGCTCGTTGTCGAACCGCCCCAGGAAGCCGTGAAGGCGGGCGCGGAGCAGGGCGGCGGAAGCGGCGTCATACTCCAGAGGCAGCCTCTCATCGAAGAACAGGTGACCATTGCCGGGGTAGGTGTAGTCCGAGGCGTCCGAGCCCGCGCGGGTCGCCACCTGCACCATCCCGGCGACATCGCCGTCCATCCACGGGTCATCGATCGTATGGTGCAGCGCGAGCGGCACCCCCGCGCGCCACACGGGCTCGGTCCAGCCCTCATAGAAGCCGCCCCCGCCGACGAGGATCGCGCCGACAACCTCGGGCTTTTGCTGGGCATACTCCTGCGCCATCCCAGCTCCCATGGAGAAGCCGAGGACGATCCGTGGTCCCGTGATGCTGTCGTATGCCGCGTCCGCCGCCGCCTGGATCTCCTCCCGGCGGCCACCGGTAAAGGCGACTGCCTCGGCATACCCGGCCTCGCCACCCTCGAAAGTGCGACCTTCGAAAGGGTCTGGCGCGGTGGCGGCGTGGCCGGCTGCCCGCAGGTCGTCGGCCAGCGCGGCCACTGCGGGTCGCAGGCCGAGGGCGGAGTGCGGGATCAAGACGTCAGCCATTGGTTTCTCCTTGGTCCGGGGTTCTCGGCAGGGCTTAGCGGGCGAACAGACAGAGGTAGCCGCAGGCGATACAGCGTTGCCCAGTGATGTCGATGCGTTCGCGACCGAAGCGTTGCGCGCCGCCGAATAGGCCCTTGTTCATCTCGCCCGGGATCCAGCGGGCGAATCCTTGAGCGGACTGACCGGTGTCCTCCACGAAGCCGGGCTCGAAGTTCGTACCGCTACACCACGGGCATACGGCAGCGTCCGAACGACGGGCGGGCCCACTGCCAGTGGACGAGCCGGGCTGCTGCGGGACCGGGATCTGCTGGTACTCGCTCATGTCCGGCAGCATACGAGGGCGGGCAGATGCCGCTCCCGCAAACAGGTCGCCACAAACAGGTCGACGGGCAGATACACGCCGTATGTCGTCCCGACATACGGCGTGTCTCTGCCCGTCGACCGAGGTTTGGGCGGGGTGTCAGCTCACCAACGAGCGGAGGACGTACTGCGACCTGCTTCCGTAAGCGGAAGTTCGGGCCCCTGGACGGCTCACAGACAGACTCGATTTCGTAAACGCCCAGGTCAGAGGTATATCGACCCAGTACCGCTAGGGCAGCACGTTGACGGGCCGAACCCATCGACGGGAAGCTGCTGCGCTCTCTCTTGCCTGACCGTCTGGCTACCGCACAGGACAAGACCAGCAGACTCATGAATGGGCCCCCTGACAACATCGCCGGCATCAGCGCGCAACGAGGAGCTGTGCAGGAAAGTCGATACGTACGAACTGTGAGAAGCCCTGGGCTGGATGGACTTCCGAATACGTTCCGAATACGATGGGTGGCATGACCATCGCAGCCGACTCCCCCAAGGCCACCCGGCGCTCATCGGACCTGAGCAAGCACTCGGCCGAGGTCTTCGCCGAGGCCGAAGACCACCCCGTCACGGTGACCCGCCGCGACGGCGAGACGCTGGTCCTGATGTCCCAGCGCGAGGCCGACGCGCGCGCCGAGCTCCTGCACATTGCCGCCACGCTCATCTCGGTCACCCTCGAAGACGGACCCCTGACCGAGCGCATGGCGAGTCGCTACCCGTGGATGTACGCGCTCAGCGCCCAAGACCGGGAACAGTGTGCCCGGGATCTCATCGACGCAGCCAGGGCGTCCTTCTCGACGCAGCAGCCGCATCTGGCGATCGCCCAGCTCACCAGCTGGCGCGAGACCGCCACGGCTATCGCCGCCGGCCTGGGCACGCAGCCCGTCGAGTGGCTCGACGAGGACTACGACTCCGCCGACACGGTCGTAGAGCGCCCCTAAGCATGTCCAAGGAGTCCACGGTCCCCCGACCAGCGAAGAAGTCGGAGTACGTGCTGAAATACGCCACCAAGCAGTCCGAGAAGGGCTGGCGCGACCTCGTGGCCACGATCAGGAACTCCATGAGCGAGACCTGGGACTTTCTCACTCGCACGCCCCTGATGAGGACTCCGACCAATTACCCGCTCGAGGGGCCGCTGGGCGTGATCACCCGGAGCGGTCGGACCTTCCAGCGCTGGCAGCACAAGCCCACGCTGAAGGGCACCGCACGAGTGTGGTTCTACGTCGACGGCAACACCGTCTACCTGGAACAGATCCACACTGCACACCCCAACGAGACGAAGTAGGCGGGAATGGGAAGCTTCACCCCGCGCGTGATGCGACTACTCTCCGACCAGCTGACCGGCACGTCCGTGCGCGAGATAGACGCACTGTTCGACGACCGAGGCGTCGCCCTCGGCCCGCCGCAGCCCATGGAGAACGACGAGAGCATCCGGCGCGAGCGGATGCGCCGCTACCTCGTCACCCTGGACCTGCGCGACGCCGCTGACGCTCAGCGGCTGACTGCCGTGCTCGGCGACATGCTGCAGACAATCATCCAGGATGGGTCGGTTGGCTGGGGCAATGACAACAGCCAGCGCGAGAAATGGGTCCGGATCCTGCGCGAGGATGGCTTTGAAGTCGACGAGGCTACTGGCACAGTCCGCCTCGGCCGAGCCGGGACGAAGTTAACCGAGCACGCGCTCAACGCCCTCCCCGACCCGCAGTCCATCCAGGACCACCTGCACAGGCTCGGCGACAGCGTCGACACGGATCCGCGGCTCGCCGTAAGCACGGCCAAGGCACTGATCGAGTCCACCGCCAAGTGCGTGCTCACCGCCCGCGGGCAGACTTACACCAGGGCAGCGAAAGTCCCCGGCCTGGTCAACGCCGCCCAGGACTCGCTCGGCCTCGCCCCGAAGTCGGTCAGCGACGAAGACCGCGCGCTCCGCCAGGCCCTCCAGTCACTGGTCACGCTCACCCAGAGCGTCACCGAGCTCAGGAACAGCGTCGGCATCGACCACGGAGCGGAAGAGGTACCGAGATGGGTTCGCCCGCGACACGCCCGCCTCGTCGTCGGGGCCGCCCAAGTCTGGTGCCAGCTCATGCTCGAGACGCTCGCCGATCCCGATGCGCCCTGGCGTCGCGCGGAAAGTTGATCACATCAGGCCACGCACCCGGCACTCTCGTCACGGACATCTCCGTGCACTGAGCCACCCCGAACGTCGAGTGCAACAAGGTCAGCCGCGGGTTGGTGATTTCTTGTGCGCTTGCATGCGCGCGACCGGAAGAGTGCTGGAGTCGCTTATGACCGTCACCGACTTCGACCCTCTTGTGAGTGCTACGTACAGTTCCTGCGCTCCGTACGCCGTCGGGTCGAGAATGATCACATGGTCGTATTCGAGGCCCTTGACGAGTAGCGGCCGGGAGACCACTCTCGCTGCTGCTTGGCGACCGGCGGCCCTTGTATGGCTCCTCGCCAGGTGGAGCGCCTCGGTCACCGTGCATCCGTCCGCGGCCGCGGCGGCGAGTGAGCGGGAGACCTCGTTCCACGCTTCACGGCAGTGAATCGAGACTCCCTGAAGATCGCCGAGCAGCTCGAAGGCTGTGCGCACTGTTGTGGGAGTGGGCTGTTCGCGGACACGGACTACGGCCTCGTAGGTGGGTTTCAGATCTTCGTCCCGCGTGACGAAGGAAAGGCCGTTGAGGAGCCGCTTGCGCTTGGCGGAGCTTATGTGAGTCGGTATGCCAACACTGCACTTTGCGGCGAACTCGACCACTGCATGGGCGACCGCGGCCCCGCTTCCCGTATCCACCTTCGCCGCGAATGCCAAGGTCGCCTTCTCGTCGAGTGCTTCCATGACTGTGTAGCGACCGCTCAGCTTGCTCGCCGCCGAGACGCAGTCGTGACGGAATCGGCCCAACACTGCGATAGTGCCCTCTTGTCCGAGCGCCTTCATGCACTCAGAGACGAAGGTCCGATCATCCGACTTCCGCACCCAACGGACAGGCGTTCCGCTGAAGCTGATCGGCATCCCGTCCGTCAGCTCGGTTCGAATGTCGACGAGCCACTGGCCGAGCTCGGCATGATCCGGCTCCCACCTACGCGGCCGGTGGTCCACGACGACTTCGGGAAAGTTTGGAAGCACGTCCGAGTCCCAGTCCACGGGCGGCGTCTCACCGAACGTCAGGAGGCTCTGGAGCGGATCGCCGAGGACAGTGGTTGGTATCGAGCCAGACAGCGAGAGAACGAGGTTGTGCTGATCGAGCACACAGTCGTGATACTCGTCCACGAACAAGTTCGTGTAACTGAGCCGCAACATCTTGGCCACTGCAGGGGTGCCCGCCGCCCGAGCAGCGGCGAGGTGGTACTCAGTGGACCTGGTCCAATCTGGAATCGTCGGCACAGCGAGGCCGGCCAAGTCAGGAAAATGCGCGATCAGGTCGTAAGACCACGAGTCGATCGTCCGGACGACGAACCGGTCCCTCATCACGCCGAACTTCTTCATACGCCGACGAAGCGCGTCCACTCCGGCGTGCGTGTGCGTGAGGACCAGACTCGTCCCGCCACGGTGCACGGCTTCCGCGACGGACGCGGCAATGAGCTCGGTTTTCCCTGCACCAGCAGGCAGCGTAACCGAGCAGGGCTGCACAGCAAGCACGGCTGCCACGGCATCTTCGATGCAAGGGTCGTCATTCATCGGAGGACGGAACCACGTAGTCTGCGGCACCAGAGGTGGCAGCGTCCGGGTACGCGAAGTCACGGAGCCCCTCGAACACGCTCATCACGTGCGTATCAGCCAGCTCAGCCCAGTGCGCGATGACGACGCCGGCCAACTCTTCGCCGCGGTCTTGTCTCTTGAACCACTCCTTCTTCTTCACGACCGCCGCGTCGGCGATCGCCGAACGCAGCGCGCACTCGTCACCTAGGGCTTGTTGCAGCCAGGTAGCGACTTGGGTTCCTGTCAGCCCAGCGCCGTCGAGCTTCGCAGCAACTGCGGCCACTACAGATTGCTCGCCTCGGAACTCCACTGCGAGATCAACCACTTCCTGGACTCCCGCTAGTGGGAGCACCCGGACAATCTCGTGCTCGATGTTGCAACCCTCAGACCATCGATGCACTGCGACTCCCGCCGCCTCGGTGCTGGTTACGCGGGGGTCGATCCCCCGGTCGTCATTGTCCAGCAGTGCACACGTTAGGTAGCCGAGGCACTGGAAGTTCCGGGCTCGCTGCAGCGACTGGGCTCCACCTCCGCCGTCTACGAGGACGGCACCTGTGGCCACTGAGCTGTCCATTCCCGCGCTCAAACGCTGCTCGTCCCAGTGCCGAAGCAGAGCCCGCAGGACGCCGACTTCTGTCGCTCCTTCCATCACCATGACTCGTCGGCCGAGCAGTGCATCCGGCGCACTTCGCAGCGCTCCTTGGACATTGTCGAGGTCATCCGGAACAGACCTGCAACTGGTGCTACCGGCCCCATCGGCATGGACGACTTCGATGTCCACAGCACTCAGGGCCGTCACCGCTACGGGCGAGTGGGTCGTCATGATGATCTGGAGCTTGTCGGCCTGCGTTCGCTGCCGCAGACGGTGAAGGGCCTGAGCCAGTCGATGAGGCTCAAGCCCGTGCTCGATCTCATCGATCGCGATGATCGAGCCATCTTTCATAGACTTGTCCTGGATGGCCAGGCTCGTCAGCCGTCGAGTCCCGAGCCCAAGGCTCGACAGTGGCACCTCACCGTCGTGCAAAAGCAGCGCGTGGGTAGAAGTCGAGGAGCCCGGCTCAAGGCCGGGTCGCAGTTCACCAAACGACGCCGCCCCGAAGGTGCTGGCCGACTCCTGCGCTGCCGCGGCTGCCTGGTGGAGCGCGTTCGGTTCAGCTTTGAAAACCGCAGTGCGCGCGTCGCGATGCGCATCGAGAATCACCGACGAAGCGCCATCGCCGCCGGCGGTAAGCCCAGACAGTGCCGAACCACGAGCCCACCGGAAGTGGAAATCGGGTCGTTCACCGAGCCGGAAGAAGCCGAGCTGCCGCCTCTGGCTCGCCGAGATCGGGCGAGCGTCATCGGACTGAGGGCGTATGACTTCCCAAATGGGGTCGAGATCCGGAGTCACCGTCAATCGAACGACGAGGCACTCCTCGGCATCATCGACGGGATCATGTACGAGCTTGCCATCAGGCATCAGTCCCGAGCGGTCCTTGCCGAGCTGGCTCTCCTTGACCAGGTTGTCCGGAAGCTCGGTAACGACTGCCTCGATAACAATCTCACTCGCCAAGTCGAAGTTGTAGAAGTCCGCGTCGGTGAACTGTGGGTTGTAGCTCGGGCTGAGCACCAGTCCGATCGCATCCAGCAGCGTCGTCTTAGTACTGTCGCCCGCACCGACGAGTGCCACCAGCCGTCGGTCGATCTTCCAATCCGCACGCTCGATACCGCGGAAATGCTCGATCCGAAGTCTACGAAGCATCATGCGAAATCCCCCAGCTAAGTCGGTCGGTTCAGTTCCCCGACGGGCTTGGCCAATGTCGATTGTGTGCTCACCAGGCGTCCCCGCAACAGGATCTCAGGCCGGCTGGCTCCTTGGGGGCCGATTCGAACCCCTTGAGCCAAGGCTTCGTGCGCCGTGGGTGCACCACGCGCCCCGTCAGACCGAAGCCTGACGGGGCGCGTGGTGCGAGAATCTCAAGTGAGTAACGCCGGGCGTGTCAGCGTCCCGATGCCTCGTTCTGGAGTTGGCCAGCTCAACTACCGCTGATTTGGCGCAGGACGTACTGCAGGATGCCGCCATTGCGGTAGTAGTCGGCCTCACCGGGGGTGTCGATGCGCACGACCGCGTCGAACTGCGAGGTCGAGCCGTCCTCGCGGGTCGCGACGACCTTGACCGTCTTGGGCGTGGCGCCCTCATTGAGCGCCTCCACGCCACTGACCGAGAAGGTCTCGGTGCCCGACAGGCCGAGCGACTCGGCGTTCTGGCCCTTGGGGTACTGCAGCGGCAGCACGCCCATCCCGATCAGGTTGGAGCGGTGGATGCGCTCGTAGGACTCCGCGATGACCGCACGGACGCCGAGCAGCGCCGTGCCCTTGGCCGCCCAGTCGCGCGAGGAACCCGAGCCATACTCCTTGCCCGCCAGGACGACGAGCGGGACGCCAACTGCCTGGTATGCCGCGGACGCGTCATAGATCGTCGTCTGCGGCGCGTCCGCCTCGAGGAAGTTGCGGGTGAAACCGCCCTCGACATCGGTCAGGAGTTGGTTGCGCAGGCGGATGTTGGCGAAGGTGCCGCGGATCATGACCTCGTGGTTGCCGCGGCGCGAGCCGTAGGAGTTGAAGTCGCGCTTGTCGATGCCGTGCTCGGTGAGGTAGACCCCCGCCGGCGAGTCCGCTTTGATCGAGCCGGCCGGGCTGATGTGGTCGGTGGTCACCGAGTCACCCAACTTGGCCAGCACGCGCGCTCCGGCGATATCGGCGACGGGAGCGGGCGTCATACCCATGCCCTCGAAGTAAGGAGGCTTGCGGACGTAGGTCGAGTCCGACTCCCAGGCGAAGGTGTCGCCCTCGGGGGTCTCCAGGCCCTGCCAGCGCTCGTCGCCGGCGAAGACGTCGGCATAGTCCTTCTCGAAGAGCTCGCGCGAGAGGGAGGCGCCGATGGTGGCCTCGACATCCTCGGGCGAGGGCCAGATGTCCTTGAGGAAGACGTCATTGCCGGCCTCGTCCTGGCCGAGCGGCTCGAGATCGAAGTCGAAGTTCATCGTGCCGGCGAGCGCATAGGCGATGACCAGCGGCGGGGACGCGAGGTAGTTCATCTTCACGTCGGGGTTGATACGGCCCTCGAAGTTGCGGTTGCCCGAGAGCACCGCGGTGACGGCGAGGTCGCCCTTGTTGACGGCGGCCGAGACCTCTTCGGGCAGCGGTCCAGAGTTGCCGATGCAGGTGGCGCAGCCGTAGCCGACGAGGTTGAAGCCGAGCTTGTCGAGATAGGGCCACAGGCCGGCGGCCTCGTAGTAGCCGGTGACGACCTTGGAGCCGGGCGCCATGGAGGTCTTGACCCACGGCTTGACGGTCAGGCCCTTCTCGGCGGCATTCTTGGCGAGCATGCCCGCGGCCATCATCACGCTCGGGTTGGAGGTGTTGGTGCACGAGGTGATCGAGGCGATCACGACGGCGCCATCCTTCAGGCCGTATGCCCCGGTCGGTCCGGTGACCGCTTCCTCGCGCAGGTCGCCGTCGACGCCATAGTTCTTGACATCGAGCGCGAACTGAGACTTGGCGTCGGACAACACGATTCGGTCCTGCGGGCGCTTCGGGCCGGCGATGGACGGGACGACAGTGCCGAGGTCGAGTTCGAGCTTCTCGGAGAAGCGGGGCTCGGCCTGCGGGTCGAGCCACATGCCCTGCTCCTTGGCATACGCCTCGACGAGAGCGATGGACTCTTCGGAGCGGCCGGTGAGGCGCAGGTAGTCGAGGGTGATCTGGTCGATCGGGAAGATCGCGCAGGTCGAGCCGAACTCCGGGCTCATATTGCCGATGGTGGCGCGGTTGGCGAGCGGGAGGGCCGCGACGCCTTGGCCATAGAACTCGACGAACTTGCCGACGACGCCGTGCTTGCGCAGCAGGTCGGTGATCGTCAGGACGACATCGGTGGCGGTGACGCCGGGGTTCATCTCGCCGGTCAGCTTGAAGCCGACGACGCGCGGGATGAGCATCGAGACGGGCTGTCCGAGCATGGCCGCCTCGGCCTCGATGCCGCCGACGCCCCAGCCGAGGACACCCAGACCGTTGACCATCGTGGTGTGACTGTCGGTGCCGACGCAGGTGTCGGGATAGGCGAGGCCATCGCGGACCATCGTCACGCGGGCGAGCCGCTCGATGTTGACCTGGTGGACGATGCCGGTGCCCGGCGGGACGACCTTGAAGTCGTCGAAGGCGGTCTGGCCCCAGCGCAGGAACTTGTAGCGCTCGCCATTGCGCTGGTACTCGAATTCGACATTGCGGGCGAAGGCATCGGCGCGCCCGAAGACGTCGATCTGGACGGAGTGGTCGATGACCAGTTCGGCGGGGGCCAGCGGGTTGATCTTGGCCGGGTCGCCGCCGAGGTCGGCGACGGCCTCGCGCATCGTGGCGAGGTCGACGATGCAGGGTACGCCGGTGAAGTCCTGCATGATCACGCGCGCCGGCGTGAACTGGATCTCGGTGTCGGGCTCGGCGTTCTCGTCCCAGCCGCCGAGGGCGCGGATGTGGTCGGCGGTGATATTCGCGCCGTCCTCGGTGCGCAGGAGGTTCTCCAGCAGGACCTTCAGGCTGTAGGGCAGGCTCTCGTGTCCCTCGACGGTGTTGACGCGGAAGATCTGATAGCTCTGCTCACCGACCTTCAGCTCGCCCTGGGCTCCGAAGCTATTCGTGCTGGCCACCATTGGCTCCTTCCGACGCCACGCGTCAATTGCCTGAAGTATCTTGACGTCAAGATATCTCAGGTGGGGTCCTGCTGTCGATCCTTCCGCATTCCCCGGGCCCACTCAACGGCAGGGCCCGACCATCTCAACCGGAAGCCCTGACCTCAGCTCGCGCCGCGGACCAGTTGGCGGTCCTGCCGGTCACCTTTCCAACAAGACGATGCACTCCACGTGGTGGGTCATCGGGAAGGCATCGAACGCGCGGAGGGTGCGCACGGCATACCCGGAGTCGGCGAAGGTAGCCAGGTCCCGGGCTAGGGCGGCCGGGTCACAGGCGACGTAGACGATCGCCCGCGGTGAGAGTGCGGCGACGGCGCGGCATACGTCGGCAGCGGCCCCGGTCCTCGGGGGATCCAGCAGGACGAGATCGGCCGTGGGCGGGATGAGGGGGTGCCGGGTGCCGGGGCGCCCCCGACCCCCTCGGCTCCCCCGACGTTGCGGACCGCGCGAGCGGCGGGCGGTGATGCCGAACGCCTCGTCCACGCGAGCCCGCACCACCACCGCGTTGTCGTATGCCGCGAGGTTGGCTTGGGCGTGCGCGCTCGCCTCCACGTCGGACTCGACCGCGATGACCTCCCCGGTCGGGCCCACCGCCTCGGCGAGCGCGGCCGCGAACACGCCGACCCCGCTGTAGAGGTCAAGGACCCGCTCGCCCGCCCGCGGCGCCAGCATCTCCACAGCCAATTCGACGAAGCGCCCGGCGGCGCCGGGGTGCACCTGCCAGAAGCCGCGGGCCGCCACCTCGAACTCGCCGCGGAATCCGCCGGCCTCGACCACCTCCGTCACGGCCACCGCAGCCTCGGTGGCCCCCTGGGCCGTCACCGGGACCACTACCGGCTCGCCCACACTCGGCGCGATCACGTCGAAGGCAACGACATCGGCAGGCACCCGCTCGGCCGGACGGTGCAGCACGCCCGTGGCGATGACCTCCTCCCGGGCTATGAGGCAGTCATCCACCGGCAACACGTGATGGGAGCGGTGCGGCCGCATCCCGATCTCCCGCTCCGGGCCGACCGCGAACTCGGTCCGGGTCCGCCAGCGCAGTCCGTCCCGATGCCCCGCCAGCGCCTCGACCTCGACCGGGATATCCAGCCGGGCCAGCCGCTGCAGTTGCTCGCGAACGACGGTGGCCTTCAACCGCCGCTGCGCCGCCAAGTCGACGTGCTGGAAGTCGCAGCCGCCGCAAACACCGGCATACCGGCACGGGGCGGGCACCCGATCGGGCGACGCCGACACCACCTCGATGGCGTCCGCCCGGACGAAACGCGACCCCGACCCCACCTCGGTGACACGCGCCCGAACCCGCTCCCCTGGCAACGTATGCCGCACGAACAGCACTTGCCCCTCGTGCCGGGCCACGCAGTGCCCGCCATGGGCGATCGGTCCGATGTCGACGGTGACGACCTCGCCGACGCTCAGGCCGGGCTCAGGCGCGGGTGCGGTCACCGGCCCATCCTGACCGAGCCGGGCGCGGAGGAGCCGTCGGATGCCAGCCGCTCCTCCTGACCCTCCGAGCTGCGCAACTGCCACGGAACCGACGCCACCATCACCCCGGGAGTGAAGTGCAGTCGCGTCCGCAGTCGCAGCGCCGTCTGGTTGTGCAGGATCTGCTCATACCAGTGGCCGACCACATACTCCGGGACATAGACGACGACCAACTCGCGCGGCGACGCGCGCCGGATCGACTTCACGTATTTCACGATCGGGCTCGTCACCTCCCGATAGGGCGACTCGAGTGCCTTCAATGTCACGGGTATGCCGCGCCGCTCCCACTCCTCCTGCAAGGCGTGCGTCGCCTCGGGGTCCGCATCGACGGTGATGGCTTCGAGGGTGTTGGGTCGCGTGGCTCGGGCATACGCCAGGGCGCGGAGCGTCGGCTTGTGGAGCTTGGAAACCAGGACCAGGGCGTGCACGCGGGCGGGCAGCATCTGAGCGGCGGCGTCGGTCACCTCAAGTTCCCGGGCCACCATCGTGTAGTGCTTGTGGATCGCGGTCATGATCGCGAACAGCACCGCCATGGCGGCGATGGCATAGCCCGCGCCGTGGATGAACTTGGTCGCGAGGACGACGATCAAGACGGTGCCCGACATCGCGGCGCCGATCGCATTGATGATCCGGCTGCGGCGCATGGTCGAGCGGGCGGCGGCGTCGCGCTCGCGGAGCAGATGCCGGTTCCAGTGGCGCACCATCCCGATCTGACTCACAGTGAACGAGACGAACACCCCGACGATGTAGAGCTGGATCAGCCGGGTGACATCCGCGTTGAAGGCCGCGATCAAGATCGCGGCGACTGCGGCCAAGATGATGATGCCGTTGGAGAACGCCAGCCGGTCCCCGCGTGCATGGAGTTGCCGCGGCAGGTAGCCGTCGCGGGCCAGGATCGAGCCCAGCACCGGGAATCCGTTGAAGGCAGTGTTCGCCGCAAGAATCAAGATGATGCCGGTGACGATCGAGATGAAGACGACACCGGGGTGGAACTCCGAGAAAACCGCCTTGGAGACCTGCCCCATGATCGGGTCCTGGGCGTAGCTGTCGCCGACCGGCTGCCCGTTGGCGAGCAGTTGCTCGCCCGGCCGATCGGCATACTTCACACCGGTCCAGCGCGCCAGCATGATCATTGACATCAACATCGTGATGGCGACCAAGCCCATCATCAGCAAGGTGGTGGCGGCGTTGCGACTCTTGGGCTTCCGGAAGGCCGGCACTCCGTTAGAGATTGCCTCGACCCCGGTCAGGGCCGCGCAACCGGAGGAGAAAGCTCGGAGCAGGAGGAAGGCGAGCGCCAAACCGCCGATCGCCTCATAACCCTCTTCGGGAACCAGTTCGAAGGACGCGCTGGGCGCCATCGGCAGTGTCCCGGTCAGGTGGCGGATGATGCCCACGACACCCATCCCGAGCACGCCCACCATGAAGGCATAGGTCGGCAGGGCGAAGGCGTTGCCCGACTCGCGCACGCCGCGCAGGTTCATCGCCGTCAGCAGCGCGACCAAGATCACGGCATACGTCGCCTCGTGTCCGCGGATGAAGGGCATGGCGGTGGCGGCATTCTGGATGCCGGACGAGATGGACACCGCGACCGTCAGCACGTAGTCGACCAGCAGGGCGCTGGCGACCATGAGCCCGGCACGCGGTCCGAGGTTGGTGGTCGCGACCTCGTAGTCCCCACCGCCGGATGGGTAGGCGTGGACGTTCTGACGGTATGAGGCGACGACTACCAGCATGACCGCGACGACGCCGAGCGCGATCATCCACGAGTGCGTCAACGCTAGGGAGCCCCCGGCCAGGCCGAGGGTCAGGAAGATCTCGTCTGGCGCGTAGGCCACCGACGACAACGCATCGCTGGCGAAGATCGGCAAGGCGATCCGCTTCGGCAGGAGGGTCTCGTGCAGCTTGTCGCTGCTGATCGCCCGCCCGAGAATGATGCGTTTGAGCACGCGCCCAGTGGCCACGGGCGATCACTCTAAACCCGACCGTCCCAACCGTCATCACGACACCGCCCGCGGCCGGCTGCCGCGGGGACGATCGTGGGCGCAGACCCGTGCCGGTGTAGCGTCGCCACGTGCACTTCGTGATCATGGGATGCGGTCGAGTGGGCGCCTCCATCGCACGGGCCCTCCAGCGACGCGGCCACGATGTGGCGATCATCGATCAGGAGGAGTCGTCCTTTACTCGGCTCGGGCCCACCTTCGATGGGCGGACCGTCACGGGGATGGGGTTCGATCGCGACACGCTGCGCGAGGCCGGGATCGACACGGCATACGCCTTCGCAGCCGTCTCCAGTGGTGACAACTCCAACATTCTCGCGGCGCGCGTTGCCCGCGAGACGTTCGGGGTGGAGCACGTCGTGGCCCGGATCTACGACCCGGGGCGAGCCGAGATCTACCAGCGCCTCGGCATACCCACTGTGGCGACGGTCAAGTGGACCTCCGATCAGGTGCTGCGCCGCCTCCTCCCCCAGGGTCACCTGCCGGAGTTGACCGACCCGTCCGGGCGCATCGTCATCGCGGAGGTGCCGGTCAGCCCGCAATGGATTGGTAGGCCGCTCACCGAGATCGAGGCGGCCACCGGCACGCGCGTTGCCTATGTCACACGCCTCGGCGACGGCATGTTGCCCTCGCGCGAAAGCCTGCTGCAGGAAGGTGACTTCCTGCATCTGGCCGCGCGACGCGACGAGCTCACCGAGATCGAGCGGGTGCTGGACGGCCCCCCGCCCGCCCACGACTGAACGCCCCATACGGAATCGGAGACCGCCCATGCGCGTCGTCATCGCCGGAGCCGGCTCGGTGGGTCGCTCCATCGCCACCGAACTGCTCTACAACAACCACCAAGTGCTGCTCATCGACCGGGCGGCGAACGAAGGCTCGATCCGGCGAGTGCCGAAGGCGAGTTGGCTCGCGGCCGACGCCTGCGAGATCGATGCGCTCAACGAGGCGGGGCTGGCCGACTGTGATGTCGTCGTGGCCGCCACCGGTGACGACAAGGTGAACTTGGTCGTGTCGCTACTGGCCAAGACCGAGTTCGGGGTGCCCCGCACGGTGGCCCGGGTCAACAACCCCAAAAACGAGTGGCTGTTCGACGAGGCGTGGGGTGTCGACGTGGCCGTCTCGACGCCGCGGCTGATGACGGCTCTGGTGGAGGAGGCCGTCACGGTCGGGGACCTGGTGCGGATCTTCGAGTTCCGCAAGGGCCACGCCACGATGGTCGAGATGACGCTGCCGAGCGACTCGCCGCACGTGGGGGCGCGCGTGGGTGACGTCGCGTTCCCCGAAGACACCGTCTTGGTCGGCATCATCCGCGACCAGATCCCGATCGCGCCCAGCCCCGACGACAGCCTGGAAGCGCACGACGAGCTCCTGCTGATCACCACGCCCGACGCCGAGGAGGCGCTGGAGAACCTGCTGTCCCCCGGCGCCCGCGAGAAGCGCCCCCGCGACCTGTGAGCGGGGCCCGGCCCGGCCCGACCTAGGAACTTCTGCTAGCAGCACTTAGTCAACTGTGGACACCTTGCAAGCTGTCCGCAGTTGACTAACCTGTGCTGAGTTGCCGTATGCCGCGGCCTCGCCCCGCGCTGCCGACTCACCTGAGCCGACTCACCCGAGCCGACTCACCGGAGCCGACTCACCGGGTCGTGCCCCAGTCGGTCCGAGCCGCTAGTGGTGTGTCCCGTAATTAGATACTTATTTGCGGGATAGTATCGGGGTATGGCCCGTGCTGCTGCTCCTGCCCTGCCGATGTCCGATGGCCAGCGAGAGACACTGGAGGTGCTTGCCCGGTCGCGAACGGCGCCGCATCGTGAGGTGCAGCGTGCCAGGGCGCTGCTGCTGGCCGGGGACGGGATGGCGAACACCGCGATCGCGGCGCAGGTGGGCGCGACAGTGAAGACGGTGCGGGCGTGGCGGGAACGGTTCGTAGGTGAGGGTCTGGTGAAGTTCGCGCAGGTCAAGGAGGGCCGGGGTCGCAAGGCGACGATCCCGCAGGCGAAGATTGAGGAGATCGTCGATCTCACGCTGCATTCCAAACCGGCGGGCGAGACGCACTGGTCGTGCCGGACGATGGCCGCGAAAACGGGCGTGTCGTCCTCACAAGTGCAGCGGATCTGGTCGGCCCGAGGGCTCAAACCGCACCTGGTCGACACGTTCAAGTTGTCCAACGACCCGCAATTCGAGACCAAGCTCGTTGACGTGGTGGGTTGTACCTGAACCCGCCCGAGCAGGCGATCGTGCTGTGCATGGACGAGAAGAGCCAGATCCAGGCGCTGGACCGCACCCAGCCGTCGCTGCCACTGAAGCCCGGACGAGCCGGCACGATGACGCACGATTACAAGCGCAACGGCACCACGACGCTGTTCGCCGCGTTGGAAGTCGCCACGGGAAAGGTGATCGGACAGTGCCTACCCAAACATCGTCACGATGAATTCCTGACGTTCCTGCGAAGGATCGACCGCGCCGTGCCCGCCGACCTGCAGGTGCATCTGATCTTGGACAACTACGCCACCCACAACCACGCCGACGTGACGAAGTGGCTCACGAAACACCCCCGGTTTCACCTGCACTTCACACCGACCTCGTCGTCATGGCTGAACCTCGTCGAACGTTGGTTCCGGGATCTGGACCAGAAGGCACTGCGCCGCGGCGTGTTCAAGAGCGTCCCCGATCTCATCACCGCGATCGAGGACTACCTCAACGCCCACAACGACCAACCTCGACCACTGGTCTGGACCGCATCAGCCGAGTCCATCCTGGAGAAAGTCACCCGCGGCCGAGTCGCCCTCAACCAGGTAACCAACACTGGGACAGACC
>NZ_HF571038.1:755538-816113 GCF_001046875.1 Nostocoides jenkinsii Ben 74
GGTCTGTCCCAGTGTTGGTTACCTGGTTGAGGGCGACTCGGCCGCGGGTGACTTTCTCCAGGATGGACTCGGCTGATGCGGTCCAGACCAGTGGTCGAGGTTGGTCGTTGTGGGCGTTGAGGTAGTCCTCGATCGCGGTGATGAGATCGGGGACGCTCTTGAACACGCCGCGGCGCAGTGCCTTCTGGTCCAGATCCCGGAACCAACGTTCGACGAGGTTCAGCCATGACGACGAGGTCGGTGTGAAGTGCAGGTGAAACCGGGGGTGTTTCGTGAGCCACTTCGTCACGTCGGCGTGGTTGTGGGTGGCGTAGTTGTCCAAGATCAGATGCACCTGCAGGTCGGCGGGCACGGCGCGGTCGATCCTTCGCAGGAACGTCAGGAATTCATCGTGACGATGTTTGGGTAGGCACTGTCCGATCACCTTTCCCGTGGCGACTTCCAACGCGGCGAACAGCGTCGTGGTGCCGTTGCGCTTGTAATCGTGCGTCATCGTGCCGGCTCGTCCGGGCTTCAGTGGCAGCGACGGCTGGGTGCGGTCCAGCGCCTGGATCTGGCTCTTCTCGTCCATGCACAGCACGATCGCCTGCTCGGGCGGGTTCAGGTACAACCCACCACGTCAACGAGCTTGGTCTCGAATTGCGGGTCGTTGGACAACTTGAACGTGTCGACCAGGTGCGGTTTGAGCCCTCGGGCCGACCAGATCCGCTGCACTTGTGAGGACGACACGCCCGTTTTCGCGGCCATCGTCCGGCACGACCAGTGCGTCTCGCCCGCCGGTTTGGAATGCAGCGTGAGATCGACGATCTCCTCAATCTTCGCCTGCGGGATCGTCGCCTTGCGACCCCGGCCCTCCTTGACCTGCGCGAACTTCACCAGACCCTCACCTACGAACCGTTCCCGCCACGCCCGCACCGTCTTCACTGTCGCGCCCACCTGCGCCGCGATCGCGGTGTTCGCCATCCCGTCCCCGGCCAGCAGCAGCGCCCTGGCACGCTGCACCAGGACCGGGCGACCGGACGTGGTCCTGGTGGCAGGCGGCGCGGCTCGCGATGTGGCTGGTGCTGGTGGGGGCGGTCCTGGACCTCGCCGAGAACGTGCACCTGTGGACCCAGGCCGACAACTTGGCCACCAGCGCACCGGTGACCCTCAGCTGGGAGCCGTGGACGACGGCGATGCGGGCCGGGCTGGAGGTGCTCGGCGATCGTCGCGACCGCAGAGTTGATCGGTCCGAGGTCGGGGCCGCCGGTGGCTGTAGATCCGCTCCTTGGCGCGAGCCTTCTCCTCGTCGCGGCGGCCGCCGCCGAAGGCCGCGGTGTAGCCGCGCTCCTCGATGGCATGCAGCAGTGTGCCGATCTGGAGGCGGTTGCGTGAGGTCCGCCCGTCGTCGACGACGACGCCGTCGGCGATCGCCTGCTCGACCGAGGCGACGTGCAGCTCGATGCCGAGCCGCTCGACCCAGCGGTCACGGGTGGCGAGGACCTCGGGGAAGTCGTAACCCGTGTCGACCTGGAGGAGGCCGAAGGGGACGCGAGCCGGGGCGAAGGCGCGCTCGGCGAGGCGGAGCATGACGATGGAGTCCTTGCCGCCGCTGAACATCAGGACGGGTCGCTCGAACTCGGCGGCGACCTCGCGGATGATGTGGATCGACTCGCTCTCGAGCACGTCGAGGTGCGTCAGGGCAGCCGGGGGAACAGCTACGGGCACAGCGGGGACCTCTCGTCGGGGACCGCTGAAGCATAACCGTCCGTTATGGGTGTCCAAACCAGATGTCAGGTGTTGGACGGAGGCGTGGGCGGGCTTGATATCGTGTGAGGGTCGCAGGTGGCCGTCTTGAGCACCGGCGCGTATGTGCACAGGCCAACGTAGGAGGTTCCCGATGGGCTCGCCGGACAGGGACCTCGGTCTGGCCAACACTCCCCCCTTGAGCGCTTGCAGTGATTCGCAGGATGTCCGCCTCGACGAGGCGTCGTTCCTGTCGATCGTTCGGGCTGGGGACATGTGCACCGGGTGCGGCGCGTGCGCGGCGATCACGGGATCCACGCTCCAGGTCGGTCTGTCGCCTAAAGGCCTCCTTCAGGTCGAGGAGGGTCGTGCCCCTTCCGATCCCTCCACGGACTTCGTCAATACCTGTCCCTTCGTGACGACGCGGAGCGAGGATGACCTCGCGACGAGTCATCTCCTGCCGGACTCGACCACTCACTACGACCCTGGCGTCGGATACTCGAGGCGGCTACTGGTCGGGCACGTCCGCGACGAGAAAGCGCGGGCATTGTCCAGCTCGGGGGGTATTGCCACGTGGGTACTCCAACGCCTTCTTGCGACCGGTGTTGTCGACTCGGTGATCCACGTACGACCAAGCGAGGACAGCGCGGCGGGTCTGCACTTCGAGTACGCGATCTCGTCGTCAAGCCTCGAGATCGCTGATGGTGCAAAGACGCGGTATTCACCCGTGACCCTGGCGCGCGTCCTTGAGACGGTAAGAGCATCTAACTCCGCGTTCGCCGTCGTCGGTGTTCCGTGCTTCATCAAGGCAGTCCGACTCCTGCAGGAGAAGGAGCCAGTATTTGCCAAGCGCATCGTATTCACTGTCGGCCTCGTGTGCGGCCACATGAAGAGCTCGCTCTTCACTGCGGCGCTGGCCTCCGAGATGGGGCTCGCCCCTGGTGAGTTGCGCACGATCGACTACCGGGCGAAAGGGACGGTCGGGCCCGCCTCGGACTACAATATCGAACTGACGCGCGAGGACGGAGGTTCGGTCGTCCGCCCCGCCCGTGAGATGTTCTCGTACGACTGGGGTAAAGGTCTATTCAGGTACCCGGCGTGCGACGTCTGCGACGACGTGCTTGCAGAGACCGCGGACATCAGCATCGGCGATGCTTGGTTGGCCCCGTACGTGGCGAACCCTCAAGGCACGAGCATCGTCGCTCTCCGAAGTCAGCAAGCAGTGGAACTCCTGAGCGGTTCAGGCGACGAGGTCTGTCTCGAACCGGTGGATGCCGACCAGATCCGCGCGTCGCAAGCCGGCGGGCTGCGTGATCGTCGAGAGGGGCTCGCATACCGACTAAGCCGTCGTGACGCCGCTCACCACATCCGGCCCCTCAAGCGAGTCGCGGCGTCAGCGGACATCCCGTTGCAGCGGCGGCGGATATACGCTCAGCGGATGCTTCTCAGGGCGGCGAGCCTTGAGATGTTCCTGAGCGCCGGCACCTTCGACGACTTTGTTTCCCGCATGAGTCCTCTGATAGGTGAATACGAAAGGTTGTACCGGCCCAGCGCAGTGCGCGTCCGGGCCTCGAAGGCGAAAGGCATCATCCGGAGGACGGCGCTCCGGCTGCGGCGCCGTCGGCGATGAGCCAGAGATTCGGAGGCGCGGCATTAGGCTATCTGACGATCGCGCTAGCCGCGGTCGTCAACCTTGTCACGATGCCCATCATCCTTCGCTCGCTGGGTCAGACCGAGTTCGGGATCTACAGCCTCGTTTTCGCCGCGGCGAATCTACTCGGCCTCGTAGGAGCAGGGTTCAACGCGGCATACCTGCGCTTCTACTGGCACGGGACCGTGGAGGGCCTACGGGAGGCCTCGATCAACCGCGTCTTCGCCACCCTCCTGGTCGTCACCGGAGGCATCGTCGCGATTGTCGGCCTTCTACTGAGCCCCTTCGCTCCAAGTCTTCTCGGCGGCTCCGGTTCAGGCCCGCAGGCGACGCTCGTCCGTGAACTGTGGTTGCTCATGGTTCTCACAGTCGCGCTGTCCATCCCCATGAACCTCTTTGACACCTACCTTCTCGCGAAGGACAACATTGTCGCGAACAAGGTGGTTGCGATGGTGCGGCAAGTGGTTGCCCCGCTGCTGTTCGTCCCCGCGGTACTCGCTGGCGCCGGTTCGCTGGGGATGGCCGTAGTCACCTTCGGTCTGTATGGCGTTACGTCCGCCTGGACTCTGTGGCGCTGCGTCCACCACCTCGGCTTCCGAGTGGCTAGGGAGTTCGACCGCAGCCTCGCGCTGGCAGTCGGAGGGTTCTCTTCCTTCCTGCTGCTCAACACACTCATCGACCAGGTGAACTGGACAGCCGACAAGATTCTCTTGAGTTGGACGTCGGGGGTGTCGGAGGTTGCTGTCTACTCCTTGGGTGCCCAGGTCAACTTCTACTTCATGATGCTCTCTGTCTCACTGCTCGCTGTCTTCACGCCCCTGGTTCACGAGCTGGTGGCCCGCAGAGACCAGGCTTCCCTCGGTTCCCGAGTCACCGCTCTCGCCAGGATCCAGGCGATGAGTCTCGCGCTTGTTCTTTTGACTTTCGTCTTCTGGGGGAAGCCGCTCATGATCGCGTGGGTGGGGCCCGCCTACGCCGAGTCCTACACCGTCGCTGCGGTGCTCATGGCTGGGGGATTCATCGCTTTCGTTCAGAACGTCGCGATCGAGGTTCAGAAGGCGCGCAACCTGCATCGCTTCCGCATTCTTTTGCTGGCCGGAGCATCTTTGCTGAATGTCGCGATAAGCGTTCAGCTCAGCCAGCACCTGGGAGCCAGAGGGGCTGCACTTGGGACTGCGATTATCCTGGTGGTAGCGAATGGACTAGCGATCGGCGTGTACAGCCAGGTCCGCGTTGGCGTGGATCTCATCTCGGCTTGGCGTGCCGTCGGTCGTACCGTGTGGGCGCCGGTAGTCCTCAGCGCAGCCACTGCCCTTGCTTGCCGTCATTTGTTCGCTGAATCGCTCGTATATGCGCTGGTGGGGGCAGGTGTCACGGTGCTGACCTACGTCACCGTCACTTGGTGGGTCGGTATGAGCGGGGATGAACGTTCGGGTTTTCGTGCGCTCGTCATGAGCAGATGGGTCTGATGTGGCGGCACTCGTGAGCGTTATCGTCCCCGTCTTCAACGCGCAGGAGTCACTTGAGAGGTGCGTGCGCTCCGCGCTTGACCAAGGATGGGGAGATGTCGAGGTCCTGGTCGTCGACAACAACTCCGCCGACGACTCGTATCGCGTGGCGCAGCGGATAGCTCGGCAGGACAAGCGTGTTCAGGTCCTCGTCGAGCGAAAGCAGGGGGTCTCGGCGGCAAGAAATGCCGGCCTGAGGATCGCGAAAGGTGACTGGGTCACCTTTCTCGACAGCGACGATGCGTGGGCTAAGCCGGACTACCTGGAGACGCTTCTCATGGCAGCGGCAGAGTCCGACGCTCAGGTTGTCGGCCTACGGGACTACACGGTCCGCAGGGCTCCTGACGCGGGTAGTCCAGTGCCGACCCTTCTCTCGGCCTTGGCCGCGACCGAGCGCATGATGCGGTTGGCGGGACCTACTTCCGTCTGGGCGCATGTGTTCCGCAGGGAGCTTCTGGTGGGCACGAGCTTCCCCGAAGACATCCACATTTTTGAGGATGCCGTTTTCACGGCTCGCGCACTCGGCAGGGCACGCCGGGTGGTGCTCGTTCCCGGCCCTCTCTACCTGTACACCCCCGCCGAGGCAAGTGCCAACACCCAACCGTTCAACGCTCGTTGGTTGACGATGCTGGACGCAGGGCAACTTCTGCTGGTTGAGACAGCCCCGGGTGGTCTCCGGATGCGCGCCGCGGCGTCCTCGTTCAACGTGCACTGCATCAAGACCTTGGGGTTCCTGATGTGGAAGTCTCCCGAGGTCTCCAACGAGGATCTTCGACGCGTGGTGAGGGCTGCTCGCGCGGTCCTCCAGCAGTTGCCGGTGGGGCTAGAATCGCTGCGTCTCGTGCCCCCGTTGACGATCGCAGCCTCCTCTGCCCGGCTCCTGGCCCTTGGTCATAGGGTGGTTCATACGATGAAGAGGGCCTCGCGTTGATCTCCGGAACTCGACCAGTCTTCTGGGCGTACGTCGCCTTCTCGACCTTGGCGCTGCTCGCTGTTGCTGGCACCACCCTCGTTATCGATGACGTTCTTGCGGGCACCGCCCTCATGTGGGTGCTCTTTCTCTTGTTTAAGATGGGTACTCTCGTTTCACCAAAGGCGCTTCTGTGCAGGTCCGCGCGCGGTCACGCGCGGTCGGTTGCCCAGGCTTCCGGGCGGAGCACCGAGCGGCAGGAACCCGTACAGCTGGATCAGTTCGCAGCGGAGCAGCCCTGGATCGCTCGAAGCAGTGGTCCTGTCCTGATGATCCTCGGAGCCAGCACGCTCGTTTGCGCTGTCATCATCGCCAGGGTGTTCGCGGGCGTCGGACCGAGCGAGGTCCTGGCCTCCTTGTCGGGCGGATCGGGCAGATACCTCGAGTACATCCAGTTCGACGAGATCGTGCGCGAGAGTGGCTTCGCCCAGTGGCCATACCTCATCCTCATGATGTACAAGAAGGCGCTGCTGATCTATGGCGTGATGGCCATCGTCGTCCTGACTCGGAAGCCGAGAGCGCGCCACTGGGTGTTCATCGGCATGTGCGCTGCTGCGCAGATCTACGGATCTCTTGCTAGAGGTACGACGTTCGAGGTCTTTGAGCTCGCGGTCCTTCTGATGTTTGCGTTCTTCATGCGCGCCGGGGCGTTCGGCAAGTCGGGCTTGTCACCCAAGCGAATTCTCCTCATTGCTACCCTTGCCCTCGGAGCGATCTGGTACTTCACCTACAATATCCAGGAGCGTGGGCGGGAGTTCGGCCACCGGGCTGCGTCGGACATCCAGATCGACGACAGTGGCGCTCTTCCGTCGGTCGTGACTACCTTTACCTCCGGCATGTTTGACTACTGGGGATTCGGGATATACTACTCCTCGACCTTCGTCGATCAGCTTTGGCTGAGCAGCGGGGCGTCATTGGACGCTGGGCTGTTTCCGGGTGGGTTGTCGCGCTTCTACATGGATGATCCTTCGTCTCTGATGGATGCGATTGTGAGCATGGGCGCTCGGTGGCGCCCGGACATGATCCTCTTGCTGCAGACTGCCGGGTTTATCGGTCTGGTTATGGGCTGCTTGCTACTCGGCTCCCTGTACCGTAGAGCAAGTCCCAAGCGGACCGCTGTGGCGCTCATGGTGCAATACTTCGTCATCATGCAGATGCTGTCGTTTCCCGTCGGAAACTTCGTTTTCGTGTCGGCCGACAACCGGTACCTGTCGCTCCTGCTACTTTTCGCGTTCTTGTTCGTCCGACCCAGCCGCAAAAATCTTCGTCCGACCCAGCCGCAAAAATCACGAGCGGAGGCCTTAGCGTGATCGGATCAGCGGCGATCGTCACCATCGTGGACTTCAACAACTTCGGCAACCGTCTTCAGAACTTTGCTCTGCAGGAGATGGTGAGGCGCGCTGGCGTCGCCGAGGTGCGGACCATCGTCAACAGCCCCCAACTACACGACGCGTTCGGTAATGGATCGTACCTACGGCTCAAGGCCGAGCGAATCGGGCTGTGGATGACGGCACTGCAGATTGCCAGATCTCTGCGACGGTCCTCCGCAGACGCGGGGGAGTTGTCCCGGATCGAGAACGCGGTCATTCCCGTTCGCATGTTCGAGGGATCGTTGGAGCAGGCGAGCTCGCAGTTCGATGCGTTCATTGTCGGTTCGGATCAGGTGTGGAACCCGCTTTACAGGTTTGCGTCGCCCGTGGACTTCCTCAGTTTCGCCCCGCCAGGACGACGGATTGCGTATGCTGCGAGTTTCGGTCATGCGAGTTTACCGAGCTGGCTCCGCGACACGTATGCCTCCGGGCTGACGGGGATCGATGCAATCTCGGTTCGCGAGCCCGAGGGCGCGCTGATCGTCCGTGAGCTCACTGGGCGCGAGGTGCCGGTGGTTCTGGACCCCACCCTGCTCGCAGGTCCTGAGATGTGGCACAGTCTCGTTCCGCCGAAGGCTGGTCCGGCCGCGGGAGCGGGGCTGGTCTTCGGAGTGGGACTGTCCAGCCAGGATCAGAATGTTGCCGAGGAGAGCACGCGTGCGAGGGGTCTTGCTGTGCAGCATCTGCCACCTGGGTCCGGGCTGTCTCCGCTCGCACTGGTCGAAGGAATCTCTGCTGCTGCCTTTGTCGCGACCAATTCCTTCCATGCCTTCGCCTTCGCTGTGATGTATCGAAAGCCCGTGCTCGTGCTTCCCCGTGAGGGCATGGGGGGCCGTTTCGAGGCTGTTCTGGATGTCATGGGGGTGGACAAGACGGCCTGTCGGGCGGGTAGACCGTTCCTTGTGGAACCGTGCGACTGGGAGGAGCTTGAGGCACGGCTGGAGCCCGCCCGTGCGGCGTCCTGGCACTTCCTCATCACGGCATTGGGGGCTGTTCAGTGACGTCCGCAAGCCACCCACCTCCTCGTGTCCTCGTGGTGTCCGTTAATCCCCTGTCAGCCACCTCGAACAACGGCAAGACCATCGCCTCCTTCTTCGAAGGCCACCCGGTCGATTCGATCGCTCAGGTCTTCTTCCACCGAGAGGCGCCCTCGTCGCCGGTTTGTCGCAAATACATCCGAATAACCGACGCGCACATTCTTCGGTTCCTCACGGGTTATGGCCGACGCCCGGTTGCGGCCGAGGCGCTTCACGCCGAGGCGGCTACAACGGGGCAGAGCGTCGCGAGCCAGGCAAACTTGGATCGGGTGAAGGGATGGTGGTGGCTCCGTCTGCTGAGAAGCCTGGCGTGGAGATTTACCCCATGGGAGTCCAGTCCTGCGCTTGTCGCCTGGCTAGACGAGTTCGACCCCCAGGTGATCTTCTTCTGTGGAGGGGACGCCAACTACCTGTACCCGGCCGTCGAAGGTTGGGCACGCAGGTTCGATATTCCCGTCGCCTTCTACATCACCGACGACTACGTCCTCCCCATCAGCACGCGATCGCCCGCTCGCCTGATCTACCGTCGCTGGACCCGGCGAGTATTCAGACGAATGACCAGGGGAGCCGGCGCAATCTTCACGATCGGTGATCATATGAGCAAGGTCTACGAGGCGCGTTTCGGATTCTCGTCCGTGCCGATCATGAACGCCGTTGACATTGGCAGGCGGACGCCACCGCAGTCTGTCGCCGGAGAACGTGTCGATTTCGTCTACGTCGGAAGCCTGCATAGCAATCGGTGGCGTGTGCTCAGCGATCTTGGGTCCGCCATTCAGGTTCTGCGCACAGAGGGAGTCGACTGCGAACTGACCGTCTACGCCCGGGACAGACCCACTGGAGAGGCCGGGGCCGGACTGGCGTCGTCCCGGGTCACGTACGGGGGTTCACTTGGCCAGGAGGAGGTTGCTCAAGTGCTCGCTCGTGCGACGGTGGCGGTTCACGTCGAGGCATTTGACCGGGAGAGCAAAGCGGTTACTGCGCTCTCCATCTCGACGAAGATCCCTGAGTACATGGCGTACGGGGTGCCCATCCTCGCGATCGGGCCTGAGGACGTGGCGTCGATGCTGTATGTCCGCGACGGTGGTTTCGGGCGCTGCGTGACCACTCAGGACCCGGAGGACCTCCTGTCAGCCGCGCGGGACCTGGCGCAAGATCCCGAGGAGCGAGGTCGCCTGAGCGCGCGAGGCCTAGAATTGGCCGTCATCAACCATTCCAGCTCCAAGGTTTCAGCTCTCGTCCGGGAAGTCCTGTCCGGGTTGGTCAGCCGCGGGAGCGGCTGGAGCGCTAAGTCTGGTTGTCAGGCCCGAATGCCCGCCCACTGGTAGTGGCGCCCCGCCGTGGACAGGATGAACTTCACCGTCCGCTCGCTCGTGTTGTCGATGAGGTAGTCGTCGGGGGTGAGGTGGCTGACGCCATCCCGCTCGTACCCGCTGGCCATCGCGACACCGACCGCCGCGACGACGTCGTCGGAATCGAGGCCAGTCATCATGATCCCGCCGGTGTCGAGGGCTTCGGGGCGCTCGATCGAGTCACGGAGAGTCACCGCCGGGAAGCCAATGAGCGTCGATTCCTCCGCGATCGTGCCCGAGTCGGACAGGCAGCAGGCGGCGGACAGCTGCAGCTTGTTGTAGTCGTGGAAGCCGAGCGGCTCGCTGAAGGTGATGCCCTCCGGCTCGGACCAGTCCGGGAGGGCCTCGAGGCGCTTGCGGGTGCGGGGGTGGGTCGAGACGAAGACCGGCTTGCCGTAGGCGGCATGCACTGCGGTCAGGCAGCCCAGCAGCATGCGCAGCCGCTCGGGCGAGTCGACGTTCTCCTCGCGGTGGGCGCTGACGAGGAAGTACTCGCCCTCGGTCAGGCCCTTGTCGGTCAGGACGGTCGAGGCGTCGATCTTGGCTCGGTAGGCGTCGAGGACCTCACGCATGGGCGATCCGGTCTTGAGGATCCGCCGCGGGTGCAGGCCCTCGGCGAGGAGGTTGCGGCGTGCGTGCTCGGTGTAGACGAGGTTGAAGTCGCTTACGTGGTCGACGAGCCGGCGGTTCGTCTCCTCGGGGACGTTGAGGTCGAAGCACCGGTTGCCGGCCTCCATGTGGTACACGGGGACCTTCTTGCGGCGTGCCATGAGCGCTGCGATGCAGGAGTTGGTGTCGCCGAGCACGAGGAGCGCATCCGGCTGTTCGCGGTCGAGGACGTCCTCGACCGCGATAAGGGTCCCGCCGAGGACCTTCCCGAGGCTCGAGGTGTCCACCCCGAGCATGTGGTCGGGCTTGCGGATCCCCAGGTCGTCGAAGAAGACCTGGTTGAGCTCGTAGTCGTAGTTCTGCCCGGTGTGCACCAGGACGTGCTCGATCCCGTCGGTGGAGTCGAGGCGATGCAGTACCCGAGAGAGCCTGATGAGCTCCGGGCGGGTGCCGACGACGGTCATGACCTTCAATTCGAGGCTCCTGTGGGCAGCGTGACGGTGTAGGTGTGCATCGATCGTCCCTCAGGCGTGGATGCGGTACCGGCGATCGTCCACCCTGCGCGCTGGTAGAAGCGGTTGACTGCTTCGTTATCGATGGCGTCCGTCGTGAGGTACGCGGTGGAGGCGCCCTTCGACGCAGGCAGCTCGGACCATCGGGAGATGAGATCCGCGCCGAGGCCGATGTCCCGACGGGCGGGGTCCACGCAGATAGAGCTGTGGAGCGCGCCGCCGGTCGGTGCGTGGTCGGCGCCCCCGCGGTAGAGCAGCCCGCGGAGCAGGCGGTGGATCGACCGGGGGCGGGTGATCGCAGCGCGAGCCGATGCCACGCCGAAACCGACGAGGCGGCGCCGAAGCAGACGGGTGAAGAATCCTTGCGGCTCGATCGTGCCCACGACGCAGCCCACTGGTGTGCCGCCGTCGCGCGCGACGACGGTGACGGCCGTGGGGTCCCCCACGAATCCGAGGTAGAACTGCCGGAGGAAGGGGACGCCGAGAGAGCTGAGGAAGAAGCTTGGGAAGGCCCGCGCGTGCAGCCGCGCGAGGGCGTCGGCGTCCTCACGGCGGATGGGCGACATCTGCACCGTCAATCCAACCTCACCGGCTCGGGGAAGGTGTCGGGTGCGTCCGGCCGGAAGAGCTCGTGGCTCCAGAACTGGGTGAGAAGCACCTCGTCACCGGTGTTGGTGATGTTGTGCACCCACCCGACGGGCATGTCGATGGCGACGGGCTCGTCGCCCGTCGCGGGGAAGGTCAGCACCTCGTCGCTGAACATCTTGCGCAGCTCCATCGTCGCCGACCCGGAGATCACCGCGAAGCGCTCGATCTTGTGCAGGTGGTAGTGCTCGCCGCGCGTGATGCCGGGGACCGTTGTGGAGAACGAGGTCTGGCCCTCGCCGCCGCGGCATCGCACGGTCTCGACGAAGGAGCCTCGCGGGTCGCTGTGCGGGGTGAGCCGGATCGGGTAGTGCTCGGGGAAGAGCGCCGCGCGGTAGGTGTTGAAGAGGTCGATGCGGAACTTCGTGCTCAGGTCGGGGATCTCACCGACCGGCACGTAGTTCGCGTGGAACTCCTGGAGCAGGTCCCAGACCTCTTGCACCCCGTGGGTCTCGGGCTCGGGCGAGAGCTGGGCGTCGCTTATCTCGAGCCCGTCGAGGAGGGCCTGGGCCGCGTCCTGGACGTGCAGCAGGCCGACCTGGTTGTCGTTGATGGACGGGGTCTCGCCCCGCACGGTGGCGTCGACGAAGGTGGCGACGAAGGAGTTGTACTGCGGTCGTCCGTGCTCGCCGAAGATGTTTGGCAGCAGCACGTCGACGAGATGGCCGACGCCGGTCTGGGTGGCGTCACGGAGGATCTCCGCTGCCCGCTCCTTGCCCCGCCCGTAGGGGGTCCCGTTCCCCGCCTGGATGGAGTTGGCGTAGACGATGCGAAGGGGGTGGCCCGCCCCGCGGATCGCGGCGGCGAGGTCCTCGGCCAGGGCTACGTTGCCACCCTCGACCTCGTCGTCAGTCTCGGCACGATTAACACCTGCGATGTGAATGACCGCATCGCTGTCGGCGACGAGCAGTGGGAGGTCGTGCCACTCGTCGCGGCCGACGGGGACGACCTCGTGATCGGTGAGTGCGTGCAGCCGTAGCCGGGTGTGCCAGCCGAGGAAGCCGCGGGCGCCGGTGAGCAGGATCTTCATCGTCGAGCCTCCAGGACGGCCTGCATCTCGGGCAACGCGGCGACGAGAGCCTTCGTCTGCTCGACGTCGAGCCGCTCAGTGTTGTCCGAGTCGTAGTCCTCGGCTGTCACGGTGCCGTCCTCGCCGTCCTCGACGTACTTGCTGTAGTCGAGTGAGCGCGCGTCGAGGGGGACCCGGAAGTAGTCGCCCTGGTCGGTCGCCTTGATCTTCTCCTCGCGCGAGAGCAGCGTCTCCCACATCTTTTCCCCGTGCCGCATCCCGATCTTGCGCAGGTCGGGCTCGACACCCATGAGTTCGGCCACGGCCGTCGCGAGGGTCGCCACGGTGCAGGCCGGAGCCTTCTTGACGAAGAGGTCGCCAGGCTCGGCGTGGAAGAAGGCGTGCTTGACGAGGTCGACGCTCTCGTCGAGCGACATGAGGAAGCGAGTCATCGTGGGCTCGGTGACCGTCAGCGGCTTGCCCTGCTCGATGAGGCGGACGAAGAGGGGGATGACCGAACCCCGGGAGTACATGACGTTGCCGTAGCGCGTGATGGAGACGGTCGTCCGGGATTCGGGGTGGTTGCGAGCGAACGCCTGCGCGGTCTTCTCCATCAGGGCCTTGCTCATGCCCATCGCATTGACCGGATAGACCGCCTTGTCGGTGCTCAGGCACACGACCGAGCGCAGCTCGTGCTCGTGCGCGGACTCGATGACATTCTGACTACCCAAGACATTGGTCTTGACCGCTTGGTCGGGAAAGAACTCACAGCTCGGCACCTGCTTTAGCGCGGCCGCGTGGAAGGCGTAGTCCGCCCCCGTCATTGCTGAGTCGACACTGTGACGATCCCGAACGTCGCCAAGGAAGAAGCGCAGGCGGGTATCGCTGAACTGCTGGCGCATTTCATCCTGCTTCGCCTCGTCCCGCGAGAAAATGTGGATGCGCGCGACCCCTTCCGTGAGCAAATGCCTGGCCATCGTGCGTCCGAACGAGCCAGTCCCACCGGTGATGACGATGGTGGCGCCCGCGAGCTGCGTCACTTGCCGCCCCTTCCTGCATAGTCGAGAAGTTCATGGAGATGCGTCAGCGCGGCAGTGGTCGTGAAGTTCGCCTCAAATAGCATTCGAGCCCGTTGACCCGCTGCCAGCCGTTGTTCCACCGACGTGGACAGAATCCTACGGAGCACGTGCTGTGTCGCCTCGACGTCACCGGGCGGGCTCGACCAGCCCGCCCCAGCGGCGGTGACGAGTTCGGCCGGGTCCCCGGCCGCATGCACAAGAACTGGCCGGCCCGAAGCGAGGGAGGTCTGCACCTTGCTTGGCATCGTCACCCGCATCAGTGGGGTGTCCTGAAGGGAGACGACTTGCACGTCAGCGCCCATGATGAGGCGCCCTATCTCGGCTGAGCCGACCGCGGGACGGAGATGAACATTCGGCATTCCTGCGGCTGCGTCCTCGACTGCGTCACGCGCGACACCGTCGCCCACGATGACGAGATGGGCGCGCTCTATTCCGGCGAAGGCGCGCACCAACGGGACGAGGTCTTGCAAGGGGCCGATATTGCCGGCATACAGAAAGACGAGGCCCTCGGGGAGGCTGATTTCGGCGCGCCAATCCACCGGCTCGGCACCCATGAGGAAGGAATCGTCCACCGAGTTGGGGGTGTAGTGAATCTTGTCCGCGGGGACGCCGCGCGCCTGCAAGACGTCTGCCATGCCAGGGGAGATGACCCCGATCGCTCCGCACGAGCGGTAGCTAGCCCGGCAAAAAGCGCCGAGAGAGCCGCCGATGATCTTGCCCGACAGTCCGTCAACCATGCCGCTGCCGGTGACGCTGTCCGGCCAGAGATCCTGAACGATCATCGCCCTGGGCGCGCGGAAGCCACGCCGCGCGAGCATCGCGGGCAGGGCAGCCGTCGCGGGGGAGGAATAGATGAGCCAGGCGTCGGGCTGGGGCACGCGGGTGTTGGCGACCAGCGATGCCCCGGCCGCGAAGCTCACATAGTTGGCCATCCGGCGCACGGCGTTGGCGTCATGGCTGGGATACAAGGGCGCCCGGTGGATGGTGAGGTCATCGCTGATGACGTCACGCTGATATGGACGCACGCGCCAGCCCTCGGGCAGTCGGCCCGTGGGGTAGTTCGGAAATCCGGTGAGCACATCGACGGTGTGCCCGAGATCCTGCAACGACTGCGCGATCGCCGACGGGACCATGGTTCCCGGCTCCGGCGGGAACCACTGCGTGACCAGACAGACTCTCACCGCGCCGGGATGCCTTTGACGATGACGTCGTCGCCGACGTCCTTGGTGACGACCGCCCCGGCGCCAACCGTGGATCGCGCACCGACCGACAGGTTCTGCAAGATGGCGGCCGTCGTGCCGATCATCGTCATTGTCCCGATGCGCACATTGCCGGAGATAGCTGCAAGAGGATTCACCGTGACGTAATCCTCCAAGTACGAGTCGTGTCCAAGCGTCGCATTTCGATTCACATGGACATGACGTCCGAGGCTGATATTGGTGGTGGCCGTGACGCCGGCGCAGATCACGCTGCCCGGGCCGAGAGCTACATCTGCTCCCACATACGCGGCGGGATGAACGAGAACGGCTGGCTCCCAGCCCTTCAGGACGAGCTGCTGATCTATTGCGGCGCGGTGCTGCCCGTTGCCGATACCGATGACGAAGTGGCCTGGCGACTCACCGAAAAGGTCGTTCAATCCACCGATGAAGCGCTGCCCGAGACGAGCAACGCGATCTCGATTCTCCGGCGACGGGGCGTCGTCGACGATTCCAACGATGTCCCACGTGCCAGCTACGGAGTTGATGGCCTGAATCAGATCCTCCATCTCCCTGCCGTGGCCACCCGCCCCAACGATGATGATGCGCTTCATACGGGCTGTCCCTCCAAGCCGAGGAACTCGGGCATCGTCGCATCGTTGTCGGCGGTGATGCCGTCGCGACGAAACACCTGCTTCACGGTGCCAAGGATTATCCGCAGATCGAGCCGCGGGCTCGCGGTGGCGGCATACTCCGCGTCCAGGGCGAACTTCTGTTCCCAACTGATGGCGTTGCGCCCGCTGATCTGCGCAAGGCCGGTCAGCCCGGGCCGCACATCATGGCGTCGGGCCTGCTCGGGCGTGTACCTCGTCAGGTAGCGCATGAGCAGAGGACGCGGCCCAACGATCGACATATCGCCTTTCACCACATTCCACAAACTCGGCAGCTCGTCGAGGCTGGTGGAGCGCAGCCATACCCCGAAAGCCGTCAACCGCTGGGCGTCCGTGACGAGGCCGGCGGCCTCATCGATATCGCGCATCGACCGGAATTTGACCAGTTCAAAGGGCTCACCGTGCAGGCCCGGACGGGTCTGGCGGAACAGGACAGGCGTACCAAGCCGACGGCGGACGGCCAGCGCGATAGCGGCTTGAATGGGAAGGCTGGCCACCAGTGCGGGCACGCTGATCGCCAGGTCCAAGGCCCGCTTGCCGCGGTATCCGGGACTCATTGCGCGTCCAGCCATCTGGTCAGGCGCTCAACCACACGGTCAAGTTCGCTGTCGGTCAATACGGAACTGCTTGGGAGATTGAGGCCGCGCGCGAACAGGTCTTCGGCGAGCTCGCCGCCGACGACCGTTGCGTCGGCATAGACCGGCTGCAGATGCATGGGCTTCCACAATTGGCGCGCTTCGATGCCCTCGGCCTGGAGCGCCGCCACGGCCGCGGCCGCGTCGAACGTCGGGTCGTTGACAACGATCGAGGTCAGCCAGCAATTGTCGCCTCCGTCGCCGGCGTCCCTGCCGAGGATGCGCACGCTGGGCACGTCCGCGAAATGCCCGGCATACCCGTCGCGGATTGCGCGCCGAGCGGCGAGAAGTTCGGGCAGGCGCGCGAGCTGCGCGTTCCCGATGGCGGCGGAGGTGTGGGTCATCCGGTAGTTGAAGCCGAGTTCGGTGTGCTCATACCACGGCACATTTTCGCGAGCTTGCGTCGCGAGCTTGCGGGCGTGCGCGACGAGGTCCTCGTCGTCGCTGACCAGCATGCCGCCGCCGAGCGTCGTCAGCAGCTTGTTCACGTTGAAGGAGAAGACGCCGGCCTCACCGAAGGACCCCGCAGGGCGGCCGTTGTGCGCGGCGCCGAGGGACTCGGCCGCATCACAGAGAAGGGGGATGCCGCGTTCGCGCAGGCCCGGCTCGAGGACCGAATAGTCGGCGCACCGTCCATACAGATCGACGGGGACGGCTGCTGCGATCTCGCGGCCTTGAGCCAGCAGTTGGTCCGCGGCGTTGAGCAACAGGTGCGGGTTAACATTCGCATCGCTCGCCTGCGAGTCGACGAAGACGGGCTCCGCGCCGGTGTAGCGGATCGCATTGGCAGTGGCCGCAAAAGTCATGCTCGAGGTGAGCACCACCGTTCCGGGGCGTGCCCCGAGGTGGATCAGCGCGAGATGCAAGGCGGCCGTTCCCGAGGAGAGGGCGACGGCATATCGGCACCCAGTCACCTCCGCGATCCCGCGCTCGAACTGCTCGATGGCGCCGAGATCGACCTTGCCGCCCCGCACGACGTCGACGGACGCGGCGGCGGCTGCTGCTTCCGCCGGACCGAGGTCGGGGACGGAGAGAGCGATGACAGGACTGCTCACCGGGCGTTCTCCATGGGCACGAGCGCTGCGGACCGCATGAACGCCTCCGACTCTTTGGCGGAGGCGAAACGACGCGTTCCCACCTCGGAGTCCGGCAAGGGCGGCACGTCGACGCAACGAACCAGCGGATGACCGGCCGATTCCGCTGCTTCCCCAGGAGCGAAGAGTTCCTCGGTCAGCTTCTCGCCTGCACGTAGGCCGGTGTCGGTGATCTCGATGTCGCGGCGTCCCGAAAGGCTGATCAGGGTGCGGGCGACGTCGAGGATCTTCATCGGCTCGCCCATATCCAGCACCATCACGCGTCCATCGTCCCCGATGGCGGCGGACTGCAGCACCAGCTGGCAGGCCTCGGGGATCAGCATGAAATAGCGCTCGACATCCGGATGGGTCACCGTCACCGGGCCGCCCTGCTCGATCTGCTGAGTGAACGCCGTGATCACCGAGCCGCGCGAGCCGAGGACATTGCCGAAGCGGACACTGACATAGCGTCCGCCGCCCTGCGTCGCCTCGTGGGCGGTGAGCCGCTCGGTCAGGCGCTTGCTATATCCGAGGACGGACGAGGGGTTCGCCGCTTTGTCGGTAGAGATATTGACGAAGACCTCGACACCCGCCGCCCGGGCGGCTTTGAGCACGTTGAGGGTTCCGAGGACGTTGGTCTTCCACGCCTCCTCGGGATAGCTCTCGAGGAGGGGCAAGTGCTTCAGCGCGGCCGCGTGGAAGACCACATCGGGTCGGATGTCATTCATCACCTCGTGCATGCGCGCGGCATCGCGAATGTCGGCGAGCACGGTGTCGTCGCCGTCGAGCAGGCCGTGGCCCGCGAGCGTGAGTTGCGTTGCGTGCAATCCCGATTCGTCCCGATCGAGCATGACGAGGCGGCGTGGGTCGAAGCGTGCGACCTGGCGGCAGAGCTCCGATCCGATGGAGCCGCCGGCTCCCGTCACGAGCACGGTCTTGCCGCTGATGGTTCCAGAGATGGCGTCGGCGTCGAGGGCCACTTCGCCGCGGCCGAGCAGGTCGGCGAGGTCCAGGCTGCGCAGGTCCGTGTGCCTGACCGAGCCCAGCAGGTCGCGCGTGGGGGGCAGGACCCGCAGGTCGAGGTCGAGGGCAGCGGCGGCTTCGCGCAGCTCGTTCAGCAGTTCGCCGCTCGCGCTCGGGACGGCGACGGCGACGGCGAGCATGGTTGCACCCGAGAGGTGGGCCACCGACGCGAGATCGCCGCGCCCACCGCGCACCCGGATGCCGTCGATGCTCCACCGCCGCTTCGCCGGGTCGTCGTCGAGGACGGCGACCGGCGCCATTTGACTTGCCGGGTCGGTGATCAGGCTGCGGATGAGCTGGCGGCCACCGCGCCCGGCACCGAAGACGATGACGCGCTCGGCATCCTCGCGCGCGCCAGGTCGAGTCGTGCGCAGGCGCACCACGAAGCGCGCGCCGAACATGGCGAGGATCGCGATCAGCCCGCCGATCAGCGGCACCGAGCGCGGCGCCCACAAGGGCGAGGTGAACCAATTGATGGCGAAGGCCGGGACGACGGTCAGGGCGATGATGCGCAGCAGGTCGACGACTTCTTCGAGGGATCCCATGACGTGACCGATGGCATACGGCCCCACGGTGAAGCCCGTCACCAGGTGGAGCACGACGACGAGGCCGACGAAAAGAGGCAGGCCCTCAGACACGTGCTCGAGGCGGAAGTCGAAGCGCAGCAGCACGGCGAGGGCGACCGCCACGATCCAGATCAGGACATCGAGAGCCGGCCATCGCCACCGCGCCAGAGCGTCAGGGGGGGTAGCGGGCATTGTGGGCTTTCGTGACACTGGCGAGATCGCCAACGACTATAACGCACCACCCAAAGGCGTGCCACCTGAGCATTGTGCCTGCTGGTGGGCCTAGGGGCGAGACACCCCGACGACTCGTGCCCCGCGTGACGGACGGGTAATCTACGGCGAACCTCTTTCCCCCCTGCTCTCTGAGGACGCTTACGGCCCGTGGAACTCCGTGACTATCTGCGCATCGCCCGCCTGCACTACAAGGCGATCCTGACCTTCATCGCCCTCGGCCTGCTGACGGCCTGGCTGGTGACATTGTTCACACCCCGGGTCTATGCCGCGACCGCCTCCGGGATGGTGCGCTCCGGCGTGGCCGAGAGCCCCGCGGAGGAGTCCCTGGGGGACACGCTGGCCAAGTCGCGGGCCGTCGCCTATGTCGACGTCGCGAAGAGTCGTCCGGTGGCGCAGAAGGCCATCGACAAGCTCGGCCTCGACACCACGCCCGACGCCCTGATCTCCCATATCACCGTCACCCAGCCGGTGCAGACGGCGACGATCAAGGTGCAGGCCCGGGCCGGGTCGCCGTCCGGCGCGCAGCAGTTGGCGGACACCTGGGTCGTGGCCTTGACCGAGCAGATCAAGGAGCTCGAGGACCCGGCAGGCAAGGGATCGAGCATCCGCATGATCCCCGTGGAGAACGCGGCGCTTCCTGGCGGGCCCGTCTCCCCGAATCCGGTGCGCAATCTCGCGCTCGGCTTCCTGCTCGGGGGGCTGGCCGGATCGGCATACGCCCTGCTGCGCTCCCGGATCGACCGTCGCATCCGCGATGTCGACACGGTCACCCGGCAGTTCGGTGTCACCGTCGCCGGTGCCATCCCGGCGAGCGAGATCCTGCGCCGCAACGAGGAGGGGCACGTGCCCGTGGTCTTCGGGGGCCGGGGCGACAGCAAGCGCAGCCAGGTCGTGGAGTCCTTCCTCAAGATCCGCACCAACCTGCAGTTCATGGATATCGACAACCCGCCGCGGGTCATCGTCGTGACGAGCCCGCTGCCGGGTGACGGCAAGTCGACGGTCTCGGCCAATCTCGCCATCGCGCTCGCCGAGGCGGGCGAGTCGGTGATCCTGCTCGACGGCGACCTGCGCCACCCGGTGGTCGCCGAATCCTTCGGCCTGCTCGAGGGCGCCGGCCTGACCGACCTGCTGACCGGCAAGGCCACCCTCGACGAGGTCGCCCAGCACCCGGCCCAGACCCCGAATCTCACGGTCGTCGGCGCCGGCAGCATCCCGCCCAACCCGAGCGAGCTGCTCGGCTCCAATGTCATGCGCCAGCTGCTGCAGACCCTGCGCCGCAACCACATGATCATCGTCGACGCGCCGCCGCTGCTGCCCGTCACCGATGCTGCCGTGCTCACGGCCAATGCCGACGGTGCCCTCGTCGTCATCACCGCCGGCAAGACCCTCGACACCCAGCTCGACGGTGCCCTCACCAGCCTCGAGCAGGTCAACGGCCACGTGCTCGGTGTCATCTTCAACAGGATCGAGTCCGGCTTCGCCTCCGGCTATGGCAACTACGGCGGCTATGGCTACTACGGCTCGTATTACGGCCACGACGAGGCGAAGGGCAAGGGCAAGGAGGCCAAGGCCCCCGCGGCGCCCACCCCCGACGGCTACGACGGCCCGCCCCCCGTCGCCCGCTTCCCCGCGCCGGCCCCGCCGCCTCCGGGCTCCCTGGCCGACCGGATCGACGCCGGCGACGTCGACACTCCCGCCCCGGCCGGCGCCACCGCTTCCGACGCCCGGCCCGCCGACTGACGCGTGCCGCCCACGGGCGGGGCGGCACGGGGCATACGACCACGAGGGCGGGCTGCACGGGGGAGATCCCCGGCAGTCCGCCCTCGTCTGTCG
The DNA here is from genome assembly GCF_001046875.1 of Nostocoides jenkinsii Ben 74. Taxonomy (GTDB): domain Bacteria; phylum Actinomycetota; class Actinomycetes; order Actinomycetales; family Dermatophilaceae; genus Nostocoides_A; species Nostocoides_A jenkinsii. The sequence goes on from NZ_HF571038.1 coordinate 776,234, forward strand.
CTGCGAAAGCCTTTGCGGCGGCTCAGAATTCCAAGGTCGCGACCGCGGCGAGCACCTGCTCGGCGAGCTCGGGACGGCATACGATCAGATCGGGGAGCGAGACGTTGGGCTGGTTGTAGAGCAGTTTGCTCCCGTCCACCCGGCTCGTGAACAGCCCAGCAGCGGCGGCGACGACGACCGGGGCGGCGGAGTCCCATTCATACTGACCGCCGGCGTGGACGTAGGCGTCCGTCGACCCGTCGAGCACCGAGACAGCCTTCACGCCGGCCGATCCCATCGGGACCAACTCCGCGTCCAGCGCCTCGACCAGCCCGGGCAGCCAGGCCGGCGGGCGCGAACGCGACACCGCGAGCCGGATCGGGCCGCCGGTGGCCTCGGGAATCGCCGGCACGGCATCCGTGGAGAAGACCTGGTCGCGCGCGGGCAGGGCAACGGCGCCCGCGACGAGCTCGCCGCGCTCCCACAGGGCTACGTGAACGGCCCAGTCGTCGCGGGGGCGCTCGGAGAACTCGCGGGTGCCGTCGAGCGGGTCCACGATCCAGACGCGCTCGGAGCGGAGCCGCACCGGGTTGTCGGCGCCTTCCTCGCTCAGGACGGCGTCGTCGGGACGCGCCTGCGCGAGGGCGTCCATCAGGAAGTCGTGCGAGCCGCGGTCACCGGCGTCCCTGAGCGCCTTCGGGTCGCCGTCCTGCGGGAAGTCCGCGCGGATGGCGAGCAGCACCTTGCCCGCCTCGACGGCGAGGTCCCGGGCCAGGATGTGGTCGTTGCGTGGGTCGGCCACGTGTCAATTCCCCTTCGATATGTGTTGCGATTCGGGGGAGCGTTTGCCGGCCCCGAAATGTTGGAAAGCGGGTCGCCCGTGGGCGTGCTTGACCAGGCCCCATACGACCGGTCCGAGGATCACCATCGCGGCGCCGAGGATGCCCACCCACACCGGGGGCAGCTTCAACAGCCCGAGGCCGGTCAGGGTCAGCACGATCGCGATCCCGCGTCGCAGGATCGACTGCGAGGTGTATGCCGCGAGCCGCGCCCCCACGAACGTCCCCGGGCTGCCGCCGATGATCAGCGGGAGCAGAATCTCCCAGTCGATACCGCTGACGATCATGTGTGAGATGGCCGCCGAGAGCACCAGCGGGATGGCCTGCACCAGGTCGGTCCCGACGAGTTTGCGGGCGGAGAGCGTGGGATAAAGCAGCAGCAGGCTGATCATGATGAGCGAGCCGGAGCCGACACTCGTCATACCGACGAGCAGGCCGCCGATCGCGCCGACGGCGAGCGTCGGCAGCGGGCGGACCACCGGATCCGGCCGGTCGGGGTCATCCTGGAAGCCGCGGCGCATCTCCAGGTAAATCCGCAGGGAGAAGGTCACTGCCGTGAGCAGCAGGGCGACGCCGATGGCCTTCTTGACGAACGCCTGCTGGTCGGCGTCGGCGCCGATCGCCTGGATGATCCACGCCCCGGCGAACGACGTGGGCACCGAGCCGATGATCAGCCACTTCGCGAGCTTGAGGTTGGGGGAGCCGTGCTTGTAGTGCACGGCCGCGCCGACCGTCTTGTTGATCGCGGCGGCGGTCAGGTCGTTGGCGACGGCGGCGGTCGGGGGGATGCCGAGGAAGATCAGGGCCGGCGTCATGAGGGCGCCGCCCCCCATACCGGTCAGCCCGACGACGATGCCGATGAGGAAGGCGACGGCCAGCAGGCCGGGGGTGTCGGCGGTGATCAGATCGCCCATTCCAGAACTTCTTCCTTGCTGAGGTGCCCGCTCTGCTGCAGGAGGCTCAGGACGTCCCCGACGGCGGATTCGATGGTGCGCCCCGTGGTGTCGATGACGAGGTCGGCGTCGGTGGGCTCCTCATACGGGGAGGAGATGCCGGTGAACTCGGGGATCTCGCCGCGGCGGGCCTTGGCGTAGAGACCCTTGCGGTCGCGGCGCTCGCACTCGGCGAGCGGCGTGGCGATGTGGACGAGGAGGAAGTCGCCGCCGGCTTCTTCGACCATCTGGCGCACGGCCTGACGGGTGGAAGCGAAGGGGGCGATCGGGCTACAGATGGCGACGCCGCCGTGGCGGGCGATCTCGGCGCCGACCCAGCCGATGCGGCGGATATTGGTCTCGCGGTCGGCGGCCGAGAAGCTCAGGCCCGCGCTCAAGTGCCGTCGAACGAGGTCACCGTCGAGCAAAGTGACGCTGCGCTCCCCGTCCTCGAGGATGAGGTCGCGCACGGTGCGGGCGATCGTGGACTTCCCGGAGCCGGAGAGGCCGGTGAAGAACAGGACCAGACCGTGGGGCCGTGGCTCGCTCGGGAGGGGCGTCAGGTTCACGACGTCCCCCGGGGCGTATGCCGCGACGACCCGCTCCCGCTTGGCCGCGCTCGCGCGCGGGCTCAGGGGGACGGCGACGACGTGGCCGCGGCGCAGGCGCACGACGGCTTCGAGGGCGGAGCGGATGGCGGCCACGGCGGGGGAGTGTGCCGTGTGGGTAGGCCCGGCGAGGACGAGGAATTGCAGAGGACGCTTGCCTGCCGTCGCGACGATGTCGAGCAGGTCGTCCGTGCGGACCGGGCGGTCGACGACCACGCTGACGGTGCCGTCTTCGAGTTGGCCGGCGTTCTCCTCGGGGGAGGCGTAGTAGCGCTCGAAGGTGCGCGGGGAGGGGCGGCCGGTCCAGGTTGCGTGGGCCGGCAGGTCGAGACAGCCGTCGCGGTCGGGGGTGGCCGAACCGGTCGGGACCTGCGCGAACGGCACGCCTTCGGGATCGACGATCTCCACCCCGCCGGCGGCCAGCGCCTGGTCGGCGATGGTGTGCGGGATGTGGAGCGGGGTCAGCCGGTCGATGTCCTGCTCAGTCAAAGCACCGGCGTGCAGCAACTCAAGATCATCGAGTTGGTCGACCGGTGGGCAGAACTGCGGCAGGCTCGGAGTCGCGGCAGTCACAACCGACAATTCTGCCACTGGTTGGGGGGTAGTTCGAACGGGCCGCTTGGTGCTGGGCAGGTCACGGCACCACGTCGGCGCGGGCCCGGGACGAGACGGTGATGGTGATCGAGCCGCCTAGGGCGTCGAGCGCGGAGCCGAGGATGGGTAGTTCCGCGGTGCCAGTCAGGACCACGACGGCGCTGGTGCCGTCCGGGCTCCCTGTGCCGGGAGCGATGGACCAGGTTTGTATCCGGCTCGGCAGCGGCCGGGCGGCCAGGTAGGCGCTCGCGCTCTGCACGACGGCCGCGTCGGTCAGCGGGACGGCCTCGCCGACGCCGTTGACGTAGACGACATCGCTGACCGTGTCGGCCGCATCCAACGCCGCCGCATCGGCGGCATCGAGCAGCCGCATCCGGGCAAGTTGGGCGCTAGTGACGGTGATCGTGCCCAGGATGAGGACGGAGCCGATCAGGCAGAGCGCGAGGATCATCAGCGCGATCGTCCCCGCCTCGCGGTCGTCGTCCGACTTCTTCCCGTATGCGGCGCCGCTCCCCTTCGTGCGCATCCGCATGACTACCCCCGAAACCGCTCGATCGTGACGACCTGGGTCGCCGACACCGGCACGTCCAACGGGATGACGTCCCGCGCGAAGGACGGTATGAGGGGCAGTGGCACGGTGACGGTGGTGGACATCTCCACCTTTGCCTCCGGGGTGAAGCAGGGCGACGCGGCGCACGAGATGGCCAGCGTGGCCTGGTCGCCGGTGAAGCCTTGATCGGTGAAGGCGATCGCCGCGGCGGCTTGGGCTCGCCCTGAGGCACTGTCTTCCGAGGCGGCCGTGACGAACGCTCGGCTCGCTTCGCGCGCGGCCTGGGTCGCGGCATACGAACCTGCCTGGACGCGCGCAACCATCAAGGTGAGGTAGATCAGCGGCACGAGCATCAGGACGCCGAGGAAGACGAACTCGACGATTGCGCTGCCCTCCTGAGCCGGGGCGTCGGCAGCCGCCAGGCGTTGTCGAAGTCTCCGCAGGCGGTGCGGCACGGACGCCAGGCAGTGGCGAAGCCTGCTCACTGCCGCTCCTGGAAGGCGCGGCCGACGACATCGAGTCCGCCGCTGGGGCCGAAGGGGCCGAGCAACGGTAGGGGTGCCTTGACTCGCACGACGACCACGGCAACCCCGTCCACCGACCCGTCCGAGGCCGTGATGTCCTGGGCGAACCGGGTGGAGATGGATTTGCCGATCAGCTCCCGTGTCCGCGTGATCGCCTCCCCGGGCTGCGCGTCGGCCCGTGCGCCCAGCCGGGCGCCTTCGGCGGCGCACGAGATCAGGGTGTTGCGCACGTGCAGCGCGAGCCCGAGTTGGAAGACCATCGCGAAGACGAGCATGAGCAGCCCGCTGACCATGGCGAAGTCGGCAACCGCCGCGCCCGCATCGGTGTCGTCCGGCTCCCGCGCCCGCAACCTCCGGGCGAGGATCCGCATCATCGGCTCAGCCGTGCACGCCGTCGAGGGCGGCCTCGAACATCCCGCGCAGCTTCTCGCCGGCGAAGCCCCACAGCAGGGTGACGATGCCTGCGGTCATCAAGGTGATGAGCACCCAGCCGGGCACGTCGCCACGCTCGGATTCGGGGTCGGGGTTCATCGCCGCGCGCAGTGCCGCGGTGAAGCGAACGTGGGCCTTGATCAGTTGCGTCGACATGGTCGTCGTCCTTTCCTTTTGAGTGCGGGTCCGCGGGCGCGGGCCACTGAGGTCACATGCTGAAGTTGAGGAAATCCCACCCGGGAAAAACAGCAAAAAGGATGGTTATCGGGAGCACGAGGAAGACGACGGGAACCATCATCGCGATCTCCTTCTTGCCACCCTTCTCCATCAGATCCCGCCGGCTCTCCTCGCGGACGTCCTGGGCTTGTGCGCGCAGAACGTCAGCCAGTGGGGTGCCGCGCTCGACGGCGATGACGATGCCGTCGACGAACCGCGTAAGGGAGGCGAGGCCGGTGCGGTTGGCCAGGCCCTCCAGCGCAGACGGGAGGTTGGCGCCGGCGCGGGCGTCGCCGAGACAGCGGCCGAGTTCGTCGGCGAGGGCGCCATTGGAGAGGCGGCATACGCGTTCGAGCGCGCCGACTGCGCCCTCGCCGGCGCCCACGGCCAGCGCAAGTAGCTCGGCGATGGTCGGGAACTCGGTGAGCATCAGCTCCTCGCGGCGCACGGCTTTGCGAGTCAGCCTGTGATCCCAGCCGATGACGCCGAGCCCGACGCCGAGGAAGACGATCATGACGAGCAGGAACGGGCTCGACCCGTTGCCAAGCACGGCGCTGACGCCGACAACGGCCCCGGCGACGCCGCCGAGAGCACCGGCGATGACCTGCTCCGCGCGAAAGCGGTCGACGTCCGGGGTCTTGCCGGCGCGCAGCAGCCGCTGGCGCACGGAGGCGGCGCCGCCGAGGATGCGTTCGATCCAGCCTGCGATGTCGCCGACAAGTGGTCGCCCCAGGACGGCGAGGACCCCGCCGGGGCTGCTCACCGAGCGATCCCGAAGTCGGGTGTGCCGCACGGCATCCGAGAGGTATGGCGCGAGCCGCGCCTCCAGCGTCGGTCGCCGTAGCCAGGGGAGGCGCCGGACGGCGACCCAAGAGCCGGCGGCAAACAGGAGGCCAGCGAGGGCCCCCGTTCGCACCGCACCGAGGGTGAGTAGGTAGCCGCTCATCCGAGCACCCGGTCTTCCTCGGGGAGGCGGGCGATGCGGATCATCAGTCGGTAGGCGACGAAGGTGCAGGCCGCGCCACTGGCCAGGACCATGGTGCCGGTGCGACTGCCATACGCCTGGACGGCTTCCGGACGGGTGCACAGCATGGCGAGGACGATCCACGGGGCAGCCACGGCCAGTCGGGCGGCGTTGACGGTCCAGCTTTGCCGGGTCTCCAACTCGGCCCGGGCGCGGGCGTCCTCACGCAGGAATGTCGACAGCGTCCGCAGCAGGCGGCCGAGGTCGCTGCCGCCGACCTCGCGAGCCATGCGCAGCGACTCGACCAGGCGATCGCCGACCGGGTCCGCGAGGCGAGCCTTGAGCAGGTCGAGGCTGTCGTGGAAGCGACCGGTGGTCCGGTAGTCCTCAGCGAACCGGCGAAATGCCGGCCGCAATTCCACCGGCCCTCGGGTGGCCAACTGCGCCAGGGCTTCGGGCAAGGCGAGGCCCGCCCGGACGCCGGAAGCGATGTTGTCGACGGCGTCCGGCCAGACGTCCCGCAGGCTGCTGCGGCGCTTTCGCGCCCTCGCGCGCACGAGGAGGATGGGCGCGAAGCCAATGCCCAGGGCGAAGCAGGCGGCGATCGAGGTGACGCGGACGTATGCCGTGACCACCACGAAGGTGACGACGGCGAGCATGGCGGCGGTGCCGAGGAGCGAGCGGGGGCCGATCGCGGCATACCCCGCCTGAGTCAGGTCGTCACTGAGTCGGTCGACGAAACTGCGGCGCCGGCCGGGGCGCTCCTCGCCGGGCTCGGGAACCCAACACGACCACCAGATCAGGAACAGTCCGATCCCGAAGATCAGCGACACGAGAGTCGGGCTCATGGGATCAGTGCTCCGGGGCCAGGAGCTCGGCGAGGTCGTAGCCGGCGGCGGCGAACCGCTCGGCATGCGGCGGGAAGCCGTCGGCCCGCACCAGGACGCCGTTGCGCTGGACAAAGAGGTCGGCCATCTCCACGACATCGCCCTCGCAACGCCCCGGCACCGCGGCGATCTCGCGGACCCGACGGACGCCGTCGCGCTCTAGCGCGGCGTGCAGGACGAGGTCGATTGAGGACGCGACGGTCGGCACGACAAATCGCGACCCGACGTTCTCACCCGCCAGCAGCGGCAGCGTGCACATCTTCACGATTGCCTCGCGGGCGCTGTTGGCGTGCAGGGTGGCCATACCGGGCAGGCCGGAGTTGAGGGCGATGAGCAGGTCGAGACTCTCGGCTTGGCGCACCTCACCGACGATGATCCGGTTTGGGCGCATCCGTAACGCTTCCTTGACCAACCTGCGCAGCGGAACTTCGCCGGTGCCTTCGAGGCTGGGCTGGCGGCACTGCATCGCGGCGACGTCTCTCTGGGGAATCTTTAATTCGAACACCTCTTCCGCCGTGACGATGCGCTCGCGCGGCGGGATCGCGGCCGACAAACAGTTGAGCAGCGTTGTCTTCCCGGCTTGGGTGCCACCGGCCACGAGGATGTTGAGGCCGGCCGCCACGGCGGCTTCGAGGAACCGGCTGGCCTGGCCGGAGAGGGTGCCGATGCGGACGAGGTCGTCTAGCCGATCGGCCTTGACCACGAACTTGCGGATGTTGACATACCAGTGGGCTCGGGTGATGTCGGGGATGACGACGTGAAGTCGACTTCCGTCGGCGAGGACCGCGTCGACGAAGGGTGAGGACAAGTCGACGCGCCGTCCGCTGGCCTTGAGCATCCGCTCGACCAAGTCGCGAACGCCGTCGTCGGTGAGGATTGTCGAGGTCAGTTCCGCGATGCCGCGACGTGCGACAAAGACCCGGCTGGGTTGGTTGACCCAGATCTCCTCGACCTCGGGGTCGTCGAAATATTGCTGCAAGGGGCCGAACCCGGCGACCGCGTCGAACACGCTCTTGGTGGCTTGGTCGAGGTCATCGAGGCGAGGGAGGCCGCCGGCGAGGCTGCGGTCGTCGTAGTCGGTGACGGTGTCGCGCACGAGCGCGCGGACTTCATCGACGTCGCGGATCGGGTCCAGCCCGGAATGGCGGATGAGGTCGCGCACCTCGTTCTCGACCGTCGCGATCGCCAGCATCTCGCCCCCTGAAAGTTGCAGTCGGCGCGTCCCCCGCGCCGCTCGTTTTGGACACTAAGCGAGGACTATCGAATCTCGCGAGGTGAAAGCCGAGTTATCCACAGGCAAGGACGGCCAAAGCGATGTTTTTGACTGTTTCTTGACCAAAACTTGGGCAAATGTTGGCAATTCACCGTGTGGTAGGCGCTGGCTTACCCAGTCGACGGCGCGCCCCCAGGACATCCTCACCGAGGCGGGCGCGGCTCGCATCCCGAGGGGGCTCGACCGCGTATCCATCCGGTAACGACGCCCGGCGGCGCGGGGCGGGTGTCGGCGGCGCGGCATACAGTGCCCTGCAAGTCTGCTGTGGCCGGACAATGACCACAGCGGAGTGGCTCCATTGATGTGAGGTATGCATGAAGCTCACCCGAAGGGCGGCGACCGTCGTTCTCGCCGGTTCCGTGATGGTCGGCATGGCCGGCTGTGCGAAGTCCGACCGCACCACCGACTCCAACACCGCCAGCGGGTCCTCATCCGCGGGCTCCGGCGGCGGCACGGCCAGCGACACCTTCACCTTCGGCGCCGCCGGTGCGCCCGAGGTGTTCGACCCCTACTACGCCTCCGACGGCGAGACCTTCCGCATCACGCGGCAGATCTTCCAGGGCCTGCTCGGCATCAAGCCCGGCACCGCCGACCCGCAGCCCGAGCTTGCCGAGAGCTGGGAGCCGTCCAAGGACGGCCTGTCGTGGACCTTCAAGCTGCGTCAAGGCGTGAAGTTCACCGACGGCGAGGTCTTCAACGCCGCGGCCGTCTGCTACAACTTCGAGCGCATGTTCGACCAGAACGAGGTCGCCCAGGCCGGTCCGGCCGAATACTGGGCCTACACGATGCTCGGCTTCAAGGGCAGCGAGACGGAGTCGCTCTACAAGAGCTGCGAGGCCAAGGACGACTCGACCGCCGTCATCAACCTCACCCGCTACACCTCCGACTTCCCGATCCTGTTGACGCTGGAGTCCTTCTCCATGCAGAGCCCCAAGGCGCTCAAGGACGGCGACGCCAACAACGTCCAGAAGGAAGGCGACGGCTTCAAGTACCCCGCCTATGCGATGGCTCCCGTCGGGACCGGGCCCTACAAGCTCAGCAAGTACGACGAGGCCAACAAGACCATCACCCTCGTGCGCAACGACGACTTCTGGGGCGACAAGGCCAAGACGGCCAACCTGGTCTTCAAGGTCATCCCCGACGAGTCGACGCGCCGCCAGGAGCTCGAGGCCGGCAGCATCAACGCCTACGACCTGCCCAACCCGGCCGACTGGAAGGGTCTGGAGGAGAAGGGCAACCAGGTCCTGGTCCGCCCGGCCTTCAACATCCTCTACATGGGCCTCAACCCCGAGAAGAACGACAAGCTCCAGGACATTCGCGTCCGCAAGGCGATCTACATGGCGCTCAACCGAGACGAGCTCGTCCAGACGCAGCTTCCCGAGGGCGCCAAGGTGGCCACGCAATTCATGCCCGACACCGTGGCCGGCTACAACACCGCGCTGCAGCCGATGAAGTACGACCCCGAGGCCGCCAAGGCCCTCCTGAAGGAGGCCGGCGCCGAGGGTATGACGCTGCAGTTCGCCTACCCGTCTGAGGTGTCCCGGCCCTACATGCCGGACCCCCAGAAGATCCACGACGCGCTGCGCGCCAACCTCGAGGCCATCGGCATCAAGGTTGACGTGGTCACCAAGCCGTGGAACGGCGGCTACCTCGACGGTGTCGACAACGGCCTGTTCGACGCGTGGTTGCTCGGCTGGACCGGTGACTACAACTCCGCCAACAACTTCATCGGCACGTTCTTCGGCAGCGACGTCAACGACTTCCACACCTGGAAGACGGACTTCGGCAAGACCCTGTCGAAGGAGCTGGATGACGCCAACGGCATCGTCGACGAAGGCGAGCGCACCACGGCATACGAGGCCGTCAACAAGAAGATCATGGAGGACTACCTCCCCGGTCTCCCGATCAGCCACAGCCCGCCCGCCCTCGTGGTCGGCAAGGGTGTCGAGGGGCTGACCGCCAGCCCATTGACCGCGGAGATGTTCGACACGGTCACCGTGACCAAGAGCTGACCGCTCGCGGTGTTCACCGGATAGGGTGACGGCCGCCCCGGCATTGCCGCCGGGGCGGCCGTCGTCGTCATTGCGACAGGTTGGAGGTGAGGTGCGGTGCTCCGATTTATCGTGCGTCGACTGGTGCAGATGGTCGGCGTCGTCTTCGTCTTGTCCTTGCTGCTGTTCATATGGCTTCGGATGCTGCCCGGGGGGACGGTTTCGGCGATCCTCGGTGACCGGGCCACGCCCGAGTCCCGGGCCAGGCTGGAGAAGGCGCTCGGGCTGGATCAGCCGATCTGGGTGCAGTACTGGGCCTACCTGAAGCGCGCCTTAACCGGCAACTTCGGCGCCTCGACCGGCGTCCTGCCCGGCCGCGACGCCTTTGACATCTTCCTGACGCGCTTCCCGGGGACCATCGAGTTGAGTTTCTTCGCGATCCTGATCGCGGTCATCCTCGGCATCCCGATGGGCTATCTCGCCGCGCGCCGCCGGGCGTCCTTCTTCGACAACGCCAGCGTCATCGTCTCGCTGATCGGTGTGGCCGTCCCGGTCTTCTTCCTCGCGTTCCTGCTGAAGTACATCTTCGCCGTCCAACTCGGCTGGCTGCCGGTCTCGGGGCGGCAGAGCAATATCGACGCCACTCGCGTCACCGGCTTCTTCGTCCTCGACGGCATCCTCACGCGCGAGTGGGACGCTGCGTGGGACGCCTTCAAACACTTGATCCTGCCGGCGTTCACTCTTGCGACCATCCCGTTCGCGGTGATCTTCCGCATCACTCGCGCCTCCGTGCTGGAGGTGCTCGACGAGGACTTCGTGCGTACCGCCGAGTCCAAGGGCCTGACCAATCGGATCATCCGCGGCCGGCATGTGCTGCGCAACGCCCTCCTGCCGGTCGTCACGACGATCGGTCTGCAGGTCGGCGGCCTGTTGGCCGGTGCCATTCTGACCGAGAGCGTCTTCTCCTTCGGGGGCATCGGTGAGGCGCTGGCGTTGGCCTTCGAGCATCGCGACTATTCGGTCCTGCAGGTGCTGATCATGGCCTCCGCCGCCACCTTCGTCATCGTCAACCTGCTCGTCGACATCACCTACGCGGTCATCGACCCGCGGGTCCGGACGAGGTGAGGACTCCATGAGCGAATCGCCCAAGCACGGCTGGCGCCCCGGCGCCGCCAAGAAGGAGCACATCGACGCACTCGCCGCCAGCGGCGCGACGGTCAGCGATGCGGGCAACGTCGACGAAAAGCCTGGCGTCTCGCTGATCGCGAGCGCCTGGAAGCGCCTGCGCCGCGACCGGATCTTCCTCATCGGCCTGACGATCACGATCATCTTCGTCTTGGTGGCGATCTTCGCCCCGCTCATCGCCCCGCACGATCCGACCAAGCCGATCCCCGAACTCATCGCCAAGGTCCGCCGTCAGACCAACCCCATCCCCGGCCCGGAGCCCGGTTTCCCGTTGGGTGCCGACGATCGCGGGCGGGATCTGCTGTCGCGGCTGATCGTCGGGAGCCGGCAGACACTGATCGTGTGTGTGTTCGCCACGATCTTCTCCCTGCTCGGCGGCCTCATCCTCGGCACCCTCGCGGGTGCTCTCGGAGGCTGGGTCGACTCCCTGGTGATGCGCGTCGTCGACATCCTGCTGTCGATCCCCTCGCTCCTGCTCGCCTTCTCGGTCGCGGCCATGGCCGCGCGGCCGAGCCAGTGGACGGTGATCATCGCGATCTCGATCGCCTATCTACCCGTCTTCGCCCGGTTACTACGCGGCTCGATGCTTGCTCAGCGACATAGTGATCACGTGCTTGCTGCGCGAGCGCTCGGCGTTAAACGCGGGGCCATCGTCTTCCGCCACATGCTGCCCAACTCGGTCGGCCCGGTCATCGTCCAGGCGACGCTGGTGCTGGCCACGGCCGTCATCGACGCCGCCGCCCTGTCCTTCCTCGGTCTCGGCAACCCCGACGACCGCCAGCCCGAGTGGGGGCAGATGCTCGGCAAGGCGCAGGAGTACCTCGCCGACTATCCCCATATGGCCTTCTATCCCGCGGCCTGCATCATCGTCGTCGCCTTCGGGTTCACGCTGATGGGCGAGTCCCTACGGGAAGCCCTCGATCCCAAGAGCCGCAGGTGAGCACCATGACCACCAGGGCGTATGCCGCCGACTCGCGCGCCGCCGAACCCCTCCTGTCCGTCCGCGACCTCACGGTGGAGTTCCGCCGCCAGGGGGAGGCGCCGTTCGTGGCCGTCGACGGGGTCAGCTTCGATGTCCGCCCCGGCCAGACCGTCGGCTTGGTCGGGGAGTCCGGCTCGGGCAAGTCGGTCACCTCGCTGGCGATCATGGGCTTGCTGCCGGCCCGCGGCAATCACGTCACCGGCCAGGCGACCTTCGACGGCGTCAACCTGCTCTCGCTCAACAACAACGCGATGCGTGATCGGCGCGGACGCGATCTCGGCATGATCTTCCAGGACCCGCTCTCGTCGTTGAATCCCGTGGTGCCCATCGGCATACAGGTCACCGAGGTGTTGGAGCGGCACAAGGGCATGTCACGCAAGGCGGCCATGCCGAAGGCGCGCGAGATGCTCGACAAGGTCGGCATCCCCGATCCCGACCGGCGGCTGAAGGACTATCCGCACCAGCTCTCCGGTGGGATGCGCCAGCGCGCCCTGATCGCGATGGCGCTGGCGTGCGAGCCGCGCCTGTTGATCGCTGACGAGCCCACGACGGCGCTCGACGTGACGATCCAGGCGCAGATTCTGCAACTGCTCAAGGAACTCGTCCGCGACAGCGGCACCGCCCTCATCATGATCACCCACGACCTCGGCGTCGTCGCGGGTCTGTGTGACGAAGTCAATGTCATGTATGGCGGTCGCATCGTCGAGCGCGGTCTGCGCCACGAACTCTTCGCGGCGCCCCGCCATCCCTATACCCACGGTCTCCTGGGCTCCATCCCGCGACTGGACGGGGCCCGGGGGGAGCCGCTGCACCCCATACCCGGGTCGGTTGCGGACAATCTCCCGTGGGCGAACGCGTGCGCCTTCGCCCCCCGATGCTCCCAACCCCTTCCCGTATGCCGCGAGCGCACCCCCGAGTTCGTCGAGGACGGCCCGGCGGCCCTGCGTTGTCACAACCCGGTCGACGCCCCACGGGCGCAAGACCGAGAGGAGGTGGGCTCATGACCGCGGCCACGGACGATGTCCTCGTCGACGTCCAGGGCGTCAAGGTGCACTTCCCGATCAAGAAGGGCGTCATCTTCGATCGGACGATCGGCTATGTGTATGCCGTGGACGGCGTCGACCTGCAGATCCGGCGCGGCGAGACCTACGGGCTGGTGGGGGAGTCGGGCTGCGGCAAGTCCACGCTGGGGCGCGCCATCCTCAACCTCGAACCCCCGACCGAGGGCAAGGTCGTCTTCGACGGCACGGATATCGCCAGCCTGAGCGGCGAGACCCTGCGCACCAAGCGCAAAGACATCCAGATGGTCTTCCAGGACCCGCTCTCCAGCCTCGACCCGCGGCAATCGGTGGAGTCGCTGCTGCTGGAAGGGATGAAAGCGCACGGGCTGGTCAAGGACGCGAAAGCGGCCAACGCGCGACTGCGCGAGTTGCTCAAGGCCGTCGGGCTGCCGGCGGCGGCGCTGCGGAAGTACCCCCACGAGTTCTCCGGTGGGCAGCGCCAGCGCATCGGCATCGCCCGGGCGCTGTCGGTCGACCCGAAGTTGATCGTGGCCGACGAGCCGGTGTCCGCGCTGGACGTGTCGGTGCAGGCGCAGGTCATCAACCTGTTGGAGGACCTGCAAGAGAAGTTCGGGCTCACTTATCTCGTCGTCGCGCACGACCTCGCCGTTGTCCGGCACATCAGCGACCGGGTGGGCGTGATGTACCTCGGCGCGCTGGTCGAGGAGGCCGCCGCCGACGATTTGTATGCCGCGCCGCTGCACCCCTACACCCGCGCCCTGATGTCCGCCGTGCCGGTGCCGGACCCGCTCGTGGAGGATCGACGCGAGCGGATTCTGCTCACCGGCGACCTTCCGTCGCCGGCGAACCCGCCGAAGGGGTGCCGCTTCCATACGCGATGCCCGTGGCGGCAGCCCACCCGCTGCGACACCGAGCGTCCGCAGTTGCGCGTGGTCGAGATCGACGGCGTCCCGGCGACGCACCGGGTCGCCTGCCACTTCGCCGAGGCGATCGCGCTGGGCGAACTCGGTGAGCACGAGGTTGAGGCCGTTGCCGTGGACCCGACCGCGGGCGAGTCGGACGACTTCGGTTCGTTCGGCGGGCCGGCCGCGATCGGCGAGGTCACCGACATCTGAGACCGACGTCTGAGTGTGGGGCGCACGCGCCGAGGTGGCGGCGGGCTAGCCTCACTGGCGTGACCAGCGAGACCGACCCGCACGAGGGTGAGCCCGAACTTCACGTCCAGGACACCGCCGGCCGGCTCAACTGGCTGCGCGCCGGCGTCCTCGGCGCCAACGACGGGATCGTGTCCACAGCGGGCCTGGTCATCGGTGTCGCCGCCGCGACGACGAACCGCGGGGCGATCTTCACCGCCGGGCTCGCGGGCCTTGCCGCCGGTGCGATGAGTATGGCCGTGGGGGAGTACGTCTCGGTCAGCACCCAACGCGACACCGAGCAGGCACTGCTGGCGATCGAGCGGCGGGAGTTGCGCGAGGACCCCGAAGCGGAGTTGCAGGAACTGGCGGGCCTCTATCAAGGCAAGGGGCTGGAGGCTGGCCTTGCCATGGAGGTCGCGCAGGCGTTGACGCGCAAGGACGCGCTGGCCGCGCACGCCGAGGCCGAACTCGGCATCGACCCGCACGCCCTGACCAACCCGTGGCAGGCGGCCGTCGCGTCGTTCGCTTCGTTCACCCTCGGCGCCTTGCTCCCGCTGATCGCGGTGCTCAATCCGTCCGCGGGCTGGCGCATCCCGGGGACGGTGGTGATCGTGCTCATCGCGCTGGCGCTCACCGGCTACCTCAGCGCCCGCCTGGGCGGCGCACTGATCGGGCGAGCGGTCGTGCGGGTGCTCGCCGGTGGCGTCGCGGCCATGGCCGTCACCTACCTGATCGGTCGGCTATTCGGCACTGCCGTCGGCGGCTAGCCCCGCCCGGCCCCTTCCGAACTTGAGCACGGGGGGGCCGGCCTGACCGTTCGGCGGGCAACAGGTCAAGTCGCTCAGAACAAGTAGTTCAGGCCAGGTAGCGGGCCAGACGACGGGGCGCCGAGGCGCTGGTGATCTCCTCCAAGGTCACCAAAGAGCCGTCGGGCCCGGACAGTGGCAGGCACCAGTTCGGGTATTCCTTGTCCGTGCCCGGCTGGTTGATCGCGCGCCGGTCGCCGATCAGGTCGGTCACCGCGACGCCCAGCATCTTGGCCGGCGACAGCGCCAGGTAGCGGTGCATCGACGCCACGAATTCGGCCACCTCGTTCGGGTCCGCGGGCAGCCCGCGCCGCGCCAAGGCCTCGGCCACCGCGGCAATCGCGGCACGCTCGGCGGCCGCCTCCTGCTCCACGGGCCGGGTCAGCAGACCGAGTTCCTCGCGCAACGCAACGTGCGCCAACTCCAGATAACCCGCCGTCGGCGGCAGGTCGTGGGTCGTGACGCTGGCCAGGCACAACTCGCGATAGTCCTCCGGCGCCAGCGGCAACCCGCCGTCCCACTCGAACCACAGGATCGAGGTGCCGAGGATGCCGCGCTCCTTCATGAAGTCGCGGGCGAAGGGCTGCACGACCCCCAGGTCCTCGCCGATCACGACCGCGCCGGCGCGGTGCGCCTCCAGGCACAGGATGCCGATCAACGCCTCGTGGTCGTAGGACACATACGTGCCCTCCTTGGCGCTCAACCCCTGCGGCACCCACCACAGGCGGAACAGCCCGATGACGTGGTCCACGCGGATCCCGCCCGAGTCCCGCAGGACCGTCCGCAGCATGTCTCGGTATGGCGCATAGCCCAGCTCCGCGAGCCGGTCCGGCCGCCAGGGGGGCTGGCTCCAGTTCTGGCCGAGCTGGTTGAACTGGTCCGGCGGCGCGCCGACGTCGATCCCGCGGGCGAGCGCGTCGGCCAGCCCCCACGAGTCGGCCCCGTCGGGGTGCACGCCGACGGCGAGGTCATGGATGACGCCGAGGCGCATCCCGGCCTCCTTTGCCAGCCGTTGCGTCGCGGCGAGCTGGTCCTCCAAAACCCACTGCAGCCAGCGGAAGAAGTCCACGGCCGCCTCGTTGGCGTCCCGGAACTGCGCCACCGCGGGGGAGTCCGGCCGGCGCAATTCCTCCGGCCACTCCCGCCACGACTGCCCGTGGGCCTCGGTGAGTGCGCACCACGTCGCGAAGTCGACGAGTCCCTGGCCTTCGCGGACGCAGAAACCGTCGAACGCGCGCTGACGTCGGGGGCTGCGCCCCGCGGCATACACCAGCTCGAGCGCGGCCCGTTTCGCCGCCCAGGACGCAGCGCGATCGATGGTCGCGCCGTCGTTCAGGGCGTGGCCGGTCGCGGCGACCTCGGCGACGCGGGCGCGGGTCGCGGCGTCGAGGTAGGCGATCTCGGGGAGATCCTCGACTCGGATGTAGATCGGGTTGACGAAGCGGCGCGTCGTCGGCAGGTAGGGAGATGCCTCCATGGGCGGGGTGGCCTGGGCGGCGTGCAGGGGGTTGACGAGCACCCAGTCGGCCCCGAGTTCGGCGCCGCCGAAGGTCGCGAGGTCGGCGAGATCGCCGAGGTCGCCCACGCCATACGAGAAGGCGGAGCGCAGTTGATAGACCTGCGTCATCAGGCCCCACGCGCGGCGATGGGCCAGCGCCGGCGGAAGTTCGAGACGCTGCGGGGTGACCACCAGGGTTGTCACGGCCTCGCCCTCGACCCCCTCGACGACGGCGTGCAACCGGTGCCACCCCAGGGGCAGATCGCCGGGCAGCGCGAAGGTCGCCTCGCCGATCTCCTGCCCGTCGACGATCCGTGATGGCACCCAGCGGTCGACCTGCGTGGCCGCGCGCCGACCGCCGTCCTCCAATTCGATCTCCACATGCACGTGCCGACCGTGGGGCACGTGCACCGGCACCCACGGCGTCCAGCCTTCACGGGCGACCACGCACGCCGGCAGCGTGCGTCGCCACTCCTTGCGCCAGATCTCCTCGCGCTCGTTGGCGATGGCGTCAGGGGAGGACACATCGAGGCCGAGCGCCGTCAGGACGGCGGTGATGGATTCCTGCGAGACCTCCGTATGCCGCCCCTGCCAGTCCCAGTAATCGGTCGCCACCCGATAACTCGCGGCGAGGTCGGCGAGTTCGGGGGAGGGGGAAGGGGACATCGGAAACACACTCCTCGTAGGACCTTAAGAGTCGGGTGGTCCAGTGTGTCACGTCACGGAATATCCCGATGACGGTCGCGGTTTTGCCAATAAGTCACTTGCCGCCTGCGAACGGATACCCTCACGTGCTCGTTCTCCTACCCGCGTCACCGCTGGCCCCCGCGTTAGGGTGGTCGGCGATGACTGCTACGCCGCCTACCGATGACTTGCTCGCCGCAGACCCGGCGCCCTTCGACGATGTCGACGTGAGCTCGGAGACCCCGGCGGAGCGGCAGGCGCGCTTCGAGGCGCTCGCGTTGCCGCTGCTGGACCAGCTCTATTCGGCCGCGCTGCGCACCACGCGCAACCCCGCCGACGCCGAAGACTTGGTGCAGGAGACCTACGCCAAAGCCTTCGCTGCCTTCCACCAGTTCCGGCCGGGGACCAACCTCAAGGCGTGGATGTATCGCATCCTCACCAACACCTACATCAACAGCTATCGGAAGAAGCAGCGCGAGCCGCTGCAGTCCGATGCGGCCGAGATCGAGGACTACCAACTCGCCGCGGCCGAGTCGCACACCTCCAAGGGCCTGCGCAGTGCCGAGGTCGAGGCCCTCGACCACCTCCCCGACTCCGAGGTCAAGCGGGCGCTTCAGGAGTTGCCCGAGGAGTTCCGCCTCGCGGTCTACTTCGCCGATGTCGAAGGCTTCGCTTACAAGGAGATCGCCGAGATCATGGGCACCCCGATCGGCACCGTGATGTCACGGCTGCACCGGGGCCGGCGCCAACTGCGCGAACTTCTCTCGTCGTATGCCGCGGATCGCGGCTTCCGGGTTGAGGAGGAGTCGTGAGCGAGCAACTCAACGAAGCCGACTGCTCCGAGGCCCTGCATCGCGTCTTCGAGTACCTCGACGGTGAGATGGAGCCCGCCGACCAGGGCAAGATCGCGGCGCATCTCGCGCACTGCGTGGAGTGCCTGCGCCAATACGACGTCGACACGATGGTCAAGGCCATGGTCAAGCGGTCCTGCGCGCCGGAGCCCGCGCCGGCACGGCTACGGATGATGGTGGTGCAGTCGATCACGTCGGTGGAGATTCGCTACACCGACTGACGAGCCACCGCAGACAAACTGTCTAGTGAGACGACGAAGCCCCCGGCTAATCCCGGGGGCTTCGTCGTGAACCTGTCGCCAAGCGATGGGTCGTCAGGCGTTGGGCTTGCGCCCGTGGTTGGCGCCCTTCTTCTTGCGGTCGCGACGCTTGCGTGCACGCTTGCTCATCTTTGCTCCAGAGTCGGTGGGGACGGCCAGGCGAGGCTGACCAGTCAAAGTGGATGATCAAGTCTCCCACACGCGTGCCAGTGACCAGGCATGCTTCCGGCTGGACGGTGGACCGTGCGAGAATCCGCACCAGATCGCGCCTGGGAGCGCGCTTGTCGAAGGACGGACCATGAAGCGGACGCTCGCAACCATCTTTGCCGCCATCGTGCTGGGCGGGATGGTCGTCGCCGGCGCGAATGCGTCCTCGAGCTCCGGTGGGTCGGCGTCGGTTGTGGCAGATAGTCGGGGTGGGACCGGCAACCCCGGCACAAACGGCAGCCCCGGCACAAACGGGAACCCCGGCACGAACGGCAACCCCGGCGGCCAGGTGTGGGACTGGACGTCCATCGGGGCCTAGTCCCCGCCGTGCCGTGACGTCCGCAACCCACTCGACACCCGAGTCGGCGCGAGAGCACGCAACACGGTCTCGCACCAATGCGTTCATCGCCCTCGTCGCGACGCTTGGGGTGCTGCTGTCGGTGGTTGTCTGGCTCGTCGCCGGCCCACCCACCGATGTGGTCGCGCTGGCCCTGCTGATCGCGCTGGCCGCCGCCAGCGGTCGCGCGAGTGTGCTCAACCGCGTCCGCGGCATCGTCGGCCTCTCCACGATCTCCTCCTTACTCATCATGCTGGCGATTCCGGTGGCGGGACCGGCCGCCGCACCGTTGGTCGGCCTCGGTGGTGCCCTCGCCACTGTCGGCTCGACCGAGACTCGCCGACTGGTCTTCAACGCGGGCATGCGCGCCGTCATCGCCGCCGTCGCGGGTCTGATCTATGTCGCGGTGCTGGCGCGCGCCCCGCAGGAGGATCGATCGCTAGCGTGGACGGCCGCCGCCCTGGGGCTGGCCGTTGTCGTGCAGTGCCTCTTCAATGCCATCCTCGTCGGCGCCGTCGTCGCGATCTCCGAGCGCACCTCACTGCGGGGCCAGGCGCTCGGGCTGCTGTCATCGACGGGCCTGCCCTATCTCGGGCAAGGATTCGTGGCCTACCTGCTCTACGTGCTCTGGATCCCGGTCGGGTTCGGCCCCAGCACGCTGATCTTCGGCGGGCCCGCGATCCTCGCGACGCGCTGGCAACTCTCCCAGTATGGCGCGGAGCAGCGCGCCCGGCAGGGCGCCTTGGCCGCACTCCAGACGGCGATCGAGGTGCGCTCGGGGGCGGCGGCGCGGCATACGTCCGAGGTGGCGACCCTCTGCGAAGGCCTCGCCGTCGCGCTCGCCCTGCCCGCCGACGAAGTGGACATGCTGCGCACGGCTGGGGTGCTGCACAACCTCGACATCCTGACTGTGGATCGCCCCTCCGCCGGCCACGGCGAGGGCACGGACCTCACCACGACCCGCGCGATGGGGCAAGTCACCTTCCTCGCCGCCGCCCGGCCGGCGCTGGAATGGCAGCGGATTCCGTATGCCGCGCGCCCCGCCCCGCCGCGCTCGGCGGCGATCCTCGCGGTCGCCGACGATTTCGTGCTGGCCCGGGAGCGGTTCACGCACCTGGAGGTCCGTCCCGACGCGGGTCGGGAGGCGGACGAGGCGGCACGGCAGGTCATCGTGGCGAGCAGCGGAACCACCTACGACCCGAGCGTCGTCGAGGCACTGACTCGGTTGCTGCGGCGGGGGCGCACGTGAGTGCCGATGACATCACCGCCGGCCTGCGCCCGGCGGTGGTGGGCTCGGCCACGGCAATCGCCCTGGTTGCCGGGGTGTTGTGGTGGCGCAATGGAGCCGAGTTGGTCGTAGAGGACACCACCTTCGTGGTTCTCGCGTGGCTGGCCATCGTCATCGGCGAGTTGTGGCGCGTCTCGCTCGACTACCGCACCACCGCCCCCTTGGCCGTAGCCGGGTCGATGGCCCTGGCGCTGACGCCGATCGGCCCCGACGCAACAGTGCTGCGGGCGGCGCAGGTCATCGTGGTGGTGTTGGGGGCTGTGTTCTTGGCTCTCGGCATCCGTGCCGCCCTCGGCTGGTCGGCCGGCATCGACGAGGTCTCCGCACGACTGGTCGGTCTCGGGGTCACTGTGGTGCTCTCGCGCAATCTCACGATTGAGGGACGCCCAGTGCTGACGTGGGCGACCGACGCGCGAGCTTGGCAAGCGGCTCTCGCGCTCATCGCGATGTGTGCTGCCGGGATCTTCGTAGAACTGCTGACCTGGACGTTGATCTTCTGGCAGCGCCGGGTCTCGCTTGTGTCGATGGTTCGTGAGGACCTGATGCGCTCGGGGGCCCTCGGCAGTGCGATGGCGCATGCCGGGCCGCTGGTTGCGCTTGTGGCGCCTGTCGCGGGTCCCACCTCCCTGATCCTCGTGCTCGGCCCGTTGGCCCTGGCGATGGCGGGCCTGCGCCGCCGGGAGCGGACCCAAGCGATCTACCGGGAGACAGTGGCGGCACTCTCGCGACTGACGGACGACTCCGGACACACGCGTCCGGGGCATGCCCGCCGCGTCGCGGATCTGTGCAGTGCCATGGGCCACGAGCTGCTCATGTCGGACCGCGAAGTCGACAACCTTGAGCGGGCGGCCCTGCTGCACGACGTCGGCCAAGTCGCCCTGACCGTCCCGCTCCCGGGCGGGGCTAGCATCCTGGCCGATCCGGACAGTCAGCGGCGGATCGCGGGCGACAGTGTCCGGATCGGGTCGCAGGCCGGCCTTGAGGTCGAGGTCTGCGACGCGATCACCGCCAGCACCCAGCAGTTTCGTCTCATGCGCGAGTTCGGGGAGAAAATCCCCCTCGCGGCGCGCATCCTCAAGGTGGCGAATGCGTATGACGATCTCACCGGCGGGCGCGGTGGCCCGACGCGATCCGCCGCGCTGGAGCGCATCCAGCTTGGCCTCGGTTACGAGTACGACCCGAGGTGTGTCGACGCGCTCGCCCGAGTGACGAAGGCACCGCCCGGATAGCCCGGGCGGCGCCTTCGGGTCGGCCTTCTCAGGCCTTCTTGGTCTCGGCGAAGATCTCGGCGATCTCGTCAATCTTGGCCAGCAATTCGTCGGCCTTGGCGACATCGAAGCTCGCTTTGGTGCCACCGGCACCGGCCAGCTTCGTGGCCTCGTTGACCAGGGTGTGCAGGTTGGGGAACTTCTCAAAGTGCGGCGGCTTGAAGTAGTCCGTCCACAGCACCCACAGGTGGTGCTTGACCAACTCGGAGCGCTGCTCCTTGATGATCGCCGCCCGGACCCGGAAGTCGGGGTCGTCGTTGTCGGCAACCTTGGTGCAGATCGCCTTGATCGACTCGGCCTCGATGCGGGCCTGGGCCGGGTCATAGACACCGCACGGCAGGTCGCAGTGCGCGCTGACGGTGCGGACCGCAAGACGTCGGAACATGTCGGATCCTTTCGATGGAGTGGTCGGCCGGAATCCCCGGGGACCTCTTCTAGCAAACCTACCGCCGCGGACCGACATCCCGTCGGCCAGGGCGCGGCCAGATGCGACACACCACCCGAGCCAGCACATCGTCGTCACCGATCGAACCGAAAAGCCAACTGTCCGCCCCGACCGCGGGGTTGTCACGTTCGACCCACCACCGCCCGGGATCGGCCGGGTCTCGCGAGGTGAGCCGTTTGACGCTGACCGGGCGCGGCATCCCGTCGCGGTCGCGAGGCAAGCGCGCCACGACGATGCTCCCGAGGAGGGGCGGCGCGCCATACCGAATAAGGAGCAGGTCTCCCTCGCGCAAGGTCGGCTCCATGGACGCGCCCGTGACGCGGACCACGGCCAGGCCTCGGCGGCGATGTGACACGATGGCAAACCCTACGTGCGACGACGACGAAGGAGCAGCGCGATGCCCCCGGAGGCCGACAGTCCCACCACCGACGACCCGGTATTCCGGGCCCACGAGGGTGGCAAGTTGGCCGTCGCCGCGACGAAGCCGCTGCGCGACCGCGACGATCTGAGCTTGCTCTACACCCCGGGCGTCGCCGCGGTGAGTTCGGCGATCGCCCAGCAGGCGGAGTTGTCGTTCCGCTACACGTGGCGCCGCAACACCGTCGCCGTCATTAGCGACGGCACGGCCGTCCTCGGGCTCGGTGACATCGGGCCGTTGGGGGCGTTGCCGGTCATGGAGGGCAAGGCGATCCTGTTCAAGCACTTCGCCGACGTCGACGCCGTCCCGGTCTGTATGGAGAGCGGCAGCGTCGACGAACTCGTCGAGGCGATCGCCCGCATCGCCCCCACCTACGGCGGCATCAACCTCGAAGACATCTCGGCGCCGCGATGCTTCGAGATCGAGGCTCGGCTTCGCGCGCGCCTCGACATTCCCGTGTTCCACGATGATCAGCACGGCACGGCGATCGTCGTCCTGGCCGGTCTGATCAACGCAGCCCGGGTGCTCGATCGTGCGCTGGCGGATCTGCGGATCGTGATCAGCGGCGCCGGTGCGGCCGGGGTCGCCGTCTGCAAACTGCTCGCACTCGCGGGTGCGCGCGATCTGATCGTGTGTGACTCCCGGGGCGTGCTCGGCCCCGACCGCCGAGACCTGGCCGGGCACAAGAAAGAGTTGGCGGCCACCACCAATCCCCGTGGGGTGTCCGGCTCGGTGACCGATGCGCTGGACGGTGCCGACGTGTTGATCGGCGTGAGCGGCGGCTCGATCGGGGAGGACGCCATCGCCCGCATGTCTGAGCACAGCGTGATCTTTGCCCTGGCCAACCCGACGCCGGAGGTCGAGCCGACGCTCGCCGGGCGCTATGCGGCGATCGTCGCCACTGGGCGCTCGGATCACCCCAACCAGATCAACAACGTGCTGGCCTTCCCGGGCATCTTCCGCGGCGCCTTGGACTCCGGTGCCAAGCGGATCTCCGAGGAGATGAAGCTCGCCGCCGCCCAGACCATCGCCACGCTGGTGGAGGCGCCGACCCCGCAGGAGATCATCCCGTCGGTGTTCGATCCGCGAGTGGCGCCCGCCGTTGCCAAGGCTGTCGCCGCGCTGGCCTAGAATTGGGCTGCCGGTTGCCGTTCCGGCCCTTCTTTGTACCCCGAGTCTGACCCGTCGAGCCTGACTCCCGAGCCTGGAGAACGCCGTTCTCTGAGGAACTCCCGATCCCGACGTGGTCCTGGTGTCGAGCGCCGTCGGGGAGTTCCCGCTGCAATTGGACGCACCCAACCTCGACGACGCCTGGAGGGACGGGACGATCACGACGTTGACCAGGCTGAAGGAGGCCGGGTCCGCTCCGATCGTCCTCGGCAGCCCCCCGACTATCCGCGACCCTCGACTGTGTCTGAATCGAATCACCCAGGCGCGCGGATGCACCACGGAGATAGATAGGGTGTACGAGCGCAAGGTGAAAGCCGAGCACGCTGCGGCCCAAGCGGTGGGTGTGGCAATGATCGACGTGAGGACGTGGATGTGCGCCGGGTCGACCTGCCCCCTGACCGTGGGGCACTATCTGACCCTTACGGACACTACGCACGTGACGGCGGCCTTCGCCGCGGCGCTGGGACCGGTCTTGCGTCAAGAACTGGAGAAGGAGGGACAACCATGACGAGCACCCGCAGCTCCGTCTCGTGGTGTCCCGCCCCGGGTTTGCTGTCGACGAGGGTCGATGGCCGCCTGACCATCCTGGCTCCCACCGCGGATCAGCCTCTAGCCTTGGATGACAGCGCCGCGATGATCCTGGAACTCTCCTCTGGCCGCAGCCTGGAAGAGATCGTCGACACCCTCCTGGAAATGTTCGACGTCTCCGAGGATGTCCTGCGTCACGACGTCGACCGTGTCGTCGAGGTGCTCGCGCGGTATGGCGTGCTGGTCCCCTCTGCCAAGGAAGCGGGTCGATGAGCCAGCCCCTCGCGGAGCCGCACGTCTCACCGAAACCCCTCTCGATTTTGGTCGTGTGCACTGGCAACATCTGCCGGTCGGCGTTGGCGCACCACTACCTCGCCCATCACCTGCAGCAGGAGGCGCCCGACGCCTTCCAAGTTGCCAGCGGGGGCACAGGGTGGTTCGAGGGGTTGACGGTCCCGCAGGACCTCATCGAGATCGCCCCCGAGGTCGGTGACCGTCTCACGGGGCACGCCTCCGGGCCGTTGGAGATCGCGCAGATCCGTGCCGCCGACCTGATCCTGACGGCGACGACTGAGCACCGGAGCCGGGTCCTCGTCGAGGTGCCGGCCGCCTTCAAGCGGACGTTCACCATCCGGGAGTTCGCCAACGTCCTCGCTGGCCGCGGGTTGCGTCCCGGCGCGGATCCCGACGCGTGGCGAGCCGCGATCGCCCAGGTGGCCCGCTATCGCGGTGGCGCGGATGACGCGGACATCGAGGACCCCTACCGGCGGGGGCGCGCGGCATACGAAGGCATGCGCGCGACGATGCTGCCCCTGCTCGACGTGGTGATCGACGCGGCGCGGTCGGAATAGCTCTGAAGCCCACGTAGATTTGCTGGTTGGCGAGGCCCGTCCGGACTTGCCGAATGTGGCTCGCGATAGATGGGATCGGGTTTCGCGCGTGGCAAATGAACCAGGGCAGTCTGCGCTCGTCGACTTCAGGGTCGTCGGGCGTGCCCTCATCCAACACTGACGCGGCATGCTCACGCTGGCGAGCGCCGGCGTCATCCTGGCGTCGCTCTGGTCATTCGTTCAGCCCCGCGAATACACCGCGCAGTCAGCGCGATTGTGTTTGCCGGCTCCAGTTCCAATGTCGGCGAGGGTCAGGCGCAGATGGCCTTCACCCGTGCGAAGGCCACGCAATACCAAACGCTCGCCCAGTCTCCACCCGTCGTCGATGAGGCCTACCGGCTGTCCGGTCTGAAGCCGGAAGGCTCCATCACCGTCGCCGCCTACATCGAGGCGTATGCCGCGGACGGCCTCGATCTCGTCACCGCCGACGACATCATGTATCCGCAGGGGTGGCTGGCCGCGCTCATTGCCGCCCGTCGGGCGCACCCGGGGGAGTTCGTCGGCTATCGCGCGAAGCGGGTGCTCCTCGACGTCGCAGGAGAACTCACACCGTATGCCGAGTGGCCCAGCGCCGACGTCGGCGAGAGCGGCCCTCGGGTGTTCCTCACCGGTGGCGCGGGCGTGGTGTTCCCGCAACGCCTCACTGGCAGATGCACGAAGCGGGGGACTCCTTCACCGAGACCTGTCCGCGCGCGGACGACATCTGGATCAACGTCCAGGCACTCCGCGCCGGCGTCGTGACGCGCCGGGTGCCCTGCCGCGGCTTTGCGCTGAGCTTCCCGCGGTCCCAAGGGGAGGGCGCGCTCCATACGGACAATGTCGGGCGCGGCGGCAACGATCGGCAGTTGGCCGCGACCCTGACGCCCGGTGATGTGGACGTGCTGAACGCCGGCTGACGGGTCGTCAACCGGCGTTCAACGGGTCGTTCCTGCGGTCCTTGATCGACGATGAGTCGTCGAGCAAATCCTCATCGAGCGGGTCGTCGAGGCGCGCGAGCCAGGCGGCCAGGCGCTCGATCGGCACCTCGAACTCCGGGTGCTCGTCCACGAAGGACCGCAACTGGTCGGCGATCCAGCCGAGGCTGACCTCTTCCTCGCCTCGGCGCTCCTCCAGTTCCTCAATGCCGCGATCGGTGAAGTACATCAGCGATCGAAGGCCGCAGCCAGGAGGGTGGCCTGCTCGGCCGCGTGCTTCTTGGACGAGCCCGAGGCCGGGGACGCGGAGGCGGGGCGGCTGACGGATCGCAGGGGCTTGGTGTAGCCGTGCGCCGCGAGCAGCTCCGGCAGGTTGAGCGCCAGGAACGGGTAGGCACCCTGGTTCTTGGGCTCGTCCTGCACGTGCACGAGTTCGGCGTTGGGGTAGTGCGCCAGGTGGCGAGCGATGGCGTCTCCCGCGAGTGGGTACAGCTGCTCAAGGCGAAGAATCACGGTGCGCTGGTCGCCGCGCTTCTCCCGCTCGGCCTCCAACTCATAGACGACCTTGCCGCTGGCCAGCAGAACGCGATCCACGGCGTTGGCGTCGAGAGTGATCCGGTCGCCCAGCACCGGCTCGAACGATCCGGTCGTGAAGTCGGTCGGCATCGACGAGGCGGCCTTCAGGCGCAGCATCGACTTCGGCGTGAACACGATCAGCGGGCGACGGGGACGGGCATACGCCTGACGCCGCAGCAGGTGGAAGTGGCTGGCCGGCGTCGAGGGGTAGGCGACCGTCATATTGTCCTCGGCGCACAACTGCAGGAAGCGCTCGATCCGGGCACTGGAGTGGTCCGGGCCCTGGCCTTCGTAGCCGTGCGGCAGGAGCAGAACCACGGAGGAGCGCTGCCCCCACTTCTGCTCCGAGGAGGAGATGAACTCATCGATGATGGTTTGCGCACCATTGGCGAAGTCACCGAACTGGGCCTCCCAGAGAACGAGGGCGTCCGGGCGCTCGACCGAGTAGCCGTACTCGAAGCCCATCGCGGCATACTCCGACAGCAGCGAGTCGTAGACCCACAGCTTGGCCTGGTCGTCGCTGAGGTAGCGCAGCGGCGTCCACTCGCCCGCCGTCTCCTTGTCGATCAAGACCGCGTGACGCTGCACGAAGGTGCCGCGTCGGCTGTCCTGGCCGGCCAAGCGCACGGGGGTGCCTTCCATCAGCAGCGACCCGAACGCGATGAGCTCGCCGAAGCCCCAGTCGATGCCGCCCTCGCGCACCGCAGCGGTGCGCTTCTCCATGGCCTGGGCGAGCTTGGGGTGCACGGTGAAGCCGGGCGGCGGGTCGGTGAAGGCGTCGCCGATGCGGTGCAGCATGTCTTCACTGATGGCCGTCTGGCTGGAGCTGTGCCGGGGAGCGTCGGCGTTCTGAGCGGTCGGCCGCTCCAGACCGGAGTGCCCCTCGACGTCCGTGCCGCGCACGGCCGGGTCGCTGGGTGCGTCCCCCTGGGACAGCGCCGCCTTGGTGTCGGCGAAGACGCGCTCCAACTGCGACTGGTAGTCGCGCAGGGCCGCCTCGGCCTCGTCCTGGGAGATGTCGCCACGACCGATGAGCGCCTCGGTGTAGAGCTTGCGGACGCTGCGCTTGGCCTCGATGAGGTTGTACATCAACGGCTGGGTCATCGACGGGTCATCGCCCTCGTTGTGGCCGCGGCGCCGGTAGCACACCATGTCGATGACGACGTCCTTGTTGAACGCCTGCCGGAACTCGTAGGCAAGCTCGGCCACCCGGACGCACGCCTCCGGGTCGTCGCCGTTCACGTGGAAGATCGGGGCCTGGATCATCTTGGCCATGTCGGTGCAGTAGAGCGAGGACCGCGAGCTGCTCGGCGCGGTGGTGAAACCGACCTGGTTGTTGATAATCACGTGCACGGTGCCGCCGGTGCGATAGCCCCGCAGTTGCGAGAGGTTGAGGGTCTCGGCGACCAGGCCCTGGCCGGCGAAGGCCGCGTCACCGTGCAGCAGGATGGGCAGGACGGTGAAGTCCTCCCCGCCGAGGTTGATCCGGTCCTGCTTGGCGCGGGCGATGCCCTCCAGGACCGGGTTGACGGCCTCCAGGTGGGACGGGTTGGCCGCGAGGTAGACCTTCGTGGTCGCGCCATTCTCGGCGGTGAAGACGCCCTCGGTGCCAAGGTGGTACTTCACGTCTCCGGAGCCTTGGACCGAGCGGGGGTCGGTGCGGCCCTCGAACTCGCGGAAGATCTGTCCGGGGGACTTGCCGGCGATATTGGCGAGGACATTGAGGCGGCCGCGGTGCGGCATACCGATGCAGACTTCCTCAAGGCGGTCGTTGGCGGCCCGCGAGAGGATGCGGTCGAGCACCGCGATGACGGACTCGCCGCCCTCTAGAGAGAATCGCTTCTGCCCGACGAACTTCGTCTGGAGGAAGGTCTCGAAGGCCTCCGCAGCGTTCAGGCGGCGCAGGATGCGCAGCTGCTCGTCGCGCGAGATCTTGGCATAGCCGACCTCGACCTTGCGCTGGATCCACTCGCGCTGCTCGGGATCGGTGATGTGCATGTATTCAATGCCGATGCCGCGGCAGTAGGAGTCACGCAGGATGCCGAGGATGCGACGCAGCGGCAGGAACTTCTGGCCGCCGAATCCGCCGGTGGCGAAGTGCCGGTCGAGGTCCCACAGCGTGAGGTCGTGGCTCGCGACGTCGAGATCGGGGTGGCGCCGCTGACGGTATTCGAGCGGATCCGTGTCGGCCATGAGGTGGCCCCGGACGCGGTAGGAGTGGATCAGCTCCTGGACGCGGGCGACCTTGTTGATGTCGTCGTCGTGCGAGGCGTCGATGTCCTGCATCCACCGAACCGGCTCATAGGGGATGCGCAGGCTCTCGAAGATGTCGTCATAGAACCCGTCGTCGCCGAGCAGCAGTTGGTGGATGACGCGCAGAAGGTCACCGGACTGGGCGCCCTGGATGATCCGGTGGTCGTAGGTCGAGGTCAGCGTGAGGATCTTGCTCACGCCGTTCTTGTTGATGATGGTCGTGCTGGCGCCCTGCCACTCCGCGGGGTACTCCAGCGCGCCGACGCCGATGATCGCGCCTTGGCCCTTCATGAGCCGGGGGACGGAGTGAACCGTGCCGATCGTGCCCGGATTGGTCAGGCTGATGGTCGTGCCCTGGAAGTCCTCCACCGCCAGGGAGTTGGACCGCGCCTTGCGGATGATGCCTTCGTATGCCGCCCAGAACCGGCCGAAGTCCATCGTCTCGGCGGCCTTGATGCTGGGAACGAGCAGCTGCCGGGTGCCATCGCTCTTGGCTAGGTCGATCGCGATGCCCAGGTTGACATGCGCCGGCATGCTGACGGCGGGCTTGCCGTTGACCTCGGTGAAGCTGTAGTTGAGCTCCGGCATCTTAGCTAGGGCCCGGACGAGGGCGAAGCCGATGAGGTGCGTGAACGACACCTTGCCGCCGCGGGAGCGGGCGAGGTGGTTGTTGATGACGACGCGGTTGTCGATCAGCAGCTTCGCCGGGAGGCTGCGGACGCTGGTGGCGGTGGGGACCTCTAGCGAGGACTCCATATTGGTCACGACACGCGCCGGCGCACCACGCAGCGGGCTGATTTCCGGGCCCTGGGTGGACTCGGCGGCCGGGGAGTTCAGGGCCTCGCGCGGCTTGGGTGCCGTCTTGGGGGCGGCATGCTTGGCCGCATCGGCTGCCCGGGAGGTGGGTGCCGCCGTTGCTGGTGCTGGTGCGGGTGCGGGTGCGGGTGCGGCGGGTGCCGGGTCCGGTGGAGCCGACGCGGCGGGGGCTGCCGGAGCCGCGGCGGCGGGCGCCGGGACCGACGCGGTTGGTGCCTTCGCCGGGGCCGGGGCGGGCGGCGGGGCTGACGCGGTTGGTGCCTTCGCCGGGGCGGGCGCCGGTGGTGCGCCATTGGACGACGGGGTTCCCCCGTTGTCGGCGGGACGGTAGGTCGAGAAGAACTCCCACCAGGCGCGATCAACCGAGTTGCGGTCCTTGAGGTAGCTCTCGTACAACTCGTCTACGAGCCAGTCGTTGGGCCCGAAGGCCGCGTTCTGATCACCGGGGTTCTGGGGCTCAGCCACTGCCGGATGCCTCTTTCATTCGTCGTCGTCGACGGATACACGGGGAACTTCAAGGGTACCCCGATTCACCTCGCGACCCTCCTGCCGGTCCGCCCCTTGAGGCACCGGCCTCGGCTGGTCGCGAGGTGGTCGGGGTGTGTCATCAGGTGACGTCGCGGCGCGTGGTCAGGAACGCGCCCGTGACCGAAAGGACCGCGGCGTAGACGATCAGCACGATGGCTGCTTGCCACCAGTGGTCGAAGTACTGCGCAGCGCTCTTCGGATCGACGCTCTGACCAGCGAGGGGATTGCTCGTGATGACCATATTGGTGGTGAGTTGGCCGGGGATCCACTTCATCGCGGAGTACCACTCCTTGACCGTGAAGATGATCGACAGCGCGATTTGGATCACGAAGGTCGCCCCGACCGCGAGCAGCACGGCAGCGATCTGGTTGCGGATGAGCATCCCGACGCTGAAGCCCAAGAGCATCCAGATGATGAAGGCGATGATGCCGATGCCAAGCGACTGCCACACCTTGGGCTCGTTGAGCATTGTCGGCTGGTGCTTGACGAACTTGATGATGGGCACCGCGCCGGCGAGGCTCGCGGCGGCGTGCAGCACGGCATACACGGCTCCGGTCACCGCGACGGCGACCAATTTGGACACCATCACGACCCACCGGTTCGGGGTCGAGAGGAAGGTCGCCGTGATGGTCTTGTGGCGGTACTCGCCGGTGATCAGCAGCACGCCCATCGCCAGCGGGAACAGGATGGTCATCTGCTGGATGATGCCGGCGTTGTAGATCATCTGGGCCGTGCCGACCGTGAGCCGCGCAAACGGATTGCCTTGTCCCTCACCGCCATCCATGTCGGCGTTGCCGAGCAGGGCGGCGAAGCCCATCGCGATGAGGGCGGCCAGCACGGACATACCCAAGGCCATGCCCCACCAGAGACGGGTCGTGAAGACCTTGCGAATCTCGGAACGGATAGCGCCGATCACTTCTCGTTCCCCCCGTCGCGCCCCATGATGGCGTCGCCTGCGCGTGGTGCCGTTGTGGCATCCCCCAGATTGCGGTTCTGGCCCTCGGTTAACCGGAAGAACATGTCTTCGAGATCACTCACCTGTGCTTGCAGCTGCCAGATCGGCACGCCGGCCCGCAGCGCGACGTCACCGACCAAGCGCAGGTCGTCGGTCTCGACCAGGAGCGCGCCGTCGGGGGTCGCGTGCGAGGTCACATCGGCGACCCGCAGGGCACCGGCGAGCCGGCTCGGGTCCGAGGTGCGCACGAGCGCCGAACTCGGACCATGCAGATCGGCCATCGTCCCCGACTTCACGAGTTGGCCGTTGCTGATGATGACCACGTCGTCCACGGTCTGCTCGACCTCGCTGAGCATGTGACTCGAGACGAGTATGGTGCGGCCGTCCGCCGCGAGGCCGCGCAGGAATCCGCGCAACCACCGGATGCCCTCGGGGTCCAAGCCGTTGGCGGGCTCGTCCAGGACCAAGACCTGGGGGTCGCCCAGGAGGGCCGCGGCGAGGCCGAGGCGCTGCCGCATACCCATCGAGTAGCCGCCGGCGCGCTTGCGCGCGGCGGCCGGGATGGCGACGAGTTCGAGCATCTCATCGACCCGCTTATCCGGGATCTCCGCGGCGGCGGCCAGGACGCGCAGGTGGTCGCGGCCGGAGCGGCCCGGGTGAAAGTTGGTGGCCTCCAGGGCCGAGCCGACGACCCGCAGCGGGTTGGCGATGGCACCATACTGCCGTCCGCCGATCGTCGCGGTGCCCTCGGACGGGCGGATCAAGCCGAGTAGCATACGCAAAGTCGTGGTCTTGCCCGCGCCATTCGGCCCGAGGAAGCCGGTGACCCGACCGGGCTCGACGGTGAAGGTGAGGTCGCGAACGGCGGTGAAGTCGCCGAACCGTTTGGATAGGTTGTGGAACTCGATCTGTGATGGTGGTGCCGGCGGGGCGGTGGTCATCCGCTTCCTCTCCAATGGCTTCGTGGGCTTCTGCCATTAGATCAGGCCGCGCCCGTAGACTCACGCCACTATGACCGAGTGGCTCCTGGTTGTCCTCGCCGTCGTGCTCACCTTGGGGACCGCCGTCTTCGTCGCCGCCGAGTTCTCCCTCGTTGCCCTTGACCGCCCGTCGGTCCAGCGCGCTGTCGACCAAGGGGATGTGCGCGCCGGCACGGTGTTGGCGTCGTTGCGCGGTCTGTCGACGCAGCTCTCCTCCGCCCAGGTCGGCATCACCTTGACCACGCTGATCCTCGGATTCATCGCCGAGCCCAGCCTCGGGGCGCTGATCGAGGGGCCGCTCCTCTCGGCGGGGCTCGCGGAGGGAGCCGCGAGCACCACAGCGTCCTTGGTGGCGCTCGTGATCGCGACGCTCTTCTCGATGATCGTCGGAGAACTCGTCCCGCAGTTCCTCGGAATCAGCGCGCCGCTGCGGGTGGCCAAGATCGTTGCCGGCCCCGTGCGGGTGTTCGCGATCGTCGCCAAGCCGCTGATCGCCATACTCAATGGTTCGGCGAACGCGATCCTGCGCGCCATCGGGATCGAGCCGCAGGAGGAACTCTCGGCCGCGCGAACTCCGCAGGAGCTCGCGTCGCTGGTCCGCACGTCGGTGGCTGCCGGGACGCTGGACGCAGGCACGGCGCGGTTGGTGACCGCCTCACTGGGGTTTGGGGCGCAGAGCGCCGCCGATGTCATGACCCCGCGCTCGCGCGCCGTGAGTGTGGAGCGCACCACCACCGCCACCGAGATCGTGGCCTTGGCGCGCTCGACGGGGCACTCGCGGTTCCCGGTGCTGGGCACCGACTGGGACGACATCGACGGAATCGTGCACGTGAAGGCGGCGATCTCTGTGCCCTACGAGCGGCGCGCGGCGGTGCCGGCCTCGGCGCTGATGGTCGACCCGGTGATCGTGCCCGAAACCGTTCGGCTCGACCCGCTGCTGGCCAACTTGCGTGCGTCGGGTCTTCAGTTCGCGGTCGTCGTCGATGAATACGGCGGCACCTCCGGGGTGGTCACGCTGGAGGACGTCGTTGAGGAGATCGTCGGGGATGTCGGCGACGAGCACGACCGTGGCCAGACAACGGGTCGCCGACTGTTCGACGGGTCGTGGACGATCCCGGGTCTGTGGCGCCCGGATGAGGTGCGCACGCGGATCGGGGCCCCGCTGCCGGACGGCCCGGCATACGAGACCGTGGGTGGGTATGTCATGGCGGTCCTCGGCCGGGTGCCCCAGGTCGGGGACGAGATCGATGAGATCCCGGGGTGGCGGCTGAGCGTGGCTGACATGGAGGGCCGCCGGGTCGACCGGCTGCGGCTGACGGCCATCGAGCCGGCCGCCGACAAAGCGGGCGAGGGCGGCGAATGAACCTCAGCCTTTGGATCACCGTGCTGTTGTTGCTGCTCAAT
Source organism: Nostocoides jenkinsii Ben 74 (assembly GCF_001046875.1). Taxonomy (GTDB): domain Bacteria; phylum Actinomycetota; class Actinomycetes; order Actinomycetales; family Dermatophilaceae; genus Nostocoides_A; species Nostocoides_A jenkinsii. The sequence continues at coordinate 809,424 of NZ_HF571038.1, forward strand.
GCGTTCTTCGTCGGCGCGGAGTTCGCCGCGATGGCGGCGCGACGCAGCCAGTTGGAGCCGCTGGCGGCCGGCGGCAGCCGACGCGCGGCGACGTGTTTGCAGGCGAGCGAGCACATGGGGTCGGTGTTGGCCTGCGCCCAACTTGGCATCACCTTGTGCTCGGTCCTGCTCGGTGCGGTCTCGGAGGCAGCGCTGCACCACGTGTTGGAGGGGCCGATGGAACGCTTCGGCTTCGACGAGCGGGTCACCAGCGCTTTGGCGTTGGCGCTGGCGCTGCTGATCGTGGTCTATCTGCACGTCGTGGTCGGCGAGATGATCCCCAAGAACCTCTCGATCTCCGCGCCCGAGCGCGCGGCGCTGGTGCTGGTCCCGCCGCTGTATTGGCTGACGCGGGTGCTGCGGCCGTTTATCTCGATCATGGAGGGGGCCGCGAAGTTCGTCGTGCGTCGTCTCGGGATCGAGCCTAAGGACGAGGTGTCGAGCGCCTTCACCGCCGAAGAGGTCTCGCACATCGTCGCCGAGTCCCACCGGGAGGGCCTGGTGGAGGAGGAGCAATACGGCCTCGTCGGAGCGGCCCTGGAGTTCAGCGACAAGAGCGCCGGCGAGGTCGGCATCGCGCTGCGCAATCTGGTGACGGTGGGTCAGGACGCGACGCCGGAGCAGATCGAGCGGCTGGTGGCCCGGCACGGGTTCTCGCGCTACCCCGTCACCAACGCGTCGGGGGAGCTGATCGGCTATCTCCACCTCAAGGACATCTTGTATGCCGATGAGGCCCAGCGCAGTGAGCCCGTCCCGGCCAAGCGGATCCGGCGGCTCGCGACCGTCGCCCGAACCGACGAGGTGGAGGACGTCCTGACCACCATGCAGCGCACCGGATCGCATGTGGCCCGGGTGGTCGACGCCGAAGGGGTCGTGCGGGGAGTCGTCTTCCTCGAAGACGTGCTGGAGCAGTTGGTGGGCGAGGTCCAGGACGCCTCGCAGCGGTAGGCGTGGCCCGGGGCCGCGCGCGGGCACGCCAGCAGCTCAGCGGGTCGACAGCGTGTCGCGATGGGAGGCGATCACGGCCATCACCGAGCGCTTGGTCTCGGGCAGCCCGGCGATCTCCCCGAGGAGCCACGCCTGGCGAGCCGCCGTCTGCCCTAGCTCGTCCCGGGCGTGGGCGAGTTGGGTGGCGAAGTCGCTCTCGACCGGGATGGTGGTGCCGTTCGGGGAGGCGCTGACCTCCTGGGCCGCGGCAAACAGACGGACGGCGACTGCGGCCTGCCCGGAGATGGTGGCCAGCCCGGCGCCCACGCGGATGCATTGGGCCAGGGCGAGGGACTGGCCCGACCGCTCGGCCTGCGTCAGGCCGGTCTGCAAGAGGTCGGCGGCCTCGGCCGGACGACCGAGGAGGAGCGCGGCCCGAGCCAGGGTGATCGTCGCGTCCCGTGCCTCGGGCGGGAAGGCGACTCCCGCCAGGTCACGCGCGGCGCCGGCCAGGTCGTATGCGCCGGTGGGGTCGTCGGCGTCCAGGGCGATCTCGGCCAGGGTGTTCAGGGTGTCGGCGGTCCGGGCGTTGTCCTGGCGGGCACGCACGACCGCCAACCGGCGCTCGTAATGGCGGCGTTCGCCGTCGAAGTCCCCCCTGATCGCGCACGCGATCGCCTGCGCGCTGAGCGCGACCGCCGTGATCGGATAGAGCGCCAGGTCACTGGCCAGGTCGTATGCCGCGCGCGCGAGTTCCTGACCGCGTTCGGGCGAGCCGGTGACCACCAGGGCCGCGCCCAGGTAGCACGCGGCGGTCGCCTCGGCGGCACGGTCCCCGGTGGCGATGGCGAGGTCCCGGGCCGCGGTCGCATGGCTGATGGCGCTGGGCCAGTCGGTCAGGTGATAGGCCAGCTGCGCGCTCGCCAGCCGCAGGGCCAGCTCGACCGGTCCACCGTCGCCGACGAGGGTGCGGACGTCATGGCTGAGGTCTCGGCCCTCGCGAGCCCGCCCGGAGGCCAGCCACCAGGGCGTGGATGCGACGACCAGGTCGGTGGCCAGCGAGACCTCGCCGCGCTCACGGGCCGCCCGGATGGCCGCTTCGATGTCGGCGGCGTTCTCATCGAACCGGGCGATGTCGACGGCCGCGGTCGGTCCACAGTCGGCGAGGGTGCGGGTCTGGGCCAACAGGTGACGGGCGAGGTGGCGGCGGTGTTCGGCGAGGTGCGGCTCGCCCGCAAGTCGGGCGGCCGCGAAGGTGCGCACAGTTCCCAGCGCGACGAATCGGATCCCGACCCTCGCGGCGACCGAGCGGATGAGCCGCGCATCGAGCAACTCACCCAGGAGTTCGAGGACATTCGGCAGGTCCGAGGCGATCGCCTCCACCGCCTCGATGGTGAACCCACGCTCGAAGAGCGCTACCCGGTGACAGAGCCGACGGGCGTCGTCGGAGAGTCGGGAGTAGCTCCACTCGATCGTCCCGGAGATGGTGCGCTGGCGCGCCGGGAGGTCCGGCGCGGTCGAGGACAAGATGTCCAGGCCCGCCCGCAATCCGTCCTCGACTCCGGTGAGTCCGAGCAGACGCACGCGGGCGGCTGCCAACTCCAGCGCGAGGGGGACGCCGTCGAGGAGGCGGACCACGCGGCATACCTGCTCCTCGTGGCCCGCCAGAGTGAGGGTCGGGGCGCTCGCCTGGACCCTTTCGACGAACAATTCGGCGGCCGCGGTGTGGATCGCGGGGCCGACGGCTCTGCGGCCGGCTCCGGCACATCGAGGGGTGGAACGGGAATTTCGTGCTCACGGTTGAGTCGGAGGCCAAGTCTGCTGGTGACGAGGACGGTGAGGTAGGGCGCCGCGGTGGTCAGCGCGACGACGAAGTCGGCCCCGGCAGGTAAGGACTCGAGATTGTCCAGGACGAGCAGACCCGAGGTGATGCCGGTGGCGTTGCCGAGGGAGGCCAGGGCGTCGGGCCCGTCGTCGGCGCCGAAGAGCAGGGCGATCTCGCGGAAGAGTTGATTCGCCTCGGTCGCCTCGGTGACCTCGACGAAGTACACCGCATCGAAAAGCGCTCGGGCGCGGGCCGACTCGGCCGCGACCATGGCGATGCGGGACTTGCCCGTCCCACCCAGGCCGATCAGGCTGGCGACGGAGACGTCGGGCCGGCTCAGCACGGCAACGACGTGCTCGACCAGAGCTTCGCGTCCGATGGTGCGCGTCGGCGGCCGGGGAATCCGGCCCCGCGCCCGCGGCGCGGTGGGTGGCGCCGGACGCGCCCGTGCGCTCTCCTCGGGAGGCGGGGTCGTCAGGCCCGTCATCGCCGGCGCTGGCGTGGCGGCGATCGCCGGGGCGGCGAGCGCGGGGTCCTGCCGCAGGATGCCGAGCTCCAGTTGCCTCAATGCCTCCCCAGGATCGATGCCGAGTTCCTCGGCCAACCGCTCCCGCGCCTGCGCGTACGCCTGCAGCGCGTCGGCCTGCCGGTCACACCGATACAGGGCCGTCATCAGTTGGCCGCAGAGGCGTTCGCGGGTCGGGTGCGTGCGGACCAACTCACCCAGCTCGGCCACCTCCTGCGCATGGCGGCCGAGCGCGAGCGCGACATCGATGCGCTCCTCCACGGTCAGCAGCCGTTCCTGTTCCAGGTGGGCGGCCTCCAGCGTGGCGAAGGGCAGGTCGCGCACGTCCGCGAGCGCCGGCCCCGTCCACAGGCTCAAGGCGTTGTCGTATGCCGCGAGCGCGCCCGCATCGTCGCCGCGATGCCGGGCGTCCCGAGCGGCGTGCTGTGCCGCCCGGAAGTCACGAACGTCCACCTCCACCGAGGCGTCCAATACGTAGCCGGGTGCCTGGTAGCGCAGGAGTCCGTCACCCCCGCCACCCCTGAGGGCCTTGCGCAGGTTGTGGACGAAGACCTGCAAGGTTGCGCCCGGATTGGCCGGTTCGGCGCCACCCCAGATGCCCTCGATGAGCGCGTCGACCGTGACGAGGCGGGGCGCAGCCAAGGCGAGCATGGCCAGGACTGCCCGCTGGCGGGGGTCCGCCGAGGGCGAGCGGGCCGGCCGCGGCGGTCGCCGTGACCGGACCCAGCAGCGTCACCCTCATGCGCCGAACCCTATTGCCCCTTCCCTCGCGCAGGAGTGGACTCTAGGCTCCGGATCAGCCGGGAACTGGGAGGTCAAGGTGGACACGGTGCGCAGAGCGGTCCGACGGGTACTCACATTGGCGGCGGCCGCGACGGTCCTTCTCGGAGCGGGGGGCCAGGCGGGGGCGACCGGGATGGCGGGGATGGCCGGAGCGGGGGTGGCCGGGGCCAACCGAGCCGGCTACTGCGGGCTCACGGGCATGACGGTCAACGCGTGGACCGGTGGGGGAGATGGGACCACCTGGGAGGACGCGGCCAACTGGTCCGGGGGCCACGCGCCGGGGATCAGCGTCTCGGACCAGAACACCGCATACGTCTGCATTGACGCGCACGGGCCGGTGACGATGACGGACTGGGCCTGGGTTCAGGCCGTCGACGTCGCCGAGGGGACGACGCTCAATCTCGCGACCGGCTCGATCCTGTTCGGCCTCGGGGACCAGTCGACCCGGCCGTCGACCTTCCGAGCGGGGTCAACGATCCACAACTCCGGGACCATCGGCGGGAGCGGCCGCTTCGAGGTGGGCGGCCTGCTCACGTGGACCTCGACGCTCACCGGAGCCAGCACGATGGTGACCCGTCGCTGCGCCATGTTCGCGGAGGGGACGACGAACGCCTGCTCGGGTCCCGTGAGCGGAGTGCCCGGCACGATGCGTGTCCTCGACACCGGAGTGCTCGATGTGAACGGAAATTCGGTCGGGGTCAACCTCATGGACCAGTACCGGTTGGAGGTCAGTGGGACCCTGCTCCTGAGCGGGACCGCGGGTTATGTCGCGGCGGACCGCGGCACGTCTCTGTCGCTGATCCCCAAGGCGTCGACGGGCGTCGGGCAACTGTTGATCGCCAATGACGGCGGGTGGTACGAGGGGCGCACCGACTACGGCCAAACGACCCTGTCGGCGATCGTCAACGGCGGGCTGATCCGCAAGACCGCCGGCACGGGCACCAGCGTCGTCATCGGGACCTACTCGCAGGTCGGCGCCGGGGCGGTGCAGGTCGACAGCGGGACGCTGTCGATGCCGGACGGGCTGGTGACCAAGGTCCAGGTGGCCGCCGGCCGCACATACGCCAAGGGCGCCTGCACGACCGCGAGCTATGGCTGCGCACCGGTGGCCACGGTCGCGGACACGCAAGTCGCCTCGGTGACCGTTCCGGCCGGGGATCCCGGCGGCGCCGCCCTCTCGATCCAGGAAGTCAACGAGGCGTCCATCTCGGGCGCGCGTGGGCGGCCGGTATGGGTGCGCCAGAGCGGTCTCGCGGCGACTGCCACCGCGCCGGCGATCCTGAAATTGCGCTTCGACAAGTCTCTGGTAGCCGGCAAAACCATTGCGACGACAGAGATTTGGCGGCGGGGAGAAGGCACCGCGACCTATGCCAAAGTGCCCACGTGCACGGCTGCCGGAGCCCCGCCGGCCGGACCCTCGTGCGTCGATCGACGTGGGTTCGCGGGCTCGTCCAAGAAGCTCGCTGACGGTGACTTCCTGATGGTGGTGCGCACTCGCGCGTTCAGCCGCTGGGTTGCGCGTTGACGGCCTTAAGCCGCCGCTAAGTGGGCCTTAAGTAGCACGCCGGAATCTTTCCTCATCACCCCAACACCGGGGCCAAGGAGAGGAAAGATCATGAACCGCTTGTTCGCCACCACCGCCACCGCCGCGCTGCTTGCTCTCGGCCTGGGCGGGGGCACCGCCAACGCCGACACGCTGCAATACCGCCCGGCCGACCTCGACAAGTCCATCGTGTGGGTCGCCGTCACCTGGGACGGCACCGTCACGGTCCCGTTCACGGATGGCACCACCGAGGACAAGCACGCTTCCGTCCAGTCCTTCTGCACCGGCTGGTTCGTCAGCACGACCGGCGACATCGCCACCGCCGGCCACTGCGTCACGCAGGACAAGGAGCTCGAGCTCGACCTCGTCGCCGCCGTCATCAAGGAGAACGACTACGACATCAAGGCCAGCAAGACCGACTGGGACGTCGAGATCGAGGCGCCGAAAGTCACCGTCGGGCAGACCACGTCCGTCTCGGGCGGGCCGTTCGCCGGAGGCACCTACCTCACTGCTCAACTCGTTGCCGCGCAGGCGTTCGAGGACGGGGACAACGCCCTGCTGCGCGTGGCGGACCTGACCGGAACCCCGGCCCTCCAGATTGCCGAGGGCACCCCCGAGACGGGTGAGGGCATCACTTCGATCGGCTTCCCCGGCAGCGTCAGGGCGGTCTCCGATTTCCAGCGTCAGAGCCCCTCGCACAAGAGTGGCTCGGTGAGCTCGCGCCAGTACAGCTCCCACGGGGTGCCGTCGACCGAGATCGACGCGGCGGTGAGCGCCGGGATGTCCGGTGGCCCGACGGTCAACGACGTCGGCAACGTCATCGGCATCAACTCGTTCGGAATCACCGGCGAGAGCCAGCCGTTCAACTTCGTCACCGACGCCAAGACCCTGCGTGACTTCCTCGCGAGCAATGGGGTAGTCCAGCCTGCGACCGTGCCCCCAGCCGGACCCGACACCCCAGCAGATGCCGGTTCGGCGACGGGACAGGCGGCGACGGGACAGGCGGCGACGGGACAGTCGGCGACGGGGCAGGCGGCGACGGGGCAG
>NZ_HF571038.1:816213-892304 GCF_001046875.1 Nostocoides jenkinsii Ben 74
AGCACGTCTTGCAAGACGTGCTCAAGTTCGTAAGACGTGCTCAAGTTCGGGAGGCGTGCTCAAGTTCGGGAGGCGGGGCCACTTCCGTTGTGTATGTCTAGGTCCTCTCCCAAAGGTGCGCTGAGCCCGGCTACCCTACGCGGGTGACCGACACCGTTGCCGTGAACCCGCTAGATGCCGAAGGCGCCAATCCCTTCGATGTAGCCGCCGATGCCGCGGCGGTGATCGCCGAGCGGACGGGGGCTGCCAGTCATCACGTCGCACTCGTCCTGGGCTCGGGTTGGGGTGAGACCGCCAACCTCATCGGCGAGACCTTGGCGACGATCGACAACACGGACGTGCCGGGCTTCGCCAAGGCCGCCGTCGTCGGCCACTCCGGCACGATGCGGTCCATCGCGATTGGCGACACCGGCCGGCGAGCCCTCGTCTTCGGTACGCGTACCCACTTCTACGAGGGCCGTGGGGTCCGCGCCGTCGTCCACGCGGTCCGCACCGCCGCCGCCGCCGGCTGCCGCACGATCGTGTTGACCAATGGCTGTGGCGGCGTGCGTCCGGAGTGGACGCCGGGCACGCCAGTCCTGATCAGCGACCACCTCAACCTCACCGCGGCGTCACCGCTTGAGGGCGCCACCTTTGTTGATCTGACCGACCTCTACTCCCCCCGCCTGCGCGCGCTGGCAAAGGAGGTTGACCCAACGCTGGACGAAGGGGTGTATGTGCAGTTCCGCGGCCCCCAGTACGAGACCCCGGCCGAAGTCCGCATGGCTGGCATCCTCGGCGGCGACTTGGTCGGCATGTCCACCACCCTCGAAGCCATCGCCGCGCGGCAGGCCGGCCTCGAAATCCTCGGCATCTCCCTGGTCACCAACCCCGCCGCCGGCATCTCCGCGACCCCGCTCTCCCACGCCGAGGTTGTCGAGGCCGGCCAAGCCGCCGCCGCCCGCTGCGGCCGACTCCTCGCCGAGATCGTCGGCCGGATCTAGCCAGCGAAGCTGGCATACACGTGAGGCTTTCGTGCTCCGGTGAGGCTTTCCCGTCGGTTGGTGAGGCTTTCCTGACGCGGTGAGGTGTTATAGCGCCTCACCGCGTCAAGAAAGCCTCACCAAGGGCCAACAAAGCCTCACGCGGGCGGAAAGGCCTCACCCGCGCACGAAAGCCTCACGGCCCGGGGCGGAGCACCGCTGGGAGTGGGGGTCACTGTCCATACGTGGCACGGAGGTCTCGAAAGAACACCTCGTTGAGGCGGCGTCGATAGTGGCCCACGGCTGACGGGTCGTCCACGGCAACCGGAGATTCGAGCCGGAACCGGAGCGCCGTCTCGGCGCCCCGCGCCGCCACCTCGATCAGCACGACCAAGTCCGGCCGGGCCGGCCACAGCGATGTCCAGACGATCTCCCCCACTCCCGCATCCCCGAGCGCCGCCTCACCAAGCCCCGCTTCACCAAGCCCCGGCTCGCGCATCGAAATCACCTGCGGCGCAATCTCATCCGGCAACAAGTGCAGCCACGACCGCACCCCGGTCGAGCGCGGTGCCACCAGGTCCGCCCACACAACAGTCAGCGGCGGCGGCAGGCGCCGGGTGCGATCGGCCAGGACGAACGGGTGCACCCCACGATCGTGGCGAACCCCGGGCGTCGGCGCCAGTGGCTATCGTCGCCCAAAGATCAGCCTCCCGTCGCACCGCCCACGCCCCACCCGAACTGCCGCAACCACCCCAAGGAGTCCGTATGCCGCTCGCTCCCGACGATCTCATCGCCGCCGCTCGCCTGTGGTCCAGCGATGACCCGGACCCGACAACCGCGGCCGAGTTGCCCGAGGTCATCAGCGCCGCGGAGGCCGGCGACCAGGATGCCCTCGCCGACCTGGCCGACCGGTTCGCGGGGATGCTGGAGTTCGGGACGGCGGGGCTGCGGGGTGCGCTCGGCGCCGGGCCCAATCGGATGAACCGCGCGGTCGTGATCCGGGCGGCGGCGGGCCTCACGGCATACCTAAAAACCCAGAAACCGGACCCCTTCGTCGTGATCGGGTTCGACGCTCGCTTCAACTCCGATGTCTTCGCCCGCGACACCGCGGCCGTCGTCGTCGGCGCCGGCGGCACGGCCGCGATCCTCCCCCGACCGCTGCCGACGCCCGTCCTCGCCTATGCGATCCGATTCCTCGGCGCGGACGCCGGTGTCATGGTCACCGCCAGCCACAACCCGCCGCAAGACAACGGCTACAAGGTCTATGTCGGCGACGGCTCCCAGATCGTCCCGCCAATCGACGGCCTGATCGCCGCCGAGATCGCCAAGGTCACGGCGGTCGCCGACGTGCCCCGAGTCAACGACGGCTGGGAGACCCTCAACGACGACGTCCTCGACGCCTACGTCGCCGACGCCGCCACCGTCGTCTCTGCGGACGCCCCTCGCGATGTCGTCATCGTGCACACCGCCATGCACGGCGTCGGCACCGAGACGATCCGCAAGGCTTTCGCAGCCGCTGGCTTCGCCGAGCCAATTTCTGTTGCGGCACAAGCCGAACCGGATCCGCTCTTCCCCACCGTGAGCTTCCCCAATCCCGAGGAACCGGGGGCGATGGACTTGGCCCTCGACCTCGCCGAGCAGACCGGCCCCGACCTCGTCATCGCCAACGACCCCGACACCGACCGCTGCGCCGCCGCCATCGCCGGCCCCGGCGGCTGGCGGATGCTGCGCGGGGACGAGGTGGGCGCCCTCCTCGGGGCTCACGTCCTGACCAAGGGCGTCGCCCCCGGACGTCCGTTTGCCAACTCGATCGTCAGCTCGCGCCTGCTCGGGGCCATGGCGACGGCCGCCGGCGTCCCCCACGAGGAGACGCTCACCGGCTTCAAGTGGATCGGCCGCGTCCCGAACCTCGCGTTCGGCTACGAGGAGGCCCTCGGCTACTGCGTCGACTCCGATCACGTCCGCGACAAGGACGGCGTTTCCGCCGCCCTGATGTTGACCGAACTCGCCGCGACCCGCAAAGCCGCCGGCTCCGATCTGCAGGCTGTCCTGGACGAACTCGCTATTCAGCACGGGGTCTACGCCACGGACTCCTTCTCCATCCGCGTCAGCGACCTCTCCCTCATCGGCGAGATCATGGCCAAGCTGCGCGGCACCCCATTGACCCAAGTCGGGGGCAGCAGCGTCGCCCGCACCGACGACCTCGCCCGCGGCGACGGGGGCCTGCCGCCGACCGAGGGCCTGCGCTATTACCTCGACGATGCCTCGCGCATCATCGTTCGCCCATCCGGCACCGAGCCCAAGCTCAAGATCTATTTGGAGGTCATCGAGCCGGTCGCCGATGCCGTCGACCTCGGCCCCACGCGACGCCGCGCCGCCGACCGCCTGACCACCATTCGGACGGCCATGGAAGCAGCCACAAAACTCGACAACTAAGGCTCGACATACTCGGTATAGCTGTGCTTGGATCACCGCGGGGGCCACTCCCCTGCGCTGCCGGACCGACAGCGCGGCTCGACAAAGGAGTTGGAATGAGGATCCGCACAGGGCTTGTTTCAGGGATGGGGGTCGTGACCGCCGCGGGGCTGCTGGCCGCGGCCGCCGGCGCCACCCCGCCGGGCACCGACCAGGGCCGCCCGTCCGCGGCCAGCCGCGCGCTCAAGACGTCGCTGACGCCGGCCAGCCGGATCGCGGTGCTGCTCAACGGCGACCGCGTTCAGGTCGGCTCGACGGCCACGGGGGCACCGACGTTGACCTTCCTCGGCGCCCCTCGCGAGAAGATTCAGGCAGTGCGTGCCGGCTCCGCGATGTATGTCATCCCCAAGAGCCTCACCGCCGTGGTCGGCTCGACCTGGGATCTCGCGCTCTTCGACGTCACCGCCGCCCGCCCGGGCGGGCGCACCGCCGTCACCATCACGTATGCCGCGGACTCGGCTCCCACGGCCGTCCCCGGGGTGGAGGTGGCGAGCCGGAGCGGGCGCACGGCATACGGCTATGTCACCACCGCGAGCAGCCGCGCCCTCGGGGCGGCACTGGCGACCACGGACGCCGAGTCGCTCTTCGCCGGCGTGCGGTCCATCGTCCCGACGGGCAAGGCCGCACCGCGCACCGACTCCCGCTGGCCGATGCACACCCTCGAGGTCCGCGCGGTGGGCTTCGACGGCAAGCCAGCGGGGCGGCACCTGATCTTCGTGGTCAACACGACCGACCCCGGCAAGGGGCTGAGCGCCGTCTTCACCAACTACAAGGGCGTAGGGAAGGTCAGTGTCGCGGAGGGGACTTATCAACTGATCGACTCCGGCTTCGCGACCCGCAAGGGCGTCGAAACCGGCTATCTGGTTCCCGGCCCGGAGTTCATCGTCTCCGGCCCGCGCAGCGCCACCGTCGACCTGCGCACCGCCACCTCCCCGGTCGTTAGCTCGAACCCCTGGGGTGAGGCGGCCTTTGCCATGACCGCGCTGGACCGGACGATCTCGTCCGACTCGATCACCAACAACGTCAGATCGCTCCTCTTCGCCGCGGGCGACACCCCGATCTTGGCCGCGCCGACCGTGGGCCCGCTGCATGGGGAGCAGAGCATCATCCGCTACGACAACTGGCAGACCAGCGAAGGGGTGGCCAAGCGCTACGACCTCTACGGCAAGGCCAGCGGTCGCATCGGCTCTCGCGTGAAGTTCTCCTTCACCAATGCCAACACCATGGCGATCAACTCCTCGTTCTATGGCCCGAGCGACCTCTCCACGTCGCTCTTCAGGGTGACGCTGACAGATGCGTCCGGCGGCGTCGGCGCGAGTATGCCGGCGCCTGGCCCGCTGCTCGAACGCCGGGTGAGCGCCGTCCCGGGCACTTACCAGGAGGGGGAGTTCATCCAGTCGCTGGACCTGGAGACCTTCGCTCCCGCCGGCTGGTTCCGCAGTTTCCCGAAGCCCGCCAAGGCCGGCGGAACGCTCAATGAGAGCTGGGGCAAGGCGCCGCTGCACCTGCGCTTCCTGCGTCCCGACCTCTCCTCGCAGGATCTCCCGTGCGGCGCCTGCGTCGCGGGCGCCATCCTCAACGTCATCACCGTGCCCATGTCCGACAACGACCCGATGCACATCGGCAATCTCGACCCGGTCGGGATGGAGATGCGCGGCTCCTACGTCCTCAAGGCCGACACCAAGGTCATCGCCAGCGGCAATGGCTATAGCTACAACCCGGCCGAGTTGCCCCTCGGCACCAAGGTCGTCAGCGGCACCCAGACGGGCGTGCGCGATGGCGGCATCTTCGCCCTGGCCACCTCGCTCACCACCCAGTTCGCGACACCGCTCGCGGCGGCCTTCCCGGCCCCGGCGAGCGAGAATTGCGACTTGGGCGATGCCTGCAAGGTCGTGCCCTTCCTCTCGGCCACCTATTCGGCCAAGGTCGACCCGACCAACCGCCTCAGCAAGGGCAAGCAGAGCATCGGCATCACGGTCCAGCAGGTCGGCCGGGCCACCCCCAAGGGCGTCACCAGCGTCAAGGCCTGGATCAGCTACAACGGCACCACCTGGGTCGCGGCCCCGGTCACCGGCAGTGCCGGGACGTATGCCGCGTCCGTCACCGTCCCCTCCTCCGCCGGACGGTCCGCGTCGCTGAAGATCGCCGTCACCGACCAGGCGGGATCCACCCTGACCGAAACCATTCGCGGCGCCTTCCTGCTGCCCCGCTGACGACAAGAAGGAGCCAACAATCATGCGTTCATTCACCGTCCGGGCGGCCGTCGTGGCCGCCGCTGCTGCCGCGGTCGTCGGCGGGGGTCTCTTGCCCGCCATGGCCTCGGCCTCCGCCTCCGCCGACGCCGGTCGACACTCCGCCACCACGGCCCGCCCTCTGCAGTCCTGTGCCGCCGACCGGCGACAGGGTTACGCCCACTGCATGAGCCGGTTCGTCAACCCGGGCACGGGTGGCCGGGCACCGGCCGGCTACCTGAGAAAGGACCTGGCCAAGGCCTACAACATCCCCAAGGCCGGCTCGACCGGAACCGTGGCGGTCATCATCGCCTTTGATGTGCCCAATGCCGAAAAGGACCTCGCGGTCTATCGCAAGGTCAACGGCCTGCCGCCGTGCACCACCGCCAACGGCTGCTTCACGAAGGTGAATCAGCGCGGTCAGAAGGGCAACTATCCGGCGGCCGACGGCGGCTGGGCCTTGGAGGGGTCGATGGACCTCGACATGGTCTCCGCCGGCTGTCCCACCTGCAAGATCTTGCTGGTCGAGGCCGACGACAACCACGACAACAACCTCGCCGCCGCCACCCGGACCGCGCGCAAACTCGGCGCGACCGTCACCTCGCACAGCTACGGCGGGACGGAGTATGGCGGTATGTGGGCCAACCAGGATGCCTACGAGGCACCCGGCGCCATCGCCGTGGCGTCCAGCGGTGACTGGGGATTCACCGCCCCGCAGGCACCGTCGGTCTTCCGCACGGTCCTCGCGGTCGGAGGGACAACGCTCAACCGAGCCAGCAACGCCCGCGGCTTCGATGAAGACGTCTGGTTTGGCGCGGGGAGCGGCTGCTCGGCATACGTCCCGAAGAGTTGGGTGCAGAAGGACAAGCACTGCGCGATGCGCACGGTCGCGGACGTGTCTGCCGTGGCCGACCCCGACACGGGCGTCGCGATCTACGACACCTACGAGAACCCGTTCGGCATCCCGCCGGGCTGGATCATCGGTGGCGGCACGAGCGCATCGGCCCCGCTGGTCGCGGGCATGATCGGCAACGCCGGCAATGGCGCGACCTATAGCAACTCCGTTCCCTATCGCAAGCCCGGCGCGTTCTATGACGTCGTCGGTGGCAGCAACGGCTCCTGCGGCGAGGACTACCTCTGCACGGGAGTCAAGGGCTACGACGCCCCCACCGGCGTCGGCTCCCCCCGGGGCCTCGCCGGCCTCTGAGCCGACCAACCCACTCGCACTCACCTGAACACGCCGCGCCCGTTCCCTCGTATGGGGAGCGGGCGCGGCCCTGTTGTTAGCTGCGGTTTTCCCGCCCAATCCCAGTACCCGGCGCTTTGGGAGGGTTTCCCACAGCTGGTTTCCCTCCCGAAGCGCCGGAAAGCCACCCAAACCTCTTGGGTGGCTTTCCGTTGGGGTTAGTCAGTGCCCGGCGGGGCGATAGGAGTTGACGGCCTCGCTCAGCTTCTTGGCGAAGACACTCGTATCTCGGGTGCGCACGAACGCGCTCACGCCATCGAAGAAGCCTTGCGTGAACGCCGGATCCATCGCCTCACCGTGCGTGATCGAGCGCAGCACCGGGCCCTTCCACAGCGCCTCGGACGCCGACTGCTGATAGGGCGACAAGCTCGCGACGTCGACATTCTTCAATACCGGCACCGAGCCCTTGATCTTGTTGAATTCCAGGTTCGCTGCCGGGTCGGCCAAGGTCGCCAGGAACCCGAGCGCATTCTTCGCATTAGGCGCACTCGTCGCCGCGACGAAGACGTCGACGACGGCGAGATAGCCATCGCTCGTCCCCGGGAACGCCACCTCCCCGACGCTCGATTCGGTAGCACCGTCCTTGACGAGTTCGCCATACGCCGAGTCGTTCATCGTCAGGAACGCGCATCCCCCGGAGGCGAGCTTGGCAACCGCCTGGTCCCACGACTGCTCGTCGGCATCGGCATCGGCATACGCCAACAGGGTGTCGAGCGTGCCGAGCGCATCGGTCACCGCCTTGCTCCCCCAGTCGAACTTGTCGTCGGTGAGCTTCTGCCAGCCGTCAGCGCCGACCTGTGCCAGTAGCACGTTCTCAAACAACTCGACCGTTGTGAACGCGTCCCTGCCGCCCAAGCACAACGCCGTGCCCCCGGACACCTTGACCTTCTCCAGATCAGCCACGAACTCCGCCGGCGTGTAATCCCCCGTCGGCGCAGCCACCCCCGCCTCGTCCAGCGCGGCCGCGTTGAAGAAGAGAACATTTGAGCGGTGCGCGCCCGTCGGCATCGCGTATTGCTTCCCATCGACGGTCACCGCGTCCAGAATCGCGGGGTTCATCGCCTCCTTGACACCGTTCCCGAACGCCGAACTCGCGTCGCGCACTTGCTTCGATCGGACGTATGCCGCGGTGGCCGCCCCGTCGAACGTCTGCCACACGTCGGGCGGATTCCCCGCGAGGAGCCGCTTGGCCAAGTCGACCCGCGCCTGGCTCCCGGCGCCACCCGCGACGGCGGCATTGGAGATGCTCACCCCGGAGTTGGCCGCGACATAGGCGTCGGTGAACACCTTGAAGGCGGGCGCCTCGGACGCCGAAGTCCACCACGACATCACTTCGAGGTTGCTCGTGGCCTTATCGGCGCTGGTCTCGGTCGGCCCACCGCACCCAGCGAGGATGACGGCGCCGCTGACCGCGGCGGCGACTGCAAATTGAATTCGCTTGCGGGACATGGCGATCCTCACGCTTCCGTGGCGAGGACGGCGCTGCCGCCGGGCGCCCTCAGGTCATAGATGGCGTATGCCGCGACCACGGCGAAGCAGGCCGCTGGCACGATGAATGAGACCGCCGGCGTCGTCTTGTCGATCACGAGCCCCTGGACGAGTGGCATGATCGCGCCGCCGACGATGGCCATGACCAGGCCGGCAGCACCGAACTTCGTGGCTGGGCCGAGCCCCTGCAGCGCGACGCCATAGATCGTCGGGAACATCAGCGACAGGCAGAACGAGATCGCCACGATGGCCGCGACGCCCACCACATTGGGTGAAACCACGGCGATCAGGCACAGACCCACCGCCAGGATCCCCAGCGCCGCGAGGACCTTCGTCGCACGCACGCGGCCGATGAGCCACGTCATGAAGAACCGAGAGAACAAGAAGACGATCAGGCTGACCTGCAACAGGTAGCCACCCAACTTCAAACTGCCATCCAGCGCCTGCTGGACGTACTGAATGATGTAGGTCCAGCAGCACACCTGGGCGGCGACGTTGAAGAACTGGGCGATGACGCCATAGCGATACCGCTTCCGGCTCCACAAGACCTTCGCAATGCTCTCCCCGGTGGCATCCCCGTCGGACGCCTCCGAGTGGAACTCTTCCCGGATCGGCGGGGACTTCTGAAGGGCAATGACCAGCCAAATCACCAGCAGGAGGAAGGCCAACCCGAGATAGGGACCCATGACCGCCCCTAGTTGCCCGGCCCGGATGGTGTGCAACTCCCCGGGACTGAGCGAGGTCAGGTCAACGGGGTTGTCCTCTAGCTTGGGCAGAATCAACGTCGAGGCAAGCAGGACACCGATATTGGTGCCCAGCGGGTTGAACGCTTGCGCAAAGTTCAACCGCCGCGTCGCCGTCGACTCCGGCCCGAGCGCGATCACATACGGATTCGCCGAGGTCTCCAGAATCGAGCACCCCGCGGCCATCGCGAACAGCGCGACCAGGAACGCCTCATACGTCATGATCTTGCTCGCCGGATAGAAGGCGAACGCCCCGATCGCGGCCAGTCCGAGCCCGGTCAGCAACCCGACCTTGTAGCCGAAACGCTGGTTGATAAAGGCCGCCGGCAACGCCAGCAGGAAGTAGGCCCCGAAGTAGGCCAACTGCACCAGCGACGCCTGGAAGGTGCTCATCTCGAAGATGCGCTTGAAGCCGGCGACCATCGGGGTGGTGAGGTCCGCCGCGATGCCCCAGGCCGTGAAACAGCCGACCAGAACCGCGAACAGCACCATCATTCCGGGCCCGACAAGGGGCTCCTTGACCGGCCCGACCGAGCTTGGCGTTGCCGGGCGGTCTTGCCTCGTAGTGCTCACTGCCGCTCCTCAACCGGCGCACAGGTTCCCAATGTGACGCCGTCGTCCAGACCTGGATGGGGGGAGAAAACCGCTAGGTCCGAACGTAGCGTTCCCCCGTCTCCCCGGCAACGGGAGACCGCGGATCGACCGAGAAAGAACCCACCCTGGGCCTAGACTCAACCGGTGAGTTCCACCCCGGTCGACACCGCCGTCGACGCCACCGCCCGTGCCCGCGATCTGCTCGGGGTCTCCCGACTGACCAATTCCGCCCTGACGGCCTGGCTCCACGGCCTGCCGGGCGTGGACCAAGTCGGCTGCGAGGCCCGCGCGGCCGCACTGGGCACGCGCTCGATCAAGACCGACTCCAAGAAGTGGGCCATCGACCTGGCCATCTCGATGATCGACCTGACGACCCTAGAGGGCGCCGACACCCCCGGCAAGGTCCGCGGGTTGTGCGCCAAGGCCCTCACCCCCGACGCGAGTGATCTCACCGCTCCTCGGCCTGCGGCCGTTTGTGTGTATGGCGATATGGTCGCCACCGCGCGCGCCACCCTCGGCACCGACAGCGGCGTCAATATCGCTGCTGTCGCAACGGCTTTCCCGAGCGGACGCGCCAGTATGGCCGTAAAGCTCGCCGACACCCGCGAGGCCGTCGCCGCCGGCGCGGACGAGATCGACATGGTCATCGATCGCGGCGCCTTCATCGCCGGCGACTACCTGCGCGTCTTCGACGAGATTGCCGAAGTGAAAAAAGCCTGCGGCAGTGCGCGCTTGAAGGTCATCATGGAGACCGGCGAGCTGGTCACTTATGACAACGTCCGCCGCGCGTCGTGGCTCTCGATGCTCGCTGGCGGTGACTTCATCAAGACGAGCACCGGCAAGGTGTCCCCCGCGGCGACGCTGCCCGTCACCGTGATCATGCTGGAAGCCGTGCGCGACTGGCTCGACCTCACTGGCGAGATGGTCGGGGTCAAGCCCGCCGGTGGCATCAAGACGAGCAAGGACGCCATCAAGTTCTTGGTCGCCGTCAACGAGGTCGCCGGGGAGGCCTGGCTCGACAATCACTGGTTCCGCTTCGGCGCCTCCAGCCTGCTGAATGACCTTCTCCTGCAACGACAACGGATGACGCTCGGCTATTACTCCGGCGCCGACTACATCACCGACGACGCTCCCAGCCTCTACTGACGAAGGCCCGCAATGACGAAGTTCGAATACGCCCCTGCGCCCGAGTCCGGGGCCGTCGTCGACCTCAAGCCGTCCTATGGCTTGTTCATCAACGGCCAGTTCGTCGATGGCACCGGCACGAGCTTCAAGACGATCTCCCCCGCCACCGAGGAGGTGCTCGCCGAGGTTGCCGAGGCGAGCGCCGCGGATGTGGACGCGGCGGTCAAGGCCGCGCGCGCGGCATACACCCGGGTATGGAGCAAGCTGAGTGGCGCCGATCGGGGGAAGTATCTCTTCCGGATCGCCCGCATCCTGCAGGAGCGGGCGCGCGAGTTCGCGGTCCTGGAGACGCTCGACAATGGCAAGCCGATCAAGGAGAGCCGCGACGTCGATGTGCCCATCGCGGCGGCGCACTTCTTCTATCACGCAGGCTGGGCCGACAAGCTCGACTACGCCTCGCTGGGGCCGAACCCGCGCCCGCATGGCGTTGTGGGACAGATCATTCCGTGGAACTTCCCGATGCTGATGCTCGCCTGGAAGATCGCCCCGGCGCTGGCCACCGGCAACACCGTCGTGCTGAAGCCCGCCGAGACCACGCCGCTGACGGCGCTGCTGTTTGCCGAGGTGTGCCAGCAGGCCGACCTGCCGCCGGGCGTCGTCAATATCGTCACCGGCGCGGGCGTGACGGGTCAGGCGATCGTGGACCATCACAGCATCGACAAGATCGCGTTCACGGGCTCGACCGGCGTCGGCAAGGCCATCGCCCGCGCCATCGCCGGCACCCCCAAGAAGGCGACGCTGGAGCTGGGCGGCAAGGCCGCCAACATCATCTTCGACGACGCCCCGATCGACCAGGCGGTCGAGGGGATCATCAACGGCATCTTCTTCAACCAGGGCCACGTATGCTGCGCCGGCTCCCGATTGCTTGTCCAGGAGTCGATCGCGGACGAGGTCGACCGGCGACTGAAGCGCCGGTTGCAGACGCTGCGCGTCGGCGACCCGCTCGACAAGAACACCGACGTCGGCGCCATCAACTCGCGCGCGCAACTCGATCGGATCACCTCGCTGGTCGCCGCCGGTGAGGCCGAGGGCGCCGAGCGCTGGGACACCGGTTGTCCGTTGCCCGAGAAGGGTTTCTGGTTCCGACCGACGGTCTTCACCGGGGTCAGCCAGACGCACCGGATCGCTCAGGAGGAGATCTTTGGCCCGGTGGTCTCGGTGCTGACCTTCCGCACGCCCTCGGAGGCGGTGGCGAAGGCCAACAACACGCCATACGGGCTCTCGGCGGGGATCTGGACGGAGAAGGGGTCGCGCATCCTCTGGATGGCCGACCAGATGCGGGCGGGGGTGGTCTGGGCCAACACCTTCAACAAGTTCGACCCGACCAGCCCGTTTGGCGGCTACAAGGAATCCGGCTACGGCCGCGAGGGTGGCCGGCACGGTTTGGCCGCCTATGTCACGACGGGAGAAGGCGCGTGAGCCGGGTCGAGGTCAAGAAGACCTACAAGCTGTATGTCGGCGGGGCCTTCCCCCGCAGTGAGTCCGGCCGCTCCTACGAAGTCACCGACAGCAAAGGCCGCTTCCTCGCCAATGCCGCGCTGGGGTCCCGCAAGGACGCCCGTGACGCCGTTGTCGCTGCCCGCAAGGCCCAGGCGGGCTGGGCGGGGGCCACGGCATACAACCGCGGTCAGGTCCTCTATCGCGTCGCCGAGGTCATGGAGTCTCGTAAGGCCCAATTCGTGGAGGAGGTGCGCGCCGCGGAGGGCCTGAACCCGACCCGAGCCGCCGCAGCCGTCGACGCCGCCATCGACCGCTGGGTCTGGTACGCCGGGTGGTCCGACAAGTTCACGCAGGTTCTCGGCGGCCTGAACCCGGTGGCCGGGCCCTACTTCAACATCTCGGCACCCGAGCCCACGGGCGTCGTGGCCGTCCTTGCGCCCCAAAGCAGTTCACTGCTGGGGCTGGTCAGCGTCGTGGCGCCGGTCATCGTGTCCGGCAACACCGCCGTGGTCGTGACCAGCTTTAACCGGCCGATCCCGGCGATCACCCTGGCCGAGGCGCTGGCGACCTCGGATGTCCCAGGCGGCGTCGTCAACCTGGTCACGGGCAATCCCGCCGAGATGGCGCCCTGGCTGGCTTCCCACCGTGACGTCAACGCGATCGACCTCACCGGCGTCGCGGACACCGACATCGCGTGGGCCGAGCTGGAGCGCGCGGCGGCCAACAACCTCAAGCGTGTTCGACGCCCGCTCATTGTCGACGGATCGGCCGTCGAGCCGGACTGGACGCTGAGCCCGGGCCTGAATCGGATCGAGAGTTACCTGGAGACAAAGACGGTCTGGCACCCCAAGGGAAAGTAGCCTGCCCACCAGTGCCGCCGGCACTGGACGGGAGGAGGCCAGGATGGAGCGACCCACCGAGCAATCGGAGGCCGGGGTCGAGACGTCGCCGACTGACCCGGCGACGTCGCGTCTCGCCCCACTGATCCCTAACGGGTTTCTCACGGTCGTCGACCGTGCAGGGGTCGTGGCGCCGGGTGGCCCGGCGGGCCGGGAATCCAGCCCTATCCCGGCCCGATCGACCGACCCTGACGCCGAGGGGTCAGGCCAGGTCCTCCAGGAAGAGATCCACCTGGATCTCGTCGGCGAGACGCTCAAGCTCCTCGCGCAGGGCACCGAGGTCGGCACCGATCGGCACCCGGGCCGAGACCTGGGCCTCGAAGAGCCGGCCCCCAGCCATCGGCGCGTCCCGGGTCTCGGTCGCCAATTCATCGAGGTTGATGCCCTGTCGAGCCAGCACCCCCGAGACCGCCGCGACGATCCCGGGCCGGTCGGTGCCGAGCAGGCTCAGCCGGAAGTGTCCGCCCTCATCCTCGGTGTCCGCCGTCCCACCGTCGTCGACCTGCAAGTCGATCAGACCGGCCGCGACCGGCTCCAAGGCCTGACGAAAGGCCTCGACATTGCCCTCCGGGACCGTGACCACGACGATGCCGGCGAACTTGCCCGCCAACTCGGCCAGCTGGCTGCGTTCCCAGTTGCCCCCATTGGCCGAGACCACGTCCGCCAGCGAACTGACCAGTCCGGCGCGGTCCTCGCCGAGGATCGAGATCACGAGTGTCTGCACGCCTCGATCGTAGCGAGCCAGCCACCCGGCGGCGCGGCTGCGCCGTAACCTACCCCTCGTGACCACCCCGACGACCCCGCCAGCCCGCCCCGCCGTCGTCCTCCTGTGCGGTCCAAGCGGCGCTGGCAAGTCCCGGCTGGCCCAGGTCCTCCACGTCCATCGGGGATGGCCGGTCATCCAACTCGACCACTTCTATCGTGACCACGACGATCCCGGTATGCCGCGCCACCCCTCCCTCGGCATCGTCGACTGGGATCATCCCGATTCCTGGAATGCCGATGCCGCCGAGGCGGCGCTCGTCTCCCTCGTGACCACGGGCAGGGCCGTCATCCCGGAGTACGACATCAGCACCAGCAGCCGCGTCGGCGAAGGTGAGGTCAGCGCCGCCCCCGGGGACCTGCTGATCGCCGAGGGAATATTCGCGGCCGAGCTGGTCGAGCGGCTGCGGCAGCGCGGCATACTCCATAGCGCGTGGTGCGTGGCCAATCACCGGTGGGTGACGATGGTGCGCCGCCTCGTGCGCGACGTGCGGGAGCACCGCAAACCGCCAGCCGTTCTCGTGCGGCGGGGGTGGGCCCTGATGCGCGCCGAGCCGGACGTGCTCGCGAGCGCGACCAGGAAGGGCGCGACCGTCATCGATCCCGGGTCCCTTCAACGGCTCTTGGAAGCCGACCCCGCCGGCACCCGGTGAGCGGTCAGACGGTGTAGGCGGGCACCCCAAGGGCGACATAGCCCGGCTTGACGACCTTCTCGATAAGGGCGAGGCGCACGTCATAGGGGATGAAGGCGGACTTCAGCGCGTTGATCGTCGCCCACCGGATATCGGAGAGAGTCCAGCCGGCGTCATCGACCAAGTGCTGCATCTCGCGACCGAGCGTGGTACCGCTCATCAGGCGATTGTCGGTGTTCACGGTGACCCGGAACCGCAGATCCTTCAGCAGCGTGATCGGGTGCTCGGCGTATGAGGCAGCCGCCCCGGTCTGCAGGTTGCTGCTCGGGCACATCTCCAACGGGATCCGGGCGTCTCGGACGTATGCCGCGAGCCTGCCCAACACCGGCGCGTCACCGGAGGTGTCGACGTCGTCGACGATGCGTACGCCGTGGCCGAGTCGATCCGCGCCGCACCATTGGATCGCCTCCCAGATGCTCGGGAGACCGAACGCCTCGCCGGCGTGGATGGTGAAGTGGGCATTCTCGCGCTGGAGGTACTCGAAGGCGTCGAGGTGGCGGGTGGGCGGGTAGCCGGCCTCCGCACCGGCGATGTCGAAGCCGACGACCCCGTCATCGCGATAGCGCGCGGCGAGTTCGGCGATCTCACGGGATCGGGCGGCGTGGCGCATGGCCGTCAGAAGCGCGCGGACCTGGATCGGGCGGCCGGCCGCCGCCGCCTCGGTCTCCCCCTCCCGGAAGCCGGCGTTAACCGCCTCGACGACCTCCTCCATGGCCAGCCCACCCGCGACGTGTTGCTCCGGGGCGTAACGGGACTCGGCATACACCACGCCGTCGGCGGCGAGGTCGAGCGCGCACTCCTTGGCCACCCGGTGCAGGCCGGCAGGGGTCTGCATGACGGCGACGGTGTGCTCGAACGTCTCCAGGTAGCGCACCAGCGATCCCGAGTCCGCGCTCTCGCGGAACCATTGGTCGAGCGCCGCCGCATCCGTGCGCGGCAGGTTGGTGTAGCCGATCTCGTCGCTGATCTCGATGATCGTTTGCGGCCGCACTCCCCCGTCTAGGTGGTCGTGCAAGAGGGCCTTGGGTGCCGCGGCGATTTCCGGGCTGACGGCGATGTCACTCACGATGGACAGCGTATGGCGTGGCCCCCTCCCGGGTCCCTAGGCCACCTCCGGGACGCCGGGTGTGGGCCTGGGTTTGGGGCCTGGGGTTTTTGGCGCTGGGTTGGGGCTCTGGGTCAGGAGATGCGGTCGAGGACCACGGGGGTGGGGTTGGGGGCGGCGTCGCCGATCTGTATGCCGCCCGCGAGCGCCTCCTTGGCCCGCTCGAAGCGGTCGGGGGTGTCGGTGAGCAGGGTGAGGATGGGCTCGCCCTTGCGGACCGGGTCACCGGGCTTGCGGTGGATTTCCACGCCAGCCCCGGCTTGCACCGGGTCCTCCTTGCGGGCCCGGCCGGCGCCGAGGCGCCAGGCGGCGACGCCCACGGCATACGCATCCATGGCGGTGACGAAACCGTCGCGCTCGGCGAGGATCTGCTCGTTGTGCTTGGCGACGGCCATCGGCGCTTCGGGGTCTCCGCCCTGGGCCCGGATCATCCGGTTCCAGGCATCGAGCGCGCGGCCGTCCTGGAGCGCGGCCCGCACGTCCTGACCGCCCTTGCCCGCGGCCTCGAGCATCTCCTCCGCCAGACGCACGGTCAATTCCACGACATCGGCCGGACCGCCGCCCGAAAGCACCTCGACGGACTCGCGTACCTCGATGGCGTTGCCGGCGGTCAGCCCCAGTGGTGTCGACATATCCGTCAGCAGCGCAACGGTTTTGACGCCGGCGTCGGTGCCGAGGTCGACCATCGTGCGAGCGAGCTCGCGGGCGTCGTCGATGTTCTTCATGAACGCCCCCGAGCCGACCTTGACGTCGAGAACGAGCGCCCCGGTGCCCTCGGCGATCTTCTTGGACATGATCGAGGAGGCGATCAGCGGGATGGCCTCGACGGTCCCCGTGACATCGCGCAGCGCATACAGCTTCTTATCCGCAGGGGCCAGGCCGGAGCCGGCCGCGCAGATCACCGCGCCCACGTCGTCGAGCTGGGCGAGCATCGCCTCATTGGACATCCCGGCCTGCCAACCGCGGATCGACTCCAGCTTGTCGAGGGTGCCGCCGGTGTGGCCGAGCCCGCGACCGGACAGCTGCGGCACGGCCACCCCGAACACCGCGACGAGCGGGGCGAGAGGCAGCGTGATCTTGTCGCCGACACCGCCGGTCGAGTGTTTGTCGGCAGTGGGGTTCTTGAGCGAGGAAAAGTCCATGCGCTCGCCCGACTTGATCATCGCGTCGGTCCACGTTGCGATCTCGCGACGGGTCATCCCATTGAGCAGGACAGCCATGTTGAGCGCCGACATCTGCTCCTCCGCGACCACACCTCGCGTGTAGGCGTCGATCACCCACCGGATCTGCTCGTCCGACAACTCGCGCTTGTCACGCTTGGCAATGATGACGTCGACGGCATCGAAGGCTTCGCTCATGGCCGCATCCTGCCAGCACCCGGCTCGAAGTCCATACCAAGCGACCGTCAGGCAGAGGGCATTGCGTTACGGCAGACAATTTGAATCCCTGTTTGGTATGCTAGTTACATGTCAATTCAGATCACCGTTCGACTTGATGAGGGGCTGGTTGCCAATCTCGATGCGGTCATTGCCTCCGGAGGCGCGAAGTCGCGGGCGGCCCTTATCGAGTCGGCCCTAGAGGCGGAGTTCCGCCGTCGCCTCTATCAGCGTGAAATCGACATACTGCGCGCCCAGCCCAGCGACCCCGACATGGACGCACTCGCTGCGTGGATGGTCGGCAGATATCCAGGCATCGAGTGATGCGTCCGATCCATGTGGTTCGGCTTGACAAAGCCCGCCCAGCGCTGATTTTGACGCGCTCCAGCGCAATCCCCTACCTCACCCACGTGACAGTCGCGCCCATCACCAGCACAATTCGCGGCATCGTCAGTGAGGTGCCACTCAGTGAGCGCAACGGACTCGATCATGACTCTGTGGCAAGCCTCGACAACGTCACGACGGTGCCCGTCTCGGCGATAGGTCGGTTAATCGGCTTCCTCGAACCCGAGGACGAGAAGACGCTGACCGCCGTGATCGAGCGCAGCTTCGACTTGCACTGAAGCGTCGACCTGCACTGGCCCGAGGGGTCAGCGCTCGGCCAGGCGCTCCAGCTCGGCCGGGCCGAAGGCCTGCGGCAGCATCTCGCGCATGCTGCGCACGCCCTCGGGAGTCATCAGGAGACAATCGGGGCCGCCGTTCTCCCACAGGAGTTGGCGGCACCGGCCACACGGCATCAGCGCCTGACCGTCGCGGCCGACGCAATAGACCGCCGCAAACTGCCCGCCGCCACCCATGTGCAACGCCGAGACCAGGCCGCACTCCGCGCACAGCGCCACGCCGTAGGCCGCGTTCTCGACGTTGCATCTCGAGAACACCCGCCCGTCGGTCGTGATGCCGGCAACGCCTACCGGGAACTTGGAGTATGGGCAGTAGGCCCGCGCCGCCGCGTCGACGGCGGCGACGCGCAACCCCTCCCAGTCAATCGGGGTGCCCACGACGTCGTCGCCGTCACCACTGCCGCTACCCCCGCGGGACGTCACCTAGTGGCCGCCCTTGCGATAGATCTGTCCGTCGGCAGCGGGCATTCGCAGACGTTGCGATGCGAAGGCGAGTACCAACAGCGTTGCCACGTAAGGAGTCGTGCCCGCCAGCTCGCCCGGCACCTGATCCACGGCGAAGAACCACCACGCGACCAGCAGGCCGACGACGATGGCGACCCCGCCTTGAATGGCCCGCTGCTTGCGCACGATCTGCCAGATGCCCACGAGAACCAGGGCCACGGCGATCGCCAACAGCAGGGCGTGCACGCTGTCACCACCGCGCAGCCGAATGGCGTCGGTGTAGCCGAACAAGGCCGAGCCCGCCAGGAGCCCGCCGGGGCGCCAGTTGCCGAAGATCATCGCCGCGAGACCGATATAGCCTCGTCCACCCGTTTGACCGTCGCGATAGACGTTGGAGGCGACCAGCGTCAGGAACGCGCCACCGAGGCCGGCCAGGGCGCCCGAGGCCAGAACCGCGAGGAACTTGTAGCGATAGACGTTGACGCCAAGGCTCTCGGCCGCCGACGGGGACTCGCCCACCGACCGGAGGCGCAGGCCGAAGGCGGTGCGCCACAGAATCCACCAGGTTGCCACGAACAACGCGATCGCGATCAGCGTCAGCGCCGAGACATCCGTGACGAGCGCGCGCAGGACCGCCGCGAAGTCGGAAACGAAGAACCAATGTTTGCGCTCGATCGTGCCCAAGCCGTCCGAGAGTCCCGGGACGGTGATCGACGGGATCTTCTTCAGCGGCGGGGACTGGGTGGGCCCACCGCCGGGCAGCCCGTTGAAGAAGCGGGACGCGAGGTATTTCGCGATGCCGACGCCGATGATGTTCAGCGCCACACCGGAGACGATGTGGTCGACGCCGAAGACCACGGTGGCGAGTGCGTGAATGAAGCCACCGAGCAAACCGCCGATGATGCCGCCGATCAGGCCCGCCCACGGGCCCCAGTGATAGGCGAAGAAGGCGGCGAACCAGGTGCCGAGGATCATCATGCCTTCGAGACCGATGTTGACCACGCCGGCCCGCTCCGACCACAAACCGCCGAGACCGGCCAGGGCAATCGGCACGGCAAGACCGAAGGTCGCCGCTAGGGCGCCGGACGACGCGATGTCGTTGGCCCCGGTGACCACCCGCAGCACTGCGAAGATGAAGACCGCGCCGAAGACCAGCAGCGCCCACGTCGCCGGGGTGAAGCCGCGCCGCTTGGACTCGGCGCTGTCGAGGACCTGCTCGGTCCCCGTCGTCAAACCCGTGCTCATGCCTGCGCTCCTTCCGGAGTCCGGACGGCTCGCTGGGCGGCCAACTCCTTGGCGACCTTGGACTGTTCGAGCCGGATGTCGGCCCGGCGCACCAGTTCATAGGCGATGACGATGGCAAACAGGATGATGCCCTGAATGATGTTGACGAGTTCGGGTGCGACTCCGGCCCGGATCTGGAGGGCATTGCTCTGCGTGTCGAGGTAGGACCACAGCAGCGCCGCCAGAGCGATGCCGACGGGGTGGTTGCGCCCGAGAAGGGCGATGCCGATGCCGGCGAACCCGAGCCCGGCCTGGAAGGTCGTTCCGTAGGAATGGTCCAGGCCGAACAGCAGCGGCATACCGACGAGCCCGGCGAGCGCCCCGGAGGCGATCATCGAGGTCATCACCATCCGCGGCACCTTGACGCCGCTGGCGACCGCAGCGGTCTCGGAGCGCCCCGTCGCGCGCAGGTCGAAGCCGAATCGCGTCTTGCCAAGAATGAACCAATAGAGGAAGCCGACGATGATCGCCAGAATCAGCAGCGTGTAAATCCGGTTGTTCGCCCCCGGAATCAGCTTGAAGCCCTCGAGTTGCGAGGACTCGGGGATCTCCTGGGTGTTGGTCGCGTTGGAACCCTTAACCTTCACTGCGACCTTGTTCAGCAGCCAGGCGACGACGCCGGTGGCGATGGCGTTGAGCATGATGGTCGAGATGACCTCGGAGACACCACGCTTCACCTTCAGGTATGCCGCGATGCTCGCCCAGAGACCGCCCGCCAGCATCGCGATCAGGATGGCGACGATGATGTTGAGGAAGCCCGGGAGCCAACCCTGACCCGCGAAGATCGCCGCGGCGAAGGCCGCGACCCGGTACTGCCCGTCGACCCCGATATTGAAGAGGTTCATCCGGAAGCCGACTGCGACCGCGATGGCCGAGAGATAAAGGACGATCGCGCCGTTGACGATATTGGTGATCTGGCGCGGCTTGGGGGCGGACAACATCGTGATCCACACGTCGCGCACGGGGTCGCCCAGCGCGAACAGAACGAGCGAGGTGAGGACCACCGCGATCAGCAGCGCCAGAACCGGCGCCGCCAGCGTCATCAGGGCCCGCTTGGGATCGAGTTTCATCGGGCTGCTCCGGTCGTGTCCGAGGGGTGCTCGTCGTGCGATCCGTCGGCACCGGTCATCGCCGCGCCGAGGTCTTGGCTGGTCACATGGTCTGGGTCGAACTCACCGGTGAGTCGTCCGCGGAGAATGACCTTGATGGTGTCGGACAAGCCGATCAACTCCTCAAGGTCGGCGCTGATGAGCAGGACCCCCAGGCCCTCGTGGCGCGCCTTGCGGATGAGGTCCCAGATGGACGACTGGGCGCCGACATCCACGCCTCGGGTGGGGTGTGAGGCGACGAGCACCTTTGGGTTGTGGCTCATCTCGCGCCCGACGATGAGTTTTTGCTGGTTCCCGCCGGACAGTGAGCCGGCCGTGACGAAGATCGAGGGGGTGCGCACGTCATACTCCTTGACGATGCGCTCGGTGTCGGCCTTGGCCGCCTTCGCGTCGATCAACTGACCCTTGACATTGGGGGCCTCAGTTTGGTGTCCGAGGATCCGGTTCTCCCACAGCGGGGCTTCGAGCAGCAACCCGTGGCGATGGCGGTCCTCGGGGATATAGCCGACACCGGCCTCGCGGATCTCGCGCACGCCCCAGTCGGAGATGTCGGTGTCGCCAAGGAAGACCCTGCCGGCGGTCGGCTCGCGCATCCCCATGATGACCTCGACCAATTCGGCCTGACCATTGCCTTCGACGCCAGCGATGCCGACCACTTCGCCGGCGTGGATGTCGAGGTCGACGTCGGTCAGCAGATTGCGTCCCTCGCCCCCGGCCAAGGTGATGTCGGTCAGGCGCATGACGATGCGGTCGGTGACGGTGGACTCGGCCGTCTCCGGCGTCGGCAACTCCGAGCCCACCATGAGCTCGGCCAACTGCCGTGCGTTGACCGTCTTGGGGTCGACCGTCGCCACCGTCGTGCCGCGGCGGATCACCGTGATGTCGTCGGCGACGGAGAGAACCTCATCCAGCTTGTGCGAGATGAAGAGCACCGTGAGGCCCTCGGCCTTGAGCTCGCGCAGGTTGCCGAACAACTCCTCGACTTCCTGCGGGACCAGCACGGCCGTCGGCTCGTCGAGGATGAGGATCCGGGCACCGCGATAGAGCACCTTGAGGATCTCGACGCGCTGGCGGTCACCAACGCCGAGGTCCGCGACCAGGTCGTCCGGATTGACGCGAAGGCCATATTCCTTCGAGATGCGCTTGATCTCGGTGCGGGCGGCGCCGCCGATGCCGTGGAGCTTCTCGGCCCCGAGCACGACATTCTCCAAGACGGTGAGGTTGTCGGCGAGCATGAAGTGCTGGAACACCATTCCGATGCCGACCTTGATCGCGTCGGCCGGGGAGTGGAGGTCGACCCGGTTGCCCTCGATGGTGATGGTGCCCTCGTCGGGGCGCTGCACGCCATACAGGATCTTCATCAAGGTGGACTTGCCGGCGCCGTTCTCACCGCACAACGCATGCACGGTCCCTCGACGGACTTTGAACGCGATGTCCTTGTTGGCGACAACACCAGGGAAGCGCTTGGTGATGCCCGCCAACTCGACGGCGAGGGGTGCGGCCTGGGCTGCATCGGCGGTGATGGCACACGCTCCTGGGGTGGATCGGGTCGCGGGAACCCGGCAACGGCGACGGGGCCCGGGGGAACGCTACCGCGTCCCCCGGGCCCCGCTCGGTAATCGTGAGGTTCAGTTGTTTCCGAGTCGGAGCGACCGAAACCTCAGGGAAATCACATCTCGTCGGGAACCTTGATCTCGCCCGAGACGATCTTGGCCTTGTACTCATCGAGCTTGGGCTTGATGTCGTCGATGTGGCCGCCGGTGGTGGCGTAGTCGACGCCGCCCGCCTTCAGGTCATAGACGATCTTGCCGGACTTCTCCTCGCCGCCCTGGGCAGCCTTGAGGTATTCGTACACGGCGACATCGAGCTTCTTCAGCATCGAGGTCAAGATGACGTCGCGAACGTCGGGCTCGGCGATCAGCGCCTGGTCCTTGTCGACACCGATCGCCCAGCCCTTGGCCTTCTTGGCGGCGGCAAAGACGCCACCACCGGAGCCACCGGCGGCGTGGTAGACGATGTCGGCGCCCTTCTGGAACATGCCGTCGGCCGCGGTCTCACCCTTGGCCGGGTCACCGAAGCCGCTCATGTCCGGCGGCTGGGTGAGGTAGGTCGACTCGATCTTGATGTCGGGGTTGACCGCCTTGGCGCCCGCGACGTAGCCCGCTTCGAACTTGTTGATCAGCTGCACGTTGACGCCACCGACGAAACCGATGTGGCCGGCTTTGCTCTTGAGGGCGGCGGCCGCACCGACGAGGAAGGAACCCTCGTTCTCGGCGAAGGTCAGCTGCGCGACGTTGTCACCCTTGGAGTCGTCCGAGTCGTCGTCGATGATCGCGAAGTGGACGTCCGGGTTCTCCTTGGCGACCTTGCCGACGGAGCCGGCGTAGGCGTAGCCCACGGCGATGATGTGCGTGAAGCCCGCGTCGACGAGCTGGTTGAGGCGCTCCTCACGGGCGGCGTCGTTCTCGTCGTTGACCGCGGTGGCCTCTTGGGGCTTGAAGCCGAACTCGCCGGCGGCCTTGTCGAGGCCGGCTGCGGCGGCGTCGTTGAACGACTGGTCACCGCGGCCACCCACGTCATAGGCTATGCCGACCATGAGCTTGGAGTCGCCAGCGGGGGCGGCGGAGGTGGACTCAGAGCTCGACGCGGACGCGGAGCCGGAGCCCGCTGCCGAGGACGAGGACTCCGTGGACGTGCTGCTGCCACAACCGGCGAGGGCCATGGTGCCGACGGAAAGGGCGGCAGCGACCTTCAGCAATGGACGCAAGGTGGTACTCCTTACTCAGGGTGTTTCGTGACGCCCAACGCGCGCGCCAACCAAGCGGAAGGATAGGTTCCCCGACGGCGAACCTCCCACACCCTTGGCGCGCTCAGGTCGAAACCGTTACGAAGTCGGGACGTCAGCGTCGGCCAGAAAGCGCTCCAGCGCGGTCAGGCCAACCGCGCCCAGGAGCTTGGCGCCGGCCTCGATGGCCCGCTCGTCGACGATGTAATCCCCTTGGTGAAGGTCGTAGGTGCGTCCGCCCGCGGTGCGCGTGCCCAGCCGCGCCATCGCGCCGGAGGCGTGATGCAGATACCAGGCGAAATCCTCGCCACCCATCGATTGGGCGGTGGGCACAGCCTTGAGACCAACGGTTGCCACGGCCGACCGCAGGTCGCCGATGGCGGCGGCGGTGTTCACGACCGGGGGGACCCCCTGGACGTGGGTGAGTTCGGCTTGGACCCCGAAGGGAGCCGTCACCTCATCGACGATCCGTTCGAGCAGCGGGGCGAGGCCGCGCCATACATCCGAATCGAGGACGCGCAGCGTGCCCTCCGCGAACCCGGTCGACGGGATGACGTTGCCCGCTCGGCCGGCGTGGACCTGTCCCCACACGATCAACGCGGACGCCCGCGGATCGACGCGGCGCGCGAGCACCGTGGGCAGGTCGGTGACAACCTTGGCGAGCGCGAACGTGAGGTCCTCGGTCAGGTGCGGACGGGACGTATGACCGCCGTGCCCCTTGAGATTGACCGTGAGCCGGTCGCAGGCCGCCGTGAGCGCCCCCTCCCGCAGCCCCACCTGACCTACGTCGAGACCGGGGTCGCAATGCAAGGCGTATGCCGCGTCGACCCCGAGCATTCCTCCCTCGGCGATGATGTCGTCGGCGCCGCCCGGGATGGACTCCTCGGCCGCCTGGAAGAAGAACCTCACCGCGGTGCCGGTGGCATCGAGGTAGTCGCGCAGATCGCCCAGGGCCAGCGCCGCCCCGAGAAGCGCGGTGGTGTGGACGTCGTGGCCGCACGCGTGGCATACGTCCGGGCTGATCGAGGCGAAGTCGAGGCCGGTTCGCTCCCGGACCGGCAGCGCGTCGATGTCGGCCCGCAGGGCCACGCGGAAGCGCGCATCGGCCGGGCCAAGGTCGGCGATCAGACCGGTGCCCGGCAACCGCCGCACGGGTATGGCCGCCTGCCCCAGTCGGTCCGCCAAGACCGCCGTGGTCCGCTTTTCCTGGTGGCTCAATTCGGGATGCTGGTGGAGGTCGCGCCGGATGTCGACGAGTTCGGAGCGCCGGGACTCGATGGCATCGCAGAGCCCGGTGAAGGGAGTAGCAGGGATCATCGCTTGTCGATTTTACGGCGCATCGTCAGGTGAGCTGCCCTCGGCCCGACGCCTTGAGCCGCTCGACGATCGTCTTGACCTCTTGGGCACGCTCGCGCGTGGTGACCAGGATGGCGTCCGGGGTGTCCACGACGACGATGTCATCGATGCCGAGCAGCGCCACCAGGCGACCGGCTTCCGGCACCACGATGCCGGTCGCGTCCAACGCCTCGACCAGGTTGGCGTCGCCCACGACGCTGACGCCGTCCGCCCCCGGAGCGATCATCGCGCCGAGCGAGGAGAAGTCGCCGATGTCGTCCCAGCCGAAGGACCCGGGCACCACGACGACCTGACCAGCATCGGCCGCCGGCTCGGCGATGGCGTGGTCGATCGCGATCTTCGGAAGGGTGGGCCAGAGTTCGTCCAGCCGCTGCGGTTCGGCGGCGATGGCCCGCAACGACTCGGTGAAGCGGGGCTGGTACGCCGAGAGCAACTCCAATAGACGACTCGCCCGGACGACGAACATGCCTGCGTTCCACCGGAACTCGCCGGTCTGGACGTAGGCCGCCGCCCGCTCCGCATCGGGCTTCTCGACGAACTGACGCACGTGCAGCGCGGTGGGGTAGCCGGCCAGCGGACGACCGGACTGGATGTAGCCGAATCCGGTGGCCGGGTGGGTCGGCGTGATGCCGATGGTGACGAGATACCCATCGGCCGCGGCGCCGATCGCTTCCCCGATGCACTCGCCGAAAGCGGCTTCGCCGGAGATGACGTGGTCGGCGGCGAATGAGCCGATGATCGCGTCGGGGTCGCGGGCCTCAAGAACCGCGGCGGCGAGGCCGATAGCGGCCATGGAGTCCCGAGCCGATGGCTCGATCAGGACGTTGTCCGGCCGGAGGCCGGGCAATTGCGCGCGCACGGCGTCGGCATGCGCCGCGCCAGTCACCACTAGGACGCGGTCACCGGCGAGCGGCGCCAGGCGATCGACGGTGTCCTGCAACAGGGTTCGCCCAGATCCGGTGAGGTCGTGCAGGAACTTCGGGCTGCCCGCTCGGCTCACCGGCCACAGACGGGTCCCGGCCCCACCGGCGGGGATGACGGCACAGAAGGATGTGTATGGCGCGGCCATGCCCGGCACCGTATCCCGCCGGACACGGGAGGAGCCACCCGGTCCGGGGCGCGAGCCCGGGTCAGCCGCGCGGCATACGACGGCGACGGCGGGGGCGGACGGCTGCGGCGGCGAGCCCGGCGAGGGCGGTGGCTGCCGCCCCCAGCACCGCGCCCGAGGCGATGCTGGCCCGATCGGCGGCCCGCTGATCCAAGGTCGGCAAGCCGAGCGCGGCGCGAGCGGCCGCATCCTGCGGGAGTCGCGAGGGAGCCCGATCTGTCCATTCGGCGGCCGCAGCTTCGCGGGTCGCGGGTCCCTCCTGGAGCTTCGCCTCCTCGCCGGCGCTGGTCGAGACGAGCGCGTCGTTGATGGCGTCGATGTCGTTGGCCGCCCAGGCGGCCGAGAGCAACATGGCGCGAGCGATGAAGTTCAAGAAGGCGAGGAGCCCGACGACTAGCGCGATGGAGGCGAACAACTTGTTGTCCATCGTGCCCGCGATCAGCCGGGAGCCAAACGTCTGCAAAAAGGTCAGCGCGACACCGCCGAAGAGCGCGCCATTGCGAGTCGCGATCCAGGGCAGTTCCACGCCCGAGAGGATGCGCAGCATCAGCGCCACCAGGAGGCCGTTGGCCACGAAGGACACGAGCAGCCCGGCGATCGTGATGACCCACGGCTGATCGCCCAGGCCGATCCAATCCGCCACGGCGCCCGCGACGGCGCTGGTGACTGCATTGGTCATCGCCGCTAGCACGACGCCGAGGCCAAGGGTGGCCAGGACAGCGAGGTCGCGCAGCTTGCTCATCACAAAGTTGCCCGGGGCACCCTGCACGCCGAAGATCGCGCGGATCCCGTCACGCAGAGCGCTCAGCCACCCCAGGCCGGCCCAGAGCAGACCCGCCACACCGACGGCGGCCGTCAGGCTCAAGGTCGTGCCGGTCGGGATGGTGAGAGGGATGAGTCCGTCGGGGTTGGCGTCCGTCTTGACGAAACCGGGCAACTGCTTCTCGATGGCCGACTGCACCTCGGCGAGGAGGTCGGGCTGGTCCCGCAGCACGAGACCGAAGATCGTGAACCCGAGCGCGATCGCCGGGAACAGGGAGAAGAACGCAAAGTAAGTGACGCCGCCGGCGAGCAGGCCGCCGCGGGCATCGCCATACCGCTTCCACGCTCGCCAGATGTCGCTGCGTTGGAAGCGCGCCCACAACACTTTCAGCCGGTCCAAGAGTTAGCTCCCTCGCAGGTCGAAGGCCTTCACCGGCCGCCAGACGTCGTCCTCACCATGGTGGTACAGATGGATCGCGGGTACCGCGAAAGAGACCGAGAAATCGTCGAGATCGACGAAGGCGGCGTCCAACTCCTCCTCGGAGATGTTGTGGGCGATCGTCACGTGCGGGTGGTAGTCGAAGTCGAGTTCCCGCGCCACCGGACCGGTGCGAATCTCCGACTCCAGCGCCTCGCACTCGGCGACGCCCTCGGTCAGTTGGACGAAGACCACCGGGGAGACCGGGCGGAACGTCCCGGTCGACTCCAACACGATCTCAAATGGCGTATGCCGCGCCGCCACCGCCGCGAGGTGCGCCTCCACCTCGGCCAAGTCGTCCCCCGCGACCGCCGTCGGCGGAAGCAGGGTCACGTGCGGCGGAATCGCGTACGCGAGTGGATCACCGAAGGCCTCGCGACGCTCCTGCAGGAAGCTCGCATAGGGCTCGGGGATCGCGACGGCGACACCGATGGTGGGCATGGGGAAGGAGGTTACCCGCCCAGGTCAGGCGCGTGGCAATAGGCCGATGCCCTCGCGGACGCGGGCCAGCGTCGCGGCAGCCACCTCGCCGGCCTTGGCCGAGCCCTCCACGAGGATGCGGTCGAGTTCGGCCGGGTCGGCTAGAAGCTCATTGAAGCGGGCTTGGAAGGGCTCGATCGCGGCGACCACAACCTCGGCCACTTCGCCCTTCAGATCGCCATACCCCTTGCCCTCGAACTGCCGCTCCAGGTCGGCGACCGGGGTGCCGGAGAGGGTCGAATGAATGACGAGGAGGTTGGAGACGCCCGGCTTTGCCTCCACGTCATAGCGAATCTCGCGCTCGGTGTCGGTGACCGCGGACTTGATCTTCTTGACGATCCGCCTGGGGTCATCGAGCAGGTCGATCAGACCATTGTCCGAGGAGAGCGACTTCGACATCTTGGACGTCGGGTCCTGCAGATCCATGACCTTGGCGCTGCCCTGGACGATGTAGGGCTCGGGGACGGTCAACAGCCGCCCAAAACGGGAGTTCATCCGCTCGGCGAGGTCGCGGGTGAGTTCCAGGTGCTGGCGCTGGTCCTCGCCGACGGGGACGAGGTCCGCGTCATACAGCAGGATGTCGGCGGCCATCAGGATGGGATAGGTGAAGAGGCCGACGTTCGCCGTTTGACCCTTGGCCGTCTTGTCCTTGAATTGCGTCATCCGGCTCGCCTCCCCCATCGCCGTCTGGCAGGCGAGGATCCAGGCGAGTTCGGTGTGCTCGGGGACGTAGCTCTGCAGCACCAGGGTCGAGCGCGTGGGGTCGACGCCGCCGGCGAGGAACTGGGCTGCGGTGATGCGGGTGCGGTCACGCAGCACGCTCGGGTCGGTGGTCACGGTGAGGGCGTGCAAATCGACGACGCCGTAGTAGGCGTCGTAGTCGTCTTGCAGTTTGACCCAGTTGACGAGCGCGCCGAGGTAGTTGCCGAGGTGCAGCGAACTCGACGTCGGCTGCATCCCCGAGAAGATGCGCTTCGGGCGCGCGGAAGTGTCAGTG
Source organism: Nostocoides jenkinsii Ben 74 (assembly GCF_001046875.1). Classification (GTDB taxonomy): domain Bacteria; phylum Actinomycetota; class Actinomycetes; order Actinomycetales; family Dermatophilaceae; genus Nostocoides_A; species Nostocoides_A jenkinsii. The sequence goes on from NZ_HF571038.1 coordinate 844,895, forward strand.
GGCTCGGTGGGCATGGCCTCATTCTGCCAGCCGGATCGAGGCGAACCCCACCCGATTAGGCTGCCGCGTATGAATGCGCGCACTGCTTTCCGCCAGGCCTTCGGCTACGAGCCGGGCGGGGTGTGGTCCGCGCCGGGGCGCGTCAACCTCATTGGTGAACACACCGACTACAACGGTGGCTTGGCCCTGCCCATCGCCCTCGATTACCGGACGTATGCCGCGGCCTCCCCCCGGGCGGATCGCGTTGTGCGCGTGCGGAGTTTGCAGGCGAGCGAGGGTGTTGAGATCTCGCTGGATGATGTCGGCCCGGGGCGGGTCTCCGGCTGGGCGGCCTATGTCATGGGGGTTCCGTGGGCGCTGGAGCAGGCGGGATTCGCGGTGGGCGGGCTTGACCTGGTTATCGATGGCCAGGTGCCCTTGGGAGCCGGGTTGTCGTCGTCGGCGGCGCTGGAATGTGCGGTCGCCGCGGCATACAGCGCGTTGTTTGATCTTGGGCTGATGGAGTCTCCCGAGGGACGGGCGCAGCTGGTGGCCGCGTGTCGGCGCGCCGAGAACGAGATCGCCGGCGCGCCTACCGGGGGGATGGATCAGTCCGCGTCCTTACTCTGCGCCCAGGGGCACGCCCTACTGCTGGACTGCCGCTCCGGGGCGACGACGCACGTTCCCTTGGCTCTGACCGAGGCGGATGTGCGGGTGCTCGTGATCGACACGAAGGCTCACCACGCGCTGGTCGACGGGCAATATGGCGCACGCCGCGCCGCCTGCGAGGAGGCCGCGGCGTTGTTGGGGGTCGAGACGCTGCGCGAGGTCGGCATTGCCGGGTTGGACGACGCGCTGGCGCAGTTGCCGGATGAGGTCATGCGCCGGCGTGTGCGGCACGTGGTGACCGAGATCGACCGGGTCACGTTGACGGCGGATGCGTTGCGCGCGGGCGCGCTGGCCGAGGTGGGGCGGCTCTTCGTGGCGAGCCACGAGTCACTGCGCGACGACTTCGAAGTGTCGTGTGCCGAACTCGATGCGGCCGTCGAGTCGGCGCTGGCGGCGGGCGCGCTGGGTGCCCGGATGACGGGTGGCGGCTTCGGCGGCTCGGCGATCGCACTGGTGCCTGGTGACCGGTTGGACGCGGTGGCTGACGCTGTCCGGGCTCGCTTCGCGCACAACGGATTCGGCGCGCCAGATATCTTCTCGACGTCGGCGGCGGCCGGGGCCCGCAGCGAAGTGGTATAGCCCCGGGCTCGGGCGTGGCCGGGCGCCATCAAGCGGAATCAGGCGACGATGGGCGACCGCGACTCCTATCGTGTCGTCATGGAGCGCACCCTGATCGACCGCCTGTCTGCCGTATCCTCGACAAGCATCGCCGACGCAGGGCCCTCGCTTGTCGTCCTCCCGACAAGCCTGCGTCCGGTCGTGCCGGGGCGGAAGTTTGCGGGACGCGCGGTCACTGTGCGGGCCGAGCGCGACCTCATGGGCGCGATTGCGGGATTGGCGGCCGCCGAGCCAGGCGATGTTCTGGTGATTGATGCCGGGGGCGACGACCGGGCGGTGGCGGGCGAACTGTTCAGCACCGAGGCGCAGCGGCGCGGGCTCGCGGCCTTCGTCGTCTTCGGCCGGTGCCGCGACAGCGCCATCCTTGCGACGCTGGATCTGCCGATCTATTGCACCGGCTTCGCCCCGAATGCGTATGCCGCACAGGCCGTTCCGCAGATCGCTGTCCCGCTCGACCTTGCTGGAGCGCGCGTGGAACCCGGGGATCTACTGATGGGTGACGACGACGGCATCGTCTGCGGGTCCGCCGAGGCGATGGCGGCCGCGATCGACAAGGCTGAGGAAATCCAGTCCCGCGAGGAGGGCTTGCAGCGCGCCATCGCTGGTGGGCAGTCGATCTTCGAGCACATGAACTGGGACGAGCACCTGGCATCGCGGACGGCCGGCCGCCCCAGCTCGTTGAGTCTGGCATGACCGCGTTCGCCGCCCGGGCCGCGCTGGTCCAGCCGTCGCCGATCCGGGAGTTCCTCTCTCTCGCAACCAATCCCGAGATCATCTCGTTCGGCGGCGGCTATCCGGACGCGAGCCTGTTCCCGATGGCTGAGTTGCGCGCGATCTATGCCGACCTGCTGACACCGGCGAATGCGCAGACGCTGCAATACACCGCCTCCGACGGGCTGCCCCGGCTGCGCGCGCAGGTCGCCGAGCGCCTCACGCGCGACGGTATGCCGTGTGGTCCCGACGACATCCTCATCACCCAGGGCGGGCAGCAGGGTCTTGATTTGGTGGCGAAGCTCTTCGTCGATCGAGGCGAAGTCATCGTCACGGAGGACCCGACGTTCATTGGGGCCTTGATCGCGTTCAACCCCTGCGAGCCGGCCTACGCCAGCGTCCCGATGGACGAGGACGGCCTGGACGTGGATGCGCTTGCGGAGATTCTGCGGACGACGCCGCAGGTCAAGCTGATCTACACGGTCCCGGACTTCCAGAACCCCACCGGTCGCACCCTCAGCCTCGAGCGCCGGCGACGGCTCGTCGAACTCGCGGAGGCGTTCGACGTCACAATTCTGGAGGACACGCCATACCGCGAATTGCGTTATGAGGGAACGCGATTGCCGACGATCAAGAACTTCGACACCACCGGTCGCGTGATCCACCTCGGCAGCTTCTCGAAGATCCTCGCCCCCGGTCTGCGGCTCGGCTGGGTGCTCGCGACGCCCGAAATCCGGGAAAAGTTGGCCCTGCTCAAGCTCGCCGCCGACACCCAGAACGGCACTCTCAACATGCGCGCCGCCTCGGCCTATCTCGACGCCCACGACATCGATGCCCACATCGCGGGGATGCTGCCGGCATACCGCCGCAAGCGTGACCTGATGCTCGCGATGCTGTCGGAAGCCATGCCCGACGGGGTGACGTGGACACGACCGGATGGCGGCCTCTTCACCTGGGTGACATTCCCGGACGGTTTTGATTCCGCCGCCTTCCAGCGCGACCACCTCATCCCCCGCGCCGGCGTCCTCCTAGTGCCGGGCGCCGCATTTTTTGCCGTGGGGCAGCGGCCGAATCACGCCCGGCTGAGCTACTCGGGGGTGCCCGACGACCGCTTGGTCACCGGCGTGCGCGCCATGGGTGACCTGCTCCGCGAGGCGCTGGGCTGAGCCTCGCCGCCAGCCAAGCGGTCAGCAGGCGATGAGGCAGAGCCAGGCGAAGCCGAGAATGCCTCGATAACCACGCAGGTATGCCGCGCGCTGCCCCCGCAAGGCCTCGGCGACCTCCGGGCGGCGCGGGTCATCGAGTGGCAGCGTCGTCAGTTCGTCGACCAGGCGCGCAGCGAAGCCCGACTCGAACTCGTCCCACTCCCCAGGCTGGCTTCCCCGAAGTCGGCGAGGAGGAAGCCGTGGCCTTCGACCAGCTCGACTAGCGCTGCGAGAGATAGGTATTCGTCGACACGGCCGGCCAACGGGGCGATCGCCTCAGGCGTTGGCGGGGCGGACCAGATCGCCTCCCCATAGACAACGCGGTCGCCCGGTTTCAGCATCGCCCGCATCGCCGTTAGTGCCGCGGTGTAGTCGAGGGGTTGCGCGTCCTCGACCGGTTGGCCCCAGATCTGGCTCGCCCCGACGACGATGAGCGCATCGACCTCCCCCGCGGAGATAGCACGCGCGTCACCCACCTGGAAGACCACCCGCTCCGCGAGGCCGCGCTCCAGGGCCAGGCCCGCCCAAGCTATCGCGCCGATGGCGAGCCGTCATACGCCACTTGTGGCTTGCGCGGGGACAGCGTGTAGCTAACGGCCCACGCAATCTCGATGGCCAGGACCAGTCCTGACCAGCGGTAGGTCGTTTCCAGGGCAGCGGTCCGGGCAGGGTCGGCGATCCACGCCACCAGGAGCCACGTGATCCCCGACGCGATGGCCACCGCGACCGCGGTCCGACCCACGTCGGCCCAGCACAGGCGCGCGTATGCCGCGCCGTGTGGCTTCTCGGGGCGGGGACCGTCGGCATACCGGTGCGCAAAGCGGATATCTGCCCATCGGATCAGCCTGTGCCCGTAGGCGATCGAGAAACCGAGATAGAACGCCGCCAGGCTGTGGGCGACGGTTGCGCTCTCTCCTGATCGGAGGTTGACCGCGGTGGCGATCAGCAGAACCAAGTCGATCAGCGGGACGAGAGCCAAGACGAGGAGGCCGGCGCGCGGCATACGAGCGAGGTAGCGAAGGACGAGCCCCGAGACGATGGCGACCCAGAACGCGATCTCGCAGAAGACGATGACGGTGATGATCATGATCTTCTCCTTGTGAGTACGACCGTATTCACAACAATTTAACACAGTCGTACTAGAATGAGTGCGTGCCCAAGTTGATCGATCACCAAGCCCGCGAAGAAGCCATTGTTGAAGCGGCCTGGCGCGTCATGGTCCGAGATGGCGCAGCGGCGGTGTCGGTGCGCAATGTCGCGGCCGAGGCCGATCTGGCCACCGCTTCGCTCCGGCGGGCTTTCCCCAGCCAGAGTGACTTGCTCGTCGCCTGCCTCACACTCATGGGCACTCGGGCAGAAGCGCGGATCCGAGCCCTCCGACCCCGACCAGATGCCGTAGCCATGGCGATGGCCCAGCTAGGCGAGACGATGCCGCTAGACGATCAGCGACGGGTCGAGATGAAGGTGTATGTCGTGCTCGGCATCGCCGCGCTAAGTGATCCTGCGTTGCGCGCGGCGCATCAGCGGATCGACGCCGGGATTGAACGCCTCTGCGCCAGCGTGGTCGCGTCGTTGAGCCCCAGCGCGCCGCGGAGCGAACGAGCGCGGGCAACCCGTCACCTGCACGCCCTCCTCGATGGGCTGGCACTTCACCTACTGCACGGAATGTCGCCGAGAGCGGCAACCAACACGCTTCGCCAGTACGTGCTCAGCCTTTCCAAAGCGTAGGGTCGCCCGCTCGAGCCGGCACACTCGGCAGAACTACTCTCAGGGCCGTGGTCCGTGAGTCGTCAAGCGCGCGCTGGACGCCGTGGCGCGTGGTGCTGTCGTTCGGCATCGTCAGCCTGCTCGCGGACATGGCCTATGAGGGCGCCCGCTCGATGTATGGGCCGTTGCTCGCCTCGCTCGGGGCGAGCGCATTCGTCGTTGGGCTGGTCACCGGAGCGGGTGAGGCCATGGCTCTCGTGCTCCGGCTGGCTACGGGGCCGATGGCGGATCGTCGCGGCGGGCACTGGTCTTTCACGATCGTCGGCTACGGCCTCACCGCGATCTGCGTTCCCTTGCTTGCCGTCGCACCGCACCTCGGGGCGGCCGGTCTTGCGTTCGCGGCGCTGATGATCCTCGCCGAGCGCGCGGGGAACCGGCGCACGACGCCTACGGCGCGCTGACGAGCACCGCACCCCTCGTGGTCAGCGACGCGTGCCAAGCGGATGGCAGTATGCAGGAGCCACGCGGCGGCGACCTGGCTGACCGCGACCACCCCGACTAGCGTCGGGAGCGAACGGTCGAGCAGAAGGCCGGCCAGGCCGCCGCCGACTCCCCACCGAGCTCCGGGCGGGTACGAAGTCGGGGACAACGTCCTTCCACGATGACCGGCGTGAGCCGACGCTCACTGTCACCCATCACCAGGAGCGCCACGTTGACCGCACAACACCACCCCACTCGTCGCCCACAGAACGCCGGCGACGAGATGCTCACCCTCCAGGAGCCCTGTGCCTTTCTCCGGGTGCCTGAGGGCACTCTGCGCTACTCGCGCCACCTCGGGTCCGGGCCGCGCAGCTTCAAGCTCGGCCGCCACGTCCGTTACTGGCGCGCCGACCTCATCCTCTGGCTCAGCGAGCAGACCAACAGTCCACAGAACCACCGCTGAGACTGCCCGCCGTCAGATCTCGGAGAGACGATGGAGCGATCGCGGAAGGAGCAGCACCATGGCGGGGAACATCGCCAAGCGAGCCAACGGCAAGTGGCTGGCGCCGTATCGCGACGAGTCAGGGAAGGAGCACTCGCGACACTTCGACCGCAAGATCGACGCCCACCAGTGGCTCGACTCGGTCACCTCGGCCGTCGTCACCGGAACATACGCGGATCCGCAGGCCGGCCGGATCACGTTCGCGGCGTTCTTCGGCGAGTGGGCGGCCCGTCAGGTCTGGGCACCCGGCACCGTGCTCGCGATGTCACTCGCGGCCAGATCCGTGCCGTTCGCCGGGAAGCCCATGAAACAGGTCCGGCGCTCGGACGTCGAGACCTGGATCAAGCAGATGGACGCCGCCGGGCTCGCTCCCGGCACCATCAAGACCCGGTACGTCAACGTCAGGTCGGTGTTCCGCGCCGCGGTCAAGGACCGGGTGATCGGCGCCGACCCGACCGACGGAGTACGCCTTCCCCGCGGTCGCCGCGCGGACGTGGCCATGTCGATCCCCACGCCTGACGACGTGGGGCAGCTCATGGCCGTCGCCGACGAACGGTTCCAGCCGTTCGTCGCCCTCTGCGCGTTCGCCGGCCTCCGGCTGGGCGAGGCCGCCGGCGTCCAACTCGGCGACGTCGACTTCCTCCGCAAGTCACTCAAGGTCTCCCGCCAGGTGCAGCGGGTGAACGGCGGGGCGATCGACGTGCGGGCGCCGAAGTACGGGTCAGAGCGCGTCGTCTACCTCGCCGACAGCCTCGTCACCGTCCTCGCCAAGCACGTCGCCTCCCACGGAACCACCGGTAATGATCGTTGGCTCTTCGCCGGGGACGGCGACGGCCCGCCGCACCAGAACACCGTCGGCTACTGGTGGCGCAAGACACTGCACGACGCCGAACTGTCCGGCATCAAGCTCCACGACCTGCGGCACTTCTACGCCTCCGGCCTCATCGCCGCCGGGTGCGACGTCGTGACCGTCCAGCGCTCGCTCGGTCACTCGAAGGCGACCACGACTCTCAACACGTACGCCCATCTCTGGGCGACCGCCGAGGACCGGATGTTCTTGGATGCCCTCGGGACGGTGATGCATGGTTCAAGTACCGAGCAAACGTTCGAATCAGTTCCACACCTGAAAGATTCCACATCATGGCCACCAAGACCCCCGCCAAGCGCATCGTCAAGACCCCGAAGCCCGTTGAGACCGTGGAAGCTGCCGCGTTAGACGAGGCGCTGCCCGCCATCGAAGCCGCCATCCAGCAGGTCGTTGACACGTTCGGCGTCACCGTGCAGCGTGCCCGACTCAAGGGCATCCGCGCGCTGGCCTACCAGGCGCTCGTTGAGTCCATCGAGGCCGGCGATCTGGAAGCCCTCACCGAGCGCGCTATCGGCAAGTCGGCAACCTGCCCACCGGCTGGACTGTCAACGCGCCCAAGCGCGCCTCCAAGGCCGACACCAAGCCTGCCCCGGCTGCCAAGTCCAAGAAGGGCAACACGGTTGCCACCGCCGAAGGAGTAATCATCGCGGAGCAGCGTCACATCAACGGATAACCCCAAACGGCAGCCCTCTTACTGGGCGCTAGGGGCTCCCGCTTTGCCGGGTACGGTTGCCGCGCCGGTTCACCCAGGCGGCAGGGCAACGGTGCCACCGGCGCAGGCCCGGTTAGTCGATGTCGAGCAAGCCGTTACCAGCGAATCGCCTAATTGCTGCAATCTTGTCGTCGATCTTATAGCTGTCCAGCAGTCGATCAAGGGCCTCCTGATGAGAAAGCCGCAAAATGCTGGTGCGCTCCTCGGAGTAGTAATTGAGTCCCTCGGTCTTTAGCACGCCAACAGCCGCGATGTTAGCTTCCTTTTCCACCTTCCAGATGTCGCGCATTTCGCTGGCACTTCCAAGCAACACGCGATTGAGTGAACGCCAGTAGGCTTGCGCGTCCTTTGACGGGTTCATTAAGCCAGGCTCGGCAAGCAGCCCACGCAAAAGGTTCACGGCGAACTCTTCGCCAATCGTCACCTTCGACTGCACCACCGCGGCAAGGTGCGAATAAGAGAGCACGCATACATTCCTGGACGATGCATCCAGGTAGATCTGGCTGTTTCGGGTGGGCAGTTGATCGATCGGCGCGACCACGACGGCAAACTCTTTCGAGTACCGCCAGCGGTCCATCGCGGCCACCTTGAAGTCTTTCTGGTTCTTGGCCGTACGTGTCAGCCTGAACGCCTTCGCATCGGCAACAAGGTCATAGTCCGCAGCAGCAGCCTCAACATCGGCCATGTCAGCACGGCCATCCAGCACCACGGCATTGAGGCCAATGAACGTAAGTGCCTCGGCGATCACAGAATCCGTGTACTTGGAATACGCCTTCTCTTCAGTCGAGTCGTGGCGGTACCGCTCCGGTATAACCCCGCAGAAGCGTAGGTGACTCAGGAGTTGCTCGTACCCCTCAACGTCGACTTCACGCCTAAGTACCTCAAATGTGCGTCGACTCGTGGCTGCAAACGAGGACGCCGATTCAGCCAGGGTGGCTACCCAGCGATCCCTGGTGTCAATCTGCTTCGGAGATACCTCAAGTGCCATTCTTCACCCAATCTAGAAGAGCCGCGCCGGGTCGGTCGCATTCAGCCGCTCGGTCGCCGCCTCGTAGTAGGCCCGTTCCCTCTCGAACCCAATAAAGCGTCGCCCTACGGCCTTCGCAGCTACCAGCGTCGTTGCACTGCCAGCGAACGGGTCAAGAACAACCTGCTCTTCCTTCGTGACCAATTCCACAAGCGCAGACATCAATGCCAGCGGCTTCTGCGTCGGGTGGACCTTGGCCTCATTCCGGTGCATACCGACCTCGAAGATGTTCGCCGAGTCACGGCTGAATCGTTCCAGCGCATCAGGGTTGTACGCCCCTACGCCATACCGGAGAACGTTATCAGCGATGGTTGTGCCGATCTTATAGGGCTTGGTCGCCCAAATAATCGGCTCGAATCGTGGCCGAAGATTCCCGAGCCGCCACCCCTGCCACTCTTCAGCACTGGCTTCGTCTGCACGCTTCTCGTACACGACGGACAACCTCTGCGCCCTATGCAGCGCCTGAGGCTTGATCCACGCAATCTGGTCTTTGATTGTGTAGCCGGAATCTTCCAGCGCCACCATCAGCCGGTGCGAGAACCGGCGACCAGCAAACAGCAGCACACTCGCCCCAGGCTTCAGCGCGGGATAGGCCAGTTGCAGCCACTCGGCGCACCAGGTCTCGTACTCCTTACCGATCTCGCGGTCGGCAGCTGACCATCCATTCAGCGGCTTGCCGCGACGCTTGAACGCCCCGTTGGCCTTCGCCTGGGCAGGCGAAGCCCCCAGATATGCACTGTTCGTGTTGGCGTGCAGGACGTCCCAGTCCTCGGCACCAATGCCGTAGGGAATGTCCGTGATCAAGGCATGGACCGACTCAGCAGGGAGGTCGCCGAGCCGCGCCAAGCAGTCGGCGTGGTAAAGCCGATCAAACTGCATTTCAGAACTCATCTGGTGTTCTCCACACCGCTAACTGTGGCGGAACTCCACGACGTCGCCGTCTTGCATGACGTAGTCCTTGCCTTCCAGGCGGGCCTTGCCGGCTGACTTGACGGAGGCCATCGAGCCCAAGGTGTCCAGGTCGGCGAAGGAGACCACCTCGGCCTTGATGAAGCCCTTTTGGAAGTCGGTGTGGATAACGCCCGCCGCCTGCGGGGCCGTCCAGCCCTGGCGGATGGTCCAGGCGCGTGATTCCTTGGGGCCGGCGGTGAGATAGGTCTGCAGGCCAAGCGTGTGAAAGCCGGTGCGGGCCAACTGATTCAGACCGGACTCCTCGGCGCCGAAGCTCTGCAACAACTCCAACGCCTCGTCCTCGGACATCTCCATCAGGTCCATCTCCAACTTCGCGTTGAGGAAGACTGCGTCGGCGGGCGCGACGAGTTCCCGCAGGGACGCCTGCAATCCGGCATCCGCAAGCTGATCTTCATCCAGGTTGAAGACATAGATGAAGGGCTTAGTCGTCAGCAGCCCGAGCGAGCGGGCGAGGTCGGGGTCGACACCGGCGGCGGCGCCCGCGGCATACAACGTGCTCCCCTCCTCGAGGACCTTCTGGGCCGCGAGGGCCGTGTCGAGGACCGCCTTGTCGGCCTTCTTGCCCTTGACCTCCTTGTCGAGGCGCGGGACGGCCTTCTCCAGGGTCTGCAGGTCGGCGAGGATCAGCTCGGTCTCGATAACCTCGATGTCGTCCTTGGGCGAGACCTTGCCGTCGACGTGCACGACATCGTCATCGGCAAAGGCCCGCACGACCTGGCAGATCGCGTCGGCCTCGCGGATATTGGCGAGGAACTTGTTGCCCAGCCCCTCCCCCTCGGACGCGCCCTTGACGATGCCCGCAATGTCGACGAAGGAGACCGTCGCCGGCAGGATGCGCTCGCTGCCGAAGATCTCCGCGAGGCGGGTCAGCCGCGAGTCCGGCAGGGGAACCACCCCGACATTGGGCTCGATGGTCGCGAACGGGTAGTTCGCGGCGAGCACATTGTTCTTGGTTAGGGCGTTGAAGAGGGTGGACTTGCCGACATTGGGCAGTCCGACGATTCCGATGGTGAGAGCCACGAGGACAGAAGTTTAGTGGCCTGGCGGGCACCCCTCATACGCGCTGCAGATGCACCAACAAGGCCTGCTCGGGATGCAGATTCGGCATCGACAAGCCCACTGACATCAGAACCGCGCCGCTGATCTGGGTGCCGGGGGCATCGAACCAGTCGGGGAAGTTCATCTGCTGACAGCTCGGAATCTCGCCGAGGTTGACCGGGCTCACGGCGTAAGTCGCCTCCGGGTCGAGGCCCGCCAGCCGCAGGCAGCCGGAGACCTCGACGACCTCGGTGTCGAGCTGGGCCATCGAGAAGACCGCCTCCGAGCCGTCCTTGGCGACGACTCCGTGCACCACGGCATTGCGGGTGGGTGTGTCGACGCGGACGACCTCGCCGGTGTGCAGCAGCTCGCGGTGCGCCTTGTGCCAATCGATCGCCGTGCGCAGCATGGTGAGTTCCTGGTCGTTGAGCGTGGCGACATTCCACTCCACGCCCATGTGCCAGAAGACCGCGCTCGCGGCGCGGAGCGCGAACGAATTGTGCCGGCCGGTCGTATGCGAGTGCGGGCCCCCGATATGCGAACCGATCAGCTCCGGCGGGACGACAAGCGAAGTCCAGAGGTTGATGTGCTGGCGCTCCATCGCGTCGATGGTGTCGGATGCCCAGAGGCGATCGGTGCGCTCGAGAATCCCGAGGTCGACGCGGCCGCCGCCGGAGGCGCAGGTCTCGATGTCGACACCGGGGTGGCGGCGACGCAACTCGTCCATGAGTTCATAAACGGCCAGCGTCACGGCCCGGATGGCCGGCTGGCCATCGTGCGAGACGTCGACGAGGCTGCGGTTGTGGTCCCACTTGACGAAGGCGATGTCGTGGTCGCGCAACAGCGCATCCATCCGCTCGAGGATGTGGGCGAAGCACTCGGGATTGGCCAGGTCGATGACCTGTTGACGGCGGGCGAGCACGGGGTCGCGGCCCGGGACTCGCAGCATCCAGTCGGGGTGATCGCGCAGCAAGTCGGACTTGGGGTTGGCCATCTCCGGCTCGACCCAGATGCCGAATTCCATTCCGAGAGAACGCACATGGTCGATGATCGGGTTGAGTCCGTCCGGCCACATCTCATCCGAGACGACCCAGTCGCCGAGTCCCTGGCCATCGTGGCGACGGGAGCCGAACCAGCCGTCGTCGAGGACGAAACGCTCCATCCCGGCGGCCGCTGCCTTGTCGGCGAGATCGGTGAGCACATCGAGTCGATGGTCGAAATAGACCGCCTCCCAGGTGTTGAGGAGCACCGGCCGGGGGGTGGACGGGTGGGAGGGGCGCGAGCGGACATACCCGTGGAAGGCCGCGCTGATCCCGTCCAGACCGCGGTCGCTGTATGCCGCGAAAACCGTTGGTGCGCGGTAGACCTCGCCTTCGCCGAGGACCACCTCCGACGGCCCGATCAACTCCCCGGCACCTAGCTGTGCCTTGCCCTCGGGGTTGCGCTCGGCATACACCCGGGAGTCGCCGGACCAGGCGTGGTGCACGGCCCAGACCCGGCCATGACGGAACCCGAATCCGGGATCGCCGACGCACAGCGCCAGCGGGCCGCTGTGCTCCGTCCGGCCCGTGCGGCCCTCGCGCATCCACGCACCCATCGGTATGGTCAGGCGCTGCGGCGAGCGCTCGCGGCACCACCGGCCACTGAGGTCGAGCACCTCGATGGCGTCCATCGGTAGCGGCACGCTGAGCTCGCACGCATCGATCCGGAAGTCACCCGCGCCGAGATTGCGGATCTCCGCGGCCATCTCGAGGAGGCCGTCGGGGTGCAGACGGTAGGTCGCCTCGATCTGCAGGCCGGTCTCCGCATCCATTGCATCGACGACCAGCGAGGACTCGTCCGAGGTCACCGAAGCGGCCGTGAAGCGCGGGGCAAAGCGCGTGCCATCGGGGGCCGAGCCGATCAGGGCCGGGCGCATCCGCCAGCCGTCGACCGGCATCGGCAGCAGGCGACGCACGAGTGGAACGTCAGGGTGGGAGTGCGGAACCACCGGTGTCGTCGCCGCGACCAACTCCGCCTCGGAGAGGCCGTCAGGCAGCCGCGGACCCCAGTGGAGGACAACCGGTAGCGCATCACCATCCGTGACCGCGACGAAGGAGGTGGTTTCGCTACGCAGGTGGATCAGGGTCACGGGGTGCACTCTCCATCGAGTTGTCGGACGGTCACACTCAACGCTAGTCGCCGGGGCAGACAGGCGGCAGGCCGTCCTCCAGATAGGCGCACGGGACGGGGGTGAGGGCCGCGCGGAGGAGGCGCGCGGCATACGGCGCGATGTGGGTGTCGAGCTCGGCGAGACCAACCCAGTGCACGGCGACGATCTCGCGCGGTTGGAGGGTCAGCCCGGCTACCCAGTCCGCGGGAACCCGCCCAAGGTCGAAGAGGAAGAGAACGGCGTCGTCCCAGCCGCGGTACGGCGGGAGCCACGTGGAGGTGACCAACTCTCCGACACGGACGTCCGTCCCGAGCTCCTCCGCTATCTCCCGGCGCAGACACGCCGCCGGCGACTCGAATTTGTCGACGACGCCGCCGGGCAGGTCCCACTCCTTCTTGTAGGTGAGTTGGCAAAGCAGGATCTCGTCGTTCTCGTTGCGCAGCATCCCCTGCGCGATGACACGCTTGGTGGGGAGGCGGGCGTTGAGAGTCTCGATGAAATTCCGGCGCGCGGCGTCGTCGGCGAAGGAGGGAGGCTCAGGCATCGGCGACCCATCGCGCGCGGTAACTCTCGATCGACTCGGGCATGGGCGCGAGGCTACCGGCGCGTGCCGACAGGCCCCACCTCGCACCTGCTTGCCCCAGTCCCGCCCGCCCGTCCACGTCACCCCTTTTCAACCACGTCATACCTTTCCGACCACGTCACCCGCCCCAAGGGGTGACGTGAACGACAAGGGGTGAGGTGAGCGCGCAAGAGGGGTTGTTCCATCATCACTGTCGGTGGCACATGGAATGGTGCGAGCTATGGACGCATGGATGGCAGGTCTGCTGGGACTCGTGATCGGCACGGCATTCGCCGCCGCGCTGATGTGGGGGCGGTATGCCGCGCGCTCGGCTTCCCTCGTTACCGAGCGTGATCTCCTGCGCGCCCGGGTGGGCGACCTGGAGGCCTCGCTCAGCGAGGATTCCGAAACCGCGGCCCTGCTGTTGCCACTGCGCGACACCCTCGGTCGCGTTGAGCGCCAGGTCGGGACCCTGGAGCGGGACCGGGTGGAGCAGTTCGGGTCTCTGCGTGCGGTGCTCGCGCGCGTCGAGGGCGAGACGCAGGATCTCGGGCGGGCCACGGCCTCGCTGGCCGGCTCACTGCGGTCCAGCACGGTGCGCGGGGCCTGGGGGGAGGTGCAATTGCGGCGTGTTCTGGAGGTGTCTGGAATGTTGCCGCGCTGCGATCTCGACGAGCAGGTGACAGCCACCTCGCGCCACGGCCAGGGGGTCCGGCCTGATGTCGTCGTGCGTCTGCCCGGCGAGAAGGTACTGGTCATCGACGCCAAGGCGCCGATGAGCGCCTTCCTCGACGCCCAAGCCGAGGACCTCGGTGACGACGAGCGCGCCGCGCTGCTCGGTCAGCATGCCGCCGGCCTGCGCCGTCACATCGAGGCGCTTGCCGCGAAGGACTACTGGTCCGCGTTCACCGCGAGTCCCGAGTTCGTCGTCTGCTTCGTCCCGAGCGACGCCATGCTCGCCGCCGCGCTGGCCGCGCAGCCCGGCCTGCACGAGCATGCCCTGGGGCGCCGAGTGGCCCTGGTCGGGCCAGCGTCATTGCTCGCCTTGCTTCGGACCGTCGCCTTCACGTGGCAGCAGGATTCCGTCGCGACCTCCGCAAGCGAACTGCTGGACGTGGGCTCAGAGCTGTACCGTCGCCTCGCCACCCTCGGCGGCCACACCGCCAAGCTAGGCCGCAGCCTGACCAGTTCCGTCGAGGCTTACAACGCCATGGTCGGGGCTTTGGAGTCTCGCGTCCTCGTGACCGCCCGGCGGATGCAGCACCTCGGCCTGTTGACCGACGAGCTGCCCTCCCTCGCCCCCGTGGACACCGGCCCCAGGCCCCTCACGGCCCAGGAATTGATCGACGCCGCCACCCAGCAAGACGCGCGCGCCCAACTGCTCTTCGACATCCGCAACCCCGAATCAGGTGATGCCCAAGCACACACCGGCTAAGCCCGCGCACGCAAGCGGAGCGGAGGTGGCCCCGTCGCGGCGGGGTGCGCCCGGTGGGGGCAGTCGAGGAGCGGAGACGAGCGAGGCACGAGCGAGCGCAGCGACGAAACTCCTGCCCCCACGGGCGTACCCGGCCGCGCCGGGGTTCGTACGCGGCCGCGCCGGGGTGCCTCCCCGGGGCGCGGCCGCTAGTGCAGCGAACTCGTGGACGCGAAGGACCCGTCGTGGGTCATCTTGTCCGGCATGCCCGCCGCCTTGAGGTCACGGCGGATCTCGTTGGGGAGCGAGAAGGTCAACGACTCCTCGGCAGCCACGACGGGTCGGACATCGGCATACCCACGCTCGGCGAGGAAGTCCAGGACACCGCGGACCAGCACCTCCGGCACGGATGCCCCAGACGTGACGCCGACGGTGCGCACGCCGTCCAACCACGCCTCGTCGATCTCCTCCGCGTAGTCCACGAGGTGGCCGCCGCGCGAACCGTGTTCCAACGCGACCTCCACCAGGCGCACGGAGTTGGAGGAGTTCCGCGACCCGACGACGATCATCAGGTCGCACTCGGACGCCATCTGCTTCACGGCCAGCTGGCGGTTCTGGGTGGCGTAGCAGATGTCGTCACTCGGCGGGTCCTGCAGCGACGGGAAGCGCTCGCGCAGCCGGCGGACCGTCTCCATTGTCTCGTCGACCGAGAGCGTGGTTTGGGAGAGCCAGACCACCTTCTCGGGGTCGCGCACGGTCACATTGGCCACGTCATCCGGGCCGTCGACCAACGTGATGTGCTCCGGCGCCTCGCCGGATGTCCCCACGACCTCCTCGTGGCCCTCGTGCCCGATCAGCAGGATGTCGTAGTCGTCATTGGCGAACCGCACGGCCTCGCGGTGCACCTTCGTCACCAGCGGGCAGGTCGCATCGATCGTCTTGAGCTTCAGCGAGCGCGCTTCTTCGTGCACCACTGGCGCCACGCCGTGCGCCGAGAAGACCACCGTGGCGCCCGCGGGCACCTGCTCGGTCTCGTCGACGAAGATCGCGCCACGCTTCTCCAACGTAGTCACGACATGCTTGTTGTGCACGATCTGCTTGCGGACATAAACGGGCGGGCCATACAGCTCCAGGGCCTTTTCGACGGTCACCACGGCGCGATCGACCCCCGCGCAATAACCTCGGGGCGCAGCCAGCAGGACTCGCTTGGGCATCTCGGACATACCTGCAGTTTAGGCGCGCTGTCTGGACGGCCCCGGTTGTCCGACCGACCGCCTACGCTTCCCATTTGTGTCGACCTCGCCGCCTCCGTTGCCGGAACGCGCCGTCGACACGTCTGCGGAGTCGCCGTGGCCGGTGCGGCTGTTGAGCATGAAGATGGCCGACTACATCGACAAGATGTCGGTGTTGTGGGTCGAGGGCCAGGTCGTCCAACTGACCCAACGCCCCGGCGCCAAAACGGCCTATCTCACTCTGCGCGATCCCGATATCGATATGTCCCTCTCGGTCGCGATCTCCGTCAATGCCCTGAGCGCGATGCCGCGTCCGTTGACCCAGGGTGAGCGCGTCGTCCTACAGGCGAAGCCGCAATTCTGGCCCCAACGCGGCAGCCTGATGCTCGATGCCCGCCAGATCCGCCCCGTCGGCGTCGGCGAACTCCTCGCCCGCATCGAATACCTCAAAGCGACCCTGCGATCAGAGGGCCTCTTTGACGCCGATCGCAAGCGCGCCCTCCCCTTCCTCCCGCACACCATCGGCCTCATCAGCGGCCGGGGCAGCGCCGCGGAGAAGGATGTCGTCGAGAATGCGCGGCGCCGTTGGCCGGGAGCGCGTTTCGAGATCCGGGCCGTCGCCGTCCAGGGCACTACCGCCGTCGCAGATGTATGCCGCGCCCTCGCCGACCTCGATGGACTCACCCACGTGGAGGTCATCGTCATCGCTCGGGGAGGCGGTTCCGTCGAGGACCTGTTGCCGTTCAGCAATGAGGCTCTCCTGCGGGCCGTCGCCGCGGCGCGGACCCCGATCGTCAGCGCGATCGGACACGACGTCGACACCCCGTTGCTCGATCATGTGGCGGATCGGCGGGCCTCCACCCCGACGGATGCGGCCGCGCTCATCGTCCCGGACGCGGCCCTCGAACGCGCCGGCGTCACGGGGTCACGCCAACGCCTCCGCCGGCACCTGACCACCCTGGTGGCAACCGAACGCCGCCGACTGGACGACCTGACGCGACGGCCGGTGCTCGCGGACCGCACGGCATACGTCCGCACTCAACGGGACCAGCTCGAGTCGCTGCGGGCGCGCAGTCGGGCCGGGGCCACCCGGACCATCGAGCGGGGGCGCGAGAACACCGAGCGCCTGCGGACCACCGCTCGACTGTTGTCCCCCCAGGCGACGCTCAACCGTGGATACGCCATCGTCACCAAGCCCGACGGGTCCGCGGTGACGACTCGAAAAGGGATCGCTGTCGGTGACTTGCTTCGAGTGCGTGTCGCCCAGGGTGATTTCGCGGTGCGGGCGGCCGACTCGTGACAACCCGACTACCCACACTGCCCGCGTTGACACTTCCCGCTGGAGGATGACGTGCCCAAGAAGGCTGACACCCCGACCCCCGATGTCCCCGACGCTGCTCCCCCGGCCGCGTCGATCAACGCCGGCATCGCCGACCTCGGCTACGAGCAGGCCCGAGACGAGCTCGTCGAGATCGTCGCGCGCCTCGAGAGCGGCCGGGTCGGGTTGGAGGAGAGCATGACGTTGTGGCAGCGCGGCGAGGCGCTGGCCGATCGCTGCGAAGCGTGGCTCGACGAGGCGCAGTCTCGACTGCAGGCCGTCACCGACGCCCCTACCGACTGAGCCCGGATCAGCAGATCAACGCCTCAGCAGATCCAGGCTCAGCCGCTGAACGGGGCCATGTGCTCGGCCAGAATCGTCAGATCCGCGACCGTGGCATCCCCCGTCACGATGGTCGTCAATTCGCCCGGCTTGGCCGGCTCGTGCACCAGGCTGTTTTGGGTCTTGATGTCACGGACATACACATCCCACGCCTGCCCGTTGATCGTCACCATGTCGGTCTTCGGAGCGCGATTGGTTTGCGCCCGAATCCAGTCGGCGGTGCCGTTCATGGTCTGCTCGATCGCGGCATATGTCCGATCCGGCGTCTGATAGCCGACATGCCACACCCGCAGTTTGTCCGTGGATGGCAAGAAACGGACCGCGCTCGGCGTCCAACCCTCGGGCAGATCCTTGCCGACCGCGATCGGCCACGAGGTCTGCGCGACCACCTGCCGGGCCAGCGAATCGATATGCACCTGCGGCACCGACGCGGTGTTGACCCGGGCCACGGCGAAGAACAAGACCGCCATGAACCCGATGATGACCAGCAAGGACCGAACCATGTTGGCGGCCGAGCCACGGGCATACATGCTCGTCCGCGGGGCGGGGGCAGTGGCTGGGGGCGCATCCGACGACATGTCCCCTATCGTCCACCACATGGGGCCACCCTCCCCAATTCCCTGCTCCGGCGATAGGCTCCAAGCGGCCGGCGCGGGCGTCCGGCGCCCCACAGCGGCACCCCACAGCGCCACCGATAAGGAGCAGGTATGGAACGCGCGTCGTCAAGCTTCTTGATCATCGGTGAGGCACTGATCGACATCGTTCAGCGCTATGCCGAGAACCCGGTCGAGCACGTGGGTGGGTCACCGGCCAATGTGGCCGTCGGGGTCGCCCGGTTGGACAACACCGTGAAGTTCGCCACCTGCCTGGGCGACGACGCCCGGGGCGACCGGATCCGCGCCCATCTCACGCGGCGCGGCGTCCAAGTCGTCACGGACCCGACCGAGACCCGTACCTCGACGGCTCTAGCCAATATCGATGAAACCGGCGCTGCGACATACATCTTCGACCTTAACTGGGACCCCGGCACCATCGAGCTGACCAGCGACATCGGCCACATTCACACCGGCTCGATCGGCGCCGTTCTGCTGCCTGGGACCGACGACGTCGTCGCCGCGCTCCAGCGAGGCAGCACCCAGGCCACGATCTCTTATGACCCCAACGTCCGCCCCACGATCATGGGTGACCTCGACAAGGTTCGGGCCCAAATCGAGTCGATCATCGGCTACTCCGATGTCGTCAAGGCGAGCAGCGACGACATCGAGTTGCTCTATCCGGACCTCTCTCTCGAAGCCGTGCTCACGCGCTGGGGCAATCTTGGACCGGGTCTCACGGTGGCGACGCGCGCCGCTGACGGCGTGAGCTTCCGGCTCACTGGCACCGGCGAGTTCGTCACCTTGGCCGCGCCGCCGACCCGCGTCGTCGACACTGTCGGCGCCGGCGACTCCTTTATGGCCGGCCTGTTGTCCGGGCTCTTCGACGCGGGCCTGCTCGGCGGACCGGAGGCACGCGATCGCCTAGGCCGCGCGACGATGGCGCAAGTCACCCCGGCGATCGCTCGCGGGAGTCGCTGCGGTGCCATCACCGTCAGCCGCGCGGGCGCCTACGCGCCGAGCCTGGACGAGCTCTGACCAAGCCCGCAGGTCCGCGGTCGTAGGCTGGGGCTCAACCCGACGAACAGGAGCACGGACCCTCATGGCGGACTTCATCTACTCGGACCTGCTGCCCACGGGAGCGGACGACACGCCATACCGCCTCCTGACGACCGAGGGAGTCGAGGTCGTCGAGGGGCCGGACGGCACCCATTTCCTGCGCGTCGCCGACGAGGCGATGCGACTGCTGACCGAGACGGCGATGCATGACATCGCGCACTACCTGCGCCCGGCCCACCTGGCCCAGCTACGCCGGATCCTCGACGACCCCGAGGCCTCCAACAACGACAAGTTCGTCGCGCTCGACCTGCTGAAGAACGCCAACATCTCAGCGGGCGGAGTCTTGCCGATGTGCCAGGACACCGGGACGGCGATCGTCATGGGCAAGCGCGGGCAGCGCGTGCTCACCGCGGGACCCGATGAGGCCACGATCGCCCGCGGCGTCTTCGACGCCTACACGACCCTCAACCTGCGCTACAGCCAGATGGCGCCGCTGACGATGTGGGAGGAAAAGAACACCGGCTCCAACCTCCCCGCCCAGATCGAGCTGTATGCCGATACCGCACCCGGGCACGAGACGACCTACAAGTTCCTGTTCATGGCCAAAGGCGGTGGCTCGGCCAACAAGTCGTTCCTCTTCCAAGAAACCAAGGCAATTCTGTCGCCCGACAAGCTGCTCGCCTTCCTCGATGAGAAGCTGCGCTCGCTCGGAACAGCCGCGTGCCCGCCATACCACCTGGCCATCGTGATCGGCGGCACCAGCGCGGAGTTCGCCCTGAAGACGGCAAAGTATGCGAGCGCGAAGTACCTCGACACCCTTCCCACCAGCGGGTCCATGAGCGCCCACGGCTTCCGGGACGTCGAATTGGAGGAGAAGGTTCTCGAACTCACCCGACAGTTCGGCATCGGCGCCCAATTCGGCGGCAAGTACTTCTGCCACGACGTCCGCGTCGTGCGCCTCCCCCGCCACGGCGCGTCCCTGCCCGTCGCGATCGCCGTCTCCTGCTCCGCCGACCGGCAGTGCCTGGGCAAGATCACCGAAGACGGCGTCTTCATCGAGCAACTGGAGACCGAGCCGGCGCACTTCCTCCCGGAGCAGACGCCGGAGTCCCTGGCGGGCGACGACACCACCGATGTGGTGGCGATCGACTTGAACCGACCGATGGAGCAGATCCTCGCCGAGCTGACCAAGCACCCGGTCAAGACGCGACTGTCCCTCACCGGGCCGCTCGTGGTCGCGCGCGATATCGCGCACGCCAAGATCAAGGAGCGGCTCGACGCGGGGGAGGAGATGCCGCAGTACCTCAAGGACCACCCCGTCTACTACGCCGGCCCGGCCAAGACGCCCGAGGGCATGGCGTCCGGATCATTCGGCCCCACCACAGCCGGCCGGATGGACTCGTATGTCGATCAGTTCCAGGCCGCCGGCGGATCCATGGTGATGCTCGCCAAGGGCAACCGGAGCAATCAGGTGACCGACGCGTGCCATACGCATGGGGGGTTCTATCTCGGTTCCATCGGCGGGCCGGCCGCCCGGCTCGCGCAGGACTGCATCAAGTCGGTCGAGGTCCTCGAATATCCCGAGCTCGGGATGGAAGCCGTCTGGAAGATCGAGGTCGAGGACTTCCCCGCCTTCATCGTGGTCGATGACAAGGGCGACGACTTCTTCGCCTCCGTCACCAAACCCGTCGCCTTCTCGATCGGGAAGCGGGCGGGACTCGTATGACCGTTTCCCCTCGCCACCGCGCCCAGCCGGGCACCCGCCCGGTCACTCCGGAGCAGGCCTGGCAGGCCCTGCTGGCCGGCAATGCGCGCTTCATGGCGGACGAGCGCGCCCACCCCCATCAAGACGTCCACATCCGCCACCGCCTCGCCGACCAGCAGGCACCGTTCGCGGTGCTGTTCGGGTGCGGCGACTCGCGGGTCGCCGCGGAGATCATCTTCGATCAAGGTCTCGGCGATCTGTTCGTGGTGCGGACCGCAGGGCATGTCGTCGACTTCAGCGTGCTCGGCTCGATCGAGTTCGGGGTGCTCAAACTCGGCACTCCCTTGATCGTGGTGCTAGCCCATGACTCGTGCGGGGCGGTCGGGGCCGCGGTTGCGTCGGCCCAAAGCGGGGAGATGCCGCCGGGCTACATTCGCGACATCGTCGAGCGGATCACGCCCAGCGTCTTCGCGGTCGGCAAGTCCGGGGAGATCACCGACCGAGCGGTGGAGCGCGAGCACGCGCGGCTGACCTGCGCGCTTCTCTACGAGCGCTCCTCGATCTGTCGCAACGCCGTTGACGCCGGCCGGTTGGCCATCGTCGGGTGTGAATACGACCTCGTGGACGGCCAAGCGCATCTCGTGCACGTGGTGGGCGATATCGGCGACCATGAGCTCCTCCTGCGCGACGACCCAGCCGAATAACTGCCGGTCCCGTCCGTGATCTCGTTGTCCTCCATCCGGATTCATCCGGTCAAGAGCACGGCCATCCGATCGGTTCCTGGCGCAGCGGTCGACTCCCTCGGCCTGGTGGGAGATCGCCGGTGGATGGTGGTCGATGCCGATGGCGAGTGTGTCACGGCGCGCACCGACCGACGGCTGTTCACGATCGTCGGGGAGACTCACCATACGGTGGCGGGGTTGAGGGTGCCGCTGCGCTTGTCCGCGCCCGACCACGAGACGATCGATGTCGCCGAACCCGCGTCGGACGCGATCCGGGTCACTGTCTTCGGTCGTGCGATGCGCGCCATACCGGCGGACGACGCGGCCGGCGACTGGGTTCGCGCGGTCGTGGGACGGCCTGATGTCACCCTGGTCAGGGTGGCGGAACCGCGACCGCTCAATCCGACGTATGCCCGTGCCGGCGACGCCACCGCGTTCGCCGACGGCTACCCCGTCACGCTCGCGAGTGAAGCCTCATTGGCCCAGGTTCAGCGTTGGATGACCGAGGTGAGTGGCGAGTCAGGGAACCTGCCGATGGATCGCTTCCGGCCGAACCTCGTGGTCGGCGGGGAGCTGGACCCGTTCGAGGAGGACGCGTGGGGTCGCGTCCGGGTGGGCACGGTGACCTTCCGGGTAGCCAAGGGCATCGACCGGTGCGCGATGACCATGCTGGATCCCGCGACCCTGACCACCGGCCCGGAACCCATCCGCACCCTCTCGCGCCATCGCAAGTGGGACGGCGCAACGTGGTTCGGCATTCAGTTGATCCCCGACGACGCGGGCTCCATTGCCGTCGGGGACCACGTCATACCGTCGTGAACGACCCACGTATGGCCGTGGGTGACGTCAGCACGTGACCTCACCGGGCGACGTGGCCGGAGGATGTGGGCCGGGGGACGTAGGTCAGAGGGCGAGCCGCGCGCGAACCACGCCGGCCAGGCGCTCCGCGACGTCGTGAGCCTGATCGGCGGTGGCGGCCTCGACCATCACCCGCACCAGCGGCTCGGTGCCGGACTTGCGCAGGAGAACGCGACCGGAATCGCCGAGAGCGTCGGTCTCGGTGGTGACGGCCGACTGGAGTTCCTCGTCCGTGTCGACGCGGGAGGTATCGACACCTTTGACGTTGATCAGGATCTGCGGGAGGCGGGTCATGACAGCGGCGAGGTCGGCCAGCGACTTGCCGGTCTCGGCCACGCGAGCGGCCAGCATGAGGCCAGTCAGGACACCGTCGCCGGTCGTGCCGTGCTCCAGCAGGATCACGTGTCCGGACTGCTCGCCGCCGAGCGAGTACGAGCCTTCGCGCATCTTCTCCAACACATAGCGGTCGCCGACGCCGGTCTTGATGACCTCGACGCCTTCACGCTCCATCGCCTGGAGCAGCCCGAGGTTGGACATGACCGTGGCCACGAGAGTGTTGCCGGCCAGCTTGCCGCGTTCCTGCAGCGCCAGGGCGAGGATCGCCATGATCTGGTCGCCGTCGACCTCCGCGCCGGTGTGGTCGACGGCGAGGCAGCGGTCGGCATCACCATCGTGGGCGATCCCGAAGTCCGCACCGCGGGCGACCACTGCCGCCCGAAGGTGCCCAAGATGCGTCGAGCCGTAGCCGTCGTTGATATTGAGTCCGTCAGGGGCGGTGCCGATCTCGATCACCTCGGCACCCGCGAGTCGGAACACCTCGGGTGAGACCGCGCTGGCCGCGCCGTGGGCGCCATCGATCACCACGGTGAGTCCGTCGAGACGGTTGGGCAGAGCGGCGAGGAGGTGAGCGACATACCGCGCCTGGCCGGCCTTGTTGCGGTGGACGCGGCCCACCTCGGCACCCACCGGCCGCACCCAGTCCTGATGCAGCCGGGCCGCGATCTGATCCTCCACGGTGTCGGGCAGCTTGTGCCCACCCTGGGCAAAGAACTTGATGCCGTTGTCGGGCATGGCGTTGTGCGAGGCCGACAGCATGACGCCGAAGTGGGCATCCATGTCGGCGGTCAGGAAGGCGATCGCCGGGGTGGGCAAGACGCCGGCGTCGTGGACGTCCACGCCGGCGCTCGCGAGACCCGCGGTGACCGCGGCGGACAGGAACTCGCCCGAGGCCCGGGGGTCCCGCCCGACGACGGCCTTGGGCTTGCGTCCTAGCGCCCGCGCCGATTCGCCGAGAACCTGCGCCGCCGCGATCGACAGACCGAGCGCCAGTTCGGCGGTGATCTTCTCGTTCGCGAGTCCGCGCACGCCGTCGGTGCCGAAGAGTCGAGACATTCGGGGCCTTCCAGAAAATGGGGTTGCGGCCGCGCCAAGGATCGGTCGGCCTCACGCATGGTAGTCCGCCCAGGGGCTAACCCGACCACTGCGGCCCACTCGTCGGGGCCAACTCGTCGGGCCAACTCGTCGGGCCAACGCGTCGCGGCCGACAGCACACTCTCTCGGCGACGCAGGGTCAGGGGACCCGGATGACGCTGTCCCGCAGACGCCGAAGCGCGGCACCCGTCTGGACGGATGCCGCGCTGCGGTCGCGGATCGGGGCGGGGACGCCCGGCGATCAGCGCTTGCTGTACTGAGGCGCCTTGCGGGCCTTCTTCAGACCAGCCTTCTTGCGCTCCGGAACACGGGCGTCCCGGGTCAGGAAGCCGGCCTTCTTCAACGCCGGGCGGTTGAGTTCGGCGTCGACGCCGTTCAGCGAACGCGCCACCCCGAGGCGGACCGCGCCGGCCTGGCCCGAGGGGCCGCCGCCGTGGACGCGCACCAGCACGTCGTAGGCGCCGTCGAGCTCGAGAACGGCCAGGGGCTCGTTGACGATCTGCTGGTGCACCTTGTTGGGGAAGTAGTTCTCCAGCGTGCGGCCGTTGATCGTCCACTGGCCGGTGCCGGGGACGATGCGGACGCGGGCGATGGCCTGCTTCCGGCGGCCGGTGCCGGCGCCAGGAGCAGAGGCGGAGGGCTTGCGGGGGGCCTCACCTGAGACGGGGCCCTCGGACTCCGAGGTGTACTCGGAGAGCTCGGTGTCCTCGTCGTAGTCGTAGGTCGTGTCAGTCACGGCGTATGTGTCCTTCGTCTTGTCTGCGATCGGCGCCGTTACTGCGCGACCTGGGAGATCGTGTAGGGGACGGGCTTCTGGGCCGCGTGCGGGTGCTCGGCACCCGAGTAGACCTTGAGCTTGCTGAGCTGCTGGCGGCCGAGGGTGTTCTTCGGCAGCATGCCGCGGACGGCCTTCTCGACAGCCTTGGCCGGGTCGCGGTCCAGGAGCTGGGCGTAGGTCTCGGACTTGAGGCCACCGGGGTAGCCCGAGTGCCGGTAGGCGCGCTTCTGCTCAAGCTTGGCGCCGGTCAGGGCGACCTTGTCGGCGTTGATGATGATGACGAAGTCACCGGTGTCGACGTGGGAGGCGAACACCGGCTTGTGCTTGCCGCGCAGGAGCGCAGCGGTCTGGCTGGCGAGCCGGCCGAGCACGACGTCGGTGGCGTCGATGACGTGCCACTGACGGGTGATCTCCGCCGCCTTGGGGGTGAAGGTACGCAAAGTCTTGCCTTACTTAAGTTTCGGACAGGGCTGGTATGCCGCGTGCTCCCGCCGGGCGGCCCGCTCGCGGCTCGCCGGTGGTCGCCCACCAGGGGCGCACGGCACAACGATTCTCAATTCTACGGAGGGTCCGGGCCGCTCCCAAATCGCCGTCGACGAGTGCCGCCGAGGGCCTGACCTGCACATTCAAGCGCGTGAACACAGATCGCAAACTATCTTTGCAAACAGATCATGCAAAGGTATTATGCAATCCATGACCGACTCGGCCGACTTCATCCGCCTCGACGCCGCGACCGTCAAGGTGCTGGCGCACCCGCTGCGCTCCCGGCTGGTCGGCGCCCTGCGTCTGAACGGCCCCTCCACCGCAACCGCCCTCGCGCAGCACCTCGGCACGAACTCGGGCGCCACGTCATACCACCTGCGCAAGCTCGCCGAGGTGGGCCTCGTGGTCGACACCGGCCAGGGCGATGCCAAGTCACGAGTGTGGGCCGCCGCCTCGGAGCTGACGCAGTTCGAGGTGAGCGACTTCGACGATGACGAGGATGCTGCGACGGCCCTCGGGTGGCTGGAGCGCGACTGGCTGCGCCACTTCACCGACAAGTTCGGCCAGTGGCTCGACGTGCGGCACTCCTGGCCGGCGCCGTGGCGCGATCGCGCCGGCATGAACGACGACACCGTGCTCGTCTCCGCCGACCAACTACGCCAGATGCATGACGAGATCGGCGCCGTGATTGCGCGCTATCGCCGTGTGGGACAAGGCAATCCGGACGCCAAGCGGATCGCGACCTATCTGGTCTTCTATCCGGTCGACATGGACAAGGCTCCCCGCCGGTGAGCGCGCCGTTGTCCCCCGCCGCGGCCCGGCGGATCTACTACACGCTGACCGTCACCCGTTGGTTCCCCGTCGGACTGATCGTCGGGATCTTCATCCTGCTGCAGACCGGCCGGGGCTTGAGCACCGCGCAGGCCCTGACGGCGGCCGCCACCTCCGGCCTGGTCTGCTTCGCGCTCGAACTGCCCACGAGCGGTTTCGCCGATGCTTTCGGGCGTCGAGCGGTCTACATCGCCGCCGCCGTCCTTAATGTCATCACGGCGCTCGCCTATGCCCTGGCGCAAAGCTTTTGGGCTTTCGTGCTCGCCGCGGCGCTGATGGGCGTCTTCCGGGCCTTGGATTCCGGGCCGCTCGAGGCCTGGTTCGTCGATGAGGTCCACGCGACGCACCCCGGCGCCGATGTCGATCAGGAGTTGTCCCGGTCCGGTTCGCTGCTCGGGATGGGGATGGCGCTCGGGGCGCTCGTCGGTGGAGCGCTGATCTGGTGGCATCCGTTCCGGTCGGCCCCGGCGATCGATCTCGCCGTCTGGTGCTTCGTCCTGCTCAACATCGTCCACCTCGTCGCCGTACTCGTCCTGCTGAAGGAGAGTTCGCGCCATCCGGAGGGCATGCGGCAGCGCGAACTTGTGTTGGCCTCGATGAAGCAGGCGCCTTCCGTCATCACTGGCGGTCTGAAACTGTTGGGGCGCAACACGATTTTGCTGGGGATCGTCGCCGCGGAGGTGGCCTGGTCGATCGGCATGATCGCCTTCGAGTCGCTGCTGCCGCTGCGGCTTGAGGAGTTCCTCGGCTCGCAGCAGGCGGCGGGCGCCGCCATGGGGCCGATCGCCGCTGTGGGCTGGGCGATCTTCTCGCTCGGCACCTTCCTGGCCGGCATCGCCTCCAAGCGCTTCGGCGTCGCCCGCGCCGCGATGCTCGGTCGCCTGCTCAACGGGACCGGGGTCGTCATCATGGGCCTGTCGATCGGCCCGGCCAGCCTGATCGCCGCCTACCTGTTCACCTACACTGCGCACGGCCTCAACGGGCCCCCGCACGGGGCGCTGCTGCACCGGGAGGCCGAGGCGAGCAATCGCGCCACCGTGCTGTCGATCAACTCGATGATGGCCTTCCTCGCCTTCGGCGTCGGCGCCCCTCTGGCCGGCCTCCTCGCCGACCGCACCTCGGTCGCGACGACGATGATCACGGTTGGCTTGATCAGCCTGCTCGGCGTCGCCTGCTACCTCCCCGCCCGCCGCGCCGAGCTCGCCCGTGCCTGAGGAATCAGTGCCATCTCTTTGCGGTTGACGCAGAGTGCGACACTGGGTCATGACAAATGGGCGGCCCTGGAAGCGGATGACCGAGTCTGCGCCCCAAAGTACCCGCGCGATGACGCCGGCCAGGGCGATTGCGGTGGCCGACCGGCGTGGCAGCCTGCGCGCGTGTGCCGGAAATCAACGCGGCACCTACGGCGCGGACTATCTTGAGCGACTACGCGAAGACTGGCCCCTCTAACGGCCCGGACACCCGGGGGATCCGCGCGCGCCGTGAGAAGTGCTCAGGCGGGGGGCGTCGCCGAGGTGGGAGCAATAGTGCGGCACGATCAGGTGACCTTCGGTCTGGAGGTCGGCGCGTATGCCGTGCCGCCCCAGAATCGCGGCCACCGCAGGACCGTCGAGCCGCCGCCGCGGCGAGTTCGCGCGCTAGGTCGAGCAGCGCGGTGCGGAATCCGGTCAGCTCTGATCGCACTTCCGCGGCAGATCGACCCGCTCATCGCCGACCACGCCGCGCAGTTGGCGGGTCTGCTCGTCATACGCGATCGCGATGCGGTCCTGCTCGGCGAGGACGGCAGTGAAGAGCAGTTTGGCGAGATTGTTCTCAGGATGTCGGCGACGCTGGAGAAGACCGGCCGCACACCCTGGACCGGGAAGACGCCATTGCGATAGATCAGGTCGTGCACCGACGGATCGACCTCCACCTCGATCCCGAACCGCACGCGCACCGATTCGCGGACCCGCTCGCTCGCGGGCGATGAGTTCGACGAAGTCGGCATGCCGAAGCGAGGTATAGATCAAGTGGGTGTTGCCGGAGCGCGCCACCTGCTCGGGCTTGAACCGTTTGGTCAGCGCTGCCTTGATGTCCACCACCGTGACCTTGTCGGCATAGGCGGCGAAGACGTCCGCGTCGATGTCCGCCTCGGCGCCGCGCGTCGCCATCGCAAACGCCTCATCGAGGTTGCCACTGACGAGAATCAGGCTCCGCGAGCAGTCGATCGGCTCGTAAACCATCTTCAGGTTCTGCGCGCTTCGCGCCCGGGCAACCGCCTGATCCCACGTCAGCGCAGCCAGGGCTCGAGATCGTCGTCAAGGCGCAGCGTGTTCTTGAGGTCCCGGGCTTGCCAGATCCCGATCGTCGTGTCCGACACGTCCTCACCCGCCTTGCGCCGGCGGACCTGTTCGGCGGCTTGGTATGACAGTGAGGCGATGAGGTACTGCATGTCCGGGTTCTCCCGGCGCGCCAACCGGCCGTCGCTCAGCAACTCCCAAAAGTCACTGAACTTCGTGCTCGGGACCGGATTGCCTTCGTGGTCAAGGGTGTTGAAGCGCTGGTCGCCGCACTAGATCGGTCTTGCCGACACCGGTCATCCCCCACAGGTTGATGATCGCGGGCCGCGAGAGCAGCTCTGGCGCGACGAACCACACGGTCACCGCGTCACACAATTCGTCGATGATCCCGTCGATCCCGACGAAGTGTTCTTTGAGAGTGACGCGCGCCGCCTCCAGCCGCGCCCGACGAGCCGCGATGTCGGCGCGGTCCAGCGCGATGCGATTCGGCGCAAGCTCGCCCTCGACGCTCATCCGGTCATGCTCCCATGCGCTCAACGTGGGCGTCCGGCCACAGCACACCCATACGACACACGGCGCAGCCGCAGGTTGCGATCCGGCCACGATCCGGGGCGGCCTCCCCACCGCTGACACCAGGCTGCCGGTAGGTTTCGCGCATGGCGGAACCCCTCGTCGTCCTGTCGGGCGTCAATAAGCACTTCGGTGACCTGCACGTGCTCCGCGATATCAACCTGTCGGTTGATCGCGGCGAGGTGGTGATCGTGATCGGGCCGTCCGGCTCCGGCAAGTCGACGATGTGCCGCACGATCAATCGTCTGGAGACCTTCGAGAGCGGGTCTATCACCATCGACGGCAAGCCCCTGCCCCAGGAGGGCAAGGAGCTAGCGCAATTGCGCGCCGATGTCGGCATGGTCTTTCAGTCATTCAACCTGTTTGCACACAAGACGATTCTCGACAACGTCACCCTTGGCCCGATCAAGGTGCGCAAGAAGGCGAAGGCTGCCGCCGAAAAGGAAGCGATGGCCTTGTTGGAGCGGGTCGGCGTCGCCCATCAGGCGCAGAAATATCCCGCCCAACTCTCCGGCGGTCAGCAGCAGCGGGTCGCTATTGCGCGCAGCCTCGCCATGGAACCCAAGGTCATGCTGTTTGACGAGCCGACGTCCGCGCTCGACCCGGAAATGATCAATGAGGTCTTGGACGTCATGATCGGCCTCGCCAAAGATGGCATGACAATGATCGTCGTCACCCACGAGATGGGTTTCGCCCGGAAGGCGGCCAACCGCGTGGTCTTCATGGCCGACGGCCAAATCGTCGAGCAGGCCACCCCCGAAGAGTTCTTCACCAACGCGCAGTCCAATCGCGCGAAGGACTTCCTCGCCAAGATCCTCACGCACTGACCTCAGCACCAGCACCGAAGGGAACCAATCAATGAAGATCTCTCGTTTCGCAGCTCTCGCGGGTGCCGCATCGCTCGCGGTGGGCCTCAGCGCCTGCGGCGGCGGTGGCGGCGCCTCAGGTGGTGACTCGATCAAGATCGGCATCAAGTTCGACCAGCCCGGCCTGGGTCTGAACGACGCCGGCAAGTACAGCGGCTTCGACGTCGATGTCGCGAACTACGTCGCCAAGGAACTCGGCAAGACCAAGGTCACCTTCGTCCAGGCCCCGAGCAAGCAGCGCGAAGACCTCATCGCGACCGGCCAGGTGGATCTGATCTTTGCGACCTACTCCATCACCGACGCCCGCAAGGAGAAGGTCTCTTTCGCCGGTCCCTACTTCATCGCCGGCCAGGACCTCCTGGTGGCCGCCGACAGCACCATCACCGGGCCCAAGGACCTCGACGGCAAGAAGCTGTGCTCGGTCACCGGCTCGACGTCGGCGGACAACGTCAAGAAGGACTACCCCGGCGTTCAGCTGCAGAACTTCGACACCTACTCCAAGTGTTTGGACTTGGTCGTCAACGGCCAGCTCGACGCCCTCACCACCGACAACACTATCCTTGCCGGGTATGCCGCGCAGCCGGCTTACAAGGGCAAGCTCAAGGTCGTCGGTGCTCCCTTCTCGGAGGAGCGTTACGGCGTCGGCCTGAAGAAGGGTGACGTCGAGCTGTGCAAGAAGGTCAACACCGCTCTGGAGAAGATGGTCAGCTCCGGGGAGTGGCAGAAGGCCGTCGACAAGAACTTCGGCCCGGCCGGGTTCAAGGTGGATTCGGCCACCAACCCGCCGAAGCCGGACGCCTGTTCCTGACCCTCTCGAACTGAAGCGGCCGACCGGAGGCGATGCACGGCATACGCCCCGGTCGGCCGAGTTCGGACCCCCGACCCCCGCGCGGAAGAAGAGTGACCCATGGGTGAACTGTTCGCTCAGTTCGACGTTTGGAGTGCCTTCGGGCAGACCCTCTATCTCGCGTTCTTCTCGGCCATCGGGGCGCTGATCATCGGCACGATCCTGGCGATCATGCGCGTCGGGCCGGTGGGAATCTTCAACAAGGCGGGCGCGGCATACGTCAATCTCGTGCGCAACACGCCGCTGACGTTGATAATCACCTTCTGCCTGATCGCGCTGCATTACCAACTCAAGATCTACCTCGCGCCCGAGGACAGCCCTACCTCCATCGTCGACAATGGCGTGCGCTGGGCGATCGTCGGCTTGACGGTCTACCACGCGGCCTTCGTCTGCGAGGCGTTGCGCAGCGGCATCAACACCGTTCCGACGGGGCAAGCCGAAGCGGCCCGCTCGATCGGTCTCACGTTCACTCAGAGCCTGCGCGAAGTCGTTCTCCCCCAGGCATTTAGAGGAGCGATCGCACCCATGGCATCGGTGCTGATCGCGCTCATCAAGAACACGACGGTCGCCTACGCCATCGGGGTCGCGGAGACGGCGGCCTTCATGCGCGACGGGCTGGAGTTCCGGCCGGATCTGAGTTTCCTGATCTTCGTCCTGGTGGCCGGATTCTTCGTCCTGCTGACGATGCCGCTTGGCATCGCGCTCACCCACCTCTCCCAGCGCCTGGCGGTGAAGCGATGAGTTCCTCTGTCCTGTTCGACGCCCCCGGTCCCCGCGGGCAGCGCCGCAATCAGATCATCGCCGTTATCGGTGGGGTGCTCCTGCTCGCGCTCGCCGTGCTGGTGATCCGCGCGCTCTACAACAACGGCGAGTTCACCTCGGCGAAGTGGAGTCCGTTCGGCCAATGGTCGACGTGGCGGTTCTATCTGCTCCTCGGCATCTGGAACACCATCAAAGCCGCGGTCGCCGCGGTGGCATTGGCGATGGCCTTCGGGTTCGTCTTCGGCGTGGGCCGCCTCTCGCAGAATCGCGCGATCCGCTGGATCAGCGGGGCGATCGTGGAGTTCTGCCGGGCCGTTCCCGTGCTGATCATGATGATCTTCTTCTTCGGGATCTATGCCTACAACGGCGTCTTCCCCGCCGCCTGGAATCCGTTCGCGGCTGTCGTCACCGCTCTCACGCTCTACAACGGCGCGGTCATCGCCGAACTCGTGCGCTCCGGCGTCTTCGGGCTCCCCAAGGGACAGGCAGAAGCTGGCTTGTCGATCGGGCTGACCCCGAGCCAGACCCTCGTGCAGATCCAGTTGCCGCAGGCCATCACGGCCATGCTGCCGGCGCTGGTGAGCCAGTTGGTCGTCATCCTGAAGGACACTGCGCTGGGCACGATCATCACGTATCCCGAGTTGCTCCAGCAGGCGCAAAACCTCGCCTCCGCCCGATCCAATGTGATCCCCGCGCTACTGGTCGCCGCCGCGCTTTTTATCGGCATCAACTACCTCCTCACCCTGCTCGCGGGCCGGCTTGAAGCCCGCATCAACCGCCGCGGCCACACCGCCGGCGCCGCCATCGGTCGCGCCCCGACCGTCCCCGGAGCCCCGATCGATCAGGGTGCCGCCGCCGCCATGACGCCGCACGAGGCCCGCGATGCCGCGGCGAAGGCCGGCCCGCAGGACCGCGTCTGACCTATCCCCGCCGCAGGGCGGCGATCAGAACGGAAGGTCGATGCCCAGCGCTCCGGTCGCCGGCGTGAACGAGATGGTCAGCGGGAGCGGCCCGGCGTCGAACCAACCCACGCTCTCCCCGTCTGCACCCGGATAGCCGCCCGCACCGAACGTCTCCGTCCCGGCGACATTCGCGGCCACGCTGACCTGGTAGCTCCCGCCGGTCAACTTCGGTGACGTCCAGGTGAACGTCCCGTCGCCGTCGGGGTCGATCAACCGCGTTCGCGCACAGTCGGGTTGATCGTCATACGCACAGCCGACCTCCTTTTGGAAGTCGCCGATAGCCGTGAAGACCTCATCGGGACTCGCCGCTCGCCCCTGGGTCGCCTTGGTGGACGACACCACCACATTCCCCCGGACAGCCCGGGCCACGGCCACCAATTCCAGCTCGGTTCCCGGTGCCTCCGGAGTCGAAACCATCGAGACGTATGGCGCATGGCTCCCTCCTGGGACCACCCGCCAATCGCTCGTCCCGGCCGGGCGGACGGCGAACGCGAGCGCCCCTACCGGTCCGGTCACCTCGGCCGCTACCGGCATGGCGACTTGGGCAAAGCTCGCCGGCCGGGCCGATACCTGCACCGTCACCGGGATCGTCGACGGGACGGGGCGATCGGCCTTCAACACCGACACTCCGACCTTGTCCAGCGAGACCTTGACCGCGCCCTCGCCGGTGGCGTCCGTGACGACCGGTTCGGAGACCGCCGAGCCGAAGATCGGCGTGAAGCTCGCCCCGGGAGTCTCGGCGACGATCGAAACGCGTCGGTCCTGGCCGGGGTTGCGCACGACGAGGTACTCCACCCCGGTGTCTGGATCGATACGAGACACGACGCCGATGCCGACTTCTTGGTCGTCGACGCCGCGGAACAGTTCGCGCTGGGAGCCACTGACCAATGCCGGGTTGGCCGCGCGCAGCGCCGCGAGTTCGGCGACATAGGCCGCGACCGGGTGCGTCACGTCGTAGCGATCGCGCGCGCCCGCGGCGCCACCGACGACAACTGCCTTGGCAAAGGCGGGCATCCGGGTCGCGAACTGGTCGCGGGGCCAGCCGTTTCCGGCGTCCACGCGCGTCAGACCTTGCTCGATTCCCGCCGGGATCATCGGCTGCCCGCCGAGCAGGAACAGGTCGCCGAGGGCCAGTTTGAGCCGTTCGACGAGTCCGGCCTTCGCCGGCTCGTTCAGGCGTCCCTCGTCCACCGTCAGCCCCCACCACGGAATCACGGTGGCGGCGTCCGGGAAGCCTTCCGCGGGAAGCTCACCCCCGAAGCGGTCGACGGCCCAGTCGGTCCAGTCATTCGACAGGGGCACCAGCCCGCTCGCCCTGACGAGCGCCCGCGGTGTCCCGACCTTCTCCGGACCCGTGTCGGCGTAGACGGACACGGACTGACCGAGGTGGGCCGCGGCATACGAACGCCATTGGGAGGCGGCCACGGACCACCACGACATCTGCGCGCGCTGAGGCTGCCTGAAAAGCGCGTCGGCGGGCCGAATCCGGAAGCCGTCGATGCCCGTGTCGAGCCAGCGGTTTGCGGTGACGGCGGTGGCGGGTTCGCCGTCCAGGACCACGTCGAGCACCACGCGCAGAGTGCGCTCGTGCGCCGCGGACACCAGCGCCCGCAGATCCTCCTCGGTCCCATACCGCGGGTCGATGGCCTCGGCGCCAACCACATCGACCGTGAGGCGGGGCGGTGAGTCCGTCGGAGCAGCCCAGATGGGGCCGAGCACGATCGTGGTCACGCCGAGCTCGGCGAGATAGTCCAGGCGGGCCGTCACCCCAGCCAGGTCCCCGCCGTGGAAGTAGTCAGCGCGGGTGGGGTCGAAGCCGGTCTTTTCGGGACCGCCCGTGCGGCCTCCCTCGTCGTTGCTCGGATCGCCATTGGCGAAGCGGTCGACCGTGAGTTCATAGAAGAGGTCCGGTCGGGCCGGTGCCACGGCGGCCAGGATGGTGTCGATCTCCTTCTCGGACAGCGTGACCGGTCCGCTGGAGCGGACGTCTCGCACCCCTGGGGTCGCGGTGTTGGCGTCGGGTGCTCCGGCGCTCGGCGATGCGACGCCCGGTGACGGCGAGTCGAGGTGGCGCCACGCGGCATACGCCATCCCCAGCAGCATCACGAGGGCGAGGGCGAGGACCGTTCGCAGGCGGGCAACTCGTCCCATTGCCGCACTCTAGTGATGTGGGGCCCGTCAGCCACGCAGCCACGTGAGAACGGCAAGCACGCGGCGATGGTCGTCTACCGCAACGGGCAGATCGAGCTTGGTGAAGATGTTGTTGATGTGCTTGGCCACGGCCTTCTCGGTGATGACCAAGGCGGCGGCGATGGCCCCATTCGAGCGACCCTGAGCGATCAATTCCATCACTTCCCGTTCGCGCGGGGAGAGCCGGTCGACGGGTTGCGCCCGCGGCCGATTCATCAGTGCGGCAACGACTTCTGGGTCGAGCACGGTGCCACCGGCGGCAACCCGACGCACGCTATCGACAAACTCCGTGGTGTCCGCGACCCGGTCTTTCAGTAGGTAACCGATGGCGCCGTCGCCCGAAGCGAGGAGCTCGCGGGCATACAACTGCTCGACATACTGGCTGAGGACCACCACCGGGAAGCCGGGGCGCGCGGCTCTCGCCGCGATCGCCGCCCGCAGACCCTCGTCACTGAACGTCGGTGGCAGCCGAACGTCAAGGATCGCGACGTCGACGTCCGGTCGTTGCAATGCCTCGGCCAGCCCGTCCGTGCCGGCGAGAGCCTCGACGACCTGGCAGTCGTAGGCCGCGAGCAGCCGGGTCAGGCCATCCCGGAGGAGGGCGTGGTCTTCGGCGACAACCACCCGCATGGCACCTCCACCGTGATCACTGTCGGCCCGCCAACCGGACTCGACACCTCCATCGTGCCGTCAAATGCCGCCAACCGGCGCGCGATACCCGCCAGACCGGTCCCTCGATCGACGCGCGCGCCGCCGCGACCGTCGTCACCCACTTGCACCCGCAACACGTCCTCGCGCGCCCCGATCACGACCCAGGCCGCGGTCGCGCCGGAGTGCTTCACGGCGTTCGCCAGGAATTCGGCAGTCGCGAAATAGGCCGCGGTCTCCACCGGGGCCGGCGGCCGGGCAGGGAGAGCGGCGTCCACGGTCACGGGGATCGGCAGGTCGAGAACCAAGGCCTGAACGGCTCCGATGAGACCCCGGTCCGCCAACACGGGGGGGTGTATGCCGCGCACCACCGACCGCAATTCCCCGAGCGCCGCGCCGGTGCTCGCCCGGGCCTCCGTCAAGAGTTTGCGGGCGAGTTCCGGATCGCGGTCGAGGAGGTCCGCGGCCATACCGAGGTTCATGCCGAGCGCGATGAGGCGAGCCTGCGCGCCATCGTGGAGGTCACGCTCGATACGGCGGATCTCGGCCGCTGAGGCGTCCACGGCGTCGGCCCGCGAGGTGGTCAGGTCCGCCACCCGTCGCTGCAGCGCCATGTTTGGGTCAGGCCGCAGGATGGCCGCGTCGGTCTCCATCCGAGCAATCATCAGCAGCGGGCTCGCGAACCACCACACCGGCAGCAAACCCGCCCCAATTCCGCTGAGCAGGAGCGACACCCAGCCCGGCGCCGCGGCCCCCACGCTGAGCCCGAAGGCGGTCGCGAAGAGCGCAATTGAGCCCAGCGGCAACGCCCCGGCGATGGCGGACATGACGAGGCCCCCGGAGGCCGCGAACAGCAGCCAGAGCAGGTATTGCCACCACCCTCGATCGCGAATCAGCGCCGCGGCTCGCTGCCACGGACCACCGGTCGGCTCAGCCATCGCCGGGATGGGCACGTCGCGACCGAGGAAGCTGCCCGCCATCGCCGCATTCAGCCGGGCGAAGGATTCGAGCAATCTGGTGAAGGGACCGAGCATCAGCAGCCCGATACCGATGACGGACAGCGCGCCGGCGAGCGCGGCATACGCCATGAGCAGGGAGAGCGGGACGATCATCAGCAGGTGCCCGAGCCCGTAGGCGGCGGCCAGCCAGCGGCTACGGCGCGAGTGCTTCATGCGATCCATCTTCGGTGCCCGGTCGGGGGATGCGCAGGGGTGCCAGCACCCCTGTTCACCCGGCCAGCATCAGTCCCAGGAGCAGCGCGAGGTAGCCCAGCCCGACGCTGAGGACGACATTGACGAGGGCGAGCAGCCGCTCACGCGCCCTGGCGAGGCGCACGGAATCCAGGCTGAAGGTGGAGAAGGTCGTCAGGCCGCCGCAGAGGCCGATCGCCAGGCCGGCCCAGAGCTGCGGCTCACCCGCGGCACTCCACGCGCCCGCGAGAAGGCCAATGATGAAGCAGCCCAACACATTCACCGCGAGGGTGCCCAGCGGAAAGGCCCCGTGATGCCGCTCGCGCACGAGGTTGTCCACGACGTAGCGCAGGCACGCGCCCCCCGCCCCACCGAGGACAACCAGGAGCGGGATCACTGACGGCCGTCCATATCGGTCGCCAGCAGCCCACGCGGAAGTTCCATCCCCGCCCAGGCTGCCAGGACCCCAAGGACGACGGACCCGGCCGCATAGACCACCGCGAGCCCGAGATCCCCCCGCACCACCAACGCATGCGTGTCGAGCAGGTAGGTCGAGAATGTCGTGTATCCGCCGAGCAGCCCTACCCCGAAGAACGGCCGCAGGTATGGCCGCGTCGGCCACCGCGCGGCGATCAGCACCGTCAACGCCGCCAGCAGGAATGATCCGCTGACATTGGCGAGCAGTGTGCCGACCGGAAAGCCATTGTCCCGCAATGGAAGCGCGCGGCCGAGCCCCCAGCGGACAAGGCTGCCGAGCCCGCCCCCGGCGGCAACGGCGACCAAGGTCCGCGCGTCCAGCCACGATCGTGGCATCACTGCGGCCACTGTGGGACAGACGCCTGCCCCACCCAGCCGAGCACGCCGGGATACGCCACCGAGAGGCTCGCCACGCGCGCGGCCAACCTCAGGATCTCCTCGCATGCCGCGCCCTCCCGCGCCATTCCGACCAGCGCGGCGCCGTGCAGGACGTCCCCGGCGCCATTGGTGTCGACAATCGCCGTGGGCGCGGGGACGGGGATGCTTTCCGTCCGGCTATCGCTGTGGCGCAGCGTGATTGGCTCCCTTCCGGACGACCGAGCGGCCGCACTCGCGCCGTGGCTGAGCGCCCAAGCGAGGGCGTCCGAGCCGTCCGGGGCGGCGAAGTCCGCCGAGAGGAGGGCGAGGTCGACGTGGGCGAGATAATCGGCCATCCCCGCCTTGTGACTCCCCCGTCGAGGAGGACGCGTATGCCGCGCGCTCCCCCCGCGCGGGCCATCACTGCGGGGAGGTCGCCACCGTGGCCGTCGATCAGGAGTGCGGCCGCGCCATCGAGCATGTTGCCCGGGAGCCAGTTGGGTGGGATCGGCATACCGCCGCCGGAGATGACGCTGCGCTCGCCGGATGGCTCGACCAGGACGGTGGATAGTGGGGCTGGGTTCGGTTGTTTCGCAGCGGGATCTAGCCAATCCACGCCGTTGCGAGCGAGGGACTCGCGCACGAAGTCGGTTAGCGGTGACTCGCCGAAGGGCGCGACCAGCAGGACGTCGGCCCCGAGGGCTGCGGCGGTCCGCGCGGCATTCGTCGCGGGTCCGCCGATCTCGAGGCGCTGGGCTCGCCCGGTGATCTTCTCGTTGCGGGCAGGAACGCGATCGACCTCATGGATGAGGTCAACGGTGAGCAGGCCTGCGCACACCACGCGGGGGCCGGTCATCGTCAGCCGGCTGTGACGGAGGCCTCGTGGGAGGCGCTGTCATAGGTGAAGGTCACCGACTGCCCATCGGTGACCGTGAAGGGGATGTTCTGGCCGTCCTTGGCTCCGTTGGCGCCATAATTTTCGTCCCACGACCCGCCGATGGCGATCTTGAATTCGTAGCTGCCGGCGGGAATCCCCTTGAGGGACAACGTGAATGTGCCGTCGCCGTCGGGATCTGCGAGTGCCGTCTG
This sequence comes from Nostocoides jenkinsii Ben 74, assembly GCF_001046875.1. Lineage (GTDB taxonomy): Bacteria > Actinomycetota > Actinomycetes > Actinomycetales > Dermatophilaceae > Nostocoides_A > Nostocoides_A jenkinsii. Next base: position 883,100 of record NZ_HF571038.1, read on the forward strand.
CTGGCAGTCCGGCGTCCAGTCGGCGGGGCAGCCGGCCTCGCTCTGGTAGCTGCCGGGGGCGGTGACGAGCGTGCTCTGCTCGGCCGCGGCGCTGACCGTCGCGGTCGCCGAGGCGTAGCCGACCTTGCCGTCCAGGGTTCGCGCGACGGCGACCACCTCGTAGTCTCCCGGCGCGAGGGCGGAGGCGTCGGCATACAGGCTGTATGCGGGGTTGTCGTCCGTCCCGAGGACGGTCCACTCGGCGCTCCCCTTGGAGCGCAGCGCGAAAGTCGTCTCCACGGGCGTCCCGGACGCGACCGTCGCGAGCAGCTTGGTCTGACCGCTGAGTTTGCCGCCCTGGCCCACGGTGAGGTCGCGAACTCGGGGTGCCTCGGCGGCCGCGGGGATGGGGTCGGCAGCGCGCAGCACGATGCCGGAGCGGGCGGGGACCGCGAGCGTGAGTCGGCCGTCCGCCGACGCGGTCAGGCTCTCCGCCTTTCCCCACACGCGATCGAATCGGATTCCGGGAGAGGCGGTTTGGATCGGCACACGCTGATCAGTGCTGGCATTGTTGAGGGCGACGACATACTCCACATTGCTCCGGCGGTCGATCCGGGAGACGGCGAAGACCCCCTCGCCATCCGCGGCATACCGCTGAATTTGTATGCCGCTGCGCAGCGCCGCATTGTCGGCGCGGACCTTCGAGAGTTCGGCCAGGGAGCGGTACATCACCGCGTCCTCGTCATAGCGGTCTTTCGCGCCGGGAGTGCCGCCGATGATGCGGTCCGTGGCGAACTGCTCCACCTTGGTGGCGAACATGTCCTGGCGCGCGTCTTTGTCGCCGCCCCAGCCGATGAAGCCTTGTTCGTCGCCGTAGTAGACGACGGGCTGGCCGCGGGTGAAGTACATCAGGGCGTGGGCGAGTTGATCGCGGCGCAGCAAGTCGATGTCGTCCTGGGCAGCGCCGACGAGGAAGGAGCCGACTCGGCCCATGTCGTGATTGCCGAGGAAGGTCGGCAACGAGTACGCATTGGAGTCGGCGTCGAGATAGTCGTCGTCCGCGGCATACAGCTCGGCAAGCTTCTTGGCGGACTGGCCGGACGCGAAATCGACTGCCGCACTTTGGAATCCGAAGTCCAAGGTGGCCGGGAGCTTGCCGATGGTGGAGTATGCCGAGGCGTAGGCCGGCGAGGTGTCGAAGACTTCGCCAAACATGAAGAAGTCGTCGCGGCCAGCGGCCTTGGCGTGCGCCATGATGGCCGGCCCGAACTTCTGCCAGAAGGGCAGGTCGACGTGCTTGACGGTGTCGATGCGGAAGCCGTCGATGCCGAAGTCAACCCAGGATGTGTAGATGTCGATCATCCCGCTGACGACCTTGGGGTTCTCGGTGAAGAGGTCGTCGAGACCGAAGAAGTCGCCATAGGTCGACGACTCGCCCTCGAAGGTGGAGTTGCCGCGGTTGTGATAGAGCGTCGGATCGTTAAGCCAGGTAGGCGTTTTCGCGGTTTCGTCGGCCTTCGATCGGAAGATCGGGGTGTAGGGGAAGGACGTCGTCGTCAGCTTCGGGAAGGTGTCCCCGCCCGCGAGGGGGGCGTCGTCGAAGGCCTTGCCGGCGGCGTCGACATAGGGCTTGTCGTCCTTGCTGAGGTAGCCGTACTTGCCCTGCTTGTAGTCGATGACATCGGCGGTGTGGTTGGTGACGATGTCGAAGTAGACCTTCATGCCGCGCGCGGTGGCGGCCTCGATCAATTGCTTCATCTCGTCATTGGTGCCGAAATGGGGGTCGATCTTCGTGAAGTCGGTGATCCAGTAGCCGTGATAGCCGGCGCTGTAGTCCTCGGCGGAGCCTTGCGTCGGCCGGTTCTCGAAGGATGGCGTGAGCCAGATAGCGGTGGTGCCGAGGTTCTTGATGTAGTCGAGTTTGTCCATCAGGCCGGCCAGATCGCCGCCGTGGAACATGCCCTTGTCGGTGGGGTCGAAGCCCGTTGCCCGCCGGTCCCCGCTGAGCCCGCCCTTGTCATTGGACGGGTCGCCATTGGCGAATCGGTCGGCCATGACGAAGTAGAAGGTCTCCTTGCGCGGCGTCAGCGCGCGCTGGGCGAGTTGCTTCAGGTCGGCATCGCTCAGCGTAACCGGACCCGAGGCGGCGACAGCGGCGCTGGTCGATCCTGAGCTCCCCGAAGGTGCCTTGTCCCCGGAACGGGTGGCGACGGCATACGCGATGATCGCCCCGAGAAGGACCCCGATCAGGGCGAGGATGAGGGAACGGGTGCGAATCACCTCGGCAGGTTATCCGCCATCAGCGACCTAACAGACGCACGTCAGCGATGTCGAAGTGGGCCCGACTTGTATGGACCTATCGGAAAAGCCTTCCGGTGAACCCCAACAGAAGGACACCCAGATGGACAAGCCCGTTCTCTCCGACCTGGCCGACGAGCTGTCGAACCTTGAGTTCGAGACCTTCGAGATCCAGGACTACACCGAGCTCAGCGACGACCTCATGGGGTCGACGTCCTGCTCCTGCTCCAGTACCTCCAGCACCTGTTCCTCCACCACCAGCACCACCTCCTGCTGCGCCTGACCCGGCCAAGCCCCTCCCCGGCGACCCGGTCGGCCCCACAAGGGCCGGCCGGGTTGTTGGCGTATGCCGAGCGGTCGGCTCGTCCTGCCAGTCATCTCTGGAGTTCCGAACTTCGAGATCCAGGACTACAGCGACGACCGGCCATCCCGGCCGCACCACCTTGGCCTCATCCAAAGCCCGGCTACCAGCACGGTAGCCGGGCTCTGGCACGCCTAGGTCAGCAATCTGTCAGCGCCGCGTCAGCCGGGTGACAGATCGACGTGGGTCACTAGTCGAGGTGGGGCCGATCCGGTCACACCACACCACGACGAAAGGACCATCCTTCGTGAACGAGCCTGTGTTGCACTCCCTAGCCAGCGAGCTGGAGTCACTTGAGTTCGAAACGTTCGAGATCCAGGACTACACGGACCTCATGGACGACCTGCGGGTTGCCGCAGCGGGCTCATGCTCGTGCTCGTGTTCCAGCACGACGAGCACCTGCTCCAGCACCACCAGCACTACCAGCTGCTGCGCTTGATCCGTCGTCGCGACTGGCTCTTCGTGTCCGGCCGGCCGTGACCTGAGGCAACATCTCTCGAAGGGGTTCGAGAAGGCAAACCGACAACGGGGCCGCACCCAGTGGGTGCGGCCCCGTTGCGATTGGCTCCTACACGACGGCCTAAGGGAAGGGATGCGGGAGGATCCGGACGGCCCCGGGCCCGTTGAGCAGTCGAGGCATCAGGAGCGCCCGCTGCCGTGACCAACCGAAGTCCATCGGCAAGAGCCCAGGGACCATGACCCGGACCGCACTGATCCCGCGGCGCTCTTGCTCCGGGCTCGTTTGGTCGACGACCACAACGTCATAGCCAAGATCAGCCAGGTGGTCGACAATCCGTATCAGGTCCGCGGTGATGTTCCCGCTCCAGCCGCCACCGACCCGAGCCGCCATCGCCTGAACCGTTACCTCGCGACTCGGTGAGGCTAACGTGGCGGCGAGTTTCCCCTGACTCGGCAAGCCATAAAGTTCCGCATGATCGCGCAAACTTCGAACGAGCGCCGGGTCGGTCGACATCGCCAGCAATTCCGGGCGGCGACGCGCGGCTTGCTTCGCTCGCCCCGGCAAGTAGGTCAAGACCTCGTGCAGGGCACTCTCGGCGGCCTCGATGGGATCCAGCGCCGCGCCGGAGGCCAGGACTAGATACCCATCGCCCCCGTCCATCCGCGTCGCCAAGGCCGTGACGACGGGCACCGCCGTGTCGGTGCTGGTATCCAACAGATCGACGCGATACCCCAAGAGCGAGGCTCTGTTCAGCAGCTTTGCCGCGTTGGCACCCAGCTCGGCACCACCCCCGAGCACTGGCAACTGCGCACCGCCATACCAGGCCATCAGGAAAGCGTCGCGCTCGATGACCTCAAGCAAGCCATGAAGGACGGCCTCCTCGTAGCAGCTTCCGCTCGCGCACCCATTCGAGCACTCGTCGACGAAGCGGTCGGCGCCGAGCAGGCCGGCGTAGTAGACATTGCGTTGAGCAACAAGAATCGGCTGACGATCGCGCACGGAGTATCCCCAGACCCACGGGATCTCCCGGTCCGGGTCGAAAGGGACGAGGTTGGGATCGTCGCGATAGGTGCGCGGGTCATACAGACCCATGACCCGAGGATCGACGCGGCGCAAGGGGTCATTCGTGGTGGCCATCACCGGATGGATTGCCCGCCGTCGAAGGGACCCGGCATATCGCTCAAGACCCTCCAAGAGCCCGACGAGGCGGGACCGGTTGTATGTCGGTGTCTGCCCGCTCCACGTCAGCTCGGCACAATCCGTCGAACTCCGACTATCCACGCGCCCACAGACGGGCGCTGTGGTCGTAGACCACACGTCCTCGACTGCGGCATTGCCCAAGACACCGGCAACTGGGTTGACCAGGGCACCGTCTAGGAGGTCGTATTCGTCGATCGAGAAGCACCGCGAGCCGATGCTGGTGCGCTCAATGAGTTCTTGGCTCGACGGCTCGTCGCCGACCCATGTCGAGCAACCGGGACACAGCGGGTCACGTTCGATCAACATGGTTTCCGTTTGTAGGCTGACCAAGTCAAGCGAGGTGACAAAGGCGCATCCCGGGGGCACGGCGGGGATCGAGTCGCCAAACTCCGGATCATTCACACGACTTAGCAAGATCGCGGTCGAGTCGACAACAAAGGGAACATCGAGGGGCCAGGGCGCCGATGCCGCTACTCGATCTGTCTGCGACGCCGTGCGGAGGGTGCGCTCGGAGTGCGAACGCACCCGCAGCCAGCGCGTCCGCACGCATTCCCCGCAGGCCTGCGGTGGCCCGTCCGGATCCCAGGGGCCAATCAACACGGTCGAGGCCGCAACGTGAACCCGAGCGCCGTCGCTGCGGCCCTCCTCCTGGTCAGGCCAGAAGGAGAGCCGCGCAACCGTGTCGGGACCGAGCCGTGATTTCAACGAGGTCACGAGGTCCACAGCGAGTCAGTCCTTGTTGCTCCACCGGAACAACCGACCGGCGAAGAGAGCAAAGACCAAGGCGAAGCCAAACATGATGGCCGTGGGGATCAAGATCTCGCTCATCTCCTCACCGGACACTGCAGCCGAGACGCCGTCGATGAGGTGGCGCATCGGGAAGGCCAGGGACACGGTCTGCAACCAGTGCGGCATACCGGCGACCGGGTAGAAGGTTCCGGAGAGGAAAGCCATCGGCAACACGATGGAATTGGCGATGGCCGCGCCGGCGTCAGGGGAGGGAGCATAGGTCCCCACCAAGAGGCCCAACGTGAAGAAGACCGTGATGCCAGCGACCAAGGGAACGACCACCAGGATCGATCGCCAGGTCAGGTGCAGACCAAGGAAGGGCAAAGTCGCAAACCCTAGAAAGAAGATCGCCTGCAGCACACCGCTGCCCAGCGAGACCAGGTAGCGGCTCGACAGGACGGAGGAGACACCCGTCGGGGTCATCCGGATCAACCGCAGCAGGTCCGAGCGGCGCCAGCCTACGAGCCAGTAGGCGACGCCAAAGACGGCTCCATTGGCGACAGCCCACGACATGACGCCCGGCCCGATGACATCGACATACGTCTTTCCCTCGTATTCCTGGCCATGGAAGAGCAGACCAAAAATAACCAGGAAAAGCAGGGGAAAGAGGAAGTTGAAGAAGAGGCCGACCTTGTCTCGACGCCATTCCTTGAACGTGGCAGTCGAGAGGGCGGTGAAGGTTGCGGTGCTCATGCGGAGTACTCCTTGCCGGTGAGTCGGAGGTAGACGTCTTCGAGGGTGGTGGCGCGCGTATGGATGTTGTCGAAGCCGACCCGCTGGCCGAGCGTGACGAGAACGTCCTCGGGACGGTCGGTTTCCACGATGGTGGAGGCTCCCTCCTCGCGAGCGTTCACCACGCCCGGCACGGCGGCAGCGGAGGCGGGGTCCAGGCGGTCGCGACTGATGACGAGTTGCACATAGGGGCTGGAGTGCTCCCGAATGAGATCGTGCGGCTTGCCAGCGGCGATCACTCGACCGGCGTCAACGATCGCAACCCGATCGCAGAGCCGTTCGGCCTCATCGAGGTAGTGGGTCGTGTAGAGAATTGTGCGACCTTCAGCGCGTAGTTCGTCCAGCAGACTCCAAAGCTCACGCCGTGCCTGCGGGTCCAGGGCGGCGGTCGGCTCGTCGAGGAAGATGACTTCCGGATCGTGGGTCACCGCCGCCGCGATGGCCAACCGGCGCTGCTGCCCGCCGGACAGCTTCTCGACCGTGACGTCCTTCTTGTCCCAGAGACCGAATCGGTCGAGGGTGTGCGCCGCCTTCTGGGCTGAAACGCCATACAAGGTGGCCACCGTGGTGATGTGCTCCAAGGCGGTCAGCGACGGGAAGAAGGAGGATGCCTGCGTTTGCACGCCGAGGCTCCCGAGGAGCTGCAGATCGCGCGGCCACGGGCTGCGGCCGAGGACGGCGACCTGCCCGCTGTCGGCGCTACGCAGGCCCTCGATGATCTCCATGAGGGTGGTTTTGCCAGCCCCATTCGGCCCGAGGATTCCAAAGAACTCACCTCGGCTGATCGTGAGGTCGATGCCGTCGAGGGCACGCACAGCGCCATACGACTTGGTGACCTGGTTGGCCACGACCGCAGGCGTTCGGCCGGACTCCGCCGGCGCCGTGACGCGCACGGCAGTGGTGGGGGCAGTGATGGTCATCATGCTTCCTTTCCAGTGGGGGTTCGATTCGAGCGAGACAAGCGCAGGGAGCCAACACCGGCTCCATAGGCCAAGGCGGCGGCCAAAGTGATGGCTCCAACTGCAGGCGGCAGGACGGCCAGCGAATACCACACGAGCAGGCCAAGGGCTGCTCCATAGATGGCCACGACCATCAAGGCAACTGTCAGGTAGACAAGCCGTTGACGGATGGGATAGGGCGTCGCCGCCTTACCCAGGAGTTGCCGAGCCGATGCCACTAGACAGGCCCGGCTGTCTCGGGCCAGGTCAAGCTGGCCGAGTCCCGCCGCTAGAGCCTTGAACCCGTCCGTCGGCGGGACCGGGATCAGGTTGACCAGGGCGCCGAAAACGCCCACCGCGATCCCGGCGAGGAGCGCCGCCTGGTGCTCCTTGTTGTCGGTCAGCGCCCACCAGGCCCACGCCGGGAGCAGGACGATGAGGTTGACCCAGACTCCCGCGAGGGCGACCATGACCTGCGCCCGACGAGAGGTCACATAGCCCCCAGAATCGACCCGGCAATAGAAGAAGATGGTCGGTGGGCGAAAAAGGACGCCGACTTCGCTGGCGCTGCCTCCGAAATACGCTGCCGCCACGCCGTGGCCAAACTCATGGAGGGACAGGCTGATCCACGACAGGATGCCTACCGTCACCATCAGGCGCCAATCGTGCAGCGGCGCAAAAGGATCGGCCGTAGCGGAAAGGCGCGTCGCCACCCACACAAGCATCGCGGCGACCAGGGCGAATTGCGGCAGGACGAGCCACGGGCTGAACAGGGGGCGCGTCACCCGCAGGAGACGCGGCACGATCCGAGAGACCGGCGCCACTACCCATCGGCCTTCCCGCAGGCTCGACTTCCGAAGCTCCGGATCAGCCCGAGTGGTCACCGGGACTTCCGGCAGACCGGCAGTCGGGTCCAGGAGGCCCCGCGCATTCAATTGCCCCACGAAGGCTCCCCATGTGTGGGGCGACAGGTGTCGGTCGAATTGTCGGGAGTACGACGCCTCGACCTCCTCGAACGGACGGGGCTGACGCAGGGCGTCGGCCAAGAAGGCCTCGCGCGGACCGAACTCGTAGCAGCGACCGCTAACGGGGTCGTGAACCAGGCGAACGTGGCGTCCGGCGCGGTAGCGATGCCCGGAGAAGCCGACATCGGAGCGGAGCGTCACGTGCTGTCGACGTGGCGCCACGGTGCTCATGCCGTCAACTCCTCATCTGGCGCCAACGCCCTGGCCAACACAAACGCGAGGTAGGCCTCATCACCAAGGGTGACTTGGAGCCGGTTATTGGTCATGTGCATGTAGGGAAACAGGAGCGTCTCCACCGCCTGCTCCGGCGTTGCCGCGACCGTCGCCCCGCTCTCCCACTCCGGGAAGATCAACTCACCCGCCTCGGCCAGATCACAAATGCGCTGACGAAGGTCAACGCAGTGGTCCAGCCACGTGGCCAGCAATGGCGGCAGACTGTCGGCGTCGCCCGCGCGACGCGCCCCGTCGATGACGTCGTAACGCTCGATGATCGACGGCGAGATGCCATCCGCTGCTTGCTCGTACTCCATCTCCCGAATGAACGACGTGGACTCGAAGCCACGCTTCCAGAACTCGTGGTACCGGACCATGTAGTCATGGATGCGCACCGGGTCGTGCAGGAACGCGGATGCCATGACCAGCATCAGTTGACCGGCTAACCCGAGTTGGACGCTGCGCACATGGACGTTCATCGACGAGTCGGCTTCGATCACCAGATCCGAGGACTTCTCAAAGTGCCACTCGGCCAACTCCACTCCCACGTGCCCGCCGTACTTCGCATACTCGGGTTCGTAGGACTCCTGCGAGAACGTGTTGTTGTCTCGTTGACGCATGCCGCCTTTCGAGTCGAGATAGCTCACCTTCTCGGCCGGAGTGAATTCCAGGTCAAGGAGGGTGTTCTGCATGTCGACGAAGAAGTCCGCCTGAACGGAGTACAACGCTGGTCGCCGGGACAGGAACTGCGCGATGGCAGATTCCGTCTCTGCCAAAAGCTGCGCTGCGACAGCCCTATTCGTCGGCTGGAACCGCAAGCGGACGTGCGGCCCCTCCAGCCAGTAGTTGATGAAGAAGTAGCGATGAATGAGCCCACGCTCGCGGAAGCTGCGCACCAGCGGACCGACACACTCAGTCAGAACGGGCCGCGACTGAGCCGTGTAGAAGATGTGGTGGGCCTGCCACGGGGCTGGCGCGGTCATTTCGACACCGCCAGGGTGGAGTCGTCGCGGGTCAGCTCGACCGCAAGTTCGCAGACATGGTGCCCGTCGGCGCTTCGAACGTACTGCTGTTCCTCGGTCGGCAGCATCTCGGCCATTTCGACCACTCCCTTCAGGTTGGACACTTCATTGGCGAATACGGAGATGGAGAACAAGCTCGTGAAGTCGAGATAGGACGGCTTGCTACGGCGACCGCCGCCGCTCGCCTC
>NZ_HF571038.1:892404-929334 GCF_001046875.1 Nostocoides jenkinsii Ben 74
CCACGGCGGAAGTTGAAGGTTTACAGAGAGGACCTAAGGTGAGTCAGCGCTTCATCGTGACCAAAGAACACCGCCGCTTCACCGAGTTCGCCGACGCCGTGCGGCGCGGGCACACCATCGGCCTGTGCTTTGGCCCAGCCGGCGTGGGCAAGACGCTCTCCGCGCGCCGCTACGCCCGCTGGGACAAGGTCCACGACCTGCTGACCTACTGGGGACCGCGCTCCGACAGTGACGCGCAGGTCTACGCTGCGCTGGCCAAGAGCCGCACCGTGCTCTACACCCCCAGCGTGCTGACCACGCCACGAGCCTTGAAGGACGAACTCGACCAGGTCATCACCCGCACCAACATCTGCATCGAGCAGCACCTCGCGCCGGCCGGGCAGGTCACGCCAGAGACGCGCGGATGGCGCCACAGCAGGAACTACGTGGAGCTGGTCATCGTCGATGAGTCCGAACGCCTCCGCCCCACCGCAATGGAACTGCTGCGCGATCGCTACGACCGAGAAAACCTTGCCCTCATCCTGATCGGCATGCCCGGTCTGGAGAAGCAGTTCAGCCACTATCCCCAGTTCTACAGCCGCGTCGGCTTCGCCCACCAGTACCGGCCCCTGGGCAAGGAGGAACTGCTCTTCGTCCTGCAACGGCATTGGCGCGCCCTCGGTAAGATCCTCGACCCAGAGGACTTCACCGACGCCCAAGCCATCGCCGCCATCGCCCGGATCACCCGAGGTAACTTCCGGCTTCTGGAACGACTCTTCCCCCAGATCGAGCGCGTCCTGAAGATCAACGAACTCGACACCATCACCAACGACGTCATCGAAGCCGCCGCCAGCACTCTCGTCATCGGCGTCAGTTGACCGGGGCCCGCCACATATCACCTACAGAACCCCGCCATTTAACGGCGCAAGCCACACTGCGACTCTGGCCGGTGACCGTATGACCCGCCCGGCGAGGTGTTCCGGTGACGGGGCCCTATACGAACGAGCGCGTTCAGACCGGCCCCACGATCCGCCACCATGCATCTACTGAGGCTGGTTCGGCATCCATTGCTCCGAGACCCTCCGTGAGCACAAGGGACGGCTGCTTTGCACGGTCGCCCCTGAACACGCCGTTTGCGCAATGTGCTCAGCAGGCGGACGCGCAATCTTCAGTGCATCTCGACAGTTGATCCGTAGGATTGCCCCGTCCCAGGAGACGAAACCCTTGGCCGGTGCCGTGCGCACCGCCTGCGCCCGCAACGCTCCTCCGGCCGACGTGGCGGCGGTCAGCGCCGTGCCGCGGGCGCCGGGCCGGTCGTTGCACGGGTTGGGGGGCGTCGGGCCGCCGCGGGTGCCGAACTGGCCATAGTCGACGGCATTGAAGCTCGCCCCGTCGCCGGCGCCGACATAAAGCGCCCCGTCGGGCCCGAACTCGACCGTCCCGATGCTGTGCGACGGGAACTGCTGGCACCAACCGCCACCCGGCGTCGTGGTGCCGTCGAGGAGCACCTTGGTGCCGGCCGCGTTGATCGTGCCGTTGGCGTTGATCGTGTAACGGAGGAGCCGGCCGCTGGCCGTGCAGCCGTCATTCGTCGCCCCCGGCGGCGCCGGACACACATCTTCCGTGCCACCGCCGGTCCCCCATCGCGGCATCTTGGCCAGACCGAAGGGGTCTTTGTCGTAGGTCTGCAGCACATAGAGATACGGTCGACCGGCGGCGAACTTCGGGTCGAGGGTCATCCCGAGGAGGCCGCGATCCCAGTCGTCGTAGGTCGAGACGCGGAGATCGAGAATTGTCTGAGGCGCGGTGTAGGTGGGCGCGGCATACCGCAGAAGAAGCCCTGGCTTGGTGGTCACGAACATATTGCCGCTGGGATCGAAAACGACATTCGTGGGTCGGTCGAGGCCGCCGACAACCGTCTGGATGACGAGGCCGGGATCGAGGACGCCCTTCGCCTCACCGGGTCCGTGGTGCGCCGCGAGGCCCGAGGCTCCAGCGCCCGGGAGAACCGCCACGAGGAGCGTGGTGAGGACGGCGGCCAGCCATCCCGTGACTCCCGGACTCATCCGTCGTGCGCCCGGCCGTCCTGCAAATGCCCTGGTCATCGTGCCTCCCCGGTCCCGACCCGAGGACGAACCCCCCGGCTCCCTGCCCGTTAGTATGGTGCGCCGTCACCTCCCGCGCAACGGTTAGGACGCGTCCATCACGAGTCGGCGCCGAGGACCAGGTAGCCCTGCGCCGCGATCATCACGGCGACCGCGAACCAGGCGCGCGACGAGTGCGGCACGCCGTAGTGGAACTGATCGAGCAGCAGAACCCCGATCTGCAGCAACACGATCCAACCAAAGGTGACGACGGCGAGGTCGGCGAACTGCAACGCCGAGGCATACACCCAGAACAGCAGCACCATGCAGGCGATCCCGAGGCTGAGCATGCCGACAGCCCGGTGTTCCATCCACTCCTTGGCGGCATAGGCACCGGTGAGATCAAGCACGGCCAAGGTGCCCATCGCGATCGTCGCGTTCACGGCAAACGGCCACGACGCCGGCAGCCGCAACATCGGAACGACATCCATCGCGGTCACCCTTCCCCTCCTCCCCAGCCCGGCGGTCGCCGAGTCCGTTGCTGGGACAGAGGGGACGGTGGCCCTGGTGATACATCGCCCACTGAAGCAGCAGAGTCGGCGCCTATTCCGTGGGAGGCGAGCACTTGGCATACGGTGGAGAGGTTCGTCCCCCCACCTGCCGAGGAAGCCACGTGACCGATCGTTATCTGCCCGCGCCCGGAGTCGAGATCACCCACCCCGAGTGGAGTCGCAGCGCGACGATCTATCAGATCAACACGCGGCAGTTCACGGCCGAAGGAACCCTCGCGGCGGCGGCTCAGCAACTCCCCCGCGTCCGCGACCTCGGCGTCGACATCGTGTGGCTCATGCCGATTAACCCGATCGGGGAGGTCAACCGCAAAGGCAGCCTCGGGAGCCCGTATGCCGTGCGGGACTACCTCGCCGTCAATCCGGAGTTGGGGACGCTCGAAGACCTGAAATCCTTTGTCGCACAGGCGCATGAGCTCGGATTGAAGGTCATCCTGGACTGGGTCGCGAACCACACGGCCTGGGACAACCACCTCGTCACCGATCATCCGGAGTGGTATGCCCGGGATTGGAAGGGCGAGTTCACGCCAACGCCGTGGTGGGACTGGGACGACATCATCGACCTGGACTATGACGTGCCGGAGATGCGCCGCTATATGACCGAGGCCATGTGCTACTGGGTCCGCGAGGCCGATATCGACGGCTACCGCTGCGATGTGGCCGGGCTCGTGCCGGTGGACTTCTGGGACAACGTGCGCCGGGAGCTCGATGAGATCAAGCCGGTGTTCATGCTCGCCGAGTGGGAGGCCCGCGACCTGCACGTCCGTGCCTTCGACATGACCTATGCGTGGACGTGGAACGACACCATGCATCACATCGCCCAGGGCAAGGCCACCGTCGAGGCGCTCTACGGGTTCTACGCCTGGAACGCCAAGGGCTATCCGCGTGACGCCATCCGGATGATGTTCGTCTCGAACCACGACAAAAATTCCTGGGACGGAACCGAATACGAGATGTTCGGCGACGCCGTTCACGCGGCGATCGTGCTCTCGGTCGTCGGCGAGGGCATGCCGCTGCTCTACAACGGTCAGGAAGCCGGCAACGAGAAGCGCCTGAAGTTCTTCGAGAAGGACCCGATCGAGTGGCGTGAGCACCCGATGGCCGACTTCTATCGCTCGCTCTTTGCCCTGAAGCACGCCACTTCGGCACTGTGGAATGGCGCGTGGGGCGCGCGCATGGTCAATGTCCGCAACTCGGCCTTCCGCGAGGTGCTGAGTTTCGTGCGCGCGGACGACCAGAGCCGCATCTTCTGCGTCCTGAACTTGTCGGGTGCCGAGCAGACGATCACCTTCGACAACGGCCCGCATCTGGGGGCGTGGCGCGAGCACTTCACGCAGGAATCGGTGGAGTTGGGCGCCGACTCCAGCATGACGATCGAGCCGTGGGGCTACCGCGTCTTTCTGGGAGCATGAGCCGTATGACCGTGCCAGAGCCTGCCCCCGAACTCGCCCCTGACCAGGCCATCGCCGAGCGCTATCGCCAAGTCGCGGACACCTTTTCGGGCACCGTCGACGGCGTGCGCGACTGGGATGCCCCGACGCCGGTCGCCGAGTGGCGGGCCCGGGATGTCGTCGGACACCTCGTCGAGTGGCTGCCCGGCCTGGTGAGCGGGGGCTCCTCGGTGATCTTCCAACCCATCCCGGATGCCGCGAGTGACCCGGCGGAGGCGTGGCGGGAGTTGGACCGGCAAGTCCGGGCGATACTGGAGGATCCCGCGAAGTCCGCTGCGCGGCATACGAATCCGCACATGGGTGAGTCGTCGGTTGCGGAGATGATGGACCGGTTCTACACGCCCGACGTCTTCTTGCACCGGTGGGACCTTGCCCGCGCGACCGGCCAGGACCACCGACTCGATCCCGAGCGGGTGCACGACATGTTCACCGGCATGACCGCGATGAGCGAGATGATCCGCGGCTCGGGTCAGTTCGGCGACCAACAGCCCGTCCCGGACGACGCCGACGAGCAGGAGCAGCTCATGGCGTTCCTGGGCCGCGACCCGCGCTGGTCCCCTCCCGCCTAGGACAGCCTGCTTCTCTGCTGTTCGTTGAGGGTTCGAGGGCTGGGCATATGGTGCGGTGATGAGCAAGGACAGTGGCGTCCGCGAGATCGAAGACGGTGTCCGCACCGACTTCCACGGCGCGATGAGCTATGGCCGGTATCTCGGCCTCGACCAAATCCTCGGGGCCCAGCACCCGCGCAGCGTGCCCGAGCATCACGACGAGATGCTCTTCATCATTCAGCATCAGACGAGCGAGCTCTGGCTCAAGCTCGTGCTGCACGAACTGGAGGCGGCTCGCGCCTTCATCGACGCCGACGAGCGCGGGCCGGCGCTGAAGTGCCTCGCCCGCGTCAAGGCGGTTCAGCGCACCTTGATCGAGCAGTGGTCGGTGCTCGGGACCCTCACGCCGCGCGAGTATGCGCAGTTCCGCGGCTCCCTGGGCAGCGCCAGCGGCTTCCAGTCGTATCAATACCGGGCGATCGAGTTCATCCTCGGCAACAAGAACGCCGGGATGCTCAACGTCTTCACCTCCGAGCCCGAGGCGCACGCCCTGCTCACGCGGCAGCTGCACGAGCCGACGGTCTATGACGCCTTCTTGCGCGCGCTCGCCCGGGCCGGGTATGCCGTGCCGGACGAGGTTCTGAATCGCGACGTCACGCGCGCGTGGACCTTCCATCCGGAATTGGTGCCGCTGCTGACCCAGCTCTATGAATCCGAAGACACGCCGTGGGGGTTCTATGAGGCGTGCGAGGACTTCGTCGATTTGGAGGACAACTTCCAGTCGTGGCGATTCCGGCACCTGCGGATCGTGCAGCGCACGATCGGGATGAAGACCGGCACCGGCGGCTCGTCCGGGGTCGGCTTCCTCCAGAAGGCGCTCGACCTGACCTTCTTCCCGGAGTTGTATGCCGTGCGCACCGCCATCGGGGCACCCAACCCCTCGCCCTACGAGGGCGCCGCGGATGTCTGAGCAGTCCCCCGCCGCGGCCTTGGATGCCGCGACTTTGGATGCCGCGGATCCCTTGCGGCACTTCCGATCCCGCTTCTTCGATCCCGGTGCGCAGGTCGTGGCCTACCTGGATGGGAACTCGCTCGGTCGGCCGCTGCGGGACACCGCGGCATACCTGTCGGAGTTTGTGGCCGGGGCGTGGGGCGAGCGGCTGATCCGGGCCTGGGACGAGCAGTGGATGGAGGTTCCCTTCGTTGTCGGGGACCGGCTTGGGCAGGTATGCCTGGGTGCCGCGCCGGGCCAGACGGTGATCGCCGACTCGACGTCCGTGCTGATCTACAAGCTGCTGCGGGCGGCGGTGGCCGAGCGGCCCGATCGCGTCGAAATCCTGATGGCGCGCAGCGACTTCCCGACAGATCGCTACCTCGCCGAGGGGGTTGCGGCCGAGACCGGCCGCACGATTCGCTGGCTGGAGCCGCCGCTGGACTCGGGCGTGTCGGTGGACCTCGTGCAGGAGGCGCTGTCGGACCGGACGGCCGTGGTGCTGCTCAGTCACATCGCCTACCGCTCGGGCTATCTCGCCGACGCGGCGGCGATTACGCGCGCCGCGCACGAGGCGGGGGCCGTGGTGATCTGGGATCTGTGCCACAGCGCGGGGGCGTTGCCGATCGAGTTGGACGCGTGGGGCGTCGACTATGCCGTCGGGTGCACCTACAAGTACCTGAACGGCGGGCCGGGCTCCCCCGCGTTCGCGTATGTCGCCGCCGCGCATCAGGCCACCCTGCGCAACCCGCTGACCGGGTGGATGGGCGCCGCCGATCCATTCGACATGATCGCGCCGTTCGCGCCGGCGACAGGCATGCGCCGGTTGCTCACGGGCACTCCCCCGGTGCTCGCGATGCAGCCGCTGATCGCGATGCTGGATCTGGTCGCCGAGGCGGGCATGCCGGCCATCCGCGCGAAGTCGATTGCGTTGACGGAGTTCGCGATCGAGCTGACGGACGGCTTGCTGGCGCGGCTCGGAGTGACCTTGTCGTCACCGCGTGATGCGGCGGTTCGGGGATCGCACATCACCATCGACCACCCGGACTTCCGCGAGATCACGCTGGCCCTGTGGGACCACGGGATCATCCCCGACTTCCGCCCGCCGACGGGCATCCGGCTGGGCCTGTCCCCGCTGTCGACCTCGTTCGCCGAAGTCGAGGTCGGGATCACCGCCATTCACGATGAACTCTCCCGGCGGGCATGAGTCAGATCAGCAACCCGGCCAAGGTCACCAAGCTCACGTATGGCCGTGACCCCAGCCAGTTCGCGGAGCTCCACTTGCCGGATGGTGGCGGGCAGGAGGGCACCGGGCCGGATGCGCGCGAGACGGCGCCGGTGTGCGTCGTGGTGCACGGCGGGTTCTGGCGGGCGCGCTATGGACTGGATCTGGGCACGCCCTTGGCGCGGGACCTCGCCGCCCATGGCGTCGCTGCACTCAATGTCGAGTATCGCCGGGTCGGCAATGGCGGCGGCTGGCCGAACACGTGCGCGGACGTAGCCGCCGCAGTGGATGCTCTCGCGGCGGTCGCCGATCGGGTCGACCTCACTCGCGTCGTAGCCCTCGGGCATTCGGCGGGCGGCCACCTCGCGGGGTGGCTGGCCGGCCGAGCTCGGCTACGCGATGGTGCCCCTGGCGCGAATCCGGTTGTCCCGCTGAGTGGTTTCGTCTCCCAAGCGGGCGTGCTGGACCTGGAGCTCGCCGTGACCGACCACCTCGGGGCGGGCGCCGTGGCCGCCTTCCTGGACCCGAGCGGCGGGGGCGAGCCCGCGGCATACGAGGTGGTGTCCCCGGTCCGGCTCCTCCCAACCGGAGTCCCCTCGGTCCTCGTCCACGGCACCGCCGACGAGGACGTCCCCCTCTCCCAATCCGAGTCGTATGCCGCGGCCGCCGCCCGCGCCGACGACTCCTGTCGCCTCGTCACCCTCCCGGGCGCGGACCACTTCGGCGTCATCACCCCCGACTCCCCGGACTGGCACGTATGCCGCGCAGCCGTCCTCGATTTGGTGAGCACGCAACGCTAACCCAGGGGTGCGCTAGTTGCAGTTATTGCAGTATTGCGTATGATTGACAGATGACAGCCCACACGCTCTCCGCCTCCTTAGACCCCGGCGAGCCTGGCGTCCGATCGGACGCGAAGCACTTGGCAGACCAAATCGTGGGCGACAGCCCGCTGGAATCCATGCTTCGCACAATGCTTAATGAGGTCGCCGGCGGATCACACTTCGTGGTGTTGCGCGCAGACGAGGAGATCACGCCAGCGCAGGCTGCAGAAGTGCTAGGGGTGACGCGGCAGTTCGTGGATCGCTTGTGCGAGAGCGGCGGTTTGCCGTTCCGACGGTTGCCCGGCAGCCGTCATCGCCGTATTCGCGCGCTCGATGTTGCGCGGCTTGGTGCCGAGCGGGAATCGCGTCGGTCAGGCGCAGAAGCGATCCGCAGGGCACTCGCCGAGTAGCCCGTGCGTCACGGACAGAGGGTATTCATCGACACAAGCGAGTTGTTCCCCTTCACGATCATGGACCTCCTGCTGAACCTGTCCGAGGACCTGCTGTTCACGTGGGTATGGACAGATGAAGTCATCCAAGAATGGGAACGAGTCATTGTCCGCGAGGGTATGAGAACGCCAGCCTCTGCCGCCGCCGTTGGCTCCGCCGTTCGACATTACTTCGGGCAAGGCCGCATCGACCCTGGTGTATACCGGGCAATGGTCACAGATGACCTGTCGCCTGATCCTGACGATCGCGTCCATGCGGCGGCTGTAATCCATGGACACGTCGACGTTTTGCTGACCCGAAACCTGAAGGATCTGCGCACCGCGCCAGTTCTTTCAGCGGGGGTTGCCGTCATGACCGCAGACGAGTTCCTTTCCGGCCTCCTCGAGAGTTTTCCAAGGGCCGTGATGGATGCGTTCGTGAGGCTAGCCGCGGAGAAAAGATCACCCCGGCTCACAAGCAGGGAACTGAGTAAGAAACTCGCGGTCGCCGGAGCGCCCCTCTTCGCCGACAGACTCGTCGCCTACCTGCCCGAGTAACGGCAATACGACACCATCCCAATGGGTTAGGAACTGACGCCCCGGATGTGCACCAATCCGCCGCCATCCTTGAATCCGACAAGCACGCCCAATCCAGCCGGGTGCGGCTTGAGGTCACTGATGATGGTCCCGTAGGTGTCTTCGTTGGCGGCCCCCTGGTCCGTGCACGTGAACGGGGGGCCCCTCCGGGGCGTATGTGTCCGGTTTGAGCGGCAGGCGGTAGAGGCCTGGCGGCGTCGACGCCTCGTGAATCGGCACGGCGACCCGCATGAGCTTGCCGTCGTACGTCGCGATCAGGAGCGAGTCCGTGTCGCCGACCGTCCTTTCGTGCGCCATGACGTGTCCGAAGATCCGCATGTTGGGGCCCTGAGGGCAGGTCCTGATGACTTCCGTGGTTTCCACCAATGTCCAGGTCGACCAAGCCCCCTCGGAGAACGTCGCTTGGTACAGCCCAGATGACGTGTACTTCGGAACCGCGTCGGTGCCGTCGTAGCGGCCCGTCAGCGCGTAGGCCCGCCCTTGTTCCGCCAGGATCACCAACCCGGCCACGGCGGACGCGCCATCCTGGTAGAGGCCAGCAGAGGCGCCCACCCAGGGTGCGTGGATGTCGCCATTGCGCGTGTTGATCCCGAAAACGTCGCCGCCCACGAGCCACGTTCGAGTCTCCCCGATCGTGGCCGACGCAATGGCGGTGTGAAAGCCCCACCGTCAAGGCGCGACTTCATCACCGTCCACGTTGTCGGTGTTGCCGCCGCAGCCACCGCGCCCGATGGACGCAAGGCGCTGAAGGCGACCGAGGCTAGGGCTGCACCCATAACCACACGGCGTGACGGCTGCGAATAGTTTCGTCACGCCCACGTGCCGAAACGTCCGACCTACCCGCTAGTAGCAACCACGAAGGCCGCCTCGGGGGCGGCCTTCGGTCAGGAAACTGGGTGGAGCTGAGGGGATTCGAACCCCTGACCCCCTCCATGCCATGGAGGTGCGCTACCAACTGCGCTACAGCCCCGTTTCGGGTGGTGCCGCGGGCCGAAACCGGCCCGAGCAACCTGCGGAATCTTAACCGGCGCCCCGCCAGAACCCAAATCGCGGCCTCCACGTCCGGCGCTGCCATCCGTTGCGCAGGC
Organism: Nostocoides jenkinsii Ben 74; assembly: GCF_001046875.1. Classification (GTDB taxonomy): domain Bacteria; phylum Actinomycetota; class Actinomycetes; order Actinomycetales; family Dermatophilaceae; genus Nostocoides_A; species Nostocoides_A jenkinsii. The sequence goes on from NZ_HF571038.1 coordinate 902,186, forward strand.
AATCCACCCCAAACCACCGGCGATGCCGCACAATCGCGCCGTGAGTATCGACATCTGGCCCGTCGTCCACGCCGAGCGGGCCGCGCTGACGGCCGACCTGAAGACACTGCCGGACGCCGCCGCCTGGCAAACCCCGTCGCTCTGCGCGGGCTGGACCGTCCAAGATGTGCTTGCGCACATGACCGCGACCGCCTCCACCACGCCGATCAGCTTTGTCACCGGCCTGGCCAAGGCCGGCTTCAGCTTCAACCGCTTCCTCGACGCCGGCATCGCGCGCACCAAGGGCACCAACCCGCAGGAGACGCTCGACAACTTCGAGGCGCAGCAGAACTCCACTTCCTCGCCCCCCGGCCCCAAGCCGAGTTGGCTGGGCGAAGTGATCGTGCACGCGGAGGACATCCGCCACCCCCTCGGGCTGCAGCGCGACTATCCAACCGAGGCGCTCGTCACGCTGGCCGACTTCTACAAGGGCTCCAACACGCTCATCGGCGCCAAGAACCGCATCGCCGGCCTCGCCCTGCGCGCCACCGACACCACGTGGAGCCACGGAGCCGGGCAGGCCGTCGAGGGTCCGATCCTCGCGCTCGTCATGGCCATGGCCGGGCGCACCGCCTATCTCGACCAGCTGACCGGCCCGGGCGTGGAGCAACTTCGCAGCCGCTGACACCGGCGCGGCGTAAGGTTGGCCGTCTAGGTGCGAGCAAGGAGGCCCGCGGTGCGAGGTGACGGTCGAGTCCGGCGAGGTCCGAGCGGGGGGCCACCGCCCGCGGTGCCGGCGGACGCCGCCCGAGCCGCCGAGGTCCGCGCGATCACCGAGTCCAGCCGCAGCCTTCGGGGTCCCCTCCTCCCCATTCTGCACACCGTCGTCGAGCGCTTCGGCTACGTCTCCGACGACGACATCCCGATGATCGCCGACGTCCTCAACCTCAGCCGCGCGGACGTCCACGGCGTCGTCAGCTTCTATCACGACTTCCGCCGCACCCCGGCTCCGAGCCACACGGTCACCCTGTGCCGCGCCGAGGCCTGCCAGTCCGTTGGCGCTGGGGCGTTGTATGCCGCGACAGCTGAGCGCTTCTCTGAAGACAGCGGCGTGGAGGTCGGCGAAGTCTTCTGTCTCGGCAACTGCGCGCTCGGGCCGGCCGGCATGATCGACGGTCGTCTCCACGGCAGGTTGAGCTCCGATCGCATCGAGGCTCTGGGCGAAGGATGGACCCGATGAGCACCGTATGGGTGAGTGCCGACTCCGCCGCCACCTCCGTCGGCGCCGATGAGGTCGCCGAGGCCCTAGCTGTGGCCGGAATCACGGTGCGCCGCAACGGCTCTCGCGGGATGCTGTGGCTGGAGCCCCTGGTCGAGGTCGAGACCGACGACGGCCGCGTCGGCTACGCAAATGTCGCCGCCGTCGACATTCCCGCCTTGATCGCCGGCGGACTCGACGGCGGCGAGGTCGACGGACTCGACCGCATCGGGGTCGTGGCCGAGTACCCCTGGCTCGCCCGCCAACACCGGGTGAGTTTCGCCCGAGTCGGGGTCACCGAGCCGACCGACCTCACGGCATACATCGACAACGGGGGGTATGCCGGGCTGGCCCGCGCCCTCTCCCTCGCACCCGAGCAGGTGGTCACCGAGGTGACCACCTCCGGCCTGCGCGGCCGCGGCGGCGCCGGCTTCCCGGCCGGCATCAAGTGGGAGACCGTGCGGACCGCAACGGCTGACGTGAAGTTCGTTTGCTGCAATGCCGACGAGGGCGACTCGGGCACCTTCGCCGACCGCATGCTGATCGAAGGTGACCCCTTCACCCTGATCGAGGGCATGACCATCGCCGCGCACGCCGTCGGCGCGACCGAGGGTTATATCTACCTCCGCTCCGAGTACCCCGCCGCCATCGCCGTGCTCCGCCGCGCCATCGACATCGCCTACGCCCGCGGCTATCTCGGTGCGGGCATCCAGGGCAGCGACCTGAGCTTCGATCTGGAAGTGCGCGTCGGCGCCGGCGCCTATATCTGCGGCGAGGAGACCTCCATGCTGGAGTCCCTCGAAGGCAAACGCGGGGAGGTGCGCGCCAAGCCACCGATCCCGGCGTTGCAAGGATTCTTCGGCCGACCCACCGTCGTCAACAACGTCCTCACCCTCGGGGCCGTCCCGATGATCCTCGCCGACGGAGGAGAGGCGTATGCCGCGCTCGGCGTCGGTCGTTCGCGCGGCACTCAGGTGTTCCAACTGGCCGGCAACGTCGCCCGGGGCGGCATCGTCGAGGCCGACTTCGGCGTCACGCTCGGTGAGCTGATCAACGACTTCGGCGGCGGCACCCGGTCGGGCCGGCCGGTCCGCGCAGCCCAGGTCGGCGGCCCGCTCGGTGCCTATCTGCCGGCGGCTCGGTTCGACGTGCCGATGGACTACGAGGCTCTCGCCGCCGCCGACGCGATGCTCGGGCACGGTGGCATCGTCGTCTTCGACGACACCATGGACGCCTCGGCAATGGCGCGCTTCGCCATGGAGTTCTGCACCAAGGAGTCGTGCGGCAAGTGCACCCCCTGCCGGGTCGGGTCGGTGCGCGGTGTCGAGGTCATCGACCGCATCCGCGCTGGCACCGACCGCGACGCCAATCTCGTTCTCTTGCAAGACCTCTGCACGACGATGACCAAGGGTTCGTTGTGCGCCATGGGCGGCTTGACCCCGATGCCGGTCCAGTCCGCCCTGACCCACTTCCCCGAGGACTTCACGGGAGGAACCCCATGAGCATCCTGGTCGAACCCGACTTCGGCACCCCTCCCGTCGACGCACCGCTCGGCGCCGAGGCCACGGTCACGATCGACGGCCGCGAGGTGACCGTCCCTGCCGGCACCTCGGTGATGCGCGCGGCGAAGGAGGCGGGGATCGACATACCCAAGTTGTGCGCGACGGACTCGCTGAAGTCCTTCGGCTCGTGCCGGCTGTGCCTCGTCGAGGTCGAGGGCGGCCGGGGCACGCCGGCATCGTGCACCACCCCGTGCGCCGACGGCATGGTCGTTTCGACGCAAACCGAGACCGTTCGCGATCTGCGCCGCAACGTCATGGAGCTCTACCTCTCCGACCACCCCGGGAACTGCGCTGGATGCGCGCGCGGCAATTGCGAGATGCAGGCGCTCGCGGTGACGACCGGTGTCGCGGAGGTTCGTTATGGCCGCGAGGGCGCCAACCACCTCGACGACGCCACCGATGCGTCCAACCCCTACTTCGACTATGACCCCGCCGCGTGCATCGTCTGCTCCCGATGTGTGCGGGCGTGCAGCGAGGTGCAGGGCACCTTCGCGTTGACGGTCTCCGGCCGCGGCTTCGAGTCACGGATCACCCCCGGCAACACCAACTTCCGTGAGTCAGAGTGTGTTTCGTGCGGCGCGTGCGTCCAGGCGTGTCCCACCGATGCCCTGGCCGAGAAGTCCCTCGTCTCCTTGGGTATGCCGTCGCGCACCGTCTTGACGACCTGCGCCTACTGCGGCGTCGGCTGCTCGTTCAAGGCCGAGGTGCAAGGGACCGGCCCCGCCACCCGCGTCGTGCGGATGGTCCCCTGGAAGGACGGCGGAGCCAACGAGGGCCACTCGTGCGTCAAGGGACGCTTCGCTTATGGGTATGCCGCGCACGCCGACCGTCAGCTGGAGCCGATGGTGCGCGACTCCATCGATGACGACTGGCAGGTCGTCTCGTGGAAGGAGGCCATCGAGCGGATCGCGACCGGTTTCCGGGCGATCCAGGATCAGCACGGCGTCGGGGCGATCGGCGGCATCTCCTCCTCCCGGTGCACCAACGAAGAGGTCTACGTCGTCCAGAAGATGGTGCGAGCCGCCTTCGGCAACAACAATGTCGACACGTGCGCTCGGGTGTGCCACTCCCCCACGGGTTATGGCCTCAACCACACCTTCGGCACGTCGGCGGGCACGCAGGACTTCGCCTCGATCGAGCAGACCGACGTCATGCTCCTCATCGGCGCCAACCCGACCGACGCGCACCCGGTCTTCGGGTCCCGGATGAAGCGGCGCCTGCGCGAGGGCGCCCAGATCATCGTCGCCGACCCGCGCCGGATCGACCTGGTCCGCAGCCCGCACGTCGCCGCTGCCCACCACTTGCCGGTGCGACCCGGCACCAATGTCGCCTTCATCAACGCGATGTGTCACGCGATCGTCGACGAGGGCCTGCACGACGTGGCCTTCCTTCGCGACCGCTGCGAGGACGTCGAGATCTTCCTCGACTTCATCCGGGGCGCGGAGAACTCGCCGGAGGCGACGGAGGCGGAGACCGGCATACCCGCTGCCGAATTGCGCGCTGCCGCAAGGCTTTATGCCTCCGGCGGCAACGCGGCGATCTATTACGGCCTCGGCGTGACGGAGCACAGCCAAGGGTCGACGATGGTGATGGGCCTGGCCAATCTCGCCATGCTGACCGGCAACATCGGCCGAGAGGGCGTCGGAGTCAACCCGCTGCGCGGGCAGAACAACGTGCAGGGCTCATGCGACATGGGCTCCTTCCCGCACGAGTTGCCAGGCTACCGCCATGTCTCGCGCCCCGAAGTCCGCGAGATCTACGAGTCCCTGTGGAAGGTCACGATCCAGCCGACTCCGGGCCTGCGCATCCCGAATATGTTCGACAGCGCCATCGGCGGCAGCTTCCTCGGCCTGTACGTTCAGGGCGAGGACATCGCGCAGTCGGATCCCAACACCCAGCACGTCGAGGCTGCCCTTCGGGCGATGGAACTCGTTGTCGTGCAAGATCTTTTCCTCAACGAGACGGCCCGCTTCGCGCATGTCTTCCTCCCTGGAACCAGCTTCCTGGAGAAGGACGGCACCTTCACCAATGCCGAGCGTCGCCTCAACCGGGTCCGTCCGGTGATGCCATCCCTCGTCGGCAAGGACGAGTGGCAGGTCGTCTGCGAGATCGCCACGGCGATGGGCTACCCGATGACGTATGCCGATCCCGCCGCGATCATGGACGAGATCGCCGCGACGACCCCAACCTTCGCCGGCGTGTCCTTCGCCCGCCTCGACGCCGAGGGCTCGATGCAATGGCCGGTCAACGATGCGGCCCCGAATGGCACGCCGACAATGCACGTGGGTCAGTTCGTGCGCGGCCTCGGTCGGCTCACGCCGACCGTCTACGTGCCCACCACGGAGCAGACGACTCGCCGTTTCCCGCTGCTGCTGACGACCGGGCGCATCCTGACGCAATACAACGTGGGCGCGCAGACTCGCCGGACTCCGAACTCGATGTGGCATCCCGAGGACGTCCTGGAGATCCATCCCGCCGACGCGCACGTGCGCGGCATCGCGACCGGGGATGTCGTCGAGATGGCGAGCCGGGTGGGCAGCACCTCGCTCACCGCCTTGGTATCCGACCGGATGCAGCCGGGTGTCGTCTACACGACCTTCCACCACCCGGTGACCGGCGCGAATGTCGTGACGACCGACAACTCCGACTGGGCGACCAACTGCCCCGAATACAAGGTGACCGCCGTCGAGGTGACGGTCTCCACGCAGGCGCGGCGCGCGGCATACGAGCACGAGACGGCCGATCTCGGAGCGAGCGTATGACGTCCGGTCACGCACCACATGAGACCCCGGAGATGCGGATGGGGCACGACCTCGTGCGCGCCTTCCAGCACCTCCCCCGGGAGCGTGCCGCAGAGGAGATCGCGACGCACATCGCGAAGTTCTGGGAGCCGCGGATGCGGCACGCACTCATGACGCAGATTCGGCGCGGCAACACCGACCTCCACCCCCTCCTGGTGCGCTCGGCGGAGCACTTCGTCGATGGCGACATCGACCGGGCCGAGGTCGCGGAGCCGTCCGGCGGCTAGCCGCCGTGGCTGAACTCCCCACCGACGAGCGTCGCCGCAGTGCGTATGCCGCGCAGTCGCCGCGCCGCTGCCACTGGATCGTCCTCGCCCGCCACTGCGGCGAATGGATCGTCCTCCAGGATAGCGATATCGGCGAGCGAGCCGACGCCTAGCGTGCCGGCTCCGTCGGTGCTGGCCGCGAGGGCCTCGGCCAGGCTGAGGCGCTGCTCGGCATGCCATGGGCCGCCGAGGTCGTCGCTGCGATGCACGGCGGCCGCGATCGCCGCCCACGGATCGAGCGGCGCAACCGGGGCATCGGAGCCCAGTGCCAGCGGAATGCCGGCGTCCAGCAGGGTCCGGAAGGCATAGACCCGCTCGGACCGATCCCCCCAGAAGCGCGCCGTCGCTTCGCGATCGTCGAGCAAGTGCACCGGCTGCACGCTCGCGGTGAGGCCGAGTCGAGCCATCTCGGGCACCCCGCCCGCGTCGATCAATTGGGCGTGCTCGATGGTGCCGGGGATGCCGGTCTCGGCGAAGGCTGCCAGGGTCGCCCCGAACGCCCGGTCGCCGATGGCATGGACCGCCGCCCGCAGACCCAACTCGCGGGCCCGGCGCAGGATCGGCACGAGATCGTCGGTGTCGTAGTTGGGCTTGCCGCAGGGATGATCGGCGTGCTCCGCGCCCACGAAGGGCGCACAGCACCACGCGGTCATGGTGTTCAGGGAGCCGTCTGAAATGACCTTCACCGGCCCCATCGTGACCCGATCGCAGTGCGGCACAAGGAGATCACCGTCGCGCAGGCCGAGCGCGGCGACCTCGCCGAGACCGTCGGCATAGGTGGCCGCGCGTACGCGGACGGGCGGCGTCCCACGGCCGAGCCGGTCCGGCCACATCCGAAACGCGGAGCCGAACTCGAAGTCCACGATCCCGACGACGCCGCGGGTGGCGGCATCGGCCAGTGCCGCGTCCAGCGACGCCTCGCCATCCTCCACGTCCGCGGCGGCGACCTCGAGAAGGCGGTAGGCGGCATACCACTCGTCCTCGACCAGCGCGCCCTCCCGGCTCGGCGCCCCGATCAGGGCGAGCGCCGCGGAGTTGAGCCACCCGTTGTGGCCGTCCCCGCTCGCTAAGGCGACGGGCCGGGCGCCGGTGACGGCGTCGAGTTCGGCGACAGTGGGCTGACGCGGCCATACGGCGGACCGGAAGCCGTAGCCGAGGACGATCCCGGCGCCCGGGTGTGACTGCAGATGGTCGGCGACGCGGCGGCATACGGCATCGGGGTCGGCAGTGCCGGCAAGGTCGATCCGGGCGCGGGCGAGACCCCACATCACCGGGTGGACGTGCGCGTCCCACAGGCCGGGCAGCAACCACCGGCCGTCGGCATCCCAGGTGCGCTCGCCGACCTCGACGGGGAGCCTGGGCGCCAGGGCGACGACCCGGCCGTCCCGGATCCGCAGATCGACCGGCTCCGCCGGGGCAGGTATGCCGCGCACCGGCACCAGCCGGGCGTTGGTCACCACGAGCGGTTCGGCCGTCATCGCATCGCCTCCATCGGGTCAGCCTCGCGTCACGACGCGCGGGCATGCAACAGTCTGCGGGCGGGAACCTCGACGAGGCGGTGAAGCGCATAGGCCGCGCCCCCGAGGGCGAGCACGATCGCGACCGTTGCCGGGATCGCCGCGAGCCATGACTGGCGGCCCCAATCGCTTAGTCCCGCAACAACATCACGCAGCAGGTAATGCGTCAGATACAGGCAGTAGGACGCCTCGCCGGCCCGCAGCATGATCGGTCGAGACAACCAGCGGACCAGCGGACCGGTCGCCGTGGCGAGTGCCGCGACGAAGACCCCGAGCGCGGGCGCCAGCCAATAGCCGCCGGAGTGGCTGGCGGGGTACAGCCAGATGACCAGGAGGGTCGCCGCCGCCAGCGGCACCGCGATCCGCCCGAGGACCAGGCCGCCGCGCTTCCAGGCGAGGCAGAGCCCGACCCCACCGAGAAACTCCCCCATGATGCGGACATAGAACATGTGCTCGAGGTTGCCATTGGGCAAGGCAAAGGCGGCGAAAATGGCGAGCATCGCGGCATACGAGAGGAAGGCCATCGCCAGCCCCGCCCGCCACGAGCGGAGCCGCGCGACCACCACGAACACCACCGGGCACCAGAGGTAGGCGAACCACTCGCTGGGGCCAGGACCAGACCCGCATCGCGTCGGCGTAGTTGTAGGCCAGGATGAAGCCGCTCAGTGGGAAGAACAGTTCCACGCCGAGGTAGCCGGCGCGCCATACGGGATCCGCCTTTTCAGCGCCGGGAGGAGCGCCTCGAGGTCCCCGCGAAAATGGAAGAGGACCACCCAGGTCGCGGCGAGCGCCCGCAGGCGGTGAGCGCGGCCAGCGCCGACGGGCGGTGTCCGGCGGGCTGGAGGGCGGCCGGGGTCACTGGGCCGCTGCGTAGGTCGCGCGGACCGCCGCCGGGATGGCGCAGGGCCGGCGCGAGGTGCGCTCGACATACACATGGACCCAGGATCCGGCGGCGGCGACCGGCGCCTGCGGGGGTGAGCCCGCGGCATACAAGGACAGGCGGAGGGTGACCGACGACGACCCGATCCGGCCGACGCCGATGCCGACCACGAGATCGGCCGGATAGGAGAGTTCACCGAGGTAGCGGCACCCGGACTCGGCCACGAGCGGAATCGCCGGGTCCGTCATCGGGTCGGCCCCCGTCGCGCGCGCGAGCCAGGTGTTGATGGCGCTGTCCCACAACGCGTAATAGACCGCATTGTTGAGGTGACCGAACATGTCGTTGTCGGTCCACCGGGTCTGCACCGGCCAGGCGATCGGGTAGTCCCCGACCTGCGGAATCGGTGCGCGTTCGGCCATGACCTAACCGTAGGCGTGCCGCTCGCGGCGCCGAAATCACCCGCCTGCAACAGTTCGCGCGTGTCGTGCGTCTATAGGCCGTGAAAGTCATGACGACCCCCGAAGGTGGGCCCATGAACGTGCGCGATCCCCGAGTGGAGGCCCTCGCTCGGGAGCATGGCCAGAACCTGCTTCGCGTCGCCTACCTGCTCACCGGCGGTCGCGCCCTCGACGCCGAGGACCTCGTCCAAAGCGTCTTCGCCACCCTGCTCGAACGCGGACTCGACGGCGTCGACAACCCCCTGGCCTATGCGCGGCGTGCCCTGGTCAATGCCCACAACAGCACCGCGCGCCGCGCGATCACCGAACGGGGTGTCGTTGCCAGGCTCCCCGATCCAACGGGTCGCATCGCCGATCGTCCCACCGATGCGGTGGAGCATCGCATGGTCATCCTGCCCGCGCTCGACACGTTGAGCGCCGACGAACGCGCGGTGATCGTGCTGCGCTACTACGCCGACCTCCCCGATGCGGAGATCGCCGAGATGCTCGGGTGCGCTCGGGCAACCATCCGTTCCCACGCCCACCGGGCATTCGCCACGCTGCGTCGCGGCGCGCTCGCCCACCTCTTGAAGGAGGACACATGAACCACGACGAAGAGACCCTTCGGGAGCTCCTGCACGACGCCGCCACGCAGGCACCCACCTTCCACGGCATTCGGGCGTATGGTGCGCCGCCCCCCGCGACGCCGATCGCCGTCCCGCCCATCCCGGGTGGGCGCGTGTACGCACCCCCGGCGCGGCGCGGCATACGGTGGCTAGTTCCGGCGATCGCGGCGAGCGTCGTGGCCGTCGTCGGTGCCGCGGGACTCGCGTGGTTCGCCAGCGCGGGGAGCGGCGTCAGTTCCGGCGAGGGCCCGAGTATGGCGGCGACCCCGGCCGAGGGGGGCGTGACCGCGCAGACGGGTGACCCGGGCGGCGGCGGGATGATGTCCTGCGTGGCCGCGGTGAACTACCGCGGGAGGACCTATTACGGGGTCGGCGACGTTCGGCGCTTCCCCGTCGGCCAGGCCCTCCCGGAAGGGGCGTCCATGCCCGGCTGCAATGACACCGGGGGTGCGCCCGAGCCGGCTACTCCTCTTGCGGCCCAGTCGATTCCGGATGTCTCACCGGACAAGGCCATCATGACCGAGGGCAGCATCTGGGTGGCCGACCTCGACGCCGTCCCCGCCGAAATCAAGGCGCTGCTGAAGCCGTTCGTGTGCACGAAGTCCGCTTCGGTGAGCCAGGTGACGCTCCTGGGGAGCATGGGGACTCCGGATTCATCCGGACGGCTCACACCGCCATACGACATGCAGGCCGAGGTGTCCGCGGACCAGGGCCTCGACATCGGTGACCTGGCCAGCGTGCGCATCGACCTCCGCATGACCGCGGCGAGCCAGGAGCCGAGCGATCCGATGGCCCTTCAGGACGCGATGATGAACCAGACTCCGGTCCCGGCGACGTTCACCTGTGACGGTGACACGTTCGTGGTGGAGCAGATCGGCTGAGGATTGCGCTGATCGGACGGAGCGAGGTCTGGGACAACGCGGGGTCTGGGGACGAGGCGAGGCCCGGGGATGACGGTCCCCGGGCCTCGTTTGGTGGCGGTGCGTCAGGCAGAGCGCGGGCCGCTGACCGCCTGAATGGGACGCCACGTGGACTCGCCATAGAACAGCACCTTGCCGGTCGCCTTGGTCCGGAAGATGCCGTGGCTGAAGCCGACCTGGCCAGTGCCCCATACCTTGTAGACGTCGTAGTAGGTGCCACGCGCCGGGACCCCGACGTTGACCCACCGGCCCGACATCTTCTTCTGGACGAAGACCTTGATCTGCAGGCCGGCGACGTCGGCGCCGCAAAGGGTCTGGCCGTAGCCCTTGATCAGGGAGCCCGACAGGTAGGGCGCCTGGGCGGAGATGGTGCAGGTGACCGGGGCCTTGCCGCCGGTGGCGACGCCGGGGTCGCTGGCCGCGTTCGCCCCGACGGCCGGACCGAGCAGCAGGGCGGCTGTGGTGGCCGTGATGGCGAGACTTCGCGATACCTTCATATGGGTGTATCCCTCCAGTGTGGTGTCCGGTATGGACCACTCAACTATGACCCTGTGGCCCGCGCCCCGCTAGGGCAAAATTACTCAACCGCCCACGGCCCCGAGGGCAACTCAGCACAAGTTAGTCAACTGCGGACAGCTTGCAAGGTGTCCACAGTTGACTAACTGCTGCTAGCAGAAGTTCCAAGGGGAGGCCCGGGGCGAGGGTCACCCCGGGCCGTGCCCGGCGGGAGAGCGCAGGTCAGCGAGGGCGGCGGTCATGGCGCGGGAGCGTTCGACGGCCAGCGGGGTGCCGAGTTGGGGCGCAGGGTGGGGTGGGCGGCATACGCCGTGAGCATCCCCAGGATCACGGACGGGTGCTGCAAAAAGTTGTCCTGCGGACGGCGATGCGGTCACCTTTCTGCGTCCACATCACGAAGGATGGCGCGCTGTCGTCCGGAAGTCTCATCGAGTGCTTCACGACCCGGGACTCCGCGACGACGTCCGAAACGTCCCGCCACGGCACCACGCGACCCACTGCGCTCAGGTGAATGCCGGCTGGGCTCAGCGCGAGGGTGCGCGGCCGCAGCGCGCGCCACCAGAATCCAATAGCCGACGGCGAGGGCGATGATGAGTACCCCGCCCGCGATCCCGAAGGCGGCATCCGTGGTCGTCGAGTCCGGCGACCCGCCCACGACCAGCCGCCGGACGATCGCGTAGCTCAACAGGACAGCCGCGGCGCCCATGAGAATCGCCCCAGGCAGGAAGGCCCGGACCGCGCGCCAACGAAGGTAGGTGAAGGCGGTGACGGCTCCCCCGTCCCGGGTCTCGGTGACGGCCTCGCCGCGTGACTCCGCGAGCGGCCATACCAGTGCCAAGAGCGCGAACAACGCCGCACACACGCCGAGCCAGGCCACATTCGTGGGGGCCACGGCCACGACCACCCCGGCCACCAGGAGGGCACAGAGGCCCGTCAGGACCGTTAGCCACAGCCCATTCGCTTGGCGCCGCCCGAGGGCCCGCGCCAAGCATCCGGCAGGATCGGTGGGGTCGAGAGACCCACCAGGTCAGAGGTTGATCATGTGGCCGGCGATACCCTCGACGGCCTCCTTGACCGCCTCGGACAGCGTCGGGTGCGCAAAGACGTTGCGGGCGACCTCGTCGGCCGTCAGGTCCCACTTCTGCGCGAGCGTGAGCACCGGCAGCAACTCGGTGACGTCGGGGCCGATCATGTGGGCACCGAGGATCTCGTTGTGCTTGGCGTCGGCCACGACCTTCACAAAGCCGACAGCATCGCCCAAGCCCATCGCCTTGCCGTTGGCCGAGAACGGGAACGCCGCCGTCTTAACGTCGAAGCCGGCGTCCTTCGCCTGCTGCTCGGACAGACCGAAAGAGCCGATCTGCGGGTGGCAGTAGGTCGCGCGCGGAATCATCGTGTAGTCGATCGGCATCGTCTCGGCGCCGGCGATGGTCTCGGCCGCGACGACCCCCTGAGCCTCGGCCACGTGGGCGAGCATCATCTTGGCGGTGCAGTCGCCGATGGCATAGACATTGGGGACATTGGTCCGCATGAAGTCGTCGATCGCGATGGCGCCGCGATCGGTCAACGCCACCCCGATGGCCTCCAAGCCATAGCCCTCGGTGCGCGGCGCGAAGCCGATGGCCGAGAGCAGCTTGTCGGCTTCGAGGACCTGCTGGTCTCCCCCGGCCGCCGGCGAAACCGTCACGCGCACACCGGAACCCGTGTCCTCCACGGACTCGACCTTGGTGCCGAGCAGGACCTTCACGCCGAGCTTCTTGTAGTGCTTCAGCAATTCCTTGGACACGTCGGCGTCCTCGGTTGGCACCATCCGGTCGAGGAACTCCACGATCGTCACGTCGACGCCAAAGTTCTTCATGACATAGGCGAACTCGACGCCGATGGCTCCCGAGCCGGCGATGATGATCGAGCCGGGGAGGTTCTCGTCCAGGATCTGCTCCTCATACGTCACGACGTTCTGGGAGACCGAGACGCCGGGCAGCATCCGGGTCACCGCGCCCGCGGCGATGATGAGGTTGTCGAAGGTGACCTCGCGCGTTGAGCCATCGTTCAGGGCGACCGACATCGACGTCGGCGAGGTCAGGGTGCCCCAGCCGTCGATCTCCTCGATCTTGTTCTTCTTCATCAAGAAGTGAACGCCTTTGACGATGCCGGCCGAGACCTGGCGGGACCGCTTGTGCGTCGGGCCGAAGGACATCGTGGCGTCGCCTTCGATGCCGTACTTCGCCTTGTCATGCGTGAGCGTATGCGCGAGCTCCGCGTTCTTGATCAGCGCCTTGCTCGGGATGCAGCCGACGTTGAGGCACACCCCGCCCCAATACTTCTTCTCCACGACGGCGACCTTCTTGCCCAACTGCGAGGCGCGGATCGCCGCGACATATCCACCCGGACCAGCACCAAGGACCACAACGTCGAAGTCAGCCATGCTGCCAACCCTAGTGGAGGCATGACGGCCGCACGACGTTGTGGTACTCGAGTGACGCGTGCGACGAGAGTTTTACGCCGCCGCGGAGTACGGTCGATCCCACGAGGCCCGACATGGACGGGGAGGTCCAGCATGAAAGCCCACGTCGAAGAACGCGGCGACGGCGTGACGGTTTATCGCAACGATCCCGCACGACCACCGATCGCGGTGGAAGAGCCCCAGACCCTCACGCCCAGGGCCAAGGTGATCTTCGCCCTGATCGCACTCGTGGGCGCGATCGCCTGGGCGATGATCGCGATCGTTCGCGGCGAGGACGTGAATGCGGTCTGGTTCGTCGCGGCCGCGGTCTGCACCTATGTGATCGCGTTCCGGTTCTATGCCCGGCTGATCGAATACCGCGTGTTGCAACCGCGCGACACCCGCATGACACCGGCGGAGGAGTTCGAGAACGGCAAGGACTTCATGCCGACGGACCGGCGCATCCTCGTCGGCCACCACTTCGCGGCCATTGCCGGTGCCGGGCCGCTGGTCGGGCCGGTTCTCGCGGCGCAGATGGGCTACCTGCCCGGCACGATGTGGATCATCATCGGCGTGGTTTTCGCCGGCGCGGTTCAGGACTACATGGTCATGCACATGTCGATCCGGCGGCGCGGTCGATCGCTCGGGCAGATGGCCCGGGACGAACTCGGCGCGGTGGGCGGCTGGGCGGCCATCGTCGGCGTCCTGACGATCATGATCATCATCATTGCCGTGCTCGGGATCGTCGTCATCGGCGCACTCGCCGAGTCACCGTGGGGCGTCTTCTCGGTTGGGCTGACCATCCCGATCGCGCTCTTCATGGGCGTCTACCTGCGCTACCTGCGCCCGGGTGCGGTGAACGAAATCTCCATCATCGGCGTCGTCCTGCTCATCCTGGCCATCCTCGCCGGCGGCTGGGTCCACAACAGCCCCACCCTGGCCGAGACGTTCACTCTCGACAAGGTCACGCTCGCGTGGCTCCTGATCATTTATGGGTTCGCGGCGGCTGTGTTGCCCGTATGGCTGCTCCTAGCCCCCCGCGACTACCTCTCGACCTTCATGAAGGTCGGCACGATCGTGCTGCTGGCGCTCGGCATCCTCATCTCGATGCCGACGGTGCAAATGCCCGCCCTCACCCAGTTCGGCCGGGACGGAACCGGCCCGGCCTTCGCCGGATCGCTATTCCCCTTCCTCTTCATCACCATCGCCTGCGGCGCGCTATCCGGATTCCACGCGCTGATCTCTTCCGGGACGACGCCGAAGTTGATCGAGAAGGAGAGCCAGGCCCGGATGATCGGCTACGGCTCGATGCTGACCGAGTCCTTCGTCGCGATCATGGCGTTGGTGGCGGCGGTCTCGATCGACCAGCACATCTACTTCGCGATGAACGCCCCGGCGGCACTGACCGGCGGGACGCCGGAGGCGGCTGCGGAGTATGTCAACGGCCTCGGCCTGATGGGCCCCGGCGGCGCGGCCCTACAGAACATCGACCCGGCGCTCCTCCAGCAGGCCGCCGTCGACGTTGGCGAGAAGTCGATCATCAGCCGCACCGGCGGTGCTCCGACCTTGGCGTTCGGCATGTCCGAGGTCATGTCCTTCCTTGGCGGCTCGGGCATGAAGGCCTTCTGGTATCACTTCGCCGTCATGTTCGAGGCGCTCTTCATCCTGACCACCGTCGACGCGGGCACCCGCGTGGCGCGGTTCATGTTCTCCGACGCCATCGGCAACATCCCGGGGCTCGGCCGGTTCAAGGACCCGTCCTGGCGAGTCGGCGCCTGGATCTGCTCCCTGATCGTTGTCGCCGGCTGGGGCTCCATCCTGCTGATGGGCGTCAAGGACCCCCTCGGCGGGATCTACACGCTGTTCCCGCTGTTCGGCATCGCCAACCAGTTGCTCGCGGCCATCGCGCTGACCGTCGTGACCGCGATCCTGGTGAAGCAAGGAAAGCTCAAGTGGGCGTGGATTCCCGGCATACCGCTGGCCTGGGACCTGATCGTCACCTTGTCGGCGAGCTACCAGAAGATCTTCAGCGACGTCCCCGCGATCGGCTACTTCGCCAACCACGACAAGTTCGTCGCCGCCCGCGACGCGGGCAAGATCCTGGCGCCGGCTAAGTCGATTGAAGACATGGAGAAGGTCATCCGCAACACGATGATCCAGGGCTGGTTGTCCATCATCTATGCGGTCTTGGTCATCGTCGTCGTCGTGGCCGCCCTTGTTGTCATGGTCAAGGCGGCGCGCGCCGGCGGCTTGCCCACTAGCGAGGCCGAGGACGTGCCGTCGAAGATCTTCGCCCCGCGTGGCTTCCGGGCAACCCCGGCGGAGCAGGCGGTCCTCGACGAGTGGGCTCAGGCCGGCCTCGATCCAACCCCGGTCGGGCGACCCCATTGACGGACGCGACGATCACCTCCAGGGTGCGGGCTGCGGCCCGCACCCTGCGGTGGTATGTCCGTGGGGTCACCGGGGCGGACGCCTACGAGCGCTACTGCGAGCACCTGACCCGCACCCATCCCGACGAGCCACTCCCCGCCGAGCGGGATTTCTGGCGCGAGAAGTATGCCGATCAGGAGCGCAATCCCAAGACCCGCTGTTGCTGATCAACCGGTGACGTGACGCCTTCGGTGACGGGCGACGCGGGGCGGCGGATCACCATACGCAATCGCCAGGCGGCGCCGACGGCGGCGAGGCTGATCAGCAAGTGGAGGCCGAGGAAGACCCCACTGAGGCCGGCTCCGAGCAGGACACCAGCAAGCAGCGGGCCGGTTGCCGAGATGCCCGTCTGGAGGGCGGTGAAGACCCCCAGGGTCGTGCCGACCAGGCCCTCCGGGGCGAGCTGCGCGGTGAGCGGGTTGAGGATCGGGGCATACATCGTCTCGCCGACGGCAAAGACGCCGAAGGTGGTCACGAAGATGGCCGCCGCCAATTCGGGCGCGAGCTGAGCCGAGCCGAGCAGCATCCACGACGTGGCCCAGATGCCACCGACGATCATCAGCAGGGTCGGACCGCTGCGCTTGCCGGTGAGGCGGATCATGACCATCTGCAGTGCGATGATGACCAGCGAGTTCACGGCCGCGGCGAGCCCGACGGCCTTCGCCGAGACGTGCAGGTCCGTGAGCGCATATGCCGGCAGCCCACTCTCGAATTGCGCATAGAAGCCGAGCGCCAACGTGACGGTGACGAGCGCGGTCCAGCGCAACGCGGGCACCGCCCAAATTGCCCGGATTGCCGCGAGTCCCGTCACCGTCGGGGTCGGGTCCTCCCCCAAGTCGTATGCCGCGCCCACCGGCGCGCGCCAGCCCGCGGCCGCGATCAGGCCGCCGGAGAGAAGGAAGCCGAGGGCACCGGCGGCGAACGCCCAGTCGAGGCCGTTGGCGCTGCTCAGGTCGACGACGAAGCCGGCCGCAAAGGCGCCGATCGCCATCCCGAGCGCGGCTCCGGTGAACTGCCAGGCGAAGACGCGACGACGGTCGGTGTCGGGGACCCAGCGCAGCACGAGAACCGACTGGGCCGGTCCCGCGGCGGTGACGCCGAGACCGAAGGCGAACATCCCGGCGAGGAAGGCCGTAGGTGAGTCGGCCCAGATGAGGGTCCCCATGGCGATGGTGGCCGCGATCTTGGCGCCGACGGCGACGCGCACCGGGTCGAAGCGGTCGGCGAGGCGCCCCCCGACTGGGGCGGCGATCAAAGCACCGACGGAGAACAGGGTCGAGGCCACGGCGGCGACGAGCCCGCCCCAGCCGCGGGCCTGCGCGGCATACGCATATTGGTAGGGCAGCACCGCGCCCCAGCCGAGCATGGCGACGGCGGAGGCGAGGATCAGGAGACGGACACGCACGACAGGACCAACAGACATTCGAGTTCTAATATTTCGGACTCGAAATAATAGCTGACATGATTGGCGGATGAGCAACCCCGGGGTGCGGGCGGAGTACCAGCAGGCGGTGTCGGCGTATGTCGCGGCCGGCGGCGACGAGTCCGTCCAGCAGGTCATCACCGCCATCTATCAGCTGACCAAGAAGCTGGACCAGTGGTACGACCGGCAGTTGGCCGACCTCGGGATCACGCACGGCGACTGGTCCGTGCTGGCCTATCTGGCCAAGCAGGAGGACGCGCCGGCTACCCCGTCAGCGCTGGCCGATGCTGCCGGGTTGGCAGCCTCGTCGATGACGTCACGCCTTGATCGGATGTGCGCGATGGGGCTGGTGACCCGTGAACCCGACGTGACGAAGCGCACGCGAGTGCTCGTCCGCCTGACCGACGCGGGGTGGGACATCTTCGCTCAGGCGGTGCGGGAGGCGAATGTGGTGGAGTCCGACACCCTTGCGGCGCTGACGACGGCGCAGCGCGCCGACCTGGCGGCCTTGCTGGAGCTGGTGATCTCCGGGTTGGACGCGTCGGGCTAACCCCCCAACCAACCTTCCGAACTTGAGCACGCCTTACGAACTTGAGCACGCCATGGATGGCGTGCTCAAGTTCGTAAGGCGTGCCCAAGTTCGGGGGGCCGGGCGTGTCTCAGGGGCCCGGCCAGGGAACTCGGGGTAAGCCTGTCAGCCGAGGCTGGGGAACCAGATCCCGATCTCGCGGGCGGCGGACTCGGGGGCGTCGGAGCCGTGAACGATGTTCTCCTGCACCGGCTTCCCCCAGTCGCGACCGAAGTCACCGCGGATGCTGCCCGGGGCGGCCTTCGTCGGGTCGGTCGCGCCGGCGAGCGAGCGGAAGCCTTCGATGCAGCGCTCCCCCTCGATCACGATCGCCGTGACCGGGCCGGAGGACATGAACGCCACCAGCGGCTCGTAGAACGGCTTGCCCTCGTGCTCGGCGTAGTGCGCCGCGAGTTGCTCGCGCGTCGGAGTCAGGATGGCGAGGGCCGCGAGGCGGTAGCCCTTGCGTTCGATCCGCGCAAGCACCTCCCCCGTCAGACCTCGCGCAAAACCGTCGGGCTTAACGAGGACCAGCGAACGTTCCGTCACGGCGCTCAGCCTAGCGATGCCCGACGGGCCTGCTCGACATCGATCTGCCGACCCTTGCGCAGGCACACGATCCACATGGCACCGAAGATGAGCGCGACGCCGAGCATCATCGGGACGACCAGGGCGCTGAGCAGGACGAGTACTTGCACGACCCAGCCGAGGGGCAGGCCCCAGCCACGCCGCATACCACCGGCCGCGACAAAGCACAGCAAGCCCAGGACGATCCCACCCGTCAGTTGGAGGCCGGTCGTGCTGCTGTCATTGGCCGCGGCGACCGAGCGCGCAAGGGTCGCGCCGAGGAGGACGCAGATTCCTTCGCCGGCCAGCACGGTCGCCAGCATCCGCCACGTGAACTTCCCCAGCATCAAATATCCTTCGCGCCCAGCAACATTCGCACGTCAGCGGCCGTCGTCACCGAACCAGTGGCGATGACGCCGCCCGCCACACCGCCCCCATCGGCAAGCTCGGCGGCTCGATCGAGCGCTGACGGCAGATCGGCGACGACGTGCACGCGATGGTCACCGAAGATCTCGGCGGCAAGGGTGCCGAGTTCGGTCGGATTCAGGGCTCGCCCGGACGTCGACCGGGTCACGACGATCTCATCGAGCACGGGTTCGAGCAGTTCGAGCATTTCCGTGGCGTCCTTGTCGGCCAGGATCGCGACAACGCCGATGAGCCGGGCGAAATTGAACTCCTCGTTCAGTGCGGTCGCCAGGGCAGCGGCGCCGGCTGGGTTGTGCGCCGCGTCGACCAGGACGGTCGGCGAGCGGCGCACGATCTCCAGTCGTCCCGGGGAAGTGGCTTCGGCGAACGCCTCCTGGACGAGCTCGTGGCGCAGGGGGGTCTCGCCACCGCCGAGGAACGCCTCGGTTGCCGCGATCGCCATCGCCGCATTGTGCGCCTGGTGGGCGCCGTGCAGATTGAGGAAGAGGTCGTTGTAGTCCCCGGCAATGCCGCGTAGGGAAATCTGCTGTCCGCCGACGGCCACGTCGCGGGCCATGATCCCGAAGTCGTTGCCCTCGAAGGCAATCCGTGCCCCCACTGCTTGGGCGCGGTCAATCAGAATCTCGGCCACCTCGGGCTCCTGCACCCCCACGATCGCGACCGCGTCGGCCTTGATGATCCCGGCCTTCTCGGTCGCGATGAGTTCGAGGGTGTCGCCAAGAAAGTGGCGGTGATCCATCGCGACCGGGGCCACGACGGCAACCGGCGCGTCGATCACATTCGTCGCATCCCAACTGCCGCCCATGCCCACCTCGATGACGGCGACGTCGACGGGTGCGTCGGCGAACGCGGCATACGCCACCGCGACGATGACCTCGAAGTAGGTCATCCGTGGACCGCCCTCGCCGAGCGACCGGGCGTCGGTCATTTCGATGAACGGCAAAACCTCGTCGTATGCCGCGACGAACCGCTCTTCCGAGATCGGCTCGCCACCGATGGAGATGCGTTCCCGAATGTTGTGCAGGTGCGGGGAGGTGAAGCGTCCGACATTCAGCCCGTATGCCGAGAGCAGCCCCCCGACGAGGCGCGTGGTCGTGGTCTTGCCGTTGGTGCCAGTGATGTGAATGGCTGGGAACGACCGCTGTGGGTTGCCGAGCAGGTCCATGACGGCCGTGATCCGGCTCAGGTCGGGTTGCAGCTTGTGCTCCGGAGCGCGGGCCAGAATGGCCTCTTCGACCTCGCGCATGCGCTTGCGGAGGGCCAGGCGGTGGGCAGCGTCACGCTGGGCAGCGTCGGTGGCGGGACTCACCGCCCCAGTCTCTCAGCCCGTGGGAGGTGCCCACGCGCCATACGGTCGAGGAAGGGTCAGGTGACGGGCGTGAGAAAGGTCAGCACCGACTCCGGCTCGTTGATCAGCGGCACCAGCTTGCCGTTGAAGTCCTCGCCAGCGGGGTTGCCGATGTGCGCCTCGAAGGCGGCCTGGTCGGCATAGATCTCGTGCACCCAGAACTTCGTGGGCTCGGCGACGTGGGTATAAACATCGAAGGCGCGGTTGCCGGGCTCGGCACGGACGACATCCCCGTATGCCGCGATCAGGCCCGCGACCTCGGCGCGGTTCTCCGGCGTGGTGGTGAATTCGGCAATCAGGGCTACGGGGCCATCCGCGTCAGTCATGGGCCAAGCCTATGTGTTGAGCGGGGATAGAAACTTGTTACTCTCGGTTAGTAACCGCGTCGAAAATATTGACAAGGCAATCTCGTCATTAGCCGAGCCACCGGTGGCTACCCCGCGTACGATTGGGAAGTCAGGCACAACGACGTGTCGACATTGGGAACGGGGAAAAGATGAAGGTTCTACGCAGAAGCGCCCTCGTGGCCAGTGCCGCGCTGGCGGTGGCGGGGGCATCGGTCGCCGGAGCGGCACCGAGCCAGGCGGCCGTCCCGGTGGTGTGCACGACCACCATGACGGGCACGTATCCGGCAATCGACGTGCCGGCGGGTGCTACGTGCACGCTCGACGGTGCCACCGTAAAGGGCAATGTCAAGGTCGGCATCGGCTCGACCCTGCTCACCAAGGGCGCCGACATCAAGGGCAACACCATGGGCAAACTCGCTGCCCGCGTAGAGATCCTCGACACGAATGTCTGGGGACAGATCCACTTCACGCGCACGGCGGGGCCGATCACCATCGGCGTGGCCGGGTGCAAGGTCGACCCGGTCGCGGGCGGAAATATCAACCTCCAGAACAACTTCGGTCCCATCGCCATCTGCCAGATGACGGTGCGCAACAACATCATCCTGCACAACAATCACAAATCGATCGGCGTCTTCGACAATCGCGTCGGCAACAACATTCAAGCGATTGGCAATCACAGCAACGCCATTCGACTCCGCAATAACGTGATGCGGGGCAACCTGCTGGTTCACAGCAATGTCGTGGCCAAGCAACTGCAGATCCAGGACAACACGATCGGCGGCAACGGCAACTGCCTGGGCAATGTCATCGCTCCGGTGGGCTCCGGCAACACCGCGGGTGGCGCGCTGGCCGGACAGTGCTCGGGTCTGGGCTGACCTCGCGGCGACGATTTGCCACGCAGGTGAATCGCCGGGTTCGGCCACGTTCCTCGTGGCCGAACCCGGCGATTGTTTAGGTGGTCAGGCCTGCCAGCGGGCGACCTTGATCCGCACGGGGTACCGCTCCCCGATGATGACCTCAGTCACCCCTTGCTCGTCGCGGGCGAGGTCGTCGATGCCGTCGGCGTTGTGGAGGTAGGTCGCCAACGTCTCCCCGACGATGAGGTCCTGGTGTGCCGAGACCGATCGCACCACGAATTCCGAGCCGGCGACGGTCAGGGCGATCCGGTCGGAGACGTCGAGCCCGGCCTCACGGCGAGCCTTTTGCACTTCGCGGATCAGGTCGCGTGCGGCACCTTCGAGTTCCTGCTCCACCGAGACGTCAGTGTCGAGGACGACGAAGCCGCCACCGGGCAGCAGGCCGGTCGCGACGGATCCGCCACCCTCGGTGTCGACGATGGTTTCGAGGGTGTATTCGCCGTCGACCAGAGCGAGTCCACCCGCCGTGACGGTGCCATCCGACGCTACCGACCAGTCGCCGGACTTGCTGCCCTTGATCGCGAGCTGGACGTCCTTGCCGAGGCGCGGGCCGGCGGCCCGGGCGTTGATGTTGAGCTTCTGGCTGATGCCGAAGTCGGACTCGTGCGCGTCCGCGAGATCGCGGATGTCGACCGTCTTGACATTGAGTTCGTCGGCCACGATCGCCGAGAAGGGTTGCAGCGCAGGGGCATCCGCGCTGACGACGGTGAGCGTCGACAGCGGAAGTCGGGTGCGCAGCTTCTCGGCCTTGCGCAGCGATGAGCCGACGGAGCAGATCGCCTGGATGCGGTCCATTGCGGCGACCAGCGTGTGATCGGCCGGCAGGTGCTCGGCATTCGGCCAGTCCGCCAGGTGCACGGAGCGCTCGCCGGTGAGCCCGCGCCATACCTCCTCGGTGACGAGCGGCATGAGGGGGGCGGCCACGCGGCATACGACCTCAAGGACGGTGTAAAGCGTGTCGAAGGCGTCCTTGCTCGACTGGTCCACCTGCCCGTCCGCGGCCCAGAAGCGGTCCCGGGAACGGCGGATGTACCAATTGGAGAGCACGTCGAGGAAGCCGCGGGTCAGCTCGCAGGCGCGCGGGATGTCGTAGGCGTCCTGGGCGGCCTGAGAGTCCCCGACATACTCCCGCAGCTTGGCGAGGATGTAGCGGTCAAGGCCGTCCGTGGAGTCGGTGCGCCACTGCGCGTCATACCCCGCGGCACCGGCGTAGAGCGCGAAGAAGTACCACGCATTCCACAGCGGGATCATCGCCTGACGGACCGCGGCGCGGATGCCCTCTTCGGTGACGATGAGGTTGCCGCCGCGCAGGATCGGGCTGGCCATGAGGAACCAGCGCATCGCGTCGGCGCCGTCGCGGTCGAAGACCTCGGAGACGTCGGGGTAGTTGCGCAGTGACTTGCTCATCTTCTGGCCGTCGTCGCCGAGCACGATGCCGTGGCTGACGCAGGACTGGAAGGCCGGCCGGTCGAAGAGCGCCGTCGCGAGGATGTGCAGGGTGTAGAACCAGCCGCGGGTCTGGCCGATGTATTCGACGATGAAGTCGCCCGGGAAGTGGTGCTCGAACCATTCGGCGTTGTCGAACGGATAGTGCACCTGAGCGAAACTCATGGAGCCGGAGTCGAACCAGACATCGAGGACATCCTCGACACGGCGCATCGTCGAGGCGCCCGTGGGGTCGTCGGGATTGGGCCGGGTCAACTCGTCGATGAAGGGCCGGTGCAGGTCCGGCTCGCCCTTCTCGTTGCGCGGCAGGACGCCGAAGTCGGCCTCCAACTCGGCGAAGGAGCCATAGACGTCGAGGCGTGGGTACTGAGGGTTATCGGAGCGCCAGACAGGAATGGGGCTGCCCCAGAAACGATTTCGGCTGATCGACCAGTCACGGGCGTTCTCCAACCACTTGCCGAACTGGCCGTCCTTGACGTTGTCGGGCGTCCAGGAGATCTCCTGGTTCAGCTCCAGCATCCGGTCCTTGAACTTCGTCACCTCGACGAACCAGGACGAGACCGCCATATAGAGCAGCGGCTGCTTGCAGCGCCAGCAATGCGGGTAGGAGTGCTCGTAAGTCTCGCGGCGCAGCAGCACCGTGCCCTCGGTCACCGGGCCCGGATCGGCCTCTCCCCCAGCGTTTTCGGCGCCTGCGCCATCGAGGAAGGTGCGCGCCTTGAGGTGCTCGGTGATGACCGGGTTGGCGTCGAAAACATGCAGGCCCTGATAGTCGGTGACCGGGAAGATGAAGGCCCCGTCGGGGCCGACGGGCACGACGGTCTCGACGCCGACCCGATCCAGGGCCGCCTTGTCGTCCTCACCGAAGCCGGGCGACATGTGGACGATTCCGGTGCCGTCCTCGGTCGTGACGAAGTCGGCCGCGATGACCTGGTGGGCGTTCGCGTAGCCCTCGTAATAGGGGAAGGGCGGCTGGTAGGTCGAGCCGACCAGCTCAGAGCCCTTGAGCCGACCCACGATTCGCGCGCTCGGGTCCTTGCGGGTGGCGACCGCCGCCTCATCCTTGCCGGGCCACAGATCATGGGCGTATGCCGCGACCCGCGCCTGCGCGAGCAAGTAGCGCTCGGTCTTGCCGGTCGCCTCGGACTCGACGAAGACATAGTCGACATCGGGGCCGACCGCGATGCCCATATTGGACGGGAGGGTCCACGGAGTCGTGGTCCAGATCAGGGCGAGTGCACCGGCATACGGCCCGGTTTGGAGTCGGTAGCCGACGGTGACCGCAGGGTCCTTGCGAATCTTGTAAACCTCGTCATCCATCCGCAACTCGTGGTTGGACAGCGGCGTCTGGTCGTTCCAGCAGTAGGGCAGGATGCGGAAGCCTTCGTAGACCAAGCCCTTGTCATAGAGCGACTTGAAGGCCCAGAGGACCGACTCCATGAAGGTCGGGTTCAGCGTCTTGTAGTCATTGTCGAAGTCGACCCATCGCGCCTGACGGGTGACATAGTCGCGCCACTCGGTCGTGTACTTCATGACCGACTCGCGGCACTTGGCGTTGAAGGCCTCGATGCCGATCTCCAGGATCTCCTCCTTGGTCTTGATCCCGAGTTGGCTCATCGCCTCGAGCTCGGCGGGCAGGCCGTGGGTGTCCCAGCCGAAGCGGCGCTCGACGCGTTTGCCGCGCATGGTCTGGTAGCGCGGGACGACATCCTTGACATAGCCGGTCAGCAGGTGGCCGTAGTGCGGCAGGCCGTTGGCGAAGGGCGGCCCGTCATAGAAGATGAACTCGTTGTCGCCATTTTCGCCGGCCGGGCGATTGTCGATGGATGCCTTGAAGGTGCCGTCGGCGTCCCAATATTTCAGCACCGCTTCCTCGATCGCGGGGAAGCGCGGGCTGGACGGGACGGCGGTGCTGCCGGTGCTGCTTGCCTTCGGATAGGCCATCGGTATGCGGTGCTCCGTGCTCGGCCGGCCCCTCGTGGGGACCGGGTCTCCTCGTCAACACGAGGACGACACCGGCCCGGGTTCGGGCCGCCACCGCGGTACCACCTCGCTTGCCGTATGGCGCCCGCCCGGGTGGGCGCGCGGCATACGACCGCTCGTGCCGGCTGTGACGGGCCACTCCCGTCCGGGTCTAATGAGCGGTCTCCCGCCGTTCTTCCGGAGGCTCGCCGCTGATGACGGCTCGAACGCCTGTGGTGGCGAGTTTACCTGCCGCGTATGCCTGCTCGCCCCGCCTCTTCGCGCGGCGAGGCGAGTTGGCCGGAAGAAGCTCGGGCCCCGCTCAGCGTGGCGACCAGGATAGTGGCGTCATCTCCTTCTCGGATGTGCCGGCCTTGACAAGCTTGGGATTGCTGCCGTCGACGTTCATGATCACCAGGTCCCGGACGAAATCCCCGTTGACATCGGCTGACAGAACGAATCTAGTCCCGCCCGGAGACCAAACCAAGCCATAGCCATAGCCATAGTCGACGTTGTGCCTGAACGAGATGATGCGCCCAGACGTCACGTTGACTTTCATTGGCCAGTCCCCGTCCTCGTAGTTGTATCCGGTCGACGAAATCCACGTGGCTGCGGGATTCCACTCAGCGTCGTATCCATAGGCGAGAACCGGACCCAGTTTGCCGGTCAGGCTCATGAGCCTGAGGGATGGGTAAGAATGGTCGTATATTTCCCACTCCGTGACCGCGAGCTGGTCACCCTTAGGGGACCAGTCTAGCCCACTAAATCGGACGTTATACCCATCAACGTAGCGAGGATTTCGACGAATTAGAGTTTGTTTGGCTCCTGGCGTCGCATCCATCAGGGCGATACCGCCGCGCTCCGTGTCGTTGATGTATCCGCGTTGGATGGCCAGTCTCTTGCCGTCGGGCGACCACGTGGCGCGGGACTCGTCCCGCTTGGGGGGGTGTTGGTGAGCCGTTTCAGCCCGGTTCCGTCCGACTTCATCACCTACAGGTCACGACCGTCCCGCGGGCCACGGTGAAACTAGCAGCCGATTGTCTAGCTTGGCGGGTTAGTGACGGCTCGAAGGATGGCGCCATGCCCGGAGGCGGACAATTGAAATACCAATGAAGCCCAGCTCTCACAGGTCTCCGCTCTAGGCCGGCTCGCCGTGGAGCCCATTGGTATTCCAAATGTACGGTCAGCGCGTCGACCAGGACCGGGGCGTGACCTTCACCGTCGCGGAGCCCGCTTTGAGGAGCTTCACATTGCTGCCGTCGGCGTTCATGATCGCGAGATCCGGGTAGCCGTCGCCGTTGCGATCTGCGCGGATGACGAACTTGGTTCCGTCGGGGGACCACACCAACTCAGATGAGTTGGGAACCTTTTCGTCAAAGTAGACAGGGCAGGGTCATAGCGTCCAAGCAACAGCCTCCACTGGATCGGGGCTGAAGGCTGGGAGGCTGGACCGGTGGCAGGCACGAGACGGCAGTTGACGATCAAGGACCGGGCGGAGATTTCGGCTGGGTTGAAGGCGGGCTGGAGCCCGGCGCGGATCGCGCGTGACCTGGGCCGGGATCGGTCAGTGATCACCCGGGAGATTGCCCGGAACTCCACCAAGACGTGTGGGTATCGGGTGGTCAGCGCCGACGTGCGGGCCCAACGGCGCCGCGCCCGTCCGCAGCCGCGCAAGGTGGCCGCCGATCCGCTGCTGGGTCAGCGGGTGTTGGCCGATCTGCGGCAGTCTCGCACGCCCCGTCAGATCGCCGGCCGGTTGAAGTTGGAGGCCGAGGACGCCACCGTGGAGGTCATGAAGGGTTCCCTACCGGCCGGTGGCCTGCTGGCTTCGCACGAGGCGATCTACCAGTTCATTTACGCCATGCCCCGCGCCGAGCTGGTCCGCCACGGGGTCTTCCTGCGCTCCAAGCGCACCCAGCGAAAGCCCCGCTCATCGAGCAGGCGCGGGGCCCCGATCGTGGGGATGCGTCCCATCACCGCCCGGGAGAACGAACACCCCGGCAGCGCCGAGCGGAGGGTACCCGGGCACTGGGAAGGCGACCTGATCATCGGCAAGAACGGCGCCAGCGCTGCAGCCACCATGGTCGAGCGGATGTCCCGGTACACCGTGATCGTGGCCCTGCATCACGGCAAGTCCAGCGACGACCTGGCCGAGGTCCTGATCGAGCACGTCAACGCCCTACCCGAAATGATGCGCGCCTCGCTGACTTGGGATCAAGGCAGCGAGATGGCCCGCCACGCCGCGCTGACCGTCGCCACCGACCTGCCGGTGTACTTCGCCGATCCACACAGCCCCTGGCAGCGTCCCAGCAACGAGAACACCAACGGCCTGATCCGTGAGTACATCCCCAAGGGCGAGAACATCCCCGCCCATCAGCCCTACCTGAACTCCATCGCCGAAGAACTCAACGAACGCCCCCGAGCCGTCCTGGGCTACCTCACCCCCCGCGAATCCTTCGAACGACTCCTCCTCGGCCAACCCCACGTTGCTACGACGCCTTGACACCGCC
>NZ_HF571038.1:929434-980851 GCF_001046875.1 Nostocoides jenkinsii Ben 74
AACTTGAGCACGCCTTACGAACTTGAGCACGCCTTGCAAGGCGTGCTCAAGTTCGTAAGGCGTGCTCAAGTTCGTTGTCAGAGCCTTTGCGCGGCTGCGGTGCCCCGCGGTCGCTCGCGGTCGCGCGCGGGGCTGGCCGGGCCGCCTGGGCCGGTCGGTGGTGGGAGAATCGACCCTTGTGACCGCACCCGTGTTGAGCCCACCCGGGGGCCGGCGGGCGTGGCTGATGTTCGGGGTGGGCGTCGCGGCATACGGCACGGCGGTGTTGGGGCGGACCACGCTCGGGGTCGCCGGACTCACCGCGGTGGAGCACTTCCAGGCCAAGGCCAGCATCATCGCGACCTTCGTGACGCTGCAACTGCTCGTCTATACGGCCATGCAGATCCCGGCGGGGGTGCTGCTGGATCGCTACGGCCCCCGGCGGATGGTGTCGCTCGGCCTGCTCGTCATGGGCGCGGGGCAGATCGTCATGGCACTCGCGGACTCGGTCAGCGTCGCCATACCTGGGCGGATGATCCTGGGGGCGGGCGACGCCTTCGTGTTCAGCAGCGTCGTCCGGCTACTGCCGTCGTGGTTCCCAGCCAAACAGGTCCCGATCGTGACGCAGCTCATCGGTCTCGCGGGCCAGGCCGGACAAATTGTCTCGGCCCTGCCCTTCGCCTGGCTGCTAGCGGCGCGCGGGTGGGAGATCGCCTTCGGTGCCGTCTCGGTCGTCGCGCTCGTCGCCGCCGCGGCGGCCTTCCTCACGTTGCGCGATCGACCTGCCGGTATGCCGCCGCCCACCCGCCCGACCAAGGGGATGCGCTCGAATCTGCGTGACGCCTTCCGCCATCCGGGGACCCAACTCGGGCTGTGGACTCACTGGACGACCTGCTTCGCCCCGATGGTATTCGGCATGATGTGGGGCTTTCCCTATCTGACTCAGGGCGAGGGCATCAGCAAGCCCGTCGCGAGCCTCTTGCTCAGCCTGCTTGCGGTGGTCGGGGCGCTCGTCGGGCCCGTCCTGGGGATGCTGGTGCAGCGACATCCGTTACGCCGCAGCAACCTGGTGCTCGCCATGGTCGCGGCCGGCCTGGTGCCGTGGCTGACCGTGCTGCTTTGGCCCGGCCGCGCGCCGCTGTGGCTGCTGGTTGTGCTGTGCGCCGGCCTAGCCGCGGGCGGACCGGGCTCGGCAATCGGCTTCGACTTCGCGCGTACGTCCAATCCTGGTCACCGGCTGGGCGCGGCCAACGCGGTCGTCAACCTCGGCGGGTTCACCGCCTGCGTCATCGCGACGCAACTCATCGGGGTCGTGCTCGACCTCGTGTCGGACTCCCCGCGCTACTCCCTGGGCGAGTTCCGGCTCGCCATGGCGGTGCAACTTCCCTTGTATGCCGGGGGCATCGTCTTGATGTACCGCGCCCGGGGGCGGGCTCGCCGATTGCTCGCCGAGGAGGAGGGACGAGTGGTCCCGCCGTGGCGCGAGGCACTGCGGCGGGAGTGGCGGGCCCGCACCCGGGCGAGGGTCGCGCGCGGGGCGTGACCTGAGCGCCCTGACGGTGACCTGAAGGAGTTCACCCGAAGGAGGCCCCGGGCCGGATAGCGCGCCCGGAGCCCCCACGGGGGTGGCGTCAGGCGGCGGCGGGGATGCGCACCATACGGTTCACAAGCGAGGCGAGTTCGGCGTCGAGATCCGCATCCACGAGCGTGCCCTCGGCGTCAAAAGCCTTCCAGGAGTTGGCGATCCCGAAGCTATCCTCGCTGACGTCGGCGCCGGCGACCCGGAGTGCCTTGATGGTGTCTTCGCGCGCCCAGACGGCGTTGCGGCCAGCGCCGCTGGCGGCCAACACGACGGCGGGCTTCCCAGCGATGGCCGCGGCGCCGCGCGGGCGGGACGCCCAGTCGATGGCGTTCTTCAGGACCGCCGACATGGTCCCGTTGTATTCGGGGGTGGCGATGAGGATGGCGTCCGTGTCAGCGACGGCCTGGCGCAGCCGGGCCACCTCTGCCGGCGGCGTCGCGGCGTCAAGCTCCTCGCTGTAGAACGGCAGGGCGTCGAGCCCCTCGAAGAACGTGACGTCGGTGCCGGCCGGCAGGTGGCGCACGGCTGCGCGGGCGAGGAGGTTATTGGTGGAGGCGGCGCGGAGGCTGCCGACGAGGACGAGGACGTTCATGACGAACCCTTCTTGTGTTGGGGGAGCGAGTGCTGGTTGGGGAAGCGACGTGGTCGATGCGTCTTTGGTCAACCGATTGACTAAATGTTGATGGATGAATTATTAAAAGTCAAGCGGCTTGACGAACTGGCTAGACTGGACGCATGAGCGATGGTGAGTGCGGGTTCGGACGGGGCGAGCACGGGCGCGTGCCGCTTGTCCGGTTGCTGCACCGCGCCGAGATTGCCTACGTCGCCGAGTTCGACCGGAGGTTGGCCGACACGGCATACACCTCTTTGACCTTGGCGCACAGCCGAGGCGTCCTGCGCCACCTCGGTGACGGACCGGTGCGCGCGAGTCGGCTCGTGGACGAGTGCGGCGTCAGCAAGCAGGCCGTGAGCCAGCAGATCGCGCAGTTGGAGGCGGCGGGCTATGTCGCGGTGACGGCCGACCCCTCCGACGCGCGGGCCCGCGTCGTCACGCTCACCGAGCGCGGGGCGGCCGCCCAGCGGACCGTGCATGACCTCTTTGCCGAGATCGAGGCCGACTGGGCGCAGCGCATCGGCGACGACGAACTGGAACGGCTCCGGCGAGCACTGACGGACTTGGGTTCGTGCTCTTAAAGTGCGCTCCGCGACGCGGCGGACGACGCTGACCCAGCGTCAGCTGGCGCGGCGGACCGGGATTCCCTGCTCCTCATAGAACGCGAGGCGCTCGTCCTCGCTCATTCCGCCCCACACGCCATACGGCTCCCGCGCGGCCAAGGCGTGGCTGCGACACTGAAGGAGGACGGGGCAGTCCTTGCACACCTGCTTGGCATTCTGGTCGCGCACCCGCCGAGCCGACCCGCGCTCGCCCTCGGGGTGGAAGAAGATTTCGGGGCTCAGGTCGCGGCAAAGCCCCGCGAATTGCCAGTCCCACTCGGCTGCGAGCGGCGCTGGCGCAGTGATTTCAGCCATGTCGGCGAACTCCCTCGGTCGACGCTGACCGGCCTCCCACGATGGCCCGTCCGGCGATTACAGCGGGGAGGTTACGCCGGGAAGCATCGGCGTTGGGCAAGGTCTGAGTAAGGATTGATTCAAGGAATGGTCAAGAAATCCGGGGGCCCCGGGGCCTCGGGACGGGGGTCACAAGGCTGTTCCGGGCTAACGGCGCGGCGAAAGCGCAGGTCGGGGGCGGTGCGCCGGCCGACCCGGTCGGGCGCCCCAGATTCGGCTCGTAGAATCGTCAAATGACGCTCGGTTCCATGCCGCATCTGCCCGTCGAGCCCCCGGTCGCCCTCACCTACGACGATGTCCTGCTGATGCCGGGTGAGTCCGACATCATCCCGAGCGAGGTCGACACCACGACCCGGCTCACCCGAGAACTCTCCCTCCGGGTACCCCTCATCTCGGCGGCGATGGACACCGTCACCGAGGCCCGGATGGCGATCGCGATGGCCCGCCAGGGCGGGCTCGGCATACTCCATCGGAATCTCTCGATCCAGGACCAGGCCTATCAAGTCGACCTGGTCAAGCGCACCCAGACGGGCATGATCTCCAACCCGATCACGATCGGCCCGGACGCGACGTTGGAGGAGCTCGATGAGCGCTGCGGTGAGTACCGCGTCTCCGGCCTGCCCGTCGTCGGCGTCGACGATCAGCTCCTCGGCATCATCACCAACCGCGACCTGCGCTTCACCCCGGTCGCGGAGTGGGCGAGCACGAAGGTCGCCGATGTGATGACGCCGATGCCGCTGTTCACCGCGCCGGTCGGCATCGCCCGCGAGGACGCGGTCGCCCTGCTGCGCCAGAACAAGCGCGAGCGGCTCCCTCTCGTCGACGATGAGGGGCGCCTCGCCGGGCTGATCACGGTCAAGGATTTCGTGAAGAACGAGCAGTTCCCCAATGCCAGCAAGGATGCCTCCGGGCGCCTGCTCGTCGGCGCGGCGGTCGGCTTCTTCGGGGATGCCTGGGAACGCGCGACCACTCTCGTCGACGCGGGTGTCGACGTGCTCGTGGTGGACACCGCCCACGGCCACGCCCGCCTGCTGCTCGACATGGTTCGCCGGCTCAAGGCCGACCCGGCGACGTCCCACGTGCAACTGATCGGCGGCAATATCGCGACGTATGACGGAGCCAAGGCTCTCGTCGACGCGGGCATCGACGCGGTCAAGGTCGGCGTCGGCCCCGGCTCGATCTGCACCACACGAGTGGTTGCCGGCGTCGGCGTGCCCCAGGTCTCCGCGATCATGTATGCCGCGGCCGCCTGCAAGCCGGCCGGCGTCCCGGTCATCGGGGATGGCGGGCTGCAGTTCTCCGGCGACATCGCCAAGGCCATCGTCGCCGGCGCCGACTCGGTGATGATCGGCTCGCTCTTCGCCGGCTGCGAGGAGACTCCCGGCGACACCGTGTACATCCAGGGAAAGCAATTCAAGGCCTATCGCGGGATGGGGTCGATCGGCGCGATGTCCTCGCGCGGCAAGCGGTCGTTCTCCAAGGACCGCTACTTCCAGGCCGATGTGACCAGCGACGACAAGATCGTGCCCGAAGGAATCGAGGGCCAAGTCGCCTACCGCGGTCCGGTGTCTGCCGTCGCGCATCAGTTGATCGGTGGGCTCGCCCAATCGATGTTCTATGTGGGTGCCGGGACGATCCCGCAGTTGCAGGAGCGCGGGCGCTTCGTGCGCATCACCGCCGCCGGCCTGAAGGAGTCTCACCCGCACGATGTGCAGATGATCGCGGAAGCGCCCAACTATCGCGGTCGGTGACCGAGCTTGTCGTATGCCGCGGGGTCACCTCGGCGGTTTGGCTAGCGGGCCAAAGCTCAATGGGCCAAAGCTCAATGGGCCAAACTCAGCGGGCCAACTCGGCGCGGGCGTCGCGAACATCGGTGTAGGTGAAGTTGTCACCTTTGAACAGTAAGGGTTCGTCGAGGACGATCGCCGCGGCATACGCAAGGCAATCGCCGAAGTTGAGCCGCGCTCGCGAGCCGGATCCCCGGCCGTAGAGTCGGTGCGCTAGGCGAGCCGCCCTGGCTTGAGCTGGGTCGAAGCTCACGATCCGGATGCGGTGATCGGCGAGGACGCGATCGAGTTCGCGCCCAATTGCCGGCCCGCGCGAGTCCAGCACGAGCGCCAGTTCGACATAATTCGGGGCGGCCAGACCGGCAACCGCTGCGGCGCGAATGAGTTCGCTGAACTCGGCCCGCTCCGGCTCACCGAGCATCATGGCCACGACCGCCGACGTGTCGACGATCATGCCGGTAGGCCCGTGGCTTCGTCGTAGAGGTCCTCCACCCCGGTGCGAATGGCCTCGCGGTCCGCAGGCGCCATCACGGCATCGAGCCGGGCAAAGGTCGTGGCGACCTGGTCGGTGTTCGCTGGGCTTGCTGCTGCCAGCAGGCCCGCAAGGTAGCGCTCCAGGGCGCTCTCGATCGCGCCGGTTTGCGTCTGGCCGGTGCGCTCGGCCGCCTCGCGGGCCAGGCGGCATACGCGCTCGTTCTTGATATTCAACCCCATGGGTAGAAGTCTACCCGGAGGGTAGATGTCGGACAGCACCGATAGCCTGTGCTGGTGAACGAGATCGACATTGGCCGCGGCAAGCGGGGGCGACGCGCCTACAGCTTCGATGACATCGCCGTGGTGCCTTCGCGGCGCACCCGGGACCCGCAAGATGTCTCGCTGGCGTGGCAGATCGACGCCTACCACTTCGACATCCCGGTCGTCGCGGCGCCAATGGACTCGGTGATGTCGCCGGAGACGGCGATCGCCTTCGGTCGCCTCGGCGGCATGCCGGTTCTTGACCTCGAGGGCCTCTGGACGCGCTACAGCGACCCCACCCCGTTGCTGGCCGAGATTGCCGATCTGCCCGCCGAGGAGGCCACCCGGCGGATGCAGGAGATCTATCGCGAGGAGATTCAGCCCGAGCTGATCGTCGAGCGCATCCGGCAGATCCGTGATGCCGGTGTGACGGTCGCGGGAGCGTTGACGCCGCAGCGGACGGCGCAGTTCGCGAAGTACGTTCTCGAAGCCGGTGTCGACATGTTCGTCATCCGTGGAACCACGGTCTCCGCCGAGCATGTCTCCAGCCGGGCCGAGCCGTTGAATCTCAAGCGCTTCATCTATGAACTCGACGTCCCGGTCATCGTCGGCGGCGTGGCGAGCTACACCCCGGCGCTGCACCTCATGCGCACCGGCGCCGCGGGCGTCCTCGTCGGCTTCGGTGGCGGAGCGGCGAGCACGACGCGCACAACGCTCGGCATCCACGCGCCGATGGCCTCCGCCGTCGCCGACGTCGCGGCCGCGCGCCGGGACTACCTCGATGAGTCCGGCGGACGCTACGTCCACGTCATTGCCGATGGGGGTATGGGGCGCAGCGGCGACATCGTCAAGGCCATCGCCTGCGGCGCCGATGCCGTCATGCTCGGGGCCGCGCTCGCGCGCGGTGACGACGCGCCCGGGTCTGGTTTCCATTGGGGGCCCGAGGCGCACCATACGGAATTGCCTCGGGGAGAACGCGTTCAGGTGGGCACGGCCGGGACGATGGAGCGAATTCTGTTCGGCCCCAGCGCGGATGCGTCGGGCCGGACCAACCTGATGGGGGCGCTGCGCCGGGCCATGGCGACCACCGGTTATGTCGAGTTGAAGGAATTGCAGCGCATCGAGGTCGTGGTTGCGCCGCACCAACGGAGCTGAGGGACAGTGGTTTTCAAGGGAATGACCGCCGTGCTGGCGGGTGCTGCGGTTGCGGTGGGGGCGCTCGCGGGGTGCTCTGGCGGCGACACCACCCAAACTTCGACCTCGTCATCGGCGTCATCGGCGTCATCGGCGTCAGCCTCGGCGGGGGCGAGTGAGTCGAGCGCGGGCGAGTCGAGCGAGTCCGCGGCAACGCACAATGACGCCGATGAGATGTATGTGTTGATGATGGTGCCCCATCACGAGCAGGCCATCGAGATGGCCGATCTCGTGCCCTCGCACACCGACAACGCCGAGCTGACGACTTTGGCCGCGGCGATCAAGGCGGCCCAGCAGCCCGAGATCGACCAAATGACGGGCTGGCTCAAGGACTGGGGCCTCACGCCGATGACCATGGCCGAGGCGCACATGCACGACATGGGAAGCACCGGGATGATGTCGGAGGCGGACATGGCGAGGCTCGAGGGCCTGTCCGGTGCCGCCTTCGACAAGGCCTGGCTGCAGCTGATGATCGCCCACCACCAAGGCGCAATCGTGATGTCCAACAGCCTTTTCGAGGACGGTGTCGATCCCCAGGTCCAGCACCTCGCCGAGGGCATCGTCACCACGCAGCAGGAGGAGATCACCCAAATGGAAAGCATGCTCGCGGGTTGAGCTGACCCCGGGTTACTCTCGGGTAGTGACCGTAGCCAGCCGCCTTCGCCTCGCCGACCCCCTTCCTGACGTGGACGGTCTCGCCGCGCAGGCGGTCGCGACGCCGGGCGGTGACGTCCGGGACGTGCTCAGCCCGATGACCGGGGACGTCGTGGGTCGCCTGCCGGTCTCGACTGTCGCCGATGTGGATCGGGCGTATGCCGCGGCCCGCGCCGCCGCGCTCGACTGGGCCGATGTGCCGGTCGCCGAGAAAGCCGCGCTGCTGCGCCGGTTCCACGATCTCGTGCTGACCGACCGGTCCCCGCTGCTCGACCTCGTGCAGTTGGAGTCGGGCAAGACCCGGTTGCAGGCGTTTGAGGAGGTCGCCGACTGCGCCATCGTCGCCCGGCACTATGCGGCAACCGCCGCCAAGACCTTGGCGCCGCGCCGCCGCCGGGGTGTCTATCCCCTTCTGTCGCAGACCATCGAGAAGCGGCTGCCCAAGGGCGTCGTCGGGATCGTGTCGCCGTGGAACTATCCGCTCAGTCTCTCGATCACTGACGCCCTCGCGGCCCTGATCGCCGGCAATTG
Source organism: Nostocoides jenkinsii Ben 74 (assembly GCF_001046875.1). GTDB lineage: Bacteria > Actinomycetota > Actinomycetes > Actinomycetales > Dermatophilaceae > Nostocoides_A > Nostocoides_A jenkinsii. Next base: position 937,466 of record NZ_HF571038.1, read on the forward strand.
CGTTGTGCTGCGGCCCGATCCGCAAGGGTCGCTTACCGCGCTGGCCGGGGTGAGCCTGTTGCGAGCCGCGGGGTTGCCCGCCGGGGTGCTGCAGGTGGTGCTCGGCGACGGGCCCTCGATCGGGGCAGCAGTCCTCGACCGGGCCGACTATGTGTGCTTCACGGGTTCGACGCCGGTCGGGCGGCGGGTCGCGGCGGCGGCGGGAGAGCGTCTGGTCGGCGCCTCGCTGGAACTCGGCGGCAAAAACGCCATCTATGTCGCCGACGATGCGGACCTCGACGCGGCGGTGCCGGGTGCCATCCGGGCGTGCTTCTCCTCGGCGGGGCAGTTGTGCATTTCGACCGAGCGTGTCCTGGTCCACGAGGCGGTGTATGACGAGTTCGTGCCGCGCTTCGTTTCCGCGGTGGCAGGGATGCGGCTCGGGACGGCGTTGGAGTTCGGCTACGACATGGGCTCGCTGGCTTCGCCGGAACAGCTGGGACGGGTTGAGCGGCACGTCGCCGACGCGAAGGAAAAGGGAGCCACGGTCCTTACCGGCGGTCGGCCACGGCCCGACATCGGGCCGTTCGTCTATGAGCCGACGGTGCTGGCCGGGGTGACCCCCGCGATGGCATGCCGCGATGAGGAGACGTTCGGTCCGGTGGTCGCGCTCTTTCCCGTCGCCGACGATGAGGCGGCGATCGCGCTCGCGAACGACACGGCATACGGCCTGAATGCCTCGGTCTGGACCCTGGATGTCGCGCGGGGGCGGCGGATCGCGGCCCGAATCCGGACGGGGACGGTCAACATCAATGAGGCGTATGCCGCGGCCTGGGCCAGCGTCGCCGCGCCGATGGGTGGGATGAAGGCGAGCGGGATCGGACGTCGGCACGGGGCCGAGGGGCTGCTGCGGTTCACCGAAAGCCAGAATGTCACCGCGCAGCGGGTCCTGCCCGTGGCCCCTGCGTGCGGGCTCGGGGACGAGACCTTCACGAAGGTCCTGACCGGCGCCCTGCGGGTGATGAAAGCGCTTCGGCTGCAATGACATCCAGTTATGACGTCATCGTTGTTGGGTCCGGCTTCGGCGGGTCGGTCGCGGCGTTGCGCGCCGCGGAGAAGGGCTATCGAGTTCTCGTGCTGGAGGCGGGGGCACGCTTCGAAGACGCGGACTTCGCCGAGACCAACTGGGACGCGCGCCGCTATCTGTGGGCGCCAAAGCTGGGCTGCTTCGGCATCCAGCGCATCCACAAACTGCCCGACGTGCTGATCCTGGCCGGGGCGGGCGTCGGGGGTGGGTCGCTGAACTACGCCAACACCCTGTATGTGCCGCCGAAGGCATTCTTCCAGGACCGGCAGTGGGCGGCCATCGCGGATTGGGAGGCCGAGTTGGCGCCGCACTATGCCACTGCCTCGCGGATGCTCGGCGTGGTGACGAATCCCTGTCAGAGCCCGGTGGATGACGCGATGCGGGACGCCGCGCAGGCGATGGGGGTGGGGGAGACCTATCGCAAAACGCCGGTCGGTGTCTTCTTCGGGCCGCCCGGGGAGCGAGTGGCCGATCCCTATTTCGGTGGGGAGGGGCCGGCGCGCACCGGGTGCACTGAGTGCGGCAACTGCATGGTGGGCTGCCGGGTCGGGGCCAAGAACACGCTGATGAAGAACTACTTGGCGCTGGCCGAGAAGTGCGGCGTGCGGATCGAGCCGCTGCGGACGGTGGTGGAGTTGCAGCCGCCGCGCCGGGTGAGTGGTCGCTGGCAGGTCGTCACGCAGCGGTCGGGAGCGTGGGTGCGGCGGGATCGCCAGGTCTTCACCGCCGACCAGGTGGTCTTGGCCGCTGGGACGTGGGGGACACAGCAGTTGCTCCACGCGATGCGCGATCGCGGCATACTCCCGGCGTTGTCGCCGAGGTTGGGGGAGTTGACGCGCACCAACTCCGAGGCGTTGTTGGGCGCCCAGGTGCCGAAGGTGCCGGCTGGTCAGGACCTCAGCCGGGGCGTGGCGATCACCTCCTCCTTCCATCCCGACCCCGAGACGCACATCGAGAATGTGCGCTATGGCGCCGGGTCGAACTCGATGGGGCTGCTGAAAAGCGTTCTCGTGCCGGGGGATTCGGGGCGCCCGCAGCTGGTCGAGTTCGTGCGCACGGTGGTTCGCGAGCCGAAGCAGTTGATGGCGCTGGACAACAGGAAGTGGTCGCAGCGCTCAATGATCGCGCTCGTGATGCAGACCCGCGACAACTCGCTGACGGTGTCGGGGCGGCGGCGGCGGCTGGGCGGGCATACGCTCACAAGCCGGCAGGGGCACGGCGAGCCGAACCCGGCCTGGATCCCGGCCGGGCATGCCGGAGCCCGGGCGATCGCGGAGGCGATGGGCCGGCGGTTGGGGGCGCGCGGCATACCGGGAGGAAACTGGGCGGAGATCCTCGGCTTCCCGATGACCGCACACTTTCTGGGCGGCGCGGTGATCGGGGACTCGCCGGCGACCGGCGTGGTCGACAAGTACCACCGCGTCTGGGGCTACCCCACCCTGCACATCACCGACGGCTCCACGATCTCGGCGAACCTCGGCGTCAACCCGTCCTTGACGATCACCGCCCAGGCCGAGCGCGCCCTCGCCTTCTGGCCCCGGGCGGGCACCCCCGACCCCCGCCCGCCGCAGGGCTGAGCTGCCCCACATTCCGAACTTGAACACGCGGGCACGTTCGAACTTGGTGCCGCGGATGGCTACTCGGCGCGCCAGGAATGCCAGAGGGCGGCATACGGGCCGTCGGCGGCCAGGAGTTCGTCGTGCGAGCCGAGCTCGCTGATCCGCCCGTCCTCGACCACCGCGACCCGGTCGGCGTCATGGGCCGTATGGAGTCGGTGCGCGATCGCGACGACCGTCCGGCCTTCCACGACGCGCGCCAGCGAGCGCTCCAAGTGCCGGGCCGCGCGGGGGTCGAGCAGCGACGTCGCCTCGTCGAGCACCAACGTATGGGGATCGGCCAGGACCAGCCGGGCCAGCGCCAGTTGCTGACTTTGCGGGTGCGTCAATTCGTGGCCACCCGAGCCGACCTCGGTCGCCAGTCCGTCCGGCAGGCCGTTCGCCCACTCCCACGCGTCGACCGATTCCAACGCCGAGCGCAATGCCGCGTCGTCGGCGTCAGGCCGCGCGAGCAACAAGTTGTCGCGCAGTGTCCCGACAAACACGTGATGCTCCTGGGTGACCAGTGCTACCTCGCCACGCAGCGTGTCCATTGTCAACTCCATCAGCGGCACCCCACCGACGGTCACCGCCCCCGACGTCGGCGCATCGATCCCCGCCAACAGCCGCCCCAGCGTCGACTTGCCCGCCCCGGACGGGCCGACGATCGCCAGGCGTTCGCCAGGTTTCAGGTCAAGCGAAACCCCATGCAGCACCGGGTTATCCGCGCGATAGGCAAAGGTCACGTCGCGGGCAACCAGCCGATCACCGACCGGAGCCGCGCCGGTGGGCTGCCGATCGTCCGGCACTTCCTCAACCCCGATGATGCGCGCCAGCGACGTCGCCGCCACCTGGATCTCATCCAGCCAGCTCATCAGTTCATCGAGCGGGTCGATCAGCTGTCGCAGATACAGGATCACCGTCGTCGCGCCGCCCACACTCAGCGACCCGTCGTGCACCAGCCAGCCACACCACAGCAGCGCGGCGGCGACCTGCACCACATACGAGAACTCCGTTGGCGCGAACCACCACATCCGCAGCCAGCGGGTGTAGCACTCGGCCCGATAGGACTCGCGCACTGACCCCAGGAGCCGCTCGTGCCGGGCGCCGCCCAGTGCGAGCGCATCGATGGTGCGCGCCGCCTCCGCGTTCTCGGCGATGACGCCATTGAGCTGCGCCCACATCGCGCGCTCCCAGAGATAGCCATTGCGCGCTTGGCGCAGGTACCACGTCGTCGCGGGCAGCGCGAACGGCACCATCGCCAGCACCGCGAGCGTCCCCAGCGGGGACACCAGCACCGACGCGCCGAGGGTGATCACGACTGTCACGAGGGCGACAAAAATCGCGGGCAGGCCGAAGCGCGCGGCCCAGGACAGGGCTTCGATGTCGTTGGTCGTGCGGGCGACGAGATCGCCGGTGCCCGCGCGTTCGAGCACCGGCAGCGGCAACCGCGAGGCGCGGTCGATGAAACGCTCGCGCAGATCCGCGAAAACACTCTCGCCGAAGATGAACGCCGCCCGCCGCGCCAGCCACATCAGCACCGTTTGCGCGATCACCGCAGCAAGGAGGATCAGCACGAAACGATCCACCTCGCCGGCCGTCGCGCCTCCCATGAGGTCGTCGATGAGCCGCCCGATGAGGTAGGGGAGCGCGAGCCCCGCCATCGCGGCGAGCGCGTGCAGCCCGATGACCGAGCTCAACTCACCCCGATGGTGGCGCAAGACCATCCGGGCGTGCGAGAGCACCTGCCTCGGCTCGGCCACGGGAAGCGACCGCTGGAAGGGATCCGTCTGCGCCGCAGTGGGTTTCGTATGCCGCGGCCGCACTCGCCGCGTCCCGCTCGCCGGGTCGGGCGTCCCGCCGGGCGTCGCCGGCTGTTGGGCGGTCGTGGTCACTCGTCGTCACCTCCGCGCAACACGATCGATCGGTATGCCGCGTGCTCGCGCACGAGGTCGGCGTGCCGGCCCTCGGCAACCGCCACCCCGTCGACGAGCAGCACGACGTGGTCGGTATGGGTGAGCAAAAGCGGGCTGACGGTGGCCACGACGGTGGTCCGCCCACGACGCTCCTGCGCCAGGGACGCGCCGATGCGCGCCTCGGTGTGCGCGTCCACGGCGCTGGTCGGCTCGATCAACACAAGGACCGGCGGATCGATGGCCAAGGCACGCGCCAAACCGAGGCGCTGCCGTTGGCCACCGGAGAAGCCGCGGCCTTTCTCCTCGACGATGCCGTCGAGCCCGGCCGCCTGGGCCAGCAGCACGTCCCGTGCCCACGCCGCGTCAACAGCCTCGACTAGGTGCGCGTCCGGGACGGTCCGCCCGGCAGACAACTGCTCCCGCACGGTGCCATGGAAGAGCCGACTGTCCGGGTCGTTGACGAGCACATGCGCGCGGACGTGGTCAATCGGCATGTCCGCCAATGGGATTCCACCCAACGTAACCGCCGACTCCACCCCAACGCGACCGAGGCGGGCGGCGAGCGCGGCGGACTCCTCCGGGCGGGTGGAGACGATCCCGGTGAGGCGACCACTCGGCATACGGGCACCGCTCTCGGGGTCCACCACGTCTCCATCGACCGGCACCGGAGCCCCCGCCGGCCGCGCCGGATGATCGCTCTCGATCCGCAGCAGCCCCTGGACCTTCCCCGCCGCAACGCGAAAGCGGATGAACTTGTCCACCATCTCGGTCACCGTGCGCAACGGGAAACTCATGAACGTCGCATAGCCGTAGAACGCGACCAACTCACCCGGCGTCAGCTCTCCGGCGATCACCGAGCGCGCCCCGATCCACACCACCAAGACGACGAATAGCCCCGGCAGCAGGGTCTGACTGGCATCGAGCGCAGCCTGATACCCGGCCACGCGCACTCCGGCGCGGCGCACGCGCTGGCTCTGCGCGGCATACCGCCCGACGAACTCGCGCTCGCCGCCGATCCCACGCAGGATCCGCAGACCCGCGACGGTATCCGTGCCGAGGGTGGTCAGGCGACCGGCTTCCTCGCGTTGCGCCGCCTGGCGGGCTTGGAGGGGTTTGATGATGAGCGAGAGCAGGGCGAGCAGGACCGGTGAGCCGATGAGGACCACCAGCCCGGTCACCACCGACTGACGCAGCAGCAGGACGGCGACCACGACATACGAGACGATGGCGCCGGAGAAGCGCGCGGTCACGTCGTAGACGCCGCCGATCTTCTCCATGTCGTTGGAGGCGATGCTGACGACATCGCCGGTCGGCAACTGCCGGCCGATCTCCTGTCCGCGTGTGGTGATCGCTTCGTCGGCGACCACGATCGTGCGGAAGGCGCCCGAGAGCCAGTTCTCGACCGCGAACCAGTGCCGCGCCGCCCCGCCGCCACCCACGAGCACCGAGAGTCCGGTCAGGATGAGAGCCCACCGGAGCAGGGCCCCCGGGTCGTCGTGGACCACACCCGCGTCAAGACCGCGCCCAATCGCCCACGGCACCAACGCAATCGCCGTCATCCAGATGACGCCGAACACCAGCCCGCCCACGAGGGTGCGCCACTGCAGCCGCGCGCCCCACGTCAGGAAAGCTCCTGGTGTGGTGGTCGGCGCGGCAGGCGGGGCGAGGATGCTCGATCTCATGGCGACCAACCAGGCTACGTGCCGGATGGTCGGCCCGACACCCATTTTCCGGACGTATGCCGCGCCCCGCCTTCTCGCAGCTCACCTCGCCCGGGCGCGCCTCACCCCGTCACCCGGGGGCGCCGCATACATTGGCCCGCGTGACGATGCCGTTGCCGCAGCAGGTGGAGGGGGAGGACGAGCCTCGCCCGATGCGGGTGCGTCCCGCATCCGGGCGGCCCACGCCGTCCGCGAGGGCCGGCGGTCAGGTGCGCCACCAGACCTTGCCGCCGCCGTCGGTGCACCGCGCGTCGCCGATCGGCGCCCCGGCGCCTGCCCGGCCCAAGCCGGGGGGTCGCGGGCCGGGGGGACCGAGTGGCACCGGACCTCGGGTGCCGCGCCAGCGCCCGCCCAAGCCCAACTACACCGCGCGCCGCCTGATCGCCGTCGCCATCTTGGTCGCCTTGCTCTCGGTGACCTGGTTCACGGTCAAGGCCGTGGCCGGATTCATCGGCGGGCTCTTCGACGGGGGCACCACGACGTCGGCCTCGCGGGTCCCCGCCACCGCCAACGCCACCGGCGAGTCGGCCACCTGGAGCCCCGGCACGACTGGGGCCTCGCTGCCGCCGCAGGCGATTGTGCCCGAGGTGCCCGCACCCACTCCGACTCCCGCGGAGAAGCAAGGCGCCGCCGGCGCCTCGGATGTCACCACGATGGTGCGCACGATGCGCCTCGCCGCGGCCAATATGTCGCCGAAGTCCGTCGTCGCTGGCCCCGCCGGCCTGCTCTTCGCGCAGAACATGATGTATCACCACTCCATCAGCGTCTTCCGCGCCGACGGAGCCCTGCTCAAGACCATCCCGGACTCGGTCGACCTCAGCAAGTTCGGCATCGCCGGCCACGCGGGCGTCTCCCAGGGCGCTCCGGTCGAGATGGCGTTCACCCCGGACGGCAAGTACGCCTGGGTCTCGAACTACTCGATGTATGGCGCGGGCTTCGGCCCCGAGGGCCTCGACCGGTGCACCGCGGGCGACGGGACGTCCACGTCATACGTCTATCGGGTCGACACGGCCACGCTCGCGATCGACAAGGTCGTCCCCGTCGGCGCGGTCCCGAAGTATGTCGCGGTCACCCCCGACGGCAATGACGTCCTGGTCAGCAACTGGTGCTCGTGGAGCCTGTCGGTGATCGATGCCAAGACGGCGACCCCGAAGGCCAGCATCGACCTCGGGGGCAAGTACCCCCGCGGCATCGTCGTCTCGCCCGACTCCAAGACGGCGTATGTCGCGCTGATGGGCTCCGGGCGGGTCGTGTCTGTTGACATCGCCAACAAGACGGTCGCCCCGTTCAGCCAGCCCGGTAGCGGACCGCGTCACCTGGTCAACAGCCCCGACGGCGCCTTCATCTTTGTGACGCTCAACAACGACGGCACCGTCGCCAAGGTCGACCGGGCCACCGGCAATGTCGTCGCGACCGTCCGCACCGCCAGTGAGCCACGCTCGATGACGATCTCCTCGGACGGCAAGGCGATCTATGTCGTCAACTACGGCTCGGCCTCGATGAGCAAGATCCGTACCTCCGATATGTCCGTCCTGCAGACCGTCGCCACCGACGCCTCGCCCATCGGCATCACCTATGAGCCGACCAGGAAGCAGGTCTGGGTCGCCTGTTATGGCGGCAGCGTGATCGTCTTCGATGACGCCAAACTCAAGGGCTGACGGCACCCAAAGGGGCTGTCAGTCCCGCCTCTTAGGCTGAGGGGGTGATCAGGACCGCCCTCAAACCCCGCTGGTTGGGGCTGCTGGGCGTCGTGATCCTGATTATCGTGGCCTTCATTCAACTTGGGCGGTGGCAGCTCGGCGTCGCGCACGACAAGGCGCGCGTCGAGGCGGTCAAGGAGGCCGGGGCGAAGCCGGTTGTCGACGTGACCACCTTGCTGCGCCCGCACGCGGAGTTCCCGGCCGCGGCGGGGGGTCGGCTGGTCACCGCCACCGGGACGTATGCCGCGGGCCAGGTCCTGGTCCAGGATCGCCTTCTCCACGGCCGGACCGGCTATTGGGTCATCACCCCGTTCACCCTCACCTCCAACGGGGCGACGTTGCCGCTGCTGCGCGGGTGGACTCCGCGAGCGCACGCACCCCCGATTCCGCCGGGAGAGTTGACGATTCGCGCCTCGCTGGCACCGAGTGAGTCCCCGAGCCGCACGGGCTTGCCCGACGGCGTGCTGAGTTCTGTCGACCTCGCGCGGCTGGTCAACTCCTGGCCCGGTGACCTCTACAACGGGTTCGGCTTCGTTCAGGACGAGCAACCCACCCCACCGGCCGAGACGACGCAAGCACTCACCCAGGTGCCGCCTCCGATGCCGAGCACGGGCGTCAACGGGCGCAACGCGGCATACGCCGTGCAGTGGTGGGTGTTCGCCGCCTTCGCGCTGTTCCTCTGGGTCAAGATGGTTCACCAGGCTCATCGCGAGGAAATCGAGCGGGATAGTCTCGCAGCGGCCGCCGATGCATCGGCCGAATCGACCATGAAAGAAGTCCCGCACCCGTGAGCGCAGCACCCATCACCGATCCCAAGGCGCGCGGCGCCTTCACGTTCTTCAAGGTCATGGCCTTCCTGGTCGGCATCGGGCTGCTCGTGCTGGTGTTGGAGATGGTGTTGCACTACGGCTTCGACAACAACGCGCTCGACTGGTGGCCACAGCCGCACGGCTTCCTCTACATGATCTATCTCGCGGCGACGGCCAATCTGGGCTTCAAGGTCGGGTGGTCGTTGCCGAAGATGGTCGGGATCATGCTCGCGGGCTGCATTCCCTTCCTCAGCTTCGTCGTCGAGCGCCGCGTCGCGGGGGAGATTGCGCCGCGCCTGGCCTGAGCCTGCCGGGCCCGGCGAGGGCCATGTTCTAGGCTTCCGACGTGACTGCAGGCCGCCGACCCGTGCTCGTCGTCGACTACGGCGCCCAGTACGCCCAACTCATCGCCCGACGCATTCGCGAGGCGAAGGTCTACAGCGAGGTCGTTCCCCACACCCATACCCTTGAGCAACTCCTTGAGCGCGAGCCGCTGGCGATCGTGCTGTCCGGCGGGCCCTCCTCGGTGTATGCCGAGGGCGCGCCCGCCCTCGACCCGGCCTTGCTCGACGCCGGGATTCCGGTATTCGGCATGTGTTACGGATTCCAGGCGATGGTCCAGGCCAGCGGGGGGACGGTCGCTCGCACCGGCATGGGGGAGTATGGCGCGACCCGCCTCATCGACCTCGCCACCGACTCCACGCTGTTCTCCGGGCAACCGGTGGAACAGTCCGTCTGGATGAGCCACGGCGACGCGGTGACCGACCTTCCGGCCGGGTTCACCGCGACCGCCGCGACCGGCGGCGCCCCGATCGCCGCCTTCGAGGACCCCTCCCGTCGGCTGTATGGCGTGCAGTGGCACCCCGAGGTGCTGCATTCGACGTTCGGTCAGCAGGTGCTGGAGAACTTCCTTCGCCAGGGCGCCGGGCTCACCGGTGACTGGGACGCCGGCAGTGTCATCGAGGAGCAGGTTGCCGCGATCCGCGAGCGGGTCAGCGACAAGCGGGTCCTGTGCGGCCTCTCCGGCGGGGTCGACTCCTCGGTGGCCGCGGCGCTCGTGCACAAGGCTGTCGGTGACCAGTTGACCTGCGTGTTCGTCGACCACGGGTTGCTGCGCCAGGGCGAGGCGGAGCAGGTCGAGGAGGACTTCGTCGCCTCCACCGGCGTCCGGCTCGTCGTCGTGGACGCCAAGGACCGCTTCCTCGACGCCCTGGCCGGCGTGACCGACCCCGAGGAGAAGCGCAAGATCATCGGCCGCGAGTTCATCCGCGTCTTCGAGCAAGCGGCCCGCGATGTCGTGGGCGACGCCGCCGCGGACGGGCACCCGGTCGAATTTCTGGTGCAGGGCACGCTCTATCCCGACGTGGTCGAGTCCGGCGGCGGCACCGGCACGGCCAACATCAAGAGCCACCACAACGTCGGTGGACTCCCCGACGACCTGCAGTTCGCGCTGATCGAGCCGTTGCGAGACCTGTTCAAGGACGAGGTCCGCAAGGTCGGCCTCGAACTCGGCGTCCCCGAGGCCATCGTGTGGCGCCAGCCCTTCCCCGGCCCGGGCCTGGGCATCCGCATCGTCGGCGAGGTCACCGCCGACAACCTCGCCACCCTCCGCGCGGCCGACGAGATCGCCCGCCACGAACTCACCGCCGCCGGCCTCGACCGGGACATCTGGCAGTGCCCGGTGGTGCTGCTGGCCGGCGTCCGCTCGGTCGGGGTTCAGGGCGACGGCCGCACCTATGGGCACCCGGTTGTCCTGCGCCCCGTCTCCTCCGAGGACGCCATGACGGCCGACTGGACCCGCATCCCGTATGACGTTCTGGCCACCATCTCCACCCGGATCACCAACGAGGTCGCCAGCGTCAACCGCGTCGTCCTCGACGTCACCAGCAAGCCGCCGGGAACGATCGAGTGGGAGTGACGGGCGGGTGGGAGTGAGCGGCCCGGTGCGCACCGCCCGGGCGTATGCGGATCTCGTCGTTCTCGGGATCGGCGGAGTCGCCGTCCTGGTCGCCGCGTGGTGGCTGGGGCTGCGGCATCCGGCCTCGGCCCGTCTGGACGACGATATTCGGCTCGCCTTCGGGGCGCACATCGATGCCGCGGCCTTGCCTAATAGGATGCTCGGCTGGGTGTCCTCCGGGCCGGTGCTCCTGCTCGTCTTCGCCGCCGCCGCGGCAGCGCTACTGCAGCGCCACCTCCGCCTGGCAATGGCGGTTCCGGCCTTCGCCGGGGTGAGCATGTGGGCGGCCGGCTACCTCCGTGAGGAGAAGTTCGAGCGGGCCCCGGGAACTCCGGTGGTGCCGCTGACTTTGCCGAGCACCCATACGACGGTTGCCTTGGTGATGGCGGTGGCCCTGGTCGTGGGGCTGCCCCGGATCGCCCGGCCGGTCGGCAGCCTGGTCGGCGGGTTCTTCGCCGGCGCCATCGGCATCGGGGTGTTGGCTCGGCAGTGGCAGCGGCCCTCCGACGTGCTGGCCGCGGCGGGTCTGGTAATGATCGTGGCGGCATTGGCGCTGACCGCAGGGGCGAGATATAGCGCGTTCCCGAAGGCGCGCGCCGCCGGATTCGACCGGGCGGTCGGGCACCCGGCCTTGGCGGTGGTCGGCGCGGGCCTGGCCGCGTGGCGTTGGTGGGCGGCCGGGTTGGAACCCCTGCAGGGCTCGCGCGCACATACGCTCTTCTTTGGATCCATCGTCGTCGTCGCCCTGGCTGTCGGGCTTGCCATCGGTTTGTGTGCCGTCGTCGCGGACCGACACATTCTGCCCGGCAGCACCTGGTGGCCGACCCGGTCGCCGCGACGCGCTGGCACGAAGGAGGGGTCGTGAGCGAGCCGGAGTTTGGCGACAGCAATCGCGTTCTGGACGGGCTGATGCGTTATGTGGTCATCGGGCCGATCGTCCACGGGATGACGCGCATGAAGATCTCTGGGCGCGAGCATATCCCGGCCGAGGGCCAGCCAGCCATCATTGCCAGCAACCACCTGTCCTTTGTCGACTCGATGGTCATCCCGCTGGCCTCAGGGCGCCGCGTGAGCTTCCTCGGGAAGGCTGAATACTTCACCGGCACGGGTGTCAAGGGCGCATTCCTGCGCTCGTGGATGCGGTCGTTCGGGACGATCCCGGTCGAGCGGGAGGATGCGCGGGCTGCCGCCGAGTCGCTCCACATCGCCGAGCGAGTGCTGGCCTCGGGGGGCGCGTTCGGTATCTATCCCGAAGGGACCCGCTCGCGTGACGGTCGACTTCACCGTGGCCGGACGGGGGTGGCCCGGCTGGCGCTCACCACCGGCGCCCCGATCATTCCGTGCGCGCTGTCGGGGACCCAGGACGTCCAGCCCCCCGATGCGCGGCTGCCGCGACCGGCCAAGGTGACGGTGTCTTTCGGCCCCCCGATCGACGTGGCGGGTCTGGCGGCACAGTTCACGAAGGCGAAGTTGCTGCGCGAGATCACCGACGCCGTCACGGACGCGATCGGCGAGATGAGCGGCCAAGAGCGATCCGGTCGCTACGCCTCCGACGTCAACGCCGAACTCGAAGGCCACTCGTGATGCCAGGCTTGCGCACCATCGCTGCCGTGGCCGCCGGCAAGGCCGCCCGGGTCGTGACGAAGGCGCGGGGCGGGGGGTCGGCCTTTCCCGGCCTGGTCGCCGAGCGCGTCGATCCCCGTGTGTTGGCGCACGCCTTGGAGCGCGTCCACGACGGGATCGTCGTGGTCTCCGGCACGAACGGCAAGACCACCACGACCAAGATGCTGGTGGCGATCCTGCGCGGTCATGGGCGCACGGTGTTCACCAACCCGACGGGGTCCAACTTCACGCGCGGCGTGATCTCGGCATTGCTCGGCGAGGTCGGGCCCAGTGGCCGGCTCGCCGACGATCTTGCGGTTCTGGAGTTGGACGAGGCGCACGCGCTGCACTTCGCCGCGGCCGTTGCGCCGACGCACGCCTTGTTGCTGAACGTCGCCCGCGATCAACTCGATCGGTTCGCCGAGATCGACCACACGGCCAAGCTGCTCGCCTCCCTCGCCGAGTCCGTGACGACCGGGCTGGTGCTCAATCGCGATGACGCCTTCGTCGCCCGCATCGGTGGGGACGCCAAATCCACTGTGCGCGTTCGGTATTTCGGTGTCGATCAGGTCATCGCGCATCGGCTGCCGGAGCTGCAGGAGCAGGATGTGCGCTTCGGCGAGGACGTAGTGGTGCCGCCGGCCGGCGATGGCGATGCACTGCTCCGCCCGTTGGACGAGCACCGCTTCGAGGTGCTGCTCGGACCCGAGGGGAGCGCCGGCGTGGTCGGCCCGCTGGAGTTGAAGCAGCGCGGGCTGGCCGCGATGATCAACGCCACGGCCGCGACGGAGATGGCCCGGATGCTGCTGGGCTCCGCCTTCGACCCGGCTGCGGCCGTGCGGGCGCTGGCCGAGGTCACGGCCCCCTTCGGCCGGGGCGAAGTCATCGACGTCGGCGGGTCGACCTTGGAACTCGTCCTGGTCAAGAACCCGGCCGGGTTCACCGTGGCTCTGTCGACCTACGGCAGCACGCCGGTCGCGACCATGATCGCGATCAACGACAACTACGCCGACGGTCGCGACGTGTCCTGGCTGTACGACGTCTCCTTCGCGAGTCTTCGCGAACGCGGGGTCGCCCTGACCTCGGGCGTGCGGGCATACGACATGGCGTTGCGGTTGCAGTATGACGACGTGGCCGTCGAGGCCGTCGAACCCGACCTCGATCTCGCGCTCGACCGATTCCTGAGCGCGAACCGGGGAGAGCCCGCCCGGATCTTCTGCACCTATACGGCGATGATGGCGCTGCGGCGCACGCTCGCCGCCCGCTTCGACCTGCCGGCTTTCGGCGAGGAGGCGTCATGAGTGCCGGTGCCGACGTGAGTGACGGTGCCGAGATGAATGCGGCCGCGAGCAAGGGCGAGGTGCACGTCGTGCATCTCTATCCGCGCGAGATGAGCATTTATGGCGATCTCGGCAACACGCGCACGATGGTCTCGCGACTGCGCCGGCACGGCTATACGCCGGTCCTGCACGACCACCACCCGGGCGCCGAGTTCCCGGAACACACCCACCTCGTGCTCGGCGGCGGCGGCCAGGACTCCGGGCAAGCCCGGGTCGAGGAGGATTTGGCGGTGATCGGTCCCCGGCTGACGGCGTTGGCGGCGGCCGGGACGCCGATGCTGATGATCTGCGGGATGTACCAACTCTTCGGCAACGCCTTCGTCACGGTGGAGGGGGCGCGGCTGCCGGGGCTCGGCATACTCGATGTGACGACGCAGGGCAATGCCAAGCGGATGATCGGGCCGGTCGTGATGTCGACCGACTTCGGCGATGTGGTGGGCTACGAGAACCACTCCGGCTCCACTCGGCTCGGCGCCGGGCAAGCGGCCTTCGGCGCGGTGCGGGCGGGGTTCGGCAACAACGGTGACGACGGGACCGAGGGGGCGCGGACGGGGAACGTCTTCGGCACCTACCTCCACGGGCCGATCCTGCCGAGCAACCCCGCCTTCGCGGACGCCCTCTTGTCGTATGCCGTGCCCCTCGCCACCGGGGACGCGTTCCAGCCTGAGGCGCTGGACGACACCTTCGCTGACGAGGCCCGCACGCGCCAGGTGCGCCGGCTGGTGGCGGCCGGGCGCTGACGCCTCGCCCCAAGGTTTGGGTGGCTTTCCGGCGCTTTGCATGGCAAACCCACGGCCAGAAAGCCTCCCAACGCGCCGGGTACTGGGATTGGGCGGGAATCCGGCCGCGGAGCTGCGCGCTCGAAGGGTCAGTCGTCGTCGGGGGTGGTGGCGGGGGTCTTGGGCAGCAGGCTCCAGGCGAGCCAGCCGAGGGCGCCGACCGGGACTTCCATCAGGTGGGTGAAGATCGAGAAGAGCACCACCCCCGCGGTGGCTTCGGCGGGGACGGCGCCCCAGGCCACCAGGGCGGTGGCCGTGCCGGTCTCGGTCACCCCGACGCCGCCGGGGGTCACCCCGACGGATGTCAGCAGCCGGCCGATTGCGAAGGCCGCAAACAGTTGGCCCAGTGGCAGGTCCACCCCGGCGGTCTTCATCACGGCCAAGAACAGCAGGTAGTAGAACCCGAAGTAGCCCACCAAGCCGATGGTCAGGCCGAACCATCCCGTCCGGACGGTGTCGACGATCCGGCCGCGCAGGTCCCGGGTTAGCGCCTCGACCGACATCGAGCGCTTGGCCCGGCGGGTCAGCGGCCGCAGCATCCGATCCAGCCCCTGGCCGACGGTCGCGGCGGCCCGGGCGGAGGCGATCACCGCGACAAAGAGCGCCACGATCACCACGCCGCTGACGACCGCCGCCGCGGCGGCGTCGCGCATCAACGGCGGCAGGTGTGAGCTCCCAACGGCCAGCCCGGCGATGGCGATGATCGGCAATAGCATGCGCGCCAACGTGTTCCAGACGCCGGTGACGATCGCCGACGTCGACACGACGCGCTTGCCGAAGCCCCACGACCGGCAGATCGCGAAGGTCGCGGCCAACCCGACCGCGCCGCCGCCGGGCAGGACATTGCTCACAGCCGATCCGGCCGTGTTGACGATGAACGCGCGCAGGTGGGACAGGCCGGGAATCGAGGCGGTCAGGGTGAAGGTATAACTCCACAGGCCCAGCAGCGCCAACACGGCAAAACCGGCCGACTGCCGCCACGACAACCGCGACACGATCGCCCAGACCTCACCCCAACTCGTCTTGGCGAAGTGGGGCAACCCCCAGATCAGAATGACTGCGGACAGGCCGAAACCCACCACCATCTGCACGACGGTTCGCCAGGTCGGGCCCCACGTCTGCGCCGCCGCCTCCACCTCGGTCACGGCAACCCCGCAAAGATGTCCCGCGCGATCGGCGCTCCCGGCGGATGGGCGGGATCGCGATACCACTCGCGTCCGAAGATCGCGTCATAGAAGGGGCGCGGGATCCGCAAGAACGCCGCCAGTGTCCGGTCGCCACCGTCGGCGCTGGCCTGCGAGGCGTGCGCGCGCATCGCGGCGCGCTTCCGAGCGGCATACCGGTGAACGTCGATGCGATGGGTGATCTCGCGCCGGGCGGTGTAGGCCCGGGTGAAGCTGTCCGGGTCGAACTCCGGCGGATACGGATAGACCTTGGCCGAGAGCCGGATCGCGCGCACGATCAGGTCGCGCGGGATGGTCGCCTCGAGCACCCGCGGCGTCCCGGCGCGGACGGCCGCTAGCGCGCCAACCTCGTGCACCTTCACGTGATCGCGATGGCCGTAGCCACCGTTGGCGTCATAGGAGAGCAGCACGTCGGCGCGCTCCTGGACCAGGATGTCCGCGAGCCGGTCCGCCGCCTCGCCCAGCGGCGCTTGCACGAAGCGGACCGCGCCCTCCGGGTCGCTCCCGCGGTCGTCGTCGGCGGCGGCGGCGGGCGCAATGTCGGGGACGGGGTCGTCGTCGAGGCCGGAATCGGCATACCCCAGCCAGTGGGTGTGGGTGACGCCGAGGGCGGCGGCGCTCGCCAACGCCTCGCGACGCCGGACCTCCCCGAGTCCCTGCAGGCGGTAGTCGGCCGACGCCAGCCCCACAGCGCCGTCCGTGGCCACCACGAGGACGACGCGATGGCCCTGCGCTGCGGCCCGCGCCATCGTCCCGGCGGTCAGCAAGGCCTCGTCGTCGGGGTGGGCGTGGAAGGCGACCAGGGTGCGCCGCGCAACGGTCTGGGTCATGGCTGGCCCATCCTCCCATCGGTTCGTGGTTGGCTTGGACGTCCGAGCCGTGTCCGTGAGGAGACCCGCCCATGCCCGAGCCCGTCGCGTTGCCCCGGCTGCACATCCGCCCCGGCTACGGATGGCTCAACGACCCCAACGGTATGGCGCACGTCGACGGCCGCTGGCATGTTTTCTTCCAGCACAATCCCCAGGCGCCGGTGCACAACCGCATCCAGTGGGGTCACGTGTCGAGTGCCGACCTGGTGACCTGGACCGAGCACCCCGTGGCCTTCGGACCGCAGGAGGGCGGGCCCGACGATTTCGGCTGCTGGTCCGGAGTGTTCGCGCCCGGGCTGGCGCGCCCGGCCGTGGTCTATTCGGGGGTGGCCGCGAGCGACGGGCAGAGCACCGTGTGCCTGCGCTGGGGCTCGGCCGACCTGCTCGACTGGTCGGACCCGATCGTCGTCGCGCGGACCCCGCCCGGCGTGCAGATCATGCGCGATCCCTTTCTCTTCAGCTGGGGCGAGCGGCGGTGGGCGCTGCTCGGGGCGGAACTCGCCGAGGGCGGGCCCGCGATCCTGCTGTATGACTGTGCCGACATGCTCGCCTGGCAGCCGGCCGGGCACTTCGCGCACCACCGCGACCCGGTCCTGGACGGCCTGCCCCGTGCCGACATCTGGGAGTGCCCGCAACTGCTGCAGGTGGGGGAGCAGACGGCCCTGATCGTCTCGCGCTGGCTCGCCGAGGAACTCCTTGAGGTCTTCTGGGTCGGCGGCGCGATCACCGACCGCGACGGCACGCCCGCCTTCGTCGCGGACACCGCCGCAGGCTGGGGGGTCCTCGACGCCGGAACGAGTTGCTACGCACCGCAATTGGTCAACACGGGCGACGGGTCCCTGCTGCTGGGCTGGGTCCGCTCGCGCCCCGATCAGACTCCGGAGGTGCCGGTCGCTGGCTGCCTGACCTTCCCGCGCCGGCTTCACCTGGATCACGGGCGCGTGGTCTGTGTCCTCGACCCGGGCGTCGCGGCGGCGCTCCTCGCGTCGGCGACGGTGGAGACGGTGGGGAGCGGGCGGCATACGGTCGAAGGGCAGTGCGTCGTCGTCCCCGCCGCCGACGCCACCCTCACCTCGGCGGGCGATCCCGGCCTAGTCGTCGCCGTCCCCGTGGGGGCTCAAGCGTGGATCGACGCCGACGTCCTTGAGGTGTATGCCGCGCCCTCGCCGAGCCCGTCCAGCCCGAACCCGCCCGCGACCTACCGGGGCCTGGGCGGGTGGGTTCTCGACCTGCCCACCGGCACCGCCGAACTCCACCGGCTCCCCGGGTGAGGGTCGCGCTGCTGTCCGACTGCTACCCGCCGCGACTGGGGGGCATCGAGACGCAGGTGCGCGACCTCGGCCGACAGCTCGCCGCGGCCGGGCACGAGGTCCACGTCTACACGGCGACCGTGGGGTCCGACGGTCGCCGAGGACGGGTCGACGAGCTGGACGAGGGGGTTTATGTCCACCGCCAGACGGTGTGGACTCCGTTCGGCGTGCCGGTGAATCCGTTGGCGCCCAAGGCTCTTCGGCGCGAACTGGGCGGCTTCGACGTCGCCCATCTCCACCTGGGAGTGGTCTCGCCGTTCGCGTACGGCTTGACCGGGCTCGCCCTCGACCTCGGGCTGCCGACCGTCCTGACGTGGCACTGCGTCCTCGGCGACGCCAGTCGCATCGCGTATGGCGTGGCCGGCCCCATCGCCCGGTGGGCCGAGCGGGGCGCGCGGTTGACCGCGGTGTCGCGGATGGCGGCGACTAGGGTGGCGGCGGTGGCCGGGGGCGCGGACGTCGGAGTACTTCCCAATGGCATCGACCCGGATCGGTGGCGTGCGTCGACGTTGGCTGACGGCCGGACCGCCAGCGACGCCGTGCACCTCGTCAGCGCCATCCGGCTCGCCCCGCGCAAACGCGTGCCCGCGTTGATTCGGATGCTGCGCGCCGTTCGGGCGCGAGTCCCTGCATCAATTCCGTTGCGCGCCAGTATCTTTGGCGACGGACAAGCGATGCCGCTGGCCCGCCGTCTGATCGGCGACGACGCCTGGATTGAGCTCGCCGGACGCGTGCCGCGGGAGCGTCTCGTCCAGGAGTATGCCGCGGCCGACCTCTACCTCTCGCCCGCTCGGCTCGAGGCGTTCGGCATCGCGGCGCTGGAGGCGCGCACTGCGGGGCTGCCGGTTGTCGCGTTGGCGTCGTCCGGCACGGCGGACTTCGTCCGCGACGGTCGCGAGGGATTGCTTGCGACCGACGACGACGGGCTCATCACGGCAATGACGCGACTGGTGACGGATGACGTTCTGCGGCAACGCATTGCGAAGCACAATCGCGATCACGTTCCGGATCAGTCCTGGCCGCAGGTCGTGCGTATGGTCGAGCGGGAGTATGCCGCCGCCCAGGGCGGGTCGGGAGGGGGAGGCGGGTGAGCACCATACGGATCGAAGGTTGCACGCTGGTCGGCGATGTCGTGACCGACTTCGTGCTGGAGCACGGGCGCGACCCCGCCGAGGAACTTGCGGCCCGGGGATTCTCCTGCACCGCGATCACCCACGCCTTTGCCCGCGACGACGCCGTCGTGCTGCGGGTCGGGGTTGTTCCACTCGCCGGGGAGGAGGCGGGGGTCGGCACGCGGATCCCGGCCGCGCAGGTCTCGGAGCGCGTGCCGGCCGGGGCGACGATCCGGGCCAAGCAGCGACTCTCGGCCTATGCGGTCATCGTCGAGCACGGCTCGATCCTGCTCACGCAACTGTCGGCGCAGGTGGCCACCGGGGAGGGCCTGTGGACACTGCCAGGTGGTGGCGTGGATGAGGGAGAGGACCCCTCCGTCGGGGTGCGCCGGGAGGTGTGGGAGGAGACCGGCCAGCATCTCGGCGCCATCGAGCTCATTGACCTTGTCGCCACCCACTGGGTGGGGCGCGCCCCGAGCGGACGGTGGGAGGACTATCAGGTCGTGCGGCTGATCTATCGCGCCCGCGTGCCGCTGCGCGAGCCATTGGTGGTGCACGACGTGGGCGGCACGACGGCCGATGCTCGCTGGATCGCCCTCGATGAGCTGGCCGACACGCCGCGGGCTGCGCTGATCGACCAGCCGCGGTTCGCGCAGTGGCTGCGGCTGGCTAGCTGACCTGGCCAGGCTCGCGCCGCCGACGGGCGATGGCCGCGCCGAGGCCGGCGACGGCGAGGAGGGCGCCGGTGCCGAGCACGGCATACGGGGCGAGGCGGTGCCAGTCGAGGGTCGCGGAGAGGAGTTGGTCGCTGAGCGCGGCCAGGCCGCCGAGGAGCAGGACGATCCCGAGCAGGATCGTGCCCAGGTGCGGGCCGCGGGCGATCGGTCGGCGGGACCTCATGACGTCACCACGTCGATCGAGCCGACGCCGAAGTCCGCGTCGATGGTGCCCACCAATGGGCCGGTGCCGATGACGCGATCGAAGGTGATCCGGCCGGGATCGGACTCGGTGATCGGTCGGTGGTCCTGGGTCAGTGACCCCAATCTGATCGACCCGCGCAGCCGCACGGAGTGGTCCTTCGGGACGCGGATGGTCAGGGTGCCGACGCCTTGGTGGACGCGGATGGCAGCGGCCGTGGCGGCCGCGGGCGTCGTGGGGAGGACGAGCGTCGCATCGCCCACGCCGAGCCGGAAGCCTTGCGCGGGAACAGAACTCGCGGACCAGGTGCGATCGCCGACGCCTCCGCTGACGTAGTTCGCGGCGCCGGCGGTAGAGGCCACGGCGCCCAGGGCCAGGAGCACAGCGACGAACGCGACGAGCCCCCCGCGCCGGCCCAGCGTGCCCGCGATCAGCAGGACCAGGCCGAGGACCGCCACTGCGGCGGCGAGCCCGATCGTGACGAGATTGGTGTCGGCGTCGCCGGGGCGCGTCACGAACACCAGACCGTATGCCGCGGCCGCGCCCCCCAGCGCAACCAACGTCGCCACCGGGCCGAGGCGCCGGTGCCGGGGCCGCCGTTGCCGCACCGTCCCGCCCTCGCCCTGGGAGGCGGCGTCCGGAGGTGCGGGCAGGTGGCTCGGGTGCGCAGGGGTCGGGATCGGATTCACAGCGGCCGGGATCGGGTGCGCAGTGGCTGGGCCCGCGTACTCGGTGACGGGAGTGGGCGGGATGAGGACGGGCGCGGCATACGGCTGGGGGTCGACGGCATCTTGCGGCGAGATCGCCGACTGGGGTGAACCGGTCGCCCCGGGGGGAGGCGGGGGCGCCGTTGTGCCCGCGCCGCTCGACCACGAGCCCAGTTTGCCCTGCGAATGCAGGTAGTAACCGAGGCCACCCAGGATCAGGAGCGGGGCCAGCGGCATACCCATGCCCGGGCCGAAGTCGCCGCCGGCGAAGGTGGACCCGATCGCGATCACCGCGAGGATGCCGAGCCCGGCCAGCAGAACGCCTTCCGGGACATTGCTTTTCAGCCGCACGATGGGGGAAGGCTCGGTCGCGGTCGGCAGGAAGAGGAAGCCGAGGCCATAGAGCACGATCCCCGCGCCGGACAGCATCGTCAGCACGATCATTCCCACCCGCACGATGACGGGGTCGATGCCCAACCGGGCCGCCACGCCGGAGCAGACCCCGGTGACCCAGCGGTCGTCGGGGCGGCGCTGGACGTGCTGCTCCTCGACGAGCCCGATGAGGCGATCGAGGGGCGCGGACGAGGTGGTGTGGGCCATACCGTCCATCGTGCCGTCGCGCGCGCCGGCCCTCCGCTCGGGTCGACCCTGAGGAGCCCCCCATTCCTGCCCTCGCCCCCCTGACTCTGGCCGCGCGGGCCTCGTCGGGGGGCCAGACTTAGGACGTGCCCACTCCGTATGCCGCCGCCCCCGCCGCGGCCCCGCCCCGGCTGGTCCGCCCGTTGGCGGGGCGCCAGGTGGCCGGCGTGTGCGCGGGATTGGCCGAGCACCTCGGGGTTCCCGTCCGCGTCATCCGGCTGATCATGCTGGTCCTGCTCGCGATGGGTCCCGGCGTTGTGGCCTATGTGCTGCTCTGGGCGCTGACGCCTGAAGTCGAGGCGACACCCGGCAAGCCGGGCGCACCCGGTGAGCAGCGATCACTCTTCGACGGACCGATGCTTGTCATCGCCGGCGCCGTCGTGGCCTTCGTCGGCGTCGCGTGGCTGGCCCAACGCTCCGGCGTAGACCTGCGCCTAGGTGTGCTGCTGCCGCTGCTGGTCATCGCGGTGGGGACAGTCATCGGACTGAGCCAACTCGACGCCGCGCGCCGCACCCGTTGGCTGGCCGGGTCCGGCTGGCAGACGGCAGCCCGGTTGGGGCTCGGCGTCATCGTGACGGCCGGCGGGATTCTGGCGCTCGTCACCCGTGACGCGCCCATCAGCCAGACCTGGGACATCATCGTCGCCGTCATCGTCGTCCTGATCGGGGCGGGCCTGCTCGTGGCGCCGTGGGGGGTACGGGTCCTGGCCGAGTTGCGCGCCGAGCAGGCCGCCCGCGCCCGGGCCGACGAACGCGCCGACATGGCCGCCCACCTGCACGATTCCGTCCTCCAGACGCTCGCCCTCATCCAGCGCCAGTCCGGCGACAGCGCCCGCGTCGCCACGCTCGCCCGCGCTCAGGAGCGCGAGCTTCGCGCGTGGCTCTACGGGGGTGGCGCCGCGGAGGCGAGCAACCTCTCCGGCGCCCTCGCGGAGGTGATCGGGGAGGTGGAGGCGGCGCACGGCATACCCGTGGATCTGGTGATGACCGGGGATCGGGAGATGGACGACGGGACCCAGGCTCTGGTTCGGGCGGTCCGCGAGGCGCTTGCCAATGCGGTGCGGCACGGTCGCCCGCCCGTCTCGGTGTATGTCGAGGCCGGACCGACCGGCGTCGAAGCCTTCATCCGCGATCACGGGCCCGGACTCGACATGGAAGTGATTCCCGAGGACCGGCTCGGCGTGCGAGAGTCGATCATCGGCCGGATGACGCGGCACGGCGGGGCGGCCTCCTCGCGCCGCCTTGATCCGGGCACCGAATGGAGCCTCACCCTGCCCCCACCTCAAGGAGTCACACCATGACCGGCACCCCGGCCAGCCCCCCCGCCGAACCCGTCCGCGTGGTCGTCGTCGACGACCACCGGATGTTCCGCACCGGCGTCAAGGCGGAGTTGGAGGAGGTCGCCGGCGATCGCATCGACATCATCGGCGAGGCTCCCGATGTGGACACGGCCATCGCCGTCATCCGCCGCGACCTGCCCGATGTCGTGCTGCTGGACGTCCATCTGCCGGGCGGCAATGGGCGCGGTGGGGTCGACGTGCTGGCCGGTTGTGTGGCCGTCGACAGCCGCCGGGGTCGGCCCGTGCGCTTCCTCGCGCTGTCGGTCTCCGATGCCGCCGAGGACGTCATCGCGGTGATCCGGGCGGGGGCCCGCGGCTATGTCACCAAGACCATCACCGGCACCGACCTCGCCAATGCCGTATGCCGCGTGGCCGACGGCGACGCCGTCTTCAGCCCGCGCCTGGCCGGCTTCGTGCTCGACGCCTTCGGCGCCGCGGCGGGGGAGATCGCCGAGGTGGACGAGGAACTCGACCGGCTGTCGCAGCGCGAGCGCGAGGTGATGCGACTGATCGCGCGCGGCTACCAGTACAAGGAAGTGGCCAAGGAGCTCTTCATCTCGATCAAGACCGTCGAGACCCACGTCTCCTCGGTGCTGCGCAAGCTGCAGCTGTCCTCTCGGCACGAGTTGACCGCGTGGGCGATGGGGCGCAAACTCGTCTGAATCTCGCCAACGTAGGGTGACCCGCATGGACATCGTCACCAACCTCCTGGTGCTTGTGCACCTCATCGGGATGGCGTGCATCGTCGGCGGCTGGATCAGCCTGCGCGCGCGCCGCGTCGAGTCGGGGATGGGCCTGACCGTGGTCGTGTGGGGTGCCCGCTTCCAGGTGCTGACCGGACTGGCCCTCGTCGGGATCCACGAGGCCAACAAGGACCCGCTCAACCACGCCAAGATCGGCGTGAAACTGGCCATCGCGTTGGCATGCGCCATGTGCGCGGAGATGGCCGCCGCCCGGGCCCGGCGTGGCTCGGGGGACAGCAACCTCATCGACTACGCCGGTGTCCTCGGCATCCTCAACACCGCGGTCGCCGCGTTGTGGGAGACCTCGTCCGCCGAGGCGTAAGCCGTCGCCGGAGACGTCGGGGTATCGGGAAGTCACGGGATGAGCAGCAGCTTGCCGGTGGTGCCGCGCCCCTCCAAGGCGTCGTATGCCGCGACCGCCTCCCCCAGCGGCCACCGCCCGCCGATCTCCAGCTCCAGGCTCCCGTCGGCCAGCGCCCCCAGAATCTCGCCGGCCCGCCAGAGCAGTTCGTCGCGGTCCTGCAAGTAGGCACCCAGGCTCGGCCGCGTCAGATAAGCCGACCCGGCGGCGTTGAGACGCTGGATGTCGAACGGCGGGACCTGCCCGCTCGCACCGCCGAACAACGCGAGCGTCCCGCGCGGGCGCAGGGCGGCGAGAGAGGCGTCGAAGGTGTCCTTGCCCACTCCGTCATACGCGACGTGCACCCCACCACCGTCGGCGGCGGCCCGCACCGCCGCGGCGAGGTCGTCGACCCGGCGGTAGTCGATCAACCCCTCGGCTCCGAGACGCTCCGCGATGGCGAGCTTCTCCGGGCCGCCGGCGGTCGCAATAACCCGGCCACCCTTGGCGGTGATGAGTTGCACGAGGAGTTGGCCGACGCCGCCCGCGGCGGCGTGGACGAGGGCGATATCGCCGGGCTGCACGGCATACGTCGAATTCACGAGGTAATGCGCCGTCATCCCCTGGAGCATTGCGGCCGCCGCGATGTCGAGGGCGAGCCCGTCCGGGACGGGAACGAGCTGGGCCGCCGGCAGGTTGGCCAGCCCCGCGGCACTGCCGAGTTGCATCGCCCACGCAACCCGGTCACCGACGGCGAACTCGGCGCCCTCACCGACCGCCACGACCTCGCCGGCGCCTTCCATGCCCAGCGTGAACGGGGTCGGGATCGGATAGACCCCCTGGCGCTGATAGACGTCGATGAAGTTCACCCCGGCCGCGGCCACGCGCACTTGGACCTGGCCGGGTCCCGGCGCGGGCAGGTCTCGCTCGGTCACCTCGAGGACATCACTGCCGCCATTGCGGGGCACGGTCAGGGCAGGCGTGGACGGCATCCGATTCCTCCGGTCGTATGGTGCGGGGTCACCTCGACCCCACAACCGACCTTAGCCACGGGCTCCGACAACCCCTCGTCGCCGGTCGCCCCGCTGACCCTGGGCGCGGACGCACCCCCCCTGCGGACGCAATAACCTGGCGCGGACGCAAGGGGACTCCGCTGGCGGACCCCATGTTCGGGCCGGCGGCGCATGTCGGTGACGAGCGCCCCAGTTAGACGAGCGCACTGAGTTAACGGTCACGAGCGCACCGAGCTAAAGAGCGTCGTTGAGCTCGCTCAGGCGGGCCAATTCGGCGGTTGCGTCCGGATGGTCGTCGACGCGGAGGTCGGCTAGGACGCCGGAGCGGTCGTAGCCAGCCCTGGGGGCCACGGCATACAGGGCCGCACTTTGTCGACCGCGGCGGTCGCCACCGACCGCATCTCCGGCCATCAGCGCCGCGATGAGCCGGCGCGTGAACGGCTGGCTGGCGGCCTCGATGAAGGCCGACTCCATGGCCTCGATCACTTCGGGTCCGACGAGGATGTTGCCCTGAATGGCGTACTGCGCGCCATCGACCTCACCGGTCAGCCCACCGGCCCACGGCAGGCAGTCGGCGCCCGTGAAGGTCGCGGCGTCCCGGGCCCCGACGACACCGACTTGGCGCTCGCTCGCGTTCAGGTCCTCGGCAGTCACCGCGGCGAGCGCGCGGGCCGCCGTGGCGCCGCGCATCATGGTGCTCAGCAGATCCTGTTTATAGGCCACGCGAGCACGGGCTTGGGTGGCGGCGGCGCCAGTGCCCAGTCGCGCGGCCGGAACGACCGCTCCGACGGCGAGGAACTTGCTGGCGACGGCTACTCCATACGACGTTCCCTGCCGGGCGACGATCGAGAAGGTCATATTCCAGGCTAGGCGCGGGTCCGGGGCGCGGGTCAAGATGCGGGCGACGTGACGCTGCGGACATCGAGGGCGCCGCCGTCGACGGTGATCTGATCGAGGGCCCGTCGCTGGTCAGAAGTCCAGCGACGGCAGGTGATCGAGAAGTGTTCAGAGTCCGGGCGCTGATCAGGAGTCAAGCGGTGGTCGCGTGCGCGCCGCCTTCGTCTGGGAACGCTCACGCTTGGATTGCAGCCGGCGTTCGGTCGAGCCTTTCGTCGGTTTGGTGGCGCGCCGGGACGGCGGGGGCGGGGCGAGGGCGGCACGGATCTGGTCGGCGAGCCGCTCCCGGGCGGCCACGCGGTTGCGGTGTTGGGATCGGTGCTCGCGCGCGGCCACGACAAGGCGCTGGTCGTCGCCGGGATAGGCACGTCGCAACCGCTGCCGTTGGGCAGCCGTCAACAAGGTGTCGAGCGCCACAAGAGGCAGTTCGACCTCGACCCGGCTGTCGGTGGTGTTGACGGACTGCCCGCCGGGACCCGGGGAGCGGGAGAAGCGCTCGATCAACAGGCCGCCCGGCACGACCAAACCGTGAGGTATGCCGGGGCCCGGGGGGATCAGGAGGTCCACGTCGTGGGCTGGTGAGCGAGCACCGCGATCAGTCCAGCGCTATCCAGTAGCGGCGAACGGCGCGCCCGTCACTTCCGGCGGTCACGACGTCCTGCAGAACCCCGCCGTTCGCCTCGATCACCCTGGCCGAGGCGGCGTTGTCGTCGTCGCAGGTGAGGAGGACCTTGGCGAGGCCGAGGTCGTCGCGGCATACGGTCAGCGCTTGGCGCAACGCCTCCCTGGCGAAGCCCTGCCCCCGTGCCGACGGACGCACGCCGTAGCCGATGTGTCCGCCTTCGGTGGCCAGGAAGTCGGTGAGGTGGTGGCGGATGGCGAGTGAACCCACATACTCCCCGTCGTGGTCCATCCAGAGATAGGTGCACGGCACCCATCCGGGTGGGAGGTCCGCATTTGGGTCACGGCGACGCGCGACGAAGTCGGCGAATCCGTCAGGCGTTTCCAGGTCGGCCCGACTCCATGGGTGCTCCATGCCGGCCTCGTCCAACCAGACCCATCGGCCGTCGCCATGCCTGATCTCGTCGGCGAACTCATCCACCGCAGCGAGATAGGAGCGCTGCAATCGAGTGTCCGGAGGGATGAGGCGCATCCGCTGAGCGTAGTGAGCGACGAGGCCGGGGCGGACGCAGTTGTCGGTAGCTCGACGTAGGGTTGCGGGCGAGATGACGACCCTGTTTGACGAGTTCCCGGAGTGGTCCGCGGACGTGACGGCCACGGGCATACCGACCTGGGCGATGACCGACGAGGGCCCGGCGCGGGCCCTCGGTTCGGCGAGCCCGCGGGCGGCACGCAAGCCTGCCGATCCGGAGGCGCTGCTTGGCGGGCTCAACCCACAGCAGCGCGCCGCTGTCGTGCACGAGGGATCGCCGCTGCTCATCGTGGCCGGTGCCGGCTCGGGCAAGACCCGGGTGTTGGCGCACCGGATTGCCTTCCTGCTCGGGCATCGCGGTGTGCAGCCCGGTCAGATCCTCGCCATCACCTTCACCAACAAGGCGGCGGCCGAGATGCGCGAGCGGGTCGAGGGCTTGGTCGGGCCGCGCGCCAAGGCCATGTGGGTCATGACCTTCCACTCTGCCTGCGTGCGCATTCTGCGCCGCGAGGCCACCAAGGTGGGCCTGAAGTCGAGTTTCTCCATCTATGACGCCGCCGACAGCCAGCGGCTCATGGCCTTGGTGCTGCGCGATCTCGATCTGGACCCGAAGCGCTACAACCCGCGTGCGTTCTCGCATCGGGTCAGCAACCTCAAGAACGAATTGATCGATGAGGAGACCTACGCCTCGCGGGTCGGCACCGAGGAACCCGCGCCGGGGGCGACGCAGCAGGAGAGCCTGCTGGCGCAGGCATACTCGATGTATCAGCGGCGGCTCCGGCAGGCCAATGCCCTCGACTTCGACGACCTGATCATGACGACGGTCAACATCCTGCAAGCGTTCCCGGATGTGGCCGAGCACTACCGGCGGCGGTTCCGCCACGTTTTGGTCGATGAATATCAGGACACCAATCACGCGCAATATGTCCTCGTCCGAGAGTTGGTCGGCGGCCACGGCTCCAGCCGCCGCCCGAGCGACGGCCCGCAGGTCCCCCCAGGCGAGCTCGTCGTCGTCGGGGACGCCGATCAGTCGATCTATGCCTTCCGCGGGGCCAGCATCCGCAACATCGAGGAGTTCGAGGGGGACTACCCCGACGCCAAAACTATTCTGCTGGAGCAGAATTATCGGTCAACGCAAACCATCTTGCGGGCCGCCAACTCGGTCATCACCAACAACGGCAGTCGTCGCGAGAAGCGGTTGTGGTCGGAGGCGGGCGATGGCGCGGCCATCGTGGGCTATGTCGCCGACAACGAGCACGACGAGGCCGGCTTCATCGCCCGCAGCATCGACCGGCTCGGCGACGATCACGGCGTCCAGCCCAAGGATGTCGCCGTCTTCTATCGCACCAATGCTCAGTCCCGGGCGATCGAGGAGATCTTCGTTCGCGTCGGCTTGCCCTACAAGGTGGTCGGCGGCACGAGGTTCTACGAGCGACGCGAGATCAAAGACGCGCTCGCCTACTTGCGGGTGCTGGCCAACCCGGCCGACACGATCAACCTCAGGCGCATCCTCAACGTGCCCAAGCGCGGCATCGGCGATCGGGCCGAGGCGTGCGTGGCTGCCCTGGCCGAGCGGGAGCGCATCCCGTTCGTCGCGGCGCTCGGGCGGGCGGCCGATGCGCCCGGAATCGCGACCCGGTCGGTGACTGCGATCACCGGGTTCACCTCGTTGCTGGAGAGGCTGGGTCGCATCCGCGATGAGGGGGAGGGCGTGGCGCCGCTGCTCGAAGCGGTGCTCGATGAGTCAGGTTATCTGCGTGAGCTTCGGGCCAGTCTCGACCCGCAGGACGAGACGCGGCTGGAGAACCTCAACCAGCTCATCTCCGTGGCCCGTGAGTTCGATGAGACCCGGATGGAGACCGGCGAGGTCATCTCGTTGGACGACTTCTTGGAGCAGGTCTCCCTCGTCGCGGACGCCGACGAGATCCCGGACAACGAGGAGGGCGGCGGCGTCGTGACGCTGATGACCCTCCATACGGCCAAGGGGTTGGAGTTCCCGGTCGTCTTCTTGACCGGTATGGAGGACGGCACCTTCCCGCACATGCGTTCGCTTGCCGACGCCAAAGAGTTGGAGGAGGAGCGGCGCTTGGCCTATGTCGGCATTACCCGCGCGCGGGAGCGACTGCATGTCTCGCGGGCGACAGTTCGGCGCGCGTGGGGGAGCCCGCAATACCAACCCGCCTCACGCTTCCTCGACGAGATTCCGGCCGACCTGATCGACTGGGAGCGGCTGGTGGAGGCCTCGGCGCGCAGTGTGGAGGCGCCGTCACTGGCCCGCCTCGCCGCGCAGCCGGGGGTGCGCTCGCCCGGGACCAAGCCGATCCTGGCGCTGTCGGAAGGTGACCGGGTGAGTCATGACTCGTTCGGTCTTGGCACGGTCATACGCATCGATGGGGTGGCCGACAAGACCGTAGCGCATGTGGACTTCGGGGGGGATTCGGGCGTGAAACGGTTGCTGCTGCGCTACGCCCCGCTCGTCAAACTCTGAGGGGACCTGCGAATTTACGGATGGGTCCTCGGAAGCCTCGCCAACGCCACCCCCGCAGGCCGCGCCAACAAGGACGTCGCCGGCGGCTGACAACCGTCTGGCGGTTCGAGGTCAGCCGATCTTGACGCCGTGCTTCTGCAGCCACGCCATCGGGTCGACCGGGTCGCCGCCCTTGGGGTGCATCTCCAGGTGCAGGTGCGGGCCGGTGGACTGGCCGGTGTTGCCGCTCTTGCCCACATACGTGCCGGGGCGCACCTGCTGACCGACCTTGACGTCGATCTCGCTCATGTGCGCGAAGTAGGAAACGGTGCCGTCCCAGTAGGTGATCTCGATCTTGTTGCCGTAGCCACCGCCATTGCCGGCCTTGGTCACAACGCCGCTCGACATGGCGAACAGGCTCGTCCCGACGGGGGCGCCGAAGTCGAGGCCGGCGTGCAGGCGGCCCCAGCGGGGGCCGAACCGCGAGGTCAGGTTCGGGTGCTTGATCGGCATGACCCAGCGGTGCGCGGCGGCGAGGCGCTTGGCCTTCAGTGCCTTGGCCTTGCGCTCGGCCGCAGCCTTGCGGGCGGCGGCTTCGGCGCGGGCGCGCTCTTCCTTCTGACCCTGCGCCAATGAGACGGCGGAACGGCTGGCGACCTGGCGGCTGGCGAGCTCCGCGCTTTCGGCGCGGGCGGCGGCAGCCTGAGCGGCCGCGGTGTCGGTGGCGGCTGCGTTGATCGCTCCGACCGCGAGCGCCTGCGTGCCGCCGGCGGTGTAGGCGATCGCCGAGCCGGAGAAGGTCGTGGCGATGCCGAGACCGAGAAGGGCGGGGCCGACCAGGACACGACGCACCAAGTGGTGGGAGGTGTTCCGGGCAGGGCGCGATTGACCGTCGGGATTGGCCACGGGGGAGGTCCTTACAAACGGGGGCAGGGGGACGCTGACGAAGGCAGAAATCGGGGGGACGCCTCGTTGCGTCGGCAATTGCTTGACAACGAGAGTAGCGTGACGGATTCGTTACACAAAATTCGGGCCAGCTGACTTGTGGGCAGGGCCGACCCCCGTGATAACGCGCGAACCCCCTCGCCAACCACTTGGCTGCCCCCTAGCACGCACCTTCGGCGGCGCCGCGAAATTGGCCCCCAACCGCATGCCCGGCTGCGGCGTCGTAAGGTTTGTGACGACGATTGCAGTGCCGCTGCGGCATCCGGGGTGGGGAGGAGCGGGTATGCCGGTTGCCCTCGTCGGCGCCGACGAGTTCGCCGTCCGAGAGATCTACCAGGCCCACTACGGCACCCTCGTGGGGTGGACCACCCGACTGGTCGGCGACCGCGACCTCGCGCACGACTTCGCCACGGAAGCGTTCATCCGACTGCTGCGCCACTGGGGTGAGGTCGCCGAGCCGCGCGCCTGGCTCTACACCGCCACCGCCAACCTCGTGCGTGACCACTGGCGCAAGCGGGGGCGGGAGGCCACGGCATACGGCAAGGTCGCCTATGACCTCGAAACGACCAGCACCCCCGATGTTGCCACCACGGTGACCGTCCGCGAGGCCGTCCTCGGCCTGCCTGACCGGCTCCGCGTCGCCGTGATGCTGCACTACTTCGCCGACCTGACCGTCGCTCAGGTGGCCGCCCAAATGGGCAAGTCCGAGGGCGCGGTCAAGCGCGACCTCTGGGAGGCCCGAGGCAAGCTCGCTGTGATTTTGGAAGGTGCCCGATGAACGGCCATGACCCGATCGAGGAGTTCTTTGCGCGAGAACGCGCGGCGATCACCCGTGAGCCGGCCGACGACGAGCGCTGGCAGCAGATCGTCGCCGCCGGTCGCCGAGGTCGCAGCCAGCGGTGGCGCACCTTCGCCGCTGCCGCAGCGGCGGCCGTCCTTGTCGGCGGTGTCGGGTATGCCGTGGGCCGCGGTGTCGACGCCGGTGGCACCGGGACCGTAGCCGGACACGGTGCCTCCACGACGAGTTCCCTAAGTTCCGCGCCAAGTCAAACCTCCACCCCGCCCCCGCTGGTCACCCCGAGTAGGCCGGCCAAGACCGAAGACACGATCGCGAGCACCCCGTCCTCGACGCCCGTCACCGGCGCCTTGCCGATGCCCCAGACGTTCAAGGCGCTCTCGATGTCCCAGGCCGACGGCAACACGGTCTTCGCCCTCGGGGTCAGCCGCTGCACGGATAAGGAGTGCCTGGTGGTCGCGCGCTCCCAGGACAACGGCGGGACATGGAAGCGCGTCGCGACCGTCACCACCGGCGCTCCGTCGACCGCCGGCACCGGCGTCAACGGCTCCTTCTCCCAGATTCGTATGGCGAACGCCACCACCGGCTGGATCTTCGGCGACGCGCTGCTCCAGACTCGCGACGGCGGACTCACGTGGACGGCCTATGACCACGCTGGCGCCAGCGTTCTCGACGTCGCCGTCGACGGCGACACGGCCGCCATCGTCAGCAGCGTCGACCCGTGCGATGGGAAGAGCTGCGGCGGGGACCTTCAGCTCCAGTTCGCCCCGGTTGCCGCCGCGCAGGCCAAATCGGACCCGGTTTCCCTCGGTGTGACCAATGCCACGAAGGCCTCGATCGCCTGGTGGAAGGGTCGCGCCATTGTGTCGACGCTGGCCGACGGGGCGACCTCGACCGTGGTGGTCGATCCGATCAGTGGCCCCAGCACCGTCGATGCCGGATGTCCCGCTGGTGCCGCGACCACGATCGTGCGCCCCGGCTCGGGCAACACTCTGCTCGCGATGTGCCAGGTCCCCGAAGCCGGCGGAACGACCGCGCTCACCATCCGGATCTCCGACGACGACGGCGCGACCTGGGCTGCGTCCGGCGAGGCGACCACGCTGGTCGCGGCCCCGATCACCAGCTTCGCGGCCACCGATCCGGACCACATCGTGGCGCTGGCCGGCGGCGAAACCACCTTCCACGGCGACCTCGTGCGCACCGCCGACGGCGGCAGGCACTGGGCCGTCGTCTCCAACCCCGGCCTTCCCGAGAGCGGCTGGCGGTGGGTCGGGGCCCCCGGCCCGGATTGGTTCTATCTCCTGCCGGTCGACGGCGCCAAGGGCTACTACTGGTCCCACGACAAGGGCGCCACCTGGGCCTGGACGGATATGGCCGGCTGATCCCTCAAGCCGCCGATTGCCACCCCTTCGGTCGGAACCAGCCGCCCGGACCCTCTAGGCTCGGAGCCGACCCTGCAGCATCGACGCAAGCAAGGACGGAACCCAGCGTGGACCTTTACGAGTACCAGGCGCGTGACATCTTCGAGCAGCACGGCGTGCCCGTGCTCGTCGGAGCCACCGCCACCACCCCGGCGGAGGCTCGGGCCGCCGCGGAGACTGTCGGCGCCAACAGCGGCGGGGTCACCGTCGTCAAGGCCCAGGTCAAGACCGGTGGACGAGGCAAGGCCGGCGGCGTCAAGGTCGCCAAGACCGCCGACGAGGCCGAGCAGTATGCCG
This sequence comes from Nostocoides jenkinsii Ben 74, assembly GCF_001046875.1. Classification (GTDB taxonomy): domain Bacteria; phylum Actinomycetota; class Actinomycetes; order Actinomycetales; family Dermatophilaceae; genus Nostocoides_A; species Nostocoides_A jenkinsii. Next base: position 970,102 of record NZ_HF571038.1, read on the forward strand.
AGCAGATCCTTGGCATGGACATCAAGGGCCACACGGTCAAGACCGTGATGATCGCCCAGGGCGCCCAGATCGCCGAGGAGTACTACTTCTCGATCCTGCTCGACCGCGCTAACCGCACCTATCTCGCCATGTGCTCCAAGGAGGGCGGCATGGACATCGAGACTCTCGCGGTCGAGCGCCCCGAGGCTCTGGCGCGGATCGCGGTCGACCCCAATGTCGGCATCGACGAGGCCAAGGCTCGCGAGATCGTCGAGGCGGCCAGCTTCGAGGCCGAGACCGGCGACAAGATCGTCCCGGTCCTGCAGAAGCTATGGGAGGTCTATCGCGACGAGGACGCGACCTTGGTCGAGGTCAACCCGCTCGTCCAGACGGCCGCCGGTGACATTGTCGCGCTCGACGGCAAGGTGTCGATCGACGGCAACTCCGACTTCCGTCACCCCGAGCACGAGGCCTTCGTCGATCACTCCAAGACCGACCCACTGGAAGTCCTGGCGATCGAGCGCAACCTCAACTACGTCAAGCTTGATGGCGATGTCGGCATCATCGGCAATGGTGCCGGCTTGGTCATGAGCACCCTCGACGTGGTCGCCTATGCCGGCGAGGAGTTCGAGAATGCCGACGGCAACCACCCCAAGCCCGCCAACTTCCTCGACATTGGCGGCGGCGCCAACGCCGAGGTCATGGCCAACGGCCTCGATGTGATCTTCGAGGACAAGCAGGTCAAGGCCGTCTTCGTCAACGTCTTCGGCGGCATCACCGCCTGCGATGCGGTCGCCGACGGCATCGTCAAGGCCTACGGCATCCTCGAAGGCCACGGCAAGTCGCCCAAGCCGCTGGTCGTGCGCCTCGACGGCAACAACGCCGAGGAGGGCCGCCGAATCCTCGACGAGGCCGCCCTGCCGCTACTGGAGCGCGTCGACACGATGGACGGCGCCGCGCGCCGCGTCGCCGAACTCGCCGCCGCGGCCAACTGAACGCAACTGACCCAGGGATAAGGACGGCATACACAGCCATGGCAATCTTTCTCACCGAGAACTCCAAGGTCATCGTTCAGGGCATGACCGGCTCCGAAGGTATGAAGCACACCACGCGCATGCTCGCGTCGGGCACCAATGTGGTCGGCGGGGTGAACCCGCGTAAGGCGGGCACGACGGTCGACTTCCCCGAGGGCAAGCAGGTGCCGGTCTTCGGAACCGTCGCTGAGGCGATGGCCGAGACCGGCGCCGATGTGTCGGTGCTCTTCGTGCCTCCGGCCTTCACCAAGGCCGCCGTCATCGAGGCGATCGACGCCGGGATCGGCCTCGCGGTCGTCATCACCGAGGGTGTCGCGGTCAAAGACACCGCGGAGTTCTACAACTACAGCCTCGGCAAGGGCACCCGGATCATCGGCCCCAACTGCCCCGGCCTGATCAGCCCCGGGAAGTCGAATGCGGGCATCATCCCCGCCGACATCGCCGGCCCGGGCAAGATCGGCCTGGTCTCGAAGTCGGGCACCTTGACCTATCAGATGATGTTCGAGTTGCGCGACTTCGGCTTCTCCACCGGCGTCGGCATCGGCGGTGACCCGATCATCGGCACCACCCACATCGACTGCCTTGAGGCCTTCGAGAACGACCCCGAGACGGTGGCGATCGTGATGATCGGCGAGATCGGTGGCGACGCGGAGGAGCGGGCCGCGGCATACATCAAGGACAACGTGACCAAGCCGGTCGTCGGCTATGTCGCCGGCTTCACCGCACCCGAGGGCAAGACGATGGGCCACGCCGGTGCCATCGTCTCCGGCTCGTCCGGCACCGCGCAGGCCAAGAAGGAAGCCCTCGAAGCCGCCGGGGTCAAGGTCGGCAAGACCCCCTCGGAGACCGCCGCGCTCATGCGCGAGATCATGCAGGGCCTCTCCGCCTGACCTGCTCACCGACAACCCGCCCGGTGCCCTTAAGGGGTGCCGGGCGGTCGCCGTTCAGGCCAAGAGCACCAGCAGTGCGCCCGCGACCATCGCCGGGCCGAAAGCGATCCGCGAGCGCCGCGTGGCGCGACGGGTGAGCAGCAGCAGGCCGGCGGCGACGCCGGCGAGGAGGAAGGCGGCATACAGCCCGACGAGGACGGCGCTCCAGCCGAACCAGCCCAGGAGGAGCCCTAGCAACCCCGCCAGCGTGACGTCCCCCCGGCCCAGGGATCGGCGCGAAAGCCAGTGCAGCACATAGAAGAACAGCCAGGACGCCGCTGCTGCCTCCACGGCCCTCCCAAGCGCGGCCCAGTCGTCAGCCGCCCATGAGCAGAGCGCCAACAGCACGGCGAAGGCCGGGTAGGCCGGCCAGGTCAGCAGCCGCGGGAGGCGGTGCACGTCGAGGTCGATCGCGGCGAGGGCGACCAACACAACAACCGCCACGGCAACGGTCAGCGGCACGATCAGGGGCAGATCGTCCAGTCGCCAGCCGGCGATCGCGGCCAGCGCGGCGCTCAGTGCGGGCACCCAGGCCAGGTTGCGCGGCGCCCGGGTGTCCTCAGCGACGCGATGCCCGCCGGCAGCCACGAACCGGTATGCCGCGAGGCCGCCACCGAGCCCGACCGCGCCGGCCAGCACCGTCCCCACCATCGTCAGATCCCCCGAACTCGATCACGTCACACCCGAACACGCCACACCACCGATTCCGAGGGTATGCCGAGGGCTCGCCTCGCGCGCGCCGAGCCGGGTGAGCCTGTGGATAACCGGGCGGCCTCAGCGCTTCGCGGCCAGGGCCGCGAGCCGATCGAGTTCGGTCCAGTAGGTGTCCGCGCCAACCGTTGGGCCATCTGGGCTGGTCAGCGCGATGGTGCTGACATAGCCGGGCGTGGCCAGCTTGGTCACCGCAACGAAGATGGACCCGTTGGCGTCCGACACGACATACGTCATCTCGCTCGGACCGGGCGTCACGGTCGTGCCGGAGGTGGCGCAGCTTGCGAGATTTTCCGCTATCCGCATGGCCTCGGTCGTGGCGAGTTGGTCGGCGTCGTCATCGCCCAGTCCGCCATTGTCGGGGGCCGCATCGCGGACGCGCTGCCAGGCCAGCGTGCCGGAGTTGCCCCCGGATTCGACCACGCGCATGATCCCGAACATCCCGGCCGGGTCGGTGTCGGGGTCACAAGTCCCCACGATCGCCGGCGAGCCCTCGAACTCGAATCCGGTCGCAAGGGTGGCCCGACCCGACGTCAGCCCCGTCGAGGAGAAGTCAGCCGGATCGAGGAAGTAGCGGTCGGCAACGGTGGCCTCCGGCGGTCCGATGACCACGCGGTCGACGCCGGATTCATCACTCGTCGAGCCGCCGCGATCGGCCTGGTCGGCCCCTTGTAGCCGCAGGCCCGCGATGAAGCTGAGGCGGGCCACCTCGGGCAACGTGATCGGGTCGCCATTGGGGGAGGCCCAGATCTCGAGATAGCTGATCCGCTTGCCGACTTGGGTCAGCACGACCCAGCCCTTGTCGTCGGTGCCCGTCGAGAACGACCAGATGGTGGGGTGTTCCTCGAAGGCGTCGGTGGACTCCGGCGTGAGCTTGGGTTGGGTGCACGCGCTCAGCGTCTCGGTCATCGCGTTGACCGCCCCTACGGCGAGGTCGGCCGAGAGATAGGACCAGGAGCGCTGGCCCGCGAACCCCTCCGTGGCTGGGAGCGCCTGGACCTTCTCATTGGCCTTGGCAACGCCCTCACCGAGTGGCACTAAGCAGAGCGGGCCGTTGTCTCCCTCGCCGGTGTTGGGGGCGACGCCCAGGGTCCCGGCCACGCCGAGCGCGGCCTGCCACTCCGGAGCCGTCGGCAGCAGGGCGTCCGAGGCCGCCAGCATCCCCGGCCGGTCCGGATCGCTCGCCGAACTGCTCGGACCGGCGCTGCTTGTCGACGTGGGCGAGGTGCTGCTGGAGTATGCCGCGCTGCTCGCCGGATCGCCCGGGTCCCGGTCCGCGCCCCGCAGGACGCCCGACAAGCCGACGGCCGCGATCGCCACGGAGGCCGCGGCGAGGCCGAGGCCTCCCACGACCCACGGATTGCGGCGTCGCTCGGATGGGGATCGCCCGGCACCCACGAATCGCCCGGCACGCGGGGATCGGGAGGGGGCCGACTCCGGCGAGGACGCGGCCATACCGACGCCGGTGATCGCGGCCGAGCCGGGCAAGGGGTTGGCCTCGACGTCCTCACCCAACGACAACAGGGCTCGTCGGACGAGGTCGTCCTCCTCGGCGCTCCAGTCGTCGACGTCGTCGAAGGACTTAGCCATGGTGCGCCTCCTTCCCACCCAACGCGGCGGCGAGCGCCTTGCGGCCGTGATGCAGCCGGGCCTTGACGGTGCCGGCCGGTGCGCCGAGATCGGCGGCGATCGCCTCCACGCTCATGTCGAGGAGGTAGTGCAGCGCGAGTACCTCACGGTGCTGCGCCGACAGCGACTTCAGGGCCTCGACGATCACTACGCGCTCGGGCGAGATCGTCGCGGTCTCCTGGACGAGACTCAGTTGGCGGTGTGCCTCGGCGCGGTTGGTGTCTTTGCGCCACTGCGAGATCGCCAGGCGACGGGCGACCGTGCGCACCCACGACAGCGGATCATCCGCCCGCGAGACGCTGCCCCAGCGCTGCCAGGCACGGGCATACGCCTCTTGGGTGCAGTCCTGGGCGAGCGTGAGATTGCCGGTGGAGGCATAAACCAGGTGGACCACCCGGGCCGACGTGTCGCGATAGAACGCATCGAAATCGAGGCCGGAGTCCACGACGACTGGCACTCCCCTCGCGGCGCGTGGCGGGCCCCATCGCAGGCCCGGCGCTTGGACATAGGCGGTCATGCTCCACCAGACGCGCGGTGGGGTGGTTGCGTTGCCAACCTAGCCGACTATTTCTGAGCCTCGCCTCGCCCGCTCCGGCGCATTCGGTCGCAACGCGCAATAGCTCAGCACGAGCAGGGTGCCGAAGAACGCCTCGGTCACCCGACTGCCGAAGACGGAGAACTCCCCGAGGAGCCCGCTCGGCGCCCGGTCCTGCAACAGACTGAAGAACAGGGGTATGGCGATCATCGCCACCCAGAATCCCGCCCGAAGCGCGGGGGTCGCCGGGGCCGCCGGGTCGAGGCTGCGTCGATCGAAGACGTCGAAGGCCAACGGGGCGAGGGCGACCATGACGACGCTCTCGGCTTGTTGGGTCACGAAGTCCGTGCGATTGAAGACCACGATCGCCGTGAGCAGGGCGAGTCCGACGGCACCCGCCCAGCGGACGGGTCGGCGCAGGACGACGAACGGCGTGACTACGGCCGCGGCGAGGAAACCCTCGTTCAGGGTGGCGATCCGCGGGCTCACCGACGTCCCGATCGCCTGGACGAGAAGCCAGCCGATGACCAACTCCGCGACGGCCACGGCGGCGACGATGGCCCAGTTGGCGCGCCCCCGGCCCCGCGGGCGCAGGAGGTCGATCGCGAGGCCGACCAGGGCGGCATACACCAAGGCTTCGGTGTTCTCGGCGATGTACTTGGCCGCGTGGCCCGGCAACACGGCATCGGTGACCCGGAGCAGGATCAGGGCGAGGGCCGCCGCGATGCCGCCGTAGTACGCAGCGCGTAGGGCGTGCATGGACATGGCACCTCTGACGAGCGGTGTGGACAGGCGCGAGCGGTGGGGACAGGCGCCCGAGTCTACGGCGCTGCCTCCGCAGATCGGTGGCGGCGATGGGCGACGATGGTCCCCTCATGACGGTCCTGGAGATGTTGCGCAAACCCCGCCCCGAATCGCCCGCCGACGAGTCTGCTCGCCCGCCGGTGCATCCGTTGGTGCGCCCGTTCGTCGGGGGTGCCGCGACGGCGGCTGCGACCTTGGCGATCGTGCTCGCCCTGGTCGGTATCGCCGCGTCCCTGGCCCACCGGGCGGACCTCAACTGGGGTGAGATCTTCGGGGTCGGATCGGCGTTGTGGCTGCTGACCGGTGGGGCGCGACTGCACGTCGACCAGGTGATCGTCGCCTTCACGCCGTTGCTGGGTTTTGCGCTGCTGCTGGCGGGCGCCGTGCTCGGCGTACGCCGCTCACTACGCCGCGAGGGGCCGCGTCGCGACCCCTATCTCGCCTGGCTCGGCGGCTATGCCGCGGTCGCCCTGCTGGCCATCGCGCTGACGTTTGCGGGGCCTATCCGGACGGTGTGGTGGACGGTGCCAGTGCCGCTCGTCGGTGTGCCGGGCCTGGCGCTCGCCTTGGTGGAGATGCGCCGCGGCCGCCTGGACGACGTGGTGCATCGGCTTCCGCGGTGGGTGCGCCGGTGTGTGCGCCCGATCGTGCAGACCTCCGTGCTCGCGCTGGCGACTGGGGTGCTGTTGGTGCTAATCAGCACGATCGTGCATTGGCACGACGTCACCGCGGTCACGCGCACGCTGTCGCCCGGCCTGACTGGTGGCACGGCGTTGCTGCTGGCCCAACTTCTCATCGTGCCGAATCTCGGCCTGTGGGCGCTCGGGTTCGTCGCCGGACCCGGCTTCTCGATCGCGGAAGGCACGGGAGTGAGCCTGGGCGGCTCCTCGCTCGGGGTGTTGCCGCAGGTGCCCGTGCTGGCGGCCATCCCTGGCCCGGGTCACTTCGGCTGGTGGTCGCGCCTTCTGCTGATCATTCCGCTCCTCCTCGGGGCGTATGCCGCGCGCCGCACCCTCGCCGAGATCCCTCGCCTCGCGCGAGGCCGGGTGAAGTTCGCGGCCGTTGCCGTGACCGTGGTGGGGACTTCGGTGACGCTTGCGGTGGTCGATCTGCTGGGTGGCGGGAGCGCCGGTATGGAGCGCATCCGCGACATCGGCGTTTCCGCGCCGACGTTGGCGTTCTTCATGGCGCTGCTGATGGGGCTGGGCGCGGCTGTTTTGACGCTGCGCGACTGGTTGCGCCTGCGCCGCTGACCGGTTGTCGGGACTTTCTGCCTGGGCCGCTGGCCGCCTGGGCCGCTGCCCGGCTGCCGCAGGCTGTCGGTGGCTATTGGCAGGATGAGTCTCATGTCCGATTCACCCTTGCCAAGCAACCTCTCGGCCCGTCACATCCCGGCGCCTGACATCCCGGCGCCTGACATCCCGGCCCGTGACATTCGGGCCCGTGACCCGCTGCGGGTCGTCGTCTTGGTCTCCGGGTCCGGCACCCTCCTGCAGGCCTTGCTTGATGCGTCCGCCGACCCGAGCTTCCCAGCGCGCGTCGTCGCGGTGGGCGCGGACCGTGAGGGCACGTTGGGGATCGAGCGCGCGCAGCGCGCGGGCGTCGAGACGTTCGTGGTTCCCCCGGCCGGTGACCGGCCGCAGTGGGATGCCGCGCTCGCGGAGGAGATCGCGCGGCATACGCCCGGATTGGTGGTGTCGGCCGGATTCATGCGCATCCTGGGGCGAGCGGTGCTCGCGGGCAATCGCATCATCAACACGCACCCGGCGCTGCTGCCGAGCTTCCCCGGCGCACATGGGGTGCGGGACGCGCTCGCCCATGGCGTCAAAGTGACCGGCACGACGTGCCATTGGGTGGACGCCGGAGTGGATACCGGACCGATCATCGACCAGCGCGCGGTGCGCGTGCTGGACGGGGAGAGCGAGGCTGACCTGCACGAACGCATCAAGGTCGTCGAGCGCAAGATGCTCATCGACGTGGTCCGTGCGCTGGCTGTCGGGGCCACCGCCTAGGATCGATATGGCACCCCGGATCCGGCGAAGGAGACCCCCGCTCGTGAGCACAACCGTCACGCCGCCTGGCGCAGCCGAGGACGTCCGCCCGGTCCGGCGAGCGCTGATTTCGGTTTATGACAAGACCGGTCTGGCCGAACTCGTCCGTGGTTTGCACGACGCCGGCGTGGCGCTGATCTCGACCGGCGGCTCCGCCAAGTTCATCGCCGAGTTGGGCATTCCGGTGACCGAGGTGGCCGACCTGACCGGCTTCCCGGAGTGCCTCGAAGGCCGCGTCAAAACCCTGCACCCGGTGATTCATGCCGGTGTGCTGGCCGACACGCGCAAACCGGAGCACCTGGAGCAGCTGACCGAGCTCGGCATCCGGCCGTTCGAGCTGGTGGTGTGCAACCTGTACCCCTTTGTGGCGACCGTGGCCTCGGGGGCTGATCCCGACGAGTGCGTCGAGCAGATCGACATCGGCGGGCCGACGATGGTCCGGGCGGCGGCCAAGAACCACCCGAGCGTGGCCATCGTGACCGACCCCGCGGCATACGACCGGGTGTTGGAGGCCGTGCGCGGCGGCGGTTTCACGCTGGAGCAACGCAAGCTCCTGGCGGCGCGCGCCTTCGCGCACACGGCCGACTACGACAATGCGGTGGCCAACTGGCTCGGCAATGCCTACGTCGACACCTCGGGGGGCTCCGGCTTCCCGGCCTGGACCGGGGCGACCTGGTCGAAGGCGCACGTGCTGAGGTATGGCGAGAACCCGCACCAGCGCGCGGCCCTTTATCGGCACTGGCGGCCGGGGCTCGCGAGCGCGGAGCAGTTGCACGGCAAGGAGATGTCCTACAACAACTACGTCGACGCCGACGCGGCGGTGCGGGCGGCCTACGACCACGGCGACGCGGCGACGGTCGCCATCATCAAGCACGCCAACCCGTGCGGGATCGCGGTGGGCGCGAGCGTCGAGGCAGCCTATGCGGCCGCGCACGCGTGCGACCCCGTCTCGGCGTATGGGGGAGTGGTCGCCACCAACCGCCCCGTCACCGCGGCGATGGCGCGCCTGCTCAACGAGACCTTCAGCGAGGTCGTGGCCGCGCCGGGTTTCGACGACGACGCGCTGGAGGTGTTGCGGGAGAAGAAGAATCGTCGGCTCGTGGAGTTGCCGACGGACTTTGCGTCTGCGCGTGATCGGGTGGAGTTCCGGCCGATCTCCGGCGGCGTGCTGATGCAGACCGTGGATCGGCTAGACGCGGTGGTGGAGTCCGACGACGGCGCGATCTCCGGTGGGGATGACGCGGAGCGCTGGAGTTTGGTGGCGGGTGCGACGGCGGATGCGGCGACCTTGGCCGATCTGCAATTCGCCTGGCGCGCCGTGCGCGCGGTGAAGTCCAATGCGATCCTGCTCGCCCGCGACGGCGCTTCGGTCGGCATTGGCATGGGTCAGGTCAACCGGGTCGACTCGTGCCGCCTCGCGATCGCGCGGGCCGGCGCGGAGCGGGCTCAGGGGGCGGTCGCCGCCTCAGACGCGTTCTTCCCCTTCGCCGACGGGCTGGCGTTGCTGATCGAGGCGGGCGTGCGCGCCGTGGTCGCGCCGGGCGGCTCGATCCGCGACGACGAGGTGATCGCCGCCGCCGACGCGGCCGGCGTCACGATGTACTTCACCGGGACCCGCCACTTCGCCCACTAGGCCCACGAGGCCCGCCCGTCCCCCGGCTCCGGTGGGTTCGCTGGCCGCCTGGGGTCGCTGTCGCTGGTAGCGCACTTTTCCGCCCATTGCCGAAACATGGACATACGCAACGGATCATTACCGCTGCGTATGTCCATGTTCCCTCCCACGGTGCCGGTCTGACCGGCTGGGCCGGTCCCTTAGCGCAGACGCAAGCCGCGGGGGCGGGGGCCGTGCTCACCGACGGCCTCGAGAAGGCGACGGGCCGTGACGACCTGCAACGCGGCATACGCAATGCCGAGCGCAGCGAGCAGCCAAGGCAGCAACACCGCCGGGCCGGACCCCGTGTAGGTGCACTGCTGACCCCCGTCCGCGCCGGGGCTGCACACTCGGCCGGCCGCGTGGAATGCCATCCCGCTCGCGACGAGCGCGAGCCCAGCAACGGGCAGGCCGGTGCCGAGGACCAGTGCGGCGCGGGTGATTTGGGCGCGGGTCCACCGGCGGCACTTGGCCAGCAGCACCAGGCCGACGACCCAGCAGACCAGGCCGAGCGGGAGCAGGATCACCGTGAGCGCCAGAACCTCGGCCGTCAGCAATACCGCCACCGCGGTCGACTCCCAATGCCGGGGGGCGCTCATCCTCGCCGTGCCTTCCCTTCAAGTACTCGATCGACGGCCGGCCGGAATTCGCCCCGGCCCACGCCTGCCCTTGCCGACTCCAGCCCAAGGCCAACTCAGCACAGGGCCGACTCGGCACAAGGCCAACTCAGCACAGGGCCGACTCTGCACAAGGCCAACTCAGCACAAGTTAGTCAACTGCGGACAACTTGCAAGGTGTCCACAGTTGACTAACTGCTGCGAGCAGAAGTTCGGAGGACTGTCACCGACCCACCGGGCGCACCGCAGCGGGGTTCACGGCGATCCAGACGGCCCGGGCGGCGCCGAGCAGCTCACCGGACGGCCCGTACAGCGCCGAGGACGACTCGAACCGCCGCCCCGAACTCGCCCCGGGCCACGCCATCACGACGCACTCCTGCCCGACCTCGGGCAGCGCGAAGAGTTGCGCGGTCATCGTCCCCAGCACCATCGGGCGCCCGGCGATCCCCGCCGACCATCCCCCAGGGCAGTCCAGCGCGGCCCACCCGATCGGGACCGAGACCTCCCGCGGGACCCAAGCCGCGGCATACGCCCCGGTGTCATCGCCCACCGCCGCCGGTCGCAACCCCAAACCGTCCTCGCGGGCCGTTCCGCAGGAGAAGCAGGTCGAGAACGGATGCTCCGTCAACCCTTCGTATGCCGATCCCACCGCCCGCGCCTCGGCGAACGTCACGGGCGTCCCCGACGGGCGCGGCAAGGGCTCGCTCAGGTTTGCGACGGCGACCAGGGTGTCGCCGTCGGTGAGCCGGACACCGTCCCCGTCGGGTTCGATCTGCAGGTCGATCTCCAGCGGCGGCGGCGCGCTCAGCC
>NZ_HF571038.1:980951-1054891 GCF_001046875.1 Nostocoides jenkinsii Ben 74
TGCGGGTGCGGCGGGGGCCGGTGCCGGGGCGGCGGGGTCCGCCTTCCTCGCTCGCGAGATCAGGGCGCACGACGGTCTGCTGCCGTATCCCGGCTCCGATCAGGCAGACATCGGGCTGACGATCGATGCCGTCCTCGGCATGCTCGCCGCGGGCAGCGGGGCGGCGACCGCGCGGGATTCGACCGCGGCCATCTCGGCGCATGTGGACGACTACCTCGGCCCGACGTTCGGTGCGACCGAGTTGTATGCCGGGCCCGTCGCCAAGACCGCGATCCTGGCGTCCGCCGTGACCGGCGACCCAAGCTCCTTCGGTGGGCACGACCTCGTCGCCGACCTGCAATCCCTGGAAACCGCCGATGGGCGGTATGCCGACCACACGGCATACGGGGACACCTCGAACACGTTCACCCAGGCTCTGGGGCTCATCGCGCTGTCGCGCACGGCATCGAAGCCGTCAGTGAATGCAGTGAACTACCTACTGGCACAGCAATGTTCGGACGATGGCTTCCGGATGTTCCCGGGCGACGGCGCGTGCGTCAGCGATCCGGACGCCACGTCGTTGGCCGTCGTCGCGCTGGCCGCCGTGGGTGGCCAAGACGGCGCCCAGGACGCGGCTGCCCTGCATCTGTCGGCGGCGCAGGAGCCGTCCGGTGGGGTTGTGGGCGGCTCCGGCACGAGTGGGGTCAACGCCAACACGACCGGGCTCGCGGCCATGGCCTGGCGCAGCGCGGGGCGGACGGCCGAGGCAGACGCGGCCGCCGACTTCCTGAGGTCGGTGCAACTCGGATGCGACGCGCCGGCGACGGTTCGTGGGGCGGTTGCCTACGACCCTCAGACGTATGCCGCGCTGGTCGCCGCCGGCTCCCACGCCGTCGCCTCCGACCAGGAGCGTCGGGCTACCGCACAGGCCCTGCTCGGCCTCGGTTCGGCCGGCCTGGCAACCGTCGCGATTGCCGGCGTGACGGAGGGGGCGGACGGCTGCGCGGGCCCGACGGAGACCTCGACGAGCACGTCGACGTCGAGTTCGACGACGGCCACAACGGGTTCGACGCCGGTGGCGACTATCACCCACACGGTCACGGCGACCGTGACGCAGACGGCGACCTCGACCGTGACCGCGGCTCCTGCCGCGGTGACGCACACGGAGACCGCCACGGCGACTCGGACCGTGACGAGCAGCCAGCCTGCCACGCCGAGCGCGTCGGAAAGCTCTTCTCCGGCAAGCACTTCCGCGCGGGCTGCTAGCAGCTCGGCGCCCTCGGCCTCGGTCTCGGCGACGGCTGCAGTCACGCCCGGCGCCGCCGAACCCGGCACCTCAACAGCGGCGCTTGTTGCCGCGGGAGCCTTCGTCCTCGCCGGCGCCGCCGGCGCCACCGTCATCCTCCGCCGTGGAAGGAGCCACTGATGACCGTACGCACCACCCGCCCCCCGACCCCCGCCCAGAACCGCTGGTTCGGGAGTCGCCCCCGGATCGCGGCCACGCTGGGAGCCGCTGCGCTCGCGACCTCGATGGCGGCGGTGGGGGCTGCGCCGGCGGCGAGCGCGCGGCATACGGTTGGGGACGGGGCCGCCGCCAGTGAGAAGGCGACCGCGTGCCCCCGCGGCAAGGGGGTGAGCGTCGTCGTCGACTTCGGCACGACCGAGAAAATCTCTTGTGCGAGTGGCGATCCGACGTCCGGGCTGGCTGCGCTACGGGGTGCCGGGTTCACCGTCGCGATGGTGGCGCGCTTCCCGGCGGCCGTCTGCCGGATCAACGGGCGGCCGACCGCGACACAGGATGCGTGCGTGGTGATGCCGCCCACGACGAAGTATTGGTCCTACTGGCACGCCGCGCGTGGCGGGAAGTGGACCTACGCTACGACGAGCGCGGGGAGCTACAACCCGAAGCCGGGCACGGTCGAGGGCTGGGCGTATGGCGCGGGCAAACCGCCGACGGTAGCGCCGCCGAAGTGAGGCGCACCTCCGCCCGCGCTGCGCTACTCGCCACCACCCTCGGGGCCGCATCGCTGACGTTTGCCGGCCCCGCGGGCGCGGCGACGTGCTCCGGAACCAGCGGGGTGAGCGTCGTCGTCGACTTCGGCGCGCGCGTCCAAACGGGTTGCGCCGCAGGCGATCCCACGAGTGCGTGGGGTGCCCTGGAGAGTGCTGGTTTTGCGGTGGAAGGGACCCAACGCTTCCCGACCACCTTCATCTGCCGAGTCGCGGGCTTCCCCACCGCCGACGTGGAGCCGTGCGTGCAGACGCCGTCGGCAAGTGCCTATTGGTCCGTGTGGTCGGCGTCCGCCGGCGGTTCGTGGGCCTACAGCTCGACGGGCGCAGCCACCCTGAATCCCGCGCCCGGCAGCGTCGTCGGGGTTGCCTTCGGCGCCGGCGCGCAGCCCTCCGTGGCGCCACCCGCCCCGCCATCCGCGACCACCCCACCGGCGACGACGCCGCCGGCTTCGACGACCACGTCCTCGACCACTCGGCCGCCGACCTCACCGTCAGCCACGGGCACCGGCTCAGCGCCAGCCTCGACCGCGCCCTCGGCGACGAAGACCAGCTCCGGCGAGGCCTCATCCACGAGCGACCCGCCTGCGTCCTCAGCCTCCGAGGACACCTCGGCGGCCGGTGCGACCGAGAAGACGACGGATACCTCGGCGCCCGCGACGTCGGCGACCGCTCTCCCCGACTCGGGCACCTCGGGTGGCGCCTCCCCCGCCCTCATCGTCGGTGGGGGCGCCGGGGTGGGGGCGCTCCTCATACTCGGGGCATGGGTAGTCCGCCGCCAGCGGGACCGCGCCGCCGCGCAGTGATCCGCCATCTTCATCCGGCGGCCTGGTGGTTGTGGGCCATCGCCATGGCCGCCAGCGCGAGCCTGGCCACCAACCCGGCGCTGCTCGCCGCGCACGGCCTGGTCCTGACCGGCGTCGTCATGGCGCGCCGCGACGGGTCGCCGTGGGGGCGCACGTTCCGGCTGTATGCCGCGCTCGGCGCCGTCATCGTCGCCACCCGCGTGGTGCTGCACATCCTGGTCGGGCTGAAGTTCGGTGAACATCGGCTGCTGCCGCTGCCGCAGGCCGACCTGCCTTCCTGGGCGGCCGGAATCCAACTCGGCGGCACCGTCTATCTCGAGGGCGCGCTCGGCGGCGCCCTGGAAGGCGCTCGGCTCGGCATGATGATCCTGGCCATCGGCGCCGCGAACGCGCTGGCCTCGCCCAAGCGGCTCCTGAAGGTGTTCCCGGCGGCGCTGCACGAGATCGGCTCGGCCTTGGTGGTGGCCGTGACCGTGGCGCCGCAGCTTGCCGAGAGCTTGCAGCGGGTCGTCCGGGCACGCCAGCTTCGGGGCGAAATGACGCTGCGCTTCAAGGGTTTTCGTTCCGTCGCCATGCCCATCCTGCAGGACACCCTCGATCGCTCGCTGGCCCTCGCGGCAGCCATGGACGGACGCGGGTACGGCCGCAACGAGCGGGAGTCTGGGCGCCTCACCGGGGCGCTTGCCGCGCTGGGGTTGATGGGGACGGCCGTCGGTCTCTATGGCCTTTTGGACACCACGACTCCCGCGGCGCTCGGGATGCCAGTCCTGGTCGCCGGCCTCGCGGCGTGCGTGGCGGGACTGTGGGCCGGCGGGCGTCGAGTGCGACGGACGATCTATCGGCGGGAGCCGTGGGGTGTCGCCGAGTGGGTGACGGTCGGGTGCGGCGTGGCCGCCTTGGTCGGCTCCCTCGTCACCTTGCGCCGCGAACCCCTTTCCTTGGGTATGCCGCTGCGTCCCCTCGCCTGGCCCGCCCTCCCCTTGCCCGTGCTGGCCGGGCTCCTGCTCGCTATCGTGCCGGCCGTGGCCACCCCCGTCCCGCCGTTGTCGAGCAGCCGGGCGACGCGCGAGGTGACGGCATGAGCGGGTGGAGCGACGCGGCATACGGAATGGGGGAAGCGGTGCTCGAACTCGACCGCGTCTCGGTCCGCTATCCCGAGGCGAGCGCGCCGACGCTGCGCGAGGTGGACCTGAGCATCGAGGAAGGCGAGCTCGTGCTGGTCGTCGGACGCACGGGTTCGGGCAAATCGACGCTGCTCGGCACACTGAACGGGCACGTGCCGCACTTCACCGGAGGGCTGCTGACCGGCCGCGTGCGGGTCCTCGGGCGGGACACGGCGACGCATCGGCCGCGGGACTTGGCCGACATCGTCGGGGTGGTCGGTCAGGACCCGGTGGCCGGCTTCGTGACGGACACCGTCGAGGAGGAGCTGGCGTATGGCATGGAGCAACTCGCCCTGCCGCCGACGACGATGCGCAAGCGCGTCGAGGAGACCCTGGATCTGCTCGGTATCGCGGACCTGCGCGCCGCCCCGCTGCGGGACCTGTCCGGCGGGCAGCAGCAACGGGTGGCGATCGGCTCGGTGCTGACGACGCAGCCACGCATCCTGGTGCTCGACGAGCCGACGTCGGCCCTGGATCCGACTGGGGCAGAGGAGGTTTTGGCCACCCTCACCCGGCTCGTGCACGACCTCGGGGTCACCATCGTGATTGCGGAGCATCGGCTGGAGCGGGTGATTCAGTATGCCGATCGCGTCGTCGAGGTGGTCGACGGCCGGGTACGCTCCGGCTCGCCCGCCGAAATCATGCGCGACGCCACTGTAGCGCCGCCGGTGGTCGAGCTGGGTCGGTATGCCGCGTGGTCCCCCCTCCCGGTCAGCATCCGCGACGCCCGCCGCGCCGCCGCCCCCCTCCGCGCGCGGTTGGGTGGGCTGGGGGCGCCCCTCCTAACTTCTGCTAGCAGAGGTTCGTCAACTGTGGACACCTTGCAAGGTGTCCACAGTTCACTAACTTCTGCTAGCAGAAGTTCCTTGACGGTTCCGACCCCCGGAATCCGCGCCACGGGGCTGCGGGTGGACCACGGGCGGGTGCGGGCGGTGCGGGGGGTGGATTTGGCCGTGCCGGCGGGGCGGGTCACCGCGCTGATGGGCCGCAATGGCGCCGGGAAGTCCTCGCTCCTGTGGGCCCTGCACGGCACCGGCACGCGCAGCGCCGGCCGCGTCGCGGTCACCGATGGCAGCGACCCGGCCACCTTAAAACCCGTCGCGCGCCGGGCCCGCGTCGGCCTCGTCCCGCAGACCGCCAGCGACCTCATCTATCTGGATTCCGTTGGCGCCGAATGCGATCAGGCCGACGCCGAGTCCGCCAAACCCACCGGAACCTGCCGCGCCCTCCTGGACGACCTCGCCCCCGGCATCCCCGCCGACCGCCATCCGCGCGACCTCAGCGAGGGTCAAAAGCTCGCCCTCGTCCTGGCCATCCAACTCACCGCCGGCCCCGACGTCGTCCTCCTCGACGAGCCGACCCGCGGCCTGGACTACCCCGCCAAGACCCGGCTCGCCGGCATCGTGCGCGGGTTGGCGGGGCACGGCCATACCGTCCTGATCTCCACCCACGATGTCGAATTCGTCGCCGACGCCGCCGACGAGGTCGTCGTCATGGCCGAAGGCGAGGTCGTCGCCCACGGCCCGACCCCCGACGTCGTGGCCGCGTCCGCGGCATTCGCCCCGCAGGTCGCCAAGGTGCTCGCCCCCGCCCCACTCCTGACAGTCGCACAAGTCCGGCAGGCACTGGCCGAAGCCGGCGATGTCGGATGACCGTGCCCCCCGCCCCCGCCGTGCCCCACCCCCCCGCCGAACGCCCGCCCGCCGCCACATCCACCGCTATCCGGCTCCGCGCCCGCTCCACCCTGGCGCTGATCCTGGTGAGCCTGGCCGGGGTCATCGCCTTCGGCTGGCCGCTGATCGTCGACCCGGGCTCGGGTCTGGCACACGGCAACGACGCCCCGTTCGTCTTCGCGCTCCTCCTCCCCCTCCTACTTGCCGTCGTGCTCGCCGAGATCGCCGACGGCGGCCTCGACGTCAAGGCCGTTGCGATGCTCGGCGTCCTGTCCGCTGTCGGCGCCGTCCTGCGCCCGCTCGGCGCCGGGAGCGCCGGCGTCGAACTCGTCTTCTTCCTCCTCGTGCTCGCCGGCCGCGTGTTCGGGCCGGGGTTCGGTTTCGTGCTCGGGGCGACCACGCTCTTCGCCTCCGCGCTGATCACGGGAGGCGTCGGTCCCTGGCTCCCCTATCAAATGCTCGGCGCCGCCTGGGTCGGGCTCGGCGCGGGGCTCCTCCCCCGCGCGCGGGGACGGACGGAGCTGTGGCTGCTCGCGGCATACGGCGGCATCAGTGGTCTGCTCTATGGGTGGCTGCTCAATTTTTCGTTCTGGCCGTTCGCAATTGGCTCCGGAACCGGCCTATCCTTCGAGCCCGGCGCCAATCCGATCGACAACCTGCACCGGTTCGCGCTGTTTAGCCTGGCCACGAGTTTCGGCTGGGATCTCGGCCGCGCCCTGACCAATGCCGTCCTCATCCTGCTGACCGGATCCGCCGTCCTGGGCGCGCTGCGTCGAGCCGTACGCAAGGCGGCCTTCGGTGCTGCCGTCACCTTCGAACCGACCGGCCCTCGACCCGTCGACCGGTGATAGAAACGGGCCCATGAACCTGGATGTCGAACGTCGCGAAGCCTGGCTCAGCCACGAGGAGCTCGCGTCCGTCCGCGGCCGGATGCCCATCCTGTATGTCGATGCCGTTCCCGTCCGCGTCGATGGCGGGGGCGCCGTCACGTCGATCGGCCTCCTTCTGCGGGCGACCGATGGGGGCCGCATCCAGCGCGAACTCGTCTCCGGTCGCGTCCTCTTCCACGAGCGGATCCGAGACGCGCTGCTCCGCCACATCGAGAAGGACCTCGGCCCGGTGGCGCTCCCCCAGATTCCCGTGAGTCCGGTTCCGTTCACGGTCGCCGAATACTTCCCCACCCCCGGGGTCACCGCCTTCCACGACCCGCGCCAACATGCCGTCTCATTGGCCTTCGTCGTGCCCGTGGCCGGTGATTGCGCGCCGCAACAGGATGCCCTCGACCTCGCCTGGCTCACGCCGGACGAGGCGCTTGATCCCGCGGTGCTGGCCGAGATGGACGGCGGTCACGGGGTGCTGCTTCGCCAGGCCATCGCGCACCTCGGCCACGCCATCTGACGCCGCAGCCAACCCGACGACCAGCCAGCCGAAGCCTCAGAAGTCGTAGTCCACGGAGACCGGGGAGTGATCGCTGATGCGCACACCGTCGGTCTCCCGGTCCACCCACGCGCGCACGGCAGTCCGCGCCAACCCGGGCGACGCGAAGTGGTAGTCGATCCGCCAACCCGAGTCCACGGCATACGAATTGCCCATCCAGGACCACCAGGAGTAGGGACCGGGCTGGTCCGGATGTAGCCGTCGCACGACATCGACAAAGCGGCGCGGGGACAGCAACTCGGCCAGCCACTCCCGCTCCTGCGGAAGGAAGCCGACCGACTGGCGCGAGCGACGCCAGGCAGCCACGTCGAGTTCGCGATGCGCCACATTGAAGTCCCCCATCACGATGAACTCGCGTCCCTGAGCCGCCGCCGCGCGCCGTGAGCGATCCAGATGTCGGCTCAGCCCCGCGGCAAACCGCATTTTCCGGTCGTATGCCGCGCCCCCGTCCGGCGCCTCGCGCATCCTTCCCGGCTTCTGCAGGTGCGCCGGCAATCCTCCCTTGGGTACGTACACACTCGCCACGGTGAGCGGAATCTCGGCGAGATCGATCTCGAGATAGCGCCCTTGGTCGGCGGCGGCGCGCAGCTCACGGGCGACCGGACGGTCATACCCGTCGGAATGGAGCGTGCGCACCGCCACCGGAGCGTGCCGGGTGAGCACCGCCACCCCATTGCGGCCCGCGCGCACCCCCGAGTCGTATGCCGCGTGGTAGCCCCCGAAGGCATCATCCGGCAGGTCCCCTTCCGGGCAGCGAACCTCTTGCAGCGCAACAACATCGGGGTTCGTTGCCTGCAGCCAGGCGCCGAACCCGCGGCGCTGGGCGGCGCGGATCCCGTTGACGTTGACCGTTGCGATGCGCAGCACGACCGGCAGCCTATGTGTCCCGTCCGGCGCAGGGGATCTGCCTTTCGCGGGTCGTCTGCCCTAGGAGTTGAACTCGTCCTTCGTGCGGGTCATGTCGTGCAGGTCGGCCGCGGCGGCCTCCTCCACTGTCGGAGCCGTGCCGCCGAGGCGGGCGGGCAGATAGCGCAGGTCGGCACCGGTCAAGCGCGGATAGGCCGCCTGCTGACGGTCGAGTTGCTCCTGCATGGCCGCCTTCAACCGCGCCGTCGCCTCATCGACATTGCTCCCCCGCTCGACCACGATGGGCTCGCCGATCTCGACGAAGATCGGGATGCGACTGCGACCGCGATGCTTCGGCGCGTCCTTGGTCCAGACCCGATGGGCACCCCACAGGGTGGTGGGCAGCAGCGGCACCCGGGCGTCGCGAGCCATTCGCGCGGCGCCCGACTTGAACTCCTTCAATTCAAAGCTGCGCGACATCGTCGCCTCGGGGAAGACCCCGACGATCTCGCCGGACTTCAGGGCGGCGAGAGCCTCTCGATAGGACCCGGCGCCATTGGCTCGGTCGACCGGAATGTGTCCCATCCCCCGCATGAGCGGGCCGGCGATCCGATGCTCGAAGATCGACTTCTTGGCCATGAACCGGACGTAGCGGTGATTCGTTTGGGCGGCCAGCCCGGCATACGTGAAATCGAAGTAGCTCGTGTGGTTGATGGCCATGACGGCCCCGCCGGTGCGGGGCACATTGTCCGCGCCCACGATCGTGAACTTCAGGCCCTGCGCCCGGAAGACTCCCTTGGTGAAGGCGATGACGGGGGCATACACGGGCTCCATGGCTCCAAGGTTAGGGCTACCGCGTCCGCTCGGTGGGCTGTCGGTGGCGCGATCTAAGGTGACGGACGTGGCCTTGCACCTGCACCGCGCAACGCGGACCGATCTCCTCGCCGAGGGGCTCGCCGCGCTGCTCGCCACGCCGCCGGCCGATCCCTTCGCCACCGAATTGGTCATCGTGCCGGCGCGGGGTGTTGAGCGATGGCTAACGCAACGGTTGTCGCACCGGCTGGGTGCGGTCTCCGGGGACGACGGGGTCTGTGCCGGCGTGCGCTTCCTCTCGCCCAACTCCTTGACCACCCTCTTGCTCGAGACGGACCGGGACGATCCGTGGTTGCCGGATCAGCTCGTGTGGCCACTTCTCGAGACGATCGACGCGTCGTTGTCGTATGCCTGGGCGGCCCCCCTCGCGGCCCATCTCGGCTTTCCCGGTGGTCGCCCGGACGATGTCTTCCGACACGGTCGGCGTTATTCGGTGGCTCGTCGGCTGGCCGGGCTCTTCCACAGCTACGCCACGCAACGCCCTGGTGTCTTGCGCTCCTGGGAGGCCGCCGGTCCGGACGGACCGTGGGACGACGGCGCCGGCGGATCGGTGCCGGTGGACCTTGCGTGGCAGCCGCGCCTGTGGCGCGCGGTCGTGACTCGTCTGGGGTTGCCGACGCCGACGACCCGGCATGACGCGACAGTCGCGCGGTTGACCACCGATCCGGACTCGTTCGACCTGCCCGCCCGGGTGTCTCTGTTCGGGCATACGCGCATCCCCGTCAGCGAACTCGAGCTGCTCCGGGCCGGAGCCATCCATCGTGAGGTGCACCTGTGGCTGCCGCACCCGTCACCCGCGCTGTGGGGGCGCTTGGCCGCCACCGGCGACGCGGGGCCCACGCCGCGACGCGCGGACGCTTCGCAGTTGGTCGTCGAGCATCCCCTGCTGGTGTCATTGGGTCGTGACCTGCGGGAGTTGCAGCGCCAGCTGAGGGTCGCCGGACCCGCGCTCGATGACGAGATTCAGACGCCGACGGCACCGCCGAGGTCCTGGCTCGCCTGGTTGCAGGCCGATCTGAGGGCGGATGCCGTGCCGGACTGTGCCGCCGCGGCGGCCCGCCGCATCGGACCCGACGATCTGTCCATCCAGGTGCACGCCTGCCATGGGCAAGCCCGCCAGGTCGAGGTGCTCCGAGAAGCCCTCGTGGGGTTGCTTGCCGATGACGAGACCCTGGAGCCCCGCGACATCCTGATCATGTGTCCGGACGTCGAGACCTATGCACCGTTGATCCACGCCGCTTTCGGCCTCGCCGACATCCGCTTCGATGGGCCGGCCCACCCCGGCCACCTGCTCCGTGTCCAGCTGGCCGATCGATCACTTGCGGCGAGCAACCCGCTGCTTGCCGTGGCGGCGCGACTGGTGGAGTTGTCTCGCGGTCGCTTCGCGGCCGCCGAACTCCTCGATCTCGCGGCGGCAGAGCCCGTCCGGCGCCGCTTCCGCTTCGATGACGATGATCTCGAGCGGTTCGCCCGATGGGTCGAGCAGGCCGGGATTCGGTGGGGCTTGGATGCCGAACAACGCGCGGACTTCAATCTGGGCAATCTCGGCGCCAACACCTGGCGCTTCGGACTCGATCGGTTGCTCCTCGGCGTCGCCCGCGCGGAGGAGCCAGGTCGGCCCTACCAGCGGGTGTTGCCGGTCGACGACGTCGACAGCGGCACGTTGGACCTCGTGGGACGGGTCGCCGAGTTCGTCGACCGCGTCGCCGCCTTCCGGGAGGCCGCCAACGCTGCCTCGTTGGCGACGGATTGGACGCGCACCCTGATCGACGGCACCAATGCGCTGACTGAGGTGCCACTGGATGAGTTGTGGCAGCGCGCCGAGGTGGAACGCGAGTTGACGCTGTCGCCTCGGGGTGACCATCTTCCGTTGGCGCACAGTGACATCCGGGCGCTGTTGGCGCACCGACTGGAGGGCAGACCGGGCCGGACCAACTTCCGCACCGGCAGTCTGACCGTGTGCACGATGGTGCCGATGCGATCGGTGCCCCACCGGGTGATCGCCCTCCTCGGCCTCGATGACGGGGTGTTTCCACGTCGCGGCGCGCCCGACGGCGACGACTTGCTCGCGCGCGAGCCAATGACCGGCGAGCGCGATGCTCGCTCGGAGGATCGCCAACTCCTGCTCGATGCCGTGTGTGCGGCAACCCAGACCTTGGTCCTTACCTATTCCGGCGCCGATCCACAGACCGGCGCCGCGCGACCACCCGCCGTGCCGGTCGGCGAGTTCATCGACGCTGCCCGGGCTGCCCGGGGAATCGGTCCCGACGATCCCGACGGGGCCCCGGTGATCCGCCATCCCCTCCAGTCCTTCGACGAGGCGACCCGACGCTCCCCCGGCGGCGCACCAGCAACCTTTGATCCTCAGGCCGTCCCCGCCGTGACGGCAGTGCGTGCCGCCCGAAGCTCTGCTCGAACCACCAATCGCCGACGGCCCGCGCCAGGCTTGGTCCTGCCCGGGCCACTGCCCGCAAGCGCTGCTGACGACGTCACGCTCGCGCAGCTTCACGACTTCTTCGCCGACCCCACCCGCGCCTTCTTGCGTGACCGGGTCGGGGTCGCCGTGCGTCGCGATGACGAGTCCGCGGCGGCCGGCATCCCGATCGAGTTGGACCCGCTGGAGAAGTGGGGGCTCGGCGATCGACTCCTGCAACAACGTCTGTCGGGTGCGGGGATTGCCGAGATCGAGACGGCCGAGCGGCTACGCGGCCAGCTACCACCCGGCGGCCTTGGCTCGGCGACGCTGCGGGCGGTCGGGACGACTGCCGACACCATCGCCGACGAGGTTGCCGGCGCCCTGGGGGCGGCCCTCGCCACGCAGCCGGCACGCACGGCCGACATCGAGCTCGACCTTGGGGGGCGACGCCTAACCGGCACGGTCGGTCGCGTGCGCGGCACGTCCTACCTGCACGCGACCTATGCGAGCCTCTCCGGCAAGCAAATCCTGGAGACCTGGATCAACCACTTGGCGTTGTGTGCCAGCGCGGGACCCGGCGAAGCCTGGACGTCCGAGATTGTCGGGCGGTGGGGCACCCGGCCTAAGCGCATCTCGTTGGCGCGCGTCGCCGCGCACCCTGCCCGGGTCTTTCTCGAAGATCTGATCGAGTTGCGCGACCTCGGCCTGACCAGACCGCTCGCCTTTGCCCCGCGCACCTCCCTGGCCTACGCCAAGCACGTCTATCGGGCCAAGAAGCCGACGGACGCGGCCCTGGCGCGGGCGCGTGACGAGTGGGCGCGCAGCCACGATCGCGACGCACCATCGGTGACCTATCTCTATGGCGCCTCGTCGTCTTTGGACATCTGGCTGGACCCCGTGCCGCCCGACGAGTTCCTGGAGGCACTCCCGGCGGACAGCGCGCCCCCGTCGCGATTCGGCTACACGGCCATACGGGTCTGGCGGCCCGCGCTGTATTCGGGGGCCGACAAATGACCGATTCGATCCCCAGCGAGCGCGTGGCGGAAGTGGGACCCGCCGCCTTCGACATAAGCACACCCTTCAACATCACCGCGCCCTTGCCGCGCGGCACCACGGTGCTGGAGGCCTCCGCCGGCACCGGCAAGACCTGGGCCATTGCCGCCCTCGTGGCGCGCCACGTCGCCGACGGCCTGCCACTGGATCAGCTGCTGGTCGTCACCTTCGGGCGCGCCGCAACCGAAGAGCTTCGCGAACGCGTGCGCGAACGCCTTATCCGCGCCGAGCGACTGCTGCGCGATGCCCTGGCCGGTCGCGCGCGCCCCGACCGTCTCGACCGGCTGGAGCGCACGCTGCTCGGCGAGTTCGATCCCGTGGACACGGACGTCCTGCGGTGCCGTCATCTGCGCATCCGGGACGCCCTCGGGGCCTTCGACGACGCCACCATCGCCACCATTCATCAGTTCTGCCATCTGGGACTGCGCAGTCTCGGCGTGGCCGGCGACACCGATCCCGACACGACGCTGATCGAGGACCAGAGCGACCTGCTGCACGACGTCGTTGATGACCTCTACCTCGCCCGCTATCGCGCGGTCGAAGTGGTCCCGTTCACCCATGCCGAGGCGCGCGAGATCGCGGAGTTAGTGGCCGGCGATCCCGCCGCGGCGATCGGCCCCGACAACGCGCCGGACGGGTCCTACGACGAGGAGCGAGTGAGATTCGCCGAGGCCGTGCGTGCCGAACTCACCACCCGCAAGCGGCGACTCGGACTGCTGTCGTATGACGATCTGCTCGCCGACCTGGCCCACGCCTTGGCCGATCCGACCTCCCCGGCACGAGCGCGCATGCGCGCTCGGTGGCGCGTCGTCCTGGTCGATGAGTTCCAGGACACCGATCCCGTGCAGTGGCACGTCTTCGAGCGGGCCTTCCACGGGCACTGCGACCTCGTCCTGATCGGCGATCCGAAGCAGGCCATATACGCCTTTCGCGGCGGCGATATCGACACCTACCTCCGGGCGCGCCACGTGGCCGACCAGCTGTTCACGCTCGATGTCAATCGGCGGACGGACGCACCGCTGGTGGACGCAGTCGGCGTTGGTCTCGGCGGAATGAGCCTCGGCCATCCCGAGGTCGTCGTGCATCCGGTCACCGCGAGCCATCGGACGTCACGGTTGGTCGGGTTGCCCGCGCCACATCCGTGGCGGATGCGGGTGCTGGACCGAGGAGCCCTGGGCGTCGGCCCCGGAGACCTGGGGCGGGTGGATACGGCCAGGCCGACGATCGCGGCCGACTGCGCCGCCGACATCGCCATCACGCTCGGTTCCGGCGCGAACTTCGACGGGCGTCCGATCGCGCCCGGCGACGTGGCGGTGTTGTGCGCGACCAATGCGCAACTGCGCGCGGTCCGCAAGGCTCTTGCCCGCATCGGCATTCCGGCGGTGCTCGCCGGTGACGAGAGTGTCTTCCACTCCCGGGCCGCGCAATGGTGGCTCCGGGTCCTGGAGGCGATGGAGTTCACCAACCGCGCCGATCGAGTCCGCTCGGCCGCGCTGACCCCCTTCTTCGGTGAGTCCATCGCCACCTTGGACGCGCGTGGCGACGAGTTGACGGATTCCGTGGCTGCGACGCTTCGCCGCTGGGCCGAGTTGTTCGCGCTGCGCGGCATACCCGCGGTGCTGGCGGCGGCGCACGCAGGAGGGTTGGGCACCCGGCTCCTTGCCCAACCCGGCGGCGAGCGCGACTACACCGACGTGCACCACCTGGCCGAGATCCTGCACGACACGGCAACGCGTGATCAGGGTGGCTTTTCAGCACTCACCGCTTGGCTGACCTCCCAAGTGGCCGGGTCTGGCGGACGCACGTCCGGGGAGCGCAGCCGCCGGTTGGAGAGTGACGGTGCCGCCGTGCAACTCGCCACCGTCCACGGCAGCAAAGGACTCCAGTTCCCGATCGTCTATGCGCCGTTCTTGTGCGATCGGTTCGTACGCGGCTTCGAGGATGATCGACGGGCGATCGGGTTGCGCTACCACGACGACTCCGGGACGCGGGTGGTCGACGTGAGCACTGGCCCCGATCTCGCGACCTTTACTCGCG
The DNA here is from genome assembly GCF_001046875.1 of Nostocoides jenkinsii Ben 74. Classification (GTDB taxonomy): domain Bacteria; phylum Actinomycetota; class Actinomycetes; order Actinomycetales; family Dermatophilaceae; genus Nostocoides_A; species Nostocoides_A jenkinsii. The sequence continues at coordinate 995,245 of NZ_HF571038.1, forward strand.
CACGCGCCGAGGACGACGGCGAGAACCTTCGCCTCCTGTATGTCGCGCTGACCCGGGCTCAAAGCCAACTCGTGACCTGGTGGGCTCCGCTGACCACCACCCGCGCGTCGTCTCTGCATCGGGCCATGTTCGGGCGCGGCCCCGGCGGCGTCGGCGCCCCCGAGGGGGAATGTGCCGTCCCCAGTGACCGGATGGTCCACGACACCTTCACCCAATGGAGTCAGCTCGGGGGCCCGCACCTCGAGCGGCTCGACCCAACCCAGGAACCGCCACGGGTGGCCATGGTCCCGGATGTCACGCCGGCCCTCGCCTCGACCTTCAGCCGCTCGGTCGACCCGCACTGGCGCCGGACGTCCTACACCGCGCTGACCAAGGCAGCCGATGCGGCCCTCGCCACCGGCACCAAACCGGCGATCGAGCCGGAGTTGCCCGGCAAGGACGACGAGTCACCCGCCGCTGAGCTCCTGCCGCAAACGCACCATCGCCCGACCGACGACCGTCCTGGCCTGGGGACGGAGGCCGCGACGCAAGTCGGGCCCGGGGTGGGCACGGAAGTCGGCACTGAGGTCGGCACCGAGTCTGGCGCTGAAGTCGGCACCGAGTCTGGCGCTGTGGTCGGCCCCGAACTCATCGCGGCGGCGACTCCGTCCCCGATGGCGGGCCTGCCGGTCGGGGCGGCGTTCGGCTCCCTCGTCCATGCGGTGCTCGAGACCGCCGACCCGGAGGTGGCCGATCTGCGCGCGGAGTTCGCCCGGTGCATCGCCGAGCAACTGCCGAGATGGCCGGTCGACCTGCCGACGGCCCAACTCGCCGACGCGCTCGTCGCGGTAGTGACCACCCCGCTGGGGCCGCTTGTCCCCGGGGCGACCCTCGCGGCCATACCGACCCGAGATCGATTGTGCGAGTTGGAGTTCGAGGTCCCGTTGGACGGCGGCGACGCCCGAGGCCGCACGACTGGCGGCGGCCTTCCCGACGAGACGAGGTCGCACGGCGGTGACGACGCGCACGTCCTATTGGGCGATCTGGCCCCATTGCTCCGCGCACACCTCCCGGCTGGAGACCCGCTCCTCGACTATGCCGACGCCCTGGAAGATGAAGAGTTGGGCGGGCAATTGCTGCGCGGCTACCTCACGGGTTCCGTCGATGTCGTCCTCCGGCTCGGCGAAAGCTTTCTGGTGGTGGACTACAAGACCAACTGGCTCGGTGCCCCCGACATCGAGCTCACGGCGGCCGACTACGGCCCGGCGTCCCTGGTGGCGGCGATGCAGCACTCGTCCTATCCCCTGCAGGCCCTCCTGTATGCCGTTGTCCTGCACCGCTTCCTGCGGTGGCGACTGGCGGCATACGACCCGGAAATCAACCTGGGTGGGGTGCTCTATCTCTATCTCCGCGGGATGTGCGGGCCGGAGACGCCCATCATCGACGGGAATCCGACCGGGGTCTTTTCCTGGCGTCCGCCCGCGGCGCTGGTCGAGGCGATCAGCAACCTGCTCGACGGGCGACGCCCATGACTCCCGACGCCCGCACCGCCCCTAAGCCATCACCGGCGGCCGTCCGCCACGAGGGGTCCCCCATCGACGCGGCGGCTCATCCATACCTCGTCCCGGTCGTCCCCAGCGGCCACCCGGATGACGCCCGGAAGCCGACCGACTTCGACGTAGCCCCCTTTGGCGTAAAACTCCCCCAATCCCGACCCACTGCGATAGGAGAGATGCAATTGCTCCGCGCCGTCGGTCCGGGCGAGGCCGGTGGTGGCGGCGAGGAGAATCGCTCCGACATTGCGGCCTTGGCGGGCCGGATCGACCATGAAGCGATAAAGCCATCGGCCGTGCCCCAACAGGGAATTGACGGATCGAACCCACCAGGCCCACCCGGCGAGCGCCGAGCCATCGCGCAATGCCACCGCGAACGCGCGACCGGCAGCCATCTCGTCCTCGTGCGCTGCGAGCGCTGCGGCGATCTCACGCACGGGCGTGCCCGGCAGGAAGCCCACCGATCCACCCGCATCGGTGACGCGCGAAAACAGTGCCAGGACGTCGTGTCGAAGCTCGTCGTCGAGAGCGTCGATGCGTTCGATCGATGGGCCTTCCAGCACCAGCGACTCACCCACTTCAGCGGGATCGCCGGGGTGCCGGCGCGTCCCCGCGAGGATCAGCCCGGCCGATTCGGCGGTGCGAATCGAGGCCGTGTGCCCCGGCATCACGACGGCCTCCACCACGTGGCCTGGCAGCCATTCGGCGGCGTGGGTCACGGCCGCGCGGGCCGCTTCACGAGCGAAGCCGTGACCATGCGCCGCGCCCGCGAATCGGTAATACAGATTCAGGCGCCCCGGCGCGGCCGGGCGAAGTCCGGCAAACCCGATGGCCTCCCCCGCACAATCCAGGACCACCCAGTAGCCGAATCCCAGCTCCGTCCACATCCCACGCCAGCCCGCGAAATCAACAGCAAAGGCCGCGGGATCCGTCTGCCGGGCCCACGGCGCATGCCGGTACAACTCCGGATCCCCGTGCAGTGCGCCCAGGAAATCGTGATCCGCGCGCGTCGGAGGACGCAATGTCAGTCGGCTGGTCCGCAGGACGCGCGGCGCGAGGTGGTCGCGCACCCTCGGACCGTAGCCGAGAGCCAGGGATACACCCGCGCCCATCAGCTGATGCGCTTGCTTCCGTCGACCACAGCGCTCCCGTCGAGCATGCAGGTGACTCTTGACCGGCCGACGGCAGCAGCGAGGTGCGGGCGATGACGACGCGTCCGGGGCGGCGCACGGCCATACCCATTGACGACTATCGCCGCGTGCAGCGAGCCAGCGGTCTGCTCGCCGAGGCCAACGAGGCCGACATCCTGGGCCCGACCGATGTCCATGTCGCGGCGCGCCTGAGCGCATTGGCCGGGGAGACCGATCCCGAGGTTGCCCTCGGACTCGCCCTCGCCACCCGGGCGGTGCGGACCGGGTCTGTCGCCCTCGACCTGCACCAGGTCGCCGAGATCGACACGACCTTCCCCTGGCCCACGGACACCGACGACTGGCTGGCCCGGATCAGCCGCAGCCCACTCGTCGCCCAGCGCATTCTGGTGATCGACAACGGGCTGCTCTATCTGGAGCGCTATCACGACCAAGAAGTCCTCGTCGCCGATGAACTGTCCCGGCGGCGCCACCGTCCCCGTCCGACGATTGCGCCGGACCGACTCGACGCCGGCCTGGGTCGGCTGTTCCCCGCCGAGGCCGATGCCGACCAGCGCGAGGCCGCGCGATTGGCGGTTGCGGAAAGCACGATCATCATCACCGGCGGTCCGGGCACCGGCAAGACGACGACCATCGCCAAAGTCCTGGCGTTGCTGGCCGAGCAGTATGCCGCGGCCGACCCCAACCACGTCCCGCGGTTTGCGCTGGCCGCCCCAACAGCGAAGGCCGCAGCACGTCTGGCGGAAGCGTTCGACGAGGCGTCACGGCGACTCCCCGAGGCCGACCGGGACCGGTTGCCGGCGACTGGCGCCTCGACCTTGCACCGCCTCCTGGGGTGGAAGCCGGAGTCGCGCAGCCGGTTCCGCCACGATCGCCATTCGCGGTTGCCGCACGACGTCGTCGTGGTGGACGAGGCGTCGATGGTGTCGTTGACGATGATGGCCCGCCTGCTGGAGGCGCTACGCCCGGAGGCCCGGCTGATCATCGTGGGCGACCCCGATCAGTTGTCGTCGGTGGAGGCCGGCGCGGTCCTGGCCGATCTCGTGGCCGGTTTGGGGGCCGACGCTCGTCGCCCACTCGTGGCGCGGCTGCGTCGTACCTACCGCTTCGGCGGCCAGATCGGCCTGCTCGCCCAGGCGCTTCGTGACGGGGCCGCGGAGGAGGCGCTCGGCATACTCCAGGCCGGTGGACCGGAGGTCAGCCTGTTCGCGGATCTGGCCGAGCGCCGCGGGCTCATGGTGGACGCCGCGCTGGAGTTGCGCGGCCATGCCCGAGAAGGCGATGCGGCTGCGGCCGTGGCCGCGCTGGGTAGCCACCGGCTGTTGTGTGCCCACCGCCACGGCCCGTATGGCGTTTCCTACTGGAACCGTCAGATCGAGCAGTGGCTCTCCGAAGAGACCGGCGATGCCCATTGGGCGCCGATGTATGTCGGCCGTCCCCTCCTGGTCACCAGCAATGACCCCGCAATGGACCTCAACAATGGCGACACCGGTGTGGTCGTGCGCCGGGACGGCCGTCTCGTCGCTGCCTTCGATGCCGGCACGAGCATCCGCGAGGTCAGCGCTGCCCGGCTCACCGATGTCGAGACGATGCACGCGGCCACCGTCCACAAGAGCCAGGGCAGTCAGGCGCGCCGCGTCACCGTCCTGCTCCCCGATGCGGACTCACAGCTGTTGACCCGCGAGCTTCTCTACACCGCGGTGACTCGCGCGCAGGAGGAGGTGGCGATTATCGGCACGCCCGAGACGGTGCGTGCCGCCTTGGGGCGCCGGATTCAGCGAGCAAGCGGACTACGCCAGCGCCTGGCCACAGACTGACATGGCAGCGCCGGACATTTCCGGGCTGTCGGTGCCCTCGGTTACGTTGAGCGGATGAACAGTCCGCTCACCTCGGCCCGTTGGCTGGCCGACCTGACCGACGAGCGCATTCAGCGCCACGTCGGTGGGGCGACGTGGGCGCGCGGCCACTCCTATGCCCAGGCCGACATGGTCCGCTCGATCACCGCCGCCGATCAGGGCCGGGTGCTGTTGGCGGAGGTCGAGGGCACCAGCCGGCTGCCCTATCAAACCCTGATCACCGTGACCAGCGAGCGCACCGACTCTCAGGTCCGGTGGGTCTCCCGCTGCAGTTGCCCCATGCGGGCCGACTGCAAGCACACGGTCGCGGTCCTGCTGGCCGCCCGCGCGATCTTCCAGGACAGCGGCGGCGACGCGCCCTCCTCCGATTGGGAGCGTCTGCTCGCCCCTCTCATCGACGATGAGCCGACCAAAACCGATGAGGGTATGCCGCTGGGGCTCGTGGTCGATCTGGCGCAACCGATCGCGCAGATCCACGGTGGCCGGTCTCAGCCGCGGGTGTTGGTGCGCCCGACTCGCCGCACCCGCGCCGGGTGGGCACGCAATTTCACGTGGGGGGACATCACTGCCCATACCCCACGCGTGCTTTTGAACAAGGCGCACCAATCGGCACTGAAGGCGATCCACGATCTCTATCGGGTGGCGGAGTCCCGGGACTTTTCCTACTACGGCTACGGCGATGTCTTCCTCGGTGATTTGGGCCCGCGCATCTGGCCGCTCTTGCGGGCGGCCGTCGACTGCGGCGTGGAGCTCCTTCCCGGCCCCAATCTGCCCAGCGGTGGCGTCCGGCTGTCGGCCGATCCAGTGCAAGTGGTCTTGGACGTGACGCAGGACGGCAACGGCCTTACCCTCGAGGCCACCTTGGACAGCCACGTCATCGGGTCAAAGGTTCATGGCACCACTCCCCTCGGCTCGCCGCCCCACGGGTTCGCGATCGCCACCGCCGACGGGCTGACCCTGGCACCACTGGATGCACCGCTCGATCCCCGATTGGCAGCACTGCTCGCCGGCAAGCGGCCCGTGCGCGTGCCCCCAGCCGACGTCGACCGCTTCCTCAGCCTCTACCTGCCCCGCCTGCGCAATGTCACCCGCGTCGAGTCACCGGACGATTCCGTGGTCATCCCGGAGCAAGCGCGGCCGGTGCTGCGCATTCGGCTGTCCCAGCCCGGCCCGACGCGCCTGTCGATCCTCTTCGATTTCGCGTATGCCGCGCCCTCCGGGGCGCTGCTCACTCGCGATCTTGGGCCATTGCCGAGGCATCGCTTCGCCGAGCAGTCGCTCCTGGCGAGTCTCGATGTCCTCGATGGCATCCCGGGCGCCCGGAGCCGGGCCAACCCCGCCAGCCCCTACGAGCTCGCCGACAAGGTGGAGCTGCGGGGCATGCCGGTGATTCGGTTCATCGACGATGTGTTGCCCGAGTTAGAGTTCCAGCCCGACATCCACATCACCTTCGACGACGAGTTGATCGCCTACGAGGAGGCCAGCGAGGCCCCCCTGATCGACGTCGGCCTGTCCGAGTCGAGCCTTGGCGGCACCGACTGGTTCGACCTGGGCATCAGCGTGAGCGTCAACGGCGAGGTCGTGCCGTTCGAGCCGCTATTTCGCGCCTTGGTCGCTGGCGACGAAGCCATGATCCTCGACTCGGGAGTCTGGTTCCGGCTCGACGACCCCGCGCTGGACAGCTTGCGGCAACTCATCTCCGAAGCCCGCGAACTCATCGAGCCCGGCGCTGGGATGCGCATTTCGCGCTACCACGTGAGTCTTTGGGACGAGTTGGCGAGCCTGGGCGAGACGACCGTCGACAGCGCCGCGTGGACACACAGCGTCGATCGGCTGCGACACCTCGCCGAGACGCCGCCCCCGCCGGATCCCCCCGGCCTGCTGGCGACGCTGCGTCCTTATCAGCGTGACGGCTTCCAGTGGCTCCACGCCTTGTGGAGTGCCGACCTCGGCGGCGTCCTCGCCGACGACATGGGTCTGGGCAAGACGCTGCAAACCCTGGCCTTGCTCGAAAATGCCCGGGCCGCAGGCGATTTGACGAGCCCGGTCCTCGTGGTCGCCCCGACCAGCGTCTTGGGCGTGTGGTCAAGCGAGGCCGAGCGCTTCGCCCCCGGCCTGCGGGTCGTGGTTCTCGCCGAGACCGCGAGGCGCCGCAAAACCCCGCTCGCGGAAGCGATCGCCGAGGCTGACCTGGTCGTCACCTCCTATGCCGTAGCCCGGATCGACGGCGATGAGTTCACCGCGATCCCGTGGCGCGGACTCATCCTCGACGAGGCGCAGTACGTCAAGAACCACGTCGGCAAGACCCACCAGGTGCTGCGCAAGCTGACGGCGCCGTTCCGGTTGGCGATGACCGGGACTCCGTTGGAGAACTCGCTAATGGACCTGTGGTCCCTGCTGGCGATCGTGGCGCCCGGCCTCTACCCGCGCGCCGACAAGTTCACCGAGTTCTATCGGCGCCCCATCGAGTCCGGCGAGTCACCGGAAGTGCTTGACCGGCTGAGGCGCCGCATCAAGCCACTGATGCTCCGTCGGACCAAAGACATGGTGGCCACCGATCTGCCGGAGAAGCAGGAGCAGCAGCTCCGGGTCCAACTCACGCCGACCCATCGCCGTCTTTACGACCAGCACCTCCAGCGCGAGCGCCAACGCGTCCTGGGCCTCCTGGACGATCCCGTGGGCAACCGGGTGGCGATCCTGGCCGCCCTGACCCGCCTTCGCCAACTCAGCCTCGATCCGAGGCTGGTCGACCCCGAGCAGGTGGGAAGCGGCATACCGGCCAAGATTGAGATCCTCACCCAGCATCTCGCCGAGTTGCATGCCGAGGGTCACCGGGCCTTGGTGTTCAGCCAGTTCACCGGCTTCCTCAAACTGGTCCAGGACCACCTAGATGCCTCCGGGATCAGCACTGCCTACTTGGACGGCGCCACGCGCAACCGGGCGAGCGTGGTCAAGGAGTTCAAGGAGGGCAGCGCCACCGCGTTCCTGATAAGCCTCAAGGCGGGCGGGGTCGGCCTGACACTGACCGAGGCGGACTACGTCTTCGTGCTCGATCCGTGGTGGAACCCCGCCGCCGAGGCCCAGGCCATCGACCGGGCCCACCGAATCGGTCAGGACAAGATGGTTATGGTCTATCGGCTCATCTCCGCCGACACCATCGAGGAGAAGGTCGTGTCCTTGCAGGACCGCAAGCGCGACCTCTTCAACCGGGTGGTCGACGATGGTGGCTCGATGTCCGGCCGCATCACTGCCGACGACATCCGGGCGCTCCTGGAAGCCGACTGACGGCCGGGGCCCGCGGCACGGCGTCAGCAAGCAGAGGTCAGCCGGCAGAGGTCAGATGGCCAGCGCCCGACCCAAGACGTCATCGAGCATCGGCTCGGTGAGCCGGCCGGTGAAGGTGTTCTGCTGGCTGACGTGGTAGCAGCCGAAGACCGCCAGTACGCGGCCGCCGGGATTCGCCACGTCGACGCGTGCTCCGTGGCCGAACTTTGGCTTGGGCCGAGGGATGGCGAATCCATTCCTCGCCAGCGCCGACAGGGTTGCGTCCCACCCGATTCCGCCGAGCGCGACGATGGCTCGCACGTCGGGCAGGAGGGCGAGTTCCCGATCCAACCACGGCGCACACGTATGCCGCTCCGCCCCCGTCGGGGAGTTCGCCGGCGGAGCGCAGTGGACCGGGGCCGTGATGCGCACGCCCGACAGGCGCAACCCATCCCCCGCGTCGACGCTGGCGGGCTGGTTGGCGGCACCGAGACGGTGGAGCGCGGCATACAACCAATCCCCGCTGCGGTCGCCGGTGAACATCCGACCCGTCCGGTTCGCACCGTTGGCGGCAGGGGCCAGACCGACGATGAGCAGGTGGGCTCGCGGGTCTCCGAAGCCGGGAACCGGCCGACCCCAGTAGGCCTGATCCGCGAAGGCGGCCCGCTTGGTGATGGCCACCTCCTCGCGCCAGGCGACGAGGCGGGGGCAGGCGCGGCATACGGAGATGGCCGCGGCTAGGTCGGTGATGGTGACGGCGTCAGCAGCGATCGCCATCACGTCCTCGCCGTCGGCCGCGATCGGCGTGCCCGCCGTGGCAGCATCCCCCGGCCATCCCGAGCCGGGGAGCACCGGTGACGAGAACGCACTGCTGCTGACGGGAGGATCTGCACCCACGCCGTGAATCTAGCCGGACGGTGCCCGCTGCAATGCCCTCCTCCTCAGAGCAGCGACAGGTGATAGCTCGGAGCGCGCCGCGGCAGGAGGTCGGCGAGGCCGGCGGGATCGACATACGCCGCCGTTGCCCAGATATCGGCCCAGACGAGATCCGGTCCGACGACGGTGGCCGACCCCGGCCGGCTGATCGGGGACCCGGTGCGCGGGTCGATCACATGGGCTCCCCGAGCGGCCGAGCCCGACGTGGCGACCGCGCCCCGGGCGACCTCGACCGTTGCGGCGTAGCCGTCCGCGGCATACGGATCCTGGATGCCGATCAACCAGGCCGGGGCTCCGCCTGGCAGGTGCGGACCAGCACCGACAACGAGGTCTCCGCCCGCCGAGAGGCAGAAGGAAATCCCGGGGACGACGCGCAGGAAGTCGGCGGCCTTGTCGACCGCCCAGCCCTTCACCAGCCCGGTCGGGTCGTATGCCGCACGCTCACCGAACCAGGCACTGAACCGTCCCTCGGTGGCTTCCTCGGCCTCAAGCGCCAACTCCATGACCTCCCCCTGCCAGGGGTGGCACTCCCCCGCGAGGACGTCACCGGCCTGAAGGCGGGCAAGTTCGCTGTCGTCGCGCCACAGGCTGAAGATGTCATTGACGCGATCGAGCATCGCGAAGGCGTTGCGCGCCGCCGCCTCAATGTCGTCGCGATGGACGTCGATTGCCTTGACGTGCAAGGAGATCGGCATACCCATGAGGTGCTCGACAAAGGCACGGCGACGCAGGAGTGGTTGGCCGCGGTGGATCGGCAACGGGGCGGTGTCGGCGCGGCTCATGCGAGGTGGGCCTGGTCGATGGCGGACTGGAGGGACTGGATGTAGCCGACCGAGGTGACGGTGGCACCGGAGACCATGTCTATGGAGGCGGTCTGCGCGGTGACGACCTCCTTGTTGAGGATCGGCACGGCATACGAGTTGATCTGTTGGTCGCGGGGGTTGTCCCACGGAATCTGGATGACCTCGGACTTGGTGATCTGGCCGTCCTTGACGGTGAGTTGCACCTGCACGGCACCCCACCGGGTCATCACGGAGTCCCCCGCAAAAGTCCCGGTCGCCGAGTCGCTGGTCGAGCCCGCGTCGGACGGGGTCGATTGATCCGTCGCCGACGTCGAGCCGTCACTCGGGGTGGCATCACTCGCGGTGGCATCGCTCGGGGTGGCATCGCTGGTGGCCGACCCATCGGTGGTCGCCGCACCGTCCGGTGTGGCCGTCGCCTCGGGGGTGGTGGTCGCGTTGGGGGTCACTGCCGCCTCGACGGAGTCGTCGGCGCCACTCGCCGCAGTGGTCGAGTTCGTGGAGGTGGGGTAGCTGAACAGCAGGACCAAGGCGGAGATCGTGCTCATCAGCCAGAGGGTGATGCGTCGCATTGGAGGGTGACCTTTCAGAGCGCGAAGTGCTCGACGTGAATGGCGTCGGCGGGGACTCCCGCGCCGCGCAGGGCGGATTCGGCGGCGACCATCCAGGCCTCGGCGCCGCAAAGGTAGACCTCGCGCTCGGCGACGTCCGGGACGATCTGGCGCAGGCCGGCGACGTCGTCCAGGTGCGCGGCCCGCTGCGGCAGCCAGCTTTGCCGGCCCGTCATCCGGTGGCCGTCGACGACGACGTAGCGCGCCCCGCGCTCGGCTGCCAACGCCCGAATCTCATCTCCGAGAACCAGATCCGACTGCGCGCTGACTCGGTGGAGGATGGTCACCTGGCCGGCCTCTTGCGGGAGCGCCTCCAGCAGTGCCCGCATGGGCGTGACGCCGATGCCGGCGGCGAAGAGCAGCACCTTCGGACGCGTGCGCACGCCGGGGTGGAGGCGGCCATACGGGCCTTCGATGAGCACGCGCGAGCCGACCTTCAGCCGGGCCAATGCGGCGCTCCCGTCACCGAGATGCTTGGCGGTGAACCGCAATGTGGTGCTCGTCGGGGCCGCGGACAGCGAGTACGGGTTGACACGCGTCCACCCCGAGCGCCCGAGGAAGCGCCAGTTGAAGAACTGGCCGGCCTGCGCGCCGAGATCGTCCAGGTTGCGTCCGGCCACCGTGACCGTGGTGACGTCTTCTGCGTCGCGGCGCACCTCGACCACCCGCAGTTGCGAGGTCAGGCTCATCACCAGGGGCACCGCGATTCGGTAGACGAGGACGGCGATGGCGCACGCGGCATACGCACTCCACCAGAAAATGGTCGCCGTGCGGGACTGGAGGAAGTCCGCGCCCGTCCACAGCTGGTGAGGCAGGGCGAGGCCGGCACCGAGGTAGCCGTAAAGGTGGATGAGATGCCACGACTCGTAACGCATTCGGCGCCGCGCCCGACGCACGGAGGTGACGACCACCATGCACAAGGCAAGGGTGCCGGCGATCGCGAGTAGCATCCCCGCGTAGTTCAGCGTGAAGTCGACGATCGTGCCCCACAGCCCGAGGGGGGACGTCGCGGCATACCCGAGCGTGATGAGCACGATGTGGGCGAGCATGAGGTTGAAGGAGGCGAAGCCGACAACCCGGTGGATGCGGGTGAGATGGTCCTGACCCCAAGCCTGCTCGACGAAGGGCACTCGGGCCATCAGGAAGACCTGAACCAGCAGCAGTGCCGAGGCGACGAGGCCGGTCAGCCGGCCGAATGTGCTCATGAACCCGCCGATGGAACCCACGTCGTTGAGCCCGCCGGAACTCATCCACAAGGCGGTGACCCACAGCACGAGGCCCCACAACAGCGCTCCGGAAAAGTCCCGCCACCACCGCGGAACGCGGCGGACCGGGAACCCGTTGACGCTCGACACGGCAGGGTCGGCCAGCGGAGAGACCGGCGCTAACGAGATGCTCACGCACTCAATGTCGGGCCCGATCCTGTGGCGCACCTGTGTGCCGGCCATGGCTTGGCTTCGTGCTTGCCGGGGACGCGTCGGAGGGCCGTGGTGTCAGGCCAGCATGCTCCAGCCCAGCTTCGTCACAAACGCCCCGACCACAACGATGAAGACGACGCGCACAAAACCCGAACCTCGGGCAACCGCCGTGCGCGCGCCGACGTAGCCACCCACCAGGTTCGCCGCCGCCATGATCAGGCCGAGCCGCCACATGACATGTCCCCCGGGAATGAAGACGGCCAAGGCCCCGAAGTTGGTGGCGAGGTTGACGATCTTGGCCTTGGCGGTGGCTTCGAGGAAGGCATAACCGAGGAGACCGACGAGCGCGAAGACGAGGAAGGAACCGGTGCCGGGGCCGAGTGCCCCGTCATAGATCCCGATCAGGAAACCCACTGCCATCGCCCGGCCCGTATGCCGAATCCCGTTGTGTCGCAGTGCCGTCACCGACCCGAGATCCGGCTTGAGCAGGGTGTAGGCCCCAACAAGGAGCAACATCACCAAGACGATCGGATTGAACGCCGACTTGGGGATGTGCACCCCGATGAAGGCGCCGCCGATGGCGCCGAGGAAGGCCACCGCAGCCATCGGGAGGGCGGTGCGCAGGTCCGGTCGCACCCGTCGGTAATACGTGATCGAACTGCTGATGGTGCCGGTGACCGAGGACAGTTTGTTGGTGGCCAGCACTTGCGCCGGCGTAGCGCCCGGCACGCCCAGCAGCAGCGCGGGAATCTGGACGAGACCGCCGCCGCCGACGACGGCGTCGAGCCACCCGGCGAAGCCCGCCGCAAGTCCAAGCCAGACCTCGGTCGGGACGCCGCTTATGCCCACCGGTCCACGACGTCGAGAATCTCCCGCAGTTCGTGGACGACGGCGTCCGGGGTGGCTTCGACGGCGACGCGCTGATTGTCCGGCAGGTCCGAATGCGGGATCCAGATGGCGCGCATCCCGATCTGTTGCGGGCCCCAGACATCTTCGAAGATCCGGTCGCCGACATAGACCGCGTTCTCGGCCGGAACATCCAGGGCCGCGAGCGCCGCCTCGAAGGCCTCGGCGTGCGGCTTGACGACGTGGATCTCCGAGGAATAGACGTCCGCGTCGATCAGGTCGAGCACCCCGTCCCGGGCGAAAATCTCGCGGTGATAGTCGCGTGTCCAAATGGTGTTGGACAGCACGCCGACGCGGATTCCCCTCTCCCGCAGCCCTTCCCACAACGGGCGGACCTGCGGGTCGGTCAGGGTATGGGGCTCCCAGAAGCGCCGGTATGCCGCGAGGGCGAGCAGGTGCCGGTCGTGCTCCGGGTCCGCACCGGCCGCGGCGAGGATGGCATCAAGCGCAGCACTGGAGTGCTCGGCCCGCCCGCGTGCCCACGCCGCCGCCTCGGCGGCAAAGACCCGCTCGGCCAAGTCCTGCGCGGCGGCAACGTCCTCCGGGCTCACCGCCTCCGAATCCACGGGTATGCCGTGCACCTCCCGCGCGTACACCCGCCACTGCTCGCCGAGGTCCACCGTGTGCCACGGGGTGAGCGTGCCGCCCCAGTCGAAGACGACCGCCTCGACCGCCGCTCGGGACTCTCTCGCCGCCACGCCGGGGTCAGCCGCCGATCTCGGCGAGGATGCTCTCCACGGCGTCCGCGATCGCGATGGTGCGACGCTCGCCCGAGCGTCGGTCCTTGATCTCGATCGTTCCGTCGGCCAGGCCCTTGCCGACGACGACGATGGTCGGGACGCCGATCAGCTCCGCGTCCTTGAACTTCACGCCCGGGCTCGCCTGCTTGCGATCGTCGAAGATGACCTCGACGCCGGCCGCTTCGAGCGCCCCGGTGAGCTCCTCGCCATACGTCAAAATCGCGTCGTCCTTGCCGGCGGCGACGATGTGGACGTCGGCGGGGCTGATGTTGCGGGGCCACACCAGGCCGTACTGGTCGTTGTTGCCCTCGGCGATGCAGGCGACGGCGCGCGAGACGCCGAAGCCGTAGGAGCCCATCGTGACCGTCTGGAGCTTGCCGTTTTCGTCGAGGACCTTCAGGTCGAGGGCCTCGGCGTACTTGCGACCGAGTTGGAAGATGTGGCCCATCTCGATGCCGCGCGCGGACTCCAGGGGGTTGCCGCAGTTGGGGCAGGCATCGCCGGGGCGCACCTCGGCCGCCTCGATGGTGGCGTCGGGAACGAAGTCGCGTCCGGCGACCAGTTCCACCGTGTGCACGCCGGGCTTGTTGCCACCGGCGACCCAGCGGGTGCCCGTCACGACGCGCGGGTCGACAAGGAAGCGGATCGCGGACTCACTCTCGGAGCCGAGCGCGAGCGGCCCCATATACCCCTTCACCAGCGTGGGGTATGCCGCGAAATCCTTCTCCTCGAAGGCCTCCACACGGGCGGGCTCCACCTGGGCGGCAAGGCGCTTCTCGTCGACCTCGCGGTCGCCGGGAATGCCTATGGCCAGGGGCTCCCGGGTGCCGTCGGGGTGGACGAGCATGACGATGACGGTCTTGAGGGTGTCGGGGGCACTCCACGCACCGCCATTCGGGGCACCGCCGGGGATCCGCTCGTTGAGCCGCTCGACCAGCGAGGCGATCGTTGGCGCGTCGGGAGTGTCCTCATCCCGCATCGGGGGGAGGCCGTCGAGGGAAAGCTCCTGCGGGGCAGTGACTTTCACGGCTTCGACGTTCGCGGCATACGCACAATTGGCGCAGCGGACGTAGGTGTCCTCGCCGTTGTCGGCGGTCGCGAGGAACTCCTCGCTCTTGGACCCGCCCATGGCTCCCGCCATGGCTTGGACGATGACGTAGTGGAAGCCGAGGCGGTCGAAGAGGCGGACATACGCATCGCGGTGGAGCTGGTAGCTCTTGTCGAGGCCCGAGTCGTCGATATCGAAGGAGTAGGAGTCCTTCATCACGAATTCACGACCGCGCAGGATGCCGGCGCGAGGCCGCGCCTCGTCGCGGTACTTGGTCTGGATCTGGTAGAGCGTGACCGGCAGGTCCTTGTAGGAGGAGAACAGGTCCTTGACCGCGAGGGTGAACATCTCCTCGTGGGTGGGGCCGAGGAGGTAGTCGCCGTCCTTGCGGTCCTTCAGCCGGAAGACCCCGTCGCCATACTCGGTCCAGCGACCGGTGGCCTCGTAGGGCTCGCGCGGCAGCAGGGCAGGGAAGAGCAACTCCTGCGCGCCGATCGCGTCCATTTCTTCGCGAACGATCTGCTCGACCCGCTTGAGGACCTTGAGCCCGAGGGGCAGCCAGGTGTAGATCCCGGGGCTGACGCGCCGGATGTAGCCCGCGCGCACGAGCAGTTGATGGCTCGGCACCTCCGCGTCCACCGGGTTCTCGCGAAGGGTCCGCAGGAACAGGGACGACATACGCATAGCCACGAGGGTTCTCCTTGGGTTGGGGCTCAGCAAGGATATCCGCGCGCGCTTGGACGATGCGGCGCTCGATCGGCAGATCGAACTGTCGGTCGACGAGGACGAGCAAACGATTCGCAGCCTGCTGTCGCGCCTGGTCGGTCAGATGGGCATGTGGAATGCCGCGCTGGCCAATCGCGAGTACGACTGGTCGATCGAGGAGCACGAATCGGTGACTTCGTTGCGGCGCCGGCTCGCCGCGGAGGACCCGGCGTTCATGTCGGCGGTGCGGGCAGCGATCGAGGAGGAACGCCTCGATGACACCTTCGTCGACGCCCTGTGCGAGCCGGCCGAGGTGTTCACGTATGGCGGCATGATCGCCCACGTCCTGACCTTCGCGGCCCACCGTCGCACGCTGGTCGCGCTGGCGCTGAAGTCGGCGGGCGAGGGCGGCCTGGGCTGGGGCGATCCGATGCGCTGGGTGGCGCAGGCTCCCGCCTGAGGCCCCCCTTCCTAACTGCTGCTAGCAGCAGTTAGGAAACTGTGGACACCTTGCAAGCTGTCCACAGTTGACTAACGTGTGCTGAGTTGAGCCGCTCAGCCACTAGATCCGGCCGGCCGCCCGCAACGCCGTCTTGATCATCGGAAGCTGCATGGGCAGCCGGGCCAGCGTGGCAGCGAAGGCGGCGTTCGAGGCATTGCCCGCCACCCGTTGGGCGCGCTTGCCCTGGTCGACGCTCATCTGCACATTGGCCGGGAAGACCGCAACGAGCAGGGCTGCGCTGGCCAACCCGGCGGCCTTGCGCGTGCGCGGATGCAGCAACCCGGCGGCGCAGGCGAGCTCGGCGACGCCGGAGATGTAGACAAGTTCCCGCTTGCGCGGCAACAGTTTCGGCACAATGCCCTCGAAATGCTGGGGCTTGATGAAGTGCGTGACACCGGAGGTCGCGAAGAGCGCAGCCAGTGCCGTGATGTCCTTGGTCAAGGGAGCGGGAGGCATGACGCCCACGCTACGCGCCCCGGCCTCTTGACTAGCTGCTGCTAGCAGCAGTTAGTCAACTATGGACACCGTGCAAGCTGTCCACAGTTGACTAACTTGTGCTGAGTCGGCCGGAAACGTACGCGTCCGGCCGACCACGATGGCTCAGTAGCGCGGGCGCCGCGGGCCGTCCCCGCGCACACCATCGCGTCGGGGGCGACGGGCGCCATCCGGCCGCGGTCGACCGGGACCACGACGGCCGCGCTGGGGGCGCGGCGCGATGATCTCCTGCCACCACGCTTCCGGCACGGGAGCGCCTGTCGGACGAATGCCCTCAGCGGCAGCCGAGGCGTTGTCCAGCCGCTCGGGACTGATCGACAGCGCAACTTCGTCGACAATCCGCTCCATCGCCTTGCGCTGATGCGGCAGCGCCAGCGTCACGACCGACCCGGCAGACCCGGCCCGAGCCGTGCGCCCGGCGCGGTGCACATACGTCTTGTGGTCTGCCGGCGGGTCCACCTGAACGACCTGGCTCACGTCATCCACATGTATGCCGCGCGCCGCCACATCCGTCGCCACCAGCACCGACAGTCGCCCGTCCTTGAATGCCTCCAGCACCTTGTTGCGTACCGACTGATTCAGACCCCCGTGGATCGGGCCCGCCATGATCCCGCTCTCGCGCAGCTGACCCGCAACCCGATCAGCGCCGAGCTGCGTCCGAACGAAGATCAGCGTCTTGCCAGGGCGACCGCTGATCTGGGCGGTGAGCGTCTTCTTCATCGACGGTTCGATGAGCAGGATGCGATGCTCCATCGTCGACACGGCCGCCGTCGGGTCGTCCGTGGAATGGGTCACCGGATCGACGAGGTACTTGCTGGCCAGCTCATCGATCCCCTTGTCCAGCGTCGCCGAGAACAGCAACCGCTGCCCGCCCTCCGGGACGAGATCGAGGATCTCGGTGACCTCCGGCAAGAAGCCCAGGTCGGCCATGTGGTCGGCCTCGTCGAGGATGACGATGTCGACATTGTCGAGCACCGCGGCCCCGCGCTCGATGAGGTCTTGAAGGCGTCCTGGGGTCGCCACCACGAGGTCGACGCCGCGGTCGAGCGCCATCAGCTGCGGCGGGTACGGCATACCGCCCGCGACGACCTTCTGACTCACGCCGACAGCGCGCGAGATCGGTTCGAGGGCATCGGCCACCTGCAGGGCCAGCTCGCGCGTCGGCACCAGGACGATGGCCCGGGGGCGATTCGGGGTTGAGCGACCGCTGCGCAGGCGTGTCAGCGTGGGCAGTCCGAACGCGAGCGTCTTGCCGGACCCCGTCTGCCCGCGGCCGAGCAAGTCCCGCCCCGCCAGGGAGTCGGGGATCGTCGCAGCCTGGATGGGGAACGCGTGCCGTATGCCGCGTGCCCCCAAAGCGGCAACCATCGCCTCGGGGAGGCCCAGATCGGCGAACAGGACACCGGAATGGGTCGTTGAGGCTGGCGCCGTCGACTCGTTCCCCTCACTCGCGGCGACCACAGCGTCGCCTTCCACGGGCGCTTCGCTCGCCGATGGGGCGAACGTCGGCTCGGTAGTCCGCCACGCGCGGCTGCGCTCCTCACGCATTGGGCGCGCCTGCAGCCGCGGCCCGTCCGAATGCCACCCGACAGGGCGCTTCGCCGGGCGATCCCCGTATGCCGCGTCCCGTCGCTCCCCTTCGCGCCGCTCACCGTCGCGCCGCCCAAAATCGCGTCGCTCCGAATCGCGCTGCCCGGAGTCACGGGGCCCGGAGTCGCGGGCGTCCCGGTTCCACTCGCGGCGCTCGCCGCGCCGGTCATCAGGTCGCCGATCGTCGGTTCGCCAATCATCACGTCGCCGGTCATCCCGGTGCCGGTCGCTACGGGGCCGGTCATCGCGGGAGCGGTCGTCACCGCGGTCGCGACGGTCGCTACTCCACTCGCGACGCTGCGCGCCGCCGTCGTCACGACGGCCGTCGCGCCGGTAGTCGCCACGGTCGTTAGTCCACTCACGCCGGGGCCCACCGCGGTCGTCACGACGATCGCGCTGGTCGTCGCGACGGTTGCTGCGGTCGTCGCGACGGTCGCTGCGGCCGTCCTCGCGGCCCTCGTCACGGCGCGCACCGGTCCACTCGCGACGTTCGCCGCCGCGCTTGTCGTCGCGATCCCGGCTCCAGTCACGTCGCTCGGCGCCGCGGTCCCCCCGGCGATCGCCTCCGCGGTCTTCTCGACGGTCGTTACTCCACTCACGCCGCGGCCCACTGCGGTCGTCGCGTCGATCCTCGCGGCGGTCGTTGCTCCACTCGCGACGCTCGCCCGCACGCTTGTCCTCGCGGCGATCATCGCGTCGGTCGTCTCGGTTCCAGCCCCCGCGGCCACTCGTCGAGCCATCGGGACGTCCCCCGCGGTCATCCCGCCGACGCTCGTCCCAGCGGCGCTCATCTCCCCGACGTTCGTCGGAGCGGCGGTCATCGCGGGGACGGTCGTCACGGCCATACCGGCTCGTCCCGTGCTCCTGCTCCCACCGGGGGCGGCGCTTGTCCTCGCGCGGACGGAAGCCTTCGTCCCGCCGGGCCGGGCGGCGCTCGTCGTATGCCGCGCGCTCGCCTTCCCGGCGCGGGCGGCGGTCCTGATCACGCTCGGCGTGGCCGCGACGCTTCCCCTTGTCCGCCGATTCCGGGCGGGCGGGCTTGCCGTCGACCCAGCGCGCCTTCTTGCGCGGCTCCACCGGCTCGCGCCGGTCGGCCTTCTCCGCCTTCAATTTGTCGTTCTTGGTCTTCCGGGCGGCGGCCTTCTTGGCCGTGCTCCACCGGGCCTTGTCCTTGCCGGTCCCGTGTGGGCTCGCATGTTTCACCGGCCAATTCTACCGGCCCGTCAACTTGCGCCCGCCGCCTCTTTGGAACTTGAGCACGCCTTACGTTCTTAAGCACGCCCCGCAAGGCGTGCTCAAGTTCGTAAGGCGTGCTCAAGTTCGAGAGTCAGGGGGCTGCCATCCCACCGGTCGTCAGAGCAAGACCGTGGCGAACGTAGAGGTTTGGTGCATCCCGATCCGGGCGTACATCGCGCGGGCGGCAGTGTTGTAGTCATTCACATAGAGCGTCACGGTTGGCGCGATATCGACCAAGACCCGCTCCACGACAGCGGCCATTGCCGGCGTGCCGAGCCCCTGCCCGCGCAGCCACGGCGCCAACCAGACCCCTTGAATCTGGGCGCACCCCAGCCCGACCGACCCGACGTCGGCCTTGAAGATCACCTCGTTGTTCTCCACGACCACATACGTATGGCCGCGCTCCACCATTGCCGCGATCAGCGCCCGGTAGCTGCGCGACGACCCTCGATAGGGCGGATACCCGATCTCGGCAGTAAACATGTGCGCCGCGGCCGGCAGGATGAGGTCGACCTCGTCCGCGCGCCCTCGGCGCACCCGCTCGTCCAACGTCACGCCCAGTCGACTCGGCGGCGTCGTCGTCACCAGATGCGGCTGAACGCCGCGCAGCGCGCGAGGCCGCCCCCAGCCTGGTTGCACGCGGTCCCACAGGTCCAGCACCTGGTCCGCAGGACCGAGCAAGGAGGCCGCCCGACCGCCGCGCGACCGCCGCAGCCGGTCCCCAATAGCCTGCCGGGACACCGAATCCGTCTCCACCGGAACGACATTGGCGTTGCTCCAGCACAGGCCTTCGAGGCGACCATCCTCCTCATACCCAATGAGGGTCCCGCCCCCGAAGGGAGCAGCTTCGAGGATGCGCGCGGCGACAAAAACATTCTCGGCCGGATGCCGGGCACACAACTCCAAGGCCGCATCACGGTCGGCCGACCCGAGGAATCGGGTGGGAGTTCGCATGCGCAGCACGGGGCCAAGCCTGCCCTCAAACGGGGGCGGTGTCACGCGACGGGGCCGCGCGGCATACGCCGATCTGGCTTTAGGAAACCGTGACGGACGGCGCACCCTCGCCGTCGATGGGCTCGCCCATCTCCTCGGCAAGACGCATGGCTTCCTCGATCAGCGTCTCGACGATCTGCGACTCCGGGACGGTCTTGATGACCTCACCCTTGACGAAGATCTGGCCCTTGCCATTGCCCGAGGCCACGCCCAGATCGGCCTCGCGCGCCTCACCGGGGCCGTTAACGACGCACCCCATCACGGCAACCCGCAGCGGAACCGTCATGCCCTCCAGGCCGGCGGTCACTTCCTCGGCCAACTTGTAGACGTCGACCTGAGCCCGACCGCACGACGGACACGAGACGATCTCCAGCTTCCGCGGCCGAAGGTTGAGCGACTGCAAGATCTGCAGGCCCACCTTGACCTCCTCGACGGGAGGCGCCGACAGCGACACGCGGATGGTGTCGCCAATGCCCTGCGACAGCAGCGCACCGAAGGCCGTCGCCGACTTGATCGTCCCCTGGAAGGCCGGCCCCGCCTCGGTCACCCCGAGGTGCAGGGGCCAGTCCCCCCGCTCGCTCAGCATCTCGTAGGCCCGCACCATCACGACCGGGTCGTTGTGCTTCACCGAGATCTTGAAGTCGTGGAAGTCGTGCTCCTCGAAGAGGCTGGCCTCCCACACTGCGGATTCGACCAGCGCCTCCGGCGTCGCCTTGCCGTACTTCGCCAGCAACCGCTTGTCCAGCGACCCCGCGTTGACCCCGATGCGGATCGACACGCCCGCATCCTTGGCGGCGCGGGCGATCTCCTTGACCTGGTCATCAAACTGGCGAATGTTGCCCGGGTTCACCCGCACGGCCGCGCAGCCGGCGTCAATCGCGGCAAATACATACTTCGGCTGGAAGTGGATGTCGGCGATCACCGGAATCTGACTCTTGCGGGCGATCGCCGGCAGCGCCTCGGCGTCGTCCTGGCTCGGGCAGGCCACGCGCACGATGTCGCACCCGGCGGCGGTCAGCTGGGCGATCTGCTGCAACGTCGAGTTGATATCCGAGGTCAGCGTCGTGGTCATCGACTGCACCGAGATCGGCGCGTCGCCGCCGACCTCAACCTTGCCGACCTTGATCTTGCGCGTCTTCTTGCGCGGCGCCAGGACGGGCGGGGGCAAGGCAGGCAGACCGAGAGAGACACTCACATCGTCAATTATCCCTCACCCAACGACATTTACCCCTCACCCACGGAACGGGCGCACCTATCCACCGAGGTCGTATGCCGTGCAGGGATTTCATCCTCGTCCCTTAAGGACGTCCACGTCAGCCGGGCAGCTTGATCGGGTTGACGATGTCGGCATACATCAGCAGAGCCGACATGACGATCAGTAGGGAGGCCACGGCATACGCCAGGGGAAGAGCCTTGGTGACGTCAACGGGGCCGGGGTCGCTCTTGCCGGCCACGGCATACAGCCGCCGCTTGAGGCCCTCCCACAGCGCGCCCGCGACGTGACCGCCGTCCAGCGGCAACAGCGGGATCAGGTTGAAGACGAAG
The DNA here is from genome assembly GCF_001046875.1 of Nostocoides jenkinsii Ben 74. Lineage (GTDB taxonomy): Bacteria > Actinomycetota > Actinomycetes > Actinomycetales > Dermatophilaceae > Nostocoides_A > Nostocoides_A jenkinsii. Next base: position 1,016,570 of record NZ_HF571038.1, read on the forward strand.
AGCGCGATATTGAGCGAGCCAAGCATCGACAGCAGGACGATGCCCTTGTCCGCCGCGCTGGGGATGCGGTCCGTCGCCGCGACCTCGCCCGCCACCCGGCCGACGCCCACGACCGAGATGGGCCCGTTGATGTCGCGCTTCTCATCGCTGAAGGCCGCCTTGGCCACGCCAACCATCTTCTGCGGCAGGTTGACGATGATGCCGGCGGTCTGCCACAGCTGCTCCCCGATCAGGCCGGGCACGGCGCTAAGGGGTTGGCGCACCACCATTGGCGTACCCGCGGCCCCGAGGAAGCCCGCCTGCTCCGTAAGCACGGTGCCGTCGCCGTCGGTCTTTTCCGCGCCGTACTTGTCATAGATCGGCAACTGCACCGCCATCGGCGTCGCCGTCAGGGACAACTGCTGGCCTCCACGCTCGACCACCAGATTGATCGGCTTGCCGGCATTGGCGCGGATGAGACCGCGGGCGTCGTCCCACGTGGAGAGGGCGACTCCGTTGATCGAGACGACCCGATCCCCCGGTTGCAGGCCGGCCGCGTTGGCGGGGGCGAGCGGCATGTCGGCGGTGCAGGAGGTGCGAGTCGAGGTCGCCGCGGCGGAGATGTCCACGCACTTTGACACCGACTGCAGCACCGGGCTCGTCTGCGAGATGCCGTGCAGCGTGAACAGGCCCGTGAAGACGACCACCGCGATCAGGAGGTTCATCGTCGGACCGCCCAGCATGATCGTGACCTTCTTGGGCACGGACAGCTCGTAGAAGACGCGATCCTCATCCCCCGGTAGGACCTCCGACAGGCTCTGGTCGCGGGCTTCGTCCATGAGCTGAGTCAGTCGCCCGGTGCTCGACACCCGGATGCGGTTGGGGTCCTCGCCGCGGCGCGGCGGGAACATCCCGATCATCCGGATGTAGCCGCCGAGCGGGATGGCCTTCACCCCATACTCGGTCTCGCCGCGCTTCGTCGACCACAGCGTCGGCCCGAACCCGACCATGTACTGCGGGACGCGGACCCCGAACTTCTTCGCGGGGACGAGGTGACCGATCTCGTGGAGACCGATCGAGAGGCCGACGCCGAGAACGACGAGCAGCACCCCCAACAAATACAACATGCTCGACCTCACCGGCTCGTCGACGACCGGCACCTGGCAGGTGCCCGACAGAGATGCAACGTATGGCGCGCGGGTTTCACTCCCGCAGCGGCCAGGCTAATCGACGTGGTTTGGCGCCGCACTAGACTCCCGGCCCATGCGTGTCCGGACCGCTCTGTCTGCCACCGAACTCCTCGACCGCCTCCGCGACACGGAGGCCACCGTCGTCATCCCCGCGCCGGCTCCCGGCCCTGGCAACTGGGTCGGTGGGCCGTCGGCCGTCGTGGATGGCGACACCATCTGGCTCGCCTATCGCCTGCGCCGGCCCGAGGGCTCGGGTCGCGGGCTGGCCAACATCCTCGCCCGATCCGACGACGGCGGCCTGAGCTTCGAGACCGTGACCACCATCCCGAGTAGCGACTTCGGCGCGGCCTCCCTCGAACGGCCGGCCCTGGTACGTCGCCCGGACGGCGGCTGGCGGATCTATGTCAGCTGCTCGACACCGAACTCCAAGCACTGGTGGGTGGAGGCGCTCGACGCCGACACGATCGCCGACCTCCCCTCCGGGGATCGCACCGTCGCGCTGCCCGGCGATGACGTCGAGGCGTGGAAGGACGTCATCGTGCAGCCCGGCGAGACCTGGGAAATGTGGGCCTGCCGCCACCCCCTCGACGGCGGCGACGACCAGGCCGACCGGATGAGCACGTGGTACGCGACCAGCCCCGACGGACTCGACTGGACCATGCACGGACCGGCCATCGACGCCCGCCCGGGTGAGTGGGATGCTCGCGGCGCCCGCGTCTGCGCCGTGGTCGACGGGCCCGAGGGCACCCTCGCCCTCTACGACGGGCGGGCGAGCGCGGACGAGAACTTCTTCGAGCGCACCGCCGTCGCGGTCGGCACCCCCACTTCCTTGACGTATGCCGCGGGGCCGGCCCCCGCGGCATACGGTCGAGCACTGCGGTATGCCTGCCTCGCGCAGACCTCCGCGGGAATCCGCGCCTACTACGAGACGGGAACCGACGACGGCTCGCACCACCTCGTCACGGCCCTTATCGAACCGCGCGCCGGCTGAGGCGAGCGCGACGGCTGAGGCGAGCTCCGTCGACGGAGACGAACCCGGGCCGAGTGGCTGACTCAGCCGATTCCGAGCACCCGGGCGGCTTCGGCGCGAGCCCACGCGTCGGCGGCCAGGACGGCGTCGACGGTGCTCGCCGAGCCGCCGTCGTGGACCCCCACGACGCGCGCGATCGTGTCGACGATGTCGAGGAAGCCGATCCGTCCGTCATGGAAGGCGTCGACGCCGACCTCGTTGGCGGCGTTATAGACCGCCGGATAAGTGCCGCCGGCCTCCCCGACCTGACGGGCCAGGCGCACCGCCGGGAACGCCTCATCATCCAGCGGATGGAAGTCCCAGGATTGCGCGCGTGACCAGTCGCAGGGCTCGTCGATGTCCACCAGCCGCTCGGGCCAGGACAGGCCCAAGGCGATGGGGACGAGCATCCGCGGCGGCCCCATCTGGGCGATCGTGGAGCCATCGTGGAACTCGACCATCGAGTGAATCCACTGCTGCGGGTGGACAACAACGTCGATGCGCTCGAACGGGATCTCGAAGAGCAGGTGCGCCTCGATGACCTCGAGCCCCTTGTTGACCAAGGTCGCCGAGTTGGTCGTGATGACCCGGCCCATCGCGTAGTTCGGGTGCGCCAACGCGGCCTTCGGCGTCACGTCGCGCAACTCCGCGCGCGACCGGCCCCGGAACGGCCCGCCGCTGGCCGTGACGACGAGGCGTCGGACCTCGGTGGACCGGCCGCCGCGCAGAGATTGCGCGATTGCCGAGTGCTCGGAGTCGACCGGAACGATCTGGTCGGGGGCGGCCGCCGCCTTGACCAGCGGGCCGCCGATGATCAGAGATTCCTTGTTGGCCAACGCGAGCCGCGCGCCGGTCGCGAGCGCGGCGAGCGTCGGCCGCAGGCCGATGGCCCCGGTGATGCCGTTGAGGACCACATCCGCGCCGCACCCGGCCGCCCGCTCGGCCGCGTCCTCCCCGACCACAATCTCGGGTTCGTATGCCGCGTGGCCGCCCCCCGCGGCATACTCCCGAATGGCGGTGCGCACCTGCTCGACCGTCCCCGACGCGGCGGCCACCAGGGCGGGGCGGAAGCGTGCAGCCTGCTGGGCCAGCAGATCGAGGTTGGCGCCAGCGGCGAGTGCGGCCACCGAGAACCGATCGGGATTGCGCGCGATCACGTCGAGCCCTTGGGTGCCGATGGACCCCGTGGACCCGAGTAGGGCGACGGAGCGGGTCATCGGTCGATCACGGTCACGTGGACCCCGCTGTCGTTGGCGAGGTCGCCGAGGATGTCGTCGATCGCGGCATACGTGGCCTCGTCGCTGGCGCGCAGCCCGCGGGCGCCGTCCCAGATCAGCGACCACTCTCCGGCCCGGGTGCCAACGTGATCGGTCAGGCTGTCGGCAAGCGCGTCGAGGTTGTGCCCGAAATAGCTCGGGAAGCCCAGCACCTCGGCGAACAGCCGCAGCGACTCAGTCTTGTCCGCGCCGGCCGGAACGACCTCGACCTGCCGACCGGCGGCGCGCTCACCACGGACCACCTCGGCGATGCGGGTATCCCGCCCCAGGTGACGCATCATCGCCCCTCCTCGATCTGCCGGAAGCTGTCGTAATGATCGTCGGTGTAATAGCGATCGCCGTCGGCGCCACCGATGATGCGTCGGGCGCCGCGATCCTCGGATCCCGGTGTCTCGACGGTGTATTCGCGATAGTAGCCAGCGCGCTGCCGCGGCAGGATGCGCTCGCGATTGCCGAACGTCTGGTCGTCCTGGTGATAGGGATACGGCCCGCCCGCGCGGATGAGATCGAGCGTATGCCGCGCCTCACGCGGGAGCTGTGACTCGGCGATCGTGTCCATGCCGGAGGCTGGTGTGGCCAGGCTTGCCGTCGAGCTAGCGGACGGCGAGGAGGCGGACGGCGAGGAGGCGGCCGACGATGACGTCGAGGACGGCAGTGCGGTGGGCTCAGCCGCGCCCCGACTAATCGCCCACCACACGACGAGCACGCACAGGGCGACGCCGAGCAGCATGAGCAGTTGCCGATCGGCCTTTTTCACCGGTCCTCCTCCAGGTGGCGGTGCTTCCGCCGACCGCCCAGCTTTCCACCTCGCGGGAACCTCGCCGCGTTTCACCTGCCGTGCAACCCTCGTGTGGCACGTCGCCGACCACTAGGTTTCAAGGCGTGGATCCCGACATCCTGATCGTGATGGGCGTCGCCGGAACCGGCAAGACGACAGTGGCCAAAGGAATCTCAACCCTGATGGGATGGACCTTCGCTGAGGGCGATGCCTTCCACCCGCAGGCGAACGTCGACAAGATGCACGCCGGCACGCCGCTGACCGATGAAGACCGATGGCCGTGGCTGCGGCTGATCGGCGACTGGATCAGCGAGCAGGTCGACGCCGGCGAAAGCGCGGTCGTCACCTGCTCGGCGCTGCGCCGGGTCTATCGCGATGTCCTTCGCGAGGGGCGCCCCAATGTGCGCTTCCTCCACCTCCACGACGATCAAGAGCTCATCGCTCAGCGGATGGCCAATCGCAAGGACCACTTCATGCCGCCAAGCCTCCTCCCGAGCCAGTTCGCCACCTTGGAGATGTTGGAGCCCGACGAGCCAGGTGTCCTCGTGACGGTTCACGACGACGTCCCTGAAGTCATTCACCACGCCATCGACGCCCTCGGGCTCGTGCCCCCCCGACCCACAGCATGAAGGCGTTCTCATATGAGTATGGCGCTCGCCCCCTTCGCTATCCCCCTCGCCGACGCCGAGACCCTGACCGATGCCGGGCGGGGGCAGCTGCTGACCGCCGCGCTCATCGGTATCGCTGTTGTCGTCCTGCTGATCAGCTGGGCCAAGTTCCACCCCTTCCTCGCCCTCATCCTCGGCGCCGCCGCGATGGGGCTTTCCGCCGGCGTCTCCCCCAATGACGTCGTGACCTCCTTCACCGCGGGTTTCGGCAAGACCACCGGATCCGTCGGCCTTTTGGTGGCGTTGGGCGCGATGATCGGCACGTTGCTGATCGACTCCGGCGGCTCTGACTCCATTGTCAGCCGGATCATCGAGCGCGTCAGCGATAACAAGTTGCCGTGGGCAATGGCCCTGATCGCCGCGATTCTCGGTATCCCCCTGTTCTTCGAAGTCGGCGTGGTGCTGCTCGTGCCGGTCGTCATCATGGTCGCGCGCAAGCTCGACATTTCCGTGATGAAGGTCGGCATTCCGGCGCTGGCCGGTCTGTCCGTTCTGCACGGCTTCGTGCCTCCGCACCCGGGACCGCTACTGGCGATTGACACCGTCGGCGCGGATCTGGGGACGACCTTGCTGCTGGGGCTCTTGGTCGCCATCCCGACTTTGGTCGTGTCCGGACCGCTACTTGCTCGGTTCGTGGACCAGTGGGTTCCGGTGCATGCGCACGCCATTCCGGGCGGGGGGATCGAGGCTGCTGACAGCGGGTCGGCAGTCACGAAGGATGAGCCCTTGCGCCGCCCCGGGTTCGGTACGGCAATGCTGTGCATCACCTTGCCGGTCATCTTGATGCTGGCACGTGCCATCGCCGAACTCACCATCGATGAGGGCAATGGTGTTCGCTCGTTCCTGGAATTCCTCGGCAACCCACCCGTCGCGCTGCTTATCACCGTTCTGGTCGGTATGGCGCTCCTCGGCTACGGAACCGGTATGACCAAGTCGAAGGTCGAGAAAACCGTTGGCGCGGCCCTGCCGGGCATCGCCGGAATCCTGCTCATCGTGGCCGCCGGCGGCGGCTTCAAGCAGATGCTGGTCGACGCCGGCGTGGGGAATGTCGTCGGCGACATGGCCAAGGGATCGGGGCTGAGCCCGCTCATCCTCGGCTGGCTTGTCGCCGTGGGCATCCGGTTGGCCACGGGCTCAGCGACCGTCGCGACGATCACTGCGGCCGGCATCGTGTCACCGCTGGCCGCCGGATGGATAAGCCTGGCCTGGCGCTCCTGGTGTTGGCGATCGGCGCCGGCTCGCTCTTCTTCAGCCACGTCAACGATGCTGGGTTCTGGCTGGTCAAGGAGTACTTCGGACTGACGGTCGGTCAGACGATCAAGTCTTGGTCCGTGATGGAAACCGTCATCTCGGTGACGGGCCTGATCGTGGTGCTGCTCGTCAACCTGGTCATCTAGCGCTCGTTCGCTGTTGCCGGCGGTACGTAGGTCGTCACCCCCGCGATCGCCGTGTCCACCACCTGCCCCGCGATGTGCCGCAACTCATCGTGGGGCAGGTCTTTCAGGGGTCCGTGCAGTCGCGGCATACGCCTCAGCAGGCTAGGAATTCGCCTCTCTCAGAGGGCAATTCCGATGTACTTGGTTTCGAGGTACTCGTCGATGCCCTCGAAGCCGCCCTCGCGGCCATACCCGGAGTGCTTGACGCCGCCGAATGGCGCGGCCGGGTTGGAGACGATGCCCTGGTTGATGCCGACCATGCCGAACTCCAGCGCCTCGGCGACGCGGATGGCGCGCGCGAGGTCCTTGGTGAAGAGGTAGCCGACCAGGCCGTACTCGGTGGCATTGGCGCGGGCGATGGCATCGGACTCGTCGCGGAAGGTCGTGATGGGGGCGACGGGGCCGAAGATCTCCTCGCCGAACACGCGCGCGGTGGCGGGGACATCGGCGAGGACGGTCGGGGCGTAGAAGAAGCCCTTGCCTGGGACGGGCGCGCCGCCGGTGAGTGCGCGGGCGCCCTTCGCGACGGCGTCTTGGACGAGTTCGTCAACGCCGGCGCGGGCCTTTTCGGTGATGAGCGGACCGACCTCGACACCCTTGACAGTGCCCTTGCCGACGGTCAGTGCGCCCATCCGGGCGGCGAATTTCTCCGAGAACTCGGCCGCGACCGACTCGTGGACGAAGAAGCGGTTGGCCGAGGTGCACGCCTCACCGATATTGCGCATCTTGGCGAGCATCGCCCCGGCGACGGCGGCATCGATGTCGGCGTCCTCGAAGACGAGGAAGGGTGCATTGCCGCCGAGCTCCATCGAGAGGCGCAGCAGTTGCTCGGACGATTGCTCGACGAGCTTCTTGCCGACGCCGGTGGAGCCGGTGAAGGTGAGCTTGCGGGCGCGGCTGTCGCGAATCAGCGGCTCCATGACGGCGCCGGAGTGGCTGGTGGTCACGACATTGAGGACGCCCTTGGGCAGCCCGACCTCCTCCAGCAACTGCGCCAGGGCAAGCATCGACAGCGGGGTCTCGTGCGCGGGCTTGACGACCATGGTGCAGCCCGCGGCGATGGCGGGGCCGATCTTGCGCGTGCCCATCGCGAGCGGGAAGTTCCAGGGCGTGATCATCAGCGTCGGCCCGACCGGCTGCTTGGTCGTGATGAGGCGGGTCGCGCCATTGGGGGCCACGGCATACCGCCCATGAATGCGGACGGCCTCCTCGGCGAACCAGCGGAAGAACTCCGCGCCATATGCGACCTCGCCGCGGGCCTCGGCGAGCGGCTTGCCCATCTCCAGGGTCATCAAGAGCGCGAACTCCTCGGTGCGCTCGACGAGTTTCTCGTATGCCGCGCGCAGCAACTCGCTGCGATCGCGCGGCGCGACCTTGGCCCAATCCGCTTGTGCCGCAACGGCGGCGTCGAGGGCTGCCATACCGTCCGCGGGCGATCCGTCGGCGACGGACGTGAGAACGCGCCCGGTCGCGGGGTCGTACACATCGAGCGTCGCGCCCGCCTCCGCGCCCCGCCACTCACCCCCGATGAACAACTGCGTGGGGACAGATTCCAGGAGCGCCTTTTGCGACAGTGCGGGCATACGCCCGATCGTATCCGGGGTGCAAGCCCGTGGTTACCCACGGGATGCCCGCCAGGCCCCAACTCAGCACCTCAGTGGTCGTGCGAGTGGCCGAGGTGGCCTTCGGGGATGGCGGCGGCGCGGCCGGAGAGCAGGGGCAGGGCGGGGTCCCACTTGGTGCCATCGCGGGCGTCCTGGCGGCGGCGGGCGATCGCCGAAAGCGCTTCGAGGACAACGCGGTTCGCCAGAGCCGCGGTGATATCAGCATGGTCATAGGGCGGGCTGACTTCAACGACGTCCACACCGCATACGGGCAACTCCAGGCAGATCCGCCGCACCGCGTCGAGGAGTTGCCGGGCGGACAGCCCGCCCGGCTCCGGCGTGCCGGTACCCGGCGCGTGCCCGGGATCGCAGACGTCGATGTCGACCGAGAGGAAGACACCCTCGCACTCGTCGGTGGCGATAGCGAACGCCTCCGTCAAGCACTCGGTTAGCCCGCGGTGGACGATCTCGGTCATCTCGTATGACCGCATGTGCTGCTGCGCCATCCAGTCCAGCGTCTCCGGTGGCGGCCAATATCCGCGCAGGCCGATCTGGAGGAAGCGGTCGCCGCGTAACGCCCCGGACTCGATGAGGCGGCGCATCGGCTGGCCGTGTCCCCACAGTGAGCCGAACTCGATATTGCCGGTGTCGGCGTGCGCATCGAAGTGGATCATCGACACCCTTCCCTGGCCGAGGACATTCGCGCAGCCCTTGGCGTCCGGGAAGGCGATCGAGTGATCGCCGCCGAGCACAATCGGAATCGCCCCTGCCGCAACGACTTTCGTCACGGCAGCCTCAAGAGCAGGCAGCGACCTCTCGATGTCGCCGGAATACATTTCGACATCGCCCGCGTCGACGACCCGCAGATCCTGCAGGCCGTCGACGCGCAGCGCGAGCGAGGGGCGTGACCCGTCGTGCGGCAGGTAATCCGTCATCCGGATCGCCTGCGGTCCGAAGCGCGTCCCGGGCCGGTGCGAGGTGCCCCCATCGAAAGGGGCGCCGAGGATCACGACGTCGGCATCGGCATACGACTGCGGCTCATCGAGGTCGCACCGGTCGACGCCAAGGAAGGTGATGTCCGGACCGAACTGCGCGCCATAGCGAGACATGCCGTCACCTTAGAACCTCATGCGACCACTGCAGGTGCCGCCTCGACCTCCTGCAGACCCCACGGCGAGCCATACCCGTCGGGTTTGGGCGCAGCAAGCAACTCCAGGAAGGGCTCGGCCGGGAATGCCTCCGGGCCCAGGACGCCGACACCGGACCACACCCCCTGGGCCAGCAACTCCAGTGCCACGATGGGATTAATCGCCGTCTGCCAGACGATGCACTGGGCGCCATAGTCGCGCATCGTGACCTCGTTGTCGGCCACGTGATAGAGGTAGGTCGATCGCGGCTTTCCGTCCTTGCCCACACCCGTGACGTGCACGCCGGCGCAGGTTTTGCCGGTCAACTGTGGCCCGATCGTCGCGGGGTCGGGCAGGACGGCGGCGACGATATCGCGCGGTGCCACCTGCACGCCCTTGATCGTGATCGGTTCAGTCGAGTCCAGTCCGAGAGCCTTGAGCGCCTTGAGGATCGAGATCATCTCGGCGCCGAGGCCGTACTTGAAGGTGACCCGCTTCGCGTCCAGCCAGCGCGGCATGAGCAGGACTTCCTCATGCTCGACCTGGACGCACTCGACCGGCCCGATGCCTTCGGGGAAGTCGAAGATCTCCGGCTCGCTGAAGGGCGGCAACGTGAAGAAGCCGGCCTCCAACGAGCCACCCTTCTCCGAGCGTGCCTTCTCCCAGACCACCGGCGGGTTGAGGCACTCCTCGATGATCGTCCACATCGAGAAGCCCGGCGCGAAGGCCTCCGATCCGTCCGGACCGTAGTAGGCGAGGTTCGCGCCATCGCGGGTGCCGAGTTCGTCGATCTCGCCGAAGAGGTTGTCTTGGGCATAGCGCGCGAAGACGTCGGACAGTCCGGGCTCGACCCCGATGCCGACCAGGGCCAGCCGCTCACGGCCCTCCCAGTCGCTCGCCTGCGCGAACTGCTCATCGCCCAACTTCACGTGCGGTAGGGCGAACGGCTGCGCGGGGTGCCGCTGGGAGAGCGACATCGCCATGTCCAGGTAGTTCGCGCCCGCCGCTAGACAGCCGGCAAAGATCGTCATGACGAAGCGGGGGTCCACCGCATTGAGCACATGCGTGGCACCGGTCAGCCGGATCATCGCCGCCACATTGTCGGAGTCCGAGGCGTCGACGGCGACCGCGTGGAAGCGGTTCTCCCCCGGCCGACGCTCCTTGACCACGTCCACAGTGCGCCGGGCGCGCTCGATGTCGTAGTCCGCGACAACGAAGACGTCGAAGAAGTCCCGTTCCACCGCGATCTTGGCTGCTGCGTCGCCGACGCCGCCGGCGCCGATCATGAGAATCCGCATGGGATTCACTTCCTTAATGCCGGGCTCCGGTTCGCCCTTTCTCGTGAGTCGGTATGGCGCGCGGGGGCCGGCCCCCGCCGCCTACTTGGGTTTTCGGGCGTTGCCGATGACCTGAGCGAGGATAACCAGCGAGACGGCGATGACGAACATCGAGAAGCCGACCACATTGGCCTGGGCCGGGATCCCGCGAAGGTAGGACACGTAGACGAACTTGGGGAAGGTCGTCTCGGAGCCGGACACGAAGTTGGTGATGATGAAGTCGTCGAAGGAGAGCGAGAACGACAGCATCGCCGCGCCGACGATGCCCGGGAGCACGAGCGGGAAGGTGACCTTCCAGAACGTCGCGGTGGGTCCGGCATACAGATCCTGGGCAGCCTCCTCCAGTCGCGGGTCCATTGACTGGACCCGCGCCTTCACCGTGACGACGACGAAGCTGAGGCAGAAGACGATGTGCGCGATAACGATCGTCCAGAAGCCCAGTTGCAGGCCGACCCGGGAGAAGCCCTGGACGAAGATGGTCAGCAGCGACGCACCCATGACGATTTCCGGCGTGGCCATCGGCACGAAGGTCAGCACATTGCCTGCCCCGCGTCCGACGAACTTGTAGCGCACGAGCGCGAAGGCGACCAGCGTCCCGAGGATCGTCGCGACAAGCGTGGCAATGGCCCCGATCTCCAGGGACTTCACCAGCGAGTCACACACGCCTGGCGCGCCGCAGGGGTTCTTCCAGTGCTTCAGCGTCGGGCTGCCCTCGGGGTTCCAGGTGATATTCGACTTCTTGTAGTTGTTGAACGAGAAGGCGAAGGTGTAGGCCACGGGCACGAACAGATAAAGCAACACGAGCACCGCGGCGATCATCGCGAAGCGGTCGGCCAGCCAGGCCTGGATTCGTTTGCCGGTGGACGGTTTGTATGCCGATCCCCGGCTCTGCGTCACCGCGCTCATACCAACTCATCCGTTCCGAAGCGGCGGACATAGACGAAGACCATCGCCAGGATCAGCGCCATCAACGTGAAGGACAACGCGGCGGCCGTCGGATAGCCGCCAGGCACTTTGAAGAACTGACTCTCGATGACATTGCCGACCATCTTGGTGCTGCGGTCGGACCCCAGGAGTTCGGCGTTGACATAGTCGCCGGCCGCGGGGATGAAGGTGAGCAGCGTCCCGGCGAGCACGCCCGGCATACTCATCGGCAGGGTCACCGTCCGGAAGGTCGTGAAGCCGTTGGCGTACAGGTCCCCGCCGGCCTCGATCACCCTCGGGTCGACGCGTTCGAGGGACGCATAGATCGGCAGCACCATGAACGGCAGGAAGTTGTAGGTCAGACCGGCCACGACCGCCATCCACGTCTCGGTGATGTGCCCGCCCGGAAGCACGTGCAAGGTGTTCAGAACCTTGGCCACCGGGCCTTCGTCCGCCAGGATCTGGCGCCATGCGATCGTGCGGAGAATGAAGCTGGTGAAGAAGGGCGCGATGATGCAAATCATCATGAGCCCTCGCCACCGTCCGGCCTTGAAGGCCATCGCATAGGCCAGCGGATAGGACAACGCGAACGCGAAGAACGTCGCGATGCCGGCGAACAACAACGACCGCCCGAAGTGCGGCGCGAACTCCGTCAACGCCGCCCAATAGTTCTTGAAGTTCACATCCCGGTAGTAGTAGCCCGGATAGCCCGGGAACTGCGACTGCAGGGAAACGGTGAACAACTGCACCAACGGGATGACGAAGAAGATCAACAGCCAGAGCGCGCCCGGAAGCAGCAACAGATACGGGAGAAATTTCGCCCGGGTTGCCGTGTCCGGGCCGGCGGGCGCGGCGGGCGCCCCGGGCCCATGGACAACTGCGCTCATGGAGCGTCCTGAATCGGGGCCGCACCCACGTGCGGTTCGGTGATCGTCACGTCCGCGAGCACCGGGCCATCGGGCACCTCGGCTCCCTCGGCGGGGACGCCGAACGCGTGGCCGGGATCCCACGACAGCCACACCTGGTCACCCGGGTGCAGGTCGATCGGCTCGACGTCGAGGTTCTGCTCGTAGACGCTCCAGGTCGCGCCGCTCGCCACCGTGACCAGGTATTGCGTGGCGACCCCCGTGAAGGAGACGTCCCGCACGGTGGCCTGCATGTCGCTGCCGACACCGGTGGGACGGTCCCGGTGAATCCGGACCTTCTCCGGGCGCACGCCGAACATCACGGGGCCTTGCTGGACACGGCTGCGGCTCCGGGGAATCTTCACGCGCGACCCCCCGACATCGGCGACCAGGAAGTCGCCGTCGGTGCCCGAGATCGTGCCGACCCCGAGGTTTGACTGACCGACGAAATTGGCGACGAAGGCCGTCGACGGCAGGTCGTATAGCCGGGCGGGCGCCCCCATCTGCTCGATCCGCCCGTGGTTCATCACCGCGACGGTGTCAGCCATCGTCATGGCCTCCTCCTGATCGTGGGTGACGTGGATGAAGGTCAGGCCGACCTCGGTCTGGATGCGCTTGAGCTCCACCTGCATCTGGCGACGCAGCTTCAGGTCGAGTGCGCCGAGGGGTTCGTCGAGCAGGAGCACCTCGGGCCGGTTGACCAGCGCCCGAGCAACGGCCACCCGCTGCTGCTGGCCACCGGAGAGCTGCGTCGGTTTGCGCCCGGCGAGATGCGGCAGCTGCACCAACACCAGCGCCTCGTCGGCCAACGTCGCGGCATCCTTGTGGCCGCGGCGCTTGGGCCCGAAGGCGACGTTGTCGCGGATGGTCAGGTGCGGGAAGAGCGCATAGGACTGGAAAACCGTGTTGACCGGACGCTCGTAGGGACGCGACCCGGTGAGGTCGGTGTCGCCGATGAGAATCCGGCCGCTGGTGGGTTGTTCGAGACCGGCGACCATACGCAGTGTCGTGGTTTTGCCACAACCCGACGGACCGAGGAGCGCAAAGAACGAGCCGCGCGGAACGGTCAAGGACAGGTCGTCGACCGCCTTGAAGTCACCGAACGCCTTGGTGACCGACTCGAGCCGCAAGTCACCTTGAGCCTGACGAAAGCCGGACATCAGTTGCCCACCACCTTTGCCCACTCGGCGCTGTACTCGGCATCTTCGGCCGGCGTCAGCGCACGGAAACCCTTGATATTGCTGTTGGTGAGGTAGTCCTGGCTGGGGAAGATCAGCGGACTCTCGGCCAGATCGGGGTCGATCTTTTCCATCTCCTGCTGGGCACCGATCACCGGACAGACATAGTTGACGTATGCCGCGACCTCGGCCGCGACGGCCGGGTCGTAGTAGTAGTTCATCAACGCCTCCGCATTGCGTCGGTGCGTCGAGGTGATCGGAACCATGAGGTTGTCCGACCACAGCGTTCCGCCGGACTCCGGGATCGTGAACTCCCAGTTGTCGTTCTCGGTCTCCGCCCGCAGGATGAAGAGGTCGCCGCTCCAGACGATGCCGGCGATGGCGTTGCCGCTCTTGAGGTCGTTCATATAAGCGTTGCCCTTCACGCGACGGATGAAACCGCCCGTGAGGAGTTCATCCACCTTCGCAATGGCCTTGTCGAACTCCGGCTTACCCCAGTTGCCGGCAATGTCGACGCCTTGCCACGCCATAATCAAGCCAAGGGTGTCGCGCATCTCCGACAGGACCGTGATCCGGCCCTTGAGATCGGGCGAGAACAAGTCGTCGAGGGACTTCAACTCCCGGCCGACCTTGGCCTTGTCATAACCGATCCCGGCAAAACCCGACTGCCACGTCAGGCTGTAATTGCGGCCCGGGTCAAACGAGACGTCGCGCAGCGCCGGGAGCAGATTGCCCGCATTGGGCATCTGGATCAGTTCCAACGGCTGGATCAGTTGATCGCGAATCAGGCGATTGGCCATCCAGTCGGTCAGCGTGATGATGTCCTTCTCGATGTCCTGCCCAGCCTCAAGTTGCGGTCGGACCTTGCTGACGTACGAGTCGTTGTCGTCGATGTCCTCGGAGTAGGTCGCCTGGATGCCGGTCTTCTTGATGAAGGACTCAAGCGACGGGTACTTCTGGGTGGTGTCGTCGTAATCGAGGTAGGCGGTCCAGTTGGCCCAGCGAACGATCTTCTCCTGGGCAGAGACGTCGGTGGGCAACTTGAGTTTTGCCAGGCCACCGGACGGAGGCTTCGGGGGGGCACAGGCGGCCAGCGCCGCCGCGGAGGCACCCATAGCGCCGACAGACAGCAGGTTGCGACGGCTGAACTGCGCGGCTCGGGCACTTCGGATCAGCGCCCGAGCGGCAGGGTCCGTCGGGGGGATACGACGATTCACCGGGAGTGCGTCCTAGCTCTCGATGTTGGCCATGACGTGCTTGATGCGGGTGTAGTCCTCGAAGCCATACATCGACAAGTCCTTGCCGTAGCCCGAGCGCTTAAACCCGCCGTGAGGCATCTCGGCGACCAGCGGGATGTGGGTGTTGATCCACACGCAGCCGAAGTCGAGGGCCTTGCTCATCCGCATCGCCCGGCCGAAGTCCTTCGTCCACACCGAGGACGCCAGGCCGTAGTCGACCCCATTGGCCCACCCGAGCGCCTCTGCCTCGTCGCTGAAGCGCTGCACCGTGATGACCGGGCCGAAGATCTCGTTCTGGATCGCCTCGTCGTCCTGCCGCAGACCCGATAGGACGGTCGGCTCAAGGAAGAAGCCGTCACCGAGGGAGGTGAGGCGGTTGCCGCCGGCCGCGACGCTCGCGTGCGCCGGGAGACGGTCGATGAACCCACTCACGTGCGCCAATTGGCGGGAGTTGTTGACGGGACCGAGCAGCGCGTCGGGATCGTCCGGCATACCGACTTTGGCATTGTCCTTGGCGTATGCCGCGAGGGCGGCGACGAAGTCGTCGTGGATTCCGTCGGCGACCAAAACCCGCGTGGCTGCCGTGCAGTCTTGGCCCGCATTGAAGTAGCCGGCGACGGCGATGCCCTCGACGGCCGCTTCGATGTCGGCGTCTTCGAAGACGACGACCGGAGCCTTGCCGCCGAGTTCGAGGTGAACCCGCTTGACCTGGGCACTCGCGCTTTCGGCGACCTGGATGCCGGCCCGAACAGAGCCAGTAATCGCGACCAACGCCGGCGTGGGGTGCTCGACGAGCGCGCGCCCGGTCTCACGGTCGCCGGTGATGACGTTGAAGGTGCCCGCGGGGAGGAACTCGGCCGCGATCTCGGCCAGCAACAGGGTGGTCTCCGGGGTGGTGTCACTCGGCTTGAGGACGACGGTGTTGCCCGCGGCGAGCGCCGGCGCGATCTTCCAGACCGCCATCATCATCGGGTAGTTCCACGGGGTGACCTGCCCGACGACGCCGATCGGCTCGCGCCGAATCCAACTCGTCATGCCCTTCATGTATTCACCGGAGGCGCGACCTTCGAGGACCCGAGCGGCGCCGGCGAAGAAGCGGATCTGATCGAGCATCGGCGGGATCTCTTCGCTCTCGGTGAGCGCATAGGGCTTGCCGGTGTTCTCGGACTCGAGCTTGACGAACTCGTCGGCCCGCGCCTCGATCGCGTCCGCGATCTTCAGCAACGCCTGCTGGCGCTCGCTCGGAGTCGTCTGCCCCCACTCCGCGAAGGCGCTCGCGGCGCTGGCGTAGGCCGCGTCGACGTCGGCCTCCGACGACACCGGCGCGGTAGCCACCACCTGGCCGGTGGACGGATTCACCAGCTCAGTGCGGGAATCGCTTGTGGCATCGGCATAGCTGTTGCCGATGAAATTCTTCAGTTCACGGGGGTTGGTCACCAGGACTCCAAGGTGGCGAGAAGGTCGTCGACTCTGACGGTTGACGGAACTCTAACCAGCCGAGCCGCAAGGGACTAGTGCCGACGGGCGCGCGCGTCGCAGAATTTACGTAGTCGACACATGTAGCCGAAAGATCCACGGATTCCGTCGCCGTTGTCCTTGCGGTCCACCGAATCCTGCACAACGATGGGGGCATGCCCAGGAACGACCGTGGTCCGGTCGGCACCCCCCGCTTGGACGCGACATCCCGACTGATCATCGAGGCGCTGCAAGCCGACGGCCGCGCCTCGTATGCCGCGATCGCCAAGATCGTGGGCCTGTCCGAGGCCGCTGTGCGGCAGCGCGTTCAGCGGTTGCTGGACACGGGGGTGATGCAGATCGTCGCCGTCACTGACCCCCTGCAGGTCGGCTTCTCCCGACAGGCCATGATCGGGGTGCGCGTCGAGGGTGAGTTGGACGGGCCGGCCGAGGCGATCTCCGCCTTGCCCCAGGTCGCGTATGTCGTGACCACTGCGGGCAGTTTCGACATCCTCTGCGAAGTGGTGTGCGAGGACGACGACGAACTTCTGGACGTGGTTGGTCGGCGGATCCGAGCCCTTCCCGGCGTCGCCTCCACGGAGACCTTCGTCTATTTGAAGCTCAACAAGCAGCACTACAACTGGGGCACGCGGTGACACTCGCCCCGGGGTCGCGACATCGCCGCTGACGTGCCCACCAACTGCCTGTGGACGCAGTCGTATGCCGCGCGCTCCCCCCGCGCCGATGCCTCCACTACCGACGTGCCCACCAAGGCGCCCGTCGGGGCGACCGCCGATGTTCCCGCCGAGGTGGACGTCGCCATCGTGGGTGGCGGGTTCACGGGGCTGTGGACGGCGTACTACCTATTGCGGTCGAACCCGCGGCTGGGGGTCCTCGTGGTGGAGGCCGAACATGTGGGCTTCGGTGCGAGCGGCCGGAACGGCGGGTGGGTGTCCGCGCTCTTCCCGGTCGGCGCGTCGCGGCTAGCGGGCCAGCACGGGATCGAGGCGACGCGCGATTTCCTGGCGGCGCTGCGGCATACGGTCGACGAGGTGGGCGCGGTGGTATCGGCGGAGGCACTGCCGGGAGTCGGCTTTGTGAAGGGGGGCGCGCTATTTCTGGCGCGGAATCCGGCGCAGGTCGAGCGCGCCCGCGGCGACGTGGCGGCCGGAGAGCAGTGGGGCGACGGGACGGTGTGGTTGCCGCCGGGCGCTGCGCGGGAGCGGCTGGCGGCGACGAATGTCCTTGGCGCGGCGTGGAATCCGCATTGCGCGCGGGTGCAGCCGAGGGCACTGGTGGACGGGCTGGCGACGGCCGTTCAACGGTTGGGTGGTCGCATTGTCGAAGGCGTGCGCGTCGCGGGCGCCTCGCCGGGGCAGGTGCGGCTGGTTGACGGGCGGACGGTGCGTGCCGGGCACATCGTGCGGGCAACCGAGGCCTACACCGCGCAGTTGACCGGCCTGCGGCGGCGGCTGGCGCCCGTCTATTCGCTGATCGTCGCGACCGAGCCACTGCCCGCCGCGACGTGGGATGCCATCGGGCTGGCTCGGCGGGAGGTCTTCAGCGACTACCGGAATGTCATCGTCTACGGCCAGCGCACCGAGGATGACCGGCTGGTTTTCGGCGGTCGGGGGGCGCCCTACCACTTCGGATCGGGCGTGCGCCCGGAGTTCGATGGTGACGAGGGAGTATTTGCGTCGCTGCGAAAAGCCTTGCGGGAGATGCTTCCTCAGCTCGGTGATACTCAGTTCACGCACGCATGGGGCGGGCCACTCGGCATACCGCGGGATTGGCATCCGTCGGTGGGCTATGACCCGGCCACGCGCGTCGGGTGGGCCGGTGGGTATGTCGGTGACGGCGTCGCGGCGACCAATCTGGCCGGGCGCACGCTGGCCGACTTGGTGAGCGGGCGGCATACGGCCCTGACGCGGTTGCCGTGGGTGGGGCACCGTTCACCGCAGTGGGAGCCGGAGCCCTTCCGCTGGCTCGGAGTCAATGGCGGGCTCCGGTTGGCCGCCCTCGCGGACCGCGAGGAGGCGCTGACCGGCCGCCCGGCGCGGCTGGGTGGGGCGCTGGAGGCGCTGACCGGGCACTGAGGCAGACAGGCGGAATACCAATGCCGCCGGTGGATCGTTCAGATCCGGCCACCAGAGTTCGATTGGTATTCCAAATGTCCGCGGTCAGCCCGCGGACTCGTGCTGCAACCGAACCCCGGCGAGCAGCAGGTCGAGGCCCGCGAGGAATTGCTCGGTGTCCTGGTGGTGCTCGAACTCGTCGGCGACCTCGTGGATGAACGGATACTCGGCCGGGTCGAACGCGCGCCACGCGGCGACATACTCCGCCATCATCGCGGCACGCTCATCGTCGGGGACACCCGTGGGGCCCTGGCTCATCTCGGAGCCGACGCCGACGACATAGCTGACGATCGCGGAGACAGCGTGGAATCGCTGGCGGCTGGTCAGGTCGAGCCGCTGCACCTGCTGGCCGAAGTGCTCATAAACGCGCATTGAATTCGGTTGCATGTCAACGCTTCTCATGAGGTATGCCGCGAGCCACCGCCGCGCGGTCATCGCCTCGAAGAGGGCCAGGCCGAGGGCGCGGAGGTTGGCGATCGGGTTCGGGCCGGTGGCGATGCGGTCGGCCTGGACGACCAACTCGCCCATGACGAGATCCGTTGCGCGGTCGAGCAGTTCGTCCTTGCCGGAGACGTACCAGTAGACGCTGCCCACTCCCCCACCCAAGCGCGCAGCCAGGGATCGGAAGGTCAGCGCCTCCTCCCCGGACTCATCGAGGATCGCCACCGCGGCCTCCAGGATGGCCGGGAGGGAGTGAGTCGAGCGGGCGCGGCGAGCGGGCGGCATACGTCCATCGAACCACGGAAGTTGCCGTTTCTCGAACGTCGTTCTATCCTCGAACAACATTCGAGAGTAGAACGTCGTTCGAGAAGGAGCTAGCAATGACCACCATCACCACGCCGCCGACCGAGACTGCGGAGGTCTCCCTCCCCTCGGCCCGGATCTACCCGTCGCTGAGGGCGGCTTGGGTGCCACTGCTGGCGCTGGCACTCGCCTTCTTCGTCGAGATGGTCGACAACACCATCCTGACCATTGCCCTGCCGACGATCGGCCGCTCCTTCGATGCGAGCACGACCGCCTTGCAATGGGTGACCGGCGCTATGCCCTGACCTTCGGCGGGCTCTTGCTGACCGCGGGCGCGCTCGCGGACCGCTTCGGCCGGCGCCGGATCCTGTCGTACGGGCTGGCGGCCTTCGGGGCGATCAGCGCCCTGGTGCCGCTTGTGTCGAGCATCGGGGACCTCGTTGCGCTCCGGGCGGCCCTGGGGGTCGCGGCGGCCGCTGTGGCGCCGGTGACGATGTCCTTGGTCTTCCGGCTCTTCGATGACGAGGCGCTGCGCATGCGGGCGATCACGCTGATGGTTGTCGTCGGGATGAGCGGTTTTGCGCTTGGCCCTCGGCCTGTTCAGCTATGCCTTGACCAGCGGCGTGGAGCAGGGCTGGACGGCGCCGTCGACGCTCGTGTGCGTCGTGGGGGCGGTGGTCGCGGTGATCGCCTTCATCGGGCGCGAGGCGTCCGCCGAGCATCCGATGTTGGACCTGACCCTGTTGCGGGGCAGGACGATTCGCGGTGCGGCCCTCGCGCAGCTCAGCGGCAGCGTGGCCATGGTCGGCGCGATGTTCGGGCTGGTGCTGCACTTCCAGTACGCCTTCGGCTGGTCGCCCGTGCGCGCGGGCCTCGCCAACCTCCCCTTCATCGTGACGATGCTTGTCGCGACGCCGAGTGGGCCGCCGCGCGCTTCGGTCACCGGGTCGCGACGATGGCGGGTGCGGTCGCGCTGACCGCGTCGCTAGTCGGGCTGGCCGTCGCGGCGACGGACGGCTACCTCGCGATCGCCGCCGCCATGGTCGGTATGACGCTCGGCCTGCGCGTGATCATGACGATCTGCGCGATCGCACTCGTCAACGCCATGCCCGCCAACCGAACCTCCATTGGGGCCGCGCTGAACGACACCGCCCAGGAGATCGGCACCTGCCTCGGCATCGCGGTCATTGGCACCGTGCTCGCCGCCGCCATGGGCGCGGCCCTGCCGGCCGGCGTCTGGAGCACCGCGCTGGCGAGCCAGTTCTTCCAGGGTGAGCGCGCGGCATACCTCGTCCTCGCGGTGTTGGCCGGGGTGATTTCCCTGTATGGCGCATCCACCCTCACCGACTCCCGCGATACCAAGGAGTCCGCCAGAGCCTGACGTGGAGCGCGGTCGACTGCATGCAGGGTTCATGCAGTGGCGTAGGGTGGCACTCATGCGAACCGAGATCGTGCAGGTCCGAGACGTGCCCAGCGCAGAACTCGATGTCCTGCGCGATCGCGCGGCGGCGCGGAGCATCTCGCTATCGAGTTACCTGCGCGAACTCATCCACCACGATGCTTCCCGACCCGAGATAGGGGCCATCCTCGACCGCATCGCCACACGGGCAAGCGTCGGCGCCGACGGGACCGACATACGGGAACTCATTGCGGAGGGCCGGACCTAGTTGTGGTGGTCGTCGACGCCTCGATCGTCGTTCGACTCCTGCAGAACCGGCGCGGTGACGGGCCGCTGCGTGATCGACTCCGGCGTGAGCGCTTCGTGCACGCGCCGACGCTGATCGACGCGGAGGTCGCGTCCGCAATTCGGGGCCTGCTCATCACCTCGAAGCTGACCATCCGGATCACGCTTGAGCGGGCCGAGCAGATGCTCGCCGACTATGCAGACCTGCCGATCGTCCGGCATCCCATGCAACCTCTGCAAGCCCACGTCGTGGCCCTGCGCAACAATCTCACCGGGTATGACGCGTTCTACGTCGCGCTGGCCGCGACACTCAGCCTCCCGCTCCTGACAGACGATGCGAAGTTCGCGCGCGCGCCGGGCCTCCCTGCCGCCATCGAGACCTGGCCCGCATGAGTCGCTTTGTCGTGGCCCAAGGTGAGGGACACTGATGACCGTGACGACGCTGCCCTGGGGGCGGTCGCTGACCGCCGAGGATCTCGCGGCGATGCCCGATGACGGGCACCGCTACGAGCTCATCGACGGGGCGCTGATTGTGACCCCGTCACCGGGTCGTGAGCACCAACTGTGCGCAGGCAAGTTCTACATCGATCTCACTGCCGCGTGTCCAGGCCACCTGTGCGTTGCCTTCGCTCCCTTGGATGTGGCCTATACGCGGGACACGGTGCTGCAGCCGGACATTCTCGTCGTCGAGCGCGCGGGGTTCTTCGACAAGGACCGTCCTCTCCGACCATTGCTGGCGGTTGAGGTGTTGTCTCCCAGCACCCGGCTGATCGATCTCAACACCAAGAAGGCACGCTTCGAGGAGGCCGGCTGCGCGAGCTACTGGGTCATCGACCCGATTGCGCTGCGGCTCATCGCGTGGGACCTCGTAGATGGCGCCTATCAGCTGGTGGCAGATGTCGCGGCCGGGGACGAATGGACCGCCACCCTGCCGTTCCCGGTGACTCTGGCGCCCGGCTCACTGCTCGACTGATCCGACCTGCTCGACTGACCGCCCCTCGCAGGCCCGGGCCGTCGGAGGCGGCTATCTTGCCAGGTCGGCGCGGACCGCGTCCGCGAAATCGGGATAGGCCGCGACGACTCCCTCGAAGGCCAGGTTGGCCGGGAGTTCGTCCGCGCGCTGGCGGGAAGTGAGGAAGGCGATGGTCGCCCGGACCAACTCAAGATCGTCGGCTCCGTCGAAGCCGGCGTCGGCGATCGCCTCGGGCGTCAATTCGACGACGACCTCGATCGGGTCGCCGTCTTGGCGCAGGCTCACAAGGTAGCGGTGAAACTCCATCGCCTCGATGGTCATCGATTCGTTTTCCACATCAGGGCAACGACGGGCCAAGCGCCACCTATTCCGAGCGGTCGGCTACACAGCGCCTCACTACGATGCCTGGCATGCCGGATGTTGCTGCGCTGCGGGCGTACTGGAGCCATCGTCAGGGGTTGGACGGCTCCCTCGCCAGCGCCACCAGCGCAGACGTCCTGGACCGGGTCGGGTGGGCGCGCTCGGTCGGCGGGACCACGCCATACCTCACCCTCTTCAGCCGGGCGGGCATCCGCCGTGAACAGGCGGATGCGGATGTCGCGGCGCTGCGCATTCACGAACTTCCGTCGGCGCGCGATTGCACCTATGTGCTGCCCGCCACCGACTTCGCGCTGGCCCCGGTCGTCGGCGGCGGGGTGAGCAGCACCAGCGAACTCCGGGTCGCGGAGAAGCAGGGCGTCACCCGAGCCGAGATCGACGCCCTCGCCGACGAGGTCGTCGGCGTACTAAGCGATGGTGATGCGGACCCGGCCGGACTGCGAAAGTCGTTGGGAGACAAAGTTCGCAGCCTTGGCGACGAGGGCAAGAAGAAGGGCGTGACGACGACCCTGCCGCTCGCTCTCGGCGTCCTGCAGGCGCAGTCGCGCATCCGGCGGGTTCCCATCGACGGGCGGCTCGATCAGCAGCGCTTCCGATACACCGTATGGCGTTCTTCTCCAACCTTTTACGGCACACCGCAGGAGGCACGCGCCGAGTTGGCGCGGAAGTACTGGGGATGGATCGGGCTCGCCTCCCTGGCCCATTTCCAGTGGTTCTCTGGATTCACCAAGACCAATGCCACCAAGGCGGTCGCGGACCTCGGCCTCGAACCCCTCACGGACACAACGCTTCTCGCCACTCCGGCCACCCTGGCCGAGTTCGCCGACTTCGCGGCCCCACCAGAGCCGCAGGTCTCCCTGATCGGCTGGCTGGACTCGCTTGTGCTCCTGCGCCGGGACCTGGACTCGCTCACAGTCGAGCGCGATCGCGCGCACCCACTCCTCGAACCGGCCCGCGGCAGCTCTGCCGGCGGCTCCCTCACCGACCTGCCGAACCAGGGCATCGTCGACCGTGGACGCCTCATCGGACTCTGGGACTACGACCCTGCGACCGAGGAGGTCGTCTGGGCACCCATCACGAAACTCACTGCGGCACAACGCAAGGCGACGCTGGTCGCGGTCGGCGAGACCGCGGCATACATCCGTGACGACCTCGGGGACAACCGAGGGATGTCGCTCGACTCCCCCGCCGGTCGCGCCCCGCGCCTGGCCGCACTGCGCCAGCACGCGATGCCATGACCCGCGGTCATTACCCGCCGCCCGGCGTGGAAATCGAGTCAATCGAGGAACTCGACGCGGCACTCGCTGACGGTCTTGCCCCCGCACGTCTGCGCCTGCAGGACCTCGACCTCACCGACTACCACGGCTTAGACCGCCGCACCGATCTCGACGAACTAGTCGTGCTCGGCGGCACCCTCTCCCCCGCGCTCGACGCGCACCTGCGCGCCCACGGCGCCATCATCTTCCCCAACGACCCCGACGCGGCGCCTATCCGTCCCTATCGAGCGCGGCTCTACACCGCGGACGAGTTGTATGCCGATCTCGCCGCCGGTTATCCCGCCACCCCCGACGCCCTTGCCTACGGCTGGTACCGCAACGGACTGCGTCATCCCGACGTCTTTTCCGCTCTGCTGCAAGCGATTCACGACGACTCCATCTCTGATGCCCTCGCCGAGTTCGTGCGCGACCGGCAGGTCATCGGCGTCATGGGCGGCCACGCCGTCGGGCGGGGAACCGAGGCGTATGCCGATGCCGCCCGCCTCGGTTTCGACCTCGCCGAGCGCGGCTTCCTCGTGACCACCGGCGGCGGACCGGGCGCGATGGAGGCCGCCAACCTCGGCGCCCTCGCCCGAAGCGCCGACGATCTCACCCGGGCCCTCACCGTCGTCGCCGACGTCCCGTCCTTCGCCGACGACATCGGCGCTTGGGCCGCCTGCGGCCTACGCGCCCGCGACCTCCTGGCGACCCCCGACGCCACCCCGACCGACCCCCGCAGCCTCGGGATCCCGACCTGGTTCTATGGCCACGAACCGCCGAACGTCTTCGCCCAAGGCATCGCGAAATACTTCTCCAACGCCATCCGCGAAGACTGGCTGCTCGCCCATTCCCAGGCCGGCATCGTCGTCCTCCCCGGCGCCGCGGGGACCGTCCAAGAAGTTTTCCAGTTCGCCACCCGCGCCTACTACGCCGACACCACCCCGCCCCCACTCGTCCTCGTCGGCGAGCAGCACTGGCGCGAGAAACTCCCTGTCTGGCAACTCATCTCGGCCCTCGCCGGCGACCGCCTCATGGCCTCCCGCATCGCCCTCGTCGACTCCGTCGACGACGCCGCCGAACTCCTCCGTACCCGTTAGGCGGTCCTCTCACCCCGTCCCCGGACTCGTCCTTCGACGAGCGCAGACGAGCCGGCTAGGTCGCCTGAGCCGCGCGAACCCGGAGTAGGCGCCGGGAGGGGCGGTCGAGGAGCAGAGTCGAGCGACGAAGGAGCGAGCGGCGCGACGAATCTCCCGCCCCGAGGGGGCCTGCTTCGGGTTCGCCCGTTTCCCCCCACCTACCGCTCAGAAGCGCGCGTCGACGAACGTCTGCTCCCCCATGGGCGGGCGGACATACGGCATCTGCTTCATCTCGGGCAGCGTGACGACCTCGGGGGCGACATCCTCATACGCGAACTGGCTCAGCAGGTGGCTGATGCAATTGAGGCGGGCAGCCTTCTTGTCGTCGGAGGGCACGACATACCAGGGAGCCTGCTTGATGTCGGTGTACTGGAAGGTGTTGTCCTTGGCCATGGAGTACTTCACGTAGAACTCGTGCTCGGCGAGGTCCATGTCGGAGAGCTTCCAGCGCTTGAGCGGCTCGGCGTTGCGGGCCTCGAAGCGGCGGCGCTGCTCGTCATACGACACCGAGAACCAGTATTTGATGACGATGATCCCGGACCGGACCAGCATGCGCTCGAACTCGGGGCAGCTGCGCAGGAACTCGGCGTGCTCGTCCTCGGTGCAGAAGCCCATGACCCACTCGACGTTGGAGCGGTTGTACCAGCTGCGGTCGAAGAGCACCATCTCGCCGGCGGCCGGGAGGTGTTCGACATAGCGCTGGAAGTACCACTGGGACTTCTGGCGTTCGGTCGGCGTGGGGAGGGCGGCGACGCGGACGGTGCGGGGCGAGGTGCGCTCGGTGATGCGCTTGATGACGCCGCCCTTGCCGGCGGAGCCGCGGCCTTCGAAGATGACGACGACCTTCAGACCCTGCTTTTGAATCCAGTACTGCAAGAGCACTAATTGCTCCTGCAGGCGCTCCATCTCGACGTCATAGACGGTGCTCTTGAGGCGGCCGTCCTTCTTGTAGTCGTCGGGGTTGCCGGTGCCGCCGACCTTGCCGGTCGCGACGGCGAACTCACCGGCGTCGTCGGCGCCTTCGGGGGGGGCGATGTGCTTGTCGGGACGGGACATGTCAGCCTGCATTTCCCCCGACCGGGAACCGGGTCAGGACTCGGTGAACATCACGATGCCGAGACACATTTCGTCCGAGGTGCCCTCGCCCCATACGACATAACGCTCGGGAATGTCGGCTAGCGCCGGCAAAACGTCGCGGAACGATTGGTCGTGCGTGCACTGGACGGTGAGTGTGTCCGTCGGCTTCAGCGTAACGGGCTTCGGCAGGACGGTCGCAGCCTGGTTGTCGAAGTCCCAGTTGGTGATGTCGAGGAGCGTCTGAGCGTTGGGGGTGCCGGCGTTCGCGACGACGGAAATCTTGCGACCGAGCAGGTGCATGTGGCCGGAGAGGGCGCGCACGACGATCTTCTGGTTGACCGGACGGGTGCACTTTTGGGTCGGTCCAACTGGTTCGGCGCCGCAAAGAATGTGCAGGAGGTCGGCGGTCGCGGCCTCGAGGCCGAATCGCTCGCCGAGGTCGGCCATCGCGGCATTGCGGTCGCAGAGTCGGTTGGCGACGCCCGGGCGGCAGGGCAACTCGACCGGGGCGGGCAGCAGCATGGTGCGCAGGTAGTTGTAGTTGCCTGTGTCGGGCGCGATCCGCAGTCGGGCCGCGCTCTGGTCGGAACCCTTGCCGCCCAACAGGTTGTAGTGGATCTGCATGATGATCTGGCTGCCCTTGGGCAACTCGGTGCCGATGCCCTTCTCGGTCACCCGCTCGCTGGCGCCGGGGGCCCAGGCGCCGAGCCACGGCGCCTCGTCGAGGTTCTGGCCGGCATTGCGGGTCAAGCCGGTGCCGCCGAAACAGGTCCAGCCCTCGCCCTTGTCGGCGGTGTCCTTGGCCTGCGCCTTAGCGACGTCCTTGGGCTCGACCTTGTAAAGGATGACGTGGTGGACCAACTTGGCGTTAGCGGGCAGGAAGTTGGTGCCGGTGATCACCGAGTCCTGGGCCAGCTTCGGGTCGAGCAGGAAGCAGCGATATTCATCGGTCCCCTTCCCACTCGGCGCGCTCGGGGTGTACGCCGTGGGCATCCGCAGCTCGAGGAAACGTTCGCTGGTGCGCAGCGCGACGGGCTTCGCCGCCGCCGTCGTCGTGGCACTGCCGCTGCTGGTCGCCGAGGATGCCGCCGCGGCCGGCGTGTGGTGGCTGCCTTCTCGCTGAGGAAGACCGGCCGGATCGCCGCCACAGGCAGCCAACAACAGCACACCCGCAAGGGCGGCGAGCGACGCACGAAAACGCATCTACCAAGGGTAAGCGCTTGCACCCGCTGCCGGGGCCGCCCGAGCCATGAACGCGTCCGGCGCAGCAGCGCTTAGGAGCGCATCGCGACTCCGCGCCGCCAGTAGCCCATGAACGCCACTTGCCTTCTGTCCCAGCCGAGTTCGTCGACGAGAGCTCGCCGGACCGCCTTGACCAGGGCGGACTCGCCGGCCACCCAGGCATACCGCTCATCCGTGGCCACGACATCGGCCGGATCGGGCAGTGCCTCGCCATACGCCGAGTAGGTCCGGGTTTCCCAGATCGCCACGTCCAGCGCGCTCGCGCTCGAGTCCGGTTCGCGGGGCGGCGGGCTGCTCGGGTGCGCGGTCAGTCCGAGGTGGCGCCGGACCGCGCCGATCACGCGTTCGCCGTATGCCGCGCCGTCGCGCGCCAGCCAGGTCACCCAGACGTGCTCGGGCCCCGAGAGCGGCTGGACGTCGTCCCCGGACGGGATTTCGACATATGCCGTGCCCCGCGTCTGCGGGGGGAGGTCGGCGAGGATCCGGGCGATCGCCGGGAGGGCGGTCTCGTCGCCTACGAGCAGGATGTCGGTAGCGGTGCCCGGTTGAAACTCGGTGCCGCGGTATGGATTTCCGGCCGCGATCCCCGGCGCGAACGGCGCGATGACCTGCAGCCGGTCGCCCGGCCGGGCGGCGAGCGCCCACCGACACGCCGGGCCGGAATCGCCGTCCTCATGGACGACGAAATCGATAACGACGCGCGTCGCCTGGCCCGCGCCAACGATCTCGCGGATCGTGTAGGTGCGCATCGGACTACGCGCGGCCTCGGGCATCGCCAGCCACCCGGCATACCACTGCTCGGGGTCCTCGGGGATCTCCGGCAACGCGCCATCGGGACCCGGGAAGATCAGCTTGATCCGGGTATCGAACCCTTCGTCGCGCGCGATGTCCGCGAAGCGTGGCGAGCCGATGTCGACGCGGACGAAGGCGGGCGAGAGCCGCTGCACGGCATACACCTGCGCGTCGGTGATGAGGATGGTCGGCAGGATCGTGTCAGCGTCGAGAGTCGAGGCGCTCATGGGGCTCCTTGCGTCGGGTGGAGAGGGGCAGGACCATCGGGGTGGCGGTGACGGGGTCGAGGACGACGCGCGAGGCGAGGCTGAAGACGTCGCGGATGATGTCCTCGGTGATCACCTCATCGGGCGTGCCCTCGGCGCGAATCTGCCCGCCCCGCATGGCAATGAGGTGGTCGGCGTAGCGGGCGGCGAGGTTGAGTTCGTGCAGGACCATGACGATGGTGGTGCCGCGGGAGGCGTTGAGTTCGGCGAGCAAGTCGAGGACGTCGATCTGGTGGGCGAGATCGAGATAGGTCGTGGGTTCGTCGAGCAGGAGCAGGTCCGTATGCTGCGCCAGCGCCATCGCGATCCACACCCGCTGGCGCTGGCCCCCGGAGAGTTCGTCGACGAGGCGATCGGCGAGGTCGATCGTCCCGGTGAGGTCTAGGGCCTCGGCGACGATGGCGTCATCCTCGGGAGACCACCGCCGGAAGCCGGACTGGTGCGGATAGCGGCCGCGGCCGACGAGGTCGGTGACGGTCACCCCGGTGGGAACGACGGGTTGCTGCGGCAGCAATCCGAGCGTGCGCGCCACCTCGCCCGTCGGCCGGCGGTGTATGTCGGTGCCGTCGAGGATGACGGTGCCGGCGGTTGGCTTAAGCAGGCGGGCCAGGCCGCGCAGCAGCGTCGACTTGCCGCAGGCATTGGCGCCGACGATGCCGGTGATACGCCCGTCCCGGATGACGACATCGAGGTCGCGGACGACGCTGTGCGAGCCGTAGCCCAAGCTCAGATCACGGGCATACAGACGAGACGGCGTCCCGCCTGCTCGGGGAATATCGTTGGGAGTCAACGGGATCCTCTCGTGGTGCGACCGGTGGCGATCAGCCAGATCAGCGCGGGGGCACCGATTGCGCCGGTGATGATGCCGACCGGCAGGTTGATATCGCCGAGCACGTAGGCGCCGATGTAGTCACCGAGCACGACGATGATGGCACCGACGAGAGCCGCGGCGACCAGGCGCGTGCGGCCGCCGGTCAGCGCCCGCGAGATGGGGCCGGCGAGGAAGGCGACAAAGGCGACCGGCCCGGCGACGGCGGTGGCGAGCCCGGCGAGGATGACCGCGAGGGCCATCAGGGCATCGACAGACCCCGGCCCCGCGCCGAGACCGCCGCGTAGGTCGTCGCCGAGTTCGGCCACCCGCAGGAGCTTCGACAGCCCGGCGATGGCGACCAGGACCGGCACGGCGAGCGCGAAGAAGAGAGCGATGGCTCGCCATTCGACATTGCTCAGGCTGCCGCCCAGCCACTGCAGCACCTTGGTGGCGTTGAACTCATCGACGCGTGTGAAGAGATATTGGATGACCGCAGACATGACCGCGCTGATGCCGATGCCGAGCAGGACGAGTCGGTAGCCGTTGTGACCGTCGGCGAGAGCCCGCACGGTCAGCGCGACGCCGAGGGCGCCCGCGACGGCGAGCGCCGAGATGACGGAGCCACTCTGGCCGAGGACGACGATGCCGAAAACCGCTGCGGAACTAGCGCCCAGCGTGACGCCGACGATGTCCGGGCTGGCAAGTTCGTTGCGCAACGTCGTTTGGAAGATCGCTCCGGCTAAGCCGAGGGCCACGCCAACCCCCGTGCCGAGAACCGCCCGCGGCAGCTTGGACTCCATCAGGATGTAGCTCGCGCCGGGGATCTCGGCGCCGCGGATGATGCGTACCGCGTCCGGCAGGGAGATGAGGTAATCCCCCTGGGTGATCCGCACGAGGAAGACCGCGATCCAGACGACGGTGAGCCCGGTGATGGCGTATGCCGTGCGCCGCGCCACCCGTCGCCGCGCCGACCGCACCGCGACGATCGACGGTTCGAGGGTGGGCGTCACCGTGCTCATAGCGCCACCGTCCGGCCGCGGCGGACCAGCATCACGAAGGCCGGTCCGCCAATAAGTGCGACCATGACGCCAACCTGAATCTCGGCCGGCGGCAACAAGACTCGGCCGACCGTGTCCGCTAGCAGCGTGAGGACCGCGCCACCGAGCACGCACAGCGGCAGCAAGGTGCGATGCCCTGGGCCGGCCAAAGCGCGGACGGCGTGGGGCACCAGCAGGCCGACGAAGGCGATCGGACCGGCCAGCGCCGTGGCGGTGCCGGCGAGCAGCACGACAGCAACGGCGACCACCGCCCGGTCGCGACCGACGCGCCGGCCGAGGCCGCGGGCCAGGTCGTCACCGAGAGCAGCGGCATCAAGGAGGCGGATGCACAAGAGGCCGAGAACGATGCCGACGGCGAGGAAGGGCGCACCGATGGTCAGCACCGACAGGTCCCGGCCGCTGACCGTTCCGACCTGCCAAAAACGGAAAGACTCCATCGTCTGGCGGTCCAGCAAGAGCACCGCGGAGGTAGCGCTGGCCAGGACGGCCGTGACGGCCGCCCCACAGATCGCCAATGTGGTCGGCGTGGCGCCATCTCGTCCGGCCGCCGCGACCGCGTGGACAAAGATCAGGGCGAGGCCGGCACCGAGGAAGGCCACCGCGACATACGCCCCAAGATCGGAGATCCCGAAGCCGGCCATGGCTACCACCATCGCGAAGGACGCGCCGGCATTAATCCCGAGAATCCCGGGGTCCGCCAACGGATTTCGCGTCACTCCCTGCAGGAGGGCACCGGCGAGCGCCAGGGCCGCCCCGACCGCCGCGGCGAGCAGCGTGCGGTCGAGGCGGGCCTGCGCGATGCCGGCCGACGGGTCGCTTCCGTCGGTCAGGGCCGACCACAGGGACGCGGGCGCGAGCCACCGGGATCCGATGAGCAGCGAGCAGACGGAAGCGACGACCGCCAGCATGAGCAAGGCGATCGCGAGGCGACTGGCCCGCCCGGTCACGACCCGATCGCCGCGGCGACCTTGGGGATGAACTTGTCGATGACCACCGGGATCGAGAGCGGGGTCGGGTTGGTCACCGCGAGCGCGGTCGGCTTGTCGGCCTCCGCATACGCGTGGCCGTCCTTGATCGCCGGGATCTGCCCGATGAGCTTGTTGTCCTCAAAGGTCTTCATGTCACTCGGGTTCTCGGACCAGGTCAAGAAGACGTCGGAGGTGAGGTCCGCGGCGCGCTCGGCGGAAACAGAGCCATAGAACTCGCCCGCCTTGACGACCTCGGCGACGGCTGGGGCATCGACCAACCCGAAGTCGCGCATGAGGGCGACGCGGGGGTCCTGCGCGGCATACACACCGACGGTGCCGAGGTCCGCGGTGGTGAGGTAGCCGAAGATGAGCGAGGTGCCCGTGAGGTTGGCGTGCTCGGTCGTGGCGGCCGTGATCTGCTGCTCGGCGGCGGCGGTCAGTTGGGCAGCCTTGTCACTGCGACCGACGGCCTTGCCGACAGTTGCCAGCGAGGTGCGCCACGGGGTGATCCACGGCGCCTCGGGGTAGGCCACGACGGGGGCAATCTTGACGAGCTTATCGTAATCCTCCTGCGTCAGACCGGAGTTCGTGGCGAGGATCAGGTCTGGGCTCAGGGCCGCAATCTGTTCGATCGGGGCGCCATCAGCGTCGTCATAGCGCACTGGCGCGTCGCCGCCGAGACTCGCAAGCGCGGAGTCGAACCAATCGGAGGACCCCGCCGCGTTGCCTCCCCAGGTCAGCTTCGTGGCGCCCACCGGCACGATGCCGAGCGCAACCAAGTGGTCCTGGTCGCTCCAGCCGATGGTGGCGATGCGGGTCGGTTCCTTCTCGATCGTTGTCGAGCCGAAGGCGTGCTCGATCGTGACCGGGAAGGCGGCGGCGGTGGTGGTGCCCGAGGTGCTGGCCGTTCCGGTGCTGCTGGTTCCCGAGCCGGTCGTGCTCGTGGAGCCAGCGGGGCCCGTCGAGCAGGCCGTTAGGAGCAGGGTGGGCAGGACGGCTGCGAGGGCGCCGCGGCGCGAGAAGGACGTCATGCGCCAAGGTTAGGTAAGGCTTACCTAACCTTGCAAGTCGGCTCTGGGCTCAGCAGCCGATCAAGCGCGCCGCGAGGTAGCCCTCGACCTGGTCGAGCGCGACGCGCTCCTGCGCCATGCTGTCGCGCTCGCGGATCGTGACGGCCTGATCCTCGAGGGTGTCGAAGTCGACCGTGATGCAGAAAGGCGTGCCGATCTCGTCCTGGCGGCGATAGCGCCGGCCAATGGCCTGGGCGTCGTCGAACTCGATATTCCAGTTCTTGCGCAGCTGGGCGGCGAGTTCCCGGGCCTTCGGCGACAGGTCGGCGTGCCGGGAGAGCGGCAGCACGGCCGCCTTGACCGGGGCGAGGCGCTTGTCCAGGCGCAGCACGACCCGCTTGTCGACGCCGCCCTTGGTGTTGGGGGCTTCGTCCTCGTGGTACGCCTCGACAAGGAAGGTCATCAGCGAACGCGAGAGGCCGGCCGCCGGCTCGATGACATAGGGCGTGTACTTCTCACCAGACGCCTGATCGAAGAAGACCAGATCGGTCCCGGAATGCTTCGAGTGCGTGCCGAGGTCGAAGTCCGTCCGGTTGGCGATGCCCTCCAACTCACCCCACTCCGAGCCGGCGAAGCGGAAGCGGTACTCGATATCCACCGTCCCCTTGGAGTAGTGCGAGAGCTTCTCCTTCGGGTGCTCGTAAAGGCGCAGGTTGTCGCGGGCGATCCCGAGATCGACATACCAGTTCAGCCGCTCGTTGATCCAGTACTGGTGCCATTCCTCATCGGTGCCCGGCTTGACGAAGAACTCCATCTCCATCTGCTCGAACTCGCGCGTGCGGAAGATGAAGTTGCCCGGGGTGATCTCGTTGCGGAAGGACTTGCCGGTCTGAGCGATGCCGAAGGGCGGCTTCATCCGCGCCGCGTTCTGGACATTGAGGTAGTTGATGAAGATGCCCTGCGCGGTCTCCGGACGCAGGTAGTGCAGGCCGGATTCGTCGTCCACGACGCCGAGATAGGTCTTGAGCATCATGTTGAAGGCGCGCGGCTCGGTCCAACGGCCCTTGGTGCCGCAGTCGGGGCAGCCGAGGTCGGTCGTCGGAACCTCGTCGGGGTTGACCTGCTGGCCCTTCTTCGCGGCGCGCTCGGCATACGCCTCCTGAAGATGATCCATCCGGTGCCGCTTGTGGCACTGGAGGCACTCGATCAGCGGGTCCGAAAAGGCGCCGACGTGACCGGAGGCGACCCAGGTCTGCAGCGGCAGGATGATCGAGGAGTCAAGGCCGACCACGTCCTCGCGGCCGTGGACCATCGACTTCCACCACTGGCGCTTGATGTTCTCTTTCAGCTCCACACCGAGGGGGCCGTAGTCCCATGCCGAGCGCGTGCCGCCATAGATCTCACCGCACGGAAAGACGAAACCCCGACGCTTGCAGAGGTTGACGACGGTGTCGACGGTGGAGATCTCCTTGGCCATGCGGCAAGGTTATCCGCGGCCCCATGGCCGCTCCCAATCGCCGCCGCTCAGGGCGACAGTCAGGGGGTCGCGGCGGCGAGTTGGCCGCAGGCACCGTCGATATCGGAGCCGCGCGTGTCCCGGACAGTGGTAGGTATGCCGTGTGCCCGCAACCGCTCGACGAACTGCTGCTCGACCCCGGGCCGCGAGGCCGTCCACTTCGAGCCAGGGGTCGGGTTGAGCGGGATCGGGTTGACGTGCACCCACCCCCGGCCCCGGGCGTTGAGCTTCTCCCCCAACAGATCCGCCCGCCAGGCCTGGTCGTTGATATCGCGGATCAGGGCATATTCGATGCTCACCCGGCGCTTGGTGGCCTGGAAGTAGCGGTATGCCGCGTCGATCGCCTCATCGACCTTCCACCGAGTGTTGATCGGCACGAGTTCGTCGCGCAGCCCGTCGTCGGGCGCGTGCAGCGACAGCGCGAGAGTGACCGGAATACCTTCTGCCGCAAGCTTGTCGATGCCGGGCACCAGGCCGACGGTGGACATCGTGACGCCACGCGCGCTGATCCCAAAGCCGTCGGGCGCCTTATCGGTCAACCGCCGGATCGCGCCGATGGCGGCCTTGTAGTTGGCCAGGGCCTCCCCCATGCCCATGAAGACGATATTGCTGATCCGATTCGGGCCGTATGCCGCGCCGTCGCCCTCGTTCTCGGCCTCACTCCCGAGGTCCACACCACCGGACCCGCCCACCACTGCGGGCAGGTCGCCAGAGCGCAGCCACGCCGCACCAGCACGCACTTGATCCACGATCTCGCCGGTCGACATATTGCGGGTCAGCCCGGCCTGTCCGGTGGCACAGAACGGGCAGTTCATCCCGCAGCCGGCCTGACTGGAAATGCAGATCGTCACGCGCTTCGGGTAGCGCATCAGCACTGACTCGACGAGCGCGCCGTCGTGGAGGCGCCATACGGACTTGATCGTCGCGCCTCGGTCGGCTTGCAACTCGCGCACCGGCGTGAGCAGGGGCGGCAGCAGGTCGCCGACCAACTGGTCGCGCGCGGCGGCTGGCAGGTCGGTCATCGTCGACGGATCGATGCTCAGGTGCTCGAAGTAGTGCCGGGAAAGCTGGTTCGCCCGGAAGGCCGGCACCCCAAGCTCGCCGGCCACCGCCCGACGCTCGGCCGGGTCAAGATCGGCCAGATGGCGCGGCGGTTTGCCCCGCCGAGGCGCAGTGAACGTCAACTGGCCCGGGACGGGCCGGCCCAGCGGAAGGTCCTCGGCGCTCATGACACTGGCGCCAAGACATAGAGCAGCGCCCAGCAGATCGGCGCCACGACGATCAGGGAGTCGAGGCGGTCCATCAAACCTCCATGTCCCGGAAGCAGATTTGACATGTCCTTGATTCCCAGATCGCGCTTGAGGCTGGATTCCATCAGGTCACCGACCGTGGCGCACCCCGCCACCAACACTCCCAGGGCTGCCCCGCCAAGCCACGGCCCATCCAACAGGAGCGCAACGCTCGCGGCGCCGGCGATCGCGCAGAAGGTGACCGAACCCGCGAAGCCTTCCCACGACTTCTTCGGCGACAGCTTCGGGGCCATCGGGTGCTTGCCGAAGAGGACGCCCGCGGCATACCCCCCGATGTCGGAGCAGACGGTGGTCAGGATGAAGGTGACGATCCGCCCAACGCCGTCGTCTTCGGCAAGCATGAGCGCGGCAAAGCCGCCCAGAAAGCCGGGATAAAGGGCCACGAACACCCCACCGGCGACATCCTTCGCTGCCCCCGCAACGCCCTCCAACACCCGCCACAGCAGCACCGCCACGACCGTGAGGCCGAAGGCGATGGCCAGCGACTCGGCACCATTGTGCAGCGCGCCGAGAATCATCAGGACCGACCCCGCCACGACCGGGGTGAGCGGCACGTCGATGTCGCGATGACGCAGGGCCTCGCGCATCTCCCAGGCGCCGACGGCCATCGCCGCAGCGATGACATAGCCGAACCAGTCCTTCTCCAGCGCAAGCGTGCCCAGCACGAGCGCGGCGAGCGCGACGCCGACGCCGATGGCCTGGGGCAGGTTGCGGCCGGCCCGGGAGGGGGCCGGCGTCACCCGAGCAGGCTCCGACGTCGAAGCAGGCTCTGCCATCGGGGCGGGCTCGCTCATCCGGGCGGGTTCACGTTGGGGGACGGTCACGGAAGACGGAAGCGCTCAGACCTCGAGCAGCTCGGCTTCCTTGTGCTTCATCATCTCGTCGACCTGCTCGACGAACTTCTTGGTCGTCGCGTCGAGGTCCTTCTCGCCGCGCTTGCCGTCGTCCTCACCGACCTCGCCATCCTTGATCAGCTTGTCGAGATCCTGCATGGCGTGGCGGCGGACATTGCGGATGGCGACCTTGGCGTCCTCACCCTTGCGATGCGCGACCTTGATGTATTCCTTGCGGCGCTCCTGCGTCAGCTCCGGCAGCACGATGCGGATGATGTTGCCGTCATTGCTGGGGTTGCCGCCGAAGTCGCTGTCGCGCAGCGCCCGCTCGATGCTGTGCAGCGAGCTCTTGTCGAACGGGCTGATCATCAGCACACGCGCCTCGGGCACGGTGAAGGAGGCGAGTTGCTGCAGCGGCGTCGGCGCGCCGTAGTAGTCGACCATGACCTTGGCAAACATCGCCGGGTTGACTCGGCCAGTGCGGATGCCGGCGAAGTCCTCGCGCACAACCTCGATGGCCTTCTCCATCTTCAGCTCGGCCTCGAGCAGCGTCTCGTCGATCATGTCGGCTCCATTTCGTCCCTATGCCGGGCAGGTTCGTCGTATGCCGCGGCGAGCCGCGGTCTCAACGTCAAGTGTGTCATCTCCCCCCGACAGCCCCGGTCACCCCGTGGTGACGAGAGTCCCGATCCGCTCCCCACGCACGGCACGGGTGATATTGCCCGGACCCTCCATGCCGAACACGATCATGTCGAGCCCGTTGTCCATGCACAGGCTGAAGGCCGCCGCATCGACGACTTTGAGGCCCTTCGTGATGGCCTCCTGATAGGTGACCTTGTCAAACTTCGTGGCCTCGGGGTTGGTGCGGGGATCGGCGTCATAAACGCCGTCCACACCATTCTTGCTCATCAGCACGGCATCACACTTGATCTCCAGCGCGCGCTGCGCGCTGACCGTGTCGGTGGAGAAGAACGGCATACCGGCCCCGGCGCCGAAGATGACGACCCGGCCCTTCTCAAGGTGGCGAATAGCGCGGCGCGGGATATACGGCTCGGCGACCTGGCCCATGGTGATCGCGCTCTGGACGCGGGTGTCAATCCCTTCTTTCTCCAAGAAGTCCTGCAGCGCAAGGCAATTCATGACCGTGCCGAGCATGCCCATGTAGTCGGCCCGGGTGCGATCCATCCCCTGCTGCTGCAATTCGGCACCTCGGAAGAAGTTGCCGCCACCGATGACGACGGCCACCTGAATGCCTTCGCGCACGGCCTCGGCGATCTGCTGGGCGATGCCGCGAACGACATCCGGGGCCAAGCCGATGCGTCCGCCGCCGAACACCTCACCGGACAGCTTGAGCAGGACCCGTCGGTAGGTGCCGTGCAGCGGCTCCCCCGCCCGCGTCTCAAAGGTCTCGGACGTGGGGGCAGCGCTCACGGTCAACGTCTCCTTATGGGGGTGGTCTCGGCCGGGTCCCGGCGCGCGACGGATCGCCTCGAATCCTCGCACACGGGGCCGCCGATCGCGGCGCTAGGTGTACTGACCGGGGACATTAGTTGACGCGGGCGGGGGCGGTGGCAGCACTCGTGTCAAGGTTGCGGCATCACCAGCGACATGCACACCTTGTGCGATAGCAATGGGTAGGGGCATTGCGCCTTGCAGGAGGGCAACCAGGATCGGCCCCGGCCCTGCTACCGCCGCCAGGGGGCTGGCGTCGCGCTGACAGGGGGTCACCGTGATGGTGCCTCCGGCTGCGGTGAGGTCGAAGCCGTCGTCGAAGGTGCCGAACCGGATGACGACCGCGGGATCATCCGGTCGGTGATCCTTGAGGAGGAAGCGAGCTGGCTGGCTGAGCCAATGCATTTGGAAGATCGCGTCGCTCGGCGCATCCGGAACTGCCGGGGCACCCCACCTCAGAAGCTCACGCAGCACTCCGTCCAGGGCCCGGCCGCGGTCGGTGAGCTGGTATTTCGGCGTGCCCGAGGTGCCTGATGAGGGCTCGCGAATCACGACACCGTTCGTCTCGAGGTCCCGCAGGCGTTGGGTGAGCAGGTTCGTCGCGATGCCAGGCAGGCCGCGCTGCACTTCACCAAAGCGCAGTTCACCCCCGATCAGGAGCTCCCTCACGATCAGGAGAGTCCACCGGTCGCCGACGACATCCAGCGCGCGGGCGATCGAGCAGAGCTGACCGTAGGACTTCACGTGACCTCCTTGACTTTCTCAAGTATCTGCTTGAAAGTATCAAGAACCATCGTCACACCAAGGAGAGTCATGCCTGCCACGCTGTCTTCCGAAGCGCCACAGGTCCTCAAGGACTACTACCGGATCCTCGAGTCCGGCACCGATGACTACCAGGACGGGGCCACCCTGCGGCCCCTGCTGGGCGACCACCTCGACTTCACCGGCTCCCTTGCTGGACATCTCCCCGATGCGACCGAGGGCTTCCTGATCGGCGTAGCCGGCTTCATCGGGACGGTCCAGGAGATCGAGATCATCCACGACGTGCACAGTCCTCACGGCTCGGCCGTGCTCTACACCGCAACCATGCCCGGCGGCCCGATGACCTTCGCGGAGTTCTTCACCTTCGACGGCGGGCGCATCACGTCCTTGAACCTGCACTACAGCGGACCCGAGTACATCGAAAAGGGCGGGCGATGACGGCCCAGAAGGACCTTGTCGAGCGGGTACGTGAAGCGCTAAGTGACCGCGACCCTCGCGAGGTGCCGATGTTCGGCGGCGTGTCCTTCATGGTCGAGGGACGCATGGTCGTCGCCGCGCGCCGGGATGGAGAGCTCCTGCTACGCATTGATCCCACGGCCGCGAAGGATCTGCTCGCGCGCCCCGGCTGCCACCCCGCGCTGATGGGGACAGACCGCCCCATGGGCGACGGCTGGGTCAGCGTTGAGCAGGCTGCCCTCCAGGGGGCCGGGCTCGACGCCTGGCTCGAGCCGGCACTTTCCTTCCACGAAGCGCAAGACGCCAAGTAGAGCACCCTCCCCACCCCCATTCATCGGTGGCCGGCCGCAAACGCGGC
>NZ_HF571038.1:1054991-1098162 GCF_001046875.1 Nostocoides jenkinsii Ben 74
GGGCCATGCCGTCAGCGGCGCGGCGGCCGCCCCGTCGAGGGCATAAATCTCCACCGGCTGGCCGCGCGTGCCAGTGTCGTCGAGCGTCGCCGCGCCAAACCCGGCCACGAGCCGAACACCGGGGGTCGCGCGCAGGGCCGAGCGCGCGACATACGCCGGTGGTCCGCCGGTGAGTTCGGTGTCGAGGTCGCTGCGCAGGATGACAAAACGGACTCCGGTAGACAGCAACGCCTCCCGGGCACCGTCGAGATCGCGGCCGGTTTGCAGGCGCCGCTCAAGTTCGTCGAGGAAGCGGATGGTCCCGGCGGGGGTGAGCGGGACGGCGTCGCGCACAGCATACGACCCGGTGGTGAGGGAGCGCAGCGGCTCGTCGATGGTGCGCCCCCAGGTGTATTCCCCGAAGCTCGCGGACGGAACGAGCACGGCGCCGCCCTCGCGCTGGTGCGCGCTGAGCCACGCCCCGGCCTGGGCCCAATAGGCCGGCATCCCCGTGAAGGTACCCCGCGTCGTTAACGACCCACTCATGGCCGGGCCGGCCACGATCAGGCAGGACACCGCCACGACGAGAGCGGCGCCGACCCTGGTCCGCACGCGCCGCAGCGGCAGCCACGCGCCGAGCCGAACTAGCCCGATCACGAGGGGCAGCCGGATGAGCGGGTCGGCCTTGTGGACATTGCGCAGCGGCGCCAACGGACCGTCGAGCAGCCGAACGGCGGTGCCCTGCAGCGGCGAGGCGAGGGGCCCGGCGTGCGGCACGGCCAAGACGACGACCCCGAGGAGCAGCGACAGGAGCAGGAAGCGGCGATGCGCGCCGGGGACGGCCAGACCGGCCAGGCCGAGCGCTCCGATCAGCGTCGAGGCCACGACGATGATCGGGGTGCTGGCGATCGTCCAGCCGGCCGGCCACCACGGGCCACCGAGGACCACGACGTGCCCGAGCCAATGCGTGGTGCCTTTGATCAGGTCGAGCAGACCGACCGGCTTGGCGACGACCGCCGCATTCTCGATCCAGTTGAGGAAGGGCGGCGAGAATCTCCCGAGCAGGAGGAGCGGGATCAGCCACCACGCGGCGGCCGCCGCCGTCAGGCCGGCCCACCACCAGGTCAGCGCCGCCCGCCACCACCGGTGTCGCGTGACAAGCCAGATCCCCGCCGGAACGGCCGCCAGGATCGTCGCCGTCGCGTTGACCCCGCCGCACAACAGGACCCCGAGCGCCGAGAGCGCCGCCGCCCGGCGAGAGCCCAGCCGACCCGCGCTCGCGGCGACGAGCGGCCACAGGATCAGCGGCGCGAGCAGTTGGGTCTGCGCCTCGGGAGAGATCGCGCCCATCGTGGAGAGAACCCGGGGTGCCAGGGTGTAGGCGAGGGCCCCAAGGTGACACCACACCAAGGGCGTATGGCCGTCCGCCCGCCCGAGGCGCAGCTGGCGCAGCAACGCTGTGCTCGCGAGGTAGCCCACGACCAGGAGCGAGGTCCACCAGAGGCGTTGCACGATCCACACCGGCAGAACCTCGCTGCCGAGGGCGAAGAAGGGGCCCATCGGGAAGAGGTAGCCGTAGCCCTGGTTCTGCAGCATCCCCCAGGTGACCTGCGGATCCCACAGGTGCAGCGCCCGGCGCATGAGCCCCCAGGCGTCGACATAGAGGTCGTTCTTGGTGTCCTCGCCGATCCGCCCCGCCGGCGTCGACCACGCGACCGTGGTGACGACGAGCAGGCCGGCGAGCGTGGCCAGGCGGCGGCTCAGCGCCGGCGCAGCAGCATCGTCAGATTCCACGTCGCCACTTCACGAGCGCCCGGGACGCTCAGGACGCCCGCGGCCCAATCCGGGTGGTAGCGCGGGAAGGCGTCGACCAGCCAGGCGTCGGGCTGATTTTGCGCCCAGCGCAGTCCGCCCGCCACGGAGGTCGCAAACATATTGTCGCCGTAGCGATTCTTCGGCGGCCGACCACGCCGACGGGCATACCGCCGCGCGGCGTAGTCGCCGCCGAACCAATGCCACGGACTCGTCTCGTGTCCGCCCCACGGGCTCGCCCAGGAGGTGTAGGCGAGGAAGATCAGGCCACCCGGGCGGGCGATCCGCACGAGCTCGTCGCCGAGCACCCCCGGCGTGCGGACGTGCTCGGCCACATTGCTGGACATCACGATGTCGGCGCAGCCGTCGGGCAGCGGCAGTCGCTCCCCCAGCCCCTGGATGCCGCGCTGCGGCAACTCAGTCAAGATGCGGTGGTCCCGGTCGACCGGGAGGTATCGGGCGCCCGCCTTCTGGAACTCCTCGGCGAACTGATGCTCCCCCGCACCGACGTCGACGACCAGCCGCCCCTGGATCGGTTCGTGCGCGCCGACGAGGGCGATGGTGTCGCGGGCGAGGCTGCGATAGAAGACTTCGGGATTACTCTGCTCCTGCAGGAACGCACGGAACATTCGGGTAGAGCGGGTTACCGTGCGGTATCTTTCGCTCTGCCCAGGTTGCACGCGGACATGCTACGCGCCGGGCACAACCCCCCAATCCACGATCGAGGTTCCTCCGTTGTCCCGCCACCTACGCGTCCTCTTCCTGAGCTGGCGCGACCAGCATCACCCGGAGGCCGGCGGCGCCGAGAAGTACCTCGTTGAGGTCGCCGAGGGACTCGCGCGGCGAGGGCACCAGGTCACCGTGCGCACCGCGGCATACCCGGGGGCAATTCGTGACGAGGTTGTGCACGGCGTCGCCTATAGCCGACGCGGCGGGCGGTTCGGGGTGTTCCCGCGGGCCCTGGCGTCGCGGCTCGTGGGCCGCCTGCGCGCCGATGTCGTGGTCGACATCCAAAATGGTGTGCCCTTCCTGTCGCCGCTGGCGGGCGGGCGCGTCATCAACCTCGTGCACCACGTCCACCGCGAGCAGTGGCCCGTCGTCGTCGGCAAGAAGGCCGCCGGCATCGGCTGGTGGC
Source organism: Nostocoides jenkinsii Ben 74 (assembly GCF_001046875.1). Classification (GTDB taxonomy): domain Bacteria; phylum Actinomycetota; class Actinomycetes; order Actinomycetales; family Dermatophilaceae; genus Nostocoides_A; species Nostocoides_A jenkinsii. The sequence continues at coordinate 1,057,918 of NZ_HF571038.1, forward strand.
TCGAATCCGAGGTCGCGCCTCGCGTTTATCGCAGGGTGCCCTATGTGGTCGTCTCCCCCTCGACCGGGCGGGAGCTCGCGGGTCTCGGCGTGGACGCCGACCGGATGTCCGTGATCTACAACGGCACGGACGTTGTCAAGGACGAGCACATCGAGCGCTCGGCGACGCCGCAGATCATCGTGCTCGGCCGGCTCGTCCCGCACAAGCGCGTGGAACTCGCCATCGATGCGCTCGCGTTGCTCGCCCCAGCACATCCCGACCTGAGCATGCTCGTTGTCGGCTCGGGCTGGTGGGGGCATCGCCTGGAGGAGTATGCCGAGTCCGCCGGCGTCCGCGATCGGATCACCTTCACCGACCACGTCTCCGAGGCCGAGAAGCATCGGCTGCTGGCGCAGGCGTGGGTCCAAGCGCTGCCGTCCTTGAAGGAGGGCTGGGGTTTGGTCGTGGTAGAGGCGGGTGTGCACGGCACCCCGACCGTCGGGTTCTATGAGGCGGGCGGTGTCCAGGACTCGATTCGCGACGGCGAGACCGGGTTGTTGTGCGAAGAGGGCGCCCCGGCACTCGCCGTCGCGCTGGGCCGGATCATCGACGACGCCGAACTGCGCGAGAAGCTGTCCCGCCAGGTGCAGGAGTGGGTCGCCCAGTTCCGCTGGGATCAGACTGTGGACGTGTGGGAGCGACTGTTGATCGGTGCCGACGAGGGCGCGGCGGCCGAGGACGTGGACGGCTCATCACCCGAGCCGGAGTTCGGGCACAACAAAACGCACGGCCCGTGATCGGGGCCGTGCGTTGCGTCGATCACGACGCGATGCGGTTCAGTTGCTGTCGTACTGAGTCAGGTTGGCCGGCTTGCCGTTGGCGTCGGGCGTGATGGCACCGACACCGCCGATGACGCCGAACAGGGCCAACAGGACGCCCGCGAGGAACGAACCACCCAACGCCTTGGCGGAGGACGACGAAGAATTCATGACCGAAGGGTAGCAAAGGATTACCTGGGGTAAGAACGGCGCGGCGGGCGCCGAATGTCACCTGGCTCGACGGACCACCCGGACGAGCACCCAGCCGAGCACGAGCATCCACGCCGCCGAGGTCACGATCCACCCCACTCGGACAGGCCCGGATGCCGGCTGCGTCGCGATGGCTGGTGCTGGCCCGAGGTCGTATGCCCGTGCCGACTCGCCCTGGGCGATCACCCGGGCCCCAGCCGGGATAGTGGCCTGGCTGCCGACCGCGTCCGTGCCCGCGTCGGCCTCGATCAGGACATAACGCACCCCCTGAGCGCGCAGCGCGGCGACCGGGTCGACTCCCTCCGCGATGGCGGCGCTAACCGCCGCGGCCCGGGCGTCCTCGCCCGCGATCGTGCCGCCGCGCAGCGGGAGGGCGTCGTTCTGGAGGACGGGTTGATCGACCATCCGCGGGGCCAGGGACAGCGCCAAGCGCTCGCCATTCCAGGGGTAGCGTCGGTACTGATTCCACGGCAACACCCCGACGAGCCCCGGCGGGGCGTCGCTCAGCACGGTCGCGGTGGCGCGCAGGTCAACCGGGACAGCGTGCGCCCGCAGCGTCCCGCCGAGACCCCACCCGATCCCGGGAAGTATGGCGAGCGGCGCCAGCGCCAGCGCCACGGCCCCGACCGCGGCGGGGCCGCCTCGCGGGCGACGGAACAACGCCTCGACGACAAGGCCGAGACCTACGGCCAGCAGGACGATCCAGGCGGCGAGCAGCTTCTGGGCGTCGCGTAGCAGCCCTCCCCCGGGCAGCGCCCCGACGATGGCCGACCACGCCCGATCGAGTCCGGGGGCGGCACTGATGACGACGAGGACGAGCATCATGCCGGCGGCCGTCAGCACGGCGCGAGCCGGGCGATGGCGCCAGGCGGCCACCGTGGCGAGCACGGCCAGCGCGGTTGCGGCGGCCGCGGGCAATAGCGCCGCCCGCGCATCCGGGTGGGTGGCCGCATTCCACATCCCCCCGCCGCTGACTAATGACAGAGCGGCCCCGAAAGGGGTATCGGACGCGGGTCGGAACGCCTCGGCACCGGCCGGATCGGCGGGGGCGGCGGCGATCAGGGCGGGCACTGCCCATACGGCTGCCACGCCGACCCCTGTCCCGAGGGCGGCCGCGATGGGGCGGAGGGACGCGGCATACGGTCGGGTGAGGAGGAGGGCGAGCAGGACCGGGGGCAGGACCATCACCAGGGTGTTGGCGCCGCCCACCCCGGCGAGCGCGATGCACGCGGCGACCGGGAGGGTCGGCTGCGGTCCGAGAGCCGCGCGCAGGGCGAAGCCGACGATCGCCAGGCCCAGCAGGACGGTCCACTGACCGACGGCGAGGCGTTCGGCGACGAACGGATTCCACATCCCGGCGACCGCGACCGCGCTGGTGGCCAGCGGGCTTATCCCCGGGCGAAGGCGGCGGGCGAGCGTCACCGGGCCGAGTCCGCACCCGAGCACGATCAGGAGCAGAGTCAATTTCTGTGCGGCGGAGGCGCCGATGAGGAGGCCGAGCAGGACGCCGGCGGCGTCACTGGGCACCGCGCGGGGTGCGACCATCCCGGTCCCCGTGACGAACGGGGTGAAGCGAGGATCGGGTGACCACCCGAGATCGACGGCCAGCAGCAGTCCGGGGCCGAGCGCGGGCCCGAGCAGCAGCAGTGCCGCCGCGAGGGCGGTGGCGAGCGGCGCGGCATACGGTCGACACCGCGCCAGCGCCGCGCCGGTCACTCCCGGCTCACGCGGCGCGGCGATTGGTGAGGTTGACCGAGGCGGCCCCCGCGGCATACGCGACCGCCTCGCACGCGCGCAGGCCCACGAGGGCGGCGCCGTGGACGGGGTCGCCCGCCAGGATCGGCAGGCCCTTGACCATTGCCTGCAGGGTCGCCGCGCCCTGCTTGGAGATGGCACCCGGCTGGGCTCGGTTGTAGGCCGGCAGCGACTTGCCGTAGTAGTAGCGCTTGCGCATGATGTCGGCGAAGGTCATCCGACCCTCGTCGTGCAGGATGTAGGTCTCGATGTGGCCCATCGGCACGCCTTGGTCGAGCATGCGCATCCGCAACTCGGCGTCCTCCTGGCCGGCGACGTCGGCGACGAAACCGCCGTTCTCGACGAACCACGACCGCTTGATCAGCCGGGGAGCCTCGATCATCTCGACCCCGACATAACACTTGCGTTCCAGCGCCCGGCAGGCCGTCCAGAAGCCGTCGCCGACGGTGACTTCGGGAATGAAGACCCCGGTGAGGTCGCGAGCGAGGGCGTAGTCCATCGCATCCTCGATCACCCGCGGCGTCAGCACCATGTCCGCGTCGATCCACAGGATGTAGTCGCCGGTGGCGAGGTCGATGGCGAGATTGCGCTGCGCGCTGCGCTCGGGGCCCGCTTGGACGGCGGTATCGGCATACTGCTGCGCCACCTCGAACGTCGAGTCGGTCGAGAAATTGTCGACGACGACGAGTTCGACGTTGCCCCAGGATTGGGCGGCGATGGAGCGCAGGCAGCGTTCCATGGTCCGCTCGACATTCTTGGTCGGGACGATGACCGAAACCTTCGGCTGGTGGGCAGCAGGTAAGTCAGACACGGTCTTTCCTTGAGGGGGGATCGGGCTCTCGACGGGCACCATTACCAGCGAGTATGCCATCTCCCCTAGGATGCGGGCTGCTCGCAGGGAAGGGACACGCTCGGATGCCGTCGACGTCGCGCTGGGCGCTGCCCCATCGGCCGGCCCTTGATGGTGTGCGCGCCTTGGCCGTCATCGGCGTGCTGCTTTATCACGGCGGCGTGTCGTGGTTGCCCGGCGGCTTCCTCGGTGTCGACGTGTTCTTCGTACTCTCCGGATTCCTGATCACCTCGCTATTGCTGGCCGAGCACGAGGCCACCGGCCGGGTCGGTTTCGCCCGGTTCTGGTTTCACCGAGCGCGGCGCCTGCTGCCGGCGCTCTTCGCCGTGCTCGTCTTCGTCTGCCTGTATGCCGTGCTGCTCGCCCCCGCCGTGGTCCGGGCGCGGTTGCGCGGCGACCTGGTCGCCTCGCTGTTCTATGCGGCCAACTGGCGCTTCGTGATCGAGCGGATCTCCTACTTCGAGCAGTACGCGTCCCCGACGCCGCTGCTGCACATGTGGAGCCTGGCGATCGAGGAGCAGTTCTATGTGATCTGGCCGCTGCTCTTGGTGGTGCTTTTGCGCTTCGGGTGGCGCGGCCGGCGCCTGGCCGTGTTGTTCGGCGCGCTCGCCGTGGCCTCGGCCGGGCTGATGGCCGCGCTCTATCGCCCCGGGATCGATCCGAGCCGGATCTACTACGGCACCGATACCCGTCTCCAAGCCTTGCTCGTCGGGGCCGTCGGAGCGGTGGTGTTTACCCGGCGCGGCTGGTGGCGCGGCCCGGGCTCGGGAGGCACAGTCTCGGGCGGCGCGCACTCGGGCTCCACCGGCACTGGCGGCACGTGGTTGGGCCCCCTCGGATGGCTCGGGCTCGCCGGCATCGGGCTCGTGTATGCCGTGGCCCACGACTCCTCTACCTGGATGTATCGCGGTGGCTTCCTCCTCACGGCGCTCGCCTCGCTCGCCTTGGTCCTGGGCGCGGCCAGCCCGAGCACGAGCCCGCTCACCCGGGTGCTCACGACGCGACCTCTGGTCACGGTCGGGCTCGCGTCATACGGCATCTATTTGTGGCACTGGCCGGTGTATGTCGTGCTGACCCCCGCGCAGACAGGGGCGACAGGCTGGCCGCTGCTGGCGATGCGCCTTGCGGTGACCGGGTTGCTGGCGACGCTGTCCTATCGGGTCATCGAGACGCCGATTCGGCGCTGGTCGCCGACCGGGCCGCGTGCTCCGTGGACGGGCGAAGTCATCGCGCGCCTCGGGGCGGTCACCGCCGTGGTTCTGACCGGGATCGTGTTGGCGACGGGCGCGCCGAGCACGGCCGCGGGGCCGATCGCCAGCCCACCCCCGGCCCAGCCAAGCGGGGCGACCGCCGACGCCACCCCGATCAAGGTGTATCTGCTGGGTGACTCGGTCGCGTTCTATCTGCACTCGAAGTACCCGCCCGACCCGTCGCTGCACGTCACGGTCGCGGGCAACACCCTGCTCGGCTGCAACTTCCTCGGCGGCAACCTGGTGATCGACGGCGAGGTCGTCCCGCAGCCCGACAGTTGCCCCACGTGGTCGGCCGCCTGGCACGCCGGCCTGGAGCAGGCGAAGCCGGACGTCGCGGTGATGATGGTCGGCAATGGCGAGTTGTTCGACCACGTGCTGGACGGCACCGACCTCACCTTCGGCACCCCGGAGTATGCCGCGGTCATCACCCAGTGGCTGACCGCCACCACCGCGGACCTCGGGAAGGTCGCTCCCACGGTCGCGATCACAAACCTCCCGTGTTACGGCAAGCCGGAGAGCGGCTTCGACAAGACGGCACCGATCATCAACGACGTGGGCCGCCAGGAGTGGCTCAACAAGGTCATCACCGACTTCGTCGCCGCACATCCCGATGTGCACCTGCTGAATCTGCGGAGCGAAGTCTGCCCGACCGGGGCGTATGCCGCGACCTACCAGGGCGCCCCGCTCTACGAAGACGGCGTCCACTGGACCGCCGACGGTGCAGCCCGGGTGTGGGTGTGGCTCGCGGCGCAGACCCGAGCGATCCGGGGTTAGGGGTTCCGGGCTAGGGGTTCTGGGCTACGGGTTCCGGGGTACGGGTTCTGGGCTAGGGGTTCGGGGCTAGGGACGCGATTCGTCGGCCGTGCGCCGGCGGTGGTCGAGGATCACGCCGACCGCGAGCAGCCAGATCGCCAGGCCGGCGGTTTGCTGGGCCACCCAGTTGGCGCCGATGTGCTCATCGAGCAGGGCGCTGTGCCGGCTTGGACCGGCATACCAGGCCAGGGGGATGAGGCCGGACAGAACGCAGGCCACCGTGAGCGCGAGGCTCGGGAACGGCCGCCACCGGATCGTCACGGACGGACCCTTGGGAAGGCCGACGGTGCCAATCACGACGAGCGCGGCCACGAGCCCGGGCAGGGGACCAACCGTCGCCGCGACCGCGAGGCCGACCCCCAGGGTCCAGGCAAGCACACCGACCCAGCCCCGAGCCGGCGCGTCACTCGGGGCGGCCGCTTCCTCGACCGCCAGCTCCGGCAGCTCAGCTGCCGCGGGCACGCCGTCGCGGCGGCGCCACCGCGCCAACCGTGGCCAGGTGAGCGCGATCAGCGCGAGGACGAGCGAACTCAGGCTGATCCCCCACGCCCACGCGGTGGCGCGGGCCGGCCCGAACCGGGCGATCACCACGTCACCGGCGCGCCCGTCGATCCGCCACCCGGAGGCGTAGCCATCGACGGCGACGGGCACCCCCAGGTCGGCGCCATTCAAGGTCGCCCGCCACTGGGTGTTGCGCCCCTGCCCGGAGCTGAAATAGCAAGGCGCACAATCGCTGTCGAGACGGGCGACCACGCTCGTCGGGCCGGTGTGCTCAATTCGGACGGACGGCGTCGGCGGCAGGGCGGTGCGCGGGCTACGGCCGTGCCACTGCATCTCGTCCACCGCGAACGCCGACACGGACCGGAGTGCGTGCCCGCCCGCGGATAGCTCCTGCGGGTCCCCGTCACACGAGGTGAACGCCACCGCGCCCCCGCTCAACAGGTTGTCCCAGGAGCCCAGTAGCCGGGCCGACCACGGTTGTCCGTCGATTGTCGCGATGGGCACGCAGCGCTCCCCCGGCCCCGACCAGGTCATCCGCGGCAACCCGCCGACGTTGAGGATGCGCACCGGACCGTCGCCCATCCGCCCGGTCAACAGGATCCGCACGCGCGTGGCATCCGGGACCACGGCTGGGAACTGGATCGTCGAGTGGCCGGGCGACAGCGCGACCTCGACCGGGGTTCCGTCGTTGACCGACACCAGGGCGGACGTCGCGATCGCTCCCTCGGTGTTCTGGTCGATCGTGAGCCGGCCCAAGCGCTGTTTTGGGAAGTCCAGGCGCAAGGACTCACCGGCGACGGGGTCTGCTGGAATCCAGCCGGTGGCGAGGTCCCCGCCGTCGGTGGAGCCGTCCAACACCATTGAGCCCCTCAGCACGGGCTTGCCGAAGGCCCGCGAGCTGGCTCGCGCCTGCACCGCGGACGACGCGCCTAGCAGAAGGTCGATATCCCGATCCATCGCCCCGCTCGCGAGACGCACCGTCCCGGTCAGGTCGTATGGCCGTGTGTCCGGCACCTGAACGTCCCGCTCGAGCCGGGGTTCCTCCTCGGTGAGCCCCGACGGATCACCGCCGCGGCGGCGCAGCAGCACGTCGATCGGGGTCTGCCCCAGCACGGCTGGGTCGAGCCGGGAGAGCCGCTCCGGCAGGCCCTGCGGCAGACGGGCCACCTTGCGCACGCTGACGCCCGGGATGCTGATCTCGCCGATGCCGACCCATCCTTGCCCGTCCCCGGCCGTCTCGGTGACCTCGATCGTGATCGAGCGCAGCGGGGCCCCGCCGAGGTCAACAGTCGTCGCGAACGACTGCCACGCCGACACCTTCGCCTCGCGGACCACGGGGCCGCCGGGACCGGCGCCCGTGATCCGGACGGCGGCAACGCGCACGCCCCCGTTGTCGCGAGTCCGCAGGGTGATCACACCGATCGGTATCGGGTCGGGCAAGGTCACCGTGAGCGCATTGCCGACACCAGCACCGAAATTGCCGAAGAACCACTGGGTGCTCGGGTCGCCGTCGAACGCCAGGTAGGGGTCGCCCGTGGCGAACGGGCCGAACAACTGCCCCGGACCCGAGGTGGTGATGGTGGCGTTGCCGTCCGCCCGGGCGACCGTCTGGTCGACCTCGGTGTAGAGCGCGCGGGTCGCTCCCTCCCCCTCCGTCGGGCCGAGCAGCCAGCCCGTCCGCGTCGGATCGTCGCTCCACTGGCGGCGGCCGTTGCTGTCGCTGAGAATCACGTGCGCGCCATCGCGCACGGCCTGCTCCGTTTGCTCCGGCGTTTGACTGCCCGCGAGGACCATGGTCGGCCAGCCGGTGAGCAGCCGGGCCGCGACCAATTGCGGCAGGACACTGCCGGATCCGTCGATGAGCAGCGCTCCCTTCGCCGGCAGAAGCGTGCGCTGCACACCGGCCGCCTGGACGGGCCGGACATTGACCGCGCCGATGCCCTCGCCATGCGGCGGGCCGAATGCCGCGGCCGGCAACAGCCCGGGATCGGCCGCGAGTTGTGCCTCGACGGTCTTGTCGGCTCCCGGCGCCAGCGCGGTGTCGTACCGCGAGACGACCACCCCGACCTGGATCAGCCGCGCCAGCGCCGAGGTCGTCCCCGGCGGCAGGATGCCGAGATAGGCCCGCCGGTCCACCTCGGCGAGCAGGTCGGCGGCCTCCGGCGAACTCGACGGGGTCGTCGTTCGGAAGACATTGGGTTGCCGGAAGAGGGAGTTGCCGAGTTCGTCCGGACCCGCATACCCCCAGTCGTATGCCGCGAGCTTGATCCCTGGGGTGAGCAAGACGCGGCCGGGTGCCGAGGTCGCGCCGAGGTCGTTGACATCCTGGGCGGCGTCCTGCCAATAGCCGGGGAGGTCCATGGTCACCGGGAAGAGGCCACCGGTCCAAGCGGGCGCGGTCCCGGCCATCACCAGGGCGGCAGCGCCGCCGACGGCCAGGACGCGCTGCCAGCTCTCGCGCAGGCGCGGGGCGAGGATGGCCACGGCGAGGCCGACCAGGACAGCAACGCCGATCTCGAGAACGGCGCCCGCCTTGTTCAAGGTTCGGAACGCCCCGGCCCCGGGGACGCCTTCCAATGCCCGGACGACTGCATCTCCCCAGGCCGAGCGATCGGCATACGGGAACGGCGCGGCCATCACCAGGGCGCCGGTCAACACCGAGGCGGCCGCAAACACCCGCGCCGGTGACCGGCTGAGCCGCGCCCCGAGCGCGGCCAGAACCGGACCACCGAAGGTGAGGACCACGACCACGGCGCTGCTGAGGAACGCCAGTTGTCGCGGCAGGAAGGGACCGCCGGGGCCCGCTCCATACAGGCTCCACATGCCCAGCCCGCGAAGCACCTCGGCAAAGGAGGAGCCGATATTGATCGAGTCGAGGCGCTCGGTGCTCGCGACGACGCTCGAGCCGCGGGCGAGACCAGCAATTGACGGGACAAGCCAATAGAGCGACAGCGCGAGGTAGGCCGCGCCGCTTTGAATCAGGACTACCACGAGTCGACCGAGCGAGCGCGGCTGCGTGACCCCGACGTGGACCGCGACGGGGATCACGATGACGAGTTGGAGCAAGGTCACGACGCCGGCATTCAGTCCGCTCGTCGCGGCCAGCGCGAGCGCCGCCAGCACGCTCCATCGCCACGACCGCAGGCGCACGGCCCGCAACACGCCGAGGACGAAGGCCGGGAGCAGTGCGTACGGCAGCAAGGTGGGGGTCGTCCCACCACCGACGATGACATAGGGATTGGCCGCGAAGGCGACGGCGGCGGCCACGCGCCCGGGCGCTGTATCCGCGGCGGTCCCGTGAGTCAGTTCGCGATAGAGGGCGCGGGCGGCCCAGCCGGCGATTAGGAGGAGGGCGATGCGCCATACGCGTTGAATGAGCCAGGCAGGCAGACCGAGCGCCTTCGCGGCGGCGAAGATCGCGGCCACCGGAGCCACCCCGACGTTGAAGCTCGGCGAGCCGAGCTCGGGGGAGGCGAGCCACGGCCGGGCAAAATCCTTGGCCGACTGCCACGGGTTGAGGAAGAACTCGGGCTTGGTGTCCGGGGTCAGCACGCCCCAGTTGTTGGTCAGGACGATCACGGCCAGCAACAGGGCCAAACCGGCCAGGACCGCGGCCTCGGGGGAGGGCCTCAGGCGTGACATGGCCTCGGCCCCCTCCGTCGCCGGGATACGCTTTCGCGCGATCCTCCCCGCACACTGGAACGGCCGCGATGAACCTCGATCACCTGCAGCGCAACTGGGACGACCTGGGTGCTACCGACCCGCTCTGGGCCATCCTCGCCTATCCCGACCGGCATGGGAACAAGTGGACTCCGGAGGAGTTCTTCGCCACCGGCGAGGAGTGGCTCGGGGGCTACTTCGATATCCTCGACGGCCTGGGTATGGCGCCCGCTCGCCACGAGCGTGCCCTCGACTTCGGTTGTGGGGCCGGCCGTCTCACGCGGGCGCTCGCCGGTCGCTTCGTTCACGCCGACGGCGTCGATGTGGCGCCGAGCATGATCGAGTTGGCCGAGAAGTTCCACGCCGACGACCCTCGGGTCGCCTTCCACCTCAACGAGAAGGCCGACCTCGGGCTGTTCGCCGACAACACTTTCGACTTCATCGTCAGCATCGTCGTCTTCCAGCACATGAGCAACGACCTGAAGGCGGCCTATCTGCGCGAGTTCGTGCGCGTGCTGCGCCCGGGCGGGATCGCGATGTTCACCGTCCCGAGCCACGCCGACCTGAGCCCGATCGGCATCGTGCGGCGCCTGCCGAACCCGGTTCAGAACGTCTACCGGCGGCGGCGCTACGGCTACGACGCGGTGATGGAGTTCCACACCTTCCGGCGCGCGAAGGTCGAGAAGGAGTTGCGCGCCGCCGGTGGCCAGGTCGAGGCGGTCATCCCCGAGGACACCGCCGGGCCGCCGTTTGTGTCTTATGTGTATGTCGTGACCAAGCCGGAGTAGCGACGGGGCCATCAGCCCCCACAGTCGTCGTGGCGACGACCCGCCGGCGGAGTCGGCCACGGACCCGTGGGGGCCTGCGCCACATACACCAGGCCGGAGGCGAAGGCGACGCGCTTGGCGATCAGCCGGTCGATGCGGTCGATCGGTTTGGGGAAGAAGGCGGGCACCCCGAGCCGCTGGGTGACCGTGAAGCCGTAGCGCTCCAGGATCTCCCCGAGCGCCCGGTGGGTGAACACCTTCAGGTGGCCCTGCACCTGATTGCCCTGCCCGAGGACCCGGTGCCGCCGGCCCAGCGAGATCTCGCTGGAGGTCTCGGTGCCCAGCGGTTGGACGCCGAGCGGCACCAGGATGCGATTGGCCCAGGAGACGAGATTCGGAGTTGAGACGATCAGCGTGCCGCCGGGCTTGAGGACTCGGCGGATCTCGCGCAGGAAATCGTCGGGGTTCGGCACGTGTTCGATGATCTCCCCGGCGATCACGCACTCGAAGGTTGCGTCCGGGATGGGCAGCGCCTGGGTCACGTCGGCGCGCACGTAGTCGAAGCGCTCGTCGGTGACGTCGTCATAGACGTCGACACCGGCGAGGCCGGTCAGGCCGCGCCGGGCCAGCAGGTCGAGCAGGAAGCCGCGGCCACAGCCGATGTCGAGGGTGCTGGCGGGGGCTTGGGCGGTCACCAGGTCGATGATCAGCGCCAGTCGCGGGTCGACCCGGGAGATATAGGTGACGTTGTCGCGGTAGTAATCCTCAAAGCTCATCGCCGGTCCCCGTTGTCCTCGCCCAGATCGCCGTCGTCGGTAAGGTCGCCGTCGTCGGTAAGGTCGCCGTCGTCGGTGCGGGCGTCGTCCGCGCGGGCGTCATCGGTGAGCGAGTCGCCCGACCCCTCGTCGGGCGTTGCGGCGGCCGGCGCAAGACCCGCGTGCGCGACCCCGGCGTGCACGGCCCCGCCGACATAGAAGGCGAGCCCGACGAGTAAGGCCGATCCGACGAGGACCCCAAAGGCGGTGGCCCGCAGCCCTTCCGGAACCGACCCGCACTGCCCGCGCACGAGGGCATCGGTGACTGGGCTGAGCGGGGTGCCACAGCGGATCTTTGCCCCGTCCGCCCCGTGGACGACGATCGGGAGCAGGAGTTTCGTCACGGCATACGTGAAGCCACCGATGGCCGGGAGCAGGGCCCACATGACGAGGGGACGCCGGCGGCCCAGTGGTTTGGCCAGCATCTCCCCCACGACCAGCACGAGCAGGGCCGCCACGATCAGCCCAAGGGCGATGCCCCGGAACCGGCCGACCGACCCGTCGCAGACGAGGCGGGCCAGGTCGTCGGAGGCGGGTGCCGCGGCGCTGCCGCAGCCGAACGGCTGGAAGTTTTGGCCGGGGACATTGATCGGGCGCAGCCAGACGACGGCGCTCGCCACAGTCAACAGGGCGGCGACCGCCCGGAACGCACGCAGGAACCGCTCGACCACAACGGAATCCGAGGGGAGGGGTGCGGCCGGCGCAGCGAGGGGGGTGCCGACCGCCGTGGGCGAGGCGTCGGTTTCGGACATTGGGGGGCTCGTTCCTTGTGCGCGGCGCCGGGGTGCGCCATACGAATCTTCCGGCAGGTCATCGTAGTTGACCCGGCCCGCGCCCTCGTCGCGTCATAATCGACGCCGACCAACTCGGGGAGCAAAGTGATGGCGGATGGAACGTCCCGCGACGGGACGCGGGAACTCGCCCGTTCGGGCATCGCCCTGGCCGGGGCGACGTTTGCCTCCGGCATCCTCGGCTACGCCTACATCCTGATCCTCACCCGGGCGCTGGGGCCGAAGCAGTATGGCGCGCTCGGCGCCCTCCTCGGGCTGTCGGTGATCTTCACCGTCGCCTACACGGCGATCCAACTCGAGACGACCCGGCTGGTCGCGATGTCACCGCGTCGTCCGCGCGGGTGGATCTATCGGCGCGCCCTGATCGTGTCGGTGGGGACCGCGCTGGTGATCCTGGCGGCGTCGCCAATCATCGTGTCGGTGCTGCGGCTGCCCTCGTACGCGCCCGCCGTCGCCCTGGCCGTCATGATGATCCCGCAGACGTTCCTGGGGGTGCTGTTAGGCGTGTTGCTCGGCCTGGGGCGGACGGTCGCCTTCGGGGTGCTGCTGACGACGTCCGGGGCGAGCCGAGTCGTGGCGGCCGTGCTCGCGGCGGCGTGGGGGGGCGGGCCCACCTTCGTGCTCACCGCCTCGGCCGCCACCGCCACGGCGGTGCTGGTGCTCGGGGCGTGGCTGTTGCGCGGGGCGCCGACTGTCGCGGGCGTGGCGGACCTTCCCGGGGAGCGGAATTGGGCCGGAATGGTGCGGGCCAGCACGGGAGCCGGGGCGCTGCTCGTGCTCCTCAACGCCGACCTACTGGCCGCCCGGGCGGTATTGCCCGACACGGAGTCGGGCTGGTACGCCTTCTTGACCGTCTTCGGCCGCGTCACCTTCTGGGGAACCAACTTCATCGCGTTGTGGGTGTTCCCGCACGAGGCGGCGCGGGGTTCGGTGGCCAAGGCACGGGCATACGCCCTGATCGCCGTGGCCGTCCTCGGCGCCCTGGCCTGCGGGGCGGCGGCCGTGTTGGGCTCGGTGATGACTCGGGTGCTGGCCGGCGACGACTACGTCGCGGCCGCGTCGTATGCGCCCGTCTTCGCCGTCGCCGGCAGTCTGATGGCGGTCATCCAGCTGGCCACCTATGTCGATGTGGCTCGGGCGCGGCACGTCCTCGGGCTCGTCGCCTGGGCCGGTGCCGCGGTGCTGGCGGCGCTCATCTATTGGGTGGCCCCGCGGACCATCTCCGGAGCCGTATGGAGCGCCGTCGCTGTCCTGGCCGTGGTCGCCGCCGCGGGCGTATGGGGCATGCGCTCCCCCGCAGCCACACCCTCTCGTCCGAACTTGAGCACGCCTTAACGACTTGAGCACGTCCTGTAGGACGTGCTCAAGTCGTTAAGGCGTGCTCAAGTTCGGACGAGGCGCGGTGTTAACCCAGCAGGCGAGGCTCGATCCGCTCCTCGGTGACGCTGCCGTCGGGCTGGCGGGCGACGACGTACGCGCCCTTGCCGGGGGTCTCGGTGACCGCCTCGACGACCTGGATGCCGTGATAGACGATGCCGACACCGTCGTCGGTGCAGTGCGTGACGCCCAACGTGCCGTCCGCGACCAGCGCGTGGATGGTCGGGCGGCGCCGCGCTTCGCTGTCATAGTGCACGCCATTGCCGTAGGGCAGCAACGCCAGGCCGTTGGTGACCGCTCGCAGTTGCGGCCCGAAGGAGTCGGTGCAACCGCCTTGGTACCAGCAGATTGACCCCGCCGACACCCCGGCGAGTACGACACCGCGCTCCCACACCCGTCGAAAGACCGGGCGCAGGTCGTGCACGTCCCAGACGGCGAGCAAGTTAGCGACGGAGCCTCCGTTGACCCAGATGACGTCTTGGGCAGAAAGATGGCCCTCAATGTCGTCCAGGTTCGGCATCGGGAACAGGTGCAGGTGCGTCTGCTCAAAACCCGCGATCCGGGCCGCCTCATCCAGTTCGGATGCGAACCACCGCGGGTCGCCGCTGGCCGTGCCCAGCACGCACACTTTCGGCCGCCGGCCGGAGACACCCGAGAGCGCGACGGCGTGGTGCACGAGGTGGTCGTACTCGACCCGGGTGCGCTCCCCATAGCGGTAGCCGCCGGAGGTCGCGAGGATGGTGGGCTGGTCCGCGGGCATGGCGCTCACCCTACGTGGGCGCCACACCCCATCGCCGACCGATTAGTGACCGGCGTCGTGCCAGGAGCGGCCGATCCCGACCGAGACGTCGAGCGGCACGCTGATCTCACCGGCGGCCGCACCCATCTCGCGGCGAACCAGCGCCTCGACCCGATCCGCCTCTCCCGGAGCGACCTCGATGACCAGCTCGTCGTGAACCTGCAACAGCAGGCGGGACGACAGGCCGGCCTCGGCCAGCGCCCGGTGGGTGCCGAGCATCGCGACCTTCATGATGTCGGCGGCGCTGCCCTGGATCGGGGCGTTCAGGGCCATCCGCTCGGCCATCTCGCGGCGCTGCCGGTTGTCGCTGGTCAGGTCGGGCAGGTAGCGGCGACGGCCGAGCATCGTCTCGGTGTAGCCGGTGGCCCGAGCGTCCGCCACGACATCGCGCAAGTAGTCGCGCACGCCACCGAAGCGGGCGAAGTATTCGTCCATCAACGCGCGGGCCTCCTCCACCGGGATCGTCAACTGGCGGGACAACCCGAAGGCGGACAACCCATAGGCCAGGCCATAGGACATCGCCTTGACCTTGGAGCGCATGGCCGGCGTCACGTCGGCGGGCTCGACGCCGAAAACGCGAGAACCCACGAACCGGTGCAAGTCTTCGCCGGTCCGGAAGGCCTCGATCAGGCCCGCATCACCGGATAGATGCGCCATGATCCGCATCTCGATCTGGCTGTAGTCGACCGACATCAACGACTCGTAGCCCGGCCCCACGACGAAGGATTCGCGGATGCGGCGCCCCTCGTCCGTGCGGATCGGGATGTTCTGGAGGTTGGGGTCCTTCGAGGACAGCCGTCCCGTCGCCGCGATCGTCTGCTCATAGGTCGTATGGATGCGCCCGTCGTCCGCCACCGACTTCAGCAGGCCCTCGACGGTGACCCGCAGACGGGTCGCGTCCCGGTGGCGCAACAACGCCTCCAGGAAGGGATGCTCCGTCTTGGCAAAGAGGTCCGCCAGTGCCTCCGCGTCCGTGGTCCACCCCGTTTTGGTGCGCTTGGTCTTAGGCATCCCGAGCGTGTCGAACAGCACGACCTGCAACTGCTTCGGCGACCCGAGGTTGATCTGCTCGCCACCGATCGCGTCATAGGCGTCCTCTTGCGCCCGCTCGACGGCATCGGCGAAGTCCTTCTCCAAACCCTCAAGATGCTCGATGTCGACGGCGATGCCCGTCTGCTCCATCTCGGCGAGCACTCCGACCAGCGGAAGCTCCACCTGCTGCAGCAGCTCGGTCCCGCCCGCGGCCTCCACCTGGCCGGCGAGCTCGGTGCCGAGATCCAGCACCGCCCGCGCCCGGACGGCAGCTGCATCGATCTCGGCCTGGTCGTCGGCGCCGAAGTCGAGCATGCCGTCTTGCGCCCCGGACTCAGCGCGCAGGTCGCGCCCGAGCATTCGCAGCACGAGGTCGGCGAGGTCGAAGTCGCGCTGGTCCGGCTTGACGAGGTATGCCGCGAGCGCCGTGTCCTGGTCCAGCCCCTTCAACTCCCAGCCGCGCGCGCGCAGCGCGTGCATCGGCCCCTTGGCGTCATGCAGGATCTTGGGTGCCGACTCATCCGCCAACCACGCAGCTAGCGCGGCCTCACCCGCCGGATCGAGCGGCGTCACATCGACATACGCCACCGGTCCCTCAGTCGGCGCCAGCGCCAAGGCACCCACATCACCAGTGCCCCGGGCCCACGACCCCACGACGTGCACCCCCACCGGGCCCGCGCGGCCCGGCCCCGCGAACCAGGCCGGCACATCATCCCCGGAAAGGACCGTCGACTCGATCTCGAAACCGCCGTCTGCCTCGACAGCCGCCGTGTCGAAGGTCGTAAACAGCCGCTCGCGCAGGACGCGGAACTCCAGGGCGTCGAAGACCTCGTGCACCTTTTCGCGGTCCCACATGGTGCGCTGAAGTTCGTCCAAGCCGACACCCGTGTCTAGATCGCGCACGAGTTGGTTGAGCCGCCGGTTGCGCAACACCTGATCCAGGTGCGCGCGCAGCGCGTCGCCGACCTTGCCGCCGATCTGATCGATGTGGGCGACGATGCCAGTCAGCCCGTCATATTGCGTGATCCACTTCGCCGCGGTTTTCGGACCCACCCCCGGTATGCCGGGCAAGTTGTCACTCGACTCCCCCACCAAGGCGGCGAGGTCGCTATAGCGCTGCGGGGGAACGCCGTATTTCTCGGTCACCTTGGCCGGGTCCATGCGCCATACCTCCGACACGCCACGGACGGGATAGAGCAGCGTGACGCGATCCGAGACGAGTTGAAAGGCGTCGCGGTCGCCCGAGCAGATGACGACCTCCATGTCCCGCTCGGTTGCCTGGGTGGTCAAGGTCGCGATGATGTCGTCGGCCTCGAAGCCGGGCACTTCGATCCAGCGGATCTTCAGGGCGTCGAGCACCTCCCGCAGCAGCGGCAATTGGCCGGAGAACTCGCTCGGGGTGGCCGACCGGCCGGCCTTGTACTCGGCATACTCCTGGGCACGAAAGGTGTCGCGGGAGACATCGAAGGCCACCGCGAGATGAGTCGGGTCCTCGTCCCGCAGGACGTTGATGAGCATCGAGGTGAAGCCATAGACCGCATTGGTGTGTTGGCCCGTCTTGGTCGAGAAGTTCTCCGCGGGCAGCGCGAAGAAGGCCCGATAGGCCAGGGAATGACCGTCCAACAGCAGCAATCGACTCACGCATGGCAGCCTATGGCCCATGACCGACAGCCTCGACTCCCTGACCGAAGACCAGAAGCTCGCCATGGTGCGCGGGCTCGCCGCGGGCACCCTCATCGAGCGGATGGGGATCGAGTTCGTGGAGATGAGCAAGGAGCGCATCGTCGCCACCATGCCGGTGGCCGGCAACACCCAGCCGTATGGCCTGCTCCACGGCGGCGCGAGCGTGGTCCTGGCCGAGACCTTGGGTTCATTCGGCGCGGTCCTGCACGCCGGCCCGGAGCGCGTCGCGGTCGGCATCGAGATCAACGCCACCCATCATCGGGCGGCCCGCTCCGGCCTGGTCACCGGTGTCGCGACCGTGCTCAGCGCCGGGAACACGATGGTGTCCTACGAGATCGTCGTCACCGACGAGGACGGCAAGCGATGCTGCACCTCGCGGCTGACGTGTTTGATCCGCGACCTGCCGCCGGGTGCGAACGGGGCGGCCGGCTAACCCGCGGCGGGACGGCGCAGGGTGAGCCGTGGCGCGACCTGAGCAGTGTCGATCCCGGCGCGAGCGCGCAGCGTCCGGCGCTTTCCGAGCAGGACATCCCGGGCGGCGGCATCGGAGCCCGCCAGTTTGCGGCGCAGAACCGACGTCGGCACGGCCCGCCTCGTCACGGTCGAGGTGAAGCCAAGCCGCGCGAAGAATCGGTTGCTCAACTTGTCGGTGGTCGAGACGTTGGCAAAGATCACATCATGGCCCTGGCTCTCGGCCAGCTTGGCGACACCGCCAAGAAGTGCCGCGGCGACCCCTTGACGACGGGCACCCGATACGACATACAACTCATCGATCGCTAAGGCGGCGGGCTCGATCAGGCCCTGGTTGCGCGTGTTGACCACCACGAACCCGACGGGGCGGCCGTCGAGGGTGGCCAACAACGCGCTCGTGCCGGGTCGGGCGAGGGCCTCGCGGATCCGGCCCGCATTGGCCGCCCGAGCTGCCAAGTCGTGACTCATCCCCGACACCAGCGCGGACTCGATCCACAGCGTCGCGAGGACGCCGGCATCGACGGCTTTGGCCTTCGTCACACTGAGGTGCGGGCGCGCCACGGGAAGCTCCTGTCGCGAGGATGTGAATGGTGCGGGTCGTCCGGAAGGGCCGCTGCCCGAACCGGGTTACCGAACTCTAGAGCAGACGTCGCCACCGACGAAAGGGCTGTCTGGCGGTGAATCCGCTCACCCTCCGACGCGGTGGGGCGGGCGTGACCGATGTGACGAAAGTGCTGATCAGTGAGGCGGTTGCTTCAGGCCTTGTCGATGCCCGCGATGACGGCTTCGGCCACCTCGCGCATGCCGAGTCGTCGGTCCATCGCGGTCTTCTGGATCCACCGGAAGGCATCGGATTCGGTCAGCTTGAGCTTCTTCATCAGGACGCCCTTGGCTCGCTCGACAGCCTTGCGCGTCTCCAGCGCTTCGCCGAGATCGGCGACCTCCTGCTCAAGGAGCTTCAACTCGCGCCAACGCGACAGGGCGATGTCGATGGCGGGCGAGAGGTCGGCGGCGGTGAACGGCTTGACGATATAGGCCATCACCCCGGCGTCCCGGGCGCGCTCGACGAGCTCCGCCTGGGAGAAGGCCGTCAGCATGATCACCGGGCACAGCCGCTGCTTGCCGATCTCCTCGGCGGCCGACAACCCGTCCATGACGGGCATCTTGACGTCCATGATCACCAGGTCGGGCTTCAGATCCAGCGTCAACTCGACGGCCTGCTCACCATTGCTGGCCTGGCCGACCACGTCATAGCCCGCCTCGCCGAGCAGTTCGACGAGGTCGAGGCGGATGAGCGCCTCGTCCTCGGCGACCACGACCCGGCTCGCGGTGCCGCCAGGAGCCGTCTCCGACTTCGTCATGAACATCCTCACCGAGTGTCGTCAATCGACCCCCCACCTGGGTGTCGATCGGTGTGCCGAGGGCGGGACTTGAACCCGCACGCCTTGCGGCAACGCATTTTGAGTGCGCCGTGTCTGCCATTCCACCACCCCGGCTGGGCAAGGTGCAGCATACCCGCTGCGCGGGCGGGACCGCGTCCGGGTCCGCCGCGGCCCGCCTCAGCCGTCGTTGCTTCCGAAGGCGCCCGTCCGGCCGACCGCGTCGCCAACCGCGTGCACCCGCAACGCATTTGTCGTTCCGGCGACGCCGGGGGGCGACCCCGCGGCGATCACCACACGAGCGCCCTCGGGGCAGCGGCCGTGGTCCAGCAGGGCCTGGTCGACCTGCACGGCCATGTCGTCCGTATGCCGCACATTCGGCACCAGGAACGTCTCCACGCCCCAGGTCAGCGCGAGTTGCGAGCGCGTTGCGGGCCATGGCGTGAACGCCAACATGGGCTTGGCCGGCCGCAACCGGGCAAGCGCCCGCGCCGAGCCGCCGGTCGTGGTGAATGTGACCAGATAGTGCGCCCCGACCCGCTCCCCGATATCGGCCGCCGCGCGGGTGATGGCGCCCGAGACGGTCTGGGCCGGGTAGGTCAGCGGCGCGATCCGGTCGAAGCCCTGGTCCTCGGTGTTCTCGATGATGCGCGCCATCGTCGTGACGGCCTCGATCGGGAAGGCTCCCATCGACGTCTCCCCCGACAGCATCAACGCATCGGCACCATCGAGCACCGCATTGGCGGCATCGGAGGCTTCCGCGCGAGTGGGTCGCGGGTTCTCGATCATCGACTCCAGCACTTGCGTGGCGACGATGACCGGCTTGGCGTTGCGGCGCGCGATCTCGATGGCGAGCTTTTGCACCAGCGGCACCTGCTCCAGCGGCAGCTCGACGCCGAGGTCGCCGCGGGCCACCATGATGCCGTCGAAGGCCTCGACGATCTCCTCCAGGTTGGCGACCGCCTGTGGCTTCTCGATCTTGGCGATGACCGGCAGGCGAATGCCTTCCTCGTCCATGATCTCGTGCACCCGGTCAATGTCCTCGGCGCTGCGCACGAACGACAGCGCGATCCAGTCGGCCCGCAGGTGCAGGGCCCAGCGCAGGTCCGCCTCGTCCTTCTCCGACAAGGCCGGGACACTCACGGCGACGCCGGGCAGGTTGATGCCCTTGTTGTTGGAGACGGTGCCGGCGACGACGACCTCGCAGACGACATCGGTGTCGGTGACCTCGACGGCGACGAGCTCGACCTTGCCGTCGTCGATCAGCAGGGTGTCGCCGGGGTGGACGTCACCGGCCAACCCCTTGTATGTCGTGCCGACAAGATGCTGGGACCCGTCCACCTCGCGCGTGGTGATGGTGAAGCGGTCGCCGTTGACGAGTTCCACGGGTCCCCCGCTGAACCTGGTCGTGCGGATCTTCGGCCCCTGCAGGTCCACCAGGATCCCGACGGCGCGGCCGGTGACGTCCGAGGCTCGGCGCACCGCGGAATAGACCGCGGCGTGGTCGTCATAGGAGCCGTGCGAGAGATTCAACCGGGCGATGTCCATGCCTGCCGCGACGAGGTCGTGGAGGCGCTCCGGGGAGTTGGTGCTGGGGCCGAGGGTGCAGACGATCTTGGCGCGACGCATATACCCAATTCTATGGGTGCCGGCCGAATCGAGTGGCGTGGGCCACACCTTTGAGACGGCGCGTCAGGCCATCAGCGGTCGATCGGTCGGATTGATCGGGCGCGGCAGGGCCGAGGCACCGGTCAAGAAGGCGTCGACCCCGTGGGCGGCGGACCGGCCCTCGGCGATCGCCCACACGATCAGCGACTGACCGCGGCCCGCGTCGCCCGCGACGAAGACACCCGGCACCGACGTCATGAAGCTCGCGTCCCGCTGGACATTGCCCCGGGCATCCAGCGCGACGCCGAGCTGCTCGACCAGGCCGGCCTGCTGCGGCCCGAGAAAACCCATGGCCAACAAGACCAGTTGCGCGGGCAGGATGCGCTCGGTGCCCTCGACGGGTTCGAACCCCTTCTCCCCCATTTGCACATCACTGACCCGCAGGCCGCTGACTTGGCCGTTGGCGTCCTTGAGGATCTCCTGCGTCGACACGGCATACAACCGCTCCCCGCCCTCCTCATGGGCGCTCGCGACGCGGAAGATCATCGGATAGGTCGGCCAGGGCTGCGAGCCGGGCCGGTCGGCGCCCGGCTGGGGCATGATCTCCAAGCTGGTGACCGACCTGGCGCCCTGCCGGTGCGAGGTGCCGATGCAGTCCGCGCCGGTGTCGCCGCCGCCGATCACGATGACGTCCTTGCCGGTGGCGGTGACCTGGTCGGTGACCGTCTCACCGAGCGCGCTGCGGTTGGCCGGCGGCAGGAAGTCCATGGCCTGCAGGACGCCACCGGCATCCCGGCCGGGCACCGGCAGGTCGCGGGGCGCCGTGGCCCCGATGGCCAGCACCACCGCGTCGTAGCGGTCGCGCAGTTGCGTGCCGGTCACGCTGCCGCCGACGTCGACGCCGCAGCGGAAGCGCGTCCCCTCCGCCTCCATCTGACCGATGCGCCGATCCAGGACAGATTTCTCCATCTTGAACTCCGGTATGCCGTAGCGCAGCAGCCCGCCGGGCTTGTCCGCCCGTTCGTAGACCGCCACCGTGTGCCCCGCCCGCGTCAGCTGCTGGGCGACGGCGAGCCCGGCCGGGCCGGACCCGACGACGGCCACCGTCTTGCCGCTGAGGCGGTCCGGCGGCTGCGGGGTGACATTGCCCGCGGCCCACGCCTGCTCGATCGTCGTGACCTCGACCTGCTTGATCGTCACGGCCGGCTGGTTGATGCCGAGCACGCACGCGGTCTCGCACGGCGCCGGGCACAGCCGCCCGGTGAACTCGGGGAAGTTGTTGGTGGCGTGCAGACGCTCGATGGCCTCACGCCAGTCCCCGCGCCAGGCTAGATCGTTCCACTCCGGGATGAGGTTGCCCAGTGGGCAGCCGGAGTGACAGAAGGGGATGCCACAGTCCATGCAGCGCCCCGCCTGGCGACGCAACTGCGCGAGGTCGGTCTCCTCATACACCTCTTTCCAGTCCTTGATCCGGACGGCAACCGGCCGGCGCGTGGGGAGTTCGCGCTCGCGCGTGGTGAGAAAGCCGTGTGGGTCAGCCACGAGATGCCTCCATGATTCGGTCCCAGACGACATCGCCGTCCAGGTCGAGCCCCTCGGACTCGGCGGCGGCGCGCACATCGAGCACGCGTTGGTAGTCGCGCGGCAGCACGAGCCGGAAGCGCTCGAGTGCCGACGGCAGATCGGCGAGCAGGGCTGCGGCGAGCGCCGAGCCGGTGTGCTCGTGGTGGCGGCGCAGCAGCGACTCGACCACCTCGGCGTGCGCTCCCGCGACGGGCAGGATGTCGACGAGTTCGCGGTTGACGCGGTGTTCGGGCAGGTCGAGGACATAGGCATAGCCGCCGCTCATCCCGGCCGCGAAGTTGCGCCCGATCCGGCCGAGGATCAGCACCGTCCCACCGGTCATGTACTCGCACGCATGATCGCCGACGCCCTCGACGACGGCGGTCGCGCCCGAATTGCGTACGCAGAAGCGCTCACCGGCCGTGCCCCGCAGGAAGATCTCGCCGGTGGTTGCCCCATAGCCGATGACATTGCCGGCGATCACATTGTCGGCGGCCACGAAGGTCGACTCCGGGGCGGGGGTGACGATGAGCCGGCCTCCGGAGAGACCCTTGCCGACATAGTCGTTGGCATCGCCGACGAGCCGCAGCGTCACTCCGGCGGGCAGGAAGGCCCCAAACGACTGCCCGGCTGAGCCGGTCAGGGTCAGGTCGATGCTGCCGTCGGGCAGCCCGCCGACGTGTCGCCGGGTCACCTCGTGGCCGAGAAGGGTGCCCACCGTCCGGTTGACATTGCGTATGGCGAGCGTCCCCCGAGCCTGTTCCCCGTCGTCGAGCGCGGGGCGAGCCAGGGCGATGAGCTGGTGGTCGAGCGCCTTCTCGAGTCCGTGGTCCTGGCTGATGCTCTGGTAACGCGTCGTGCCCTCGGCGGGGATCGCCTCCTGCAGCAGCGGCGCCAGGTCGAGGCCGTTGGCCTTCCAGTGGTCCACGGCCGCCGAGGTGTCGATGGTGGCGACCTCGCCGATGGCCTCGGCGATCGAGCGGAAGCCCAGCGCGGCGAGGTGTTCGCGAACCTCCTCCGCGATGTACTCGAAGAAGGTCTCGACGAACTCCGGCTTGCCGGTGAACCGGGCGCGCAGCTCGGGGTTTTGCGTGGCAACGCCGACCGGGCAAGTGTCGAGGTGGCAGACACGCATCATGATGCAGCCGCTGACGACGAGCGGGGCGGTCGCGAAGCCGAACTCCTCGGCGCCCAGGAGCGCCGCGATCACGACGTCGCGGCCGGTCTTGAGCTGGCCGTCAACCTGGACCACGATCCGGTCGCGCAGGCCGTTGAGCACCAGGGTCTGCTGCGTCTCGGCCAAGCCGAGTTCCCACGGCCCACCCGCGTGCTTGAGCGAGGTCAGCGGCGACGCGCCCGTGCCACCGTCGTGTCCGGAGATGAGCACGACATCCGAGTGCGCCTTGGAGACGCCCGCCGCGACCGTGCCGACACCGACCTCGGCGACGAGCTTGACGTGGATGCGCGCCTCGGGGTTGGCGTTCTTGAGGTCGTGGATCAGTTGAGCCAAGTCCTCGATCGAGTAGATGTCGTGGTGCGGTGGGGGTGAGATCAGGCCGACCCCAGGGGTCGAGTGCCGCGTCTTGGCCACCCACGGATAGACCTTGTGGCCGGGCAACTGCCCGCCTTCACCGGGCTTGGCGCCCTGGGCCATCTTGATCTGGATGTCGTTGGCGTGAGTCAGATAGGCCGAGGTGACACCGAACCGGCCGGAGGCCACCTGCTTGATCGCCGAGCGGCGCTCCGGGTCGAGCAACCGATCCAGGTCCTCGCCGCCCTCGCCGGTGTTGGAGCGGCCGCCGAGTCGGTTCATCGCAATGGCCAACGTCTGGTGCGCTTCGAGGCTGATCGAGCCGTAGCTCATGGCCCCGGTGTTGAACCGCTTGACGATCTCGGTGACCGGCTCGACCTCCTCGATCGGCACCGGTGGCCGCAACCCCTCCTTGAAGGCGAACAACCCGCGCAGGGTCATCAACCGCTGCGCCTGATCGTCGATCCGCGCGGTGTACTGCTTGAAGATGTCGTAGCGCCGCTGGCGCGTGGAGTGCTGGAGCCGGAAGACCGTCTCGGGGTCGAACAGATGGGGCTCGCCTTCGCGCCGCCACTGGTATTCGCCGCCGACCTCGAGGCGGCGATGCGGCAGACGCACGCCGTCCGTCGGGTAGGCCGCGGCATGCCGCGCCGCGCACTCCGCGGCGATCACCTCGAGACCCACCCCACCGAGCTGGGAAACCGTCCCCGTGAAGTAGGCGTCGACGAGTTCCTGCGACAGCCCGATCGCCTCGAACACCTGGGCGCCGCGATAGGAGGCGACCGTGGAGATGCCCATCTTGGACATGACCTTCAAGACGCCCTTGCCGAGGGCCTTGATGAGGTTCTTGACGGCCTTCTCGCCCGTCACTCCGGTCAGTGCGCCGGAGCGCACCAGATCCTCGACAGATTCCATCGCGAGGTAGGGGTTGACGGCCGCCGCGCCATACCCGATGAGCAACGCCACGTGGTGGACTTCCCGCACGTCGCCGGTCTCGATCACGAGGCCGACCTGGGTGCGGGTCTTCTCCCGAATCAGGTGGTGATGAACGGCCGAACACAGGAGAAGCGACGGGATCGGCGCCAGGTCGCGGTTGCTGTCGCGGTCGGACAGCACGACGAACCGTGCCCCGCCGGCGATGGCCGCGGACACCTCCGCGAAGATCTCCGCCAGCCGCGCCTGGAGCGCCTCCGCACCGCCGTGCACGTCATACAGACCCTTGATCACGGCCGTGGCGTAGCCGGGCAGGTCGCCGTCGGCGTTGATCCGGATGATCTTGGCGAGTTCGTCGTTGTCGATCACCGGGAACGGCAGGACGAGTTGGCGGGCGTGCGCCGGGGTTGCCGTGAGCAGGTTGCCCTCCGGACCGACGGCGACGCCGAGGGAGGTGACCAGTTCCTCGCGGATGGCATCCAGTGGCGGGTTGGTCACCTGGGCGAACTGTTGGGTGAAGTAGTCGAAGAGCAGCCGCGGCTTGCTCGACAGCACCGCGATCGGGGAGTCGGTCCCCATGGATCCCAATGCCTCGATGCCGGTGCGAGCCATCGGCGCCAGGATGATCCGCAATTCCTCCTGGGTGTAGCCGAACGTCTGCTGGCGCCGGGCCACGGACTTGGCCGTATGCACGATGTGCTCGCGTTCGGGGAGTTCGCCCAGTTCGATCAGACCCGCGTGAAGCCAGTCGGCGTAGGGAAGCTGCGTGGCCAGCGCCGACTTGACCTCTTCGTCCTCGATGATGCGCCCCTGCGCGGTGTCGACCAGGAACATCCGGCCCGGCTGCAGGCGACCCTTGCGCACGACGGTCTCCGGGGCCAGGTCGAGGACGCCGGCCTCGGAGGCGAGGACGACCAGGCCGTCCTCGGTGATCCAGTAGCGCCCCGGACGCAGGCCGTTGCGGTCCAGGACCGCCCCGATGAGAGTGCCGTCGGTGAAGGTGATGCACGCGGGGCCGTCCCACGGCTCCATCGTCAAGGAGTGGAACTCATAGAACGCCCGACGATCGGGGTCCATCTCCTCGTGGTTCTCCCACGCCTCCGGGATCATCATCAGGACGGCGTGCGGCAGGGAGCGTCCGCCGAGATGCAGGAGTTCGAGCACCTCATCGAAGGATGCCGAGTCCGACTGGCCGGGCGGGCAGATCGGGAACAACCGTTCGAGATCGCCGGGGATCAGGTCGGACTGAAGCTGGGATTCGCGCGCCGCCATCCAGTTGCGGTTGCCCTTGACCGTGTTGATCTCGCCGTTGTGCGCAATCAGCCGGTAGGGGTGTGAGAGCGGCCACGACGGGAAGGTGTTGGTCGAGAACCGGGAGTGGACCAGGGCGAGTTCGGTGGCGAACCGCTCGTCGGACAGGTCCGGGAAGAACGGCTCCAACTGTCCGGTGGTGAGCATGCCCTTGTAGACCACGGTGCGGGCCGACAGCGAGGCGACATAGATGTCGAGTTCGCGCTCGGCGCGCTTGCGCAGGCAATAGGCACGACGATCCAGGTGTATGCCGCGCATCGCGCCATTGCTCGCGCCGACGAAGAGCTGGGCGAAGTGCGGCATACAGTCGCGGGCCGCGGCGCCGACGAGCTCGGGCAGGTGCGGCACATCACGCCAGCCGAAAACCTCCAGGCCCTCCTCGACGGCGAGGTCTTCGATGCGGGCCATGGCCCGGGCGCGCTCGTCGAGGTCGATGGGAAGAAAGACCATGCCCACGGCATACGAGCCACGAGCGGGCAGGGTGAACGGCACGACGCCGCGAAGGAAGGCGTCGGGGACCTGCGTCAGGATGCCGGCCCCATCGCCCACCAACGGGTCGGCGCCGGTCGCGCCGCGGTGGTCCAGATTGGTCAGGGCGGTCAACGCGTGCCGCACGATGTCGTGCCCGGCCGTGCCACGCAAGGTGGCCACCATGGCCACGCCACACGCATCGTGCTCGTTGGCACCCCGATAGAGGCCCGAATCTGGGGGAAGGGCGCTGAAGGGCAGGCGAGTCATGTCGTCACCGTCCTGAGTGCGGGGGCCGAAGAGCCCTAAGTCAAGGTCACCTCGGCCGCGCCGAGGGGTGGTGGACGGCGATGGCCACCGGCCGAAAGATATCAGACCCGCGTCCTACGATGTGAGCGGAACTGTCTCACTCTGTGATACGTCGGGCGATTTTGAACGAGCCCGTCGGCCCGCTAGGACAAAGAACACAATGCCGAGGGCGAAGACGAGGAGACACGTCCAGACGTTGAGGCGTTGACCCAGAATCATCGTCGCTTCGTCGGTGCGCATCTTCTCCAGGACTAGCCTGCCGATGGGATAGCCGGCGACATACAGCGCGAAGAGCTGGCCTCGGGCCAACGGCCGCCGACCGTCGACATAAATCAGGGCGATCGCCAGCAGGACGCAGAAGAACGACTCGTACAAGAAGACCGGCTGGAAGGTGCCGAGGACCACGGCATGTCCCTGAGCATCGGTGACCGCGCGGCCTGCCTCCAAGTCCCACTTGTGGATCGTCAAGCCCCAGGGAAGGTCGGTCGGCCCACCGTAGAGCTCGTTGTTGAACCAGTTGCCCCACCGGCCGAGCGCTTGGGCAAGGAGCACCCCCGGGGCCGCGGCGTCGGCGAGGTCGGCGAAGCGCACGCCCGCCCGGCGGGCGCCGATCGCCGCGCCGAGGGCACCGACGGCGATGGCGCCCCAGATGCCGAGCCCACCCTGCCAAATCTTGAGGGCGTCGATCGGGTGGCCACCCTCGCCGAAGTAGGCCTCCGGCGAGGTGACGACGTGATACATCCGGCCGCCGACGATGCCGAACGGAACCGCCCAGGTCGAGATGTCGAGCGCCGCGGTGCGTTCGGACCCGCGATGCTCCAGCCGGCGGCCGGTCAGCCACACCGCCACTACGATCCCGGCGAGGATCGAGAGGGCGTAGCCGCGGATGGCCAGGGGTCCGAGGTGGATCGCCCCGACCGTGGGACTCGGCAGCGCCGCCGGCAGCATCACGCGATCAGCCCTTGGCGGCGTCGGTGACGGCCTTGGTCAGCGCCTCCGGGGTGCTGAGCGTGAGCATCTCACCGTTCAGGATCACCGTCGGGGTGCCCTTGAAGTTCGCGATCTTGAAGGCCGCCGTATTGGTGTCCTTGATGAAGTTGGTGTACTTGCCCACCTTGACGCAGGTCTGCCACGTCTTGAGCGCATCGCCGGACAAGCCAGCGGCCGTGGCGAAGGTCGACACCTGGTCGAGCGTGACCTTGTCGCCCTCTGGGTACTGCCCGGCGTAGGCCGCGTTGTGGAACTCCATGAACTTGCCCTGGTCGAGCGCACAGAACGCGCCGTTGGCGACCATGGTCGACTGGTTTGTCCCGCGCTCGTCGAGAAAGTTGAGGATGTGATAGCTCACCTTGGCCTTGCCGGAGTCGGCGATCTCCTTGATCGCCGAGCCGAAGGCCCCCTCGAAGGCCTTGCAGTTGGGACACTGGAAGTCCTCGTAGAGCGCCAGAGTCGGCGCGCCGTCGACGAGCTTCACTGAGGCGTTGGTCACCAGGCCACCGTCGACCGACGCTCCCGCGGGGACGGAGTTGCCACCTGCGGCGACATCGCTCTCGTTGGACTTCTGATTCCAGATGACGCCGCCCACCGCAAACACGATGGCGAGGATGGCCACGATCCCGGCGATCACGATTTTGTTGGCACCGCCGGTGCTGGTGGCCTTTTGGACCGCCTGGATCTTCGCGGCGCGGTCCTGCGGCGCAGAGGAGCCACGATTCGCGCGGTTGGTGCTGGGTTGCTTGGCCATGTGCGGGTGGTCTTCCTTTGTGCTGTTGATCGGCTTCGTGCGGTTGATCGGCTTTGTGCGGTTGTTCGGTATGCCGTGCGGCGCGTCAGATGAAGCGGTTTCCCCACTTGAGCAGTTCGATGATGACAACGATTGTCACCCACGAGATGAGCCCGACGGTGAACCAGCCATGCTCAACGAGGCGCCGCGCCGTGGCCTGCGCCTTCGGCGGGAGGTACAGATTGCCTTCGAGAATGTTCCACTGGGTCATCGACGTGAACACAAATGTCGTCGACAACGTGACCAGCAGGCACCAGGGGCACAGGGCGCCGATGTTGAAGGTGGACTGGTAGAGCAGCCAGTAGGCGAAGATCACCCCGAGCAGGTAGCAGACGTTGCCAACGAACATGAACCAGCGCGGGAAGCGCACGCCGGCCAGGGACGCGACAGCGATGGTCATGACGACGGGCTCGCTGATCAGGCCGAGGAAGGCGTTCGGGAAACCGAAGATATTGGCCTGCCACGTCGAGCCGACCTTGGCGCAGTCGAGGATGGCGTTGATCGAGCAACTGAGGATGGCGTCCGGGTTCCGCGCCAGCACGATCGCGTCATAGGACAGGACGAACGACGCGATCAGGCTCAGCACCGCAAAGATCAGCATCTCGCCGAAAAGAAGGCGGCGCTTGCGTTCCGGGATCGGCGGGGCCGCCGCGTCCGACGCTGCGCGCAGGTCCAGGTCGCTCACTTTCCGGTCACAGCTTTCGCGAAGCTCGCGGCGTCCAGGCCGGCGATCGTGAAGGGCTGGCCGTCGCGCAGGATGGCCGGGTCGGCCGTGATCCCGGCCTTGACCGCGCCCGCCTCGACGGAGGCCACATAGTCGGCGAACTTCCCGTCGTCGACGCACTTCTGCCACGTCTGGTGCTGGGCCCCGGTGATGCCCGCGTCCTTGGCGAACTGGCTCAACTGCTCATCGGTCCAGCCGGCGCCCACGCTCGGCGGCTGGTTGGCGACGAGTTGGTCGTGGAACTCGCCGAACTGCCCGACCGAGGCGGCGCAGACGGCGGCCTCGGCGGCACGCGCGGAGTTATCGCCCTGATGGTCCTTGTCCAGGCCGGAGCGCAGGTGGTAGTTGACCAAGAGGTCGCCGGACTCGGCCAGGACCCGGACGCTCGGCCCGTGCAAGGTCTCGAACTGTCCGCACTCGGGGCACTGGAAGTCCTCATAGATGTCGAGCACCTTCACCCCGGCCTTCGCCGTGCCGCGAGTCAGCGTGTCGCCCATGGCCGCGACGCCGGGGGGCAGATCGGACCCGCCGGATCGGGCGATCAGGGCCCAGGCAAGGCCGGCAATCGCGACGACAGCGACGATCCCGCCGATGACGAGCGGTCGTTGTGATCGCCGCCGCGTGCGTCGGGCCGCGGCATGGCGGCCCGCTCGCGTCTGCGGCACGTCGGTCGCGGCCGCAACCGCCTGGTCCCCCTCATCCGTATGCCGCGCGGTCGCCCGGGTGGTCGACGTCTCGGTGGTCTCCACTGCCGGTAGGCCGCGCCCCGCCCCCCCGGATCGGAAGGGATAACTGGGCGGCACGGGCGGGGGCGGCGCCGCGGGGGCACTCGCCTCCGGTGCCGGTGTCTCCGGGGTCACCGTGCGCGTCCTTCCGCAACGCCAGCGGCCAGTTCGCGGGTCAGTGCCCCGAGTTTGTCGAGGCCCTCGCGCGGGGTCACGTCGAAGAAGGTCGAGACCAGGGCGGATCCGACGATCACCCCGTCGGCGAAGGCGCCCACCTGGGCGGCCTGGGCCCCGGTGCTGACGCCGAGTCCGACACAGACCGGTAGGTCGGTGACCGCGCGGGTGCGGGACACGAGGTCTTCGGCGGCGGCGCCCACCGACGAGCGCACGCCGGTGACGCCCATGACGGCCGCGGCATACACAAATCCTCGGCACGCCTCGGTGACCCGGGCCAGGCGCTCCGGGGTGGAACTGGGGGCCACCAGGAATACCCGGTCCAGGCCGGTCCGCTCGCTTGCGGACATCCAGTCGGCGGCCTCGTCCGGGATGAGGTCGGGCGTGATCAGGCCCGCTCCCCCGGCGTCCCGGAGCTCGTCGGCGAAGCGGTCGATGCCGCGGCGCAGGACGAGATTCCAGTAGGTCATCACCATCGGGGGCGCCCCGGCCGCCCGCACGGCGCGGGTGGCGTCGAAGACGTCGGCGACCCGGGTGCCGCCGGCGAGGGCCTGTGCCACGGCCCGCTGATTGGCCGGCCCGTCGATGACCGGATCGCTATAGGGCAGGCCGACCTCGACGATGTCGCAACCGTTCTCCACGAGGGTCACCATCGCCGCGATGCTGGTCTCGAGATCGGGAAAACCGACGGGGAGGTAGCCGATCAGGGCGGCGCGGCCCTCGGCCCGGCAACGCTCCAGGACCTGCGCGGTGCCGACGCTCATGAGGTCTCCTCGATCAAGCCGAACCAGGAGGCGGCCGTATGCATGTCCTTGTCACCGCGGCCGGACAGGTTGATCAGCAGGAGCGCGTCCGGCCCGAGTTCGCGGCCCACCTCGATGGCACCCGCCAGGGCGTGCGCGGACTCCAGCGCCGGGATGATTCCCTCGGTTCGGCAGAGCAGGCGGAACGCCTCCATCGTCTGCTCGTCGGTGGCATGGCGGTATTCGGCCCGCCCGACGTCGCGCAGGTAGGAGTGCTCCGGACCGACGCTGGGATAGTCCAATCCCGCACTGACGGAATGCGATTCGAGGGTTTGGCCGTCCTCGTCCTGCATCAGGTAGCTCATCGCGCCGTGGAGCACACCCGGCTGGGCGACGGCGAACCGCGCCGCATGCCGACCGGATTCAATGCCCTCGCCACCGGCCTCGACCCCGATCAGCCGCACATCGGCGTCCTCGATGAATCGGTGGAAGATGCCCATGGCGTTGGAGCCGCCGCCGACGCAGGCGATGACGGCATCGGGCAGGCGCCCGGTGAGGTCGAGAATCTGCTCGCGGGCCTCGATGCCGATGATCTTGTGGAAGTCGCGGACCATCTCCGGGAACGGATAGGGCCCAGTGACGGTGCCGATGGCGTAATGCGTGTCGTCGACATTGGTCACCCAATCGCGCAGCGCCTCGTTGATGGCGTCCTTGAGGGTTTGGCTGCCGTGCTCGACCGCGACGACCTCGGCACCGAGAATCTTCATGCGCGCGACATTGAGGGCCTGCCGTTCGGTATCGACCTTGCCCATGTAGATCGTGCAATCCAGCCCCATCAGGGCCGCGGCGGTGGCCGTGGCCACGCCGTGCTGGCCCGCACCGGTCTCGGCGATGATGCGGCGCTTGCCCATCCGCTTGGTCAGCAGGGCCTGGGCCAGGACGTTATTGATCTTGTGCGAGCCGGTGTGATTGAGATCTTCGCGCTTGAGGACGACCCGGCCGCCACCGGCGTGCGCCGCGAAGCGCGGCACCTCGGTGATGATGCTCGGGCGGCCGGTGTAGGTGCGATGCAGCCGCTCGAGCTCGGCGAGGAACTCCGGGTCGACGGCGGCCTTTTGGCGGACCTCGTCGAGTTGCTCCAGGGCAGGCACGAGGGGTTCGGGGACATAACGGCCCCCGAACATGCCGAACCGACCGGTCGTCATCGCGTCCCTCCCGCTCGTCCGGGAGCCGGGACCCCCGCCAGCTCGGCCACCGCGGAAGCCGGGTCGCCCGTGGTGACCAGCGCCTCGCCGACCAGAACGGCGGTGGCGCCCTCCGCGGCATACCGCTGCGCATCGGAAAGCCCGCCGATGCCGCTCTCGGCCACCGCCACGACGCCGTCCGGGAGCGCCGGGACCAGGCGGGCGAAGGCATCGGGATCGACGTCGAGGGTCTTCAGATTCCGGGCGTTGACGCCCAGCACCTGGGGGTCGACGGCGAGCGCGCGCTCGATCTCGGCCTCGTCGTGAACCTCGACCAGGGCGGTCATGCCGAGCTCACCGGCGAGGTCGTGGAAGCGGCGCAACTCCCCATCGGTGAGCGCGGCGACGATGAGCAGCACGAGATCGGCCCCGTGGGCGCGGGCCTCGTGGAATTGGTATTCGTCGATCATGAAGTCCTTGCGCAGGACGGGGATGTCGACCGCCGCGCGCACGGCGTCGAGGTCGGCCAGGCTGCCGCCGAAGCGGCGCTGCTCGGTCAGGACGGAAATGGCGGCGGCGCCACCGTCCGCATAGGTCGCGGCCAGCGCGGCCGGGTCGGCGATCGGCGCGAGGGCGCCCTTGCTCGGGCTCGAACGCTTGACCTCGGCAATCACGCCAAGACGGGGGCCCCGCAGTCGCTCAAGGACGGGGCGGGCGGGCGCGGCGTCGCGGGCCGCCGCGGCGACCTCGGCAAGGGAGGCACGCGCCATACGCTCGGCGAGGTCGGCTCGAACGCCCTCGATGAGGGCGTCCAGCACGGTCGCGGACGTGGCGGATTCGGGCATGAGTGGAAGGCTATCCCGCGCTCACGACAAGGCTGAGCGCGCTGCAGGCGGGTGAGACGTCAGTTGGTGTAGACGATGGGGCGCGGCGGGTTCTTGTCGCCATAGCCCATCTTGGCGAGCAGGGGCCACAGCACGGCACCGATCAGGACGATGACCGCACCGACCACGGTCACGGCGACGCTCGCCTTGAGGACGCCGAGTGCGCCGGTCAGGAAGCCGACGAGCATGACGACGACACTCACCCAGGCGGCGACGCTATTGCCATGGCCTTCGTGGTTTTCCGCGTGCATGGTGCGAACTCCTTCTCGGGATGACATTGGGGTCGATTCTGGCAGACGTATGCCGAGATGTCGGTCAGGGGGCGGTCTCGTCGAGCGTGGGGTCGTCACCGCGGTCGAGCCGATCCCAGGTGCGGAGCACGCGTTCGCCCCGGCCACCGGCGGCGTCGGACTCCCCCGGGGCGTCATAGCGCTCGGAGAGTCCGCGCCAGGATCCGGCGCTCGCGAGCGCAGCCACGAGGACGAGCCCGGTCAGGACCATCGCCACCAGGACTGCCGCGGGCCAGGCGTTGGCCTCGGCCGCCACCGGGATGCTGCCGGAGCGACCGGATTGCTGGGCCGCCACCGATCCGACGATGCTGTCGGCATTGGTCATGGCCCGGGCGCTGAGGGCGGCGAGGGCACCGGCGGCGAGCGTTGCGGTGATCAAGGTGATGCGTCGGACTACGGGGGCGGCGGTGGCCGCGGCCAGGGTGCCCGCGGCCAGGACGAGGGCGAGGGCGACGAGGCCCGGCACGGCCTGGGTGCCGGTCGCCGAGACGGTGCTCGCGCCGAGCGCGGCATCATCGACGCGTCCGGTCAACCAGATCCGGCGGCCGGAGATGACGGCCAATCCGGCCGCAAGCAGGGCGACCGGGATGACGACCCGCGGCCTGGCCCAGCGGGTCATCGGGCGGCTACTGCGCCGAGGTCACGGTCGTCGAAGCAGGTCCGCGTGCCGGTGTGGCAGGCGGCCCCGGTCTGGTCGACCCGAACCAGGACAGCGTCACCGTCGCAGTCGAGCGCAACGGAGATGACCCGCTGGATGTGTCCGGAGGTGTCGCCTTTGCGCCAATACTCGCCCCGGCTGCGGGACCAGAAGGTGACCCGACCGCTCGTCAGCGTGCGGTGGAGGGCCTCGTCGTCCATCCAGCCCAGCATCAGCACATCGCCGCTGTCGTGTTGCTGGATGATCGCCGCGACCAGGCCGTGATCGTCGCGCTTCAATCGGGCAGCGATGGCGGGGTCAAGGCCGGACGCGGGCGTTGGGGACACCCCGTCATTGTGCCAAGGCGCGGTCATGCGTCGGCGACGCTCTGGTTGGCGACCCACGAGGCGTGCAGCGCGGCATACGGTCCGGATTGGGTGACGAGTTCGCGGTGGGGGCCCCGCTGCGCAATGCGGCCGTCGGCGACCACGATGACTTCGTCGGCGGCCTGAGCCGTGGAGATCCGGTGGGCGATCGCGATCGAGGTCCGGCCGCGGGCCAACGAATCGAGAGCGTGCTGGATGCGGACCTCCGTGGCCGGATCGACCGCCGAGGTGGCCTCGTCGAGGACGAGGAGGTCGGGATCGGAGAGGTAGGCCCGCGCGAGCGCGACGAGTTGGCGTTCCCCGGCGGACAACGACTCCCCACGCTGGCCCACCTGGGTCTCCAGTCCCTGAGGCAGACTGGCCGCCCACTCGGCAAGGCCGAGTTCGCGTAGGGCGCTGGCGACCTCGGCGCGACCCGCCGGGGCGCCGAACCGGATGTTGTCGGCGACCGTCGCGTCGAAGAGAAAGCCCTCCTGCGGCACCAGGACCACGCGCTCGCGCAGTGAGGAGAACCGCACCGTCCGCAGGTCGTGGCCGTCGAGGCGCACGACGCCGGAGGTCGGATCCATCAGGCGGGTCAGGAGCTTGGCGAAAGTCGACTTGCCCGATCCCGTCTCCCCAACGATGGCGATTCGCCGGCCAGGGGCGATGTGCGTGGAGACGTCGCGCAGGACGAGGTCGCCCTCGGGATAGGCAAAGTCGACGTGGTCGAAGTCGACGGTCACCGGGCCACGCGGCAAGTCGATCCCGTCGTCGCCGGGGTCGGCGACATCGGCAGGGGTGTCGACGATCTCGATGACGCGGCGCCACCCGGCGACGGCATTCTGGAGTTCGTTGAGGTTCTCCGTCGCCATCTGCACGGGCTGGGTGAACAGGCCGACCAGGAACAGGAAGGCCAGCAACTCCCCCAGCGTCATCCGGCCGCCGGCCGCCAGCGCGGTGCCGACGACGAGGACGACGGCCAGGGTGACTCCGGCGACAAACTGCCCGGCCGAGAAGGCGATGGAGGAGCGAATGTGCGCCTTGGTGGCGGCCTGTCGGTGCTCCTCGATCGCGACCCCGATCCGCTCGGCGGTGCGATCCTCCACCCCGAAGCTGCGGATCGTCGCGGCCCCGACGACGCTCTCGGAGACCGCAGCCAGCAGGTCACCGACGCGTTCGCGCACTTGGCCGTAGGCGAAGCCGAGCGAGCGCTGCAATCGGCGCACGACGATGAGCAGCGGGACGAAGCATCCCCAGGTCACGGCCGCGAGGATTGGGCTGTAGTGCGCCATCAGCGCGGTCGCCAGCAGGATCTGGCCGAGGGAGACCAACAAGATGATGCCGCCGAATTGCACGAACTGGCTGATGGTGTCGACGTCGGAGGTGACGCGCGAGACCATCGAGCCGCGACGTTGCGAACTCTGAGTCAGCATCGACAGGTCGTGCAGGTGCCGGAAGGCCGTGATGCGCAGGGTGGCCAGGCCCGACTCCGCGGCACGGAACAGGCGCACATTGAGCAGGTAGGTCGCGCTTGACGTGACCACCAGTGCGGCGAGGGCGAAGCCGATGGCCTTCGTGACGACGCCGGTGTCGATTCCGCCGGGGGCGAGCAGCCCGTGATCGGTGACGCGCTGGACCACGATCGGGATGATGACGCGCCCGGCGGTGGCCAGGACCGCCAACGTCAGGGTCAGCCATAACCCGCGGGCGAGTTCCGGGGAGAGTTGCAGGCCGCGGCGCACGATTCCCCAGGTATTCAGGGGCCGGGCGGTCGGGGTCGGCGCGGCGGGCGTCGCTGGTGTGGTGGTCACGCCCGTCCGCCGATCGCCTCGACCGCGTCGCGATCGCCCGGGGTTGTCTCGTCCGCCGAGTCACCGGCGCGTCGCGCGGCGTCCTTGGCGTATGCCGTGACCAGCCGCCGGTAGCCCGGGCTCCGGTCCATGAGGTCCTCGTGGGTGCCTTGGTCACTCAGGCGCCCGGATTCGAGATAGATAACCTCGTCGGCGAGGGCGATCGTGGACATCCGGTAGGCCACGACCAAGAGCGTCATGCCGCCGGACCCCACCCCCAGCTCGGTCAGGATCGCTTGTTCGATGCTCGGGTCGACCGCACTGGTTGCGTCGTCAAGGACCAGCAGCCGAGGGCGCCGCACCAGGGCCCGGGCCAGCGCGAGCCGCTGCCGTTGGCCGCCGCTCAGACTGGTGCCGCGCTCCCCTACTCGGCTGTCGAGCCCGTCCGGCAACGCGGCGACGAAGCCGTCAGCCTGGGCGATGCCCAGGGCGGCCCAGACGTCGGCGTCGGGGAGTCGGGCGCCGAGCGTGACGTTGCCGCGGACGGAGTCGTCGAAGACGAAGGTGGATTGCGGGACGAGGGCCGCCTGTGCGGCCAAGACGCCGGGCGCCAGGGAGCGCAGGTCGCGGCCGTCGAGACGGACGCGGCCTCGGGTCGGGTCGACCAGTCGCACGACGAGCGAGGCCAGTGTCGACTTGCCGGATCCAGTGGCCCCGACGACGGCGACCGTCGAGCCCGCCGGGATCGTGAAGTTCACGTCGCGCAGGGCGCTCGGCGGTCCCGCGGCGCTGGTCGCCAGATCGTCCTCGTCGAGCGCATAGTCGTAGCCCACGTGCTCGAAGGTGACTTCGGCACCGCCGTCGGCCGGGGATGTCGGGGCGTGTGCGCCATACTCCATCGCACCTTCGGCGGACAGGACCGCGGCGACCCGATCCCAGCCGACGAGAGTTCGAGGAATCTCGCCGAGAACCCAGCCAAGGGCGCGCACGGGGAACGCCAGGACCGAGATGAGGTAGGCGATCTGGACCACGTCCGCGGTGTCGGCGGCACCGCTCACGGCGCGGTGGGCACCCACGGCGAGGACAGCCAGGATCCCGAGCGTGGGGATCGCTTCGATGATCGGGTCGAAGGCGCCGCGGGTGCGGCCGACCGCGATGCCCGCGTCACGGAGCCGGTGACTGACATCAGCGAATCGCGCGGCTTCCAGGTTCTCCCGGCCCATGACCTTGACCAACAGGGCGCCTTCGACGCTCTCGTGCGCGACTTCCGCCACGTCCGCCCGCAGTTGTTGGGCCCGCGTCACGCGCGCGCTCATCCGGCGCTGGAAGATCGCGTTGGCGACGAAGAGCAGCGGGAAGATCACCAGCCCGATCAGGGCCAGGACCGGATCGACGAGGAACATCTGCACGGCGCCCGTCAAGAGCATCACGATCACGCCGAGGGCCATCGGCAAGGGCATGAAAATGCCCCACGCCGCCTCCACGTCAGCGTTGGCGTTGGACAGCAGTTGCCCCGACGGGTGCCGGTGGTGCCATGACAGCGGCAGCCGAAGGTATTGGCGGGTCACCTTGCCGCGATAGTGCGCGGCGACGTTGAACATCGTGAACCCGCCCGCGATCCGGCGCAGCAGCACACCGACGGTCGTCAGGATGACGACCGCCAGGATGGTGCCGCCGATCACGGCCGCCCGACGAGGGGTCAGCGTGTGCTCGGCGATTGCGGGCGTGACCTGAGTGCGGGTGATCCAGCCGACCGCCCACGCGGTCGCGGCGGTCATCACGCCATACAGCGCGCTGCCAGCAACGGCCAGAGTGAACAGCCGCGGCTGGGCGCGGACGCCGAGCGCGACAACCTCGGCGGCCCGGCGGAAGGTGCCGGTCAAGCGAGCCCGAGCTTGCTCGCCCACAAGGCCGAGATAGCGTCGGCCGAGCCGACCTCCTCGATGCGGGCGTGGGCCCGACGACCGTATGCCGCGAGCACCAGTTCCGAGGGCAGCCCGTCGAGCGCGACATCCCCCTGCGGAGTCACCGGCTTGGCGCGATTGCGGCCGTACGGGCTGATCAATTCCACCCCGACCCGGCTGCGCCGGAACATCAGGCGGGAGGCGCGGGTCAGAGCCGTCCAAATGGCCTGCTCTTCGGCGCGCGGCAGCTCGCGCGGCTCCCACTGCGGCGCGGCGCGGCGCACGTCCTCGTGGTGGATGAAGAACTCGATCAGGTTGACGAGTTCGTCGATCGGGCCGAGCGCGGTCGGCGAATAGATCGGCGGGCCCGTGCGCACGGCCTCGACCAGGTCGGGCCACGGCTGCTTGCGGATGGCGCGCACGGCATTCTTGGCGTAGCCCCCGACGATGGGCAGCATCGGGCCGACGATGAGGTCTGGGCGACCGTCGCGGACCACCAGGTGTGTTGCCAGGTGCGAGGTGGTCCAGCCCTCGCACAACGTCGGGGCATCGGGGCCCACGACGAGGAACTCGTCGCAGAGCTGGTCGCGCTCGGTCTGAGCGAAGGCAGTCATGGTGTCAATCTTGCCTGACCGCCGAGGCTCACCGTCACCGCACGGGGTGGCCGTGCGCGCGGATCGACTCTTTGACCTGGGCGATGGTCAGGGTGCCGAAGTGGAATACGGAGGCGGCCAGGACCGCATCGGCGCCGGCGTCCAGGGCCTCGGCGAAGTGCTCCGGAGTGCCCGCCCCGCCGCTGGCGATCACCGGAATGGATACTTCGCGGCGCACCAACTCGATGAGTTCAATGTCGAAGCCGGCCGTCGTGCCGTCGGCATCCATCGAGTTGAGCAGGATCTCCCCCGCGCCGAGGTCGGCGGCCCGGGCGCACCAGGCGATCGCATCGATGCCGGTGCCCCGGCGCCCACCGTGGGTGGTCACTTCGAAGTCCCCGAGCGGCATACCGGCCTCGTCGCGGCGACGTCGGACGTCGGCGGACAGGACGAGGACTTGCGCACCGAACCGGTCGGCCACTTCCGCGATCAGTTCGGGGCGCGCGATGGCGGCCGTGTTGACCCCGACCTTGTCCGCCCCGGCACGCAACAGGCGGTCGACGTCCTCGACGGAGCGCACGCCACCCCCGACCGTGAGGGGGACGAAGACCTCCTCCGCGGTGCGACCGACGACGTCATACATCGTCTGCCGCTCGGCGGTGCTGGCCGTGACGTCGAGGAAGGTGATCTCGTCGGCGCCCTGCTCGCCATACCGGCGGGCCAACTCCACGGGATCGCCGGCCTCGCGGAGGTTGGCAAAGTTCACGCCCTTGACCACGCGCCCGGCGTCGACGTCGAGACAAGGAATCACCCGCGCCGCCAGACTCATGGGACAACCCTAAGGCGGTCGTCCCACGAGTCTGGTGCGCGGGTGATTTCAGTCAGCCCTCCGGGGTCACGCCCGAATCGTCACCAACCGATGGACTTCAGCAGCGCGAGGGACACGGGGCCCTGGCTGCGGATGGTCTCGCCGTCGCCGATGGCGTAGGTCATCAGCGAGTTGG
The DNA here is from genome assembly GCF_001046875.1 of Nostocoides jenkinsii Ben 74. GTDB lineage: Bacteria > Actinomycetota > Actinomycetes > Actinomycetales > Dermatophilaceae > Nostocoides_A > Nostocoides_A jenkinsii. The sequence continues at coordinate 1,097,397 of NZ_HF571038.1, forward strand.
GGTTGCCCTTGGGGAAGGCCTTCTCGTCCAGGTGCGAGTAGCTGCTGCCGCGACGGAACCCGGCCGGCGCGTAGAGCTTGGCGGCCTTGCCGGCATTGGCGCTGCGGACCTTGGCGCTGTCGAAGAAGACGTTGTTGCTGGTCAATGCGCGGCCGAGCTGGGCCGAATTGTTGGGCATCTTCCACAGCAGGGGGCTCGTCTTGGTGGAGCCGAGCCGGGTGAAGCGGTCATAGGGGCTGTTGAAGCCCTGGAGTTGGACCGTGCCCTTGCCGTTGGTGACATTGCCGAAGCCGAGGAAGCCGACCCCGTGGCCGATCTCATGCATGACGACCGACTGGAAGTCGTACTTGCCGACCGGAGCCGGTCCTGTCCCGAAGTGCCAGTTGCTGAAGTTGCTGCTGAAGCGCGCCACAATGTCGGGTGCCGGATTGAGATTGCGGCCGGCCTTCTTGTTGGCGATGGCGTCGACACAGAGCATCCCATTGCACTGCCACGCGTAGCTCGGGCCCGCCGAGCCCAGAATGTTGGCCCCGAGCGGCTCCCAGCTGGCGCGAACGGTGATCGGCACCGGCGAGCTGAGCTTGCTCGCCCAGGCGTTGAGCGCGCGCTGGAAGGCCGCCTTGGCCGCGGGGGTGAAGCCCACGTAGGTGACATTGAACTTCACGGTCGGCGCGGCTTTGGCGTCGGCGGTGTCGGCCGGGACCAGACTGGGCGCGTCGGAGGCCGGGCCGGCGTAGACCGGCACCTGGACGCCGATGCCGGCGGG
>NZ_HF571038.1:1098262-1127222 GCF_001046875.1 Nostocoides jenkinsii Ben 74
GGCAGGGTCATAGCGTCCAAGCAACAGCCTCCACTGGATCGGGGCTGAAGGCTGGGAGGCTGGACCGGTGGCAGGCACGAGACGGCAGTTGACGATCAAGGACCGGGCGGAGATTTCGGCTGGGTTGAAGGCGGGCTGGAGCCCGGCGCGGATCGCGCGTGACCTGGGCCGGGATCGGTCAGTGATCACCCGGGAGATTGCCCGGAACTCCACCAAGACGTGTGGGTATCGGGTGGTCAGCGCCGACGTGCGGGCCCAACGGCGCCGCGCCCGTCCGCAGCCGCGCAAGGTGGCCGCCGATCCGCTGCTGGGTCAGCGGGTGTTGGCCGATCTGCGGCAGTCTCGCACGCCCCGTCAGATCGCCGGCCGGTTGAAGTTGGAGGCCGAGGACGCCACCGTGGAGGTCATGAAGGGTTCCCTACCGGCCGGTGGCCTGCTGGCTTCGCACGAGGCGATCTACCAGTTCATTTACGCCATGCCCCGCGCCGAGCTGGTCCGCCACGGGGTCTTCCTGCGCTCCAAGCGCACCCAGCGAAAGCCCCGCTCATCGAGCAGGCGCGGGGCCCCGATCGTGGGGATGCGTCCCATCACCGCCCGGGAGAACGAACACCCCGGCAGCGCCGAGCGGAGGGTACCCGGGCACTGGGAAGGCGACCTGATCATCGGCAAGAACGGCGCCAGCGCTGCAGCCACCATGGTCGAGCGGATGTCCCGGTACACCGTGATCGTGGCCCTGCATCACGGCAAGTCCAGCGACGACCTGGCCGAGGTCCTGATCGAGCACGTCAACGCCCTACCCGAAATGATGCGCGCCTCGCTGACTTGGGATCAAGGCAGCGAGATGGCCCGCCACGCCGCGCTGACCGTCGCCACCGACCTGCCGGTGTACTTCGCCGATCCACACAGCCCCTGGCAGCGTCCCAGCAACGAGAACACCAACGGCCTGATCCGTGAGTACATCCCCAAGGGCGAGAACATCCCCGCCCATCAGCCCTACCTGAACTCCATCGCCGAAGAACTCAACGAACGCCCCCGAGCCGTCCTGGGCTACCTCACCCCCCGCGAATCCTTCGAACGACTCCTCCTCGGCCAACCCCACGTTGCTACGACGCCTTGACACCGCCGTCACCTCGCGCGGGCTTCGCGGCCTGCACACGCCTAACTAGGCAGCCCGGGCCCGCTCTGCTGGAGAGAGTGTGATCTGAGTTCTGAAACTCGGAGGGTCCAGTCGGTGTCTTACGCTCGCCAAGCGATTCGTACCTGCCGAACGCTTGAGCGGGCAGCCACTGGCGACGAGTCGATGCAGCCACCAGCTATTGGCGAGTTGTGACGCGCACGCGTGCGGGTTTGGCAGGACGTAGAAACTTCTTCGGTGAGCCCGGAGCGAGAACTTCGTGCCGAACCGCGGAAGTTGGGACCCCAAGCTGGCGACATGCCGCTGCGATGGCTTCCGTGACCGTCTCTCCCTCCGCTGTGACAACTCTCGGTGCCGGACCCGTCGAGGGCTGCGGTGCAACGGGAGGGGTTGGCGCGCTGCGTGTCGCGGGTGCCCGGGGAGGAGTTGTGGCCGCAGTGCGAGAGCCGACAGACGGCTGAACGGAGGCGGATGGAGTTTGCCGGAGCGAGAGCTGCACCTTCTTGCGTTGATCATCGAATCCGACCACGACCGCTGTGACGCATTGCCCCCTTGTGAGCGCCTCTGAGGGCTTCCCCACACGGGCAGTTGAAATCTGTGAAACGTGGATGCTTCCGTCGACACCATCGGCGAGACGCACGTACGCGAAGTAGTCGTTGAATCCCGTCACCTCTGCGGAGATGGTTACGCCGATCGGCGTCCTTGCCTTGAATGCTGGATAGGGCTGGGGCAGCAGGGCCTTGATCGAGAGCTCGATCTGCCGACGCTCGTCGTTGAACCGGATAATCTTTGCTCGGATGCTGTCCCCTGGACCGTACCTCGACGATGCGTCATCGACACGCGAATGATCGAGTTGGCTGGCGTGTAGAACACCGAGAGCACCGCACGCGTGAAGGACGTTGACATGAGTCCTAGACACCCGCGCCACAGTAAAGTCCGTTGCGTCGCCGACTGAGTGTTGACGTTTGAAGTTCTCGTATGGTTCGGGAAGCAGAACTTTCACAGAGAGTTCGAGTTGTCGTTTTGCGTCGTTGAACCTGACGAGGCGAGCATTGAGGGTCGAACCCGACGCGTACAGCGTTGTCGCGTCGTCAACTCGCTCCCACCGAAGATTGCTGACATGGACGACGCCATCGAGGGCTCCGACCTTCACATTGACGTGCGTGGGAGAAACTCGATCGACTTGGGCGGTTACCGTCTCGCCAAGACCGTGATCGCGCTTGTACTCGTCATATGGATGCGGGAGAAGACGCCTACGCGAAAGATTCACGCGGCGCGAAGCGTCATCGAAGCCCATCACCTCGACATCGATCGTGGTGCCAACTGGAGCGAAGTCGGATGCGCTTTCCAAGCGAGCGTGGTCGAGTTCTGAGATGTGAATCGACCCGTCCACATCATTTCCAAGATCGATGAAGACAACTTGGTCGATAGCTCCGTCTACCTTTCCACTCACGCGCGTTCCTGGCCGGCAGCGGTCCTTGAATGCCTCGAAGGGGTCGGGTATGAGCGCTTTGGTGGACAACCGGGGTCGAGTTGGCGGGACGGAAATATCCAGTACGACTCCACGTAGCGAATCGCCAGGAGCAACGATTTGATCTGGATGTTTGACTCTGTTGCCCCACGACAGTTCGGTCAGGGGGATGAATCCTTCGATGCCGTTATCGAGATCGACCACTACTCCGGTGTTGGTGATAGACCTCACCACGCACTCGACCACGCTGTGAACGGGATGCGCCGCGGAAAACGCCGCAAGTTGAGCTTCCCGCTGTTCGGCGGGGGTTGCCTCTTCGATGTGCACAGTCGCAGGCACCTCAAACGGTTCGCGGTGCTTGCCAGGAATGAATGGAGTTCGGTCGCTGACGCGCAAGTGGTGAGTGCGAGCCCAGAACGCCCAGACTTCATTGGGCCAGTCGGGCTCGTTGCTAAGATCGACAAGCGCCGCTGCGGCTGACCGAGAGAGGGGCTTCTCGGTTTTGGCTTGCACCTCCGTACCCGGTGGCGCTATGTCGCCTTCGTCGCCGGCCGCCTCACTGCCTTCCCGCTTGGACCTGCGCTGAGGCATCTCGCCCTTGTCAGGAAGGCCGTCGATCGTGATCTGGCCCGCTTGTTGAGCCTCGATGCTCCGGAGATCTTCGACGCTGAGGCCGCTGACATCGAGACTGGCCCGGTCGCTTTGTAGCTTGACCAGTATTGGGTCGCCGGAGGCGAGTTGGGGCTCTGCAACTTGGGGTTCGACGGCGGGTGCGCCCGTGTCACCGGCAGCCTCTGTGCTTGGGCTCTCGTCACCCCGAACCTTGATACTAAAGTCGAACCTGTGGACGACGCCGAGGTCGCTGTCCTGGTGAAGTAGGCGTGCAGTCACATAGCCGTTGGCGTTCGCGGGGGCGTCCACGACGGCGGCATGAACCCGCTCGCGGCGCTGGTTGCGCCCTCGCTGCTGGAGTACTTCGTTGCTTGCCCCGCGACCGTCTTGCGCCTTCGACCAGTGCTGGTGCAGCAACTCCAGGAGGGTAATCGTCAACGTTCCCTCGGCGCGTGCGGGAACCACTGTTGCCTTTACGACTGACCCGGCCTTCAAGCCTTCCAAGAGGCCGATCTGGCCGCGATCGAGGCTAACGGCGATTTCTCGCCGACGGACCTGCTCGTTGGCGTATCGACTGCGCGCCTCGGCGAGGATGAATCGCCCTTTGCCGTCCACTCTGTCGAAGGCTCGCAACGCGCCACCGTGGTGTCTGAGCAGTTGGCCAACCTGGACATCAATGGGGGAACCCGCCTTCAGATCGGGGTGCTGGCCAGCGTTGCTGAGTTTGCCCCGGCGCCAGTCGGGTCGAAGCTTCACCACGAACCCGTGTTCGTCGTGTCCATAGCCGGTTACCTCGAACCAACCATTAGAGTCGACCGAATCCGACTCAATCTCGACACGTGGTGTTGAGACGTCGGTGACGATCGATGCTTGGTGCCGCCACTGGGCCAGGAGATCTTCTCTCCTGCCTGGCTCGCTCGGACTTCCGGGCCGCTCGCAGTCCTCGGGGCGGTCGTCCCGGCATGGAAAGCATTGACCGCAAGCTTGCAACAGCCCGCTATCCTGGTCAGCTACAAGGAGCTCAACTCGTTCACTGCCCTCGTCGTCATAGCCGCGGCGTTGGTCGAGGCGGAACTCTGTCGCAAGGTCCTCTGTCGAGCCGAAGTCCTCTTCCTGACGTGCGCGCCGGCGGGAGCGCGCAGCTCGACCAAGTCTCGTCTCGTCGCCCCGCTCCTCCCGTGACCACGGTCGAGGGAAAGGCGCAATTGGTGCTGAGAGCGTTCTGGTCGTAACCACCCCGTCAGCGTTTGACAATTCGAGTTCGACTCGCTGGCCAACTGGCCAAGCCGCGATGTATCGCAGGGCTTCGTTCTTGGCCGCATCGGCCTTTGCGTATTTAGATGCGGACACCAGCATCTGCATGGCGTCAACGGCGCTCGACGGCTGGCTCGCTTCCGGGTTTGTCATCGCCCATTCCTGTGCAACCACAAGGGATGAGATTCGGTTATCGAGTTTCGATTCCCGACGCCTTAGGGCAACAACCTGTTCTGACTGAGGCTTGATCAACGAGTCTTCTTCGAGCGCGAACGGGCGGGCCTTTGGCATTGGGGTACGTGACGTACCCGAACCATCGCTGGCATGCAGGGTCGGATCAGCCGATTCGGCAGCATCACCGGACAGCTTCTGTGATGTGGACGGCAGAGGGCTCGCTGGCGCATAGTCGTTCTCTGCGCGGCGAACGAAGAGGTTTGCCGCCATCGCGCGGGTCAGAACCCCGCGAGTGCGGTCGATGAGGGCCGGTTCGACGAAGCGCTTCACTTCTTCTTTCATGGCTGGGGCTAGAGCAGCAAGCACCTCCTGCCGCTTCTGGGCCGCTTCCAAGAGCACAGAGTGATTTACCCACCACTGGCGTGCCCAGTCTTGCCGTTTGGGGGAGTCTTCCCACGGTGCACGATCTGGGTCGGACCACTCCCAAGCCGCGGTGGTCAGCAGTACCAGTTCCGCGTCGTCGGCGCAGAGGGTCGCCAGTCCGCGATGGCGTTCCGCTGCCTCCAGCCGCCAGTCGTCCGGCCAATCAAAGTCGTCCATCAGAAGGCCACGCGGTCCGATAAGTCGCGTGTCCTCCAGTAACGCAATGGCAGTTGCAACCTCGGGAACACACGCCAGCCGATCGGCGTACATGATTGCCAGCGCGCTCGCCGTCGAGCCGAGGCCTTGGAACCGCACGAGTTCCTTACCGAACGATGTCGGGTGACCGTCGCTGTCGACGGCACCGCCCGACCGGAGCGCGCGGTCTGCCCGGCGGAGTTCCTTTACGAAGATGTCGCGCGCTTCCTGGGCCTTTTCGTCGAGTTCCACCGTCGTCGGCTGAAACGCGGCCGGCCAGTCGAAACTGAGTACGTCGTCGATGCCGCCCATCTTTGCGGTGATGACGAGGGCTTCGAGGTTGTCTCGCGTCGACCCGGGCGGAGTGTCTTCGGCGAGGTCGAGGAACTGAGCCTTTGTATACAGGGGGAACACCCATCCGGGCGCCTTGCGTCCAACTCGGCCCCACCGCTGCTTGATTCCCGCCTGGCTGTGTGGCTTTGTTGGGATGCTGCCTTTGGCTAACTCTGGGTCCCATTCGGATTGAGCGATGATCCCGCTGTCAACGACGAACCGGACGCCTTCAACCGTCAAGGACGTTTCGGCCAGGTTCGTTGAGATGACAATCTTGCGCGGATCCCCCATCCTGCGCTTCGCAAGGGCTCGCCTCTGTCGATCCTTCGGCAGGCTTGAGATCAACGGAAACACCTGGTCCTTGTAGATGCGTCCCAGTGCCCGCTCGATCTCCTCACAAACAGGTTCTATGGTCCGTTTAGTCGGGAGGAAACCAAGAATGTCACCGAAGATTCCCGCCTCGTCAAGGCCGCGAGCAAGCCTGATGACGAACTTGGCCATCTCGCCTGGCATCCGCTCCTGCCATTCCTCAGCAGGGATCTTGCCGTCGAACCGCAGACCAGAGACTAGACGCGTCGTCTCCCAAACGTCCTCCACTAAACCGTCGTCTGCCTTGTCGGCGACGTCGTCCGGGAAGGAGAGAGCCTCGGCGAACTGCGACTTCCAATGGGTCTTCACGAAAGCCGATTCGTCGCGCGGCAACTGAGCGACCAAAGGCAGAGCCGGGTCCGACCATCGCTCAAGTACCTCATCTTCGCCGTCCTCCGGAGCATCCAGGTTAGGGAAGAATGGCATTCCGTATCCGAATGTTTTTTCGGGGGGAACGTCCATGACGTTGGCGTTGGCCTGTCCGCCGAAGTACTCAAGATAGAAATCGGTGTTGAACGTTGCTGACGTAACGATCACGCGGAGATGTGGGTATCGAGGAAGTTCACGCTTCAAGTAGCCCATGATGAAGTCGATGTTGGTGCTGCGCTCGTGGGCTTCGTCAACGATCACCGTGCCGATACGGCTCAGTCGGCCCTCTCGGAGCCAGTTGATCATTGTTCCGTCGGTGACGTAGATGAGCTCGCACGCTTCGTCGTGGTTTCGATCGCCGGACACTTGGTAGCCAACGGGGTAGCCAGGGCCAACTCCGCCCGCGCCAGACATCACGCCTCCGACGAACGAAGCAACTCCTACCGCAGCTTGCACGCGAGGCTCCGTGACGATGATCGGACCGAGATCCGTTAGCTTTGCGAATGGCGAGCCAGGCGGCACCTCGGTTAGCGTCGCGGGCGGGGGGTCCATGAGCCTATAAGGCGCGAATGTCGACTTCCCGGTCCCGGTTCCCGCCTTCAAAATGAGGACCTGTTTCTCCCGGAGCTTCGCGACCATCTCGACGACATGTTCATCGGTCATACCGACTCTGACCTCTTCGAGGTCGTAGCTCGTCCCGGGAACTTCTTCGTGTGAGGTGGGAAGCGGTCCGAGCCCCCCGAGGGGTCCTGTTGGGTTCTCGCGGTCCGCAACCTCCCCAACGGTCTTCAAGTCGATGTACGCGACGGCCAAGCCCTGGATGTTGACTCGATGTGTTGCGCGGTGTTCCTTGCAGCGGTCTGAGCGCGACCCACCGCGCTCTACGAGGTTGCGCGCCCAGTTCTCGTTGTAGGTTGCCTTCTCCAGGCGAGACTGAAGTTTGGATCTCAGTTTCTTGAGCTGGGCCTTACTCCCGCCGCGGCGCTCCAAGCCCGCGAGGTCATCTTGGAGGCCCTCGACTTCGCGCTGGCAGTCCTTGCAGGTAAACGCTCGCATGTGCGAGGCCGACAGTCCACGCTTCGCCGTTCCAGTCTCGCCTACGCCGTCCACGGTGTCCCCTTTCGGAAGGTACTGCTCTCCGTTACGACCGTGGCTTGGCTTCGATCCGAGTCGCAGATGTGACGGCTTGCGCTCCTTGCTGGTGCTCGATTCCGGGCATTGCGGCCCCCGAGCCCGGACCGCTGCCCAAGGCCACCAGTTCCGCGACCATCGGTTGGATTCGCTTTCGGCTTCCGGGGTGCTACGTAGTACATGGGCTGCACCGACACCGAGCCCGGAAACATCAGCAAGTGGCTGGTGAGCGCGCGGTAGAAGCCGACGATGGCGGTCTCAAGACCGGTCTGGTACATGTGCAGACGAACGTGGCTCTCATTCCGGCACAACTCCTCAAGTTGCCGCAGGCTCAATTCGTACACGAGGTCGTCCGTCATAGCAGCGGGCCGAGGTCGAGAAATCTCAGCATTGCGGAGCCAAGCGCCGTGTACGACGGCATCCATCTCGGTGTGCCTAATCGACAACAGTGTGAACCGAAGCTCTAGAGAAGCCAGTGAAAGGTCGGCGCGCATTGGCAGTGCGCGAAGCGGGAACGGATGGGTTGCCTTAGATCCGTCTCGATACTGAACTGGAGCGTCGACTCGGGGCATCCCCGGCTCTGTGGCGACGAACTCCCGAAGAATCTCGGTGACAACCGCGTTGTTGATACCACTCGGCGAGATCGGCACTCGTCGCTTTGCGTCGGGGTTGAGAGCCTCGGCAATCTGGGCACGGAATCGCGCCTCGACGGCTCGACCGCCAAATATGCCTTCGTCCGCCTCCCATGTGTCAGCGGGAGGTTCGGCGGCCCCGCGAAATAGGGTGTCGGTGGTCCCGTGCGCGTGAGGTGCGACCACCAAGACCGGTATCAGCCCCGACTGCGCGAGTGTGTTGGCCGCGGCGAGAATGTCCTTGGGCAGCCCGGATGACCAGTTGTTGGAATCTTGACCGAACAGGATCGTCGGTCCACCTTCCGGGAGAGCGACAGCGATGCGATTGACGCCGGATTGCCTCAGTGCAGCTTGTTCCAAGCGCGTGGCGAGTTGTTCAAATCGGGCAATGTCGAGACGGTCGCCTGGCTCAGCTTTGGCTGCTCGACCAGCTGCGGAGTGGATATCCTCGACGAGCCCCTTCGTTGACAGGTCAGCGGGCAAACCGATTACCCATGCGGTCTCGGTACTCATCCTCGGGAGATCCTTGACTTTAGGAGTCGGTCCTCAATGGACTTGTCGATGTCAGCGAGTCGATCAGGGCACCTCAGTACATGAACGGGCGAGGGCATGGCAGATGGCGTCGGAGCATCGGCTGGGACGAGCACTGCCTTGTTCCCGGGAACGTCGGCGGCGACAATCTCGCTGAGCACATCGGCGTCAATAGTGCTGCGGGGAAAGACCGTCAGAATGTCAGCGGCCGGCGTCCCGAAGGTCCACGGGATAGGGTCGGCTGGATCGAGTCCGGTAAACGTAATTGCGGCAACGTCTGGGTGGGCATCCCAGGCGATGCCCTTGGTCCGATCTTCGACAACTCGCACGACTTCACTTCCACCGTTTGCGTTGTCTGTGGCGTTCAGCCGGCGAAACAGCATGCCGACGGTGACTGCGCCCCGGCAGATCTCGGACTCGGCCTGCCTGGCGAATCGGTCAGTCCAGTCGGCCCCGCCGCTGAGGATTGACGGCGCTCGCCCGGTGGTAGCAAGCAGATAGTCCATCTCGATCTCGCGCCAAACCTGGGACAGGAGCAGGAAGCAGATCCGTTCGGGAGCAATGCCGCGGTTCTCAATGGCGTCATGGACACGGGTTCTCAAGGCGTCGGGCATGGGAGTGATTGCCAGGAACAGGTCGCGGGCTTCCCGTGGACTGATGGCCGCGTGGTCCTCGGCGCCGACGACGACGCCAACCGTTCGGCCGAATCGCCGAAGGCTTGCGGGTACCGCCATCTCCGGGTGCCCGGGGAAATCAAGGGGATTGCCCTTGTGGACGATCCGTGCCTTGCGGTCGAATCGAATCTCCATCGTTCCTCCGCTTTGGAATGCATCACAGAGCGTCAGGGCGGCAAGGGCTCGGTTCGCTTCATGAGTCGCGACGTGGGGCACTTCGCATGTCTGCCAAGCCGGGGCGGAGAGTCCGTCGAAACTGGAGTCGTGGGCGATCGCTCCCAACGCGACGATCACGTTCTGACAAGCAATCCGGACGGGCCGGACGACGAAGTCGCGTGGGCGCCTCTCCTTGTCGAGATGGCTACGCTCGTACGCCGGACCTATTTGGTCGAGGACGCGACGGAGGCCCGCCTGTCTAGAGCCGAGTTCCTGTTCGAGTGACGAGATGTAGAGAAGAGGATCAATGTCCAGCATGCCTAGTTGATGCTCAGCGGGCACCTCCGAGAGGTGTAGGCGGTAGACGTGGCCTTCGTGAGTTCCAGGGATATCTGTGTTGAGAGCGACCACGGCGATGCTGCCCTCATCTACCAGGCAGAGCGGCAGGAGTGAACCGCCCCATTCAGGTGGGATCAGATGGAGGGCTTCGCTCAAGGTGTGAGTTGTCCCGAAGCCGTCGGGCGCAAGGAGTAGCTCGCGTACCGGTTGTTTCCACTCAATCGCATAGACACGGGGAAGCTGCTCGATGGCTTGGGGCTTGGAGAGGGGCTCACTCATCTGGGTTACCGCAGCGAGCCAAGAACTTCGGCCAAGGCCCTCTCGGCGTCGCGAACCTGGTTGCCATCGGGGGACTTGAGTTCGATTTGCGTTGAGTGCTTTGTCGTCCCGTCCTGGCGATCAGTGATGTGCATTGTGACGTCCCCGTTGGCCTGGTGAATCACGTGGACGTGCAGGGCCGGCTCGTGGGTCTGTTGGCCGTCCGGCCCGATGAAGTAGTCGACGACCCCGGTTCGTGTGTTTACCCGCGATTGGAACCCTTGACGCGGCGGCTGATTGCCAATCCTTACCTCAGGAAGGCGTCTGGCTGTGGAGGGGAGTTGGACCTGAGGCTTCGACAGTGCAGACGCAGCGGACTTCGCTGGCGCGGGCGGCGACGAGAGGTAGTCGCGACTGACGTGGTTGTTACCGCAGGCCATGTGTCCCTTCTACCACTAGTTGGAGTGTCGGACTCCTCAAGTTTGCCAGACGTCGCGGCTGCACAGAAATGAACTGTCGCTGGACTCAGCTGCTGGTCGTCCCTCCTGATTCCCGTCAGGAGGGACGATCCGCCGCGGGCGGTTCGATCCTTCCCGCATCCACGAAGCAGCCGACCTCTACCTCAGCGGGTTGACGCTGGTAGAGGTCGGCATGAAGGTCGGGGCGGGGCCTCAGGCTGTCCAGCGAGCGCTCGCTTCGCACGGTGTCGTGATCCGTCCTGGCGGGCGCCGTGGTTCGCGCATCACAGCATCCGCTGCCGGTTGAGCCTAGAGACGAACGGCTGGCTCACGCAGTCTCGCCTCGACGCGCCAGTCGTGGCGCTGGTGACGACGGATCGCGGACTCGCGCAGGCGCGCACGGATGAGCAGAACGATGCTCGCGGGTCCCATGAGGATGAACTTGAGTGCGTTCCAGCATGCCCACAGCACGATGAGGTGGAGCCAGCCGGGGCCGCCATCAGCGGCGACACCAGAGCAGATGCTGGCGATCAGGATGTACGGAAGCGCGATCAGCATCGCGGGTATCCCCCACTTGAGTCCGCGACGGGTGCGGATGGCAGTGAGCAGCCGGTTGCTCGGCATGTAGCGGTGCAGGTAGTCGCGGATGTGAACGCTGAGCGTCCAGTTAAGGCGGAACATGACGGGCCTCTCGTCACACGTGTTACTCCGTCGAGGAGGCAGAACGTGTGTGAGTGCCCGAAGGCCGTCCCGGAGGACCCGCAATATGAGGAGAACCTGCCTCACCATCCACTGTACGCCGGGGTCGGCAGTCATGGAACCCTCGGGCTGCCGCGTTGCCGCACGCACCTCTCTGTAGGAGTGAGAGGACCCGACGATGACGAACCTGAGCCACGTAGTCCAGGATGAGCGCGCAGCACGGATGGTGCTGTCGATGATCGTCGAACCAGACGACGCCGTGACAGGCCGTCTCCTGGGCGACCTGGGAGCGCTTGAGGTGCTTCGACTCGCCGAGCGTGATGACGCCGTGACAGGCCTCAGCACCGTTGAAGCTCAGGTCTGGCGCGCCCAGTTCGAGCGCTCAGACGCTCAGACACTTGAGCAGAGCATCGTCGCAGCCGAGCGCGCCGGTATCGGCACGCTGATCCCCGGCGACAAGGAGTGGCCCTCTGCGCTCGACGATCTTGGTGACCGGCGACCATACGTCCTGTGGACTCGCGGCACGACATCGTTCCTCGCGCGACCGCTCAGTGATCTCGTCACGATCACCGGCGCGAGGGCCGCAACCTCATACGGCGAGCATGTGGCGGCGGAGCTGGCATCCGACCTCGCCAACACTGAGCGGATAGTCGTGGCCGGCGGCGCGTACGGCATCGAAGGAGCGGCCCATCGAGCGGCCCTTGCATCCGGCGGCGACACGATCGCGGTCATGGCGAACGGTGTTGATCGCCCCTACCCGATGGGTCACCGTGAACTGCTTGAGCGGGTGGCCGACCTCGGCCTCATGGTCAGCGAGGTTCCACCGGGCGCAGTGCCGACGCGCCACCGTCTCATTGCTCGGGCGCGGCTGATGGCAGCGCTCTCCACAGCGACTGTCGTTGTCGAGGCCGGAGCTCGCTCAGGATCAATGAAGATGGCGGAGCGAGCCCAAGAGTTGGGGCGGATTGTTGGCGCGGTACCCGGTCCGGTGACCAGCGCAACAAGCGCAGGGCCGCACCGCCTGCTGCGCGACAAGGACTGCGCCGTCATCACCGATGCTGCTGACCTCTACCGCGCGTTGGAGACCCGCGACGTCGAGCGCGGGAGTTCTGCATCACTGTTGATGCCTGAACGCACAGTCAGCAGCGCTTGGGAAATGCGGCTGCTGTAGGCCGCGCTGTCTCAGACCGCGCTACGGGCGGATGCGATCACGGGCACGCTCGCGCGCGCGGAGTCGCAGTCTGTCGCGAACTTCATCGTGGATCGTATTTGATGTCTGTTCGGCAGTCTCTGCCGACACGACCAGCGCATATCGGATGGTGTTACCGGCACGGAGTCGTTGGGCATCGTCCATGCACTCGACGTGGATAGGGAAGGCATCGCCATCTACGAAAGACATCGAGCGGGTGCCCTGCACGATCTCGTGTTGAAGGCTGCCTCGTCGCACGGCGTTGTGCTCTGCATCGGTTCGGTCTCCACCCGCCAGGGTTGTGTCTGGCGTGCTGAAGTAGACCTTGGCGCTGCGGTACCGAGTGAGCTGGCCGACCGTTGGAGCCATGAATGCCAGCGTGATGGTGAAGCGGTGCCATTCCGCTTTCGCTCGGAGTGAGGGAGGCAGTGGGAAGCCGTAAGTATGGCGCTCGTTCCGTGCGATTTGACCGCCGGCAACGAGGACGGCTCGGTTGGATGCGGCTTCGCCGAGTCTGCTGAGGTCGAGGCGACCGTAGCCGAGCAGAGCCGTCAGCTGCCGCCGAGCGTCCTGGCCATTGAGACCAAGATCGTTGCGCAGGCTGTTCTCCCAGGCGCCCCAGCTGCTTGCATGGGCAAGGAGGGCACGCACGAGCAACGGGTGGTATTGCGGATCAGGAAGCGGTGCGTCTTCGGGATCGCGGTTGTCGGACTCAAGGAGGTCAAACAGCCTGCTGGCTTCACGCGTGACGAGCGCGGTCGCGTTACTGGTGCCGTTCGTGAACACCGTGCTGTTGGTAGCACCGCCTCGTCCCGGAGCGGCCACCTGCAAGCCGGGTCCCGTCGCGACGGTATGAGCCAGGCCGACGGCAACGTCAGTCTGACCGGGCAGGACGATGGGGCGCGTGTAGAGGGCGCGACCTCCGGAGTGATGAAGATCCGGCTTGACCGACCGATCGACACCGGGCCCAACAGACCCATAGTGTGCGGGAGCGTCCGGGTGGGTGATGTCCCATACCGTGTCCGGAACCTCGATCTCACCGAGGCCGTCTGAGTGCGTGGCGCCGACGGTGAGGGCGTTCAGGGCGTCGCCAGGCGGAAGGATGCCGCGCAGCAGCGCCGTCTCGAAGCCGGCCCGCATTGCAGCCAGGCGAGCGGCCTCGGTGTCGTGCGCGGCAGCGGCGGGGATCGTGAACTCGTCGGTGTGGTTGCCCGCGCTGACGACGAACAGCAGATTGTACGAGTGGGCGAGCCAGTCCAGCAGGCGCCCGACGGGGCTCATTCGGCGCGTGAGTGCTCGCGTCTGCGCGCCAATGGACAGGTTCACAACACGGACGCTGGGCGCTGCGGCAGGTTGGTTCCCCTCGCCTTTCACAATCCGTCTGATTGCGCGGTGAAGGACGTCGGTGAGCAGACGATTTGGGACTACCTGCTCGTGCCCAGGAATGAACTCGTGGGGCTGCAGGATCGGTCGTACGTAGAGCGGACGATCAAGCGGTGGACCGCCATCAGTGAGGTCGCCGTGAATGATGAGTGACGCCATGGCGGTTCCGTGGTGGCGCGCCGCGACGGGGTAGTTCTCACCGATCTCATCGGGGTCATCGATCGAGAGCCGACCTTGGAGCGCGTCGTGGTTGGTGAACGGCAGCCCGTCGAGCAGCGCGATCCGAGGCTTGCCTTCGATTCTGTCGCTGCGAGCAAGTTGGGTTTGAGCAACTGGCTCAAGCGTCCCTGGCGCAACGCTCATCGGGGTGAAGGGGCTGACGAACATGACGTCGTCAGTCGTGAGGAGCCGAATGGCCGAAGCTCCGTTGGTCAACACGGACTGGACCTGCTGGATCGGGAGTTCAGCCAGGAGCGCGTGGTACTCGATCTCTCCGATCTGCGAGCGATCCAAGACTCGACCGGCGCTGGAAGTGATGACTTCCTCGACGTGCGCCTCGGCAGCCGCACGCTGGGCGGCATCACGCCTGTGCCAGAGTTCGACTTCGACGAGGACGGTGCTGACCGACTGACCGACCATGCTGAGAGTCTCTTCCCAGCGCTCTCGTAGACCAGTCTCACGGATGCGATCCTCAGCGCCCCACCGACGTATCGCTGTCAGTTGCTGGAAGGCCGTCTTGAACTTGCCGAGCCCGTGCTCGAACGACGCGGACGGGTCGGCCTGCCATTGAGCGAAGAGGCGGAGTAGTTCGTCGATCGCTTTGGTGTTGGACATGACCAGGTACAGCGAGTGCGTGACGCGCTTGTCTGTCCGTCCAGCTTCACGCTCCGTCATGTGGAAATCGTCGTCTGGGTCAGATTGATCCCCGAGAAGCTCAGACAGAAACTCCAGGCCATCGATCCGGTTGATTGCGTTGCGGAAGTCCTTGATGCTTCCCGCCAGATCAAACACGACCACGAGTGCGGGGTCGATCTCCTCTGGGGTGTCTGCGCTCAGACGGGCACGTTCGGCTTCGAAAGCTGCGGCCAAGTCCCTGAACTGAGGAGTCAGTCGTTCACCTTGTCGCCCGGCGCCCGGCTTTGCCAGGCGTGGAAGATCACGCGGCGTCTGAGTAGGCCGCGCCACAACCTCCGCTGGTCCGAACGCGAGGAGCGGTTTACGCTCAACCGTCACCCTGCCGCCTGACCTCGGCGGTGTTCAAGCCGTTCTTGCACGATCCGGCGGATGTTGTCATCCGGGAGTTCCAGCACTGCACGGCGGCGCACATCAAGTGCGAACTCTTCCAACTCGGCGAAACTCGCCCCGGCCAACTTGTCGGCGAGCGTCCGAGGAGCGAAACCGAGGTCGCCTCCGAGTCGTTCAGCAAGACGTTCGAGGAATCGCGTCGCCTGTGCGCGGCTAGGAGCTCCCAGCTCCGTCCGAATCTGGAACCGTCTCCATGCCGCCCGATCCAGCAGCTCGCCGTGGTTGGTTGCGCCAATGAAGATTACGTGGGGTGGCAGTCTGTCGATCTGGAGCAGCAGTGTCGAAACCACCCGCTTGATCTCGCCGGTCTCGTGCTCGTCCGCTCGCTCCTTGGCGATGGTGTCCAGTTCGTCGAAGAACAGCACGCAACGGCGAGTCCGCGCGAACTCAAACGCGTTGTCAAGCCGTGCGGCCGTTTCCCCGAGGAAGCTCGACATCACACCTTCGTAGCGGATCACGTAGAAGGGAAGCATCAGCTCTGCCGCGATCGCTTCCGCCACGCTCGTCTTACCGTTTCCAGGCGGACCGGACAGCAGAAGGCGGTTGCGCGGCTCAATACCGTAACTACGCAGGAGCTCCGCGCGCTTCTGCTCCTCGATCAGTTCGGTAACGACGCGCTGCGGGACCGGCGCAAGTTCCAGTTCATGCAGCCGACGGTTCGGTACGACCTCATGCACGAGATCGCGGATCGCCGCTGCTCGGTCGTCACGGACGGGTCCCTGCCCCGTCGTTGTGATGAGTTGCGAGAGCCGATCAGCGAGAAGATGATGCTGGTTGGCGCGCTCTTCGGCGATGACGGACTCAACCAACACCTTGAAGCGTTCCCGATCACCGCGGCGTTCGGCCTCGACGAGGTCTAGGAGTAGATCAGCGCGCGCCATCGTCCCGCCTCCTTCAGCCGTGTGTCGTCATGTGGTTCAAGTCTACTGGCGTGTGGCTCCGAGGCTACTTGGCCGCGCCGACATTTGACCGTCCGCACCCTGGAGCCGCCACTGGCCTTACAGTGCCCGCGACGGACCGCCCCTTGACGGGCTCTGAGCCACATGAGCATCATCCGGGACTTCAGCGGCCACTCGCGCTTTGTCGAGCGCGGCGCGCGCCGTCGCGGCATCGATCGTCTGGGCGGCCGACTCGGGTGGCGCGCCGAGAGGCGTGTCGTCGATGACGCGGTAGCGGTCTCGGTAGGCGGCGACCACGCGTGCGGCCTTGCGCCAGGTGGCGGCTCGTCGTCGGTCGTTGGGCGGCGTTCCAAGAGCCTTCGTCCACGGTGCGCACTCGGTCAGGGCGTCGTCGAGTACGGCGTCAGCGCGCGCCTCGATCAGTTCCTCTCGTTCGTCGAGGGCCTCTCGCATCTCGGCGTCGATGACTCCGAGCGCCTCTGGGATGAGGCCGGCGATGAGTCGCGATGGCTTGCGGGTCCGGCCTGATCCTGCGGGACGCGCGGTCGCCCGCTCGACCCGGTAGTGGAGGACAGCGGCGATATCTTCGGCGTCACCAAATCCGCGCACGGCCACGAGGCGCGGCAGGAGGGCATCGACATCGTGATGGTTGGCCTCGCCTCGGCGAAGTTCAGCCGTGAGCGGGCCGAACGCCTCGGACTCGATGACACTCTCGGCCTGTTCGTCGGTGAGCCCGGAACCGCGGACGAGGGTGGCCCAGCGGTCGTGTTGGGCCGCTGCGGCGATGGTCTCGTACTCGGCGGCGAGCTGAGCGATCGAGCCCCACTGCTCCTGCTCGGCCACGATGGTCTCGTGCGCCGAGAGTTCGGCCCCGCTGTGCTGCAGAACGCCGTACAGCACGCTCCGCGCAGTGGCATGTGGGTCATCACCAGGGTGTGGCTGCGCGTGGTCGTCGGCGCGGTCGAGCGTCACGTAGGCGTGGTTTGCGTGCCGTCTTCGGGTCATCGCGACGTAGAAGGTCTCTCTCGTCGAGGTCGGTTCGACGAGGACGTGCGCGGTGTCCGTCGTGACGCCTTGCGCGCGGTACGCGGTGACTGCGTAGCCGAGATCGACATGCTCGGCCACGTACGACGTTGGAAGCACGATACTGCCGCCGAACCTGCGTCCACGCCTGCGAGCCCTGATGGTTCCGTCGTCGCGCACAGTGGTGCCGGTCCCGTAGTCGCGCGCGATGGTGATGGTCCCGTCGTCGCCGACGGCGGTGACGGTCCAGATGTCACCGTTGCGCACCCAGTCCCGCCCGGCCAGGGTGCGGAGGTTCCTGTTGTTCTGTCGCGTGATGATGGTGTCGCCGACGCCTGCGGCGGTGCCGTCGCGCAGCTCGACCTCGCGGTCGGGGTTCAGCGTCTTGTCGAGGATCAGGTCGGCACGGGCGCGACCGTTCAGCGTGGTCACGTCCTCATGGGTCTCGGCGATCAGCACCGAGACGAGTCCGGCGTCCCGGTCGGCGCGCCATGCGTTGTAGGCGGCATCGGTCATGGCCTCGCCGTCGCCGTCGGTGATTCGCTCGTGGCTGAGGTAGGTGTCGATGGCTTGGGTACGTCCGTGGCGTAGCTCGAGTGAGGCGGTCTTCTCCCAGGCGTGTGCGAAGCGGTGAACGTCGACCAGTTCGGGTCTGTCCGCTCTGTCTCTGGCGATCATCGCGAACGCTCCGCCGGCGTCTACGGATTGCAGTTGGGCGTAGTCGCCGACCAGCAGCAGCTTCGCGCCCGCGTCCTGGGCGAGGTGGGTGATGCGGTCCAGGGACAGGGTGCCGGCGAGGGAGGCTTCGTCGATGATGACGAGCTGGCCCGCTTCGAAGGTGGTGCCGTGGATGAGGTGGTTCTGCCACCACTTCGCCGTGTTCTCGGTCGCGATTCCGAGGTCGTCGGCGAGGACCTGTGCGGCGACCGCTGACGGGGCGAGGCCGACGACCGAGCCGGGCCCGTGTTCGGCTTCCCATGCGCGGCGGAGTGCGTTCATGGCGGTGGTCTTGCCCGCCCCGGCGGGGCCGACGAGAACATCGAGGAGGCGTCCTGACACCGCGATGCGGGTCAGGGCGTCGGCTTGGTCGTCGCCGAGCATCCGGCCATCCGCGTCGGGGTTGCGCGTGATCTTCTCGACCGTCGTGAGCGGCACAGTCGGCGCGCTGAGGTTGGCGGCGCGTTCGAGGAGCCTGTCCTCGGCCGCGAGCTGGGACTCGGAGGTGAACACGGTCGAGCTCTTCGGCCGGAACACTGAGGTGCCGTCGGGGCGACGGAACACAACGGGCGAGGTGGCGAGTTCAGGTGGCGTCAGGCGGAGCGAGACGAGCTCGGCGGCGTCGGCGACCATCGCGACGATGGCTTCCCGGTCCTGCATGGTGGCGAACCGCCAGCCCATCGTCTGCCGGGATGCCTCGGCCATGAGATTCCAGCGTCGCCAGGTCGAGCGCTTCTCACCGACCACCTCGACCACTGAACGCCCAATCTCGCCGATCACGTCGAGTGGCACATCGTCCGCGCGCAGGAGGAGCGGCTTGTCGTTGTCGGTGACCTCGCGTGCCCACGTTGTCGCGTCCCGCTCCAGCGTCTTCATGGCGCGCTCCCGCCACTCGGCGGTCAGGTCAGCCAAGGATCGGACCTGCTTCTCGGGGCGGGTGGCGAGTGTGGCTTGGGCTCGGAGTTTCATGATGGCTGCCGGTGTCGGGCGTCGTCCGTGCGCTGCGACGTACTCGGCGATGAGGCGGTCGGTTTCGACATCGATGTGACGGGCGCGTGTGGAGAACTCGGCGATCAGTTCCTCGGGCACTCCGGTGATCGCCCAGGCCGGATTGTGGTCGCGCCCCATCTCTCGGGCCTCCCAGGAGACGCCGAAGGTGCGCGTCATGTGGTCGGCGAACACGGCTTCGTGTAGTTCGGACAGCGCCACAACGGCGGCGTGCATCGGTCTGCCGTCAAGCGAGCGCCATCTTCCGTCGAGGACGGTCTTGGCCTTATTGCTAATGACCACGTGCGTGTGGAGGTGGGGGTCGCCGGCGCGGGAGTCGAAGTGATCGAACGCGGTCGCGATGAGCCCGGTGACATCGACCTGCGCAACCGCGCCGTCCCCGGCGGTTGCACCCGTGCGCGTGGCCGCAACTTCACGCTCCATGAACGCAACCACCTCCGCAACCGCTCGATGATGCGCCTCGCCGATCAGTGCCTGCACTCCGGCATCGGCAACGGCCCACAACACGCTCGCGGACTTCGGGATGGAGAAGGTGAAGTCGAAACCCGCCACCGCACGCCGTGTGCTCCGGGCGGCCTCCTCGGCAACGATCTGCGCGACCGCCTCGCCCTTGGCCCCAGGTGTCAGCGCCGGGTCAAGAGCGGCGATCCGCGCCTCGATCCGCTCTTCCTGGCTCTTGTAGGCCGGGAAGCCCAGTCCGAGCTTGTCGCCAGTGATCGGATCACATCCCGTGCCCATCAGGAGCTGGAGTTGGTCTTCTGATACTCGGTCGCCCACCTGAATCTCGCCCTTGCCGAGGGCCGCTACGCCTGTGCCGAGCCAGCGGCCGGGCGGTGTGCCTTCTTCCATGTAGTAGCGAGTCAGCGGCGTTGAAAGTGGCCTGTTGCCATCGGCTGCCGCGACCGTCTTGAGCAGGTACTTGTAGCCATCACCCGCCGACATCACGCGCATCGAAACCGTCATGCTCACCTCCGCTCCTGCCAGGCAGGTAGGCACCCACAGCCGGTGACTTCTGAAGCGGTGATGCCCGGCTCAACCTCGACCTGCAAGAGGCGTGTGACCTCGGATGGCGGTCGGAGCGAAGGCCGGAGGTGGAGGCGTCGGACGGGACTGCTCGGGTGGCTCGGTTCGAGCGGCGAGCGTGGCGGGGTCGTGCACCTGACAGGTGACCAGCTCGGCATCAGTTCTCGGTGAGGTACGGATGCCGGGGACGACTGTCACCGGAGCGGACTTCATGCACGACCTTGACGCCAGCGGCGATTCAGAACTCAGGATCGGGTCGCTCTTCAGCGGCTACGGCGGGCTCGACCTCGCCGTTGAGCACGTCTTCAACGCCCAGACCGTGTGGTTCTCCGAACTCAGCGAGCCCGTTGCTAGCGTCTTCTCTAGCCACTGGCCCGAGGCTCCGAACCTCGGGGACATCACGGCCATCGGCTGGAGTCGGGTCGAGCCCGTGGACATCCTCATCGGCGGGTTCCCGTGCCAAGACGTGTCCACGGTCGGCAAGCGCGCTGGCCTCGCGCCCGGCACGCGCTCGGGGCTCTGGGCACACATGGCCGCTGCCATCGACGCGCTCCGGCCCGAATGGGTCGTCATCGAGAACGTCCGCGGGCTGCTGTCCTCGCCCGCGATACGGCCACCCGCAGAAGGAGACGACCATGACCGGCGCAACCCGGACGATGCAACCCCCGACGGCGCAGCCCTTCGCAGCATGGAACGCGACCCGTGGCATCTGGGAGACAACGCAGCTCGACCTCTACGGGCTCTCGGCGCCGTTCTCGGCGATCTGGCCGACCTGCGGCTGGATGCGCGATGGATCGGCCTACCGGCTTCCCTTGTCGGCGCTCCTCACCAACGCTTCCGCATCTTCGCCCTCGCCCGGCGCACTGTTCCGCACCCCACTGGCGACGGACTCATCGCGCGGCGGGGAGACTCTCGACCAGGTGCGAGCCAGGCGAGGGACGATCGCGCTGTCCCACCAGATCATCGATTTCGCCCTCCACGGGCCAGCTGGCTCACCGAGCAGGAGAGCCGAATCGGAAACGCTGTGGTCCCTGATCGACGGACTGTTCAGCGCTGGGGACGCTACGCCGACGCTATCGCCCGTTGGGAACACATCACCGGATGCCCCGCGCCCGCGCCAGCCCTCCTGAACGACGCCGACGGCCCCCGCCCGGCACCCGCGTTCGTTGAATGGCTCATGGGCTTGCCCGCAGGCTGGGTCACCGGCACCGACGACCTGACGCAGAACCAGCAGATCACCGCCCTCGGCAACGGCGTACTCCCGCTCCAAGCTGTCTCGGCGCTACGAATGTTGGCCGCGAACAGTGCCTGAGAGGCCACGCCTGGCGGTCGTGGACGAGCGCACAACGGGCGGCGGAGCGGCTCCATGCACACGCCTGCGGCTCAAATCAGGCGACATCGGCAGTTGGGCTCTAGACTTGGCGAAGACCCGGAACAGTCGGAACGACTCAGGCTGCCTGGAACCAAGGATGCTCCGGCGCTGAGGAGGACTGATGGCTGAGCTGCAGGACCGTTGGCTCTCTGTCGACGAGATTTGTCAGCACCTCGGCGTCAGCAGCGACACTGTGTACCGCTGGATCGACCGTTCCGAGATGCCCGCGCACAAGATGGGTCGGAAGTGGAAGTTCAAGCGTGAGCAGGTGGACGCCTGGGTCGAAGCCGGTGGCGCTGCCGCCAACGAGGCGCGCGAGAGGGACACCGACACCGAGGGCAGGGACGGATGACCTCACAACGTCTTAGCATCAGCGCGGTCGACCTGTTCAGCGGAGCGGGCGGGCTGACTCACGGTCTCGCCAAGGCGGGAGTCAACGTCAGGGTCGGCGTGGATGTCGATCCGGCGTGCGAGTACCCCTACACGGCCAATAACAAGGCGAAGTTCCTTCTGAAGTCAGTCGGCGACCTTGAGCCTGGAGACCTTACTTCGTTCTTCCTCCCCGGGAGCGTCCGGCTTCTGGCCGGCTGCGCGCCGTGTCAGACCTTCTCTTCGTACAACCAGAAGGCGTCAACCGAAGATGACCGCTGGTGGCTGCTGAGGCACTTCTCACGCCTCGCCAAGGAGATGCTCCCTGAGCTCGTCACGATGGAAAACGTGCCTGGTCTGCTGGATCACGCCGTCTTCGATGAGTTCGTTGCATCGCTTGAGGAGAGCGGCTATAAGGTTTCCAAGCAGGTCGTCAACTGCCAGGACTACGGCGTACCCCAGCACCGGAATCGCCTTGTGTTGCTGGCGTCACGCATTGGCCCCATCAGCCTCCTCACCCCCGAGCAGTTCAAGACAAAGCCGAGAAGTGTTCGCGACGTGATCGGGGAAGGCAAGGTTCCGGCGCTCGCAGCAGGGACAGCCGACCCGAAGGACCGGCTGCATCAGTGTTCGGGGCTCTCCTCGCTGAACCTGCGTCGAGTCAAGGCATCCAAACCCGGAGGGACGTGGCGTGACTGGCCCGAGGAGTTGGTTGCGGAGTGCCACAAGAAGGAGTCCGGGAAGACGTACCCCGGCGTCTATGGCCGTATGACGTGGGACGATGCTGCCCCGACCATGACGACGCAGTTCTACGGATTCGGCAACGGGCGCTTTGGTCATCCGAGCCAAGACCGCGCGATCTCGTTACGCGAAGGTGCGATTCTTCAGAGCTTCCCACCGAGCTATCAGTTCGTCGCGCCGGATGCTCCAGTCCACATGAAGACCATCGGCAGACTCATCGGCAACGCTGTACCAGTCGCTCTAGGCGAACTGATCGGGAAGAGCATCAAGGCACACGTCAAGGATCATCGCGAGACGCTGCTCAGCCTTCGTGCTGAAGGGCAGCTCGCGTGACGATGACGAGCGCCTTCACGACGCCTATCCCGAACCAGACAGTCCCCGAGCCTGGCCAACTCGTTGAAGTGCGACGCCGGCAGTGGGTTGTTGCCGAGGCGCCAAGCGGCAGCTCGCTACCAGGCGGGCAGCCGCAGCATCTCGTCACTCTTGCCTCGCTCGACGAGGATGCTCTGGGCGAAGAGCTTCAGGTGATCTGGGAACTGGAACCGGGCGCGCGGGTGCTGGACAAGGCCGGGCTTCCTACGATCACAGGTTGGGACTCCAACGATCGGCTGGAGGCTTTTCTCGACGCCGTGCGTTGGGGCGCCGCAACAAACGCCAACCGTTCCTTCCTCCAGGCACCGTTCCGAAGCGGCATCTCAATCGAGGACTACCAGCTCGACCCTTTGGTGCGGGCGATCGACATGGCCAGGGTGAATCTCCTCATCGCTGACGACGTGGGCCTGGGGAAGACCATCGAAGCCGGCTTGGTCGTGCAGGAACTCCTCGTCCGGCATCGAGCGCGGACGGTGCTCGTTGTTTGCCCTGCGAGTCTTCAGGCCAAGTGGCAGACCGAGATGCAGGAGAAGTTCGGGCTGGAGTTCCGAATCGTTGATACCGACTACGTGAAGCAACTACGCCGGAGCAGAGGCATCCAAGCGAACCCCTGGGCGTCGTTCCCTCGTCTCATCACGTCGATGGACTGGGCAAAGAGCGGCGAAGGCCTACGGCTTCTCAAGGATGTCCTGCCTCCGCAGGCGTTCTACCCGCGCAAGTTCGACATCTTGATCGTGGACGAGGCGCATAACGTTGCACCCGCCGCTGCGACTCAGTACGCGCTGGAGAGCCAGCGGACCAGGTTGATTCGGACGCTCGCCCCGCACTTCACTCATCGGCTCTTCCTGACTGCGACGCCACACAACGGCTATCAAGCGTCGTTCACGTCGCTTCTCGAACTGCTTGATGACCAACGCTTCGCGCGCTCTGTCTTGCCCGACGAGCAGCAGCTGCACCGGGTCATGGTGCGTCGCCTCAAGAGCGACATCACCGACGCCGACGGTAACTCGGTGTTCCCTGCGCGGAAGCTCGTTCCTCTCGCCATCGCGTATACCGATGAGGAGCGAGAAGCCCACGCACTGCTCCAACGTTTCATTCTCGACCGCTCGAAGAGCGTCAGCGGGAGTAAGTACGCCTACGGTACTGACTTCGCCCACAAACTCCTCAAGAAGCGCCTCTTCTCCTCGCCGTTGGCCTTTGCGACAACTCTCGCCCGCCACCGAGAGACCTTGAGCCGAGGCCCGCGATCCTCGAAGAGCAGCCCGATGGACGACCGGGTTCTGCGCAAGGCCATTTTGCGAACTGAGGAAGACCAGGCCGACGACTCAGCCTTGGAAGATGCGCAACAAGAGGCGGTGGAGTTGGCGACCGAACTTGCGGCACCGCTCTCCCCGGAACAGCGGGACATGCTGGATCGTCTTACCGCATGGGCGGAGAAGTCACGCAACAGGGCCGACTCCAAGGCCACGGCCATCCTCGACTGGATCGCATCACACCTCAAGAACGACGATGGCCAGTGGAACGACAAGCGCGTCATCCTGTTCACGGAGTACCGAGCGACGCACAGCTGGCTCCAACAGATTCTGGCGAGTCACGGTTACGGCGGCGACCGGCTCGCCTTCCTTCACGGTGACGTTGCGCCCGACGAACGCGAGATCGTCAAGGCTGCATTTCAAGCCGATCCGGCAGTGTCGCCCGTCCGCATTCTGCTGGCCACCGACGCTGCATCTGAGGGGATCGACCTCCAGAACTACTGCAACTACCTCATCCACGTCGAGGTTCCTTGGAATCCCAACGTCATGGAACAGCGCAACGGCCGCATCGACCGGCACGGCCAGAAGCAGGAGGCTGTGTTCATCTGGCACCCTGTCGGTCGCACACACGACGGCAGGGCATTGACGCCGGGCGAGATCGTCGGCGACCACGAGTACCTGATGCGAGCCGCCAGCAAGGTTGAAACCATCCGCGAAGACCTCGGCAGCGTCGGCCCCGTCATCGCCCGCCAGATCGAAGAGATCATGCTCGGACGACGCACCGGATTCGACACGAGCTCCGCAGAAGCCCACGCCGCTCGCGCTCGCCGATTCGTTAGTGCGGAACGGCAACTGCGCGAGCGGATTCAGCGACTGCACAACACGCTCCTGCAAGCGCAGGACGAGTTTCATATGTCTCCCGCGAACGTCGCCCGAGCTGTCGAGGTTGCCCTTGACCTTGCGGAAAAGCCGGCACTGATCCCAAGACACCTGTCGACTGGCTCTGGCTCGACCATCTTCACCGTCCCAGAACTCGCCGGTTCCTGGGGTAAGGCGACGCACGGGCTTGAGCACCCGCACACCAGAGAACGACGCCCCATCACCTTCGACCACGCCGTAGCGAAGGGCAATGACGACGTAGTGTTGGCGCACCTCGGACACCGGCTCGTCCAGATGTGTCTACGGCTCCTGCGTGAAGAAATCTGGAAGGTAGAAGACACCAAGAAGCTCCACCGCGTGACCGTTCGATCCGTGCCTGACAGCCTGATGAGCCAACCAGTGGTACTGCTCTGGTCGCGGCTGGTCGTCACTGGAGGTGACCATCGCAGGCTTCACGAGGAGTTGACCCTTTCCGGTGGGGAACTTGGCCATGATCGCTTCTCCCGCATCCATCAGGTGGGAAGGCGTGAGGAGCTCCTTGAAGCCGCCACGCCGATCGCACCGAGCGACGCACTCTTCTCTGTTCTCAAGCGACGCTTCGAGAACAATGAGCGGGCGATCATGGCGGCTGTCGAGGCCAGGTCGAAGGAGCGCCTAGACAGCTTGGACAAGACCCTGACCGACCGCATGACCCACGACGTTGCAGACCTTGATGCGGTTCTCAGCGAGCTCGAACGAGCGATCACCAAGGAACTCGGGCCGGACGAGGAAGGCAGCGAGCTGTACCTACCCGGACTTTCTCCGCAGGAGATGAATCAGGTAACTAAGGATATTGCGTCGCTCGAAGCGCGTCTCGCCCGCATTCCAGAGGAGCGGCGAGCGGAAGAAGCCGCGATCATGCGGCAGTATGCCGATCCGGTCGCAAGGACGTTCCCAGCAGCCGTCATCTTCCTCGTCCCCGAGTCCATGACAGCGAGGGGGTGAGCACGTGGCCACACCATCGCAACAAGTTGAATGGCTTTCACTCGTCGAGACAAGCGGGCCATTCCTTACCCTGCCGGTGCTCGAGCAAGCCTTTCCCCAAGGGCTTGAATCGATTGAGACACCGCGTCGGCAACGACTTCGCGCCGCCTACTATGAGTGGCGGGATGCCGTTGATGAGGACGACGATCTATTACCTCAGTTACACGACGCTTGGGTGAACCTCGTCCTCACCGAGCTTCTTGAGTTCGACGTGGAGTCTGCGACTCCTGGGTCGGCATGGGTGGGTGACCTCCCGTCGGTCGCGTCGCCTGACGCCGCATCAAGTTTCACTCCGTCGTGGATCATCCATCCCCCCGGCTCGACCCAACCGCGCTCGTTCATCTCGGTCGTCCAGCCAGAAGCGCCCCTCGATTCGGCGGCCAACCCAGATGGCTGGATCGCCAACGAGATTGAGCGCATGACACTCCTATGCCGCGCACACAATGTGCGCGTGGGCATCGTCACCAACGGGGAGTCCTGGGTGCTCGTCAACGCACCGACCGACTCACCTTCCGGGCAGACGACATGGCACGCGCGCTACTGGTTCCAGGAGCCAGCCACGCTCAAGGCCTTCCAGTCGCTCCTCGGAGTGCGCCGCTGCTTCGGCCCGACCGCCGAGACCCTCGAAGCACTCCTCGACGAATCGCTGAAACACCAAGAAGAAGTCACCGACACGCTGGGCGAACAGGTCCGCCGTGCCACTGAGGTCCTGATCCAAGCCCTCGATAAGGCGGACGAGGATCGCAACCGAGAGCTCTTGGACGATGTGGCGCCCGCTCTGCTCTACGAGGCATCCCTCACGGTCATGATGCGCCTTGTGTTCACCCTGTGCGCTGAGGAACGGGGGCTCTTCCTGCTCGGTGACGCTGTGTATGACCAGCACCTCGCGATCTCAACCCTGCGAGGGCAGCTTGCTGAAGATGCAGACCAGTTTGGGGACGAGGTACTCGAACGGCGCTTCGACGCCTGGGCACGCATACTCGCTGCCTTCCGTGCCGTCTACGCTGGAATCGAGCACGAGGACATGCGGTTGCCAGCCATGGGCGGCTCTCTCTTCGATCCTGACCGGTACCCGTTCCTCGAAGGGCGCGGACTCGACACGTCTTGGCTGGACACGCCCGCGCGACCACTGCCGATCGACAACCGCACGGTGCTCTTGCTTCTGAACTCCTTGCAGGTTCTTGAGAGTTCACGCGGGGCGTTGGCCTTGTCTTACCGAGCTCTTGATGTTGAACAGGTTGGACACGTCTATGAGGGTCTGCTCGACCACACAGTAGTTCGGGTTGCGGAGGACACTCTTGGCCTCAGAGGATCCTCGAAAGCGCGATATCCGGCCATCCCACTCTCTGACCTGGAGTCCGCCCGTTTCGCCGGCATCGAGGCTCTCGTCGCAAGGGTCGTGGATGTGACTGGACGTCCTGCCGCGTCCGTCCGAAGTGACCTATCGAGACCCGCGTCGGAGCCCGTACTCGCCCGCATTCACAGCGCAATCCACGGCGATCAGGCGCTGGCGGCGCGTGTTGACCCGTTCGCTAATCTCGTGAGAAATGACGCGTGGGGTAGTGCGATCATCTATCGAGCGCAGTCCTTCATGGTCACCGCCGGAACCGATCGGAAGGAAAGTGGAACTCATTACACCCCGCGGTCGCTGACGGAGCAGATCGTCCATCATTCCCTTGAACCCCTTGTCTATCGTGGACCTGGCGAGGGACGACCACGGACGGACTGGGCACTCAAGTCGCCCGCAGAACTCCTAAACATCAAAGTGTGTGACCCAGCAATGGGGTCGGGTGCCTTCCTCGTTCAAGCATGTCGGTACTTGGCCGAGCGAGTCGTCGAAGCATGGAGCGAATGCGGCGCGGTGGGCAAGTTCATCACGACGGAGGGGGAAGTCCTTGATGAACTCGGGGACGCCGATCCTCTTCCAGCATCACAAGATGAACGAATTATTATCGCTCGGAGGTTGGTTGCGGAGCGTGGTATATACGGCGTCGACATCAATCCCCTCGCCGTCGAGCTGGCGAAGCTCTCGATCTGGCTTGTCACGCTTTCCAAGGCTCAGCCGTTGGCAGGGTCATAGCGTCCAAGCAACAGCCTCCACTGGATCGGGGCTGAAGGCTGGGAGGCTGGACCGGTGGCAGGCACGAGACGGCAGTTGACGATCAAGGACCGGGCGGAGATTTCGGCTGGGTTGAAGGCGGGCTGGAGCCCGGCGCGGATCGCGCGTGACCTGGGCCGGGATCGGTCAGTGATCACCCGGGAGATTGCCCGGAACTCCACCAAGACGTGTGGGTATCGGGTGGTCAGCGCCGACGTGCGGGCCCAACGGCGCCGCGCCCGTCCGCAGCCGCGCAAGGTGGCCGCCGATCCGCTGCTGGGTCAGCGGGTGTTGGCCGATCTGCGGCAGTCTCGCACGCCCCGTCAGATCGCCGGCCGGTTGAAGTTGGAGGCCGAGGACGCCACCGTGGAGGTCATGAAGGGTTCCCTACCGGCCGGTGGCCTGCTGGCTTCGCACGAGGCGATCTACCAGTTCATTTACGCCATGCCCCGCGCCGAGCTGGTCCGCCACGGGGTCTTCCTGCGCTCCAAGCGCACCCAGCGAAAGCCCCGCTCATCGAGCAGGCGCGGGGCCCCGATCGTGGGGATGCGTCCCATCACCGCCCGGGAGAACGAACACCCCGGCAGCGCCGAGCGGAGGGTACCCGGGCACTGGGAAGGCGACCTGATCATCGGCAAGAACGGCGCCAGCGCTGCAGCCACCATGGTCGAGCGGATGTCCCGGTACACCGTGATCGTGGCCCTGCATCACGGCAAGTCCAGCGACGACCTGGCCGAGGTCCTGATCGAGCACGTCAACGCCCTACCCGAAATGATGCGCGCCTCGCTGACTTGGGATCAAGGCAGCGAGATGGCCCGCCACGCCGCGCTGACCGTCGCCACCGACCTGCCGGTGTACTTCGCCGATCCACACAGCCCCTGGCAGCGTCCCAGCAACGAGAACACCAACGGCCTGATCCGTGAGTACATCCCCAAGGGCGAGAACATCCCCGCCCATCAGCCCTACCTGAACTCCATCGCCGAAGAACTCAACGAACGCCCCCGAGCCGTCCTGGGCTACCTCACCCCCCGCGAATCCTTCGAACGACTCCTCCTCGGCCAACCCCACGTTGCTACGACGCCTTGACACCGCC
>NZ_HF571038.1:1127322-1162353 GCF_001046875.1 Nostocoides jenkinsii Ben 74
TCGAAGGGCGATCGGCAGGTCGGCGTCCAGGGACTCGACGCCACCACCTGGACCGAGCGTCAGATCGCTGGAGCGGAGCGCGTGACCTTGGAACGGCGCGGAGACGACGCCGAATCGGGGCGCCTCGTTGTCGCTGGCGTCCTCCCGGCCCGGCTGGTGCGGTGGCAGGGCGTGGACGAGGCAGACCCGGCGGTCCAGGAGCACATCGTGCCCCTGCCCGAGATCGCGGCGGCAACCGAGGATCCGGGGGACACTGAATCGACAACTCCGGAACCGGTGGCCACGGCAGCAGTGGCCGGTGACGATGTCGCGAATCCGATGGGAGTCATCGCGAGCGAAGAGGATGCGTGGGACGCCGCGCAGATCGATGACTTGTGGGAGAACACCATGGCCGGCGGCATCGAGGATGCCGCGGTGCGGCCCGCGGATCAACGACCACCCCGGCGCACCTCACCGCCACGTCCGTCGCTGGTCGAACCCATCGCGCCGGCACCCGTGGCGCAGATTCCTGACCCGCCCAATCTCGGTATGGCCGCGCCCAAGCCCTCGGAGCCGGCCCCCGCGTGGCTGTCCGGGAGCCGCGAGAGTCATTTCATCGAGGCTGTGCCGCGACAGTATCCGGTGCCGCCTCGATTAGGTGGTCCCGCCCGTCTCGCGTCAGGCAATCCGGCCCAGCACCCTGCGATAGTCGGCGACCATGACGGCGAGACCGTGGCTCGAGCCTCCCTTCCACTACCGACGAGCGTGCCTATCGACCGTCAGCCGGAAGGCGTCGAGGCGGCCTTTTGCCCGGATCGACACCCGAACGCGCCGCTGTCGTCGATCTGCCGGATCTGCGGCGCGCCCGT
Source organism: Nostocoides jenkinsii Ben 74 (assembly GCF_001046875.1). Taxonomy (GTDB): domain Bacteria; phylum Actinomycetota; class Actinomycetes; order Actinomycetales; family Dermatophilaceae; genus Nostocoides_A; species Nostocoides_A jenkinsii. The sequence goes on from NZ_HF571038.1 coordinate 1,128,171, forward strand.
ATCCTCGATAACGTCGCGCATCCCTCAGCCGGTGATCGGGCGCCTTGTGCTCAGCACCGGAGGCGCGCACGACCTGATCGGGACGATCATTCTCGGGCGGAACCCGCACGGCGACCGGTTCCAGGGTGGCTCGGCCCCGCGCCTGGTGAGCTTGCCCTTTACCCACATCTCCGGGACGCACCTCGAACTTCGCGTTGAGGCGTGGGATGTGCTGGCGTTGGATCTGAAGTCGACCAATGGCACCTACCTTCGGCGCGGCCACGATCCGCTCGTCCGGCTCCCGCAAGCCCCAACCACACTGCGACGCGGCGACATCCTGGAGTTTGGTGATGGTCTCCGGATGGCCTTCGAGGAACTGCCATGACGGGGCGCGTCGCCCCCGAGCTCGTGGGTTTTCGGTTCCTGGAGCACCTGGGCAGTGGTGGCTTCGCCGATGTCTACAAGTACGAGAACCTGGGGCGAGCCGTGGCCGTCAAGGTGCTACACGGCAACCTCGGCGCCGACAACCAGCGCGCTTTCGAGGCGGAAGCCCACACCATGGCGAAGCTCTCGAATCACCCGAATGTGGTGAGTATCTTCGACGCGGGGCGGGCCCAGTCCGGCAGCGCCTATCTCGTCATGGAGTTCTGCCCGCCGCCGAATCTCGCGACCCGTGTTCGTGGTGGCGGTGGTGTCTTGACCCCGCGCCACGCCCTCGAGATCGGCATCCAAATTGCGGGGGCGGTGGAATCAGCGCACCGGTTGGGGATTCTGCATCGCGACATCAAACCGGCCAATATTCTCGTCACCGAGTTCGGTCGACCGGCGCTGACAGACTTCGGGATCTCCTCGTCGACGAGCGTGCCCGATGCCTATGTGGCCGAAGGGGTTTCGGTTCCGTGGGCGCCACCAGAGCAACTCACTCGGGGCGGTGACCTCACCGCCGCCGCCGATGTCTATGCCCTAGCTGCAACCCTGTGGACGTTGCTGGCCGGCCGGGCACCGTTCGAGGAACCGACGGGACCCAACGACGCGCTGGCCATGGCCAAACGCATCCGCACTGTCCCGCCACCGCGCGTTCCCCGACCCGATGTCCCCGAGTCGCTGCAGGCAGCGCTGATGAGCGGATTGGCCAAGGCCCCGACGAATCGGTTCGCTACCGCGGAGAGCTTCGCTCGAGCGTTACAGGCTGTTCAGGCGGAGCTACGCCTTCCCATGACCACGATGGATGCCGTCCAGGTCGTTCCCGTGGGTGGCAGCGGGGCGGCCGGTGCACCGCCGGCACCGCCGGGAACCCGTGTCGTCGGGTTCGTGTCGATCGACCCGGAGGAGGCGCCCGAACGCACCGTCGGCCGTGACGGTGGCCCGACGTCGACCACGTCGCGTCGGATGATTGATCACATCGGGACCGGTCGTGGCCCAACCTCGTCGTCCTGGGACGTCGCGGGGGAGGTCGTGGGCGGTTCCGCGAGGACTGACACGAGTAGCGTGGCCGTGGGTGACGGATCGTCACCGCCGCGGGGCGGAAGCGTGCAGTGGGTCTTGGTCGGCATCGCGGCCGCCGTGGCGGTCGTTGCCCTCGCCCTTCTCGGTCCGCGACTTCTCGGGGTGGTCGCGTCAGACGCGCCGGCGCCGTCCTCCCCGACGGTGCTTCCGGCCGATGCTCTCGGGGCGAGCGTGCCCGACGTGGCGGGGCTGGCGATCGAGCGAGTCGAGGGCCGCGTTACGGCGTCCTGGCAGCAGGTCGACACGACGACATTTGAGGACCTGTATCGCTTCTACGACCGCGACGAGAAACCGGGAGAGTTCCTGCCTGCCGACGAGCCCGAGGTGACCGCGTCGGCGAGCACGAAGGACCTTTGCATTGACGTCGTTCGTCGGAATCGCACGACGGGGGCCAGTTCCGCACAGATCGCCACGAGGTGCCTGCCATGACCGATCGCACGTTGACCGTTGACTTTGCGGGGGAGATCTTCACCATTCACAGTGGGGAGTCCTTCACCGTCGGACGTGAAGGCGACCTCGCCATCGACGACAATCCCTACCTCCACCGCGTCTTCCTGGTCATGGAATTTCACGGCGACCTCTGGTGGGTGGCCAATGCGGGAAGCCATCTCGCTGCGACGTTGACGGATCGCAGCGGACTGATGCGCAGTGCATTGGCACCCGGAGCACGGGTCCCCCTGGTGTTCCCCGAATCGGTCGTGACCTTCGCGGCTGGCTCCACGGCATACGAACTGTTGGTGACTACTTCGGCCTACGACTACATGCCCCAGGCTCATCGGTTGCCCATCGGTTCAGGAACCACCATCAACCCGACCCCCTGGACGCCGGCCCAACTCCTGGCCATTCTCGCCCTGGCCGAGCCCCTCCTGCGGCGGGCCGGCACGGGTTCGGCCGAGGTGCCATCTGCCGTCGCCGCAGCCCGGCGGCTGGGATGGACGCAGACGCGGTTCAATCGCAAGCTCGACAACATCTGCGACAAGCTGATCGCCGTCGGGATCTCGGGCGTGCGGGGTGCCCCCGGCGCAGGCGCGAGCAATCGACGCCTCCAAATCGTCGAGTATGCCGTGTCCACGCTGCTCGTGACGCCCGCCGACCTGCCGCTGCTGGAGGAGGAGTCTCGCGCCAACGCATTGGCCGCGCGGGCGGCAGCGGCCGCTTCCCGCGCGGGCGAGAACGCCGGCGCCAGACCCGTGTAGTCCTGACTTTGTAGGACTGCCGCTCCTCGCGAGTGCCCGCTGAGATAGTCATCGGCGCGCACGGTGGCGCCGGGAAGGGGTACTGGTGGCGCCGATCGGGTCGCTCGGATGAGACTTCGGGTCGGATTGAGCCGGGGTGCTGGCCACCCCTCTTCGAATGTGCGCATCACCGCCGACGCAACCGTCACGGTGGGGGCGTTGGCTTGGGCGCTACGCGCGGCCGATCCGGCCGGTGCTGCACATCCGCTAGATCAACCCTGCACCCTGCGTGTGCGCGGGCACGGCACTGATCGCGTGCTTCAGCCGGAGATTTCGCTGCTCGACTCGGGCGTGCGTTCGGGGTCGATGATCGAACTCAGCTATCCGGCCGCTGACGACCGTGCCGACCGGACCACTGCGGTGATCATCCGAGTGCTTGTCGGTCCCGACGCTGGCAAGGAGGTCGCTCTTCCGTTCGGCACCTCCGATATCGGGCGGGCCACGGGCTGCCAGGTCCAGTTGGCGGATCCTCAAGTCAGCAAAGTGCACTGCCGCATCGCGGTCAGCGAGCGGATCGAGATCATCGACAACAACTCCGCCAATGGTGTTCTCGTCGGTGGGGTCCGGGTCAACCGGGTCGCGCTCGGGGTGGGCGAGACGGTCACCATCGGGTCGAGTGAGTTGATGGTCTCGCGCGTTCACGCGGCGGGCGAGACGCTATCCACCTCCACGGACATTCCGTATGTCCGCTCTCCGCGCGTTCTGCAGCGGCCGACTTCGCGGGTCATCGAGTTGCCGGCCGCGCCTGCGCCCCTGGACCCGACGCCATTCCCCTGGTTGGCAATGGCCGCACCCTTGGTGATGGGCGGCGTCATGCTGCTGCTGTCGAAGAATCGCGGCTTGAGCTTGGTGTTCATCGCGCTCTCACCCATCCTCATGGTGGCGAACTACCTAGCGCAACGCCGCCAGGGCAAGCAGCGCCAGAAGAACGCGCTAGCCGTCTTCACCGAAGGGATCGGCCAGGCCGAGACTGACCTGCGCACCGCCCACGAACACGACCGGGCGCGACTGCGGGCGTTGCACCCTTCCGTCGCGGAGTGTGTCGCCGCGGCCGACCGCCTCGGCGACATCTTGTGGTCACGTCGACCCGAGCACCCGGAGTTTCTGCACGTCCGACTCGGTGACGGCGCGATCCCGGCATTGACCACGGCGGAGTATCGACCGACGAACGCCCTTCCGGAACTGGCGAAGCGAGCCCGTGACCTCAGCGACGCGTCGGTGCTGCTTCACGACGCACCCGTCACCGCCGACTTGCGATCCTCTGGCGGCGTGGGCCTGTGCGGTTCCTCGGAACTGGTAGACGGCGTTGCCCGCGCCCTCGCCGTTCAAGTTGTCTCACTCCACTCGCCGGCTGAAGTGGTGCTCGCGTGCCTGACGTCTGCCTCGGGAAAGGCGCGCTGGTCGTGGTTGGAGTGGCTCCCGCATACGGACTCGCCGCATTCCCCCTTGGGGATTCACCTATCTGCGGACTCGGGCTCGGCGCGCTTGCTCTTGGAGCAGTTGGAGCACGTGGTTGAGGCTCGTCTCGCCGCTGGCAACGTGAAGTCGCGCCTTCGGGGGCCGATGGATGCGCCGGAGAAGCACGACGCGCCGGCATTGCCAAGCGTCTTGGTCATTTGCGATGAGCCGCTGGCCGACCGGGCCCGATTGACTCGCCTGGCCGAGCGCGGGCCGGACGCCGGTGTCCACATCCTCTGGGTGACCCCGAATCGAACCGACCTGCCGGCCGCTTGCCGCGCCTTCCTCGACGTCTCCGACGGTACTGGGGCGACGGTGGGCCTCATTCGTGAGGAAGTTGTCGTGCGCCCCGTCCGGTGCGAGTCCGTCGACGCAAAGGCGGCAGCGGGATTTTCCCGCATGCTCTCGCCCGTCGTCGACGCCGGCGCCCCGACCGAGGACGACTCCGATCTCCCGCGCTCAGTGCCGGTCGTCACCGCTCTAGGCGTCGAGTCGGTCGACGATCCGCAACTGGTCCTGTCGCACTGGCGCGAGAACCTCAGCTTGGTCGCGCGCACGGGCCCGCCGCGCCGCCTCGACCGAGCCGGCGACTTGCGCGCCATCATCGGACACGGCGGCACCGAACCGTTCGCCTTGGACCTGCGAGGTCAGGGCCCCCACGCCCTCGTCGGTGGCACCACGGGTGCTGGCAAGAGCGAGTTCCTCCAGGCCTGGGTTCTCGGACTGGCCCACGCCTATAGCCCGGATCGGGTCACCTTCCTCTTCGTCGACTACAAGGGCGGAGCGGCCTTCGCCAAGTGTGTCGAGCTACCGCACTGCGTCGGCCTCGTGACCGATCTTTCGCCGCATCTCGTGCGTCGTGCGCTGCGCAGTTTGCGGGCCGAACTGCGCTATCGCGAGCACCTTCTGCAGCAGAAGGGGCAAAAAGATCTCATCGACTTGGAGAAGACCGGCGATCCGGACTGTCCCCCGAGCCTGATCATCGTCGTGGACGAGTTCGCGGCACTGGTGGGCGAGGTGCCGGAGTTTGTCGACGGGGTTGTTGACGTCGCACAGCGCGGTCGCTCACTTGGCCTTCATCTCATCCTGGCGACCCAGCGACCGGCCGGAGTCATCAAGGACAACTTGCGGGCAAACACCAACTTGCGCGTCGCGCTGCGAATGGCCGACGAGCACGACTCGATGGATGTCCTCGGTTCCTCGATGGCAGCACACTTCGATCCATCGATCCCGGGTCGGGGTGCGGCCAAGACGGGTCCCGGCCGGATCGGGCTCTTCCAGAGTGCTTTCCCTGGCGCTCGGACGCCGGCCGAGCCGCCACCGCCCCCGATCGACGTGGTCGAACTCGACTTCGGTGCGGGCACGGCGTGGAAGATGCCGGCACCACCGCGAGTCACCGACGAGGTCGCTAAAGACATCGAGCGCGTGGTGGAGACAGTCAAGGAGGCTGCTCTCGCCGGGGGAGTACCGGACCCCCGCAAGCCGTGGCTGGAATCCCTCGCCGAGGTCTATGACCTGCTCAAACTGCCGCAGCGCCGGGATACGGAATTGGTGCTCGGCGTCGTGGATGATCCCGACAATCAGGCACAGGTCGTGGAGTACTTCCGGCCCGACACAGACGGAAATATCGTCTACATCGGCGCCGGGGGCTCCGGCAAGTCCACCGCCCTTCGGGCCCTGGCCGTCGCTGCCGCCTTCACGCCACGTTCTGGTCCGGTGCACGTCTATGGCTTGGACTTCGGCGGCGGTGGTCTTGCCTCGCTGGCGCCCATGCCCAACGTGGCCAGCATCATCGACGGCAGCGACGAGGAGCGGCTTGGACGGATGCTCCGGCATGTGAGCGCTCTTGTGGAGGAGCGCTCGCAACGCTTCTCGGCCGCGCGGGCCAGCACTCTCACGGAGTATCGCGCGCTGTCCGGGGCACGGGACGAGCCGCGCATTCTGGTGCTGCTAGACGGGTTCTCGACCTTCCGCAACGACTACGAGCTCACGCCTGGTCGGACAGTTCTTTACAACCAGTTCGTCGCGTTGCTAGGTGACGGTCGCGGAGTCGGCGTCCACGTCGCCATGACTGTCGATCGCCCCAGCGCCATGCCGACCGCGGTGATGTCAGCCTTCCAACGCAAGGTTGTGCTGCGCCAAGCCGGTGACGATGCCTATCTTCAGTTGGGCGTCCCTCGGGATGTGCTGGCCAGTACGAGCGTGCCGGGCCGGGCCATGCAGGTGGACAACCCGCAAGAACTTCAGCTGGCCATTCCCGGACCCGATGTCAACGTGGCGGCGCAGGCCAAGCTCATCGAGAATCTCGGACGCTCGCTGGCACCGCGGCACCCGCATCGGCCGGAGCCCATCCGCAGCCTCCCCAACCTGGTACCAGCAGACGAAGTGCCCAACGAGATCGACGGCCAGCCTGTCCTCGGGATGCGCGACCGCGATCTCGGCTTTGCGCCATTTCCGGTTCACGGGGTTGTCCTGCTCTCGGGGCCCGCGGAGTCGGGTCGGACGGCCGCAGTGCGGTGGCTGGCCGAGTCCGTCCACCGCAAGTTCCCCGAAACGCCGCTGGTGCACATCTCAGCGCGACGATCATCCATCGCCGGTCACCCGATTTGGCAGCGATCCGCGGTCGGCCTGGAGGACGTCGGCGCCGTCCTGACGATCCTGAAAGACCTTGCGGCGCAACCTAGTGCGGAGGGAATACCAAATATGGCGGTTTTCGTCGAGTACCTCCCCGAGTTCGTCGGGACGTCCCAGGAGTCGCTCTTGACCGAAGTGGTGACGCTCTGCCGCCGCAATGGCCACCTGTTGGTCGCCGATGGCGAGGGCAGCAGTTGGGGCAAGTTCTCGAGCTTGGCCAACGAGTGCAAGGCGGACCGTGTCGGGATGTTGCTCCAGCCCGACCAAGGTGACGGTGACTCGTTGCTCCGCACGCCATTGCCGCGGTGCAAGCGCACGGACTTCCCGCCCGGACGAGGATTCTGGGTCGCTGCCGGCAAGGCCACCCGCATCCAGCTCCCGTTGGTCGGGTGATCGCCATGTGCGTATGGGGATCCCCGCCGTCATGTCGTTATCGACGGGTTGCCCAACCCATCGACAACCGATTCGACCTCGGGCAGATTCAGAGTCGAACAGAACAACCGTTGTCAGGAGAGGAGCGAGCACGATGACCGGAGCCACCGATCTGCACATCGATTATGACCAAATCGACGCGGCGGTAACGACTACGACGGGAATTCACGCCGAACTCGATCAGACGAATCAGCAATATGACAGCCTCGTCAGTTCTGTCGGTCATTCCGGCCTTGCCGACGTCATTAGCAATTTTGCCGGCTCGTGGGCAATCCATCGTCGGCACCTGCTGACCGAAGTCGAAACGCTGAATGGCAATTTGCGTCGGATGCGTGATGACTTCCGGGCAACCGACCAGCAGCTCGCCCCGGAATCCGGTGGGCAGGGAGGTTCGCAGGCTGTCCCCGCCTCGACTCCTGCACCCGCCACCCCTGCCCCCGGCTCCGCGAACCCCTCTCTGCCGTCGCCGCCGCCCGCGGCGGCGGTCGACCCGAACTCGCCTCCGTCAGAGCCGACGGGGACGACCCCGGGGCCGGGCGGGGCCGATCTGCCGGGGCCCGACGCCCCGAGAGACGATTCCTATCCGGTCCTGCCGGACCCGCGTCCGGCAGAAGAACCGACCGAGGGCGACACGCCCCAAGAGGTGCTGGCGGATATCCATGAGGACAGCGAGCAGTTTTCGACCCTGTTAGGGAGTTGGGCTCGTGAAGCAGTGCGCCTGGACTCCCTGGGGATGCCCCTCTCTCTCCTGGGTGCGGGGACGCTGTCCCTATTGGCCATGTATGGCAAGTTGCCGCCGGGCTATTCCATGCGCCCCGACGGCAGTGTCGTCAAAGCCGGGGCGAGCGCCGGCTCGTCCGCTGCTGGGTCGACTGCGGCTGACCTGCTGGCCCCGTCCGGCACCGACAAACCGGCCGCAACCGCCGACGCGCCGCTCTCCCCTGACGAAGTGCGCGACTTGCTGACGCCGTTGGAGCCGAGCGAGGGCGACGTCGTCGCGGTTGATTCGGACGCGGTTGATTCGGTGGATGAGCTGCCGGAGTCCGTGGACGACAGCGGGACCATTCCCGACGGTGCCCCGTCGGCTCCGGAGCCGCGCCCGATGGATGACGTCGCTGACGCGCCGGGGACTGGGACAGGTTCGACGGCTGGTTCGGGTATGCCCCTCCCGCCGCCTCCCGCCGACGCGTCCCCCCCGGTGGCGACGGGTGGCGGAGCCGGCGGTGGGTCCGCGCCCACGTCCGCCCCCTCGGGTATGCCGCTTCCGGCCTCCCCGACGGAGGTGGCCGCCCAACTCCTGGCCCCCTCGGCTGGCTCTTCGCCGCCGGTGGGTGTGGCCGCGACGGCGGGCTCGGCCGCCGCAGCAACAGCGGCACTTGCCGCGATGGCGACCCCGGCCGCACCGGCCGCCGCGGCCGTTCCCGCACCGCGCCCCGACGTTGCCCCGCATGTCGCCGCAATGGGTTCGCTCTCCGCCATGAGTGCCCCGATGAGTTCGGGTGCTAGCGCGGGATCCCTCTCGGTCCCCGGCGGCGGTCCGGTGGCAGGTGTGCGTGGTGATGCCGCGGAGCGCGTGCGCGCCGTGCGCGAGGCACTCGATCGACTGGGGGACGAGCGTGAAACCGATGACGCAAAGGAGACCACTCGTGACTAATCGACCGGGGCGTGATTGGACGCCGCTCGGCTATTGGGCCGACCCCGTACCCGGCGACGGGTCAGAAGTGCAGGCCTTCGCGGACATCTTCCGTAAGACGGAAACGTCACTGGTGAGTGCCCGGGATGCTCTTCGTCCGGTGACCAATGGCGACATGATCGGGGTCCGCGCCGACAACATCCGCACCGAGGCCAGCGCCGTCGAAAGCAAGCTCGGCTTGGTTCAGACGCGCTACGCGGCGGCCGCCTCCGCCCTCCAGACGTATGGCAACCAACTCGTGGACTTCCAACGTCGCTCCCTGCAGATCTTGGACTCTGCGGCGGGGCCCGCGCGCGATCTTCAGTCGGCCCAGGGCGACGCGCGCTGGCGCTATGCGCAGCTGCTCGTCATGCTGCCCGGTCCGGAGCGCGACGAGAAGATCATGGATTACAACCGGGTTCGCGCCCGATCCGACGCGTTGAAGAGCGAGGTCGATCAGGCCAAGGCCGAACTCCACCGCATCATCGAGGAACGAGACAACGCGGCCTCGACAGCGGCCGCGACGATCCGCAGCGCCGTCGACCACAGCGGTTTGAACGACACCCCTTGGGACATGGCGAAGGAGTTCGCGGCCGAGGCTCTGGATTTCCTGGACAGGAACGCGTCCACAATCGGTGACGTTCTTGACCGGATCTCCCTCGGTGTTCTGGCAATTTCGCCACTCTTTGGTCTCGCCGCACCCGTTGTGGCTCTCATCTCGCGAGTCATCGCCGCGGTTGGTGCAGGATTCTCCGTCTACGGGGCGTTTCGCGAGGCAAGTCGCACCGGGGATTGGGGGAAGTTTGCAGTCACGACAGCCTTTGCGATTGTCTCCATCATCCCGATGGGGAAGGTGGCGGGCAAGACGTTGTCGGGGGTTGCAGGAAAGTCAGCCGAGAAGGTCGCTGTCCGAAGCCGAAGTCTCTCGCAATTCATGTCCACTGTTGGGAAGGGAAAAAAGCTCTCGGTAATCAACAAGCTCGCGCTGACAGATACTTTCATCCAGACAAAGAAGGCGCAGCTTGTGAAAGCGGTCGTCCGGGGGAATCGAGATGTTTCGTATAGGTGGGTTTCCACTGCCTTGAAAGTGGTGAACGGTTTGGAGGAGAAGGCGGTAGAAGGCTGCATCAATCGGTTCACGACATGGTTGCCTCGTTATCCCCCGATCATCATTCAAGGGACGCATTGCCCGCCAATGGCGGTGCCGGCATGAGTTCCTTCGACCTCACGGTGCCCTCGGGGTGGCTTCGTCTTGACCCCCGTGATCCGGATCCGGCGACTCTCGAGCGACTTGCCAGCCCGCAAGCGCGAGGGGTTTCTCGTCCGGATTGGGACGCGGTCGGTGCCGCACTCATCGGACAGCTTCAACAGATGTGCGCGAGCCTGGCGGAGTCGGGCTCGCTGATCGTCCTGATGCCCGATCCCACCAACCCGCTCGCGCTCTGGCAGCCGGTGATCTCGCTCGGCCCCATCACCTGGGGCGAGGGGGTCGAGCCGATGGCAGTCCTGGCCGGGCTCACGGCCAATGATCCGAGCGCCCACGTTTATCCGCTTGATGTGGCCGTGGCCGTGCGCACGCACGCCAGCACGACCGTGCCGACGACGGACGTCGTGTCGGCCGCGTCGCGGCTGGGGGTGAGCAATCCCGGTGGCCTCATCGGCCGAGATGCGGAGGCCGAGTTGCTGATCACGCGCGAGCAGTTCCGCTATGTGATCGGCATCCCGAGCGACGCGCAGGCGTGGGTCGAGGCCACCTGTGTGGCGACCGTCCCGCGACTGCCCGATCAACCCGACCCCATGCCCATGCTGCAGGAACTCTTCGACGACCTGCTCGCCAGCTTTGAGTGGACGCCATGATCCGAATCAACCCCAGCACGCTCGAGCCCCTGACCTCGCTCGACGTCCCCGCCTGGCACCGCGTCCCGCTCGGCGACGATTCGGACGTTCTGGCCGCGTGGGCCACGGCGAGCGCCGAGCAGGTCGCGACCGAGGCCGATCGGCCCGACGATGCGGTCACCGCCGCCGCGACGCTCCTGGCGTTGGCGACGCCGGAGACGACACCGGATGTGTCCGCGCGCCTGATCTTCTTGCCCGACCTCGGGAGCACCGGCATTGCGTATGACGTGATCGCGCTCGACCCTACGGGAGCCCCGGACGACCAGATTGAGGCCTTCCGAACCGTTCTCGACGCGGAGCGGGTCGGCGACGGTTCGCTCATTGACGTCACCGACGAGAACGACGTGGTCGTGGGACTGCACAGCTTCCAGGTGGTCGAGACCGACCCCCTCCCCCCGGGCGGCAGCGCCGTCGTGCCGATCGCCATCTCCCGGTGTGTCATTCGCCGGACCGCAACCCCCCTCGGTGCGATCGATCTCCTGGCCATCGGGGTCTGCCCCGACGTCGAGTTGGCCGCGTTCTCGATGTATCCCCTCCACAGTCTCCTGCTCGGCGATCAACTGTTCGAGTAGGCGCCAGCTCGCTGGCTCGCATCCCGCACCCATCCAACGAAAGGTCCGATCACCATGGCAAATATCACCCTCGACTACGAATCGATGCGCAGTGAAGCTACCGCGCTGCGCAATAGCGAGGAGCAGATCAAGAGCGAGCTCACGGCCCTCAAGGGGCGCGTGACCAACCTGGTTTCCAGCGGCTTCGTGACGGAACGCTCATCGGGCGCTTTCGACCAGCGCGTCGATGATTTCAAGCGTGCGTCGGACGCGACGATCTCGGCGCTGTCCGATCTCGCTAGCCAGCTTGAGCAGATCGTCCAGACGTTCGCCGACACCGACACCGCCACCGCGGGCTGAGGGAATCAACGACAGAGGTCGGCATGGCTGGTCGGACACGATGGCGACAGGAGCGCCGCGGCGCGGCGCTCCTGTGCGTCATCGCGTCCGTTGTCGGAATGCTCGCGGCGTTCCACCGCGGCATACCTGTGGCCGATCTCGACCTCAACGACGGCGGCGTCTGGGTCACCAATGTCTCCGATCGGCTCGTGGCGCACCTCAACTACCCATCCCGGACTCTCGACTCCGGCGTGCGTCCCGGGAGCGGCAACTTCGATGTCAGCCAGAACGGCGATGTCGTGGTCGTGCACGACAACGAGCACCTGAGCGCGCTGCCCCTCGACCCGGCACTCGCCACGTTGGGCCAACCACTGACCGTGCCCAAGGACATGGTGCTTCTCCACGGCGGATCCACGGCGTTGATCGTCGACGCGCGGGGCGGGCGCGTCTGGGCCGTGGATGCGGCCCGGCTCGTCGGCTTCAACCCGGCTAGCGAGCCAACCGTCGCCAAGATCCCCGGAGTCAAGGCCGTCGTCGGGCTCGACGGCGTCGCTCACCTCCTCACCCCCGACGGGAAGGTCCGGCGGATCAGCGGAGGAATGGGTTCCTGGGTCGTCACGGATGACAAGGCGCTGACGGATTTCGCCGACAACCCGAGTGTCACGTTGACGGCAATCGGGGACCAGATCGTCGCCGTGGACACAGTCAAGCGCATCGTCTGGTCGTCCTCCGGCCGCCGTACCCTTGGCCCCGGCGAGGCGGTTGTCGTCCAGCAACCCAGCGCCCCGAGCACCACACTCGCGCTCGCCTCCGCCAACGCGCTCCTCCAGGTTCCCCTCGGCGACGGGGAGCCAGCCACACGGCCCATACCTGCCGCTGGCGCTCCAACAGCGCCCGTCGTCGTCGCCGGCTGCACGTATGCCGCGTGGTCGGGTTCGGGAGACTTCGTCCGCGAGTGCCCCGGCACCACCGACGACGTGGTCACCACGTCCCCGAAGCTCGCCGCAGCCAAGGATGTGGTCTTTCGCGTCAACCGCGATGTCGTCGTCCTCAACGACACGGTCAGCGGTGACGTCTTCCTCGCCGACCACGATCTCACCCTGGTCAACAACTGGAGTGACATCAGCGATCAGGTGAAACAGCGGGACAAGGGCGAGTCCGACACCGTCGAGAACGTCACCAACGCGACGCCAGGCAAGCGCAGCGAGCGCAACCATCCGCCCGTCGCGCAGCCGGATGAGTTCGGTGTGCGCCCGGGCCAATCCACCACCCTGCCCGTGCTCGCGAATGACCTCGACGAGGACGGTGACATCCTCACGGCGTCGGTGGCCAAATCGCCGCGGCTCGGCCGATTGCGTCCCGTGCGCAATGGTGGCGCCCTCCAAATCGACGTCGCCGAGTCGATGTCCGGCTCCGGATCGTTCGTCTATACCGCCTCGGACGGCCGAGGCGGCGAAGCCGAGGCGCGGGTTGACGTGCGGGTCCACCCGTGGGCGGAAAATGGGCCGCCCAAGGCCGCACGAGCGAGTCGGGTTGTCTTGGAGCGCAAGGGCGAAGCGCGTTACAACATCTTGCCCGACTGGAGTGATCCGGACGGCGACGTGCTCACCGTTACGGACGCCAAAGCCGCAGCGGGCCTGGAGGTGCGCTTCCGGCCGGACGGGTTGATCACCATACGAGATCTTGGGACGGAGCCGCCGGGCCGACGCGAGGTGGCCGTCACCGTCAACGATGGGAAGGCCGAGACAGAAGGGAAGGTCGCCGTCGAGGTCAAGGGTGGTGGCAATATCACCCCGGTCGCGAACGCCGATCACTATCGGGCCTTCGTCGGACGTGACCTGGTCATGTCGCCACTGGCCAATGACGTCGACGCCAATGGCGACACCCTGCGCATGGTCAAGATCTCGCGACCGGGCAGCGGCGCATCGATCAGCGCTGACCTCGTGCGCGGTCAGGTGACCTTCCGCGCTACGACGCCCGGAACCCGCTATCTCGACTACCAAGTGACAGACGGGCCGTCTACGGCACCAGGGGTCATCCGCGTTGATGTGGTGAAGCCCGCCAAGGACCCAACTCCGTTCGCCGACAACGACTTGGCGCTGTTGCCCGCCAAGGGGTCGGTGCTGGTCGACGTCCTGGCCAACGACGATGACCCGCTCGGTGGGGTGCTGGTCGTGCAGTCCGTCGACGTCCGACCGGGAACCGCACTCGCCGTCGAGGTCGTCGATCACGGGCTCCTGCGCGTCGCGGCCCCGGGTGGGCAGGTTCGTCGCACGAGCTTCACTTATCAGGTCTCCAATGGGGAGGCATCGGCGACCGGCACGGTCACGGTGATCCCCGTTCCCCCGAAGGCCAATCCCGATCCGCCCATCGCCAGGGATGACGCGGCACTCGTGCGCGCCGACGACATCGTCACCATCGCGGTGCAGGACAACGACCTTTCCCCGGACGGACTGGCGCTCAATCTCGACCCCACCTTGGACGTCGTCGACGGAGCCGACCTCGGCACCTTCTTCGTCTCCGAGGATCGCGTCCGCTTCAAGGCGGGGCGGAGCGCGGGCCAGGCGACCGCGACCTACACGGTGCGGGACACCCGAGGCAATTTCGCCTCCGCCCAAGTGGTGGTGAGCATCCGGGCGCTGGATGGCAAGAATGCACCGCCCACTCCGCAGCCGTTGACCGCTCGGGTTCTGGCCGGATCGAGTGTGGACATCAGCGTGCCGCTGGATGGGATCGACCCCGACGGGGATTCCACTCAGGTCGTCGGTCTCGCGAGCTCACCGGCAAAGGGTGCCGCCGCCACGATCGACGGGCGCATCCATTACACCGCCCCCCAGGACGCCGCCGGGACGGACTCCTTCACGTATGCCGTGGCCGACGGTTTCGGGGCACGTGGCACTGCCGTCGTGCAGGTCGGCATCGCCCCGCCGCCCACGGTCAACCAGGTGCCGGTCGCGCTGCCCGATCTGGTGACGGCCCGACCCAGGGTGGATCTCGCCATTCCGGTCACCGCCAACGACTTCGACGGTGACGGGGACCCGATCACGTTGGTCCTGACGAGTGTGGAACCCGTGAGTTCGCAGACCACGACCGTCGCCAACGCGAGCGGCGACCGGGTCACGCTGACGACCCCGGATGCCGAGACGACCTTGCAGTATTACTACGCAATTTCGGACGGTCGAGGTGGACAGGCACGGGGTGTCCTGAGCGTCGAGGTGACCGCCGACGCGCCGCTGGTTCCCCCGATCGCGCGCGACGATCTCGTCGAGCCGGCGGCCGTTCTTGGCAAGGACCGGGTGACGGTGCCGGTGACCGTCAACGACGAAGACCCAGATGGCACGGCCGCGAATCTCCGGGTCGCGAGCACGGCGCCCGGGGTTTCGGTGTCCGGGCAGGACCTCATCCTCCCGGTCACCGACAGTCGACAACTTGTGGTCTACACGGTGACCGATCCCGATAAGCAGTCGGCGACCGCGGTGGTCACGATCCCCGCCCGGACGGCCGTCCCGCCGACCCTCAAGACTGAGAAGCTGCCCGTGCGGGTCACCGCTGGCCAGTCCGTCGCCATGGCCTTGTCCGACTACGTCCGCGTTCGGGATGGTCACGCGCCGCGGATCACCTACTCCCGCACAGTGCAGGCGGGCGCCGGCTGGGACGGGTCCGATCTGGTGACCAATGCGCAAACGATCACGTATGGCGCTGCCGCCGACTTTGCTGGACAGTCGTCGGTCACCTTCGAGGTGACCGATGGATCGAGACCCGATGACCGTGACGGCCTCGTCGCGACCCTCACGATCCCGATCGAGGTGGTGGGTCGCGGGAACACCCCGCCGGTGTTCCACCCATCCGAGATCACGGTTGCGGCCGGTGAGCCGGCCACCGTGATTGATCTTCGACCCATGGTGACGGATGCCGACCCCGGCGATGCCGATCGGCTGACCTTCTCTCTCGGCGCCACCCCACCGGGCTTCACGGTGTCGCTCGACGGCACGCAACTTCGCGTGGCGGCCCCGCCGGATGCGGAGCCGAACTCCGCTGCCATGCAACGCGTAAGGGTGACCGATGGCGCGACGGATCCAGTCGAGGCCACCCTGCCTATCCGCGTCATCGCCTCCACGCGACCCTTGATGACGACGCGAGACGCCGTCATCGAGGACGCGAACGCCGGCGAGTCGACGTCCGTGGACATCACCGACTATGTCACCAACCCGTTCGCCGACGATGGCTTGCCGATCACCCTGGTCGGGAGGCCGGTGGTGGAGTCCGGAGCAGGATCCGTCACCGCTAGTGGAACCACGCTGCAGATCACGCCAACCCCTGGCTCGTTCGGCCAGTTGGCGATCGGCTATCTCGTCGCCGATGCGACGACGAGCGTCGAGCGTCAGGTCCGCGGGAGGGTGCTCCTGAACGTTCGGGCCGCGCCGGAACCGCCAACGGCAGTCACCGCCGAGTCGACGATCTCGCGCACAGCCACCGTGTCATGGACCCCCGGACAGGCCAATGGGGCCCCCATCACCGGATTCACCGTGACCTGGGAGGGCGGTAGCAAGAAGTGCGCTGTCGTGACGTCATGCACGATCACCGGGCTGACCAACAATCAGGTCTATCGCTTCGTGGTCACGGCGACCAATGACGTCGGCGAATCCAAGCCGTCCGCCCCCTCCAACGAGGTGCGCCCCGACGAGAAACCCAAGCCCCCTGGCACGCCGTCGGTCGAGGTCGGCGACCGTCAATTGTCGGTGTCCTGGGCAGCGGCGACGACGGAGGGATCGCCCGTGACGGATTACGTCGTGGAAGTGAGTCCGCCGCCGAGCAGCGGCGGCGAGCAGCACGTCGGCGTCATGACGTCCATGGTGTTGACCGGCTTGAGCAACGGCACCCCATACGTCATCCGGGTTAAGGCGTTGTCGGGGACGAGCACGGAGCCGTTGGAGTCGGAGTGGTCGCCGGCGTCGGTCGCGGCGACGCCCGTCGGCCGCCCGCTCGCGCCACTGGCTCCGAGCGTCCGGATGAACGACGACAAGAATCTTGAGCCGTCGGCCACGGTCTCGTGGAACGCCCCGGACGGCAATGGGGACGACAACCTCACCTATGTCGTCCGCAATGTGGCAACGGGCCAAGAGACCTCGGCGGGTTCCGCCCGGACGCTCACGCTGCCCCTGAGCGTCAGCGAGCGGTCGCAAAGCTTCACCGTTCGCGCATCGAACTCGGCGGGCGACGGCCCGAGCTCGCCGGCGTCAGACCCAGTGCGCGCCTTCAAAGCGCCGGGGCCGGTGAGCGGCCTCAGCGCGGAGGCTACGGGAGTCAACAACCAGGCCCGGGTGCGGTTCACCCCCGGCGCCGCCAATGGCGCCCTGGCGAGCGAGCTGAGCTACCAGTGGCAGGCCGGCTCGGCGAGCGGCACGCTGCCGTCCGGTGGCGGCGTCATCGACAGTGCCGCCTTCATCAACGGGCAGAACGTCTCGCTCACTGTCCGCGCGCTCGCGGTGGTGGACGGTGTCTCGGCGTATGGTGCGGCCGCTCCCGCCGTCGTCGTCAACGCCTTCGGTCCCCCCGGCGTCCCGACCGTGGCCGCGCAAGGCAATGTCAACGACGTGCTGCTGAGCTGGAACGGTAGCAATGCCGGCAACGGTCGGCCCATCACGGCGGTCCGCATCCGCACGACCGACGGTGACGAACAAGTGGTCGAGGTCAGTGGCTCCCGAACTCAGGGAAGTGGACGCAACCTCAGAAAGTGGATCGAGGCGCAGGTCCAAGACAGCCAAGGAACCTGGGGGTCGTGGTCCGGGAGGGCGGCCGCGAATACATGGGGCGACGCCTATGAGGAAACTACCCACGACTACAGCTGTACCTATATCTCCGGGTGCCGGTGGGTCTTGGTGACGCTGCGGCAATGGAATCCCGGCTCTCAGGTCTACTGCTGGGTCGGCGGCACCTACGGCCATCCGAACTGGTACGCGACCGTCACCGTGGATGGCAACGGCAACGCCGGACCCTTTGGTGGAAATCCACGCCTCTTCGACACAGCCGGCGATGCCATCCCGGATGGGAGGAACACCGTTGAGTGCCGACCGACTTAGGCCCAGGCGGGACGCACCGCCCGACGACCGCACATCGCTCTCTGCCCCGGCCACCCGACCCGAAGGAAGAACCCGTGCCCCTCGCCCCTGAGAACGCCACCTGGTTCGCCGAGACCTTCGCGCGCCTGACCGACAACATCGGCCAAGCCGTGCTCGGCAAAGCGCCCACGGTGCGCCTTGCCCTGACCTGCCTTCTCGCGGAGGGCCACCTCCTGCTCGAAGACGCCCCGGGCACCGGCAAGACGGCGCTCGCGCGGGCGCTGGCGGCGACGGTTCAAGGCTCCCACTCGCGCATACAGTTCACTCCCGACCTGCTGCCCTCGGACATCACCGGCGTCACGATGTTCGATCAGCAACGGGGGTTGTGGGAGTTCCATCGGGGACCGATCTTCGCCTCAATCGTGCTCGCGGACGAGATCAACCGCGCCTCACCCAAAACCCAGTCCGCACTGCTGGAGATCATGGGGGAGTCGCAGGTCACGGTCGACGGCACGCGGTATGACGCGAGTCGCCCGTTCATGGTCATCGCCACCCAGAACCCGATCGAGCAGGCGGGGACCTACCGCCTTCCGGAAGCTCAGCTCGACCGCTTCCTGATGAAGACCTCTCTTGGGTACCCCGAGCATGCGGCGGCAGTTCAGGTGTTGGCGGGGTCCTCCCGGCCCGATCGGACCAAGGCGCTCGCGCCGATCATCGCCACCAAGGCGGTGGCCGACATGGCCGATCTCGTTAACGATAACCACGTCGACGACGCCGTTCTCGACTACATCCAGCGCCTGGTCGAGTCCACCCGCGAGCATCCGGACGCACTCCTTGGCGTCTCCACCCGCGGCGCCATCGCGATGGTCCGGGCGGCACGTGTCTGGGCCGCGGCGCAAGGTCGCAATTACGTGCTTCCCGACGATGTCAAGGATCTCGCCGATCCTGTCTGGACGCACCGGATCGTGATGTCTCCGGATGCCGAGTTCCACGGCGCCAACTCGGCCTCCGTCCTGGCGCGCGCGCTGGCCGACGTCGCGGCGCCCATGGTGCGCGGTCGAGCGTGAGCCGATGACCGCGCCCACCGAAGCCGTCCCGCGGCGCTGGCGAGTGCCACGCCCGAGGATGCCGCGCGGCCTTCGGGGGATGCCGCGCGGCATACCACGGGTCGTTGCCAGGGCTCGCGGACTCGACCCGTGGGTGCGGACGCGCCTAGAGCCCCTCGTCTCTGCGTTCAGAGCCGCCACCGACATCGTGACGCGCCGCGGCTGGCTGGCTATTGGCGCGGGTGTCGCCGCGACCGGTATCGGTCTTTGGCAGGGCTGGGTCGAGGTCCTCATCCTTGGCATCGCACTGCTGGCCACCGCCGGCCTCGCGGTGTCGTGGACGTTCGGCCGGATGGCGTATGCCGCCACCATCGAGCTCGATGCGACGCGGGTAGTCGAGGGAGAACAGGCGTTCGGTCGCGTCGTCGTGCGCAACCGTGGCGGGCGCACGCTCTTGCCCTCGCTGATCGAGTTGCCCGTCGGGCGGCGCTCCCGACGCTTTGAATTGCCGTCGCTGGCCGGGGAGACAGATCACGAGATTCTGTTCGCGGTGCCAACCCGCCGGCGCGGTGTCATCACCATCGGACCGCTGCGGTCGGTGAAGGTGGATCCCTTCGGTCTCTATCGGCGAGAACGGAATTGGACGGAGCGGGCGACCCTTTTTGTGCACCCGCGCACGGTTCCGGTGGGCGCACAGGCAACGGGCTTCCTGCGCGACATCGAAGGCGTGACCAGCCACAACCTCACCTCCTCGGATGTCGCCTTCCACGCATTGCGCGAATATGTGCCCGGCGACGATCTGCGCACCGTGCACTGGCGGACGACCGCGCGCACGGGGCGCCTGATGGTGCGTCAGTTCGAGGAAACGCGTCGCTCGCATCTGCTGATCGCACTGTCGCTTCGCCGAACGGACTATGCGGCTGCGGCCGAGCTCGATGCGGCGGTGTCGACGGTGGGATCGCTGGTCAAGCAGGCCCGGCGCGAAGAACGCCAAGTCGACGTGGTTACGAGCGCCGAGCGGCTCAGCGTTGCTTCTGCCGCGATCCTGCTCGACCAGTTGTGCTCCGCCGAGGTGCAGGATGAGGCGCCACCGCTGCGCGAGACCATCGCGGAGGCACTCGTCGCCGCGCCAGGGATCTCCATGATCATCCTCGTCAGTGGCTCGGCCGCGTCGGCCGAGGACTGGCATGGGGCCCATCGTCAGGCACCGCTCGACGCCTTCGTGGCTGGATTGCGTATGACCGGAGCGAACGGCACGGCCGCGCGGCGCCGGCTCGGGGGAATGGTCGTGGTCGACGTGCCGGCGCTGGGGGATCTCCCGCGCGCAGTCAGGGTGATGCGATGACCGGACGCATTCTGATCAGTCCCGAGTCGACGAGCCAGACAACCACTGTCCGCGGCCGCACGATGACGCTCACGGGCCCAGCCCTCGACGTCGCCATGATCCTGGCTCTGCTGGGGGTTGGTGCGCTGTCCTTCGGGCCGGCCTTCGGCGGGATGCGCGGCTACCTCACCGCCGGTGTCGGCGTTGCCGTTGGGGGTGCAGTGGCCGCGGTCGCCCGCTGGCGAGGTTGGGGGGTCTTGTCCACCGCTGGCGCCGTGCTCATCGCCTATCTCGCCCTCGGCGGACCCCTGACCATTCCGGAGACGACGATCGCTGGCGTCGTGCCGACGCCGACGACGCTGTCGCAGCTGGGTTTGCTGCTCGCGCGGGCGTGGCGCGATCTGTTGACTGTCGGTATTCCCGCAGACGGTTTCCCCGGTCCGGCGGTCGTCCCCCTCATCACCGGACTTGTCTGCGGCGCGCTGGCCATCGGCAGCGCGATCCGGGGACGTCGCGGCCGCGCCGCGCTGGCCGCGAGCGCGTTGCTGGTGCTCGCCATCCTGTTCGGCGTCAAGTCCGTGCCCTTGGCGCGCTGGCAGGGCGGAGCGCTCGCTGTCCTGGCGTTGGTGTGGGCGCTGCTGGCGCATCCGGCGACGGCTGACTCCTCCCGCGCGGAGGGAGCGCGGGAGGAGTCAGCCAGTGGATGGCGTCGTGGTGGATGGCGTCGTGGTGGACTGGCCGTCGCGATGATGGCTGGGGCCGTTGGCCTGGCACTCGTGATCGCTCCGACACTGTTGGCGCACAGCAACCGCCATGTTCTGCGCGATGACGTCGTCCCGCCCTTAGACCCGCGCGCCTTCGCTAGTCCGTTGGCGCAATACCGGCACTTAGTAACCGACCTCAAGGATGTTCCCCTCATGACCGTGGCGGGGTTGCCGTCCGGGGCGCGATTGCGCCTGGCCACCCTCGACTCGTATGACGGCATCGTCTACAACGTCGCCCAATCCTCGGCGAGCTTCCTGCGCATCGGGGGCCGGTTGGATCTCGCACCGCCGACGGGACCGATCAGCCGACTCGATATCACTGTCGACGGTCTCACCGGTCCCTGGCTTCCCGGTGGTGGGGACGTGCGGGAGCTCTCCTTCGCTGGACCGGCTGCCAGGGAGCAAGCCCGGTCGCTTTATGTCAATCCGACCACCGGCACGGCGCTGACCGCCGCGGGCATCGGCAAGGGCACGCGGTATGTCGCGTCCGTAGCCCTGCCTCCCACGCTCGATCGTGATGCTCTGGCGACCCGGTCCGTCCGCGAGGTGGTGATGCCGCCAACCGAGCGCGTTCCGGAAGTGGTCAACCGGACGGCCACGTCGTATGTCGAGGGCAAAACCCAGCCCTACGACCAATTGCATGCGATCGAGGAGCAGTTCCGCGAGTTCGGCTTCTATTCCGACGGGTCCGACGGCAAGTCTCGTGCTGGCCACACGGCCGAACGGATCAATGCCTTCCTCAGCGCGCCGCAACTCATCGGCGACGACGAGCAGTATGCCGTGGCGATGGCCCTGATGGCCCGCTCTCTTCAACTCCCGGCGCGGGTGGTCGTCGGCTTCTACCCGGCCGCCACCCCGGCCAGTGGCCCCCTCGTCATGACCGGCAAGGACGCCCATGTGTGGGTGGAAGTGGCCTTCCAACCGGACTCGTGGGTGGCCTTCGACCCCACCCCCGATCGCGACCGCATCCCCAAGACGACGGCCCCGAAGCCCCAGGACCAGCCGACGCCGTTGGCGGTCACGCCACCGGACCCACCGCGCACCATCGCGGACAAACGAACCGATATCAGCACCTCTCGTCCCCCGCCGTCACCCCCGGTCGTCGACCCCCCGGCGGTGGGGAAGATCTTGCGGCAGGTGGTACTCATCGGTGGGGCCCTGCTCGCCCTGGCCAGCCCCTTCTTGCTTATCGCCGGGCTGAAGCGCCGACGCCGGCGACGGCGTCGGGCAGGCAGCCCATCGGCGGGCGCGAGTGGAGCTTGGAATGAGGTCGTGGACCGGGCTACCGACCTTGGCCACCGCATCCCGCGAGAACTCACGCGGGCGGAGGGCGCGGCATACCTCTCCCATGCCTATCCGAGTGCCGCCGCGATCGCGGTTGCCCGGGAGGCCGACCGGGCGACCTTCGGTCCGGTCGAGCCGACGGCCGCGGAGATCCACACCCTCTGGCAGGAGGTCGATCGGGTACTCGGCCGTATGAACTCCGCCGCCGGCCGTCGCCGAGCGTGGTTGGCGCGCATCTCGCTGCGCTCGCTACGCCGTGCTCAAGGCGCTCCGACCGCGACCACTCGACGACCTCGCGTAGGTCGGCGCCGCCTTCCTACGAATCCCGAGAAGGAGTCCTGATGACCCTCGCTCCGCAGCCGCCCTCATTGCCGCAACCTCCCAGCGGGCCCCCGAGCGGACCCCCGTTGCCGAACGTCCCACGCCCCGCCACGGGACTGCGGATAGAGGTGGAGTATCCCGCGCTCATCGGCTACGTCCCGGCCAGCTTCGGCCAGCGGGCGGGCGCCGTGATAGTCGAGAGCGTCGTGTCGACGTGCGTCATCGCCGCCGCCTTCGGGCTGGCCGTGCTGATGGCGCAGGGTGGTGCCATTCCGGCTGAGGGACTGGCATTGATGGCGTTCGTCGTCCTGGCCTATGGCATCGCCTCGCTGTTCGTCATGCTCAAGCACGGTGCTTCCATCGGCGGGCTGATGATCGGCCTGCGGCACGTCAGCTCAGTCACCGGGGAGTTGGCGCACGGCGCCGTCGTCGGCAAGCAAGTGATCAAGGGCCTGGTCTCGACGATCACGTTGGGTCTTGGCAATATCGCCCTGTTGATTCTGAGACCGCCGTCCAACCAGCATTGGGTCGATCGGGCCGTGGGCGTCGTTGTCGTCGACATCAAACGTGGCCGCGATCCGCGACGGAAGGCGGCGGCGCCTGCGGTGGCGCGTGGGGCCGCGCCGGGCCCCGCCCCGGTGCCGGCGCAACCCGCCATGGACCCCGCACTTCCGGGAATCATCCAGGCCGTTCCGGGTGGCGTCCAGCGGCCACCGGTTGCGGCGCCGGTGTGGCCTCAGAACTCTCCGGCTGAGAATGCGTGGTCTGCCCGCCCAGCCCCGGTGATCAAGGACATGCGATCGGTGGATGGCCAGGCGACCATGCCTCCGCCCGTCGAGGACGGCTCCGGCACGGCCACCACGATGCGGCGTTCGGGCATGTCGGTGACCGTGCTGCTGGATAACGGCCAGCGCATCCACATCGATGGCCCCGTGTTGCTGGGCCGCAACCCTTCGGCCGTGATGGGGTTCGAGCAGGCTCGTCTGATCCCGGTGCCCGACGAGGCTCGGTCCATCTCCAAGACTCATGTGGCGCTCGGCCCGGCCGGTTCCGGCGTGTGGGTGCAGGACCTTCATTCGACGAATGGCGTCACAGTGACCGAGCCCGGGAACGGGAGCCGGCAGCTCGGCGCCGGTGAACGGGTGACCGTGATGCCCGGCGCCCGGGTGACGTATGGCGATCGTTCTTTGGTCGTCGGCGGCTGAGTGAGCGCACCATGACCAGATTCGCGAGTTTCTGTCCGGCGTGTAATACCCCCGCCACTGGGTCTTTCTGTGGAAGGTGCGGACGCGCCATACCGGAAGAATCGATCGCCCCACCGCCACCAGTGGTGCACCTGGCCAAACCGACCACACCGGCAGACTCGTGGGAAGGTGACTGGGCCGCGGCGCCCCCGGTTGCGCCCCCGCCGGCGGGGTCGTCGCGAAGCGTCGCGACGATGGTCATCGGCGGCGCCGCCGGCCTGCTCTTCGTCCTTGCGGCGGCGCTCGGAGGGATCGTCCTGACCCGCCAGCACCCGGGCGGGCGCGCCTCCGACTCGGCGGCGCTGGTGCCGTCCACGTCCGCCCCCGTGTCTACCGAGTCGAGCAGCCCGACATCCGCCGCACCCGCCACCTCCACCCAGACCGTCACCGTGACGGAGCCCGCGACGTCAGAGGCGTCGGCCACCACGTCGAGCGAGACGAGCGAGTCACCGCCATACGAAGAGCCGCTGGACCCGGACGCGGAGGCGTTGGCGACCTTGCAGTCGAACCGGGAGAACACTTTGGCGTGGCTCCACCTCGACGACCGGTGGGTGCTGCAGTTGTCGAGCAAGATGGACGGGTCCGTCGATGAGATGCAGTATGCCGAGGACGGCGGTCACGTCTTTCACTACCCCGACATCCTGGCCGAGCATGAGCGCACCAAGGAACTCCTCGATGGCTTCGGGATCGGCTCGCTGACCCTGCTCGGCAGCGACTTTGGTCGGCATAGCGCGGACGAGGGGCGGATCTGGGTTCTGCTCGCCGATCCAGGGGGCATCTCGTCGGCCGCCGAGGCGACGCGCCGCTGCCAGGACCTTTATCCCGGATTCTCGGGCGATCTCTTGGAGGATCACTGTGTTCCCCGCAGACTGTCCCCACCCTCCTAGGCACCGGGCGTGACCGTACCCGCACAGGTCAGCAGCCTCATCGTGCGTACCCGCGATGGGGAGAGAATTCTGGAGACCCCCGATCAACTTGTCGTGGGTCGAGATCCGGCGGCCGGATTGACGATCGCCGATCCCGGAATTTCCCGACGCCATGTGCGTCTGTTCTTCGACGGCGGCTGGATGGGTGAGGATCTGGGCAGCCTCAACGGGACCTGGATCGGTGGTCAGCGGATCAGCCGCGCCCTCGTCAGCGGAACCACCCACATTCGCCTCGGGGAGGCCCCGCATGCCCCAACGGTGTCCGTGGTGCCCGGCCAACCGCAGGTGCATACGTGGGCGGCGACCTCACCGCAGCTGCCCGACCAGCACGCTGCCCGGCACTCGGTGGCGTGGGTCATCGGTCGGGATCCGCGCTGCGACATCGTTCTCGATGAGCTGCTGGTCTCCCGACGTCACACGCGCATCAGCCCGCTGGCAGGCGGTGCGCTGGCGGTGGAAGATCTCGCCAGCGCCAATGGCACTCTTGCGACGGGGTCCCCGTGGGTCGCGCGATCGTGCGCCCCGGGCAGTTTCTGGGGGTCGGCAGTTGGACGTTGCGCTGGGACGGGCAACTCCTCACCCGGATCGACAACCGCTCGCGGATCGCGCTCAGCGTCCGTGGCGTCGACTTCCGGCTCCCGTCCGGCAAAGCGCTCTTGGACCGCGTCGACGTCGACTTGGCGGCGGGGTCGCTAACGGCCGTTGTCGGCCCCTCCGGAGCCGGCAAGTCAACGCTGTTCAGCGTCCTCACCGGCGCTCGAGGCACCACGGCGGGGGCCGTGACCTATTAGGGGCTGGATGTTCATCGACATCTCGGGGTGTTGCGGCACCACATCGGTGTGGTCCCGCAAGAGGACCTCATCCATCGCCAACTCACTGCACGCCAGGCGTTGCGGTATGCCGCGGAGCTGCGTTTTCCGGCGGACGTCGCGCCGGGTGATCGGTTGGCGCGGGTCGAGGCGACCATCGCAGAGTTGGGCTTGATCGAGCACGCGGACACGGTCGTCGACCGGCTGTCCGGTGGTCAACGGAAGCGCACTTCCGTCGCCATGGAGTTGTTAACACAACCCTCACTGCTGTTTCTGGACGAGCCCACCTCAGGCCTTGACCCCGGGCTCGATAAGTCGGTGATGACGACCCTGCGCGAGCTCGCGACGGGTGAGCGCACGGTTGTGGTGATCACGCATAGCGTCGCCAACCTCGGGGTGTGCGACAACGTCCTCGTCCTCGCCCCAGGGGGTCTCGTTCTTCGGTCCACCTGAGGACGTTCTGGCCTACTTCGGGGTGACGGACTACGCCGACGTCTTCTCGCTGGTGGTTCGCGACCCGGAAGCTCGGCAACGCCACTTCAGGAGGCCCCAGGCGCACGAGGCGCCGAGCAGACCGACACACGCTGTCCGCATCGGCGTCGCCCAGGCATCCGCCTCGGGCAGGAGAGCCTGCGCGATCACGATGACCCCGACGGCGGCAAGCACCATGCCGAGCCCGGGGGAGTCGCGGCCATCGAGACCCGACGTGAGCGGAATGGTGCTGCGCAGGAGTGTGTAGCCGATGATCAGCCCCGCCGGGACGAGCGCGGCCAGGCAGACCATTCGCAACTGAGGTATCGATGCCTGCACCGGCGTGGCGAGGGCGGCGAAGCCGCCCATGATGGCCACGAGCACCGCGAGAACCGCCGGAACATAGGTCGACGAGCCGTGGTCATGGGACCAGTCGAAGGCCATGCTGAACGCCAGGAGCGCCACCCCGGTGAGTGGCCGGAGGATGCCTAGTGTCGTCATTGTGGACGAGCCACGCTCGACCATGGTGGGGGGAGCGGGTATCGGGGTGCCCACCCCGCGAGCCATCGTTGCCGCTAAGTTCTGCGCCGGGTGTTCCTGGTAAGTGACCGGTTGCGGAGCCGGAGGCGCCGATGATACTGCTTCGTTGGGCGGCTCGACCGGTTCAGCCATGGCACCGCAACGCGGACAGAAGGCGACGCGTGAGGTGAACCCAAAGCCGCATCGCGTGCAAAAGCCCACTGCTGACCCTCTTCCGGTATGCCGCGCGCCACCGACCGGCGGCCGAGGCCTCCATTCTCGGATCCCAAGGTGTTGGCGAAATGTCCCTCAGTGCGATGACACCCGCGCCGCTGTCGTCAAAAGGGACGACATGTTCCCGGTGATCCAAGCCCTCTAGCTTCATGACAGCGCCGTTCACGACAGCGCCGAATACAAGCGAAAAGGAGGGCTGATGCGTGCGATTGCCGCGTGCGTAGGGTCCTTGGGATTGGTCAGCGCCCTGGTCCTCGGCGGATGCTCCTCGCCGAAGACCCCGGAGTCGTTCTGCAAGGTTTATCACGCCGAGAAGGCGGCCTACCTTGAGAAGAACGCGGCGGCGCTGAAGGACGTGGAGGGTGAGAATGACCAGGGCACCGCAGCACTGAAGTCGTTGCTTGCCCTGGGCACGGCCTTGGGCGACATCGTGGTCCTGATGGACAAGCTCGCCAAGGCTGCGCCGGACGACATCGAGCCCGACCTTCGCAATATTCACGACCAGTTGCAGAAGCAGTTGGAGAGCGCCGGGGACAACATCGGCAATCCGCTCCAGGGTTTGGGCAGTTCGTTGGCGTCGGGGTTGATGACGATCGGGTCGTGGCAGCGATTCGACGCCTACGTACGGGACAACTGCTAGGCACGCGTCCACGCTGCCAGCGGGCGGACGCGAACCGGCCCCCCGCCTGATCAGGCGAGGGGCCGGTCGGGACATGCCGCGGGTTACCAGTGCGGGGCGTCCTGGGGGGTGGGTTCGGTGTGGCGGCCCCCTGCGGCGCCACTCCGTGCACCGCTTCGGCCGACGCCGAAGCCGTAGTAGGCGGTCGCGCCGACCGCACCGATGACAAGCCAGCCCAACGGGATGTTGAGGGTCGCGACGACGACGAGGGCGAACAGGACCGCTAGCGCGATCGCCTTGGACTCACCGCCGCGCAGTGCGCGCTCGGCCGGGAGGCGGCCGGCCGTGTCGGGGGTGAGGAGCCAGGCCCCGAGGTAGAGCGGGACCGCGACGCCGAACACGGCGAGCACGATGGTGCCGATGCGCACGACCTTAGGCGCGAGGCCGGTGCGGTCGGCGATCGAGGCGCAGACGCCGGCGACCTTGGCGTTGGTCGTGCTCCGGACGAAGGGGCCGCGGTGAAGGGCGGCGAGAAGGCGGTCGAGACCGGTCTCGGTGGTGCTTCCCCCCGGGAGGGCGTATGCCGCGTAGGTGGACTGGGTCTGGGTGCTGGTGTTCGTCGTCATGTCTCAACGATGTCCCGGCGTGGGGGTCGTGCGCATCGGGGTGACACCCTGGCCCGACCCCCGAGGCACCCTGACCCCATCCGGGCGCTGACCCCCACCACGCTGGCTCACCCCGCGGACGCAATAACGTGGGCCGGACGCAAAAGCTATTGCGTCCGGCCCACGTTATTGCGTCCGAGGCTCAGTTCAGGCGGTCCTCCGCCTGCTCTCCGGCGTCCTTGACCGCGTCCGCCGCGGTGTCGGCGGCGTTCTGGGTCGCGTCGGCGACGTTGTCGCCCGCATCGGACAACGCGTCCGAGGCGGCGTCGGCGGCGTCGGAGATCTCACCGCCAGCCTCGGCAGCCTTGTCGCTGGCAGCGTCCCTGAGGTCAGCGGCCTTGTCGGCGGCGGCGTCCTTGAGGTCGGCGGCCTTGTCTTTCACCGCATCGGCGGCCTCGGACGCCTTCTCCTTCGCCGCGTCGGCCGCGGCAGCGGCCTTCTCCTTGAGCGTGGCCCCAGCCGGGGCGTCGCCAAAGGTGGAGCGGCTCGCCGCGGCATACGGGTCGTCGGCGGGAACGGCCCACGGGTCGTTCTGCTGCTGCTTGCTTCGCACGACGAGGTATGCCGCGGCCGCCCCCGCGAGCCCGAGGGCCACCAGGAGCTTGGTCGAGCGCCCCGACTTCACCTTGGCGTCTCCCTTGAGGACGGCATAGGCGTCGGGGGCCCGGTGCGCCGCTTCGCTGGCTTGGTCCTTCGCCGCGATCGCGCCGGCTGCGACGGTGGCGATGGCGCCGGCCACCTTGGGCAGCACCTCATCGACCAGGGTCGACCGGGCGCTCTCCACGTGCGGGGCGGCCGCCTCGACACCGTGCTGCGCCGCGTCCCGCGCGACGGCGGCCTTGTCGCGGGCCACACTCCGGGCGTCGGCCGAGCGCTCGGCGAGCAGGGCCAACCCGGCGAGCGCCTGCTCGGCGAGGTTGTCGCGGACGTGTCCGGCGCGCTCGCCTGCGGCGCTGGCGTGGTCGGCGAGGCTGTCGCGTGCGGCGGCCGCCCGCTCGGCGGCGGCGTCGGCGTAGTCGCCGGCAACGGCCTTGGCTTGATCAGTCTTGGACTGCTTGAAGGGCATGAGAATCCTCCTTGGACGGGTCAACTGGTCCCATCCTGCCTTGATTTCGGTCGCCAGGGAGGCTTCGCGTGCACAGAGACATGTGAGAATTGCCCGCATGAAGGCGACTTTGCACACCAACCACGGCGACATCGTGGTCGACCTCTTCGACGCTCAAGCCCCGAAGACCGTGGCCAACTTCACCGGTCTGGCGGACGGCTCGAAGGACTACCAGGACGACGCGGGCCGCACGAGCCCGCAGCCCTACTTCGATGGCCTGACGTTCCACCGGATCATCCCGGGCTTCATGATCCAGGGCGGTTGCCCGCTGGGTCAGGGCGTCGGCGGTCCGGGCTACACCTTCGATGACGAGATCCACCCCGAGCTGACGTTCAACAAGCCCTATCTGCTGGCGATGGCCAACGCGGGCAAGCGCTTCGGCAAGGGCACCAACGGCTCCCAGTTCTTCATCACGGTCGAGCCGACCACGTGGCTCCAGGGCAAGCACACGATCTTCGGTGAGGTCGCCGACGAGGCGAGCCGCCAGGTCGTCGACGCCATCGCGGCGGTGCCAACCGGTCGTGGGGACAAGCCGGTCGAGCCGGTCGTTATCAACTCCGTCACCCTCGGCTGAGCCCCGCGCTTAGCGAAGGCATCACCCATTTAGGAGGCGGCCGGCCGTGAGCGAGCCCGCACCATACCCAGCGGGCCCGTCGGATCGTCCGGCCGGCCCCTCCGTCTGTCCCCGGCATCCCGACCGGGTGGCGTACGTCCGGTGTCAGCGTTGTGCGCGGCCGACCTGCCCGGAGTGCCAGCGCCCGGCCGCCGTCGGCATCCAGTGCGTCGATTGCGTCGCCTCCGCGGCGCAGACCGCACCCCGCACGCGCACCGTCCTCGGCGGCCGGCCCGGGGGTCCAACGCCCGTCGTGACGATGACCCTGATCGGCATTTGCGTCGTCCTCTGGATCGCGCAGCAGGTCTCCCCGCGCGTCTTCCAGGAGTTGGCCTTCGCCAACTTCCTCGGGGACTCCCAACCGTGGCGGTTCCTGACCTCGGCCTTCCTCCACGGCCCGGTTGTCCACATCCTTTTCAACATGCTCGCCCTGTGGATGCTGGGGCCCTACATCGAGACTCTTCTCGGCCGCGCCCGGTTCCTCGCGCTCTACCTCCTCAGCGCCCTCGGCGGGACCGTCGCCTACCTCTGGATGACCCCGGCCAACAGCATGGCGGGACTCGTGGGCGCGTCCGGAGCCGTCTTCGGGCTCTTCGGGGCCCTGATCATCCTGAACCGCGCGCTTGGCTATGGGACACAAGGGATTTGGGTCAATCTGGCGATCAATGCGGCCTTGCCGCTGTTCTATCCGCAGATTGCCTGGCAAGCCCACGTGGGTGGTTTTCTCACAGGTATGGCGCTCGCCTTCCTCTATTCCCGCGCGCGTCGCCAGGCGGCTCTCGCCTGGGCGGGAACCGCGGCCGCGGGGGTCGGCTTGGCCATCCTCGCCGCGTCCCGCTACATCGTCACCTGACAGCAGTCATCCCCAGGCTTATCCACACCTGGGGATGAATGACACCTCTGTAATTTCGCAGGCAGAGCCGGAGTCGAAGGGGCTTATTTCCAGCGAGTCGTCATCATGAAGCCGGACATCATCAGCGCGAAGCCAACCGCGAGGTTCCAACGGCCGATGGCGGGCACGGGATACGTCTGGTGCGTGATGTAGAACGTGACCACCCACGCCAGGCCGAGCAGCATGAGCCCGACCATCACCGGGGCAAACCACGCGGCATTGCCGCTGCTGACCTTTTGGGCGCGCTTCTCGGCCGGCGCGGTGTAGTTGGCCTTGTCGCGGTTGCGGGACTCGGGCACGGGTGACTCCTTGGGCGGGGCGAACGGACCTAGCCTAGGTCACGACCGTGGAACCCGGGCCGACCCGAGGGTCAGCGCGCCGACATACGCCGGGAAGTCGGTCTCGCCGAGGCGGGTCACGTCATACCCCAGACCCAGCGCCGGGACGTAGGTGCGGTATTTCGTCACCGCCTCATCCGCATCGAGCGCGCCGATCAACGCATCGGGGTCGCCCAGGGCGGTGATGACGAACGGCGGCGAATAGACCCGGCCTTGGAGGATCAGGGTGTTGCCGACGCAGCGGACGGCACTCGTGGAGATGATCCGCTGGTCCATCACCATCATCGCCTCGGCCCCGCCGCGCCACAACGCATTGACGACCGCCTGCACATCCTGCTGATGGACGACGATGTCGTTGACATTGGCCCAGTCCGGGAGTTGATCCACTGGCATCGGCGAATCGTCCAGCGCCACCGACACCGCCGGCCCGCGCATGGCCGTCGCCCCGGCCGCACGGGCGAGGCGTTCTCCGCGTGCGGTGAGGTCGGCGAGCGTCGCATTCACCGGCGCCTCGCGCGCGCTCAGGTCATCGATCTGGCGCCGGGTCGCGTCGACCTCCGCGGCCAGCCGCACATTCGCCAGGCTCCGGGCGCGGATCAGGTCCGGCACGCCCGTCGCCTCGGAGCGCAGATCGGTGCCGCGGGCGGCCTGGCTGCTCGCGGTGAACAGCAGCCCGGCCAGCAGGCCGATGACCGGAACCAGGACGCTCCACATCGTCGGCCGGTCCGCCAGCAGAGCCGGACGACTACCCCGGCGTATGCCGCGCATCACCCGTCCCGGGGCGGGTTCCGGACGGTCTCGATCCAGGCCCGCACCCGGTCCGCGGACTCCGCCACCGTCAGGCCGGTGGTGTCGATGATCTCGACCCGCCACCGCGGGTCATCGGGCCCCCAGCCAGCCCACCGGTCCCACATCATCGGCGCCCAGGCGTTCGAGGTGAGCACATCCCGTCGGTAGGTCGGGTCGGCGGCGTGGTGGCGGTGCCAGTCTGCTCGGGCGAGGAAGGCGTCCTTGTCCTTCGCCGACCACACCCCCGGATCGCGCTCCGCCAACCGGCGCAGGCGCTCCTCGTCGGACACATCGATCAGGCAGACGGAGATGCGGCCCATCAGCGCCGCGGTCGGGACGGCCAGCGCCTCGCCGAGCGGTGATTGCGTGGTCAGCAGCACGTCGACGCCGCGGTCCTCGGCCGCGACGGCCTGTTGCACCCAGGACTCCAACCCCTGTTGGCGACAGACGGCGTCGGCATCCTCGGCGACGACGGCATCAACGTCATGAACCTCGAGATTGGGCACGTCCGTGAGCAGTCGACCGATGGCCGACTTGCCCGAGCACGTGGATCCCGTCAGCAGCAGTAACACAGGGGGAAGTCTGTCAGGTCGCCGCCACGCGGCGAGCGACATCGTCGTCCGCGACCACCAGCGGGTGCATTCCCACCGACCGCGCGACGGCCGCGGTATCACCGCAGACGTCCAGCCAATTCGCGAGCAGTCGGTGCCCGCCGGTCGTCAGCACGCTCTCCGGGTGGAACTGAACCCCCTCCAGGGGCAACTCCCGGTGCCGGATCGCCATCACCACCCCGGATGCCGTATGCGCCGTCGCCACCAGTTCCGCCGGCATGGTCGCCGGCTCGATGGCCAGGGAGTGATATCGCGTCGCCGTGAACGGCGAAGGCAACCCGGCCAGCACCCCGCTGCCATCGTGGTGCACCTGCGACGTTTGGCCGTGCCGGAGTTCCGGCGCGCGGGCGACGGTCGCGCCATACGCCACCGCCAACGCCTGGTGACCGAGGCACACCCCCAGCATCGGCTGGCGCCGCGCCGCGCACGCCTGAATCATCGGGATGGAGCACCCGGCGTCCTCCGGGGTCCCCGGGCCCGGGGAGATCAACACCCCGTCGTATGCCGCGCCCGCCGCCGGCTGGATCTCGTCCGTCCTCGCTACGGTCACCTCGGCGCCCAATTGCTCCAGATAACCCACGATCGTGAACACGAAGCTGTCGTAGTTGTCCACGACCAGGATTCGCCGCGGCATACGTCAGTGCCGTCGGGCCGGGCGTCGCCGACGCGGGATGCCGACCAGCAGCACCCACGCGAGGCCACCGGAAACCAGGCCCGCCCCGGAGGCGATGACTGCCGGATGGGTGGCATCGCTCGGTTGGGTGCGGGGGGTGGCGGGCGGCGACGTGAGCCCGCCGCCGTCGGAGGACGACGAACTGTCGCTGCTGCTGCTCTCACTGGTCGAGGGCGTGGTCGTGATCGTCGTGGTCTCGGTGACCGGCCGGGAGCGGGCGACGACGATCGAGACGGTGGCGCCGACTTCGATTTTCCCGGGCAGGGGCTCCTGCCGGATGACCGTCCCCTCGGATTCGTCGCTGATCTCGCTGGTGCGGCTGACGATCAGGCCGAGGGAGTTGAGCAGGTCGCGCGCCTGGTCCTCGGTCTTGCCGACAAGATCGGGGAGGTCGATGCGCCCGCTGGCGATGGTCAGATCGACGGTGTCCCCTTCGTGCGCGTCGGCGAACGCGGCCGGTTCACTCGACACGACGCGTCCGGACTTCTGTAGCCGGGAGTCGATCCGCTCCACCCGGCCGAGGTTCAGGCCCGCGTCGGACAGGATTTTCTGGGCCGTGGACAGGCTCTTGCCGGTCAGATTGGGCACACGCGTCGCGGCCGGCCCCGTCGAGATCGTCAAGGTCACCAGCGAGCCTTCGCGTTGCTCGGTGTTGCCGGCCGGGTCCTGGCGTACGACGAGATCCTCGGCCACCGTGCGACTCGCCTCGGTGGTCTTGGCCACGTCGAATCCCAGGAGTTCGAGCCGGGCCTTGGCCGTCTCGTAGGGCTCATCGAGGACGGCGGGCAGGGAGACCCGCGCGGGGCGCGAGTCGAGATACATCTTGCCCACGACCCCCAGCACCGCCAGCGCGGCGACCAACAAGGTGAGGGCGACGAAAAACCCGCGTCGTGATCGCGGTCGCTCCAGATCGCGAGGGATATCCAAGGTGCTCGTATGCTGCTCGCCCACCCCCGGCGCGGCGATCGGCTGCGCGGTCGCCCCCCGGGCGTCGGCGGGAGTCGCTGCGCCGGGGGAGTCCACCCGGGCCAGGGACCGGCGCGCGGCGGCGCTGATCGGCATACCCAGGCGGGCGGCCTGCAGGTCGGCCCGGAACGCCGACGCGTCCTGGTAGCGGTCGTCGCGATTCTTGGCCAACGCGTGAACCACGATGGCGTCGAGCGCGTCCGGCACCG
>NZ_HF571038.1:1162453-1203230 GCF_001046875.1 Nostocoides jenkinsii Ben 74
TCGCGAGCGGAGCGAGCCTGATCATCCGGAACATCAGGGTCTGCGAGCGAAGCGAGCGCCTCGCTGTGGGGGGCATCCGGGGGGCGAAGCCCCCCGGACGTGATGTCGTTGGGGACCTCGTCGAGGGTGTAGCCGATCGCCATTTTCGCCGCGATCTTGGCGATCGGGAAGCCGGTCGCCTTGGACGCCAGCGCGCTGGATCGGGAGACGCGTGGGTTCATCTCGATGACGATGACACGGCCGTCGGCAGGGTTAACCGCGAACTGGATATTGCAGCCGCCGGTGTCGACGCCGACTTCACGAATGATGTCGATGCCAATGTCGCGCAGCCGCTGGTATTCGCGGTCCGTGAGCGTCAGCGCGGGCGCGACCGTGATCGAGTCGCCCGTGTGCACCCCCATCGGGTCGAGGTTCTCGATGGAGCAGACGACCACGACATTGTCGGCGCGGTCGCGCATGACCTCGAGTTCGTATTCCTTCCACCCGAGGATGGATTCCTCCAGGAGCACCTCCGTCACCGGGGAGTAGTGCAGCCCGGCGCCGGCGATCCGGCGGAGGTCGGACTCGTCATACGCGAAGCCGGAGCCGAGTCCCCCCATGGTGAAGGACGGTCGGACGACCACGGGATAGTTGAGTTCCGTTGCCGCAGCGAGGCATTCGTCCATCGTATGGCAGATAATGGAGCGGGCCGACTCGGCGCCGCAGCGCTCGACGACGCCCTTGAACTTCTCGCGGTCCTCGCCCAGTTGGATGGCATCGACGTTCGCGCCGATGAGCGGGCAGTCATAGCGCTCCAGAATGCCGCGCTCGTGCAAGGCCATCGCCGCATTCAGCGCGGTCTGGCCGCCGAGAGTCGCCAGGACGGCATCCGGCCGCTCCTTGGCGATGATCTTTTCGATAACCTCGGGGGTGATCGGCTCGACATAGGTCGCATCCGCGAACTCCGGGTCGGTCATGATCGTCGCCGGGTTGGAGTTGACGAGGATGACCCGGATGCCCTCTTCGCGCAGCACCCGGCAGGCCTGCGTGCCCGAGTAGTCGAACTCGCATGCCTGTCCGATCACAATCGGACCGGAGCCAATGACCAGAACGCTGGCAATGTCTTCGCGCTTGGGCATCAGGCCCGGGCCTCCTTGTGCTCGCGCATCAACGTGACGAACCGATCGAATAGATAGCCGGCGTCGTGCGGGCCGGCCGCCGCCTCGGGGTGGTACTGCACCGAAAAGGCCGGCAGGTCAAGGCATTCCAGGCCCTCGACGACGTCGTCGTTGAGATTGACATGCGAGACCCGCACCCGACCGTATGCCGCGTCCGCCGGCGCCGTCACCGGCTCACCGACGGGGGCATCCACGGCGAACCCATGGTTGTGGGCGGTCACCTCGACCTTGCCCGTGGTCAGGTCCTTGACGGGTTGGTTGATACCTCGATGGCCGTAGCGCAGTTTGTAGGTGCCGAATCCCAGTGCGCGACCGAGGATTTGGTTGCCGAAGCAGATGCCGAAGAAGGGGATGCGGGCGGCGAGCACCTCCCGCAGCACGGTCATCTCGTGCTCGGCCGTCCCCGGATCACCGGGGCCGTTGGAGAAGAAGACGCCATCCGGCTGCAGCGCGGCGATCTCGGCGAAGGTCGCGGTCGCGGGCAGGACGTGCACCTCGATGCCGCGCGCGGCCATCAGGGCCGGCGTCATCGCCTTGATCCCGAGGTCGAGCGCTGCAACGACGAACTGCTTATCTCCTTGTGCCGCAACGACATAGGGCTCGGCCGTGGAGACCTCGGGCGCCAACTGGCTGCCGCTCATGGCCGGGGTCGAGACAACGGTCGCGAGTTGGTCGGGCAGGCTCGCGGCCGCCGCGTCGCCGCTAAAGATCCCGACGCGCATGGCGCCGTGTTCGCGCAGGTGTCGGGTGAGGGCCCGCGTGTCGATGTCGCTGATCCCTACGACCCCTTGGGCGCGAAGTTCGTCGTCCAAGGATCGCCGGGAGCGCCAGTTGGACGGCCGCGGCGCGGGATCGCGCACGACGTAGCCGGACACCCAAATCTGACCGGATTCGTCGTCCTCGTCGTTCCACCCGGTGTTGCCGATGTGCGGCGCGGTCATGATGACGATCTGGCGGTGATACGACGGGTCGGTCAGAGTCTCCTGGTAGCCCGACATTCCGGTCGAGAAGACCGCCTCCCCGACGGCGACGCCGCGTGCGCCATACGCCCTGCCGCGGAAGCTGCGGCCGTCTTCCAGGACGAGCACGGCACTCTCCAGAGCCACGTCTTCGGGCGTGAGCTGAGTGGTCACGCGTGGATCACCTTCCGGTCGTGGGCGGTGGGCCGCCCGCGAAGAATCGTTGTATGCACGGCGCCGGTGAAGCTCATGCCGTGCCAGGGGTTGTTGCGCGAGAGTGACCACGAAGCCGCTCGATCGACGGTCACGCGCCGAGCCGGGTCGACCAAAACGAGGTTGGCCGGCGCGCCGACGTCAAGTCCCCGACCGTGCTCGTCGAGCCCGGCGATCCGCGCCGGATTGACGGACATTCGGTGCACCAGGTCCGTCATCGTCATCCGGCCGCTGGTCACCATGAGGTCGTGGACGACGCTGAAGGCTGTCTCCAGACCGAGCATCCCGAAGGCTGCGGCCTCGAAGGTGTGCTCCTTGTCGTGGCGGGCATGCGGTGCGTGGTCCGTGGCGACGGCATCGATCGTGCCGTCCGCCAACGCCGCCCGCAAGGACTCCTGGTCCGTCGTCGGCCGCAGCGGCGGGTTGACCTTGAACGTCGGGTCGTAGCCGGCGACCAGCTCCGTACCCAACGCGAGGTGGTGCGGGGTCACCTCGGCCGTCACGGCGATGCCCTTGGCCTTGGCCCACCGGATGATCTCGACGGACTCGGCGGTGGAGACGTGCGCGATATGCACCCGCGATGCCGTATGGCGCGCCAACTGGACATCGCGTGCCACGATCACCGACTCCGCGGCACCGGGCCAACCCGGAAGCCCCAGGCGGCCGGACGTCTCACCCTCGTGGCAGCAGGCGGCCGGCCCGGCGAGGTTGCTGTCCTGAGCGTGCTGGGAGATCACTCCGCCGAACGGCTTGAGGTATTCCAGGGCTCGTCGCATGACCCGGGCGTCCTGGACGCAGTGCCCGTCGTCGGAGAACAGCCGAACGCGGGCCCGCGAGCGTGCCATCAGCCCGAGCTCGGCCAGTTCCTGGCCCGCCAGCGCCTTGGTGACCGCTCCGACCGGGATCACCTCGACGATCCCGACGGCCCGGCCTCGATCGAGGATCAATTCCGCCGCCTCGGCCGTATCGGTAGGCGGATCGGTGTTGGCCATGGCCAGCACCGCCGTGAAACCACCCACGGCCGCAGCGGCCGAACCACTGGCGATCGTCTCGGCGTCTTCGCGCCCCGGCTCGCGAAGGTGGGTGTGCAGGTCGACGAATCCGGGGAGGAGG
This sequence comes from Nostocoides jenkinsii Ben 74, assembly GCF_001046875.1. Classification (GTDB taxonomy): domain Bacteria; phylum Actinomycetota; class Actinomycetes; order Actinomycetales; family Dermatophilaceae; genus Nostocoides_A; species Nostocoides_A jenkinsii. The sequence continues at coordinate 1,165,896 of NZ_HF571038.1, forward strand.
TCGAGTCCGTCGGCGTCGAGACGCTCGATGCCCGCCGGAGCGTCCACCCGCCCGATCTCGACGATGGTGCCGCCCCGGATCAAGACATCGCCGGGGGTGCCGCTGAGCCGGGCGCCGGTGATGAGCAGCTCGGTCACGCCGCCGTCTCCTCGCCCGCGAGCAGGTGATAGAGCACGGCCATCCGGACGGCCAGACCGCTGGACACCTGATCGAGGATCACCGAGTTCGGCGACTCCGCGGCGTCCGCGCTGATTTCGAGGCCGCGGTTCATCGGGCCGGGGTGCATGATCAGCACGCCGTCCTTGCGCGCCCGCAGCGCCTCCACGCGCGGCCGGGTGAGGCCATAACCCACGGTGTATTCGCGGGGCGTCGGGAAGAAGCCACCGCTCATCCGCTCGCGCTGAACCCGCAGCATCATGACCGCGTCCGGAATGTCGTCACCGGCCAAGACCGCGTCCAGGTCCCAGCCGGTGGCAAAGCCGTCCCGCTCGGCCCACGAGGCAATCCCGGCCGGCATCAGCGTCGGTGGCGCAACGACGGTGACACGCGCGCCGAGGGTCGTCAGGGTCAGGACGTTGCTGCGAAAGACCCGGCTGTGGGTGAGATCACCGACGATCACGACGTGCTTGCCGTCCAGGTCGCCCAGGCGGGATCGCAAGGTGTAGGCGTCCAGCAGCGCCTGGGTCGGGTGCTCGTGCGTCCCGTCACCGGCGTTGATCACCGAGGCGTCGACCCACCCGGCCACCTGCTGACAGGCGCCGCTCTGGTTGTGGCGGATGACCAGGGCGTCGACGGCCATGGCGTTGATGGTCTGGACGCTGTCGCGCAGGGACTCCCCCTTGGACGTCGAGGACCCCTTCGCCGAGAGGTTGATCGTGTCCGCCGACATCCACTTGCCGGCGATCTCGAAGCTGGAGCGCGTCCGCGTGGAGTCCTCGAAGAAGAAATTGATGATGGTCCGTCCGCGCAGAGTGGGCAGCTTCTTGACCTCCCGGCGCTGGACGTCGTGCATCGAGGCGGCCGTCGCCAGGATGGACTCGATGTCGGCCCGTGTCAGGTCCGCGCTGGAGACGAGATGTTTCCTCAACGCGACTCTCCTCCGGCGATATTCACGACATCGTCGATGCCGTCATGTCCGACCAGGCGGACCTGGACCTTCTCGCTGACCGATGTCGGCAGGTTCTTGCCCACGTGGTCGGCGCGGATCGGGAGCTCGCGGTGACCCCGATCGACCAGCACGGCCAGCCGCACGGCGCGCGGGCGCCCGAGGTCGGCGAGGGCATCGAGCGCGGCGCGGATGGTCCGACCGGAATAGAGGACGTCGTCCACCAGGATGACGACCTTGCCGTCGATCCCAGGGGGTGGGATGTGGGTGCGCATCGGTGCCCGCGTGGGCTGATGACGTAGGTCGTCGCGATGCATCGTGATGTCCAACGACCCGGCCGGTATGCCGCGACCCTCCACCTGCTCCAGCATCGCCGCGAGACGGTTGCCGAGCTCGACCCCCCGACTGGGTATGCCGAGAACCACCAGGTCATCCGCGCCCTTGTTGCGCTCGAGGATTTCGTGCGCCATCCGGCGCAGGCACCGTGCAATATCGGATGCCCCCATCACCGTCTTCCCGGCGGGGTCCAACGGGGGTGACGTCGGCTCGGGCAGCCCAGCGGTTGCCATCGGCAGCTCCTTCCCTGCCTCACCGGACAGGTCGTTAAAGGACGGTGACTCGCTTTGGAGCCTATCGCTCCCGCGCTGCCCACCTCGACGCGGTCCACGCTTTGCGACGTGTCCTCCACCACGAGGACTGTGTCTGTCAGCGGGTGCGCTTAACCTAGGTGCCGGGCGCGCTGGAACGTGCGCCAAGGGTGTGCATCTGATTGGGGACCCCGCGATGCGATGTCGAAGGCTGCTGGCCGCGAGCGCCGGCCTAGCCGTGTTCGTTGGCGCACCCGTTGCCGGGTCCATCTCGGCCGGCGCCGATCCGGGGATCACTCCCCTCGCCTCGGGTGCAGATCCGTTCCGCGGCCTGCTCGCCAGCACGGCCGGCGTCGACTATGCCGCCTGGAAGCAACACGCGCTCGGCCTGGCCCGGGCCCGGGCGCAACGCGCGGACCTCGTGGGCGTGAAGGCCGCGCAGAGCCCGGGTGGCCGGCTGGCACCCCCGCTCTCCCACACCGAGCTTGAGCCACCGGGCTCCGCCGGAGCCAACGAGACCTATGCCACCGGCGAGACGATCACCGGTTTCGGCGTGTCCGGCACGAGCAACCGCGCCGTGGTCAGCGGTCACCTCGCCGACACGCGTCCCGCGGTGCGCCCGAGCCTGCGCGTCCCGGAGGACAACGGCTCGATTCCCAGGGCCACCGACACCGGTCTCCGGGGGGGCGCCGCGATCAGGTTGCCCGGCCTGATCGGCGATGGGCCGCACGGATCCAAGGGGGACGGCTCCGGCGACTTCGATTGGTTCCGCCTCTCCGCGCGGGCCGGCGAGACGATCACTGCCGACCTGACCGGCTCGCGGGTGCCGAGCTTCGCGATGATCACGGACGCGCGCGGCAATGTGCTCTCGGTCGGGATGTCCTTCGGCGCCGACAACTTCCCGGTCACCACCGCTCGCTTCCTGACGGCGAAGGGGGGCACCTTCTTCGTCCTCATCGAGGGCATGAGTTCCTGGCAGAACGACCCCTTCGACTCGGGATCGGGAAGCGGGGTCGGCGAGGAGGGCCGCTATCTGCTGACCCTGGGGTCCTACACCGCTGATCGCGACACCTATCTCGTGCGGCTGGCCAAAGGCGACGTGCTGGGCGCCTCCCTCTCGGGTGCGGCGCACACCCTCGGCGTGCAGCAGAGCAACCTCAGCTATATGACCAAGACGACCGACGCCGACCTCTCCGGCTCCTACCCACCCTCCTCCCCGCTGCCCGGTGGCGGCAATGCCGCCGTGGCCTATGTGGCCGAGCGGGACGCCGTGTATGCCGTGACGGTCGAGAACGGTGTCGGGCGCTACGACCTCGACCTTGAGGTCTATCGCCCCGGCCCGGAGACCGACGGTTCCGCGGCCGTGCAAACCGTCGTGCTGGACTTCGACGGGGCCACGGTCGACCCGGGCAAATTCGGTGGGACGCCGGGCGCGGTGAAGGCCTCCCCGTTGTCGGCGTTCCTGTCGAAGTGGGGGTTGAAGGCCAGTGACCTGCCGGCCCTCACGGACAAGATCACGCAGACGGTCACCGAGAACCTCCGCGACGACGTCATCGCCCGCGGCGGCAATCCCCGGGTTGCCTTGAAGATCGTCAACGGCCAGCGCGCCGCCGACACCTTCGGTCAGCCCAACGTCGCCAAGGCCGTCGTCGGCGGCACAGTGGCGCAGCTCGGCCTCGACACGGTCGGCATCTCGGAGTTCATTGACCCCGGCAACTTCAGCCAGGAGGACCAGGCGATCATCTTGCTCGATCACCTGAGTTCACCGGCCATCGACGGGGACGCCTCGCTCAACACCTACCTCAAGCCCGGCAGCAACCGAGTTGCCTTCGTGGGCACCGCGATTGGCAATGTGGTCTCTCACGAGATCGGCCATTTGATCGGCAACTACCACACCGACAACAACAACCAGACGACCTCACTTATGGACGCGGGCGGAGCGGGCTTCTGGCGCCTCTTCGGCACCGGACCCGACCAGATCGGGGGCAATGCCGACGACACCGACACCGACCTCGTCACCGACCGGTTCATGCCGGACGAGCCGTTCCTCGGCTTCGAGAACACCCTCAATGTCGCCGCGTGGGGCTTCTCCGCGCGACGGTAGCGTCCCGGCTAGCGTCGGCCGACCAGCTCACCCGGGGCGAATACGTCCATGATCGCGCCCGTGGCGCCCATGCTCTTGTTGGCTCCAGTCCAGCTTTGCCCACCGCGACTATCGAGCGACACAACTGAGCCACCGATGACGCGAGCGTCTCCGCCCGACGGGACCCGGATAGCGGACCCCGCCGTCAGCCCGAAGGCGAGTTCTCGGGAGTCGGCGCGCACACCGGCATACAGACGCCCCCAGAGGTAGTCGTTGTTGAGGGTCGGGACCAGCGTCGCCGGGATGATGCCGAGACCCGGGCGCCACTTCGCCTCGCCCACTTTGAACGTCTGGACCGCGACGTCCTCGTAGTTGTCGGAGGTGGGGCGCGGTACCGGTGACCATCTGCTCCCGAGCGTCGCGGTCATCGCGCCCTGGGTGAGGACCACCGGGGCGTGCTTGGTCGCCGCGGCGGCCATGGCCCGGAAGCGGGGATCCGCCATGGCTGTGGCCAGCCGTTTCGGCGAGTTCGCAACCAGGACAACGGCATCGGCGTTGGCGACGTCGGCCGTAGACCAGCCGGGACGGCCATACGTATAGGTGTCGATCCGTCCGGACCAGCCAACCGACTTGACTTTGTCACCGACCTCGGCCGCGGTGCCCGCGTAGTCGCCGGACAGGATCACCATCCGCGCATTGGCCGGATCCGTGGTCACACCGATGGTTTGCTTGACGAAGGCTGGGGTGACGACGTCCGGGCCGTACCCGTTCCCCCCGCCGAGGAAGAGAGTCCCCGCGTTGGCGCTGCTCGGGAAGGTGTAGGGCTGCGGTACCGAGATCGTGGGCATGGCCCCGCCCAAGGCCAGAGTCCGCTCATTGAGGTCATACCTAACCCGGTCGGTCATGAGAGAGGTGAGGATCCTGCGAGCGGACAGGTAGCCCTGATCGCCGATCCATCGATGGGTCGCCGCGAAGGTCTCGTAGTCGATGAGCGCCACGGATCCCTGACCGAACATGCCGCTGAGCGTGCGGTCACCGGTGTTGACGACTCCGGTCGCATAGTCGGTGCCGACGCCGAGCGGGCTCTTTCCGCCGAACCGCTCGTCGGCCTGGGCGATCGTCGCCAGCGTCCGCCCAAAGCGGCCGCGCTGATAGAAGTGCTGGTCATAGATCGCCTTGTGCGACCCGAACGCCAGGCCCCGCTCCGTGTCGCCGTCGTTGCCCCACCAGATCAGCGTGGCGTCCTTCTGCAAGCCTTGGGCTGCGCCATTCGGCCCGGTGTAGCCGTTGATCATCGTCCGGGACTCGACCGCAGCCCCGGCGCTCGTCCCCGCGATCACGACCCCGGAGCGGTATGCCGCGGTCATCGACCGCTCGGCCGGCGAATTCGCGAGGACCTGCATGGCGATCCCTTGGTCGCCGCCGAGGATGTAGACCCCGTCGAGGGACGCGTCCCGCAGGGCCACCGACTGCTTCGGATTCATCGCGTCGGCGCGATTCAGGAGAATGGACAGCTTGCCCACGCAGCGCTTGCCCGCGGGCACGACAGCCTGGCACGTCGCCGCGATCTCGGCGGTCCGCTCCTTGGCCAGGGCGATGTTTTCCGGCCGGCTGGGAAGGTCATCGCCATAGGCCGACGGCACGACGGCGATGACGACGGTGGCGTCCGGGCTGCGCTTCGCCGCGGCCGCGCCGAACGCTTCGAGCGTCTCAGGCTCGTATCCCCCACCGGTCGGCATCATCACCATCGCCGGCGCGGACTTCGGCGCGTCCGGGCCGGACGCGGCGACGGCAGAGTGGCCGGGCACGGCCAAGGCGATCAGCGCGAGACCCGCCGGTGCGAGGCGGAGGACGCGGCGGCGACGGACGGACGTGGTACCCCTTGGCTCACCCATGCTCCAAGAACCTAGCGCGCGGCGGAGCCCTTTGCCCGGGGCCGGGGGCCCTCAAGATCGTGGCGGACCGGCCGGATTCTCGGGTCGGCGGTCAGCACCGCTGCCAGCGAACCCAGCGCTACCAACTCATCGACAATCGTCCGGGTCGGCGGCAGCAGCAATAGCTCTCCGGTCTCGGCCGCGCGCGCCACGTCGACGAGTCGCTCCCAGCGTGAGTCGTGCGCCTCGGAGGTCGTATGCCGCCACGTCGCCGCCGCCGCGCCCCGCACCGGCGCCACGAAGAAGTAGACGTCGAAGCGTTTCGGCGTGTCGATCGGGGTGATCCAGTTGTCCCAGGGCACCAGCTCGGACGCGTCAACGTCCGCCGCCGCTTCCTCCCCCACCTCCCGCCGTCCCGTCGCGACGAGCGTCGCCGGTCCGCCGACGTCGGCGGCGGCGGTGTCTCGCCAGGCTGCCGTATGCCGCGCGCTCACCTCAGCCGGGAGCGGCGCCGCCGACTCCCGGTCGCCCGCGTCGATCCGGCCACCCGGGAACACGACGGCATTAGCTGCGAAATCCATTGTTGCGACGCGGTATTGGACGAATCCCTCGAGGCCACGGGGGCCGTCGCGGAGCGGGATGACGCTCACGGCGGGGATGGGTCTGGGGTCGTCGCGGAGTTCCCGAAGCATCAGGACCCGGCGCCCACCGCGCTCAAGCGCCCGCTCGCCCATTCGCCGCTCGGCGAGGTCGGCGGGCACAGCGCCAGCCCACGGAGTGAAGCCGTGCGCGGCATACCAGCGGCCGTTCCAGGGCACGTCGGCGAAGGTGGTCAGGGTGATCACGTCGTCGCCACGATCGAGCGCGACGCCGAGAGCGGCCCGCAGCAACATCGTCCCGATCCCGTGCCGCCCGAACTCGGGCAGCACCGAGAGCTCCTCGATGTGCGAGCGACCGATCCCGTGGGTGAGGTGGACAAATCCGACGATGGGTTGGCCCACAACCAACACCGTGCCGTCGTTGGCGCGGGCACGCCCGTCGGGCGCGGAAGGCCACCATGAGGTGTCCATCACCGAGTCGAAGCGTCGCCCCGCGCGGTCCTCCATTGCCGCCAGCGCGACCACGTCGGCATGTTCGGCGGGACGCACCGAGGTGACCCGCAACCGGCTCACGCCAGTGTCGGTTTGACCTGCGCCAGTCGCCCGAGGAGTCCGTTGATGAACTTCGGCGACTCGTCCGTAGAGAGGTCGGTGGCTAGGGCCACCGCTTCACTGATGGCGACCGCCTCGGGGACCTCCGCGCCATACAGCACCTCGAAGGCGCCGACCCGCAGGATCGCGCGATCCACCGCCGGCATCCGATCCAACGACCAGCCCTGGCTGTAGGTCGCCAACAACTCGTTGATGTCGCGCCAGTGCGCGATCACGCCCTCGACCAGGGTCGCCGTGTAGGGATTCAACGGTGCCGGCGTCGCCGGGACGGCGACCCGGTCCCGCAGCAAGTCGCCGGCGTTGACCCCGCGCGCCTCGGCCTCGAACAGCAGGTCGAGCGCGCGCTTACGCGCCTTGGTTCGAGCCGACATACGAAATCCGTTCGGGCAGAAGTCAGTTGACGCGGCCGAGGTAGGACCCGTCGCGGGTGTCCACCTTCACCTTGGTGCCGGTCTCCAGGAACAACGGCACCTGAATCTCCGCGCCCGTCTCCAGCGTCGCCGGCTTGGTGCCGCCGGTGGAGCGGTCACCCTGCTGGCCCGGCTCGGTGTACGAGATCTCCAGCACGACCGAGGCCGGCAACTCGATGTAGAGCACATTGCCGTCATTGCGCGCGACGATCGCGTCCTGGTTCTCCAGCATGTACTTCGCCGCGTCCCCAACCGTCTCCGGGCTGACCGAGATCTGGTCGTAGGTGTCGGGGTCCATGAACACGAAGTCCGTGCCGTCGTTGTAGAGGTACTGCATCGTGCGCTTGTCGACGTTGGCGGTCTCGACCTTGACGCCGGCATTGAAGGTCTTGTCGACGACCTTGCCGCTCAGGACGTTCTTCAACTTGGTGCGCACGAAGGCCGGCCCCTTGCCGGGCTTGACGTGCTGGAACTCGATAACGGTCCACAACTGGCCGTCGATGTTGAGGACAAGGCCGTTCTTCAGGTCGTTCGTGGTCGCCACGCGTGCACTGCTTTCGTATGCCGTTCGGCCGGCGCCGGACGCGCGTCACCGATGGAGGATTGATTGGATCGGCAACCATCCTATCGCGGCGGCACCCGGCCCTGTGTGCGCGACAATGAGAGCTATGACGGCGCGCTATCTCACCCCGATGGACTCGATGTTTCTGTATGGGGAGACCCCCCAGACGATGATGCACGTCGGTGGATTGTTGCCGTTCACCGCGGCCCCGGATGCCCCGGATGACTTCCTGCGGCGCCTGATGGACGAGGTCCGCACCTCGATGGTCGTCCAGCGCCCGTGGAACCAGAAGCTCAAGACTCCCGGCTTCCTGATGAATCCGATCCACCAGTGGGTGGACGACGACAACTTCGACATCGACTATCACGTCCGGCGCTCGGCGCTCCCGGCTCCCGGTGACGAGCGCGAACTCGGCATCCTTGTCTCCCGGCTGCACTCCCACCCCTTGGACCTGACCCGGCCCCCGTGGGAGATGCATTTCATCGAGGGCCTCGCCGGCAATCGGTGGGCGATCTACATCAAGGTGCACCACGCCCTTGTCGACGGCTACACAGCCGTCCAGATGCTCGCCAACACACTCTCCCCCGACCCGGACTCGCGACGCGAAGTGCTGTTCTTCGCGGTCCCCCCTCGACGCAGACCGAAGGCGGAGCCGGTGCGCCGGTCCCCCTTGGCCGATGTCGGCACCGTGCTGGGGCGCGCGCTCAACGTCACCAAGTCTGTTCCGGACCTGGCCAAGTCGCTGGTCAACCTCCAGTTGCGGCGTGACGGGGACTTCAAGGAACTCGTGTCGTCGTATGAGGCCCCCCACTCCATCCTGAACTCCCGCATCGGCCGCAACCGCCGGTTCGCGACGCAGCAGTACGACCTTTCCCGCCTGACCGACATCGCGCGCACGTCCGGCGCGACCCTCAACGACGTCGTCCTCGCGATCTGTGGTGGCGGGTTGCGGCGCTTTCTCGGCGAACTCGGGGAGTTGGGCGACAAGCCGTTGGTGGGCTTCCTCCCGGTCAACGTGCGACCGAGCGGCGACGTCGGGGGCGGCAATGCGGTCGGCGCGATCCTGTCGACGATGGGAACGGACATCGATGATCCTGTCGAGCGCCTGGAGGCGATCCGCCGGTCCACGGCGCAGGCCAAGGGGGCCCTGGTCCGCCTGCCCCAGGAGTCCGTGCTGGCCTACAGCGCCCTGCTAATGGCCCCAGCCGGGACGCAGATCCTGTCCGCGATGACCGGGGTCAAGACCCCTATGCCCTTCACCTTCAACCTTTGCGTGTCCAACGTTCCCGGTCCGCGCCAGCCGCTCTACTTCCGGGGCGCCCGGCTGGAGGCCGACTACCCCGTCTCCATTCCCATTCACGGTATGGCGCTCAACATCACCTGCCTCAGTTATGCCGGCACGCTGTGCTTCGGCTTCATCGGCGACCGTGACGCCCTGCCCAGCCTGCAGCGCCTCGCGGTCTACACCGGCGAGGAACTCGCCCGTCTTGAGGCGGCCCTCGGGTTGGCCACGCCAGATCCGGTTAAGCCGGCCAAGTCGGCGGCCAAGCCGGCGGCCAAGCCGTCGGCCAAGCGAGCACCGCGGAAGCGGACGTCTCCGAAAACCTAGGCCACCCCATACGTGGGGGAAAAGGGGGATTATGTGCCCATGAAGCCCAAGGTTGTGCTCACGGCCACTGCTGCTGCCCTCGGAGCCGTCGCGGCTCACGATCTCACTCAGAAGAAGCACAGTTTGATGCGCAACTTCCCGGTTCTGGCGCATGCGCGCTTCGCGCTGGAGGAGATCGGCCCGGAGTTGCGGCAGTACATCGTCACCGGCAATGACGAGGAGCGACCGTTCAGTCGCGACCAACGCTCGTGGATCTATGCGAGTTCGAAGCTGGAGAACAACTACACGGGTTTCGGCACCGACAACGACATCGAGAACTCCGAGTACGTCATCTTCAAGCAGCACACCTTCTCGGATGCCGTCCCGCCCACCGCGATTCACGCCGGCGAGCACGTATGGGTGCCGAGCCCGAAGGTTTTGGGTGGCCCGCGCGGGCGGCGCGATGCGTTCCGGCCCAACTCCTGCGTCAACATCAGCGCGATGAGCTTCGGCTCGTTGTCCGGCAACGCGATCGCGGCCCTGAATGCCGGCGCGAAGCTGGCTGGTTGCCTGCACAACACCGGTGAGGGCGGACTGTCGCAGCACCACCGCCAGGGTGGCGACCTCACCCTGCAGATCGGCACGGCCTACTTCGGCTGCCGCGACGACACCGGCCGCTTCAACCTGGACAAGCTCATGAAGGTCGTCGAGTCGGCGCCGGTGCGGGCGATCGAGATCAAGTTGAGTCAAGGTGCCAAGCCGGGTCTCGGGGGCATGCTGCCGGCCGCGAAGATCACCAAGGAGATCGCCGAGATCCGCGGCATACCGATGGACAAGGACTGCGCGAGCCCGTCCCGGCACGCTGAATTCAGCGGCGTGGACGGAATGCTCGACTTCATCGAAAAGATCGCGCAGGCGACGGGGAAGCCGGTCGGCATCAAGTCGGCCGTCGGCGACCTGCACTTCTGGGAGCGGCTGGTCGAGGAAATGCGATCGGGTTCGCGCGGAGTGGATTTCGTGACGATCGACGGCGGTGAGGGCGGCACGGGGGCCGCGCCGCTCGTCTTCTCCGACGCGGTGTCGCTCCCCTTCCGGGTCGGATTCGCGCGCGTCTACAAGCTGTTCGCTGAGGCCGGCATTCAGGACAATGTCACCTTCATCGGGGCTGGCAAGCTCGGGTTGCCGGACAACGCCCTGGTGGCCTTCGCGCTCGGCGCTGACATGGTCAATGTCGCCCGCGAGGCCATGCTGTCGCTCGGGTGCATTCAGGCGCAGAAGTGCCACACCGACCGCTGCCCCACGGGCGTCGCCACGCAGAGCAAGTGGTTGTCCCGGGGCTTGGACCCGGAGCTGAAGTCAGTGCGCGTCGCGAACTACATCCGCACGCTCCGCCGGGACTTGCTCAAGGTCTCGGAGGCCTGCGGCGTGTGGCACCCGGCGATGCTGGATGCGGACGACGTCGAGATCATGGACGGAAACCGCTCGGGCCGGCCCCTGCGGGAGGTCTACGGCTATGAACCCACCTGGGGCGGGCTTTCCGGCCGGATCCGCGACGAAATCGTCGCCGCAATGTCCGCGGCGGGCCCGCACGGCGGCTCCGCGCCGCCGTCGGCCGGGGCTCACTGACGACCGGGCGCTCTCCCCATCGAACTTGAGCACGCCTTACGCACTTGAGCCCGCCTTGGAGTGCGTGCTCAAGTCCGTAAGGCGTGCTCAAGTTCGGGAGGAACGCGGTCGCCTAGCCCAGCCCGGCATACGCCGCGGACAACAGCTCAGAGCTCGGCCCGATCAGCCGAGTGGGTTGCGCCAGCCCCTCCAGGACGACAAAACGCAGCGTCGAACCCCGCGTCTTCTTGTCCCGGCTCATGGCCACGAGCAACTCCTCCAGGGAAGCATCGGCATACCGCGTGGGCAGTCCGGCCGACCCGAGAACGTCCCGATGCCGTTGCAGGAGGACGTCATCGATAAGACCCGAGCGATGGGCGAGTTCGGCGGCGAACACCATTCCGATCGACACCGCCTCCCCGTGCCGCATCGCGTATGCCGCGTGCTGCTCGATCGCGTGCCCGAGCGTGTGCCCGTAGTTCAGGATCTCCCGCAGGCCCGCTTCACGCAGGTCGGCGCTGACCACGCGCGCCTTCATTGCCACGGCGCGCTCGATCAACTCCACTGTCTGGGAGCCCACCCGACGAGCCGCCCCCGGATCGGCCTCGATGATCTCCAGGATGAGGGGGTCGTCGATGAACCCCGCCTTGATCACCTCGGCCATCCCGGCCGCGAAGTCGACCTCCGGCAGCCCGCCCAGGACATCGAGATCACACACAACCCCGAGGGGCTCGTGGAACGCGCCGACGAGGTTCTTGCCTTCGGCGGTGTTGATGCCCGTCTTCCCGCCGACCGCGGCATCGACCATCGCGAGCACGGTCGTCGGCACATTGATGAACCCAACCCCGCGCAACCACGCGGCGGCCACCCAGCCGGCAAGATCCGTCACGGTGCCACCCCCGACACCCACGACGACATCCGTGCGGGTGAAGGACTCCCGTCCGAGCACCTCCCAGAGCCGCGCCGCGACCTCGATCGTCTTGGCCGCCTCGGCATCGGGGACGAGCCCGTCAACGACCCGAATCCCCTTGCCCACCAACGACTCCCGCACAGCCGCGACGACCCCGGGGAGTCGTCCCGTATGCACGAGCAATGCGCGTGCCGCCGTGGGCGGCAGCAACTCCCCCACCGCACCGAGCAGGTCATGCCCAATCACCACGTCGTATGCCGCGCCCACCGGCACCCGAGCGCGCTCGCCGGGCCACGGCATACCGCCCTGGCTCATGACTCGCTCCCGCCCGCCAACAACCGAACGATCTCGTCGGCGATGTCATCCACCTCGCGCCCGGCAGTGTCCACGCGGTGGCGGGCGAGCCGCTCATACACCGGTCGGCGAGCATTCATCAGCGCCACCCAACTCGCCCGCGGATTGACCGACAACAGCGGCCGACTCTGGTCGAAGCCGACGCGTTTGGCGGCATCGGCGATACCGACGTCGAGGAAGACAACAGCATGGTCAGACAGCGCCTCCTGCACGAGTGAGTCCAGCGCTGCCCCGCCCCCAAGCGCCAGCACGCCCCCGTGCGCGTCGATGGCGTCGAGCACCACGCTCCGCTCCACCTCGCGGAAGTAGGGCTCACCGTCGTCGACGAAGATGTCGGCGATCGCACGCGCTTCGCGGCGCTCGATGATGGCGTCGGTGTCGTCGAAGGAGACATCGAGCAGCGTCGCAAGCCGGCGACCGACTGTCGTCTTCCCCGCACCGGGCGGACCGATCAGGACGGCGACCGGCGTCACCACGAGCGCATCTCCGCGGGAATCGCGGCCAGATAAGCCTCGAAATTCCGGCGCGTCTCGGCCACCGAGTCCCCGCCAAACTTCTCCAGGCACGCCTCGGCGAGCACCAGCGCCACCATAGCCTCGGCCACGACGCCGGCCGCGGGGACCGCGCAGACGTCGGAGCGCTGGTGAATGGCCTTGGCCTCGGCATCCGGGTCGGCAACGTCGACCGTGTCCAGCGATCGCGGCACCGTCGAGATCGGCTTCATCGCCGCGCGGACGCGGAGCATCCCGCCGCTCGACATGCCGCCCTCGGTGCCCCCGGCGCGCCCCGTCCGGCGCCGGATCACCCCGTCGGCGTCCCGCTCCATCTCGTCGTGCGCCTGTGAGCCGCGGCGGCGAGTCGTTTCGAAGCCGTCACCGACTTCGACCCCCTTGATGGCCTGGATCGACATAAGCGCCGCACCGAGCCGCGCGTCGAGGCGCCGGTCCCAGTGCACGTGCGAGCCGAGGCCGGGCGGCACGTCATACGCAATGACTTCGACAATCCCGCCGAGCGTGTCGCCATCCTTTTTCGCCGCCTCGACCTCGGCGACCATCGCCGCCGAGCCCGCCGCATCGAGCGTGCGCACGGGATCGGCGTCCAACGCCGCAACATCGTCCGGCGTGGGCAGGATCGCGTCAGCACCTACCGACGCGGTCCCGATTGAGATCGTGTGGCTCACCACTTTGATGCCGTATGCCTGCGCCAACAGCCGCGCGGCCACCTCACCGAGCGCGACGCGCGCCGCGGTCTCCCGGGCCGAGGCTCGCTCCAGGATCGGCCGGGCATCCCCGAAGGCGTACTTCTGCATTCCGACGAGATCGGCGTGTCCGGGCCGGGGACGGGTGAGCGGTCGGTTGCGACCGATCTCCTGGGGGGCGTTGATGTCGTCGGACGCGGCATACGCATCCTCGGAGACGGGATCGGCGGACATCACGGTCTGCCACTTCGGCCACTCACTGTTGCCGATCATGATTGCCAGCGGCGAACCAAGGCTCGAACCGTGGCGAACACCGCCGAGGAAGGTCACGGCATCCTGCTCGAAGGCCATCCGGGCACCGCGCCCGAACCCGAGGCGGCGGCGCGCCAACGCCGCCCCGACGTCCGCCGTCGTCACCTCGACACCCGCCGGGAGCCCCTCGATCGTGGCCACCAGCGCCTGACCATGTGACTCACCCGCAGTCAACCAGCGCAACATGTCCGAAATCCTCGCACGCTGGCTCTGAACTCGAGCCCGACGTCCGCGCACACGCACGGCGACCTCGACGACTCACGCCGACGCCGCCCGATCGCCCGTTCAGCGGTGACGCGTGGGCAGTCCGTGGCGACGCCAGTTTGATAGAGGATCCTGCCCGTGACCTCTTCGCCGCTCGCTGCCTGCGCCCGTGACCTGCGCCGCCTCGGCACGGAGTAGGCATGCTCAGTCCTGCCCGAGCGCCCGCACTCGTCGAGCCAGTTCGTCCTCGCCGGCCGCAAGCAGGGTTCGCCAGTCAGGCCGGTGCCCGGTCATCTGTTCGACCTGTTCAACGGCCTGGTGGACGAGCATGTGCAGCCCACTGACGACCTGAGCCCCGGCCACCGCCGCCGCGGAGGCGAGGGGGGTGGGCCAATCGGCATACGCCACGTCGAGGAGCCGGACTCCGGCGAGCCGCGAGCCGGAGCGAGCCAGGGACTCCGCGGCCGCCAGCCCACCGGCGCCCGGCAGCGTCGAGACCGCGAGGTCCGCGGACACGTCGAACCACTCGATCAGAGGTCGCACCGTCAACTGGACATCGAGGGATTCGGCGAGCTCCTCCAGCGAATCCCACGCCCGATCCGTATGCCGCGCACACGCCGTGATCTCGCGGCTCCCCAGCTCGCGCAGCGCGACCAAGGCCGAGCGCGCCGTCGCCCCGGCCCCCAGGACGAGGCCCACCGGGGCCGGACCAACCTCCAGGTCGGCCCCCCTCAGGGCAGCCACGATCCCGGCGATATCCGTGTTGTCCCCGCTCCAGCCGGACTCGGTGCGGACAAAGGTATTGATCGCCCCGGCCCCCCGCGCCCGATCCGACACCGGGTCGGCAACGGTGAACGCGATCTCCTTCAACGGCATGGTCAACGACAATCCGCGCACCTGCGGCCCCAACCCCGCCACGAACGCCGGGAAGGCCGCCTCGTCGACGTCATGCGCGGCATACGCCCAATCGGTCAACCCGAGCGAGGCGTAGGCGGCGCGGTGGAGGACCGGGGAGAGCGAGTGCCCGATGGGTGAGCCGAGGACGAGAGCACGCGGCATACGACGTCGTCAGCTCAGCCGAAGCACTTCGCCTCGGGGTGCTCCTTGCACCACGCAAAGAACTCCTGGGTGTAGCGGTCGTGCTCGGCGAGGGTCTCCGCGAACTTCGTCTCCCCCGTCGACGGGTTGACCGTGACGAAGTAGAGCCACGGCCCCTTCGCCGGGTGGGCCGCCGCGTCGATGGAGTCCTTGCCGGGATTGGCGATCGGCCCCGGGGGCAGCCCCTTGTGCGTGAAGGTGTTGTAGAGGTTGCTGTCGTCCTTCTTCTGTTCCTCGGTCGGCGCGACCGCGCGCTTGCCCACGCCATAGGAGACCGTCGCATCGGACTGCAAGAAGCCGACCGTCTCGGCCGTGGGCTGCTCCAGCCGGTTCCAGAAGACCCGCGAGACCTTGCGGCGGTCATTGCTCGACCCGGCCTCGGACTCGATGATGGAGGCGAGAATCATCGTCTCCTCCCACTTGGCCTTGGCTATGCCTTCATCTGTCATGACCTTGACGGATTGCTTGACGAGGATCGCCAATTGGTCCGCCGCGGTCGACTTCTTGTCGAATTCATAGGTCGAGGGGAACAGCCAGCCCTCGACATTGCCCTTCGCCGCGGACGGCAGGCCGAGAGCCTTGGTGTCCTTGGCGGCCTTTTGATAATCCTTGACCGGAATCCCGCTGGCCTTGGACAAGATCGAATAGATCTGGCTGGCCCACAAACCTTCGGGGATGGTCACGCGCTTGGCGCTGCGGTGCGCCGGATCGGCGAGATAAGCCAAGGCATCCTTGGCGGACATCTCCTTCTTCATCGTGTAGGTCCCGGGCTGGATCGCCTTCGACTGCTCCGGGTTGTCGCTGGCGGCGCTGATGAACGCCGACGTGGACTTGACGACACCGGCCTTGACAAGGGCTGCGCCGATCTCCGATCCCGAAGCGCCGGAGGCCACCTCGAAGTCGACGGAGCCCGTGCCCGGGCCCGGGAAGTCGTCGGTGGCGACGAACTTCTCGATCGCCGGGCCAATGAAGTGGTATGCCGCGAACCCGCCCCCCACGAGGACGGCCAGGCTCACGATCAGGGCGGCGAAGCTCTGCATGGTGCGGCGGTTGGGCTCGTGCGGGCCGCCGGGAGTGTCGCCGGACCCGAAGATCTCCTCTTCGAGGTGCTGCTGCATCTCAACTGCCTTTCCGTCGCGGCTTGCGCCGACCTGCCGTGGCCGCGAGGCCTGGGGGCCGCCCGGTCGCTCGCTCCGCATCCAGGGCGCTTTGTAGGATCAGGACCGCGGCCGCCTGATCGACGACTCGGCGCTGACCGCGTCCGGAGACGCCGCTGGACCGAAGTCCGCGGTGGGCATCCACAGTGGTCAGCCGCTCGTCGACGAGCCGCACCGGCACCGGGGCGCACACACGCGCAACCTGCTGAGCATAACCGCGGGCGCTCGCCGCCGCGGGACCTTCGCTGCCGTCAAGCGAGCGCGGCAGCCCGACGACGATCTCGATGGCGCCGAGCTCCGCAGCCGTATGCCCGATCTCCCGCAGGTCCGCGGGCACCTCACTGTCACCGTCGCCGGCCCGGGCGAGCGTGGCGACCGGATACGCCAGGATGCCGTGCGGGTCGCACGCGGCGAGCCCGACCCGCACGGATCCGACGTCGATGCCGAGCCGAACGCCCGGCCGGATCGTGGTCAGCGGGCCGCTCCGGCCACGGCCGCTTCGATCGCGGCGAGCGCCGCGCCGATCTGGCTCGCGTCCTGGCCACCACCCTGGGCGATGTCGTCCTTGCCGCCGCCTCCGCCACCGAGAATCTGCGCGCCGACGCGCACGAGCGCGCCCGCCTTGACGCCCAGCGCCCGCGCGGCCTCGTTGGTCGCGATGACCAGTGCCGGCTTCCCGCCGGCGTCCGCCGCGATCGCCACGACCGCCGGCCGCTCGGTGCCGAGCTTCCCGCGGGTGTCCAGCGCCATCGTGCGCGCCTCGTCCCCGCTCGCCCCGGCGGCGTGGTGGCCGACAAAGGTGATCCCGGCGAGATCCTTCGCGGTGTCGGTCAGCGAGCCGGCCGCCGCGCGCAGCGCCTCGGCGCGCATCTTGTCGATCTCGCGCTCGGCGTCGCGGATGCGCGCCAGCATCCCGGAGATGCGCTCGGGCAACTCTTCGGGTCGGGCCTTGATCATCTCGGTGAGCTGGCCGACGATCGCGTGCTCGCGCGCTAAGAAGGCATGCGCGTCGGTCCCGACCAACGCCTCCACCCGGCGAACGCCGGAGCCGATCGAGGACTCCCCGAGCAAGGTGACGGTGCCCAGCTGGGTCGTGCGCTCGGCGTGCGTGCCGCCGCACAGTTCCCGCGCCCAGTCACCGACGGAGATAACGCGCACGGCATCGCCATACTTCTCCCCGAACAACGCCATCGCGCCGGCCTCGCGCGCCTCCACCTGGGTCATGACGTCCGCCTGAACCGGTAGGTCGTCGAGAAGCACCGCGTTGACGCGCGCCTCAACATCGCGTAGCACCGAGACCGGCACCTGAGCCGAGGCGTTGAAGTCGAACCGGAACCGGCCCGGCGCATTTTCCGAGCCCGCCTGCGTCGCGGTCTCGCCGAGCGCCTCGCGAATCGCCTTGTGCACCATGTGCGTTGCCGTGTGCGCGCGCGAGATCGCCTTGCGTCGAGCGATGTCCACCTGCGCCTGCGCGACCGCCCCCGCGGCAATCTCGCCCTCCAGCACGACACCGCGGTGCACGATCAGACCGTTGATCGGCTTCTGCACGTCGCGGACCTCCACGACCGCGCCCGTGTCGAGCACGATCCGGCCCGCGTCCGCGAGTTGGCCACCGCCCTCGGCATAGAACGGCGTCCGGTCCAAGACCAACTCGATCTCGGTGCCCGGCGTCGCCGACCCCACCGCGTGGCCGTCGACCAGCAGGCCCGCGACCCGGCCCTCCGAGACGACCTCGCTGTAGCCCGTGAACTCAACGTCGCGGCCGATCCCGTCCGCGATCCCCCGGTATGCCGTGGTGTCGCCGTGCCCGGACTTCTTCGCCTTCGCGTCCGCCTTGGCGCGCTGGCGCTGCTCGGTCATCAACCGCGTGAATCCGTCGCGGTCGACCTCGAGCCCCTGCTCCTGCGCCATCTCCAGCGTGAGGTCGATCGGGAACCCGTAGGTGTCGTGCAGGGCGAACGCATCGCTGCCCGACAGCGTTGTCGCGCCGCTGGACTTGGTCCGCGTCACCGCCGTGTCCAGGATGGTCGTGCCCGCCGCGAGGGTGCGCCGGAACGCCTCCTCCTCGGCGTACGCAATCGCGCTGATCCGGCCGAAGCCCGATTCCAGTTCCGGATAGGACTGCTTCATCCGCTCCAGCGAGACCGGGAGGAGCTCAGGGAGGCAGGGATCGTCATACCCGAGCAGGCGCATCGAGCGGACCGCGCGACGCAACATCCGGCGCAGGACATAACCGCGGCCCTCGTTGCCGGGGGTGACGCCGTCCCCGATGAGCATCAGCGAGGACCGAACGTGGTCGGCGACCACCCGCAACCGCACGTCGTCGGGGTGGGACTCGCCCGCGGAGTGGCCGGAGTGGATGCCATAGGCCTTGCCGGTCATCTCGGCCGCCCGGGTCAGGACCGGCTTGACCTCATCGATCTCGTACATATTGTCGACGCCCTGCAGGATCGAGGCGATGCGCTCGAGCCCCATCCCGGTGTCGATATTCTTCTTCGGCAGTTCGCCGGCGACGTCGAAGTCTTCCTTGGAGCGGACCGCCGACAGCTCGTATTGCATGAAGACGAGATTCCAGAACTCCATGAACCGGTCTTCGTCAACCGCCGGGCCACCCTCGGGGCCATAGGCCGGGCCGCGGTCGTAGTAGATCTCCGAGCACGGACCGCCCGGACCCGGGACACCCATGTGCCAATAGTTGTCGGCCTTGCCGCGGCGCACGATGCGCTCCATCGGTATGCCCGTGAGGCCACGCCACAGCTCGATCGCCTCGTCGTCGTCCTCGTAGACCGTCGCCCACAACTTCTCGCCGTCCAGGCCGAACCCGCCCGACTCAACCGAAGACGTCACCAGCTCCCACGCGAACTGGATCGCCCCCTCTTTGAAGTAGTCCCCGAACGAGAAGTTGCCATTCATCTGGAAGAAGGTGCCGTGGCGCGAGGTCTTGCCGACTTCCTCGATGTCCTGGGTGCGCACGCATTTTTGCACCGAGGTCGCGCGCAGGGACGGCGGTGTCTCCTGCCCGAGGAAGTAGGGCTTGAAGGGCACCATGCCGGCGTTGACGAAAAGCAGGTTCGGGTCGTCGTGGAGCAACGGAGCCGAGGGCACCACGAGATGGCCCTTGCTCTCGAAGAAGGACAGCCAGCGTCGCCGGATCTCAGCGGTTTCCATCAGTGCACACTCGTCTCGAAGTTGGAAAGTCAAGTTTAGGTGAGCGGTCGGCAGCGCTTCTCCCGGTTATCCGGGGCAGATGTTCCGGGACGCCGCTCCGGGCCGCTCAGCGCGCGTCGTCGTCCAGCCGGCGCGGGTCCGGACCCGCGGGGTCGCGCAGGAGGGCGCGGGCTTCGTCGACGTCCAGGCTGCGCGCCTCGACCGTATGCCGCGTGGTCCCCCCCGCGGCAGTCGTCCCCTGTGCGGCAGTCGTCCCCTGGGCGGCAGCGGTCGCCTCCATCCCGAGGGCGTCACGCAGGTCGCGCTCGCGCTCGGCGGCGCCCGCCTTGGCGGTACGCGCGAAGGCGGCGAGACCGGCGATCGGGTCGTCACGGTCATACGCCGAGCCAATGCGGTAGGCCGCATAGGCGAGGGCGGCCGTGCCGGTCACGGCGACGGCAAGAAGAAGGCGGCGGCGCACGGCTCAATCCTTCCGGTGCTTGCCGGGGGTGAGATCGCCGTCCTTGGCACCGGCGAGGGCGGCACGCACGCCATACGACAGCGCGGCCACCTTGACCAGCGGCTGACCGAGCGTCGCCGCAAAAAGGCTGGTCAACGCACTCGCATTGGTCGTCATCGCGCCGACATTGCTGGTGATGCCGTCGACGCGGGCGAGTTGGTCATTGGTGAGGCTGACCGTGTCGGTCAGCTTGACCAGGGTCGGCTGCACATTGTCGGTGGTCGTGCGCAACGACACCTGGGTCTCATCCAGGATCTTGCCCGCCTTCCCGACGAGAGCGCCGATCCGATAGACGAGATAGGCGACCGAGATCGCGAGGATGAGCAGGGCGATATCGCCGAGCGTCACGTCCGAAAGCATGGGCCGACCCTACCCGGCGCGCAGTGTTGTGCCCGGGTAGGGCCGTGGTTGGTCAGGCGGGGGCGGGTCAGGCGAACTTGCCTGTGACGAAGATCGGTGCGCGCGCGTTCGTGCCGACGTACTTGTACATCCAGTCCGCATCCTTGACCGTCGTGCGGATGCAGCCGTGGCTGGCCGGGTACGGCGGCACGGAGGTCGAGCCGTGGACGTAGATCGCGCCGACTACCTGCCGCGGGTTGTACATATTGCCGTAGCGCGAGACGGAGGCGAACCAGCCCTCGGAGTGGTTGGTGCAGGACTCCGGATACAGCGTGCTGCAGTACCACCCCTTGAGGGTGTTGCCGAGGCTGTAGGAGCCATTGGGCGTGCCGTGCCCGTAAACCCCCATCGAGCTGGCGAAGACCCGGCGATACTGCTTGCCCTCGACATAGAACAGGACCTGGCAGGTCTGATGCGCGACCAAGTAGGTGCTCTTGCCCGCATAGGTCTCGGCCGGGATCTCCCGCAGATTCCGGTATTTGGCGTCGTAGGCCTTGAGCGTGGTGAGCGTGCGCGCATCGAGCGGGGCGCGGGTGGTGCCGATTCCGGCGATGCGGCGGAACGCGCAGAGTCCCCGCGCGGTCTCGCCGCCGAAGTGCCCGTCGACCGCGCCGGTCGGGATGCCGAACTTCGTCAGGATCTCTTGGGCCTTCCGGACCTTGGGATCGGCCTCGTCATCGCGCGCGGTCGCGCCGGCCGGCGGAGCGACCAAGTCGGGTCCGACGGCCGCGGCGATGCCCGGCCTCGGCTTGGCTTGGGCGGTGACGTGGGCGGTGTCTCGGGCGGCATCTTGCGCGGTGGCGCTACTGGCCCCGGCGGCCCCCACCACCGCGATGGTGGCGGCCAGGATGGCGCCGATTCGCACGGACTTCATCGTGATCTCCCTCAGTTGTCCCCCAAGCCCGGTTGTCGGGCCCGTCAAGACTACCGACGCGTCGGGGCCGCGTTTGGTTGTCCGACAGCGAGAATTGACGGCTCAGTCAGTGGGAGCGCCGCGGCCCAACCGGGCTTTGAGCCACTCCCAGCGCGTCTGTAGCCGCGTCTCGAAGCCGCGGTCCGTCGGGCGGTAGTAGTCCGTGCGGCCATGGAGGTCGTCCGGCAGATATTGCTGCGCGGCAACAGCATCCGGCTCGTCGTGAGCGTAGACATAGCCGGCGCCATGACCGAGGCGGTCGGCTCCGGCATACCCACTGCCGCGCAGATGCGCCGGGACAGCACTCCCCTTGCCAGCACGGATGTCGGCGATGGCGGCATTGATGCCCACATAGGCGGCATTGGATTTGGGGGCGAGCGCGTTGTGGACGACGGCCTGGGCGAGGATGATCCTGGCCTCGGGCATGCCGATCTGCGCTACGGCGTGCAGCGCGGCGACCGCCGTCTGCAGCGCGGTCGGGTCGGCCATCCCCACGTCCTCGGAGGCGGCGATCACGATGCGGCGGGCGATGAAGCGGGGGTCCTCCCCTGCCTCCAACATGCGGGCGAGGTAGTGCAGCGCGGCGTCGACATCAGACCCGCGCATTGACTTGATCAGCGCCGAGGCGACGTCATAGTGCTGGTCACCGGTGCGGTCGTAGCGCACCGCCGCCTGGGCCATCGCCTGCTCAACGGCAGCGAGCGTGATCTCGGTGGGGGCGTCGTCCCCGCGGACACCCCGCAGATCCTCGGCCACGCCGGCCGCGGCTTCCAAAGCGGTCAAGGCCCGCCTGGCGTCACCACCGCTGACCCGCACCAGATGCTCGCGGGCCTCCTCCCCCAAGGTGTATGCCGCGGCCAGCCCGCCCTCGGACGTCACCGCCGCCTCGATCACCTCGCGAATGTCGTTGTCGGACAACGATGTCAGCGTGATCAGCACCGACCGTGACAGGAGCGGGGCGATGACCGAGAAGGACGGATTCTCGGTCGTGGCAGCGACGAGGATGACCTGGCGGTTCTCGACGCCCGGCAACAACGCATCCTGTTGAGCCTTAGTGAAGCGGTGGATCTCATCGAGAAAGAGCACGG
The DNA here is from genome assembly GCF_001046875.1 of Nostocoides jenkinsii Ben 74. Taxonomy (GTDB): domain Bacteria; phylum Actinomycetota; class Actinomycetes; order Actinomycetales; family Dermatophilaceae; genus Nostocoides_A; species Nostocoides_A jenkinsii. The sequence goes on from NZ_HF571038.1 coordinate 1,188,221, forward strand.
TCTGCCGGTCGTAGAGATCACGGTTGCGGGCGGCCTGCTCCATGACCGCCCGGACGTCCTTGACTCCGGCGGTGATGGCGGATAACTCGATGAACTCCCGGCCGGCCGCGCTGGCCACGAGGTGGGCGAGCGTCGTCTTGCCAGTCCCCGGTGGGCCCCACAGGATGGCCGAGATCGGGCCGGCCCGCCCGCCGCTGCCCTCGATGAGGCGACGCAGGGGCGAACCAACCCGGAGCACATCGGCCTGTCCCCGGACCTCGGCAAGGCTTCGTGGCCGCATCCGCACCGCCAGCGGCGGCAGGGTGGCTTCACTGGGCGCATCGTCGGCGGCGGCAGCGCCGAAGAGGTCGAGCCCGCTCACGCGTTCCCCCGGTCGGTGCCCGGCCGCGCGAGGACATACAGCCGGTCGGTGGGCACCTCCCCCGGCATCGGGGAGCGGAGATACGACTCGATGTCGGTCAGCCCGGCCTGCCGGGTCGCCTCGAGGGCGACGTGGCGATCATGCAGGACGACGTCAAGGTCCACGGGGACCCCGAATACCTCCCGCTCATGCCGGATCTCCGCGCCGATGTGGACGGCGAAAGCGATGACCCCATCCGGGGCGATGATCCGGGCCAGCCCGGCCAGGGTGTCGGCCAACTCCGACTCGGCCAGGTGGACAAAGGCGTACCACGCCGTGACCGCACCCCAGGCCGAGGCATGCGGCGGGCGCAGGAGCCGGGAGAAGTCCCCGACGTCGAAGCCGATCTGCGGATAGCGGGCCCTCGCGACCGCCACCATCGCGGTGGACAGATCGACACCGCTGACCTCGGCGCCGCAATCGGCCAGATGGGCGGCCACGTGCCCCGGCCCCGAGCCGATGTCGACGACGGGGCCGTCCGCGGCGGCGGCGATCCGCTCCAGCAACCACCGGTCGAACGGCTGGTCGCGCAGGTCCCGCGCGGTGCCCTCGGCATAGGCCTGGGCGCAGGCGTCGTAGGCCGCACGCACCCGGTTGTCCCGCGCGGAAGGGCCATCGCCGAGGACGGCGTTGCGGTCGACTGTCGGCTCGGCGGGGCCGGGCGTGTCGCCGGTGGCGACCGGCCCCAGGAGGTGGATCCACCGCGAGTCATGCTGGCCGGGGCGGCGCGGGAGTTCGCGCACCAGGGGGGCCGGTCGGTCGGCCAACCGGGTCAGCACGGCCTCGACCTCCCCGCGATCGGCGAAGGAGTGCAGTCGCTCCGCCCGGGTCTTCAGCTCACCCGGGGCCTGGGCCCCGCGCAAGAGCAGTAGGGTGATGAGGGCGCGTTCGTCGGGGGCCAGGCCCAGCGCCTCCTCGAGGCGCTGATGGAACTTGACCACCCGCGCGCCCGTGCCCGCCCAGACGAACCGCACCAGCGAGCGGTCCTTGAGCGCGCGGCATACGGCCTCAATGTCGTTGGTGGCGTAGTCCGTGACCGGATCGCGGCTGGTGGCCTGGTTGCAGGCCGTCTGGAGGGCGTTGAGGGAGAGGGGATAACTCGCCGGCACGGTCACCTGCTTCTCCAGCAACGCCCCGAGGATGCGCTGCTCGGCCGCGTCGAGCACGGGCAGACCCGCAGAGTCACCGTCCATGTGCTCGACCTTACGACGCCCTAGGCTCGGTCCGTGCGAGGCTGGGGCAGCTGGGTCGGTCGCCACGCCCGCGTTGTCGTCGGGGTGTGGTTCGTCGCGGTGACGCTTGCCTTCCTCGCCGCCACCGGCGTGGTCGGGGAGGGCTTGTTTCCGCGGCTGCACGCCAGTGACATCGAGGCACCCGGGGAAAATCTGATCGGCCGCGACCTGCTGCGGGGCACCACTCGGGAGCAGGGCCTGGGCGGGAGCTACACGCTGCTGGTGGCCGGCATCGACCCGGCCGCACCGCGCGTCGCGGCTGCTGCCCGCACGGCGGTGACTGAGCTCCTGGCGATCCCCGGGGTGGAGCGCGCCGCGAATCCGTATGTCGTTCCCAGCGGACTCGACTCCGCCGGCGCGCAGGCGATGTTCGCCGACCGCAGTCAGTACTCCGGTGGCTTCGCCACGATCGTCCTGCTGAAGCAGGGGCTCAGCCGCTCGTCGGAGGACGAGACCCACGACCGCATCGACGCGGTGTTCGACGAACTCGTGCGCGCGAGCGGGGCACACGACTCGCAGCGCGGAAGCATTCGGGCGCTGGTGGACCGCATCGTGGAGCAGATCAAGATCGATGGGCAGCGCGGTGAGGGCATCGCCCTGCCGCTGAGTTTCCTGGTCATGATCGTCGTCTTCGGCGGGTTCGTGGCCGCCGGGATTCCCGTCGTGGGCGCCGTCGCCTCAATCGCCGGGGCTCTCGGATGCTTGCTGGGATTCAGCCACCTGCTCGACCTGGACGCCACCGTGGTCAACGTCGTGACGGTGCTGGGGCTTGGTCTGTGCATCGACTACGGGCTTCTTCTCGTCAGTCGATTCCGGGAGGAGTATGCCGCGTCCCGCCCCCCGGGAATCGCGCCCGAGGTGGGCCCGGCACGCGAGATCACCCGGGAGGACGCGATCCGGGCGATCGGTCTCGCGGTGGATCGGGCGGGACGCACGGTGCTCTTCTCGGGCCTGATCGTGGCCATTTCGCTGTCGGGTCTGCTGGTCTTCGACGTCCCCTTCGTCCGGGCGCTGGCCGCGGCCGGAGTCTCGATCGTCGTGGTGGCACTGCTGGTCGCTCTGACCCTCATCCCCGCACTTTGCGTGCTCGGGGCTCGGCGCATCCTGCGGGCGCGGCGTACTGAGGTAACCGGCGACTCGGGAGTGTTCGCGCAGTTGGCGACCCGCGTGCACGCCCGCCCGTGGGTCGTCATTGCCCTCCTGGGCGCGGCACTGGTAACGATGGCCCTGCCGGCCCTAGACCTCCGGCTCACCTCCTCCGGAGCGGCCTTGCTGCCGACGGGCACACCGGAGCGCGTGTTCGTGGAGCGCACCCAGGCGCACTACCCCGGCATCGCCGGCGCCGAGTTGACGCTGGTCACGAAGGCTCCCGTTGCGCAGGTGCGGGCCTGGACGGCGGGGCGGCAGATCCCCGGCGTCACCCGGATCGGATCGGTGGTCGCGCGCCCCGGCGGCGTGGTGACCGTCGCCATCTACACCGGCGACGGCGGCAGCGGCCCGGCCAGCAGGGCGGCGGCGCACTCGCTCCGCACGGACCGAGCACCCTTCCCGAACTGGATCACCGGCCAGGCCTCCGGCATCGCGGACTATCAGGACGCGATCCGGGCACGCGCACCGGCGGCGATTGCCCTCGTCGGGCTGACAACGATGGCGCTGCTGTTCCTGATGACCGGGTCCATCGTCATACCCATCAAGGCGCTGCTGATGAACCTCCTGTCGCTGGGGGCAACCGTCGGGGTGGTCGTATGGGTGTTCCAAGACGGCCACCTCCAAGGCCTGCTGGGCTTCAGCTCGGTTGGCGCCGTCGAGAGCACGCTGCCGCTGCTGCTGGCGGCCTTCGGGTTCGGGCTCTCCATGGACTACGAGGTGTTCCTGCTCGCCCGCATCGTGGAGTTGCACGAGCAGGGACTGTCGACCACCGAAGCCGTCACGCTCGGCTTGCAACGCTCCGGCCGGATCATTACCTCGGCGGCGCTGCTGATGGTGATCGTGTTCGGCGGGTTCGCCTCAGCCCAGTTGCTGGTGATGAAGCAGATGGGGTTCGGGTTGGCGCTGGCCATCGCCCTGGACGCCACCATCGTGCGCATGCTGCTGGTCCCGGCCACGATGTACGTTCTCGGACAGGCGAATTGGTGGGCCCCTGCACCGATGCGTCGGTTGCACCGCCGGTGGGGCATCACCGGCTAATCCGCACCCTCTACGCGGACGCAATAACCTGCCGCACCCTCTCCGCGGACGCAATAACCTGCCGCGGACGCAAAAGCTATTGCGTCCGCGGCAGGTTATTGCGTCCGCCCTGGAGTACCCGACGGAATCTGACAAGGCTGCCGGCGAGTGCCGGGTCATTCCGGGCCGCCTCGTCGGCCAGGGTCGCCGCGAGGGAGTGGGCGGCGAACCACCGAGCACGCGCGACCAGTCCCGGATCCACGACTCCCCCACGCCGGACGTATGCCGCGAGCGCCCCTTCGACGATCTCCCACCCAAGGTCTGCCCAGACCAGGGCGAAGTCCCGAGCGGGGTCGTCGTGGACCGCGTCACTCCAGTCGATGACGCCGGAGAGCGCCCCGCTCTCGGGGTCCACGATGAGATGCTCTGCGCCGAGATCGTTGTGGCAGAACACCGTATGCCGGGGTCGATCCGGTGCCGGGCCCGTCAGGAAGGACTCGATCAGGCACCTGTCAGCGTCCCCAAATCGGTCGGTCACTCGCGCGAAGGCCGTGGCGGTGGAGACTCGCCAGCTCTCTGCCGGGGTGGCGGCGTCGACGAGTCCGTTGGGGACCCGTGACCTGTGCAGGCGGGCGAGAAGAGTGCCGAGCGACTCGGCCAAGGCCGGACGGTCCCGGATCGGCGCTGTTCCCGCACCGATCCCCGGGACCATCGTCAGGAGCAACATCCCGGCGTGAGGATCGACTGCGCGGACGGTGTTGGTCACCAGCGGTGAGCGCCGCGCGACGAACCGCAGCAGGTCGGCGTCCTTGGTCGTGGTGTCGAAGCGCTCCGTGTCTTCGGCGAATTTGCTGACCCGCAGCAGCAGCTGCTGGCCCCCGGAAGGGGGATGCACGGCATACGCGATGTTGTCCCAACCCTCCCCGAGCTCGCTCAGCCGGGCACCGTCGAGGTTCGGATCCAGTTCCGCGAGAACGGCATCCAGATCGAAGTCAGTGCGCCGGGGCAGCTTCACGAGGACAGATCGAGCCGGTCGAGGAAGCCGGCTTGAGCGGCCACCAGCCGACGGGCCGCAACCTCGGCCACGCACCACTCGACGCGATCGATCTCCGGGAAAGTGATCGTGCGCCCGGAGCGGGGCGGCCACTCCATCGTCACCTGATCTCCGGCAGCCACGTCCACGTCAATATCGCCAACCACGAGCACAGCGAAGGCGTGCACGGTCTTGCCGCCGGACTGCTTGACCGTGCCGAGTTCGAACACCTGCCCCTCCGGGACGGCGGATCCCGTCTCCTCGCGCCACTCTCGCTCGGCCGCAGCCCGCGGCTCCTCGGCCGCGGGATCGAACTCACCCTTGACGATGCTCCATGCCCGGTCGTCCTTGCGCGCCCACAGCGGCCCGCCCATGTGGGCGATCAGCACCTCGATGGCCCCGTCCGCACCCAGCCGGACCGGCAGGAGGCCGGCGCTGGTCCGTGGCCTGACTGGGCTCACGAGGTGACGCCGTCGACATAGACCCAGCGGCCGCCGCGACGAGCAAAAGTGCTGCGTTCGCGCAGGACGCCCTGCTGATCACCGGATCTCCAGTGCGCCGCGAACTCCACGACCCCGGTGGCGTCGTCGGCGCCGCCACCCACCACGGCGAGCACGTCCAGGCCTGTCCACCTGGTCTCATCCGGGACGGACACCTCGGCCGGCCGCGTCTGCGGATGCCAGGTGCGGAAGAGGTGGTCGGGCACGCCGAGGGCGTAGGCGGCATACCGCGAGCGCATCGTCGCCTCGGCCGTCGGCGGCGCGAGGCCGTCCACGACGTAGGGCGCGCAGCACGACGCGAACGCCCGGCCCGTGCCACAGGGGCACGCACCGGGCGTCGCGATCGAGCTGAGGGACAACGGCGTTCAGGCCCCGGCTGAATCAGCCTTGGGAGCGGCTGGCTTGGCGTCGATGCCCGCTTCCTTGCGCTGCTCCGGGGAGATCGCCGCGGGCGCCTCGGTCAGCGGGTCGAAACCGCCGCCGGACTTCGGGAAGGCGATGACATCGCGGATCGAGGCATAGCCGCCGAGCAGCATGACGATCCGGTCCCAGCCGAACGCGATGCCGCCGTGCGGCGGGGCGCCGAACTTGAAGGCGTCGAGCAGGAAGCCGAATTTCTCCTGCGCCTGCTCCTGGCTCAGTCCCATCACCGCGAAGACGCGCTCTTGAATGTCCTTGCGGTTGATACGAATCGAGCCACCGCCGATCTCGTTGCCATTGCAGACCATGTCGTAGGCATAGGCCAGCGCGGGGCCGGGGTCGGTGTCGAAGGTGTCGAGGAATTCGTCCTTCGGGCTGGTGAAGGCGTGGTGCACAGCGGTCCAGGCGCCCGCGCCGACGGCGACATCGCCCGCCGCCTCGGCGTCAGCGGTCGGCTCGAAGAGCGGCGCGTCGACGACCCACAGGAAGGACCACGCGTTCTCGTCGATCAGCCCGGCCCGCTTGCCGATCTCGAGACGCGTCGCGCCGAGCAGGCTGCGGGCGGCCTTGGCCGGGCCGGCCGCGAAGAAGATGCAGTCGCCGGGGGCGGCACCGACATGGGCGGCGAGACCCGCAGTCTCGGTCTCGGTGAGGTTCTTGGCCACCGGCCCGGTGAGCGTGCCGTCCTCCTGGACCAGGACGTAGGCCAGTCCCTTGTGTCCGCGCTGCTTGGCGAACTCCTGCCAGCCGTCGAGCACCTTGCGCGGCTGGGACGCCCCACCGGGCATGACGACGGCACCGACATAGGGCGCCTGGAAGACGCGGAAGGTGGTGTCCTTGAAGAAGTCCGTGCACTCGGTCAGCTCGACACCGAAGCGCAAGTCAGGCTTGTCCGAGCCATAGCGCGCCATCGCCTCGGCATACGTCAGCCGCGGGAAAGGCGTCGGCAACTCGACATCAATGAGCTTCCAAATCTCGACCGCCAGCGCCTCGCCGAGCTCGATGATGTCGTCCTGGGTGACGAAGGACATCTCGATGTCGAGCTGAGTGAACTCCGGCTGCCGGTCGGCGCGGAAGTCCTCATCGCGATAGCAGCGCGCGATCTGGTAGTAGCGCTCCATCCCGGCCACCATGAGAAGCTGCTTGAACAACTGCGGGCTCTGCGGCAGGGCATACCAGGACCCCGGCGCGAGGCGCGCGGGCACGAGGAAGTCGCGAGCACCTTCGGGGGTCGAGCGCGTCAGCGTCGGGGTCTCGATCTCGACGAAGTCACGCTCCCCCAACACCTTTCGCGCGGCCTGGCTGACCTTGGAGCGCAGCCGTATGCCGTGCCCGGCGTTGTGCGCGCCCGGCCGGCGCAGGTCGAGATAGCGGTACTTCAGTCGCGCTTCCTCACCGACCGTGAGCCGCTCGTCGATCTGGAAGGGCAGCGGCTCGCTGGGACCCAGCACGGTGATCTCGCTCGCGACGACCTCGATGGCGCCAGTCGCCAGGTCGGGGTTGACATTCTTCTCGCCGCGGGCGATCACAGTGCCGACGACCTTGATGCAGTATTCGCTGCGCAGGTCGTGTGCGGCCCCGGTCAGCACCTCGTCGCGGGCAACGACCTGGACCACGCCCGAGGCGTCCCGCAGATCGATGAAAGCCACTCCCCCGTGATCCCGCCGCTTGGCCACCCATCCGGTGAGCGTGACGAGGTCGTCGATGTGGTCGGCCCGGAGGGCACCGGCCTGGTGGGTGCGAAGCACGGAGTTCTTCCTTCGGTGGAGGTGGCGTATGCCGCCGGCGCCGGCCGGCGGACCCGTCCATTATCCCCGGATCGGCGGGCGGCTTCATCCGGCTTTCCGCGTCGGCTGCTGGCCGCGTCCGCCCCCGGCCCGCTCTACGATGCCCGCCATGAACCTGGCAGATCTGTTCGGCAACCTGGACACCTCGCAACTGGCCGATGTGGTCGAGGTCGTCGCCAAGAATCGTGACGTCATCGCCAATCTCGGCAAGCTGCCCGAGTTCATCGGGTCACTGAGCACGTCGATGAATGGCGCCGGACAGGAGGCAAAGGGCGCGGCCGTCGCCCTGATCGGCAACGACGGCGCCACCGGCGCGAAGGGAGCCCTCTGCGGTGCTGCCGGGGCCTTGAACGAGATCGTTGACTCGTTGACCAAGGGAATCGCCATGATCGCGTCCGCCGCCGAAGCCGCTCACAAGGTCCCGCTCATGGACGGCCCGGCAAGCCGACTGGAGGAGGCGTCCCGCGAGATGAGCCGGTCGACGTCCGCTCTCGGCGAGCTCGCCCAGTCGATGGCGACCATCGCCGGCGTCCTCGGCAGCGTGGCGGGGGCGCTGGACCGGGTCGGCGACCACCTCGTCGATACTGGGACCCAGGCTCGCGGCTTCCTCGCCTAGAGCTGAGGCCGTTCACCGGACCGTGTCGCCGGCCGGTTCCCACCGTGGGGACGGCAGCCGGCCGGTGAGGAATGACCGGATGCCGCTCCGGCGCCAAGGGCGGGCCGGTGCCAGGATGTGGCCGTGACTCACACCGAGGCGGCCGCTGGCCCGACCTTCGTCCGTTCCGACTACGTCATCCTCGGTGGTGGGGCGCTCGCCGTGGTCCTCGCCGCCCTGACGCATTACCGGGGCGCTGGAGAGATTCTCCCCTTCGTCTTCGCGGCCGTCGCGGTGACGATGCTCGCCTCGCTGGTCGGGCGCTCGGTCGAGCAGCTCGGCGACCGGTTCGGACCCGGAGCCACCGGCGTCCTCCAGTCTGCCCTCGGCAACCTCCCCGAACTCTTCATCGCACTGTTCGCGCTCAAGGCGGGACTGGTCGGCGTCGTCCAGGCCGCGCTCGTGGGATCGATCCTCGCCAACCTTCTGCTCGTCCTCGGACTCGCGTTCGTCGTCGGCGGGCTCAAGCACGGACCGCAGAATCTCGACTCCAAGCGCGCCCAGTCGATCATCGTGCTGATGGTGCTGTCGGTGGCGGCCATGGTCGTCCCGAGCATCGCCCACTATGTCCACGTCCCGGTCAGCAAACACGAGAGCGCGTTCTCGATCTTCACCTCGGTCATCCTGCTGCTCGTCTTCGCGGTGACGCTGCCGGCCTCGCTCAAGCGCGGTGCCGAATCCGAGGCGGAGACGGTCGACATGCAGCAGGAGCAGCCGCGTTGGCCGGTCTGGCTGGCCGTCGGCCTGCTCGCGCTCGCCGCGGTCCTCGCCGCCTTCGTCTCGGACTGGTTCGTCGCGGCCCTCGAACCGGCGATGACCGCCCTGAACATCTCCGAGGCCTTCGCCGGCCTTGTCGTCGTGGCCATCGCCGGCAACGCGATCGAGAACGTCGTCGGGGTTCAGCTCGCCGCCGCAGGACGATCGGAGTACGCCTTCTCCGTCGTCATCAACTCCCCCATGCAGATCGCCCTGGTGCTGGCCCCAGCCCTCGTGATCCTGTCGCACGTGTTCGGGTTCACCGCGCTGACGCTCGTGTTCTCGCCGATGCTGGTGATCTCCCTCGTCATCGCGGTCATCCTCACCGCGTTCATCACCTTCGACGGCGAGTCGACCTGGGCCGAGGGGGTCTCACTGATCGCGGTGTATGCCGTTATCGCCGCGTCCTTCTGGTGGGGCTGAACCGGCGTATCCACAACTCCGACCGCGACAGACCGACGTCAGGGACCAGGCACAGTGCCCCGATGGTGAGCGCACCCAGCGCCGCGGCCAACGCCGTGGGCAGTGAGGGTGGTGCTTGGACAACTCGGATGTAGTCGCCCCACGGAGCGTAGCGGCCGTAGGTCACCATTGCGAGCGTCACCCCGGTGAGGGCAGCGGACGCGGCAGAGGGTGACGCAAGGCCCAGCACAACCGAGGTCAATCCGGTGAGAAAGGCCGTGTTGCGCGGAACGGTCAGGTCACCTTCGGGAACGGTTAGGGTGCCGCCAAGGACGATGAGATTCACACCAAGGAGCACCGCAGCATCACGGAGTCCGATGCGCCGCACGGCGTATTCGCTGAGGTGTGTGCGGCGACCAGACAAAGCCCTCGCGAAAGCCAGCGCCAAGAGATAGGGCGCGAATGTGGACCACGTGATGACGCTGCTCCCATCCCCGACGATCACGGGCACATTGACCCCGAGGTGGGTTGTCGCCGGAACGATAGCGGCCAGCACGGAACCCACGGCGAGCCACCGCACGCCCCGCGAAGCGCCATAAAGGCTCATGCGTGACAGGCCCGAATTGTCTGTCTGGCCCATTGCGCCTGCTCTGTCGCGGACATTCCTCGCAACGTGGTCAGCAAGTCGGAAATCTCCGCGTCTTGGGTGAGATCCCCCACATCGGCGTTGGGGTCCATCTTCTGGGTCAACGCGGCCGCAAGCGGGCGTTCATAATCCGTCGCCGCGCAGCCGACGCCCTGCGAAACACTGATTGCGAGGGCATATCGAAGCTGGTCGGCGGTGGCTTGATTCCGCCACGTGAATGTCATCACGTCAGCGCGGGGGTCCTCGCTCCAAGCATCGGGAAGATGAATTCCCAACGAGTCTGCGGCTTGCCGAACTTGGGTAATTCCGGCTGCGGCCTGTGAAAGTTGGTGGCGGTGCTCGGGCCAGACACAGATCTGGAGACCCTGAAGCCGCTGACAAGCGGTGTGAGTGACTCGAGCCGTCAACTGACCCTCCTTGACGACGAAAGTTTGCCCGATAGCCGCCAATAACAGCGCCACCGCGAGCGACGCCGCCAACGTGAGCAAACGGCCGGGCGCCTCAGGCTGCGCCATGCAGGCGCGCAAGCTACCGGCCAGGAGAACGACGCAGACAGTCAGGCACAGGGTCAAGTCGGTGGCACTGATCTGCTGAGTGTTGTCGCAACACGGGGACGCGATACCTGTCACGACCGTCCGGCCTAGAAAGCTCGATGGGTCGGCGACGGCGAGCGCGGCGGCCGCATACGTCGAGCCCACCGCGATGGGGACCGCCACCAAGCCCGAGGCCAGAGACCCAATCGCGGCACCGAAGGCGGCGGCAGTTGCCTGCGTCAAGAGGAGTGCAAGCGCAAGCATGGCCGCGATCTGCCCACGCGGCGATCCCGTGACGTCGACCAGGACGAGAAGTCCGACCACAAGGGCGCTGACCACCCCCGGAACGATCAGCCTCCCGAGTGCTTTGCCACGATGAGCGCCCCCGAACGTGGCATCGAGCCATGGACGCGCCCTCGCAGCGTCCCACGCGGCCCAGCCCGCAAACACCGGCGCGACCACAACCAAGGAAACTGCCGCCTGCGACAGGGCGACCAGTGGGTAATCCCCGAAGAACTCGCGCTGCGCGACGGAACCGGCATAGGTCGCCGCCGCAATGAGCGGAATGAAGAGCCAACCGGTCGACCAACGCAGCGCACGCAGGAAACTCACAGGGTACTCGTCAACGACGTGAAGGCCGACTCCGCCATGCGGGCCACATCGGGGCCCTGGCCGCGGCGGAGGAAGTCGTCCACGGGCCCGTCGAAGACGATGCGACCACCATCAAGCACCACCACCGAGGCAACAAGCTGATCGACGTCGTCCAATTGGTGTGTCGAGATGACTGTGGGCCGATCCAGGCTGAGAACAACGTCCCGGAAGCGAGCCCGTTGCGTCGGATCGAGGCCGGCAGTGGGTTCGTCCAACAGAAGTAGCTCCGACGGGCGGGCGAGTGCCTCCGCAAGGCCCACCCGACGGAGTTCGCCACCGGACAGCCTGGCCGGATCCATTTGCCCCTTCTCGCTCAAGTCGACCTGGGCAATCGCCTTTACGGCGGCTGACCGTGCCGAACTCTCGCTCCGGCCACTCAGCCACGCAGCGAAGGCGACCTGTTCCACTACGTTCAGCCGGGGCATGCTGGAGATGTGCTGCGGCATCATCGCCACCCGTCGACGCAACTCCTTCGGGCCAGCGTCATGTCCGTCGATTTTCACCGTCCCCCGCTTCGGCGCAATGGCCCCCGAAAGTAGGCGCAACGTTGTCGTCTTCCCAGCACCATTGCGGCCAAGGAGCAACGTCCGCCCCGTCGCTGGGAGCGACCACGTCAGGTCGTCAAGAATTACTCTGCGACCACGCTGAAATGTGACGGAGTGAAGCGTCATGATCATCGTATCAGGCGCCTATGTGCAGAATGGGCAACGATGCGGCCACATCCGGTCAGTATTCGACCTTCGCTGTTCCATAGAAGGTGCCGGTTGTTCCCGCCCCACTTTTGATGGTGAAGTGTATATCGCCCCTCGTACCGGCAGAGTATGACACCCACGAGTCACACGTCTTACTCACGCCTCCAACCTTCTCGTCCGGGATAGGCCATTGGTGGTCTTTGTAAATTCCGATCGAGGCCACACTTGTACACGCCGTGATTCGAGCACGATTGGTTGCGCCGTCCGTGTTGAGATCTGTCCACGTCCGCGAGCCGAAACCGTTATTGGCGTGTTCGATCGGACTGGTGAATGTGCCTTCAGACCAGGCGGGGGATGACGCCAGTAAGCAGCCGAGCACGACGGCACCGATTCTAGCGAACGACGTCAGACGTGAGTTGGGGGGGGGCTTGAGCACGGGTCTCTCCTTAACAGTTGTGTGGACACAATTGAGACTACACTGTGGCTGCAGATCTGCAACCGGAACGAGAGCCAGGGCCTCGGCAGAGTGGCCTCGTGGGGCTGTGACCTCCGGTAACGACGTGGTTGACCGGCGCGTTGCTGGTGGTGGGCGTGCGACTGGCGGTGACGATCGGAGTTCTCGCACAACCGTTGTCGTCCGGAGTCCCACGCCGCCATGTCGTTGTCCCTATGCCTCGACAAGCGGCACGGCCGAAAATTCACCCGCACCGTGAAGGCCGTCGAAGCCGCTCCCAGAGCAGCCACGGGCTGTCGGCCGGCCGCAGGGTGGTCCAATCGGCGGCCCGCGCCGCGTGCGCGGCGAAAATGCCGACGAGGGTATGGGGATTGACCAGCTTCCCGCTGGTGGCCGCGGCGAAGGCATCGTCGAGGCTCACCCAAGCCCGTGGCATGTCCCGCTCCTCGCCGGTGCGATGGTGCCGCTCGCCTTCGGGGATCTCGTTGAGGTCGCGCGCCAGGAAGATGCGGATCGCCTCGGAGGTGTAGCCGGGCGAGGTGACATAGTCGATCAGCAGATCCCACCGGTCGGCGCGCAGGTCCGCCTCCTCACCGAGTTCCCGCGCGGCGGCAACCACCGGCGGCTCACCGTCGAGATCAAGCAGGCCGGCGGGAATCTCCCAGTCCCGCATCCCGATCGGATGCCGGTACTGCTGGACGAGCACAATCCGGCCGGTGTCGTCGAGGGCGACAACGGCCACCGCACCGGGATGCTCGATCAGATCGCGGGCGACGACCTCGTGGCCGAGGTCGACCTGGTCACGGCGGACATCCCAGACCAGCCCGTGATAGACGGTCTCGGCGGCGAGCACGCGCGCCGGGTCGATGACATCGGCGATCACCGCAGGCAGCGGATCCGGCCCCGTGGGTCCGGCGGTCATGCGTGGGCCGGGACCGGCTCCACCTCGACCAGTCGAGAGGCGCGCTGGGCGTCCAAGGCAGCGGCGACGAGGCCGGCGAACAGCGGGTGGGCCCGGTGCGGGCGCGACTTGAACTCCGGGTGCGCCTGCGTCGCCACGTAATAGGGATGGACTTCCCGAGGCAGCTCGGCGAACTCCACGAGCGTCCCGTTCGGCGAGGTCCCACTGAAGACGAGGCCGGCCGCGGCGATCTGCTCCCGGTAGGCATTGTTGACCTCATAACGGTGCCGGTGGCGCTCATCGACCCGAGTGGCGCCATACGCCTCGGCGACAACCGAGCCGTCAGCGAGCACCGCCTCATAGGTGCCGAGCCGCATCGTTCCACCAAGATCGCCGGCGCCCTCGACGAAGGCCTTCTGCTCCTCCATCGTCGCGATGACCGGGGCCGGCGTGGTCGGCTCGAACTCGCTCGAGCTCGCGCCGGCGATGCCGGCGACGGTGCGGGCGTATTCGATGACCATGCACTGGAGGCCGAGGCAGATGCCGAGCGTGGGGACCTGGCGTTCCCGGGCCCAGCGCAGCGCCCCGAGCTTGCCTTCGATCCCGCGCACCCCGAAGCCGCCGGGCACGAGGACCGCGTCCACGCCCCCGAGCGCCTTGGCGGCACCGGCCTCGGACTCGCAGGTGTCGGAGGCCACCCAGCGGATCGCAACCTTGGCGTCGTGGTGGAAGCCGGCCGCGCGCAGAGCCTCGGTCACCGACAGATAGGCGTCCGGCAGGTCGATGTACTTGCCGACGAGGGCGACCTCGACATGGTGGGCCGGGTGGTGGACGCGGCGCAGCAGCTCGTCCCACTTACTCCAGGCGACGTCCCGGAAGTTGAGACCGAGGCGGCGGATGACATAGGCGTCGAGGCCCTCACGGTGCAGGACGCGGGGGATGTCATAGATCGATGGAGCGTCCACGCAGGCCGCGACGGCGTCGAGGTCGACATCGCACATGAGCGAGATTTTCCGCTTGATGCCGTCGGGGATCTCCCGGTCGGCGCGCAGGACGAGGGCATCGGGCTGGAGGCCGACCTGCCGCAGCGCCGCCACCGAGTGCTGCGTCGGCTTCGTCTTCAGCTCCCCGCTCGGCGCGAGGTAGGGCACGAGGGAGACGTGGAGGAACATCGAGTTCTCCCGGCCGATCTCGTGCCGAACCTGGCGGGCGGCCTCGAGGAAGGGCAGCGACTCGATGTCGCCAACGGTTCCACCGATCTCGGTGATGATGACGTCGGGTGCCTCGGCGTCGCCGACCCCCGGCGAGCCGGCCGCTTGCGCCCGCATCCGCCGGGTGATCTCGTTGGTGATGTGCGGGATGACCTGGACGGTGTCGCCGAGATACTCGCCGCGACGCTCCTTGGCGATGACCTCGCTGTAGACCTGTCCGGTGGTGACATTGGCGGCGGCGCTGAGATTGACATCGAGGAAGCGCTCGTAGTGGCCGATGTCGAGGTCGGTCTCGGCGCCGTCCTCGGTCACGAACACCTCGCCGTGCTGGAACGGGTTCATCGTCCCGGGATCGACGTTGAGATACGGATCGAGCTTCTGCATCGTGACCCGCAGCCCGCGCGCGCGGAGCAGGTTGCCGAGGCTCGAGGCCGTCAGGCCCTTGCCGAGGGATGAGGCCACGCCTCCGGTCACAAAGATGTGTTTCGTCGCAGCCGCCACGGGCTTCAACTGTACGTCACCGGCGCGAGTTGTCGGTACCTCTCCAGCCACCGGCGCGCCGTCTGCGCGC
>NZ_HF571038.1:1203330-1234855 GCF_001046875.1 Nostocoides jenkinsii Ben 74
GACCACCGTGACGGGCCGGCGGGCGGCCGCGCGCGGCATACGCATCCGCCGGCAGGCGAGCTTTGAGGCGCGCACGATGCTGCGCAATGGCGAGCAACTCCTGGTCGCTTTCATCCTCCCGGCGATGGCGATGGTCGGGCTCAAGTTCGTGTCCGTGCCCGACCTCGGTTTGCGGCGAATCGACGTCATCGTTCCCGGCGTGCTCGCCCTTGCGGTGGTCTCCACCGCCTTCACCAGCCAGGCGATCGCCACCGCCTTCGACCGACGCAATGGGGTGCTCCGGCTCCTCGGCACGACTCCGCTTGGCCGCGACGGCTTGCTCGGCGGCAAGGCGCTCGCCACCGGATTCGTGCTCGCCTTCCATCTGCTCGCGCTCTCCCTCCTGGGGATGGCGCTCGGCTGGCGCCCCGACCTCGCCGGACTCGTTCCGGGTGTGGTGACCATCGTGCTCGGGGCGGGCTGCTTCGTGGCTCTCGCGATGCTGGTGGCCGGGCGGCTACGCGCGGAAGCCGTTCTCGCCGTGGCGAATTTGCTGTGGGTGGTCTTTCTCGGGCTGGGGTTGCTGCTGCCCACGAGCACACTTCCGTCCGGTGTCGCCGCGGTGGCCCGCTGGTTACCCTCCGGGGCCTTGGGCGACGGACTCCGCGCGGCGTTGGCCGAGGGGACCTGGCCGGTCGGCCCCTGGCTTGCCCTGGTTGTCTGGGGAGCCG
The DNA here is from genome assembly GCF_001046875.1 of Nostocoides jenkinsii Ben 74. Lineage (GTDB taxonomy): Bacteria > Actinomycetota > Actinomycetes > Actinomycetales > Dermatophilaceae > Nostocoides_A > Nostocoides_A jenkinsii. Next base: position 1,204,041 of record NZ_HF571038.1, read on the forward strand.
TCGGCGCCCTGCTTGCCACCCGGATTTTCCGCTGGTCCGACTGACGTCACCAGTCCGTAAGACCGGCACTCGGCCGAGTGTCAGCGGGGCGGCCTAGCCTTCAGGACATGACCCGCACGCAGACCCGGTATGCCGCCCTCCACGGGCTGGCGGCCAGCCTGTGTGGGCTGGGGGCGGGGCATCTGCTGGCCAGTCTCCTCGGCCCCTCCTCCTCTCCCCCGGTCGCCGTCGGGAGCGCCGCGATCGACCTCACCCCGCGCTGGCTGAAGGACTGGGCCGTGTCGACGCTGGGCACCGCCGACAAGCCGGCCCTCATTGCCGGCGTTCTCGTGGTCGTGCTCGCCGTTGGGGCTCTCGCCGGAATCCTGCAGTACCGCAACCGAACTGGCGATTGGGTGCTGGTCACCCTGGGTGCGGTGGCGGCCTTCGCCGCCCAGTCGCGACCCGATGCCGGACAACTTGCCATCATCCCGAGCATCGCGGCATCCCTCGTCGCCATGGCGACCCTGCGGATCCCGGCGCTGCGGATCCCGACGACTCGGGCGCCGACGTCGCACCCAGCCGCCGAGCCGGGCGCGGGTCGGCGCGCCCTCCTCGCCTCCGGGCTCCTCGCGGGCGCCGGGGCCGGGATGGCGTATGTCGGTGCCCGCATCGGCGCGCCCGCGGGCGCGAGCGGCGAGGCGTTCAGCCTTCCAGTCGTAGCGGACCCGCTACCGCCGCTGCCGGCCGGGCTCGAATCCGCCGTATCCGGCTTGGCGCCCCTGCGGACACCCGTCGCCGACTTCTATCGGATCGACACCGCGCTCGCGATCCCGCGAATCGACCCCGACGCCTGGCGGCTGCGCATCGATGGGGACGTGGCACGGCCATACGAATTGAGCCTGGCGGAGCTCCTGCGGATGCCGATGGTGGAGGCCGATATCACCCTCAATTGCGTCAGCAATCCCGTGGGCGGGGACTACATCGGGTCGAGCCGCTGGCTTGGGGTGTTGACGCGAGATGTGTTGTCCCGCGCCGGAGTTCGCGACTCCGCAGACCAGATTCTGAGCACCTCCCATGACGGTATGACGATTTCCACCCCCGTCGCCGCGCTTCAGGACGACCGCGGGGCAATGCTCGCGATCGCGATGGACGGGCGCCCACTGACGCCGATGCACGGCTTCCCGGTGCGGATGATCACGCCGGGCCTCTATGGCTATGTCGGCGCCACGAAGTGGCTCACCCGGTTGACGGCGACGACCTACGCCAAGGAGCAGGCCTACTGGTCCACCCGGGGTTGGGCCGAGCGCGCCGACGTCAAGACGCAGTCGCGGATCGACGTGCCCCGCGATGGTGCGAAGGTGCCGACGGGAGACCTGGTCATCGCCGGTGTGGCATGGTCCCAAGCACACCAAGGGATTTCGCGGGTCGAGGTGCGGGTGGACGATGGCGAGTGGGTCAGCGCCGACCTCGGGCCTGACGTCGGCGGTCACTACTGGCGCCAATGGCGGGCCACCTGGCCAGCCACCGCAGGCGAGCACACGATCACGGCGCGAGCCACGGATGGCGAGGGCACGCTCCAGACGACGACGATTGCCGCGCCCGATCCGGACGGAGCGAGCGGGCTGCAGACGATCGTGGTCCGGGTGCAGTGACCCGTCGCGTAGACTAAAGGCATCGGCCCGACCAGTTCTGCCGCGGGCCGCTTCGCTTGTCGATTGCCATTGCTGCTGCGGACCACGTCGTCCGCGCCGGGCAGAACGACTCACTTCAGACTCATTGGAGCACCATTTCTGTGTCTACTGACACGACTTTCGGCACGCTCGGCGTGCCCGCGTCCCTGATCGCCACGCTCGCCGAGCGCGGCATCACCACCCCTACTCCCATTCAGGCGGCGACGCTGCCCGACTCCCTCGCCGGCCGCGACGTCCTCGGCCGCGGCCGCACCGGCTCGGGCAAAACCTACGCCTTCCTCTTGCCGCTGGTCGCCCGGCTCACCCAGAGCCGCAGTCGTCGGATGCCGCTGCGTCCCCGCGCGCTGATCCTCGCCCCCACGCGCGAACTCGTCGCGCAGATCGAAGAGTCGCTCGCTCCGCTGGCGAAGGCCACCGGGCTGACGTCACGCACCGTCTTCGGCGGCGTGGGCCAAGGCCCGCAGGTCGCCGCACTGCGGGCCGGCGTCGACATCGTGATCGCCTGCCCGGGACGTCTCGAAGACCTCATCGGCCAAGGCCACGCCCACCTCGATGCCGTGGAGATCACCATCCTCGATGAGGCCGATCACATGGCCGACCTCGGCTTCCTGCCCGGCGTTCGCCGACTGCTCGACCGCACGCCGCGCACCGGTCAGCGGATGCTGTTCTCGGCCACTCTGGACAACGGCGTGGACGTGCTGTCGAAGCGCTACCTCACCAAACCCGTGACGCATGAGGCAGATTCGGCGCAGAGCCCGGTGGCCGAGATGGCGCACCACGTCCTGCATGTGACGCCGGAGGCGCACCTGCCCGTGCTCGTCGACCTCGCGGCCGCGCCGGGACGAACCATCGTCTTCACGCGCACGAAGCACCGCGCCAAGAAGCTTGCCCGCCAACTCAACGGCGCCGGCGTGCCGGCCGTGGAGTTGCACGGCAACCTCTCGCAGAACGCCCGCACTCGCACGATGGACGCCTTCCATAGCGGCGCGGCCGCGACGCTGGTCGCCACCGATATCGCCGCGCGCGGCATCCACGTCGATGACGTCTCTTTGGTCATCCACGCCGACCCGCCGGTGGAGCACAAGGCCTATTTGCACCGCTCCGGTCGCACCGCTCGCGCCGGCAACTCCGGCACGGTCATCACGCTGATGCTGGACGAGCAGGTCCGCGAGGTCCGTGACCTCACGCGCAAGGCCGGCATCCGCCCGACCATCACGCGCGCCCACGCAACCCACCCGCTCCTCAACGAACTCGCCCCCGGGGCGCGCACCTTCCCCGGACCGTATGCCGCGCCCGCCCCCGCCGAGGCCCCCGCCCGCCCCGCTCGGGCCGGGAAGAGCGGATCGGGGCGGGGTCGGAAGAAGCCGGCCCATCCCCATACGACATCCGGAACGGGGGCTCGCCGCGAGTCGGGCGCACCCGGAACCCGGCGCGAGTCCACCACGGCGGGCGACAACCGGTCGCGGGCAGCGGCGCCGAACCAGCGCCGGCAGCGGCCCGCCGGGCGCACCGGCGCTGCCCCGGCGGGTTCGACCGGTGGCGCGGCGGCCTTCTCAGCTCGCCGCTCCGCGCGCTGACCCCACTTCCCACACGAAAGTACGACGATCGGCGGTGTATGCACCGCTGATCGTCGTACTTCGTTTGGCGGTCAGCGGCGCTGCGAGCGGTAGTACTCGATCAGGCCCCGCGTCGAGGGGTCCTGGGCGGCGAGGGCGTCGTCGTCCTGGGAGATCGCCGGGGCGATCTGCATGGCCAGTTGCTTGCCGAGCTCAACGCCCCACTGGTCGAAGGAGTCGATGCCCCAGACGATGCCTTGGGTGAAGGTGATGTGCTCGTAGAGCGCGATCAGCTGACCGACCACGGATGGCGTTAGCAGCGGCGCCATGATCGAGGTCGTCGGGCGGTTTCCGGAGAAGACCTTTGCCGAAACCAGTTCTTCCGCAACGCCTTCCGCGCGCACCTCCTCGGCCGTCTTGCCGAAGGCGAGCGCTTTGGTCTGGGCGAAGAAGTTGGCAAGGAAGAGTTCGTGGACGTCGGCGTCGCCGTCCTTCGTGGGGTGTGCGGTGTTGGCCATCGCGATGAAGTCGCACGGGATCAACTGTGTGCCCTGGTGGATCAACTGATAGAACGCGTGCTGCCCGTTGGTGCCCGGCTCACCCCAGAAGACCTCGCCGGTCTCGGTGGTCACCGGCGCGCCGTCCGCGCGCACGCCCTTGCCATTGGACTCCATCGTCAACTGCTGGAGGTAGGCCGCGAACCGGTGGAGATACTGCGCATACGGCAGCACCGCGTGGCTCTTGGCCTTGAAGAAGTTGACGTACCACACGTTTAGCAGCCCCATCAGCGCCGGGACATTGCTCTCGAATGGCTCGTCGGCGAAGTGGTTGTCCACCGCGTGGAAGCCGCCGAGGAGTTCGGCGAAATTGTCCTTGCCGATCGCCACCGCCAGCACCGTGCCCACGGCAGAGTCCACCGAATAGCGGCCACCGACCCAGTCCCAGAAGCCGAAGGCGTTGGCGGGGTCGATGCCGAAGGCTTCGACCTTGTCGAGGGCGGTGGAGACGGCGACGAAGTGCTTGGCGACCGCACCCGTGCGCGCGTCTTCAGAATCCTCGATGGCGCCTTGCTCAATGAGCTTGCGCCACAACCAATCCCGCGCCATCCGGGCGTTGGTCAGCGTCTCCAGCGTCGTGAACGTCTTGGAGGCGATGATGAAGAGCGTCGTCTCGGGGTCGAGGTCGCCGACCTTCTCCGCCAGGTCCGTCGGGTCGATATTGGAGATGAAGCGGCAGGTGAGGCCGGACTGCACATACGGCTTGAGCGCCTCGTAGACCATCACCGGCCCGAGATCCGAGCCACCGATGCCGATATTGACGACCGTCTCGATCCGCTTGCCGGTGACCCCGACCCAGTCACCGGAACGCACGCGATCGGCAAAGGCATAGATCTTGTCGAGTACCTCGTGCACCTGCGGCACCACGTCGGTGCCGTCGACGACGAGCGTGTCGCTCGCCGGGCGACGCAGTGCCGTGTGCAGCACGGACCGATTCTCGGTGACATTGATGCGGTCACCGGCAAACATCGCGTCGCGACGCTCGGCGAGACCGACCTGCTCGGCAAGATCCAACAAGGCCGCGAGGATGTCGTCGTCGATCAGGTTTTTCGACAGATCCACGTGGAGATCCGCGCACGTGCGCGAATAGCGCGTTGCCCGGTCCGGATCCGCGGCGAACGCACCGCGCAGATCGGGGACGTATGCCGCCTTCAACTCGCTCAGACGAGCCCAGGCAGAGGTGATGGTGGGGTCGACGATGGTCATGTGCTCACCCTAGTGAGCCGAGGCCGGCCGCGCCGGGCTCGGAGGTAGCGAGGGCGGGGATTAGCCTGGGGCTGTGACGACGCTCGACCAGGCACCACCGCAGAGCACCCGCCCGCGAGCCCGTGGCTGGGCCGCATCCTGCTGGCCAATGTTGTCGTCGAAGTTCTCATCGTCGTCACCGGCGGGCTGGTCCGGCTCACCGGCTCCGGCCTGGGGTGCCCGAGCTGGCCCAAGTGCACCCCCGGCTCCTATGTCCCCGTGCGAGAGCAGGCCGAGGGCTTCCACAAGTACATCGAGTTCGGCAATCGCACCCTCACCGGCCTCGTCGGCTTCGTCGCGATCGCCGCCATCCTGGCGATCTGGCAGTGGACCGACCGCCGCCGCGCCCTCGTGGTCCCGGCTGTCCTCGTCCTGGTGGGCGTGGCCGTGCAGGCCATCCTCGGGGGAATCACGGTGCGCACCGGGCTGAACCCCGCTACCGTGGCCGCGCACTTCCTCGTCTCCATGGGCCTGGTCGCGGCCGCCACCGCCGCCTTCGTCGAGAGTCGTATGCCGCGTGGTCACCGGGCGCTGGTCGTCCCACCGATCGTGCGTCACCTCGCCTGGGTCACCACCGCGCTGGCCGGAGTCGTCCTGGTCCTCGGCACGATCGTGACCGGCTCGGGTCCGCACTCCGGCGATGCCGACGAGCCGGCCCGCTTGTCCTTCGACCCACGATCGGCGTCGTGGCTGCATGCCGACAGCGTGATGCTCTTCGTCGGGCTCGTCGTGGCCATGGTGGTCGCCACGCACCTCGTCGGCCGCAGCGCACACGTCAGGGATGCCTGGCGATTCGTTTTGCTGGTGACGCTCGCGCAAGGCGCCGTCGGCTACACGCAGTACTTCACCAAGCTTCCCGAGGCATTGGTGCTGATCCACATGCTGCTGGCAACGATGCTCGTGGTGGCGCTGGTCAACGGCCTGAAGCACCTCCGTGGCCAAGGTGACGCGCGCTGATGGGCGAGGTCACGGCATACCTCGAGGAATTGGACGCCGAACGCGCCACGGCGCTGCGGCGCGTCTTGGACATCGTGGCTCAGGAGGCCCCGGACGCGCAGGAGGGCAAGAGCTACGGGATGCCTGCCCTGAAGGTCGCAGGCAAGCCGCTGATCAGCGTCATCGCCACCAAAACCCATCTGAGCCTGTTCCCCTTCTCCGGCGAGATCGTTGAAAGCGTGGCGGATCGGCTGGCTGGCTTCTCGCTGAGCAAGGGGACCATTCGCTTCCAGGTTGATCAGCCACTGCCTGACGACGTCATCCTCGACATCGTCCGCGCCCGCCTGGCCCAGATCGGCGCCTGACTGGCCAGCTGATTCGGGCTCAGCTCGTCGGGCCTCGACGCCGCCAGCACGGTGACCGTGCGCATCACAATTGACCAGATCCACGCCGACGGCTGCACGGACACCACCTCCGGCGCGGACTTCTACGCGCGAATCGCCATTGGCGACCAGAGCGCCCGGTTCCCAAACAATGAACCCGATTCCTATGTCGAGGATAACGACGACATCACCCCGGCATGGACCCTGGAGCGTCAATACGACCTCAATGCCACGTCGTCGACAACTGCGTCGATCCGGGTTTGGGACTATGACAGCGGGCTCAATTTCGGTGATGACGATTGCGACGCCAACCCTAATGCGGGGCTTGCGATCGACCTCAACGTCACCCTGCTCCCGTGCACGTTGAGCGGCAACGCGAGCGGTCCCTGCCGCCAGGTCGTCAGCAAGGGAAACGACGAGGGTGACGGCGATGTCACCGTGACCTACACGGTCGAGGTCGACCCGCCGGCGAGCAGCCCAGGACTGGCAGTGCGTTGTCTGCAGAGTCCCCTGTGGCCGCAGCCGGGCGACACGGTCACGATCACCGTCGAATCGCTCGACGGGCACGTCCAGGTTGGCGACACCCTCACGGACACCTCCAATGGTGCCGCGAACCCGTTGCCGTTGGTGGATCGGAAGAAGGTGGCTGACTCCCTGGAGATCTGGACGGCTGACGCCGCTGGAAAAAAGGTCACGGTGGCCTCCGGCACGGCGAAGAGCACGTTGAGCACGACCCTTGTCAATGTAACCGCGGGCGATCTCACCTACAGCTGCAAGGCCAAGGCAGGCTCCGACTTCGCCTTCACCGGTTGGCGCAAGACCCGGGTCGGGCCGCCCGCCGACGGCTCAGCAATCCCCGTCATCTACACCGGCGACCGCAAGAACCGCGTCGACATCGTCCTCGTCGCCGATTCAGGGTCATACACCTCGGCGTCCGACGCTGCCTTCCTCACCGATGCTGCCTATGCCGTCAAGGGCGCGTATTACGGGCAGGACTATTTCCTCGCCAACCAACAGTGGTTCAACATCTGGCTGGCCGACCAAAGAGGCAAGGCAACCGGCGTCTCGAGCACCGGTTCGTGTGGGCTCACCGCCCCCGCTAACTGGGCGCAGGACTACTCGTGGAGGGACGCGGGCGCCATTCTGCACTCGAGCGAATTCCGGGACTGCGCCTCCAACGGTCTCTTCAGCACGGAGTTCAACTCGCTCGCAACCATGCTTCATGAGAGCGGGCACGCACCCTTCGGCCTGGCCGACGAGTATGGCGGAGACGGTGGCTACTTCGTAGCCGATCCTCTTCCTAACCTGTATGCCGCGCTGGACACCTGCAAAACCGACGCGCCGAATCTCGGTCGTCCGGCGAGCGACTGTCGCAAGATCACTGACACGCGGTCCGACCCCGATGTCGACTGGTACCTCTCCGACCCCGGTCCCGACGACCTGATGAGCAGTCGCCGCCCACCCAATGGCGCCGAGATCACCGGGAGACCCGACAGATCCGGGCACGGCTCCCATCCCGGTCTACGACTACAACGACCCCGGCAAGTCCTTCCTCGTCGGGCTGGACTTCCACACCACAACGGCGACATTGGTCGACGCACAGGTCGGTAGTCAGCGGTCCTACTCCCACCTCGGCGACCCGCCGCTCCTGAAATTGCGGCTATTGAATGCCGACGGAAGCGAACGATCCCAGGTCAACAGTTGGGATCCTCGCTGGGTCTTCGTTGAGGGGACCGGGCATGACGAGTCCATGGTGATGATGGACCGCACGGACACGCTCACCATGCCCTTCGACGCCGACGGCGCAACTCTTGTCGTCGACGACCAGCAGGCCGGCTCGACATTGACCACAGTCGACCTGCGGCCGGCCGTCCACGACTACTGCAGCGACAACCCGACCGCGCCGGAGTGTCTGGTGGCGGACTTGGCCGTGACCACGCTGACGACAAGCGCCCCCCCACTCGGCCTGGTAGGGACCGCGGTGACGGTCACCCTGGCGACCACGGTCGCAAACCTCGGCCCGGACACCCCTGTCGATGCCTCGGGCTCGATAACGGCAACCGGCGATTCCGGGCTGACCGTCACCCCCGGTTCGTATGCCGCGCGCTGGCCCGCCCTGGCCACCGGCTCCCCGCAGGATCGCACCGATACTGTGCAAGCCACCTGCACGAAGCCCGGGACCAGCGCGTTCTCGGCTATGGCAGACATCACGCCGGACGCGGCCAAGGTGATCGATCCGGTCGCCAGCAACAACCAGCGGACAAGCACGCTGACGTTGACCTGTGCCATCCCGGTCCAGCTCAACGTCCGTCCCGGCGAGACCAAGAACCAGGTCAACGTGAACAGTGGTGTGCTGCCGATGGCGATCCTGTCGACCGGCGCGGAGTACGGCTTACCGCTGCCTTTCGACGCCACGACGATCGACGCCGGCACCCTGCGCTTCGGCACGCGGGACGCGCTGCTCACCAGCTCGGGCGGCGCGCCGGAGGCTCATGGCCGGATCCACCCCGAAGACAGCTATGAGCCAGACGATAAGACCAAGGACGGCGATCTCGACGCGGTCGTGCACGCACGCTCCGACAGGCTCGGGCTCACGCCCGCAACGACGGAACTCTGCGTCCGCGGCCTGACCACGTCCGGGGTGCCCTTCTTCGGCTGCGATCACGTGGTCCCCCGCTGAGCGCGGCGGCGGCGTCAGCCGAAAACGGCCCGCGCCGCCGCAATCGCGAGATCGGTCCCGGCGTCGTCCACATCCAGGTGCCAGACGAGCCGAACCCGCGTCGGGGCGATCGCATAGGCCCGAACGCCGTGATCGGCAAACCCGCGGACGACGTCCGCTGCCGTGTCCGGACGACCACCCAGCTCCAGGATGACGATATTTGTCTCCACCGCGGCGGGGTCCACGACGGGAGCGACCTCGGTCACGGCGTCGGCGAAGCGCCGCGCGCGGGCGTGATCCTCGGCAAGCCGCGCAATGTTGTGATCGAGGGCGTACAACCCCGCGGCGGCGAGGATGCCGACTTGGCGCATCCCCGCGCCATACCGCTTGCGCCAGACGCGTGCCTCGCGCATCGCCGCAGCCGACCCGACCAGAACCGAGCCGATCGGCGCCCCGAGTCCCTTCGAGAGGCACACCGAGACCGTGTCGAACAGCCGACCGTATGCCGCGAGCTCCACCCCTGCTGCCACGCCCGCGTTCCACAGTCGGGCACCGTCGAGGTGCATCGCCACCCCGTGCGGCTGTGAGCCAGCCCGGATGGCCTCGATGGTGGCGAGTGGCAGGATCGTCCCGCCGCCGAAGTTGTGCGTGTTCTCCAACGCGATCAGGGCCGTCGGCACGTGGTAGATGTCGGCGCCCGCGACCATCATCGAGAGGGCCTGCTCGGGCGTCACCCGGCCCCGATCGGACACCCAGGTTCGTGACGTAATCCCCGAAAAAGACGCTGCCGCACCGAGTTCGGCGCGCAGGATGTGGGCCATCGAGTCTGCGATCAGCTCCCTGCCCGGCGCCACGTGCAGACGCAGTCCGAGTTGGTTGGCCAGCGACCCCGTGGGGCAGAACAACCCGGCCCCGTGCCCGAGCAGCTCCGCGACGCGCGCCTCCAACCGGGCAACCGTCGGGTCCTCGCCGAAGACATCGTCGCCGACCTCGGCCGCGGCCATCGCCGCGCGCATCCCGGTCGACGGCCGGGTCAGGGTGTCGGAGAGGAGGTCAACGGCATACGACGTCATCTGCGGTGGTCCCGGATCAGTCGGCAGCCAGCATCTCGGCGACCAAGAAGGCGAGTTCGAGGCCCTGCCGGTGATTCAGACGGGGGTCGCAGACGCTCTCGTAGCGCTTGTTGAGGTCGGCATCGAGAATCTTGTCGGCCCCGCCGAGGCATTCGGTGACGTCATTGCCGGTGAGTTCGACGTGGATGCCGCCGGGCACGGTGCCGAGCGCGTGATGCACATCGAAGAAGCCGTGCACCTCCTCGACGATGTCGTCGAAGTTGCGCGTCTTGAAACCGCTCGTGGACTCAAAAGTGTTGCCGTGCATGGGATCACAGATCCACGTCGCCGCCGAGCCGGCCTTGGTCGCCGCCTCGATAACCCCCGGCAGTGCGTCGCGGATGTGACCCGCGCCCATCCGCGTGATGAAGGTCAGGCGGCCCGGCTCACGATCGGGATCGACCAGGTCCAGCAACTTCTCGATGTAGGCCGGGTCGGACTTCGCGGACAACTTCACCCCGACGGGGTTGTGCACCTTGGTGATGAAGTCGATGTGGGCGCCGTCGAGATCACGAGTGCGCTCACCGACCCAGATGAAGTGCCCGGAGGTGTCATAGAGCTTGCCCGTGCGGGAGTCGACGCGGGTCAGCGGCCGTTCGTAGTCCAGCAGCAGCGCCTCGTGCGCCGCAAAGAACTCCACCTGGCGCATGGCGTCGAAGTCCGCGCCACACGCGGACATGAACTTCATCGCCTTGTCGATATCGCGGGCAAGCTTCTCGTATGCCGCATTGGCCGGCGTCGAGACGAACCCCTTGTTCCACTCGTGGACGTGCCGCAGATCGGCATACCCACCGGTGGTGAAGGCACGCACGAGATTGAGGGTGGCCGTGCTCGCGTGGTAGGCCCGAACCAGCCGCTGCGGGTCCGGGATCCGGGCGGCCTCGGCGAACTCGAAGTCGTTAACCATGTCGCCGCGGTAGGCCGGGAGCGTCACACCCTCGCGGGTCTCGGTGTCGCTGCTGCGGGGCTTGGCGTACTGCCCGGCCATCCGCCCGACCTTCACGACGGGCACGGACGCGCCATACGTCAGAACGGCCGCCATCTGCAGGAGGGTCTTGACCCGGTCGCGGATGTTGTCGGCCGTCGCCGCCGCAAAGGTCTCGGCGCAGTCGCCACCCTGGAGGACGAAGGCCTCCCCCCGCGACGCCGCAGCCATCCGCTGCCGCAGGACGTCGCACTCGCCGGCGAAGACGATCGGCGGCATCGACGACAAAGTCTCGACCGCGGACTTCAGGGCCGCATCGTCGGGCCAGCGGGGTTGCTGCGCGGCCGGGCGGGCCGGCCCATCGAGCAACGACTGGAGCGGTTCGACGGTCGTGGTCACCACGACAGAATAGGTGGCCGCCCAGCATCCGGACACGGCGCCCGTATTCCGGTCGGGGTCAGTGCAGCCCGCGCTCCAGCGCGAACCGGGTCAACTCGACCCTGTTGTGGAGCTGAAGCTTGCCCAGGGTGTTCTGGACATGGTTTTGGACGGTCCGATGCGAGATCACCAACTGCTCGGCGATCTCGCGACTCGACAGTCCCATGGCGACCATGCGCAGGACCTCGACCTCGCGATCCGTCAATTCGGGTATGGGGCGTTCGTCCGTCGCGGGCTGGCTCGCCAACTTGCGGTACTCCCCCAGCACCAGCCCGGCGAGCCCCGGGGTGAACGTCGCCTCACCCCGCGCGGTGGCGCGGACGGCGTCGCGGATGTCCGCGCTCGTGGCCGACTTCACTAGGTAGCCGGAGGCCCCCGCCTTCATCGCGGCCAGCACATCCCGCTCCTCGCCGCTCGCCGACAAGATCAGCACCCGCGTCGGAAGACCCGCCACCTCGGCGCACACCTGAGCACCGTCGAGCTCGGGCAGGTTGAGGTCGAGCAGGAGAACGTCCGGCGTCGTCGCCCGGGTGCGACGCACCGCCGCCGCCCCATCCGCCGCCGTCCCGACGACCTCCATCCCCGCCTCGGTCAGGTCCTGCACGAGGGCTTCCCGCCAGAGCGGGTGGTCGTCGGCGACCAAGACCCGCACGGGACGCGCGTCATGCTCGGCGGGCAGTCCCTTCTCCCCCGTCGTCCGGTCGTCGGCTGTCATGTCCGTCCTTCCGTATGCCGCGTGCTCGCCCCTGATTTGGCCGGCACGGCAACCGCGGTGCGTTCCTTGGGTGCGCGCAGGCCGACTGTGCACCCCTTGCCCGGCTGGCTTCGCCACGTCGCCGAGCCGTCCAAATCCTCCAGTCGGCCGCGGATGCTCTGGGAGGCTCCCAGACGGCCGTCGGAACGTGCCTCGGCGAGGCGGCCCGGCGGCATACCGACGCCGTTGTCGCGGATGGTGACCTCGATGTCGTCGCCGAGGTCCTCGAGCAGGACCCACACCCGGGCCTGGGGGCCCCCGTGGGTGAGGGCGTTGTCGAGCGCGGCCCCGACCGCGGCGAGGAGTTCGTCGCAGCGCTCGCCGGGCATGCTCACCGACTCCGCCGGCATGCTCACCTCGACCCGGTCGGACTGAAGCGAGCGCAGCCGGGCGGCGAGATCCTCGCGCGTCCGGGCGGAGGGCAGGGCCGTACCGCGGGTGACCAGGGAGCGCAGCGAGCGCTCCTGCTCGCGGGCCAGTTCCGCCAGCTCGGCGCCCCCGGGACCGAGTTCGCGCCCACGCCGATTGATATAGGTGAGGGTCTGGAGCACGCCGTCGTGGACGGCGCGCGAGAGGCGCTCGCGCTCGGCATACGCCTCTTCGGCGCGGACGGAGGCCTCGAAGAAGCCCTGGCTCTCCCGGGCCAGCCGCGCGGACAAACCGATCAGACCACCGCTGAGGATCAGCAGGACGATGTTGTGAATCGTCCCTTGGTTGACCTCGACGACGCCCACGATGTCGGCCACGGAGATCAGGCCGGCGGCCGCTAGACCCCAGCGCTCGCCACCGAGGATGCCCGCACCGATGACGCCGGTCGCCGACCAGATGCTCGGCAGCGTCATGACGCCGCCGACGACCACGTCGCGGGGGAAGGCGACATTTGTGGCGATGATGCCCCCGACGGCCAGGGCGAGGTCAATCAGGACGGCCGGGCGGTCCAGGGTGCGGCGCAGGCTGGCGATGAGCGTCCAGACCCCGAGCACCGCATACGTGGCGACCGCGGCTGACGGTGCGCGCATCTGGTCGCGCTCCAGCCACGCCATGAGCACGGCATACGCCAAAGCCAGCGGGCGGAAGATCGCCAGGCCCCGGGTCATCGCACCGACGACGACCGGGCGGGCGATGATCGGGGCGGTGGCCACGCTCAGCTGGCCTTGGGCATGGCCGGCGGGTCGGTAGGCGAGGTCTTGGGCTGGGGTGTCTCGGGTTGCGCGCTCGCACCCAGCTCGGTTACCCGGGCCGTCTTCGCGCGAACCGATCCGAACCGCTTCTTGGCCGCCGAGGCGTAGATATCGACATACTCCTGGCCGGAGAGCTCCAGCAGTTCGTACATGATTTCGTCGGTGATGGAGCGCAGGACGAAGCGGTCGCCCTCCATGCCCTGGTAGCGGGAGAAGTCGAGGGGCGCACCGATCCGCACGGTGATGGGCATGATTTTCGGCAGCCGCTGCCCGGTCGGCTGGGCTTTGTCCGTGCCGATCATGGCCACCGGGATCACCGGCACGCCAGCCTCGAGCGCCATCCGCGCGACACCGGTGCGACCGCGATAGAGCTTGCCGTCCGGGCTGCGTGTTCCCTCGGGGTAGATCCCCAACAGCTCACCGCGGCGCAGGATCTTCAGGCCGCTGGTGAGAGCGGCGTCGCTCGCCCGCCCACCCGAACGGTCGACGGGCACCTGGCCGACCGCGCGCATGAAGCCAGCGACCAGCCAGCCCTTGAGGCCGCGCCCGGTGAAGTAGTCGGACTTGGCCAAGAAGGTCACGCGGCGCTCGAGCCCGGCGGGCAGGAACAGTGAATCGGAGAACGACAGGTGGTTGCTGGCCAGAATCGCCGGTCCGTCGGCCGGAATGTGCTCGATGCCGTCGACCTGGAGTTTGAACAGCACGCGTAAGAACGGTCCCAACAGGACCCGTCTCAACAGCCAGTAGAGCAATCCGTCACCTCGCGTTTGTGCCGCCCGCACTCTACGTCACCACTGCCGGTCGCGCCGGTCTCGTTCATGCTCGCGTCACGATCATGCCCGCGCTGCGACGGTTCGTCGTGCGAGAATCGAGGCGTCGGACAGACCGGTTCACCAAAGGCCCGAAGGAGCGCGGTGCGCGAGCATGAACCCCGCCTGCACGGCGACGATTTCGACCAACGCTTCGCCGAGATCGTTGCGGGGCTCGCCGATGATCCGATGTTCCGGGACGTCGACGACAACGGGGCCATTGCCGCGGACGCGGACGCGCCGGCAATCGAGCCCAAGGACGAGCCGATCGCCCCGGCCACCGACGTGAGCGCGGGGAATGCCCAGGTCGCCGAGGACGACGCTGCCGCGGACGCTCCCGATCCCACTCCGCTCGGTCGGCACGCTCGCCCGAACGACCTCCCGGGCACGGCCGACCTGCCGCCCGCGTCGGCGGTCAACCCACCATTGTTCAATTCATTGCCCGTATGGCGCGGGGCCACCGGCCCGACCTACGAGGAGATCCTCGAGCAAGAAGACGAGGAGCACTTCATCCCGGCGCCGCCGGCGCCCTTGCCGCCGCAGGAGGACTTCCACTTCTGGGGAGCCTTGGTCGGCCTGGTCGGTGGGCCACTTCTGCTCCTGTGGCTGGTGCTCTTCACCCCCGACGTGGCCCGTTGGTGGACCTGGTTGGCCCTCGGGTTGTGCGTCGGCGGCTTCGTGCTGCTGGTTCTGCGCGGACCGAAGAATCACCGTGACGACGAGAACGGAGCGGTGGTCTAGCAACCCGCGCCGGCCACCCATATGCCGGCGTTCACACGACCCGGCGTTCACTAGGCCTGGCGATACAGCTGGCCAAACGACCTCAGTCGCGAATGGTCAAATCCGCCCAAATGGGCAGGTGATCGGTGGCCGCCAGCAGGTCAGCAGAGGCGAGCGCCAGGCTCGTATGCGCAACCGCCTCGAACTCCGGCGAGGCGAACACACCGTCGATCATGCGACGCGGGGAGCGCGCCGGGAAGGTCGCCGCCAGCGACGAGACCAGGCGCATGCCGCCGGTGACCAGCCGCCAAGCGGGGGCGTCGGAGGTCTCGTTGAGGTCGCCGGCCAAGAGGGTGGGCGTGCCCGCCCGGGACACTCGTGCCAGGATGCGCCGGATCTGGATCAGGCGAGCCGCCTCGGTCAGGCTCAGGTGCACCGAGGCCACGGCGATCGGTCGGCCTCCCGGCAACCGCACGAGGGCGAAGGCAAAGCCGCGCCGCTCGGCCTCGCGCGTGAACGGCAGACGGTTGCGCTCGGCATACAACAAGGTCACCCGTGGTGAGGTGAAAATGGCGGTTCCACCGCTGCCGCGCATCCGGTCGTCCCAGACGAGCCCGCATTCGGCGGCGAACCGGCGGACCCGGCGGCGGGCGAACCAGCGCGGAGCCTCCTGGACGCAAAGGATGTCGGGGTCGATTGCGCGCACGATCCGCGCGGCCGCCTGCCGATCGTCGTGAAATCCGCGCAGGTTATAGCTCGCGACACGCAGCCGCGTCATGCGTCCTGGCCGGCCGCGGTCATTCGGGCGAGGTCGGCGGCGCCGATCAACCCGGCCTCGTTGCCCAGCTGAGCTGCGGCGATGGTGGCCTCGGGGCGATAGCCACGCCCGGTCAGGTGACGGCGGAACGTCGCGCGGGCGGGACCGAGCAGGAGGTCGCCGGCGGCGCTCACACCGCCGCCGATGACAAACATCCCTGGGTCGAAGGCCGCCGCCAAGTTGGCGATACCGAGCCCGAGCCAGTGGCCGATGTCGGCGAGAAGTTCGATCGCGAGTCCATCACCCTCGCGTGCCGCCTCGGTGATCAACGGCCCGGTGAGGAGGCTGGGATCGCCGCCGACCCGCTCGGCTAGGCCGCGCGCCACCGGTGAGTCGGCGGTCATCATGGCGCGGGCTTCGCGCACCAAGGCGTTGCCCGAGGCGTACTGCTCCCAGCACCCCCGATTGCCGCATTCGCAGCGCTGGCCGTCGGGGACGACCTGCATGTGCCCGAATTCGCCGGCGATGCCATAGCGCCCCCGCAGGACGCGGCCGTCCATGAGGATGCCGCCGCCGATGCCGGTACCGAGGTTGACCATCATGACGTGGTCCTCGCCGCGCGCCGCCCCGAACTTGCCCTCGGCCCAGATCGCCGCGTTGGCATCGTTATCGATGAACATCGGCAGGTCGACGCGTCCGGCCAGGGCGTCGCGCAGCGGCTCGTGTCGCCACGACAGGTGGGGGGCGAAGACGATCGTTGCCCGGTCGGCCGCCACGAATCCGGCCGCGCCGATGCCGACCGTCGACACCGGGGCGGTCGCCATCGCGCGCAACTCGTCGATGACGCCGACGATGGTGTCCTCCACGACCTGCGGGCTCTGGGAGCGCTCAGGCGTATGCGCGCGCGCCCGCCCCCGGACCTGGCCGTCCTTGTCGACCAGCCCACCGGCGACCTTGGTGCCGCCGATGTCGATGCCGATCGCGAGATCGTCAGCGGTCGCGCCAGGTGGGGTCATCTCTCGTCCTCATCGGTCACCGGGATGTCGACTGTATGGGCCGTGCCGCCCCCGCCATGGCTGCCCCTACCGGGGCGAGCACCACCGTGGTTGGAGCGGGCGCCGTCGCGGGTCTCCGGGTGAGATCGGGTCGGCGACTGGTAGCCCGGTGTGACCACGCGATCGCGCAAGGTAGCCCCGAGTTCCCCGAGTGCCTTCGCCAACTCCCCGATGGCGAGGGCGAGGCGGTCCACAGCCTCGGGATCGACGCTGCGCATGGACTCGACCCCGCGGCATACGGGGCACCAGGTGCAGGTCGCAGGGTGCTCGCGGTCCGTCGACGGTTGCGGCTCGTCACGGAGGCGGTCGCGTTCGGCGTTCATGGCCGCGAGAAAGCGCGCCGCCTCCTCACTGAGGGAGAGCGGCGGCTCGCGATCGGTCGACGTGCTCATCGAGGCCATTGTGCGGGGTCGGGGACGAATCCGACCGTCAGCGACCCGCCGCGAACGCTGGCCCCGGAGACGGTGCAGCGGGTCAGAACCGACGGCAACGTCACGATGCGGCGGTGTTCGCCCACGGTGAGGATCAGATCGTCCTCGCGCCGCTGCAGGCCGACATCGCTCGCCGAGGCGAGCGGCAGACGCAGGGCGAGGGTGTATCCGGAATCCGTGCGCTCCACCTGCATCGCAGCCGCCGCGACGGGCTGCAGAATCGGGGTGAGATCGGCGTCGATCCACGCACTACCGAGGGCGGCCAGGGCGTCGACGCCGACGGGCTCGCGGGCCAGATAGGGCGCTTGGACGACCGGTATGCCGACGAAAGACGTCGCGACCTCCGCCAAGCCCCGGCGCTGCGCCTCATTCCAGGAGGCCAACCAGTCGGCGGCCGGGCCGTGGTCACCGGCGACGACGCTGGGCAGAATTTTGTTGACGTAGATCGCGTCGACGGCGAAACCGTAGAGGCTGAGCGACGTCCACGTGCGGCGCGACTCGGCGATGACGACGGCCTCGGAGGTCGTGACCAGGCGCACAGAGGCGCGTTCGCTGCCGAGGATGGCGCGGACGGCGACCATCTCGGCATACCAGTCTCGAATGACCGACAGGACCTCGATATCGGGCAGCGGTATGCCGAGCGCCGCCGCCGCTGCGGGGCGTGCCGCTCGGCGCAGGCCGACGGTGCCGGGGATTATCCGGCCTAGGTGCCAGGCGAGGTTCTCCGGCAGCGCCAGCATCCGGAGGGTCTCGGCGGTCGGGGCGCAGTCGACGACCACGAGATCCCACATCCGGGACTCGACCTGAGCGCGCAATTCCAACAGCGCGGCGATCTCGTCGGCGCCCGGGAGGGAGGTCATCTCCTCGGCCACCAATGGATCGACACCCAACGCGGACAAGGTTTGGACGAGATAGGCGTGCACGACGGTCCACGACCCGTCGAAGTGGGCGCGGCCGTTGACTTGGAGGGCGTGCAGTCCGTCCTCGATCTGCACCGGCGTCCCACCGCTGAGATCGACATCGAAGGCGTCGCCCAAGGAATGTGCGGCATCCGTCGAGAGGACGAGCGTGCGGATGCCGCCGCGAGCCGCGCTCAGGGCCGCCGCAGCTGCGGTCGTCGTCTTGCCGACACCGCCCTTGCCCGTGAAGAGCAGGACTCGGGTGGTAGGTCCCGCGGCCGGGGCGCCGCTCGCCGGCTGACGCCCGGTCTGGTGCGGCCTCAGAGGGACTCCACCCGCTTCTTCAAACCCTTCAGCGCGGTGTCGATGATGACCTTTTCGGCCTTGCGCTTGAGCATGCCCAGAACCGGGATCTTGAGGTCGACGCTGAGGCGATAGGACACATCCGTACGACCGTCGTCGGCGGACGTGAGCGTGTAAGTGCCGTCCATGGCCCTGAGCACGGACGCCTCGACGAGGCTCCACGACACGGTGCCGGTCCCGTCCTCGAGGACGTCCCAGTCGTAGTCCAGGGTGTAGGTGTCCTTGATGATGCCGGCATCCATGGTGAGCCGGACGCGATCGGGCCAGCCGTCGCCCTCCTCGGTCAAGATCTCGACCTCGGTCAGTTGACTGGCCCACTCCGGATAGGCCTCAAGGTCGGCGATCACGTCGAGCACCGTGCCCGCATCGGCCTCGATCACGATCGAGGATTCCGTACTGTCTGCCATGTCGGGAGACACTACCCGCGTGATCCGTCGTCCCTCACCCTCGTGGGTCTTCACCGCCGCGTGGCTGGGTGCCTTCGCGGCGCTCCAGTGGAGCGTGGTCCGCTTTCGCGTCGCCATCGTCGTGGCCTTGACGACCGCCGCGCTGCTCTTGACCGTGTGGGTGGTGCGCCGCACCACGGTGCGCCTCACGCCGGCGACGGTGGCAACACTCTTGGCCGGAAGTGCGCTGATCAACGTCGTCGTGCCGCTGTGGAGCTACCTCCCGGCCGCCACCGAACGTGCCGTGACGGTGGGCTTTGCGGTGGCTGCGCTGGCCGCGGCCACGGTGCTGGTCCGGCGGCGGGGCGCGTTGCTGGCCTGGGGCATCGCGGTCGTGACCTATGTCGCAGCGGGGGCGGTCGCGATCGTGACGGACCCGAGGCCACGCATTGACGTGTGGGTGACATTGCAACAGGCCGTAGAGGCGATGGCGCGCGGGGTGAACTTCTATACGGTCAATTGGACGGGGTCGCCGGGGGTGAAGGACGCCTTCACCTATTTGCCATGGAGTGCGGTGTTGTTGGCCCCCGGGAAATTGCTCGCGGGCGACGTCCGGTGGATGCTGCTCGTGTGGGTCGTGGTCGGGGCGATCGGTCTGTGGCTCCTCGGCCGGCCTGGGGAAGACCCCGTCGGTCCACGGCTGCGGGACGGTCAGGCCACCTGGACGGCTGCGGCGGTGACGGCTCTGCTGTTGCTGGCACCCGCCACGCTGACCCAGATCGACCAAGCGTGGACCGAGCCCCTGCTGTTCACGGGGCTCGTCTGGTGGGCCGTGTTTATGGTGCGCGATCGAGCTTGGTGGTCGGTGCTCCCATTGGCGCTCGCCTGCGCCAGCAAGCAGCACCTCGCCGCGGTTTTGCTGGTTCTCGCCTTCTGGCGGCCCTTCGGCTGGCGGCGGGCCTTCGCGACGGGCGCTCTGACGGCCGTCCTGATCGCTCCCTGGGCGTTGACGGCGCCGGCGGACTTCGTGCACGACACCATCACCTTCTTGGTGACCTTCCACCCGATCAAGTTCGCCAACACGTGGTACTTGCTCGCCCTTAACGAATTCGGCGTGGAGTTGCCGTTCTGGGTGACCGGGGTGGCCGTGCTGGTCCCGCTCGTGACCGCGCTCGTCGCCGTCAGGCGACGGACCCCGCCGATCGGCGAGGTGGTCCGCTGGGCCGCTCTCGTCCTGTTTGCCGCGAATCTGGTCAACAAGCAGGCGTTCTACAACCAGTATTGGTTGGTCGCCTCGCTCGTTGCCCTCTCGTTGGTGCTGGATGCCGCGGGTCGGCCCGCGGACGACGTGTCGCCCGACTTGCCGGCAGCAAGCCGCCAGCCAGGCGCGCACCGGCAGCCTGCGCCAATGGTGCAGCGGGCTACCCCGTCGCATGACGGACCGCCCGTGGCGCAGACCTCGCCCGCGCCGCACTCGCCTCACTCGGGCTGATCAACCCCGCCGTCGCAAACATCGTCACGACGCGACGCTCGCGCTCATCGAGCGGCAGCTCCGCCGGGTCGGGCAGCGCGAGCGTCCCGAAGAAGGGCACCACGCACGTGGCGCAGTGAACCGCCTCGCGACTCGTGCCACGGATCGGGCACCGCTCGCAGCCGATCATCATCGTGCTCATTGTTGGCCTCCCAACGGCCTCGTCAACCTGTGTCCAAGACGCTAGCGACCGCCACCGACAACCCCCTTTTCGCGCTCTCCCGCCGCGGGTGGCGGGAGCTCTGCCGGGGGCAGCGGAGGGCGCCACGGAGGGGCTGTCGGTGCTCGCTCATACGGTCTTGGGTATGCCGATGACGACCCTGCAGAAGCCGACCGCCCGACAGGATCCACTGCCCGAGGTGGGGACTCCCCTGCACGAGGTCACCTTCGTCGTGGTCGACCTGGAGACCACGGGGGGCAGCGCCGGCCAGGACCACATCACCGAGATCGGTGCGGTGAAAGTCCGCGGCGGGGAGGTGCTCGGCGAGTTCCAGACGTTGGTCAACTCGCACGTGCCGATCCCGGCCGTCGTGCGCGTCCTGACCGGCATCACCGACGCGATGTTGGCCTCGGCCCCCTCGATCCGCTCGGCGCTGCCGGCGTTCCTGGAGTTCGCTGCCGGCGCGGTGATCGTGGCGCACAATGCCCGCTTCGACGTCGGCTTCCTCAAGGCGGCCTGTGCGGCGACCGGCCTGACGTGGCCGGAGCCCGTCGTGGTCGACACCGTGCTGCTCGCCCGCGCGCTGGTCACTGCCGACGAGTCCCCGAATCATCGGCTCGGCTCGCTGGCCCGGCTCTTCCGGGCTACGGTCACCCCCGATCACCGGGCGTTGCACGACGCGCAAGCGACCGTCGACGTCCTGCACGGTCTGATCGGCCGGGTCGGCACCCTCGGCGTGACGACCATCGAGGAACTGGCCACGTATTCGGGGCAGGTGCCGCAAGCCCGCCGTCGCAAGCGCCACCTCGCCGACGATCTCCCGGATGCACCGGGGGTCTATCTGTTCAAGGACGGCGCCGGCCGCGTTCTCTATGTGGGCACGTCAGTCGCGATTCGCACTCGCGTCCGGTCCTATTTCACCGGGGCGGAGAAGCGGCGACGGATGGGCGAGATGATCCGCCTGGCCGAAAGCGTCACCCCCGTCGTCTGCGCGACCGTTCTCGAAGCGCAGGTCCGCGAGTTGCGCCTCATCGCGCAGCACAAGCCGCCGTACAACCGGCGATCCCGCAATCCGGAAAAAGCCCTCTGGATCAAGCTCACCGTCGAGTCCTTCCCGCGATTGTCGATCGTGCGGCAGGTTCGCGGAGACACCCCGCACTATCTCGGGCCCTTCGGATCACGCACCGCGGCCGAGGACGCCGTCGCGGCCCTGCACGAGAGCCTCACCCTGCGTCAGTGCACGCAGAAGCTCTCCGCCACCCGTCCGCGCGACAGCGCGTGCACCCTCGCCGACCTCGGTCGCTGCCCGGCACCCTGCACCGGCGCCATCGAGATCGATGCCTATGCCGCGATCGCCGAGCGGGCGGCGAGCGCGATGACCGGCGATCCCGGGGCCATCGTCGCGGCCCTCAACGACCGGATGGCCACCCTTGCCATCGGCCAGCGCTTCGAGGAGGCGGCCACCGTCCGGGACCGGTTGAGTGCCCTTCTGCGGGGCGCGAGCCGCATCCAGCGCATGGCGCCATTGGCACGCACCGCAGAACTCCTCGCCGCCCGACGCAGCGTCATCGGTGGGTGGGAGTTGATCTGCGTGCGGCATGGCCGGCTGGCCGGCAGCACCCACAGCCCACGAGGAGCCGACCCGATGCCGTATGTCGATGCTCTGCGGGCCAGCGCTGAAATAGTGCCGTCCGCCCAGCTGCCGGCGCCGGCCGCGTCGGCGGAGGAGACCGAGAAGATCCTGGCCTGGCTGGAGGAGCCTGGCGTGCGCATCGTCGACATCGACGGGGCCTGGACGTGTCCCGTCGGCGGGGCCCAAGCGCACCACCTGACGCTTCTCAGCGACCTGGGCGCCCCGGCGCGGACCGCCGCTGCCATGATGACCGCATGATCACCGCCATCGTCTTGATCAATGCCGAAGTGCACCGGATCCCCGAGGTCGCCCAGCAGATTGCCGACCTCGACGGCGTGACGGAGGTCTATTCGGTCACCGGGGATGCGGACCTCATCGCCATGGTCCGGGTCCGAGAGCATGACGACCTCGCCGACGTCATCTCCGATCGGCTCAACAAGGTCGACGGCGTGCTGAGCACCGCGACCCATATCGCCTTCCGCGCCTACTCCCGGCACGACTTGGAGGCGGCCTTCAGCCTCGGCCTGGATTGACCAGCCCCCGACAACCGCGATTAGACGGAGCGGCTCGTCTCGATCCAGCGCTCCAAAACGGCCCCGGCCGAGCCGCTGTCGATCGACTCCTGCGCACGGCGGATGCCGGCAGCGATCGCCTCGACAAGAGCGTCCCGCGACGAGTCGGCACCGACGGTCTCGGAGCACACCGCCAACGCCGTCCCGGCATTGAGTACCACGGCGTCGCGCACCGGTCCGCTCGCCCCCGCAAGCATGTCTCGAACCACCCCGGCGTTGTGCACCGCATCCCCGCCGCGCAAGGCATCCAGCGGGGCCTGCGCAAGTCCCACGTCCTCGGGCGCCACGAGGTGCTCAACCACCTGGCCGTCGGCAACCCACCACACTCGTGACGCAGCCGCGATCGTGAGCTCGTCCAGACCGTCCTCGCCCCGGAATACCGCCGCGCGGCGGCCTCGGTTGGCGAACACGCCCGCCATCAGCGGAGCGAGCGCCAGATCGGCGACCCCCACGGCGGCATACGTCGGCTGCGCGGGGTTCGTGAGCGGTCCGAGAGCGTTGAAGACCGTCCCGACCCCGAGTTCGCGGCGCGTCGGCGAGGCGTGCCGCATGGCGGGGTGGAATGCCTGCGCGAAGCAGAACGTGATCCCGGCACGCTCGGCCACCTCCTGAACCTGGGCCGGGGTCAGCGCGAGGTCCAGGCCAAGGGCCTCCAACACATCCGCCGTGCCCGACGTCGAGGAGGCGGCCCGGTTGCCGTGCTTGACGATGCGCATGCCCGCCCCGGCGGCGACGATCGCCGACATCGTCGAGATGTTGACCGTATGGGCGCGGTCTCCCCCGGTGCCAACGATGTCCAAGCTTGGCCCGTCGACGCTGAACCGGTGGGCGTGCTCAAGCATCACCCCGGCGATCGCGGTGAGTTCGGCGATCGTCTCGCCCTTGCTCCGCAGCGCCATCAGGAAGCCGGCCACCTGCGAGGCCGTGGCCTCGCCGGACATGATCTGGTCCATCGCCCATGTCGCCACCTCCGGCGCGAGGTCACGCCGTTTGAGCAAGTCCGTATAAACGTCCGGCCAGGAGAACTCGGACGCCGGCAACACCGCCATACTCAGGCGTTGCCCGCGACGGCCTGCTCGACCGCGGCGCAGACGGCCAGAGCGTCCAGCGGTTGCGACACGGCGGCATCGGCCAGCGACCACGCCGCCAGCCACACGTCCTGGGCCCGACCGGTGAGCACCAGCACGGGCGGGCAGTCGAAGATCTCGTTCTTGAGTTGGCGGCAGACACCCAAGCCACCGGCGGGCGCGGCCTCGCCGTCGAGGATCAATAAGTCGAACCGCTCGCTCTCGACGGCCTCCAGGACCGCCGGGAGCGTGGCGCACTCCAGCCAACTCGCCACCGCGAGGTTGCGGCTGGGCCGGCGCCCGACTGCGGCCCGCACGGCATCGCGCGTCGTGATGTCGTCGCTGTAGAGAAGGATCGAGAGTTCACGGGGACCCGTGCCCTGGGCACCCGTCGTCGCGGCATGCGTCATAGCGGTGGAGGCCATGCGGGACAGCCTACTCAGGCAAAAGCGCCACGCGACACAACTGTTATCGGGGGGTCGGCTGACGTGGCGATTCGATTACCGACATAATGGCGCCGTGGCCACAGCATCCGCACTCACTCCCAGCACGCCTTCAGCGTCGCCGGGCCATGCCGGAATGGGTCCTGTGACTCGTCCCAACATGGTCTCGGTGGGCACGATCGTCTGGCTCTCCAGCGAGCTGATGTTCTTCGCCGGGCTGTTCGCAATGTATTTCACGATTCGCGAGGTCCGACCGGACTTGTGGGCGGAGCACACGCCCACGCTCAACGTGCCGTTCGCGACCGCCAACACGATCGTGCTGGTCATCTCCTCGGTGTGGTGCCAGCTGGGCGTTTATCGCGCCGAGCACGGGCAGCCGGCCCGCACCGGAAGCCTGCTCAACGTCAGCAGTTGGGGTATGCGCGAATGGTACGTCCTGACCTACATCTTCGGCTCGGTCTTCATCGCCGGTCAGGTTTACGAGTACGCCCACCTCGTACATGACGGCATCACCCTGGCCTCGGATGGCTACGGCTCGGTCTTCTACCTGACCACCGGCTTCCACGGTATGCACGTGACAGGCGGCCTCTTGGCCTTCCTCCTGATCATCGGGCGCACCTTCACCACCCGTCACTACAGTCACGCCCAAGCCACCGGCGCCGTCGTGACCTCCTACTACTGGCACTTCGTCGACGTGGTCTGGATCGCGCTTTTCGCGACGATCTACCTGCTGAAGTGATTCCGCGGACCGAACAGCGAAGGAAGGCACACACGTGAACGCACTGGCAAGCCGGCGCCGCCATCCCGCGGCGATCGCATTGCTGCTGTTGCTGGGTCTGTTCGTGACGGGTGGCGCCTACGCCGCCCTCGCCCCGAAGCCGGCTGTGGCCGCGGAGGCGAGCTCGGACCAGATCCAGCAAGGCAAGCAGCTCTTCCTGCAGAACTGCGCCACCTGCCATGGCATCGGCGCCCTGGGCACCGACGAAGGCCCGAGTCTGGCGGGTGTCGGCGCGGCCGCTGTCGACTTCCAGATGGGCACCGGCCGAATGCCGATGGCTGGTCCGGGCATCCAGGCTCCCCGCAATGTGCCGTCCTTCGATGCCGAGAAGATCGCGGCGATCGGCGCCTACATCCAGTCCTTGGCCCCTGGTCCGGCGGTTCCCGATGCCAAGTACACCTCCGGCGAGGGCGGCGACCCGGGCAAGGGCGGAATGATCTTCCGCACCAACTGCTCCATGTGTCACAACTCCGCCGGTGCCGGTGGCGCGCTGACCCGGGGCAAGTACGCCCCGTCACTGCACAACGTCGACGCGAAGTACATCTACGAGGCCATGCTCACCGGCCCGCAAAGCATGCCCGTCTTCAACGACATGAACCTCTCGCCCGAGGCGAAGGCCGACGTCATTGCCTACCTCAAGACGATGCACGAGGAGGGCAACCCCGGCGGTATGGCGCTCGGGTCGCTCGGCCCCGTCTCCGAGGGCCTCGTCGCCTGGATCTTCGGCCTCGGCATCCTTATCGGTGCGGCCTACTGGCTCGGACAGAAGGGCGCCTAACGCCATGACCACCCACGAATTCCCCGACGCCGACTCTGCAGGTGTCGTCCGCCTCGACGAGGGTCACCACCCCGGTGACGGCAAGATGCCGGCCGAGTTCGAGAACCCGGGTCTGCCGCCGCACGTCCACCGGATGGCGGATCACGACGAGGCCGGCGCCAAGCGCGCCGAGCGCCAGGTCGCGGGCCTCTTCGGCCTGTCGATGCTCGGCACGATCGTTGCGATGGTCGGCTACTTCGCCTTCTCGACGGAGCACCGCTCCTGGGTCCCTGGCCTGGGCCATGTGTCGACCACCAACTTGCTGCTCGGCATCGGCATCGGTTTGGGGCTGCTCGGCATCGGCCTCGGTGCCGTCCACTGGGCCAAGACGCTCATGCCCGACGAGGAAGTCGTCGAGATGCGCCACCCGATGCGCAGCAGCGACGAGGCTCGCGCGGGTTTCGCCGAGGTCATGCGCGATGGTGGCGAGAAGAGCCAGCTCTTCCGCCGGCCCCTGCTGAAGCTCAGCCTGGGCGGCGCGATGGGCCTGTTCTCCCTGCCGCTGCTGGTGCAGCTTCTGGGCAGCCTCGGCCCGCTGCCGCGCAACAACCTCGACGTCACCTTCTGGGACGGACACCCGCACGAGGGCGAGGACGGCAAGCAGCACCGCACGTTCGAGCACCCGCGCCTGGTCACCGACCCCGAGGGCATTCCGATCAAGGCCGCCGACGTCACGATCGGCTCGGTCTATCACGTCCTCCCCGCGGGCCTGCTGCCCAATGCCGACGGCGAGGGCGGCCTCGAGCACGGCCAGCTGGAGGAGAAGGCCAAGGCGGCCGTCCTGCTCATGCGTCTGGACCCGACGGAGTTCCAGGACACCCCTGGTGGCAAGAAGGCCAAGGAGTGGGGCCACGACGGCATCGTCGCCTACTCCAAGATCTGCACGCACGTGGGTTGCCCCGTCGGCCTCTACGAGCGCACGACCCACCACCTGTTGTGCCCCTGCCACCAGTCGACCTTCGACGTCACCGACGACTGCAAGGTGATCTTCGGCCCGGCCAAGCGTCCGCTGCCGCAGTTGAAGATCACTGTCGACGATGAGGGCTACCTGATCGCTGCACAGCCGTTCCAAGAGGCTGTCGGCCCGAGCTTCTGGGAGCGTGGATGAGCACCGCCGACCCGATCGACAGCGGCCGCGCGGCCGACCGACTGCGGGCCGGCGACAGCCGTCGTCCCGCGCCGGCCTCCGGCGGCTCGAAGGCGCTCGGCGGCGTCGCCGGTTGGGTGGACGACCGCCTCGGCCCCGCCAAGGGCGTCAACTACCTGATGAAAAAGGTCTTCCCGGACCACTGGTCGTTCATGCTCGGCGAGATCGCGATGTATTCGATGATCATCTGCCTGCTGACCGGGACGTTCCTGACCTTCTGGTTCGTCCCCAGCGCGGGTCACACCACCTACGACGGCTCCTACATCCCGTTGCAGGGCGTGCAGATGTCCGAGGCCTATGCGTCCTCGCTGGACATCTCCTTCGACATCAAGGGCGGCCTGCTGATCCGCCAGATGCACCACTGGGCTGCGCTGATGTTCATCGTGGCGCTGTCCGCCCACATGCTGCGCGTCTTCTTCACCGGCGCCTTCCGCAAGCCGCGTGAGCTCAACTGGATCATTGGCTGCATCCTGTCGATGCTGGCCCTGGTCGAAGGCTTCGCGGGCTACTCCCTCCCCGATGACCTGCTGTCGGGCACCGGCCTGCGGGCCGCCCAGGGCTTCATCCTTTCGGCTCCGGTGATCGGCTCCTATATGGCCTACGGCCTCTTCGGTGGCGACTTCCCCGGCGAGGCGATCATCCCCCGGCTGTATGGCGTGCACATCCTCCTTCTGCCGGCCATCCTGATCGGTCTCTTCACCGCGCACATCGTGATGGTCGCGGTGCAGAAGCACACGCAATACCCCGGCCCGGGCCGCACCAACGACAATGTCGTCGGCTTCCCCGTCATGCCGGTGTATGCCGCGAAGGCCGGCGGCTTCTTCTTCATCGTCTTCGGGTTCACCGCCCTGCTGGCCGCCTTCGTCCAGATCAACTCGATCTGGGTCTACGGTCCTTACGATCCGTCCGCGGTGACCGCCGGCAGCCAGCCCGACTGGTACATGGGCTTCGCCGACGGCGCCTTGCGGCTGTTGCCAGGGTGGCTGGAGTTCAACATCTTCGGACATCCCCTCAGCCTGAACGTCGCGATCGGCGCGCTCTTCCTGATCCCGATCATGTATGGCGCGATGGC
Source organism: Nostocoides jenkinsii Ben 74 (assembly GCF_001046875.1). Taxonomy (GTDB): domain Bacteria; phylum Actinomycetota; class Actinomycetes; order Actinomycetales; family Dermatophilaceae; genus Nostocoides_A; species Nostocoides_A jenkinsii. The sequence goes on from NZ_HF571038.1 coordinate 1,232,100, forward strand.
CGCCTACCCCTTCATCGAGGCGTGGGTGACCGGCGACAAGCGGGAGCACCACCTGCTCGACCGTCCGCGCAACCAGCCGACCCGCACCGCCCTCGGCGTTGCCGCACTGACGTTCTACGGCGTGTTGATGTTCGCGGCCGGCAACGACCTCATGGCGATCAAGCTGCACATGTCGATCAACGACATCACCTACTTCTTCCGCGCCGGGGTCTTCATCCTTCCGGTGCTGGCATTCTGGGTGACGCGTCGCATCTGCCTGAGCCTGCAGCGCTCGGACCGCAATATGGTCCTGCACGGCCGTGAGAGCGGACGGATCGTACGCACGGCAGAGGGCAAGTTCTTCGAGGCGCACGAGCCGCTCGACGAATACACCCGCTGGAAGCTCGTGGGCTACGAGCGTCAGGCCCCGCTGGAACTCACCGGCGGCGTCGACGCGCACGGTGTGGCCGACCGCAGTTCCCGCGGTGCGAAGTTGCGCGCTCGGCTGTCGCAGTTCTACTTCGGCACGCACGTGGACCCGGTCACCCCGACCGAGCTGGCGGCGGCCCACCATGACGGCCACGCCCACGAGGCCATCGAGGCTGCCGGCGAGTCCACGCACGCGGGCAGTCACTGAAACGCCGGCGGTCACTGATGGGCCCCTCCCCCGCCGACCGAGGTGAGTCCTCGCGGTGACCACGACGAAGGGCCGGGTCCGATCGGGACCCGGCCCTTCGGCATACGGTAGGGCAGGCGATTCGAGGCCCCGCCAGGGGTCACAGGATCGCCATCCGGGCGGCACAGCGGCCGGACAGCAGGGACAAGGCACAATGTCCGGCATGACCTCCCCCAGCGCCGTCGGGCGCGCCAACGGCTCGGTGTTCGGCCAGTTGGTGCGGTTCGCGCTCGTGGGTGGCGTGGGCACGGCGCTATATGTCGGGTTGTTCTGGGTGTTCGCGCTATGGATGTCGAGTCAGGCGGCCAATATCGTCTCGTGGGTGATCGCCACGGTGGTCGGCAACCTCATTCACCGTCGCTTCACCTACGGCGTGTCCGGGGCACATCTTCGGGGTATGGACGGTGTGGTCACCTTCGTGACCGCCCTCGCCGAGCTTGGCGCCAGCAGCCTGCTCCTCGCGGTGTTCGAGGGGGCGTCCTCGGTCGAGCAGGGCGGCCTCGTCGTGCTCGGCACGATCGTGGGTGGGCTACTGCGGTTCGTCCTGAACTACTGGTGGTTCCGCCGGACCGAGCCGGCCCTGGCCCCCGCCACCTAGCCCCAAACTCGGCGGACGCAATAACCTGGGCCGGACGCAATAGGTCCGTAGTTGTCAGGCTTGGGTTGGACAGTTCGTCTGACACGAGATGGAGGTAGGGATGCCTGGTCGTACGGCTATGGGTAAGCGTTCGTTTACGAATGCTGAGAAGTTGGATTTCGTGCGTGAGTTCGGTGAGTGTCTGGACCGCGGCACGAAGACGGCGTTACTGCGCCGGTGGGCGTTGCATGCTGAGACCGGCCGTCAGTGGGTGATCGCGGCTCAGGAGGGCCGGTTAGGGCCGGCAGCGCCGAGAGGAGCGATGCAGGTGACGAATAGAGACCGCGCGCGGTTGGTCGCGTTGGAGCGTGAGAACGACAAGCTTCGGGCCAAGGTCGCGGCTGCCGAGGCAGCCTTGAATCGGCACGGGTTTGATGCCGCTGTCTTTTGAGTCAGGAAGATGGCGTGATGCCGAAGAAGATTGATCCCGCGGTGAGGGAGCGGGTGGTTCGCCGGGTGTTGGAGCGGCGGGGTGAGTTCACCTCGTTGACCGCTGCTGCGGCGGCGGTGGCTAAGCAGGAGCGTCTAGGAACGGAGACCGCGCGCCGGTGGGCCTTGCAGGCCGAGGTCGACGCCGGGACGCGGTCGGGGACATCGAGCGAGGAACACGCCGAGATCAAGCGGCTGAAGACCGAGAACGCGCGCCTGCGTGAAGACGTGGCCATTCTGACGGCGGCCACAACTTTCTTCGCGGGGGAACTCGACCCCCGTACCCGCTGATCATGGGGTTCATCGATTCCATGCGACGTCAGGGCCACGCGGTCGAGTCGGTCTGTCGAGTCTTGTGTGAGCAGGGCTGTCAGGTCGCCGCGCGGACCTACCGGGCCTGGCGCCGAGCTCGCCCCTCGACGCGGGACGTGGCCGACGCGTACGTGATGAACGCGGTCCTGGCGGCGTGTTACGTGTGGAAAGACGGGGTCAAGGACGCCGCGACCCCGGTGTTGTTGTACGGGCGACGCAAGATGCTCGTCCATCTGCGCCGGCAGGGTGTGGCGGTCAGCCACACCCAGGTGGCGCGCTGCTTGAACCTGTTGGGCCACAAGGGGATCCGCCGAGCTAAGACGGTCCGGACCACGGTACAAGGCAGTGCGGGGGTCCGCGCTGATGACCTGCTCGGACGCAACTTCACCGCGCCCGCGCCGGACACCGTGTGGGTCACCGACTTCACCTACGTCCGGACCTGGGCCGGGTTCGTGTACGTCGCGTTCATCCTCGATGTGTACTCGCGCCGGATCGTGGCCTGGCACGCCGCGACATCCAAACACACCGATCTGGTGATGACCCCGTTGCGGATGGCGCTGTGGCAACGCGCCCGGGATGGTCACCCGGTCCAAGCGGGCACCCTGATCCATCACAGCGATGCCGGCTCGCAGTACACCTCGATCCGGCTCACCGGCCACCTCGAACTGGCCGAGCTCGCGGCCTCGATCGGGTCGGTCGGCGATGCCCTGGACAACGCCATGA
>NZ_HF571038.1:1234955-1262943 GCF_001046875.1 Nostocoides jenkinsii Ben 74
GAGCCGCTCCGCCTGGCTGACATAGGAGCCGCCGAACAGCACGGCGTGCAGCATCACCGGGTGAAGTTGATGGAGGGCCACCCGCTCGCGCCACCCATCCGCGAGGGGCGAGGACTCGGCATACGCCGCGAGGATGCGATCGACGTATGGCGCGCCGAACAGCGCGAGCATCGCGAGGTCGGTCTCGCGGTGCCCACCATGGGCGGCCGGGTCGATCAGGACGGCCCCGGCGCGGCTCCACAAGACATTGCCGGCCCACAGGTCGCCATGCAGGCGCGCCGGCGGCTCGCCGTCGTCGAACTCACCACCCGCGATCCGCTCGGCCACCGCCTCGAAGCCCGACCCGGCTGACCCGGCCCACAGTCCGCGGGCCCTTCCCAGCCGCAACGTATGCCGAATCCGCTGCTCCCCGAAGAAGATTCCCCACGACGGGGTCGGGTCGAGCGGCAGTGGCAAGGGATCATCGGCCGGCCCGAGGAAGCCCGGTCCTGCCCACCCGTCCGGCCCCATTCCGTATGCCGCGGCCCCCGCCCCGTGCGTCACCGCGAGCGCGCGCCCGAAGTCCTCGGTCTGGGCGAGCGTCGGTTGACAGGGCGTGAACCTCTCTAAGTCGAGGTGACGATCACCGACCTCCCGCACCTCCACCACCCGCGCACCCCCGGCCGGTGACGCCTGCGCGAGCCAGCGCAGGCCCGCGGCCTCCCACGCGGCATACTCCCGAGGCGCCGACAGCGGCATCGTCTTGCGGAAGAACGTCACCGCGCCATTCTCACGGAGCGCGGTCTACAACGACGCAGTTCCCGCGCGCCACGTCGTGTAACCGCCGTCGAGATTGCGGACGTCTGGGAAGCCCTGCTGGGTGAGGATGCGCGCGGCGACATGGCCCCGCAGGCCCACGGCGCAGGTGACGACAAGCGGCCCGGCGGGGACTTCCGCGAGCCGGCTGCGCAGGTCGTCCACCGGGATATGCACGGCTCCCGGGATCGCGCCGCGAGCGAACTCAGCGAGTGTGCGCACGTCGACCACGATCGTTCCGGACTGCTGCGCATCCGCCACCTCGTGCCACTGAATCGTGCGACTCACGCCGGTTCGGAGGTTGTCAGCCATGTGGCCGAGCATGTTGACCGGGTCTTTGGCCGAGCCGAATTGTGGTGCATACGCGAGTTCGAGGTCCGCGAGGTCACTGGCCGTCAGTCCGCCAGTGATGGCCGTGGCGATGATGTCGATGCGCTTATCGACTCCATCGCTCCCAACGCCTTGGGCGCCCAGGATGGCGTCGGTAGCGGGATCGACGAGCAGCTTCAACGCGATGCCCGCGGCTCCGGGGTAGTAGCCCGCATGGGACGCCGGGTGTGAATGCAGGGCGCGATAGGGCCGCCCGGCAGCACGCAGACGCTTCTCACTCCACCCGGTCGCGGCGATCTGCAGGCCGAGGACGCCGACGATGGCGGTCCCGAGGACGGGGCGGTCGCTCCGCGCCTGTCCAGTGATGATGTCCGCGACCCGGCGTCCTTGGAGGTTGGCGGTATTAGCCAGGGGCACCAGGGTCTTCTCGCCGCTGAGGGCATCGATCTTCTCGACTGCGTCGCCGACGGCATAGATGGCCGGGTCGCTGGTTAGTAGCTGGTCGTTGACGAGAATGCCGCCGCGCGGGCCAATGCTGAGACCCGCCAGCTCGGCGAGGCGAGTGTCTGGCCGGACGCCGATGGCGGCAACGACGACATCCGCTGGCACGGTGGTGCCGTCGTCCAGCGTGACATCGCCCGCCCCGATGGCAACGACGGAGCGGCCCAACCGCAGGTCAACCCCGGCGTCGCGCAGCGCCACGTGCACCGGCTCGACCATCTCAGGGTCCAGCGGCGCCATGACCTGGTCGGTCGCCTCGATCACTGCCACCACGAGCCCGCGGTGCAGGAGGTTCTCGGCAACTTCGAGCCCGATGAAGCCACCGCCGATCACCACGGCGTGCGTACCACCGGCACGGCCGACGGCGGCCACCATCGCATCGGTATCTTCGATGTCGCGCAGGGACAACGCACGCTCAATGCCGGGAATCGGCGGCCGGACGGGGCGAGCGCCCGGCGCGAGAATCAGCGCGTCATACGGAATCGACTCCGAGACACCGGATTCCGTATGCCGTGTGGTCACGGTTCGCGCCGCCCGATCGATCGCGACCGCCTCGGTGTGCACGCGGACATCCAGTCCGAAGCGAGCACCGAGGCTCGCGGGAGTTTGCAGCAGCAGGGACGCGCGATCCTCGATCACGCCGCCGACGTGGTAGGGCAGGCCGCAATTGGCGAAAGAGACATAACCGCTGCGCTCAAGGACGGAGATTGCTGCCGTCTCGTCAAGCCGGCGCAGTCGCGTGGCGGCCGACATGCCCCCGGCGACACCTCCGACGACGACGTACTTTCGTGGTTCCAATCCGGGTGATGACATAGCTACAGCATACCCGTGGGGGTATCTGGCCTGCGAATTCGGGTCACACAGCTCGAAACATCAGCCAGCCTCCGGCCGGACGAGCGGCGGGTTCAGGACGGCCAGCGATCCCCGGCGGTAGAGCTGCGCCGGCCGCCCGCCATCGACATTCGTGCTTCGCCCGGTCGGCTCAAGGAAGCCGGGGGCACCGGTGACCTTACGGTGGAAGTTGCGCGCGTCGAGGGCCTCCCCCCAGACGGCCTCGTAGACCGCCCGCAGCTGCCCGACGGTGAACTCGGGCGCACAGAAGGCGGTGGCGAGCGGGGTGTATTCCAGCTTTGCTCGGGCGCGCTCAATGCCGTCCGCGAGGATCTGGGCGTGGTCGAAGGCGAGATCACGGCCGAGCGCCTCGCTCGCCTCGACCCAGCTGGCGTTCGCGGCATCGCCACCGGCAACCGGCTCCGGCAGGTCGGGCGCGAGAGCGAGCCACGCGACTGAAACCGTGCGCATCCGCGGATCCCGCTCGAGCGGGCCTTGCAAACCCCCGCCCGCGAAGCGATCCAGCAGGACGCGGACCGCGCGACCTTCGAGCGGCGGGCGCTCGCGGTGGAGAAAGAGGCCGCGATCGGGGAGAACGAACTCGCCAACCAGGTCGAGCTGGCCCGGCGCCGCGAGCAACTCATCGCCCAGGAGGGCACGAACGACCGCCGGCGCGCGGAGGAAGCCGCCCTCGCCGCGGCCCTCGCGACGCAGTCCGAGGCTGACCGCACCCGCGCCCTCGCGGACGCCCGCGCCGACAGCGAGCGTGTCGTCGGGCAGGCCGCGGCCGAGGTCGAGCGAGCCTGCGTCGAGGCGTATGCCGAGGTCCCTCGCGATCTGCTGCTCGCACTCGCCGTCCGCCAGGCCGCCGAGAATCTGCCCGCGATCGACCAACTGGTCATCACGCCGGATCTGCTGCAGGGCTTGCTGGCTCAGCTGACCGGCCCGCGAGCCGAGGCCCGGTGACCAGCATGGCGACGCCTCGGGTTGTGCTGGTCACCCGGCGCACGGAGTACGACGAGCTGATCGCTCGCCATGGGACGCGCGGCCAGGCGGACTCCTTCCTCCGCAGCCGCGAGCAATCCTTGGACGTCCTACTCGCCCGCCATCACGCGCTGGACGCGGCGCGGCACGCTGTGCTCGCCGCGATCCCGGTGCAGTGGCGGCGCGGGCAGGCCGAGCGGGACGAACTCGCGCGCTTCGTCTTCGGGCCCGACGACATCGTGGTCGCCATCGGCCAGGACGGCCTGGTGGCCAATGTTGCGAAGTACCTTGACGGACACCCGGTCATCGGCGTCGATCCGATGGCGGTTGGCGGCGCCCTCGTGCCGCACCCGTGCGCGGCCGTTGCCGATCTGCTCGCGGATGTCGCCGGCGGGCGGGCGGCATACCTCGATCGGGCGATGGTCGAGGCCCGCACGGACGACGGGCAGCGACTGCGGGCGCTCAACGAGATCTTCCTGGGCCATGCGAGCCACCAGTCGGCGCGTTATGACCTGAGCGTCGGTGCAACGCACGAGAGTCAGTCGTCGTCGGGCGTCATTGCGGGCACCGGCACCGGCGCGAGCGGCTGGTGCGCCTCGATCCAGCGCGCCGTCGCGCCGGACCTCCCCCTGCCCGCCCCCGAAGACCGGTCGCTGGCGTGGTTCGTCCGCGAAGCCTGGCCGTCCGCCAGCACGGGGACGGCGCTAACATACGGCATCCTCGGCGGAACTGACGCGCTCTGCGCGACGGCTCTCGCCGAGGAACTGGTCATCTTCGGTGACGGCATTGAGAGTGACCGCCTGCTCCTCTCGTGGGGTCAAGGAGTGCGAATCAGCCTGTCCGAGAGTGTTCTTCGCACTGTCAGCTGAACGGTGCCTGCCTCAGGACAGCCCCGCGCGAAGGATCGCCTCGCGCACCACGATGAGCGGCAAGCGCTGACCCGGGCCGACGCCACCTAGCCCGGCGAGAGTCTCGTCATAGATCGGCTGGGTGAGGTCGCCCTGCCGCATTAGGAAGGTCCCGTCGAGGATCCGAAGATTCCCGGCGCTCACGCGTGATCCCTGTGGCGTGAAGCCACAGTCAGCAGCGGCAAAGGTCCGCTGGCGGTCGGTGTCCAGATCCCAGGTCCGAACTGATGCGACGACATCACCCACTCGCTGGCCGTATGCCGCGGCGTTCCGCCCGACCACCTCACCCACGGTCCCCGGGACCCCCGATAGCGCCTCAACCCCGACCCACTGCTCCTGCACCGCCAAGTCGACGAAGTCGTCCCACGGCACCGCCGCCGGAACTGTCACCTGGACGGCTCCGCAGAAGGAGAGGTCGTCGACCGCGCAGCCATCATCGTTGACGACTACTCCCTCGATGCGACGAATTTCCATACTGCCCATCTCAATTCACCACCAGCACCACGTGCAGCGTGCGCGGGCCGTGGACTCCTTCGACGCGCTCCAGCTCGATATCGCTCGTCGCGGACGGTCCGCTGATCCACGTCATCGGGCGAGTCGGGTCGAGGCGGCTCAGGGCGTCTGGAACGTCCGGGACGACCTGATCCGCGCGCACGACGCAGACGTGCAGATCCGGAACGAGCGACAGTGCCCGCCGTCCTTGGCCCGATCCATGGTCAAGAACGATGGTCCCCGTCTCGGCGATCCCGACGGCAGCGCGGGTGACGACCGCGTCGATCTCATCGAGATCGGTCGCGGTGAGCGCGTGGTCGGGGACGCCTCGCTCCCCGAGGTCGAGCCCGAGTTCGTCGGGGACGACGACCCGCCCGGCGTGACCCAGCGCTTCCCGGACGTATGCCGCGAGGTCGCCCGAGCGGCATACGTCCACCGTCGCCCGGTAGTCCCGCACGCGGTCGACGAAGCGTTGCAGGAGCGCGTCGCCCGAGAGGGGCGGCGGTGCGGCATACGTCTGCGTGTGTGGTGAGTGCGGTTGCGGCGCAACATCTTCCGGACCTGAAGCACCCGACGCGCCCGCCCGCGCCCACCATTGACGGAAGGATTCCGGCGGTGGGGCGGGCAGGTCGCGGGCACCGGTCCACGCGGCGCCGGGGCCGGGCAAGCTGCCGGTGGTGTGCCGGCCACCCGGCATACGGGCTGTCCCCAGACGAGCCAGGAGGCGGCCCGCGAAGCCATTGACCCGTTCCGCCGAGGCCAGCCGGCCACCGGAGGCGAAGGTCGCGCCGACGGCGCGGAAGACGAGGGCCTCCGGCTTCGGAATCCGGTCACCCCGATGCGCGTCGACAACCTGGCTGCGCAGGTGCACAAGAACCTCGGGGAAGTCGATCTTGACCGGACAGACCTCCGAGCACGCGCCGCACAAGGACGACGCATACGGCAGGGAGTCGATCTGCGGGTCGGTGCCGACACCCTTCAACAGCGGATTGAGGATCGCGCCGATCGGGCCGGGATAGACCGAGCCATAGGCGTGCCCGCCGGTGCGCTCATACACCGGGCAGACGTTGAGACAGGCCGAGCAGCGAATGCACCGAAGTGCCTGTCGCCCAACGGGATCAGCCAGCACCCGGCGGCGCCCGTTGTCGAGCAGGACAACGTGCACCTCCTGCGGGCCGTCGCCGGGAGTGACTCCGGTCCACATCGAGGTGTAGGGATTCATCCGCTCGCCGGTGCTGGATCGGGGCAGGAGCCGGAGGAAGACATCGAGTTCGGCGAAAGTTGGGACGAGCTTTTCGATACCGACGACCGAGATGAGCACCTCGGGCAAAGTGAGGCACATCCGGCCATTGCCCTCGGACTCCACGACGACGAGTGTCCCGGTGTCGGCCACGGCGAAGTTGGCCCCAGAGACGGCAACGCGGGCTCGAAGGAACTTCTCCCGCAGGTGGATTCGCGCGGCCGCGGCCAGGTCGGCGGGGCGATCCGACAAGTCTTCGGGCGCAGCACGACCGGCCTGCGCCATGTGCGTCCGGAAGATCTCGCGCACCTCGGCGCGATTGCGATGGATCGCCGGGACCAGGATGTGGGAGGGCAGATCATCGGCTAGTTGCACGATCAGCTCGGCGAGATCGGTCTCCCACGCCCGTATGCCGCGCGCCGCCAGAGCCTCGTTCAGGCCGATCTCCTGGGTCGCCATCGACTTCACCTTGACCACTTCAGTGGCCTGGTGCGCGGCGGCGATATCACCCACGATGCGGCACGCCTCGTCGGCGTCAGCGGCCCGGTGCACCGTCGCCCCGGCTGCGGTAAGCGCCGCCTCCAGCTCATTGAGATAGCCGTCGAGATGCGCCAGAACCTCGTCTTTGATCGTTGCGGCGCGAGTGCGCAAGTCCTCCCAGTCGGCGACCTCGGCGACGACCCCGGCCCGCTTGGCCCGGATCGTCGACGTCGCGTGGGCGAGATTGTGCCGCAGTTGCGCGTCGGCCAAGGCGGCCTTCGCGGCTTCGGGGAAGGGCGGCATACCCAAGAAGGTCCCGCTCACGCCGACGCCCCCTCGGTCGCGGCCAGCACCTCGGCGAGGTGCATGATCCGCACCCCCGCCCGTTGCCGTGACAGCAGGCCACCGATATTCATCAGGCATGAATTGTCCCCTGCCACAAGGACTTCCGCGCCCGTCTCACGGACATGCCGCGCCTTATCCGAGGCCATGGCCACTGAGACGTCGGCATTCTTGACGGCGAACGTCCCGCCGAATCCGCAGCACTGCTCGGCCGCCGGGAGGTCCACCAGGCTCAGCCCGCGCACCGCCGAGAGCAGCCGCGTCGGTCGGTCCCCGACGCCGAGCATCCGCAACGAATGACAGGTCGGGTGGTAGGTCACGCGGTGCGGGAAGTAGGCACCGACATCCACGACCCCGAGCACATCGACCAGGAACTCACTCAACTCATACGTCCGTGGCGACGTCCGTTCCAGCGCCGCCGTGAGCCGTGGATCCCCGGCCCGGCGCGCCACAATCGCGTGCTGGTGCCGCACACACCCGGCGCAGGACCCGCTGGGGGTGACGATCGCGTCATACCCCTCGAAGGCCCCCGCGAACGCCCGCACGGCCGAGATCGCCTCGTCCAGGTAGCCCGTGTTGATCATCGGCTGGCCGCAACACGTCTGTTCCGCAGGGAAATCCACGTCCACCCCGAGGCGCCGCAGCAGCGTCACGACGGCCTTCCCGGTCTCGGGGAACATCGCATCGTTGACGCAGGTCACCATCAGAGCAACGCGCACGCTCCCCATACTGCCGCAAATCACGCAGTGCACGGGGACGTGACTGTCGCCGGTATCCCACCGCCCACACGATCAACACTGCACATCCGCCGACCCGGTCCCGTCCGTCACCTTCCCCCCGAGGACAATGGCAGGGATGGGGACTCGTCGGATGGGACACCAATGAAGTCACGAGAAGCCGCCGACCTCGGCCGGTTCGCCGGCACCGAGTTGCGCCACGCGACCACGCTCGTGCACGGCGTGCATTCTGGGATCAGCGACACGATTCACCGCGCTGTTCAAGCCGCCGTTGGACCGGCGGCCCTTCCGGTCCAGATCATCGCCGATGCGGTGACCTCGACCGCGTACACGGCCACCGGGTTCGGCCTCGACGCCGGGTCGCGGGTCGCGGGATGGATTGCTGGACAACGACTTCGGAGCCGAGGCGACGAAGCGCCAAGCATCCACGACGCCCCGCGAGGACACCAGGCGCTTGCCTTCGGACTGGGGATCCGCGGGGACGCGATCCACGCCCATACACCGAGCATCAGCCCGGCCATGCACGTGCGACGCGACGGGCGCCGCGTGGACCTGACCCCGGAGGGGGTCGGCGCGGCATACGGCCAAATTGGTGACCAGATCGCCGTCTTCCTGCACGGGCTGTGCGAGACCGAAGCCTCCTGGCAGTGGCGGGGCAACCCCCAGACGCCCTATGCCGCGCGGCTCGCCACCGATCTCGGCCTCACTCCGGTGCTGGTGCGCTACAACACCGGCTTGCGGATCTCCGAGAACGGCCAGGCGCTCGTCGCGCTCCTCGACAGCCTGCACTCGGTGTGGCCGGTGCCGCTCACGAAAATCGTCCTCATCGGCCATTCGATGGGCGGTCTCGTCGTGCACAGCGCCCTGGCTCAAGCCCCGGACGACGCGGCGTGGCTGCCGCTCGTGACCGACTCGGTGTCGCTTGGCGCGCCCCATCACGGGTCGCCGGTCGCCCGCGGCGTGCGCCACGCCGCCGACACCTTGACCGAAACCACGCGCGGACGTCGGATCGGCGCCTACCTCGCCCAACGGAGCCTGGGCGTGCGTGACCTGGAGTACGGCAATGTCGTCCCGGCCGATTGGGAAGACGAGCAAGGCGCGGGCGTCGGCGACCGGCGGACCCATCCGCCGGCCCGACCCGGTATCCGCCACCACGCAATCGTCGCGGTCCTGGGACGGCACCCCGAGCGGGTGAGTGCGCACATCGGCGACCTCCTCGTTCCGCTCGACTCCGCGCGCCACGTCGCCACGGCCACGCACCCGAGTCGGTTCGCCGACGAGGACGTCACGGTCGTGACCGGCCTGGATCACCTGGGCCTGCTCAACAACGACCGGGTGTATGCCGCACTCCACGCCGCCTTGTCTGCTCCGGAGCGCTCGGTCCGCCCATAGGCTGGCGTCATGACCAAGTTGCGGTGGGCCATTGCGGGTCCGGGCAAGATGGCGGCCGTCATGGCGAGGGCCTTCCCGGACGTGACCAATGGCGAACTTGTCGCCGTCGGCTCGCGCTCGCTCGACCGGGCTCGAGCCTTCGCCGACGAGCACGGCATCGCCACCGCGCACGGGTCATATGACGCCCTGGTCACCGACCCGGAAATCGACGCGATCTATATCGCCACTCCGCACCCGCAGCACACCGACATCGCCCTGGCCGCGATCGGCGCGGGCAAGCCGATCCTTGTCGAGAAGTCCTTCACCGCAACCGTCGAGGACACCACCCGGATCATCGAATCCGCTCGGACAGCAGGTGTTTTCGCGATGGAGGCGATGTGGACACGCTTCAATCCGGCAATCGCCCACGCCCGGCAACTGATCGCCGATGGCGTCATCGGCGATCTGCGTGCGGTGCAAGGTGACCTGACCGCCTTCCGCCTGTTCGACCCGGCCGACCGGCTCTTCGACCCAGCCCTCGGCGGTGGCGCCGTCCTTGACCTCGGCGTCTATGTCCTTTCGTTCGCCCAGCACTTCCTCGGAACGCCCGATGTCGTGCATGCCGTCGGCGGCACTTTCCCCACGGGCGTCGAGGGCGAATTCGGCGTCCTCCTCGGCTATCGCGACGGCCGGTCCGCGACGCTCTCCGGGGCGTTCACGGCCTACGGACCGGGTCGGATGATGCTCATCGGCAGCAAGGGCTGGATCGATGTCCACCCGCGCTTCCACCGCTCCCCGTCGCTGACCGTATGGCGCGGCAAGACCCCCGAGGAACTGACCTTCACCGGCGGCTATCAGTTCGAGGTCATCCACGCGGGCGAGTGCCTCGCGGCCGGGCTCACCGAGAGCCCGATCATGCCGCTCGACGACACCCTCGCCGTGCAACGCCTGATGGCCGAGGTGCTCCAGCAAGTCCGCGCCTTCGCCGCCTCATGACCAGCGACCCCGTAATCGCGTGGCTGCTCGCCACCGATCCCGCGATCGCCTGGCAGGTCCAGCGCGACCTCCTCGATGCCTCCGAGGACGTATGGCGACCGCTCCGGTCCCGTGTCGAGCACGAGGGCTGGGGTGCTCGCCTTCTCGCACACCAGGATTCGGACGGCCAGTGGGCGGGCGGCGCGTTCTTCCCGCATGACTTCAGCCGGGAACTGTGGGAGGCGGAGGGCCAGCCGTGGACCGCGACGACCTACGCCCTCACCGACCTGCGGGAGTGGGGACTTGACCCGACCTCCGAGACAGCCCGCCGCACAGCCGACCTCGTCGGGCGCAACTCGCGATGGGATCATGACGGTCAGTCCTATTGGGCTGGCGAGGTCGAGGAATGCATCAACGGCCGCACCCTCGCCGATGGCGCCTACTTCGGGGCGGACGTGACCGGGATCGCCGATCGCCTCCTCACCGAGCAGCAGCCGGATGGCGGCTGGAACTGCGAGCGCGCGGAGGGATCGACCCGCGGTTCTTTCCACTCGACCATCAATGTGCTCGAGGGATTGCTGGAGTTCGAGAAGGCGACCGGACGCGCGGATGTGGCGAGCGCGCGGCATACGGGGGAAGAGTTTTTGTTGTCCCGCAGTATGTTCCGACGGTTAACCGATGGGGAGCCGGCCGACCCGGACTTCCTCAAGCTCACCCACCCGAACCGCTGGCACTATGACGTGCTCCGCGGCCTGGACTACCTGCGTGCCGCCGGATCCAACGACGGTGCCGGCCCGGACCCCGGCCTCGGCGAGGCCCTGGACTGGCTTCGCGGCAAGGCTGACGACGACGGCCGGTGGTCGCTGGAATCCCGCCCCGGCGGCCGGGTCTGGTTCGACGTCGACGACGGCATCGGTATGCCGTCCGCCTGGCTCACCCTCCGCGCCCGACGCGTGCTGCGGTGGGCTGACGACACTGGAGGAGGTGGCGCATGACGGACACCAGTTGGGAGACGCACCCGGTCACGCCGGATCGCTTCGAGGACTTCGCGGATGTGATCAATCCGAATCGGCGCGCGACGCATTGTTGGTGCCTGTCGCATCGGCTGCGCGCCCAAGACATTGCGGCGCTCGGCGGCACGGGCGAGAATGCCCGCGAACGCGCGGCTCGCGCCATGTGCGCCGAAGAACTGCCACCGGGCGTCGTGACCTATCGGGATGGCACGCCGGTGGGCTGGTGCAATATCGGCCCACGCCAAGACATTCCGCGCCTCGCCGCCTCCAAGCTGATCCGACCAGTCGACGACGTGGCGGTGTGGAGCATCATCTGCGTCGTCGTCCGGGGCGGGCATCGCAAGCAGGGGGTTGTCGGTTACCTCATCCAGGGCGCGGTCGAATGGGCACGCGGAAATGGGGCGCCGGCCGTCGAGGCCTATCCGGTCGATCCGCCGGGACGCATGGACCTGACCATGGCCTTCGTCGGGACCAAGGCGATGTTCGACGCGGCGGGCTTCGAGGTCATCGGCACCACCGATGCGGTGGCCTCGAAAATGCCTCGCTTGGTGATGCGCACTCCCGTCGCTGCGGGTTAGGCGCCGCGACGCTCGACGCCTTCGGCCGCCTCCGGCACGAGGTCCTCGCTGTCGTCGTCGGCGGGCAACACGAACCAACTGAGCGGGCTCAGCTTGACCAACTCGTCGCAGATGACGTCGCGTGTGTGCAGGATCTGACGGGCGTATGCCGCGAGCAGCGGATGCAGCCGCTGGCCTTCGGCGGGCGGGGTGAGGCGCAGGTGCTCACCGCTCAGGGCCACTTCGACATCGAGCACGCCATAGCCGGCCCGGTGGACTTGCATCTCCCCGAGCTTGCCGAGGATCTTCAGCGGAGCCGGGTTATCCGCCGCTACCTCCGTCAGCAGGTGCGTGATGCCTTCGGGGGCCCGCTCGCACAGCAAGCGCGCCAGGAGGGTCGCAATACCGCGACCATGCCACGCGTCCTGCACCGTGAACGCGATATCTGCCGTATCCGTCATCTCCGGATAACGCACGATGCGTCCGATGGCGATTGGCGAGATGACCTTGTTCTGCTCCACGAAGACCACGAGGGCGACATGGTTGACACCATCCACATCGTCCACCAGACGGTCGAGCATGTCGTCCGTGAGGGCCGGGATCGCCGAGAGGAAGCGACTGCGTTTGGAGTTCGGGGAGAGCTTCAGGTATTCCTCGGCAAGCATGTCGCGGTCGGTCTGCAGCAGGGGACCGACCCAAACGGGGGTACCGTCCGGGAGCCTCTCGCGCTCGCACAAGGCGGTCAGGCGCGCGCTAAAGCGAGGGACAGTGGGTGTGGGCATCTCTGACTCCAAGTCGTTGACTGCGATCAGGCTAAGCGGCGGCGACGGGTGCGCGGCGCCGGCATGCGGCATACCGTGAGATCAACCATGTGTGCCCCGCACCACAGGAGGATTCCGTGTCCGCTTCGTCCTTCGACATCACTGGCGCTCGGGCCCTGGTGACGGGCAGCAGCCAGGGCATCGGCAAGGCGCTCGCGCGTTCCCTCGTCGAGGCGGGGGCGGAGGTTGTCCTCAACGCCCGGCGCCCGGAGCCGCTGGAGGCGGCCCGGGCCGAACTCGACGAACTCGGACCGGGCCGAGTGCGGGCCGTTGCCTTCGATGTCACCGACGAGGCCGACGTATGCCGCGGGCTCGCCGAGGTCGGGCCCGTGGACATCCTCGTCAACAACGCGGGTATGCAGCGGCGGGCGCCGCTGCCGGACTTCCCGACAGCCGATTTTGACGCGCTGATGGCGACCAATGTGCGCAGCGTCTTTCTCGTCTCTCGTGAGGTGAGCCGGGGCATGATCGAGCGCGGTCGGGGCAAGATCATCGTCATCGCCTCCGTCCAATCCGAACTGGCCCGCCCGGCGATCGCGCCCTATAGCGCCACCAAAGGCGCCGTGCGGATGCTCGTCAAGGGCATGTGTGCCGACCTGGCCCGGCACGGGATCTGCGTCAACGCGATCGCCCCGGGCTATTTCGCGACCGAGCTCACGCAGGCCCTCGTTGCCGACGAGCAGTTCACCTCGTGGGTCGAGACCCGCACCCCGGCCGGCCGCTGGGGTCAGGTGGCGGATCTGGCGGGGACGCTGCTCTGGCTGGCCAGCCCCGCATCGGATTTCGTGAATGGCCAGACGATCTTCGTCGACGGGGGCATGACCGCTGTGCTGTGAACGGCGCGCACCCATCGGCAATACTCGCGTCATGGACTTCAGCGACCGGGCAGCGACCTGGGACGACGACCCCGAGAAGCTGCGCAACGCGGCGCAGGTGGCCGAAGCGGTCCGACGCAATCTCGACCTGACCGGCGCGGAGGACGTGCTCGAGTTCGGCGGCGGCACCGGGCTGCTCAGTCGCGCCCTCGCCGATGACGTCGGCACGGTCGTGATCACCGACGCGGCTCCGGGCATGGTGGCGGTCGCCCAGCAACGGATCGACGATCTCGGCCGGGGTGACCGGATGCGGGCCGCCCTTTTCGACCCGACGAGCGACGATACGGACCCGGGTCAGTTCGACGTCATTTGGAGCATGCTGGCCCTGCACCACGTGCCCGATATTGACGTCGCGCTGGCCCGACTGCGCGGGCTGCTCAAGCCCGGCGGCCGACTCGCGCTCGCCGACCTGGACGAAGACCCCGGCGGGTCGTTCCACCAAGCGCACGGAGACTTCCACGGGCACGACGGTTTCGATCGGCATACGCTCGGGCACGCCTTGCAGCGAATCGGCTTCCAGGACATCGCTTTCGACACGGCCACGACGGTCGACAAGGAGGTCGACGGGGCGCGCCGCAGCTACCCCGTCTTTCTCGTCACCGCCCGCGTCCCCCGCTGACCGGCGTCCGGGTGGTCGGGTGAGGATTGCCCCGTGAACGATGTGACGACCCCGGCGCGGCCGTGGGTGTTGCACGTCGACATGGACCAATTCATCGCCGCGGTCGAGGTGCTGCGCCGGCCCGAACTCGCCGGGCTGCCGGTCATCGTCGGCGGCCGCGGAGACCCGACCGAGCGCGCCGTCGTGTCGACGGCTTCCTATGAGGCGCGGGCCTTCGGTGTCGGATCCGGTATGCCGCTCCGCCTGGCCGCGCGCAAGGCACCCGACGCGGTCATCCTGCCCGTCGACGGGCCGGCCTATACGGCGGCATCCGAGCAGGTCATGGCTGTCCTGCGCTCGACGGGCGCCGTGGTCGAGGTGCTGGGCTGGGACGAAGCCTTCCTCGGGATCAGCACCGATGACCCCGAGCGCTGGGCGCGCGAGACCCAGGCAGCGGTGCTGGCGGCGACCCACCTGCACTGCTCGATCGGCATCGGCGACAACAAGATCCGCGCCAAGCTCGCCACGGGGTTCGGCAAGCCGCGCGGCATCTTCCGGCTGACGGCGGACAATTGGGTCGAGGTCATGGGCGAGCGGCCCACCATCGAGTTGTGGGGCGTCGGGTCGAAAGTGTCGAAGCGGCTCAGCGGCCTGGGCATCCACACGGTCCACGAGTTGGCTGCGGCCGACCCGGCCGTGCTCGTCGGCGAGTTCGGGCCGCGCATGGGCCAGTGGTATGCCGATCTCGGGCACGGCCGCGGCTCGAGCGTCGTCGATGACACCCCGTGGGTGGCGCGCGGGCACTCGCGCGAGACGACCTACCAACGCAACCTGGTGACGCGCGCCGAGGTCGAGGACGCCGTGCGTGTCCTCGTCGGACAGGTGCTTGAGGACGTCCTCGCCGAGGGACGCCCGGTCCTGCGGCTCACCCTGAAGGTCCGCTATGCGCCCTTCTTCACCAAGACCTTCAGTCGCAAACTACCGGCGGTGACTACGGATCGAGCGACCCTCGAAGATGCTGCCCTGGCCTTGGTGGACAAGATGGAGACTGGTCGCGAGGTCCGCCTACTCGGCCTGCGCGCGGAGATGACCATGTCCGAGGACCCCACTCAGGCGGGGCCGGTCAAGAGCACCCCGATCCGCGGCGCCTTCTGACGGGTGCCGCCATCGGCTCATGTGTTCAGAGCATCTCCAAAGAGCTGAGCCGCTCGGAGAGGTGGGCGCGCTCGGCTGGATTCGTGGCCAGGTCCAGTGCCCGTTCGTATGCCGCCCGCGCACCGTCCGCGTCCCCGTTCCGTCGCAGCAACTCGGCCCGGGTGGCGTGCAGCGGGTGGTAGCAGTCGAGTGACTCAATGCCGTGGACCGCATCGATGGCTGCCAACCCCGCCTCGGGCCCGGCCACTTCTGCTTGTGCCACAGCGCGATTGAGGCCGACGACGGGGGTCGGCGACACGGCATACAACTGGTCATAGAGTGCGACGATCTGCGCCCAGTCGGTGCGCTCCGCGCGTGGGGCGTCAGTGTGGACGGCGTTGATGGCCGCCTGGATCTGGAAGGGGCCAGGAGCGTTGCGCCGCAGGCACCTCCGCACGAGGTCGTGCCCCTCGGCGATCAGCTCGCGGTCCCACAGCGATCTGTCCTGATCCGCCAGGGTAACGAGTCGACCATCCTCGACCCGCGCCGCACGGCGTGCCTCGGTGAGCAGCATCAGCGCGAGCAGCCCGGCCGCCTCGGGTTCGTCGGGCATGAGTTCGACGACGAGACGGGCCAGCCGGATCGCCTCACCGGTGAGGTCCGGCCGCACCGCGTCGCCGGTCTCTTGGGTCGAGCCGCCCGGCAGGTAGCCCTCGTTGAAGATGAGATAGATCGTCGTGAGCACCGCCGTGAGTCGTGCGGGCAGGGCAGCATCCCCCGGCACCTCATAGGGAATGCGGGCCACCGCGATCTTGCCCTTGGTGCGGGTCAGTCGCTTGGCCATCGTGGCCTCCTCCACGAGGAAGGCCGCGGCCACCTCGGCCGTCGAGAGACCGCCGAGCACCTTGAGGGTCAGCGCGACCTGCGCTGCGGGCGCCAAAGCGGGGTGGCAGCAGGTGAAGACCATCCGCAGCCGGTCATCCTCGATGGAGGACTCGTCGGGCGTGGGGCCATCGGTGCCGTGGAGTTCGAGCAGCATGTGGGCCTCGCCCTCCTTGCTGGTGCGGGTCGATTCGCGGCGAAGGCGATCGATCGCGCGGCGTCGAGCGGTGGTCGTGAGCCAACCGCCGGGATTGGGAGGTATGCCGTCGCGCGGCCAGGTCTCCAGGGCCACGACACACGCCTCGGAGGCGGCGTCCTCGGCGAGGTCGATGCTGCCGAGATAACGGGTCAGGGCCGCCACGACCCGACCGTGCTCCTCGCGGAAAATGCGATCGAGCCGGTCGAGGTCGTGGCGCTCCCCGTTGAACATGCGGCGCGGTTCACTCGCCCTGGAAGGGACGCACCTCGACCGGGCCCTCGCAGGCGGCCGAGCCCTTGCGGGCCCACTCGAGCGCCTCGTCGAGGTCCTCGGACTCGATGACCCAGAAGCCGCCCATCTGCTCCTTGGACTCGGCATACGGGCCATCGGTGATGACCGGGTCGCCCTTGCTCGCGTCGACGACGGTGGCCGTGGTGATCGGGTGGAGACCGCCGGCGAAGACCCACTTGCCGGCCGCCTGCACCTCCTCATTGAAGGCGCCGACCTGGACGAACATCCGCTCCATATCCTCGGGCGTGGTCTGAGGGAAGTTCTGGTCGTCGTGCCAGACGGACAACAGGTACTGAGCCATGGGTTCTACTCCTTGGTTGGGTGCTTACGACATCTCCACGAACGGCACCCCGGCAAAAGGACACCTGCCCGTGAAAAATTTTCAGCGGCGGGTCAAGCGCGCGGCGCTATCACTTCTTGACGTAGTCGGCCAGGTGCTCGCCGGTGAGAGTCTTTCGCTCCGCAACCAGGTCGGCGGGTGTGCCCTCGAATACCACCTGACCGCCATCGTGCCCGGCCCCCGGTCCGAGGTCGATGATCCAGTCGGCGTGGGCCATGACCGCCTGGTGGTGCTCGATGACGATGACCGACTTCCCGGAGTCCACGAGTCGGTCGAGCATCCCGAGCAGGTTCTGGACATCGGCCAGGTGCAGCCCGGTCGTCGGCTCGTCGAGGACGTAAATATCGCCCTTGTCCGCCATTTGCGTCGCGAGCTTCAACCGCTGGCGCTCACCTCCGGACAGCGTGGTCAGCGGCTGGCCGAGCCGGACATAGCCCAGGCCCACATCCTTCATGCGCTCCAGAATCTTTTGCGCGGCAGGCGTTTTCGCCTCACCGGCACCGAAGAAGTCAACCGCCTCGGCCACCGGCAGGTCCAGCACCTCGGCGATGTTCTTGCCGCCGAAGGTGTAGTCCAAGACGAAGGGCGCAAAGCGCTTGCCCTCGCACTCCTCGCATGGCGTCGAGACGCCGGCCATCATCGCGAGGTCGGTATAGATCACGCCCGCGCCATTGCACGTCGGGCAAGCGCCCTCGGAATTGGCGCTGAAGAGCGCGGGCTTGACGTCATTGGCCTTGGCGAAAGCCTTCCGAATCGGTTCCAGCACACCGGTATAGGTCGCCGGATTGCTCCGCCGCGAGCCCTTGATCGCCGACTGGTCGACGGTGACGACGCCGTCGAGCTTCTCCACCGACCCGCGGATCAGCGAGCTCTTCCCCGACCCGGCGACCCCCGTCAGCACAACGAGGCAGCCGAGCGGGATGTCGACATCCACATCCTTGAGGTTGTTCTCCGTGGCCCCGCGGACTTCGAGTTTCCCGGATGCCCTGCGCACCCCATCCTTCAGCGACGCCTTGTCGTCCAGGTGCCGGCCGGTCAAGGTGTCGCTGCCGCGCAGACCGGCGACATCCCCCTCATACACAATCTCCCCACCACCGGTCCCGGCCCCTGGCCCGAGGTCGACGACGTGATCGGCAATGGCGATCGCCTCGGGCTTGTGCTCCACGACGAGTACGGTGTTCCCCTTGTCCCGCAACTGGATCAGCAGGTTGTTCATCCGTTGTATGTCGTGTGGGTGCAGCCCGATGGTCGGCTCGTCGAAGACATAGGTGACATCGGTCAGCGCCGACCCAAGGTGGCGAATCATCTTGGTGCGCTGCGCCTCGCCGCCCGAGAGCGTGCCGGATGACCGGTCCAGCGAGAGGTAGCCGAGCCCGATCTCGACGAAGGAGTCGAGCGTCTCCTGCAGGCCCTCCAGCAACGGCCCGACGGAAGGATCGTCGAGTTCGCGCACCCACTCGGCGAGGTCGCTGATCTGCATCTGACAGGCATCCGCGATATTGATGCCCTTGATCTTCGAGCTGCGCGCCGCCTCGTTCAGCCGCGTGCCCGCGCAGTCGGGGCAGGTCTGGAAGGTGACGGCGCGGTCGACAAAGGCGCGGATGTGCGGCTGCATCGCCTCGCGGTCCTTGGACAGCATCGACTTCTGGATGCGCGGGATGACGCCTTCGTAGGTGACATTGATGCCGTCGACCTTGATCTTGGTCGGCTCCTTGTAGAGCAGGTCGTGCAGCTCGCGCTTGGTGAACTTCTTGATCGGCTTGTCCGGGTCATAGAAGCCGCTGCCCATGAAGACACGGCCATACCAGCCGTCCATCGAGTAGCCCGGGATCTGCAGCGCCCCCTCGCGCAGCGACTTGTTCTCGTCATAAATCGCCGTGTAGTCGAAGTCGCTCACCTTGCCCACGCCCTCGCAGCGCGGGCACATGCCGCCCTGGATGCTGAACTCTCGGCGCTCCTTGATCTGCTGCCCGGCCTTGGTCATCGTCACGGCGCCCGCGCCGGATACGGAGGCGACATTGAACGAGAACGCCTTCGACGTGCCGATATAAGGCTGCCCCAACCGACTAAACAGAATGCGCAGCATCGCGTTGACATCGGTGACCGTGCCGACGGTCGAGCGAATGTTGGCGCCCATCCGCTCCTGGTCGACGATGATCGCCGTCGTCAGCCCCTCCAGCAGGTCGACATCCGGTCGCGCGAGCGTCGGCATAAAGCCCTGCACGAAGGTCGAGTAGGTCTCGTTGATCATCCGCTGGCTCTCGGCCGCGATGGTGGCAAAGACCAGCGAGCTCTTGCCCGAGCCGGACACTCCGGTGAAGACCGTCAGCCGCCGCTTGGGCAGCTCAACATTGACCTCCTTGAGGTTGTTCTCCCGTGCCCCGACGACGCGGATCAGGTCGTGCGAGTCGGCCGTATGTTGCCCGCCCGCCTCAGTTTTCGTGCTCGCCATCGCCTGTGCTCTCCATCGTGCGTGTCCGTCTCGGGAATCGGGCCAGCCTAATCGCGCCCCGCCGCCCCCTCCGTCCGACGACATCGGGGCTGCCTGAATCCACCCGCCGACCTCCGCAGGGCAGACGGGAGGGTTAATACACTCCCGACCGATGACCCGTGGTCACCGCGACGATGACAAGTTCGCTGTCGTCGATATGCGCGAGCACGCGGTAGTCACCAACGCGGTATCGCCAGTAGCCCGCGAGGTCTCCTGTCAGCCCTTTGCCCCGCGCGCGCCGGTCCTCCAACTCGCAAACTTCGTCCAGGTACGCCTTGATTCGGCGAAGGGCGGGCGGGTCGAGTTTGGGCGCAACCTTGTCGAACGCGGAGGCCGTCCGCAGCTCCCACTGACTCACACGCCCAACTCGCCCCAGAGCTCACCGGCTGGGCGTGACGTCCTCCCTGACGCCTCCCAGTCACGAATGGCCTCGTCAGCCCAGTACTGCTCCTCAAGTTCCGCGAGGTGGAGTTTTATGGCCTGGCGCACGTAGAAGGTCTTCGAGCGCCCAGTCCTGGCTGCGAGTCGATCGAGTCGAGAGTCTTCTTCTGGCGTGAGCCGCACTGACAGGGGCATGACCAGACCTTTCTGCGATACACGTATCATACCGAGGCTCATGACAAATCCGCCCGCCGACCGAGTCCGGTCGTGGGGAAGTTTGGTGTCGCCCTGGCATCAGCAAATTTCCCCACCACGTGCCATCACTGGGGCAGAGTGACCGCCGGGCCTAGGTCGGCCGGAGAGTCGGGCACGTGCGGGGGTATGCCGTCGCGCGGCTCCGCGCGCAGGTTACGGATACTCGGCACCGACAGCGAGGCCGCGCTGGTGACCACCATGACGGCCGCACAGGCGAGCAAGACGCGGTGGGCGCCATACGCATCGGCCAGCGGCCCGGCCAGGATGATCCCGAGGGGGCCGAGGGCGAGGGAGCCGAGGGCGTCATACGAACTGACCCGGGAGAGCGAGTCCGGCGGGATCTCGCGCTGCATCGTCGTCTGCCAAAAGATCGTCAGCATCTCGAAGGCCAGGCCCAGCCCGAAGCTCGCGACGCAGATCGCGGCGAGCGGGGCGTGCAGGCCGAGCAAGAGATAGGGCGGGGCACCGAGGAAGCTCAGCAAGACCACGACCCGGATGGGGTATGCCGGCCGCCACCGCAGCGCGAGCAGCCCGCCGAGGATCAGCCCCAGGGACTCGATGACGAGGATGGTCGACCAGGCGCCGGCACCACCGAGTGCCGTCTTGGCGACGACTGGTCCGAGGACGAGATGGGCCGCCTGCCACACCATGACGAAGGCGGAGAACTGCAAGACACAGACCCAGAGCCAGGTGCGCGACCGGAACTCCGACCAGCCGTCGCGCAATTCCGACCACACCGATGGGCCGGCGACAGCATCGCGCGGCGTGACGCCCAAGCGCAGGCGACCGACGCAGAGGCCAGCGACCAGGAACACCGTGCCCGCCGCGATGAGAGCCCAGCCACCGCCGATCGCGACGACCACGATGCCGCCCGCCACGAGGCCCGCGACGCGAGCCGTGTTGCCGCCCAACCCGATCAGCGCGTTCCCGTCCTGCAGCGAGGCGGCAGGCACGATATCGGGAATGATCCCGGTCATCGCCGGCCAGACGAGGGCGCCAGCGACCCCAGCAAGGAAGGTCATCGCCGCCAGGCCCAGGATGGGTGCGTGCCCGGTGAGCAGCATCAGGCCGATGACGCCATGCAGGAGCGCATTGACCCACGAGGCCGCCTGCAGCACGCGATCGCGCGGATAGCGGTCCGCGATGACCCCGCCGATCAGGGTGAAAAGAACCAAGGCGATCGACTCCGCCGCCAAGACGACCGACAACGTGGTGGCCGTTGCTCCCGGCAGGTCCAGCACCCCGAACGCGATGGCCACGGGCGCGAAGGCCATCGCCAGCATCGACAGAGTGCGCGCGATCAGCAGCAACACGAACCGCTCGTCGCGCAGCAGAGTGGATCGTGAGGAGGGCACCCGGACACGCTATGCCCGGCGGCCCGCTGGGCGCGATGGAGCGACGGATGTCGCGCTTCCAGCACGTCCCGGCTCCGCCTCTTGGCGCAGGCGCTCCCTCAAAGCGCGTGACGCTTCACCCGGGGATTTGGGCTTCAGGTCGTCGCGAGCGTGCGGTTGTCGATCTCCGGGTGGTGGCGGCGGATGTTCACCTTGCGCTCGAGTTCCTCGATGATGATGGGCGCGAAGTCCACGTCGGTCATCCCCTTCGCGCTGCCCAGCCCTCCGGGGCTGAAAACGTTGACCTCCATCAGCTTGTCGCCGACG
The DNA here is from genome assembly GCF_001046875.1 of Nostocoides jenkinsii Ben 74. Lineage (GTDB taxonomy): Bacteria > Actinomycetota > Actinomycetes > Actinomycetales > Dermatophilaceae > Nostocoides_A > Nostocoides_A jenkinsii. The sequence continues at coordinate 1,256,440 of NZ_HF571038.1, forward strand.
ATGTCGAGCCCGACGAGGAACATGCCGTCCGCGACCAGCTTGGGGCGCACGATATCGATCAGTTCCAGCATCTCGTCGGTGACCTTCGCCGACTTGGCGCTCCCGCCGGCCGACATATTCGAGCGCAGATCGGTGCCGGCGCTGACCCGGCGGAACGCGGCATACGCCCCCTTGCTTTCCAGCGGACGGCCGTTCATGACGAAGAAGCGCACGTCACCATTCTTGGCCTCCGGGAGATACTCCTGCGCCACGACATAGCCGTCCCGGCTGATCGCTTCGATGATCTGGTTGAGGTTCGGCGACTCCTTGCGGTCGACGAGGAAGACGCCGCTGCCACCCGAGCCCTGCAGAGGTTTGAGCACGGCCCGGCCACCGAGGTCGCTGACGAATTCGTCGATCAGGTCGGCGTCGCGGGAGATCAGCGTCCGCGGGCGCACGATCTGCGGGAAATGCTGGAAGTAGGCCTTCGAGAGGGCATTGGCCAAACACGTCGGATCATTGACCACGAGCACCCCGAGCGCGGCAACCAACTGCCCGAACGCCACCGCGGCATTGGGCGCCCACGGCGCGCTCTCGGCGTCGTCGGCGGGGTCGTTGCGCAACATGACCACGTCGAACTCCGCGAGCCCGATCAACTCTTCGATGTCTGGCTTTTGAACATCCGCCAGGTGCCGCTCGAGCGAGCGATAGGACTTGCCACTCGCGCGCCGGGCCTTGGTCGAGATGGACCCGTCCGGTTGATAGGACAAATCGCCGACGCCCATGAACCACGCCTCGTGCCCGAGCTGTTTGGCGGTCATGGCGAGCCGATTGGTGGTGTAGACGGGCTTCTCGGTCGCGACGTCGTTGACGACGAAGCCGATCTTCATACGGGCACCTCCAGGAGTTGGCCGAGGTCGTCGGCCTGGGCTGCGGCGGCCAGCCGGTCGGCGGCCGCCGGGTCGAGCAGATAGCGCGGGATCAGGCGAGCCGGGCGCAGGATCCCGGCCGCATCGAGGTCTTCGATCAGCGGCAGATCGCGCAGGGCAAATTTTCCGCGACACAGCAGATCCAGCCGCCCGCCACCGCGCAGATGGCCAAGCAGGTCGACCAGGCCGCGCAGATAGATCGCGTCCTTCGTCATCCCGCCGGCCCGGAAGATGCGCATGACCGTCGTGAACGCGCTGTGCTCCGGGAAACCCTCGTCGACCAAGGCGTCGTGGGCCTCGCGAAAGCTCGCTCCGCCGATCCGGCGATGCACCGTCAGGACGCGAGCTGCCAACTGCCGCAACCGAAATGCGGTCAACCCGCCACTGAGAATCTCGGCGAGGACGGCCAAGCCTTCTTGCGTCTCGTCATAGCCCGCCAAGCCCGAGCCGAGCACTTTGATCGGCTGCGCCGAGCCATTGACCTGGGTCACGAGGTGGGTCCCGACCTCGTGGTGAATCAGCGCCTCGGCACGTCGAGCCTGCACCACTGACTCCGGACCGATCAGCAGGCTATTGCCCGAGACGAGAACGCCCGAGGCGTCGGGGCGAATCTCTGCATGCATCTCGATGTCAGGATCCTGCTCGCGATAGCGCGCGACCTCGGCGAGCGCGAGTTCCAGGAAACTCTCCGCGTCGAGCGCCTCCCCCGCCGATTCCGTATGCCGAACGCTCCCAAGCACCGCCTCGGCTTGCTCGCGCAGGGCTGGGGCGACACCGCCATACAGTTCGATGGACAAGGCGAGGAAGTCCTCGCTGTCGCGCGCCGCCAGCATCGCGAGTTGCAGTTCCAGCTCTCGGTGTTTGGCGCGCAGCAGGTGCCCGAGCGTCGGGTTTTCGACCGCCGAGACATCGATGGCCGCGAGTTGCGCGCCAGCCACCTCGGGGTCAATCTGCAGTTCGCGATAGGTGAAAACTGGGTCACCGCTTCGCTTTTCGTCGTATGCCGCCCGCGCCGACGCGGCGTCCACCGGCGTCACCTCGAGCAGGAAGCGCAGACTCGCCGAGAGTTGCGCGAGCGCATGATCGATGGCCAGATCCTCTGGGGTGAGCTCCACGACCTCCGTCACGACAGCGCCGCCAGCTCAGTCGCCAAGCCGGGGAGGGCGGCTGCGAGATTCGTTCGGGCACAGGCGATCGCGTCGCGGTCGGGCACCCCGGTCCACTCGTCCATGAAGGTCTTCTTGAACTCCAGCGCCAACACACAGCCGATGCGCGGGTAACGATCGTGCACCCACCACGCGAGTTGCCGGCCCTCGAACTTCACGTTCTCGCGCACGTCCACCGGCCCGCAGCCGAGCTCGGGATCGGCCAGGTCACGAGCGAACCGATCCACGAGTGCACCGAAGCGGCTGCGGTCCACCGAGCCGGTGCCCAGGTTGACCTCCGGATTGTCGACCGCCGGCTCGGGCGGCTGATCGGGCCCGGGGCGGCGATGGTTGTAGGAGTGGACGTCCAGGAGGACGAAGGGGCCGCGCTCGGCGACGGCGTCGAGGCGGGCGGCGAGCGCGGCATACACGCTGTCACATGTCCGCAAACTCTCGTGGAATAGCGCCTCCGGGAGCACTTCATCACGCCAGATCTGCAAGCCCCACGCATCCTGCGGGGTGCGATAGACCGCCTCCCGGCGGGGCCGATTGAGGTCCACCTCGAAGCGGGAGGTGGGGGTGATCATGCGGCTCGGCACCGCCGCCGCAATCTGGTCGGTGAACGGGTCTTCCTCGCGGAACCGATCGGCTTCGGGAAGGATCATCACCTCGGCGAGGTCGGGCCGCACCTGGTGACCCGCGTGCACGGAGGTCGCGACGACTTGGCTGTCCCATGGGCCGGTGAAGGCAACCACATGCTGTCGGTCCATGGTCATTTCTACTCGCCCGAGAGAGGCCACGGGGCGCCACGGGTCGACGAATCCGCAGGTCAGGGCCCGGCATAGCCCCTGCGCGGGCGGGTGGGGGCCCGGCCGGGATATCGTCATCGGGGGGGACATCCGGGTAGCCGGCGGGGAGACGAGGGACAACGTGCGGGGCATTGTGGGGGGTGCGCTGGCGGTTGCCCTTCTGGCTGGCTGCACTGGCAGCACGCCGCAGCCGACCGCGCCTCAGCCCGCCAGGTCGAGTCACCCGGGCACGGCGGCTCCGACTGCGACTAGCTCCGCGCACAACCCCGCCTCGTCCCAATCCTCGCTCTCGCCCTCGATGCAACCGACCACACCAGCCGCGGACGCGTGCTCGCTGGCGCCACCGGGTCGCCGGCTCCCCCGCGCAATCGATCCCGAGTCACCGGTCCTCGACAGCGCCGAGAGCACGCCTCGGGAAGACAGCGTCTATCCGGCGTATGGCGATCCCAGCGTCGACGTTCTGCATTACCTTCTCGATCTCACTTGGAGTTCGCCCTCCAAGCGCCTGTCGGGCGTCGAGCACGTCACGCTGCGACCGACGGCCGACGACACCGAGGTTGCCTTGGCGTTGTCCTCGCGCCTGCGCGTGCGCGACGTCCGGCTGGGCTCTCGGATGCTGCCGTTCACCCACTCCGGTGATCAGTTGCGGGTCTCGCTGAAAGTCAAGCGGGACAAGCGGATTCAGCTCAAGATTCGCTACTCCGGCACCCCCCGGCCCGTCCCCGGACCGTCGACGCGTGCGGACAGTGAGCGGCTCGGCCTCGTCGCCGAGCCCAACGGCGACGTGTGGACATCCCAGGAACCGTATGGCGCGTTCACCTGGTACGCGGTCAACGACCAGCCCGCCGACAAGGCGCTGTACGACATCGTCGTACGCGTGCGCGGAGCGCGCGATTCGGGTCAGGTAGGCATCGCCAATGGCATGTTGCGTTCGTGCACGTCCGGCAAGGACGGTCGCACCACGTGGTGGCAACTGGCGGATCCCGCCGCGTCCTATCTGACCGCCCTCGCGATCGGCCCGTATGCCGCGACCGAGCGGACCACCCGACGCGGCTTCCCGATCGACCTGTGGACGCGCCCGATGGATGCCGCGCTCCTGCCCATCCTGGTCAAAGCCCCGAAGCAACTGGAGTGGCTCGAAGCCCGGCTCGGGCCGTATCCCTTCGCGTCCCTCGGCATCGTGGTCACCGACATGGACGGCGCAATGGAGACCCAGACGTTGGTGACTATGTCCTCTGGCCTCCCGCCTGAACGGGCCCCTCTCGTCCTGGTGCACGAGTTGGCACACCAGTGGTATGGCGATCTGGTCACCCCGGCCGACTGGCGCGACGTCTGGATGAACGAAGGGATGGCGCTATATCTCCAGTGGCTCTACGCCGATGAGTTCCTCGACGAGCCGCTGGACTCGACGCTCGCGACGGCGCGCGCGAAGGATGCCGAGTACCGCGCCGAGGCGGGACCGCCCGGCGACTACGACCCGACCAAGTTCGCCCTCCGCAATGTCTATGTGTCCCCTGCGTTGATGTGGGATGCGTTGCGCCGCAAGGTTGGCGACCGGGTGTTCTGGGACGTGGTCAGTGCCTGGCCCAGGACTGCCGACGGAACGGGTACGCGGGCGGAGTTGTTCGCCTTCATCGAGAAGCGCACCGGCCGGGAACTCTCGTCGTTCTTCGACGCCTGGATCATGGGGACAAAGACGCCCCATGCGTGAGCCGCCCCCTGCGTGACGTCGCCCCCCCCGCCGCGGACGCAATAACCTTCGGAGGACGCAATAGCTTTTGCGTCCGCCGAAGGTTATTGCGTCCGCAGGGTGCCCGGGTGGGTCCCGTGGGCGCGTGGGGCCAGGTGGGGCTGAGCTGGGTGGGCTGAGCTGGGCGGGTGGGCCGGGTTGGGTGGCTCAGATGAGATTGAGCCGGGCGAGGGTCTCAATCGTCGTCGGTATGCCGCGCTCCGCCCGGGCGAGCCGGCCCACCTCGGCGGCGCGCGCGGCATACGTCCCGGCGGTCAGCTGGGTGAGCATGGAGGCGAGCCCGAGCGGGGTGAGGCGCTGAATCGGGATGGGTGGGGGTCCCACCCCGAGCCGATGCAGACGGGCGGCGTGGTAGGGCTGGTCCACCCCGAAAGGCACCGCAGCAGAAGGGATTCCGGAGCTGAGACCCGCCCACGTCGTGCCCGCGCCGCCGTGGTGGACGATCCCGGCCAACTGCCTGAACAAGGCCGTATGGGGCACCGACCCGACCTCAAGCGCGTCGCCTTCCGCGCGGGTCACCTCGCGAGACGAGGGCAGGATCACCCGCAGCCCCGCCAGGCGAGCGGCGGCGCGCGCCAGTTCGGCCGCCTCGTCGCCCAGAATCGGCCCCATACTGCCGAATCCGACGTAGACGGGCCGTGGACCCACCGCGAGGAAGTCGCGGACCGTCTGCGGCAGGTCCGCCGACTCCTCTGCCACGAGCGCCCCAGTCTGGTGCAGATTGGTCGGCCAATCGGGTGCCCTGGGCACGAGCAGGGGGCTCGCGGCCAGGATGATCGGATGGCGGTCGGCGGCGTCGAGGCGGTCGCGCGCAATACCAGGAGGTATGCCGAGCCGGTCGCGCGCGATCCGGCCCGCCGACGCGCCGAGCCCGGTCGCCACCCGCCAACTCAGCCGCGACCCCCAGCGGTTGTAGGCAGCGAACGGGGTGAAGAACTCCTGGGCAAAGTGCGAGTCGCGATGCGCGGTCGGGACTTGCCCGGTGAACAGCATCGTGGCTACCCGGCAGCCGCGTCCCTGTCCAAGCGCGGTGGCGAGCTCGCGCGTCAGGATGCCCGTCAGGAGGGTGTCGCCCGGCTGCGTCGCGGCCAGGACGGTGCCCGCCACGGCCGGGGCGATATCGGCCACCCATCGGCGGAGCAGGTGCGCCTGCCCCAGCCTCGTCCGGAATAGCCGTGAGCCGCCGGTCGAGCGGACGAGCTCGGTGGCGTCCTCAGCCCGGACGGGGATGGCCACCGTAGGTGCACCGATGGACTGCGCAACCGGCTCGAGATCGGCGCAGACGACGACCCGGGCATCGACCCCCTCCCGCACCAGAGCCGCCACCAGTGCGGCCATCGGTTGCACGTCCCCGCGCGACCCGAGTCCGAGGGCGAGGACGGTCACGGGTCGGTGTGCTCGCTCAGGTCAGCAGTCGCGACCGGAGCCGCGCATGAACGCCGCAAGGGCCGAGGGCACCAAGAAGAAGATCCACGACCAGGCCCAGCCGCCCATCATCCCGAAGGCGAAGAACGCGATGAACGCCAGCGGCGTTGCCGCCGCGAGGAGGCCCTTCTTGTTGTCGAAATTGCCCGCGCCACGACCGGGGTGCCAGCCGTCGGCCTCGCCGGGTGCGGAAGCGGGGGCCGGCGCTGAGGCCGGCGGCGGGGTCGGCGTCGGCGCCCCGGCACCGGGGGCCGGCGTCGGGATCGGCTGGAAGGCGCCCGGCTGCCCGTCGCGCGGTCCGCTGGTCGAGCCGTATTGGTCGGGATTCGAGGTGGTCATGCGTGTCCCCCAGTGGATGGATCGATCGGGCGCTCCGGTGACCCGTCGGGTCCCGGGACAGGTGGATAGCCGTGGCTGGTTGCCGTCGGCGGCGGTGGCGGGTTTGTCTGGCCGGCCGTCCCCGGCGG
>NZ_HF571038.1:1263043-1301275 GCF_001046875.1 Nostocoides jenkinsii Ben 74
CGGCGGACGCAAAAGCTATTGCGTCCGCCGCCGGCTATTGCGTCCGGCGCGGGGGCGGTCCTCCCCCCGCGTGGTGACATCTCGCGGTATGCCGTGCTGCGGCATAATCGGTGGACTGCCCTCAGGGGGCAACGGCGACACCCAGGGGGACGGACACGTGAGACGGCGCACCAAGATTCTCGGCGGCGGGGCGGTCGTGACCGGTCTCGCCCTGGGTGGGGGCGCCACGGCATTCGGCGCCTATTACCAGGATCGGGCGCTGCCGGGCACGACCGTCGCTGGCCTCGATATTGCCGGTATGACGCGTGACCAAGTCGCCACGCAACTCCAGCGCCGCGCGCAGGAGACCAGCGTTGAGGTGACCACCCCACAGGGCACCAAGCGGCTGACTCTCGCCCAACTCGGTATGCCGATCGACGTCTCGGCCACGGTGTCGCGCGCGTTCGCGCCGAATGAGGAGTGGTCCGCATACGCCAAGGCTCTGGTCGAGCCGCGCTCGATCAATGCTGTCGCCGCCACCGCCGACGCCACCCTGGACGCCCTCTCGAAGGGCCTGAGCAGTGCCGCTCTTCGTCCCGCGACCGATGCCACGGTCGCGCTCGCGGTCGACAAGAAAAGCTTCGGGATCACCCCGGCCGTGGCAGGCCGATCGCTCGACACCGCCCCGCTGCGCCAGGCCGCCGCCGAGGCGGCCAGCTCCCTGACCTCTGCCACTGTCACCCTCAGCCTGGTGGAACAGCCGGCCGACGTGTCGACGTCCGATGCCCAGGAAGTGGCCGACCAGGCCAACGCCATCATCGCCGCGCCCGTCGAAATCAAAGCTGGCTCAAAGACTTTCACGGCTTCCCCGGGTCGCAAGGCGTCGTGGGTGAGCGTCCCGTCGGTCGACGGCCAGCTGGCCCGGCCGGCCGTTGACGAGGCCAAGGTCGGCAAGTGGGTCACCCAGGCCGCCGACTCGGTGAAGGTCGAGGCGCGCAACGGCATGCGCTATCTCAACTACGCCGGCAAGACGCTGCGGGTGATCACCGCGGCCACCGACGGCGTCGAAGTCAGCAATGCCGACGACGTAGCCAAGGACATCACCGCCGCGTTGAACACCGGGGCGAAGAGCGCGACGAAATTCCGCACCAAGACGGTCAACGCCACCTGGACGGAGCGCCGGATCGCCCGGGGAGCCGAGGGCCTCGCCTACCCGGCGGTCGAGGGCGAGAAGTGGATCGACGTGAACCTCTCGCGCCACACGATGACCGCGTTCGTTGGTGGCCGAGTCGCGCTGGGCCCGATTCAGATGGTCAACGGCGCCCCCGCCACGCCCACCGACATCGGCACCTTCCACATCTACTGGAAGAACCCGCTGATGACGATGCGCGGCCAGAACGCCGACGGCACCGACTACGAGACGCCCGACGTCCCGTGGTCCTCCTTCTTCAACGGCGGCGAGGCGCTGCATGGCGCCTACTGGCGCAAGACCTGGGGGTATGCCGCGTCCCACGGCTGCATCAACCTCCCCATCCCGACGGCAAAGTGGGTCTATGACTGGGCGCCGATGGGCACCCCGGTCGTCACCCACAACTGATGCTGCGGATCGGCGCGATCGTGCTTCACGTCGCGGACACCGAGCGGGCGGGAACCTTCTGGAGCGAGGCGCTGGCTTACCCGGGGACGGAGGAAGTCGGGATTCTCACCGCGGTCATAGGCGGTGAGGCTCGGCTGCACCTGGACGACTCCGATCGCACCCACCTGGATCTGTGGACAGACAGCGCGGAAGAGCAGGCGTCGGAGGTCGCGCGCCTCATCGGGCTGGGGGAATTACTGGTGGACTGGGACTATCCCGAGGATGCCGATTTCGTCGTCCTCGTTAACCCCGGCGGCAGGGCAAGGTGAAGCGGCTGCGACATACGCCCCGGGTCACTCTGCAGGCGTGTTCGCGGCGCGGTCACGCGAAGCCCGGGGCCCCGGTGGTCGAGGCAGTTGCGGTGGTGCGTAGCGACGAGCCGACCCGGGCGGCGGTGGAGGCGGCGCTGCTGGCCAAGTACGGCTGGCAGTGGCGGATCGCCATGGTGGTGGAGCGGATCGTCCGGCGCGGCCGGCCGGTGCCGAGGCCGACGATTCGCGTGACATCGAGCCGTCCGGACGGGTCAGTCGACTGACTGGACGGAGAGCTTTGGGTGGCTTTCCGGCGCTTCGGGAGGGTTACTGGCTGCTAGAAAGCCACCCAAAGCGCCGGGTTCTGGGATTGGGCGGGAATCCAACCGGGGGGTCAGCGGACGCGGGCGCGGAGGTGGCGGCGCTCGACGTCGTTGTCGCACAGCGCAACTGCTTCCTCGTATGCCGCGCGCGCCCCTTGGTGGTCGCCGAGCCTCGCAAGGAACTCGCCTCGGGCGGCGTGGGGCCGGTGCCCCGGCAACGTCACCGTCGCGAGGGCGGCCAGACCGGCCGCCGGGCCGGCTGCTTCGGCGACCGCGACGGCCCGCGCGAGCGCCGCGCTCGGTCCGGCCCCGAGGTCGAGCAGCACGTCATACAGCGCGACGATGCGAGTCCAGCGGGTCGCCGGCGAAGTCGGGGCGAGGGCGTGCTCAGCCGCGATCCGGGCTTGCACGGCATACAGCGCCGTTTGCTGCGTGATGGGGCCCCGAAGAGCGGGACTCGTGAGCAACGCGACCGCTTCATCGATTTCGGTGGCGTGCCAACGAGTGCGGTCCTGGTCCGGCAACAACACGAGATCCCCGGCGGCATCAAGCCGCGCATCCCGACGCGAGTGCTGCAAGAGCATCAGCGCGAGGAGGGCGACAAGGACGGGCTCGTTGGGACGCAGCGACAGTCCGACCCGTACCAGCCGGATCGCCTCGCCCGATAGATCTGCGCGCAAGAGTGCGTCCCCGCTGGCCGGGGCGTAGCCGGCCGTGAACGCGAGGTAGGCCGTCGCCGCCATCGCCTCCAAACGCTCGGGAAGCGCTGTGGCAGAGGGTATTCCGAAGGGTAGGCCGCACGCGACGATCTTCTTCTTGGCGCGCGTGATCCGCGCGGCCATGGTCGGCTCGGATACCAGGAAGAGCCGGGCGATGTCGTGCGTACTCACTCCGAGGACGAGCCGCAGGGCCAGTGCCGCTGCGCCTTCCGTGCCGAGCGCTGGGTGGGTGCACAGCAGTACCAACCGAAGCCGATCGTCGTCGATCAGGTCGCCGGGGTCGGCCATCACGCCACTCCTCTCGGCCCGATGCTCGGCATCGGTCACCAGTAGCGGGTGTCGTCGCGCGGCCATGGCCTCGGCGCGCAACTGGTCCAGGATCCGACGTCGGGCCACGGTGAGAAGCCACGCTGCTGGGCGCTCCGGTAGTCCGTCGGACGGCCAACGCCGCGCCGCCGCCTCGGCCGCATCCCCGAGCGCGTCCTCCACCAGATCGAGCCTGCGGAACTGCCCGGTGAGCACCGCCGCCAACCGCCCCCAGTCGTCGCGAACGACGTCCTGGAGGGCGGCCGCATACGGTCTCGGCGTCATGCGATCTGGGGTCATGCCTCGATGTCGACCACGGGACTGATCTGGATGTCATAGGCGGGCAGCAGACGCAGGAGATCGACGAGCGTGTCGAGGTCCGGGGCTTCCACGAGATAGAAGCCGCCGAGTTGCTCGACCGACTCGGCATACGGTCCGTCAGTGAGCGACACGGCGCCCGCGCGGGTGCGCATGACGGTCATCGTGTCCGGGCCCCCGAGAGCCTCGCCGCCGAGGATCTCCACGCCGTCCCGCTGCGCGCACGCGGCGCCGAAGGCCTCGAACTTCTCCATCTCCGCGCCCTGCTGCTCCGCGGTCATCGCCTCCCACGACCCGGCATCGCCCTCTCCGATCAACAACACGAGGTACTTCATGGCCTACTCCGCCAGCTTCCGGAACTCGATGTGTTCGCCCCGAGCCGCGAACTGCTCCGTGATCGCCCGCAGCCCCGGCTCGTCGTCGCTCTCGATGAAGTAGAAGCCGGCGATCTGCTCGGCAGATTCGGTGAACGGGCCGTCGGTGACGACCGCGTTGCCCTGGCCATCGGGCCGCATCGACGTCGCCTGAGCCGACGGCTCCAACGGGTTCGACACGATCAGCCGGTGCCCGCCCGCCGCCAGGTCGCGGTGGAACTGGCCGTGCGATCGATGTCCCTTCTCGTGCTCCTCCGGCGGCAGGTCCGCCCACTCGGCCTCGGGTGCGGGCAGCAGCAATAGATAACGGCTCATCTGGTTTTTCCTCTCCTGGGGTTTCGTCAAGGACGAAGCGCGTCCTCACCACCATGACGGATGAGCACGACCGAAATCGACAACACCGGACGTCGTCCTTTCCTGCGTGCGTATGGTGTGCGGCGTGAGTGTGCTGCGGAGCATCCGTACGCGGGTGCTCGCCATCGTGCTCGGGGCGTTCACTCTCGTCATGATCGTCGGCCTGACCGCGGTCACCCTGGTTTCGCTCGGTACCTTGCGCACCCAGGCCGGGTCCACGGCCACTGCGACAGTCAACTGGCTGGCGGAGGAGACCGCGCACCGATCGCCCGACCAGATCCTGGCCGACCACGCGAATGATGTTGCGCCGGAACGCATCATTCAATTCCTTGATGAGCGTGGGCGAGTCATTGCCCAGACCCCGGCGGGCCTCGTCCCCATCACCTCACGGCGGGGAGTGCTTCACCGACCGAACGTCGAACTGGTTTCGCAGATCGCCGACTTCGACGGGGATGGCTTCGCCATCGCCGTGGTCGGCGCCACGGATGCCACCGGCACGCCGCTCACGGTCGCGGTCGCGACTCCCTCGACGATCGAGGAGGGGACGCAGGCCCTGCTGTTGCTGCTGACCCTCCTGACGGGGGCGGTGTTGCTTACGTTGGTCGGCGTCGGTGTCCGCTATGCGGTGACCGCCGCGCTCAAGCCCGTCGAGCAGCTACGCCTGGAGGCCCGAGATATCACCGATCTCGGTTCGGCCGCAACGCTTCCGGTGCCGCCCGGCGATGACGAACTAACCCGGTTGGCGACCACCTTGAACGCGTTGCTGACCCGGCTGCGGACCTCCGACCGGGCCAGACGTGCCTTCGTCTCCGACGCCGGCCACGAATTGCGCAGCCCGCTCGCAACGGCGCGTGTCGCCGTGGATCGGCTCGCCGATCCGTCCCTCAGCAAGCCGGAGCGCCGCGATGCGGTCGAGCGGGTACGGCTGGCCTTGACGCGCCTCGGCTCGGTGGTGTCGGACCTGCTCGCCCTCTCTCGGCTCGACGAGGCCAGTGGCGGCACGGCGCCGGTTATCGACCTCGACGACATCGTGCTGCGCGCCGTGCGCGGCCACGAGGGGCGATTCGTTCCCACCGTGGCCCTCGAACCGGCCCGCATCGCGGGCGACCCCATGTTGTGGGATCGCTTGGTCCGCAATCTCATCGACAACGCCGACCGCCATGCGGTGACCGCCGTTCGCGTTCGCGTTCACGCGGCCGGCGAGCGCGTCACGCTGGCGGTGGACAACGACGGGCCGCCGGTAGCCGAGGCGGATCGGGACCGCGTCTTCGAGCGGTTCGTGCGCCTCGACGAGGGGCGCGCCCGTGACGCCGGCGGCTCGGGCCTGGGGCTCTCGATCGTCGCCGCGGTCGCCGAGCGATCGGGAGGCCACGCCACCACGGGAGCAGCGCCGGACGGGTGGTGCCGATTCGAGGTCGGGGTGGGCTTGGCTTAGCCCGCCGGCTCGGCCCTCACCGGCACCAGCCGATAGCCGGCACCCCGCACCGTCTCAAGGGAGCGCACGTCAAAGGGCACGTCGATCTTCTTGCGGAGGTAGCCGACATACACCTCCACGACGTTGTCGGCCCCGGGATAGTCCGAATCCCACACGGCATCAAGGAGATCGGCCTTGGAATAGACACGCTCGGGCTCGCGCATCAGGTGCTGGAGCAGCGCGAATTCCCGCGGGGTCAGGCTGATCTCGTGCCTCCCGCGGCGGACACGGCGCGTCGTCGTCTCCAAGACAAGGTCGCCGCATACCAGTTGCAGGGACCGCGGGATCCCGGATCGGCGCAGGACCGCTTGCAGTCGCGCCGCGAGCACAACCGGCGAGAAGGGCTTTGTCACGTAGTCATCGGCGCCGAGTTCGAAGGCGTCGCTCTGGTCGTACTCCCCGTCCTTGGCGCTCAGCATCACGATGGCCGTCTTCGGGTCCTCGGCTCGTACCTTTTTGAGCACGTCATAACCCGACCGACCGGGAAGCATGATGTCGAGCAGAAGGACGTCGTACTCGCCATACTGCGCCAGCGCCAGGCCGGTGTGGCCATCGTGAGCGAGGTCGACAACCCACCCCTCTCGGCGCAGCAACGCGGCGAGATCGCTGGCCAGGTCGCGCTCGTCGTCGACGATCAGCAGTCGCACGTTCTCAGCGTCCTCTCAGTGGCCCCGACATACGGTCTCGGTGTTGTCCTCGAGGAAGGTAGTCATGTTCGACACCGTTGCGGGTTTGCCCGTACACGTTCTCATCATTCACGCCGTCGTCGTCATCGCCCCGCTCACCGCGCTCATGGCGATTTGGTATGCCGTGCGGCCCGCCTCCCGCGCCTCCCTCCGGCTTCCCCTCGCCGCCGGGGCCGTGATCACCGGCGTGAGCGGACTCATCGCGGGCGCCAGCGGTGAAGCGCTGGAGCACCGGGTCCGCGCGGCGGATTCTGCTGACGCGGCCGCACTAGCCCTGGTGCACGATCACGCCGAGGCCGGCGACCTGGCCCGAATCCTGTGCCTGGTCCTCATGGTCGTCACGCTCGCCGCTGTCTTCTATCTCCTGCCGGCAACGGGACCCGCGCCGTTGGGCGCTGCCGTCGCCAAGGTCACCGCTTCCGCCGTCATCCTCGCCTCGGTGGCCGCCATGGGATCGGTGATTATTACCGGTCACACCGGCGCCAAGGCCGCCTGGGCCGACCAAGTGACCGCCACAAACAACGTCGCTCCCTCGGGGGAAGGCGACGGCTAGCCGGGGTGGCCGCATAGACCCGCGCTCAGGCATGCGGCCACACCCCCATCCCGCCCGGCCCCAACACCACTGGGGCCGGGCGGACCTGTCTGTGCGAGGCCACATCCCCATGCGCGCCAACCGTTTTGACTAACTGCTGCTAGCAGCAGTTAGTCAACTGTGGACACCTTCCAAGGTGTCCACAGTTGACTAGCCTGTGCTAGCAGAGGTTAGGAAGCCCTGGCAGCGTCAGCGCGCCCGGCCGCCGCGTCAGCCAAGGGAGAGCACATGGGTCAGGTCGTTGATTTCGTGGCGGTGTCCACGCAGGGGCTGGAGTCGTCGCCGGTGGCCGATGCCCTGGCTGGGTTGCGCGCCAACGAAGCCCGCTACTTCAAGAACAAGTACGACCACGACTTCACGGTCACCCCGGCCGACGAGGACCCGACGACGATTGCCTGGGTCACCGACATCCTCAGCAGCGAGCGCGATATCACCATCGCCTCGCAGCCCCTGGAGGTCGCCATCGCCGATGTCGACGGCATCCACTGGGTGCACGTCTTCTACGACTCCGGCCTCGCCGTCAATGTGCTCTACACGCTGGCCGAGGCCGGGAAGCGCGCCGTCGGGTTCAAGCTCTCCCAAGGGAGGGACGTGCCCGAGGAGCTCAGCGGGTTCAAGTTCGCCCGACAGAAGTCGAAGCTCGCCGGCGAGATCCGCGGCACCTATTTCGTCATCAAGCAGGAGCACGACCCAGGGGTATGACGCCCGCTCCCGTCCCGTCGCCGATCTGGACGATCGGGCACTGGACGCGTCCGCAGGAGGTCTTCCTCGCGGCATACCTAGCCGTCCCGATATCGGAGCGAGAAGCACCGCCCATGTCCGAGAACCCCGTTCGCGTCCTGCTCGGCACGACCAAGGGCGCCTTCGTCCTCGAAGGCACCGCGGCGCGCGATCGGTGGACCGTGCGCGGACCCTACTGCGACGGCTGGCCGATCAACCACGTCATCGGGGATCCGGCCACCGGCCACCTGTGGGCTGGCGGCGGCGAGTGGACCGGTGCCGGCATCTGGCGATCCACCGACGGCGGGCACACCTGGTCGGTCGCGAAGCTCACCTCCGGACAGGTCGACGAGTGGGCTGCCAACGATCCCGAATTTGCCGAGTCGATCGGCTGGACGGATGAGCCGGCGCCGCACGGCAAACGCTTCGGCCAGATCTGGTCGCTCGCCCGCATCGGGGACCTGCTGTATGCCGGGACCAAGCCGGCCACTCTCCTCGTCAGTGATGACGATGGCCAGAGCTGGTCGGTGGTCGAGTCCCTCACCGACCACCCGTCCGCCGCGGAGTGGATCGGTGGAGCGGCGGGGCTGGTGCTGCATACGATCATCGCCGACCCGGCCGACCCCGAGAAGCTGTGGATCGGCATCTCCTCCGCTGGCGTCTTCGCGAGCAAGGACGGCGGCGCGCACTGGGAACGCCGCAATGACCTCGCCGACCCCGACCACGTCGACCCGGCCGAGCACCCGGCCGCGCCGAGCGACGGCAAGGTCGGATTGTGCGTCCACCACATCGTGCGCGCACCCGGGAACTCCGACGTCCTCTACCAACAAAACCACTACGGCGTATGGCGCTCCGAAGATGGCGGCCAGACCTGGCACGACATCACGGCGGGCCTGCCGTCGACCTTCGGCTTCCCGATGCGCGTTCACCCCCGCGACCCGCAGACGATCTGGACCCTGCCGCTCAATGGTGACATGGCCGGCCGCTTCCCACCGGATGCCGCTGCGGCCGTGTGGGTTTCGCACGACGGCGGTCGGACGTGGGCAGCGCAGCGCGAGGGTCTCCCGCAGGAGTCGTGCTTCTTCACCGTGCTGCGCCAAGGCATGGGTGGGGACCGCCTCGAGCCGGCCGGACTCTATTTCGGCACCAACTCGGGCTCGGTCTTCGCCAGCCGCGACGAGGGCGAAACGTGGGACGAGATCGCCCGCCACCTCCCGACGATCCTGTCCGTCGAAGTCCTCTCATGAGCGATAAACACATCGCGCCCGCGACGGGCGGGCCTAACCTGGCGAGGCCGCACGTTCTGCCATCAGCGTCACCCCCTCACCGCTGAGTTCGTCGGCCGCGACGGGCCGCCCGGAGACGGCCAACAACAGCGCCAGCGCGCTGCCGCGCACCAGCGGCCCCTCCCCCCGCGACAGGTCAGCGTCGGTCGCTTGCACGTGCAGTCCCGCGGCGCGTTGCTTGCCGCCGCCCATCGACACCGACGTCCGGAGTTGATAGTCCAGCGCAGCCACGACCGCCTCGATCGGATAACTGCCGCGCCGCCCCACGGCGCGTCGGATGTCCTCGCCATGCACGATCGCCTCGACCAACCGGGTGGCCAGATTGGCCGGCGGCGTGGTGGTCCGGTCGAGAACCCCACGGAACTCCTGGACCGTATGCCGCGGGTCCGCCCGCCGCTCCCGCCGCACCCCGGCCTCGTTCTGCCGGTCGAAGTCGAAGCGCGCCGCCGCCAAGCCAGTGACGAAACTCCAACGGGTCGTCTTGGCGGTGTCAAGCAGATGGGCCACGACATCGTGCACGCTCCACCCTGGGCAGGCGGTCGGCGCCTCCCACTCGTCGGCGGAGAAGGAGTCGAGGTCATCACAGAGCGCCGCCCGCTCGTCTCGGACGATGCGCCAGATCGTGGTCTTGTCCATCCGGCAACCTAATCAGGCCCCACCGACAGCCCATCGGATTGACCGTCGACGCCCTGGCATGCTGGCCGACATGAGCCGCACCAAGACGCCCTCGCGCGGCGTCCTCATCACCGGCGCATCCCGAGGGATCGGGGCCGCGGCCGCGCGGGCCTTCGCCAAAAAGGGTGACCGCGTCGTCGTCCACTTCCACCAGCAACAGCAGCGGGCGCTCGAGGTGCTCGAGCGCCTCGACGGCACCGGGCATACGGTCGCCGCCGCCGATCTCTGCGACCCTGGTCAGGTGGCCGAACTCGCCGCCACCGCAGTCGCGGCCCTGGGCCGCGTCGACGTCCTCGTGAACGCCGCCGCCCTGCTCGCCGAGTCGAGCACCGGCGGACGGCGCGGCGACCACCCGCTGGAGCACACGGCATACGCCGACTGGGTCGAGATCTGGCAACGCACCCTCGCCGCGAACCTCCTTGGCCCGGCGAACCTGACCTGGCAGATCGCCCGGCACATGATCGAGATCAAGCCAGCCGACGGCATACCGGCGGGCCGGATCGTTAATGTCGGCTCCCGC
Organism: Nostocoides jenkinsii Ben 74; assembly: GCF_001046875.1. Lineage (GTDB taxonomy): Bacteria > Actinomycetota > Actinomycetes > Actinomycetales > Dermatophilaceae > Nostocoides_A > Nostocoides_A jenkinsii. The sequence goes on from NZ_HF571038.1 coordinate 1,273,257, forward strand.
GGCGCCTATCGAGGCGAGCCAGAGGTGCCGGCGTATGGCGCGAGCAAGGCCGGTCTGCATGCCTTCGGGCAATAGATGGCGCTCGCGCTCGCCCCGCACGGGATCGCCGTCACGACCATCGCGCCCGGCTTCGTCGCCACCGACCGGGCGGCCGCGCTGAACGGGCCCGAGGGCGCGGCGGTGCGCGCCCAGTCACCCTTCGATCGGGTCGCCACCCCGCACGAGGTGGCTGCCGCCATCGTCGCGCTCGCGGACCCGCTGGCCGAATGGGCCAGCGGGGCCGTCCTCGACTTCAATGGCGCCAGCCACCTGCGGTGAGGGTCAGGAGGCGTCGTTGACCTTCGGCATGATCTCGTTGACTAGGCGCTTCATGTCGTCGAGGGTCTTGGCGACCGATACATCGGCGAAGGGCGGCCACAGCATCGGCATCGTCAGCCCGGCCTCCTGATAGCGCTTGAGCATGTCGGTGATCTGTCGCTCGGACCCGACCAACAGGCTGCTGCCCTTGCCGAGATCGGACTGGTCCACATCGACATCGGTGATGACGAACCAGATCATCGAGACGATGTCGAGGTCGTCCATCGACTTCGTCGTGTCCATCTTGTCGAGCTCGGCCTGGATCGCGCCGCGCCACTCCTTGAGCCCGTCGGGGCTGTCCTGGATGCCGATCCACCTCGCCAAGTCATACTTCGCGACCCGGTTGGCGGAGCGCTTCGGGTCCTTCAGGCCGGAGAAGTAGATCGGCGGATACGACTTCTGCAGCGGCTTGACCCCGAACCCGCTCGGGCCGAAGTCGGCGAACTCGCCGTGGTACTCGAAGACCTCGTTGGTCCAGATGCCTTGCAGGATTCCAGGGTCGCGCGCACATGCGTATGCCGCTTGGGGAAGATGTGCGAGGCGCTCGCCGCCGCGAACTCCTCCGGCATCCAGCCGGCGCCGACGCCGACATTGAGCCAGCCATTGCAGAGGTGGTCGACCGTCGCGAACTCGGCGGCGAGCACGCCGGGGGCGCGGTATGGCGTGTCGGTGATGCTCATCCCGATGCGCACCTTTGCTCGTCTTGGCCGCGAGCCACGGGATCAGCGGCCAGCCCTGCAGGAACTCGCCGCGCGAGCTGACCGGCAACTGCTTGGGGAAGCCGGGGATCATCCCGAACGCGTACTCCATCTCCCCGCGGTCCGAAGACTCCGGAACGATGACCCGGTCGAGGGTCCAGACGGAGTCGAAGTCCAACTCTTCTGCAAGCGCCGTCAGGTCTTCGAGTTCCTTGACGGTGACCTTCTCGCGGAAGTTGGGCAGGTAGAGCGCGAGCTTCATGGGTTGAGCCTCCCGACGGCATTGTCTGGTCAAGTGTCAAAGCTTCCATAGGCCCGCCCTAAGGACAAGCCCCCCGCATGAACTCACCAGGACAAAGCGACCCCGCTCCTACGATGGCGCGATGAGGCTCGCCGAGGATGAGGCGCGGAGGCGGCTCGCGGCATACGACCATGGGGTGCTGGGAACGACGCACCGGGACCGGGGCGCGGACCTGGTTCCGGTGGTCTTCGCGATCGACGGCGACCACGTGGCGATCCCGATCGACACCGTGAAACCGAAGTCCGCCGGCCGCCTGCAGCGGGAGCGCAATCTCGCCGCCGACCCCCGCGCGACCCTGCTCATCGCAGCATTGGGATGCCGCCGACTGGTCGCGCCTGTGGTGGGTCCGTGCTCGCCTCACCTGGCTCCGCGATGACGTGGAATCCCTTGTCGCCGAGTCTCTTTCCAAACAGCTGACAACCAAATACGAGGCGTATGCCGCGGCCCCCTTCGCCCGCCTCCTCGTCTTCCGCGTCGACGACGTCAGCGGTTGGTCGGGTGCCTCATCGGGGCGCTAGGACGTGGATACCGAAGAGTGCGGCACTGTGCGCCAATCGCTCGTCGTAGGTCACAAAGCCAGCCAACTCATCGCCAAGATCCAAGGCTGCCGCCAGGTGCAAAGCATCCAAGGAACGCAGGGTCGGTGGGTCTAAGCGACCGGCGATCTCGAAAAGCTCTGTGCGCAGGGTTGTTATGCCGACGGCATCGAGCACGTGGCGCGCCGCGAGCGCGAAGTCCGGCGCAATGCGACGCACTGCGCGCATCAACTCCGTTCGCGCGAGGTCACTCGTGATGAGGGTGTCGTCGCAGGCATTCGCCCACTTCTGCAGCGCCGCACTCTCTAGTTCGTGAACGACGAGCTTGGCCAGCGCTGAGGTGTCGAGGTAGTAGGCCACCGTCAGTAGCGATCGTCGGCGCGTGAGCGGAGAATTTCGTCGGTCAGGGCTGGACCCGGTTGAGGCGCCGCGAGCTGTTCGAAGGGCAGCCGAGGTGCACGGGCCTGACCATCCGCGAGGAGCGCAGCCAAGCGTGACGTCGGAAGCGGCCCGAGACGCGCGACGGGACGACCTCGGTCAGTGACCGTGATGACCTCACCGGCAGCCGCTTGAGCGACCACCGTCGAGGCGTCCTGCCGCAGTGCGCGAATACCTACCGTTCTCATGTGCTACAGAGTAGCACTTGAGGCCGGTTGGGGTTTAGTGGCCGTCGCCCATGTTGATATTCATCGAGCGGCGGAACAGGCGGGTGATCCACAACAGCACCAGCACGCCAATCAAGAACCAGATCACGCCATAGTTGAAGGACTCGCGCGACAGGTTCCACCAGAGCACGATCGTGAAGGCGACACCGATCAGCGGCAGCACCACATTGCGGAAGATCGCCATCGGCGTGCCGATCTCCTTGCGCTTCACCGCAAAGTGCGCGACTACCGTCAGGTTGACGAAGCTGAACGCCATCAGCGCGCCGAAGTTGATCAGGGCCGCGACGAAGTCGAGATTGAAGGGGATGGCACCGAGGGAGACGATGCCGACAAAGAGCACGGCATTCGCGGGGGTCCGGAAAGTCGGGTGCACAGCGCCGAAGGTCTTGCCGATCAGGCCGGTCCCGTTGCGGCCCATGACATAAAGCAGTCGGGAAACCGAGGCGTGTGAGGCAAGGCTCGACGCGGCGGTGGCCGCGAAGGCCGCCGAGGTGAGCAGAATCTTGAAGAGCGTGCCGCCGACGAGGAAAGCGATCTCGGGCAGGGCGCTGTTTTCCAGGGAATCGGCGCTGAAGTCTTCGATCGTCGGAAAGAGCGATTGCGTGAACCACGCCGCGACAAAGAAGATGGCGCCGCCGATAAGCAGGGCCAAGACGATGGCTTTCGGCACGGTCGACGGGTCTTTGGCCTCTTCGGTGTACATCGTGATCGCGTCAAAGCCGATGAACGAGAAGCACACGAGCGTGGCGCCGGTGATCACGTGCCCCAAGCTGACGTCCGCGTGCCAGGCGGGTTGCGTCGAGAAGATGGTGCCATTCCCATCACCCTTGGCCAGGGCCCGCCAGGCCAGCACGATGAAGACCGCGATCAGCACGACTTCGAAGACCACCAACAAGCCGTTGACCCTGGAGGTGTTGCTCATGCTGAACAGGCACATCGCGGTGATCGCCACGACATACACGCTCACCCAGATCCACGGCGGCACATCCGGGAAGAACGCCTCCATATAGCTGCGGATGATCAGCGCGTTGACCAGCGGCAAGAGCAGGTAGTCGAGCAGGGACGACCAGCCGATGAGGAAGCCGAGCTTGGGACTCATCGTGTTGCTCGTATAGGTGTATGCCGATCCGGCCGACGGGAAGATGCGCGTCATTCGTCCGTAGCTGATGGCGGTGAACGTCATCGCCACCAGGGCCAAGACGTAGGCCGAGGGAACGACGCCATTGGTCTCGTCCGAGACGATGCCGAAGGTGTCGAAGATGACCGTGGGGGTCATATAGCCCAAGCCCAGGGCGACGATCGCCCACAATCCCAGGTTCCGGGAGAGGTGGGCGGTGCCGTGCCCAGACTCCTCGTGCGTGCTGACGGCGGACATCGGCATACCTTTCGGAGCGGGTGCCCGGAAATTACCAGGCGTCATCCGAACGCGCCTGTCTGAGATTGAATCGTTACCAGTACGCCGTCCCTGGGCGCTACCCTGAGCGCGCCGGAGATCGGCGCCTGCAACCGTCAGTCCAAAGGTGGCCCCATGCGATTCGTCGTCGGATATGTCCCGGATCGGCGCGGCAAGGACGCGGTGAATCTCGCGACGACACTGGCCGGTGCGCGCGAAGCTGTCCTGGACATCGTCGTGGTCCTGCCCGTCGATGAGGCGAGCCTGGATATGTACTCGCCCGATCGGGCATACCAGGCGGAGTTGGAGAAAAACGGCGAGGAGTGGCTGGCCCGCGCCCTCGCCCACGTCCCGGAGGGGGTCCAGGCGACCGGACGCGTATGCCGCGCCGCCTCCATCACCGAAGGGCTCATCGAGGCGGCCGCCGCCTCGGAAGCGGGAGGCGACGCGGGAAGCGAGGCCGAGGCGATCGTCGTCGGGGCGTCGCACCGCGGGGTGCTCGGCGAGATGCTGATCGGCAGCATCGCCAGCTCGTTGCTGCACTCGGCTCCGGTGCCGGTCGCCTTGGCGCCGGCGGGGTATGAGCCGAGTGCCTCCGTCACGCGGATCACCTGCGCGATCGGGGAGCGGGAGGGGGCGGAAGCGTTGCTGGACACCGCGATTCAGGCCGCGGCTGTGCGGGACATCCCGCTCCGACTGGTCTCGCTCGTGGCGCTCGACCCGGACCCCTCGGCCGACAGCCAGGATTCCCGAGTCGAAGCGGCGCAGGAGCACGTCGAGCGGTTGGTGGCCCGCGCGCGGGAGGCACTGCCGTCGGCAGATGTCTCGGGGACGGTCGGGAGCGGCCATACGCTCGAAGAATGTGTCACGTCGCTGGAGTTCGAGCCGAGCGAGTTCGTGCTGCTCGGGTCGAGTCGGCTGGCCGCGAGCCATCGCGTCTTCCTCAGTGCGACCGCGCATCGCATCTCGCGGGCGTTGTCGGTGCCGATGGTCGTGATCCCGCGCGATCACGTCGCGCCGGTGGTCAACTGAGGTCGGGTCTGGCGGCCGCCACGGCGGGGAAGTGGCAGGGTGTGCGCCATGGATGACAACCGCACCCTGTCGGGTACCTGCGCGTTCCGGCTGATGCCGACGGACGAACTGGCCGATGCGCCGTCCACGGCGACACTGAATCGCATTGGGGCACAAGGCTTCACACTGGCATAGACCTGGGTTCACCCGGCTGACGGCGACCAGCGGGGCACGATCCTGGTCGGGGGGACGGGCCCGGAGGGGGAGGTGGAGGCGTCGTGGTTCGACACCTGGCACCAGCAGCCCGGGCTGATGCACTTCACCGGCGAACGGGCTGGTGACCGGATCGATTTGCGCGGCACCTACCTGGGCGAGTGGGGGTGGACGGTGTCGCTGGACCTGGCCGGGGAAGCGGTGGCGATGACCATGTGCAATGTGGTGCCAGAGTCGGCGCTGGCGGACGTGCCGCCGGAGATGCCGCCGATGTCGGCCGGGCCGTATGACGTGATGGTCGCCCGCTGGGCCTAACTCAGCACAGGGTAGTCAACTGCGGACACCTTGCAAGGTGTCCGCAGTTGACTAAGTGCTGCTAGCAGAAGTTCGGAGGGGCTGGGAGGGGGCTACTCGGCCGGGGTGCCGGCGATGTTGACGTGCCAGAGGATGCCGAACTTGTCGGCGAGCATGCCGTAGTCGTCGCCCCACATCTGGCGCTCCAGCGGCATCACGACCTGGCCGCCATCGGCGAGGGCGTCCCAGTAGCCGCGGAGCGCGTCGCTGTCGTCGCCGGAGATGCTGATCTGCAGGTTGTTGCCGACGGCGTGGGGCGCGCCCATGCCCTCGAAGGTGTCGCTGGCGAAGATGTGGAACCCGGCGGGGGTCTCGAGGTTGGAGTGCATGATCCCGTCGGCGTCCATCCCGGCGTCGCGGAAGGTCATCGACTGGACCTCGCCGCCAAGCGCCGCGGCATAGAACGCCATTGCCTCAGCACAGTTGCCGGGGAAGGTGATGTAGGGGTTGAGCTGCTGAGCCACGTCTCTCCTTGACAGTGTTGATGCCGGCCGCGGGCGGGCGGCAGGCGCCAACGGTAGCGCGCCGCCGCGGAGGCTACTGATAGCTGATGAAGGACGGGGTCGGCTGCACCGTCGCGACCGTCTCCGCGACGGTGAGCATCGGGCTGTCCTCGTCCTCGAAGTTCTTCCAGCCCAAATAGATTCGCGGACTCAAATCCTCACGTATGACGTTCCACGTCGCCTGCTTCTGCGGCTGGCTCCCGGAGCCGTCAACGTGGACGACGACCTGGAGTTCGTCGTGGTCGAGGTCGAGCTGGTCGCGATCGCGGATCATCTGCAGTTGGAATTGGTGCAGCGTCAAGATCTTGGGGGGCAAGTTGTGCTGCCGCACGAGGTCCGCCAACCAGGCAGCGACGCGGTTGACCTCCTCGATCTCGACGTGGCCGATGCGGGTCAGCGGGCGCTCGCCGGGCAGGAGCTTCCATTCCGGGTCGATCGCGAGCCCGACCCACGGGTGGGTGAGGAGATCGGCATACTTCTTAGCCTGGTCGAGCAGGTCCGCATTGCCGGGCTGCAGGTCGAGGACGCAGTAGATGCCGCTGTGCTCGGCGACCTCGATCCAGGGCAGGAGATCGGCGGGATCGGTTGGGGCGGAATAGGTCCCGTCGGCCCCAGGGGCGGCGGCAGCGACAGTGGCGATTAATTCGAAGGCGGGGAAGACGGCGTCGCTCTCGAGGACCGTGCGGTACTCCTGCGTAAGCGCCGTCACCCGGGCCACCGACGCCTGGGCGTCTTGCTCCCCGAGCATGCCGAGGCTGGGGGTCAGCGGACTGCCATACAGCGCGATCATCCGGCGACGGTGCAGCGGCAGGATGCCCCCGTCGGGCAGCAGCGGGACCGTTCGGACCGTGCGCACGCGCCGGGCCAGGCGTTTGACGTCGGTGAAGCGTGTGCCGACCCCCAAAACCGTCGCCGTCGGCGCCTCGCGCAATCCGGCGATCGTCTTGACACTGCGCCGCGGGTCGCCACCCGGTGCCGACAGCAGGGTCGCTCCGGCCGCCGCCACCAGCGTTGCGAGCGGCTCGGGCAGCTCGTCACCGGTCGTCAGCACGACGGTCGATCCCGTGCGCTTCGCCGGGAAGCCCGCGAGCAGTTCGCCCTGGTCTCCTCCCGGGGAGAGCAAGGGCCGATCCCCGATCTGAGCGGCCCCCGCCGTGAAGTCGACGACCGCCCGCACCCGCAGGCGGTCGAGTTCGGCGCGCAGGGGCGCCCCGCCCGGGAGGAGCGGGACGCCCATCGCTCGCGCCTGGGCGACCGCGGCGGCGAACTGGGGCGACCCGGGATCGGCGACCACGACGACATCGGCGGTGGAAAAGAGGGCGCGGCTCGCGGCATACGGGGCCGTTGGGGAGGTGAGTTTGGTGAGCGTATGGACGCGCCCCGTGGACACGGTCACCGCGGCGGTGCCGGAGCCACGCCCGAGGTCGCCGGTCACGTCGTGGCGTTGGTTGCTCAGTAGGATCGCGCCGGCCACGGCGGTGCCCCCGCCGGCCGCGATCCCGGCCAGCGCCGTGCGTCGCGATAGTGCTGCCTCTGACCCCTGCGCCATGCCCTCACCGTATGCCGCGGCCCGGCTGTCGGTGGTCATCCTTAGGCTCGGGTCCATGGAGATGTTGAGTCGTGAGGCGGTGGATCGGGCCCGGGCCTTCGTCGGTGAGCATGGTCGGCCGCTGGAGCGGGCCCGGTTCGCGCAGGTCGTCGACGGTGGACCTCTGGAGCCTGTCGTCGAGGAGTTGACGGCCTTTCGGGCCGATGGTGGCGGGTTCGGCGGGGCGCTGGAGCCGGACGCACGCACTCCCGAGGCGAGCGTCCTGGCGGCGCTCACCGCCCTCGACATCCTCCGTATGCACGGTGCCCCCGGCGATCACCCGCTCGTCGCCGAGATCTGTGGCTGGCTCGCCGACCATGCCGAAGCAGATCCGCTCGGGCGAGTTGTCTGGCCGTTCCTGCCGCCGGCCGCGCAGTCGTCACCGCACGCACCCTGGTGGGACCAGGCCGAGGCCGGGCAGCTCGCGGAGACCTTCGCCGGCTTCCTGGCGAACCCCGGCCTCGCGCTCACTGCCCACCTTTTTCGGTATGCCGCGGCCGCCCCCGCCGAGGCTGCCCGCGCAGGCGTCGACCAGGCTCTGCTGGACGCCCTGTCCGAGCAGGCGCTGCTGCTCGCGGTCACCGGATTTCCGGCGGAGGAGGTGAACGCGCACGACGCCGCGGCACATCTGGTCGGCGAGATGGCCGTGCCGTCGGGCGTTCGCGAGTCATGGCGGACCTATCTGGAATCCTTTCTGCCGCAACGGATCATGCAACGAGAGGAGGAGTTCGCGGCATACGGCATCCATCCCCTGTGGATCGCACCGACACCCGACCACCCGCTCGCCGAGCTGGTTCGCCCGCAGATCGACCTGGCCGCGGACCAGGTGATCGCGAGCCAACGGCCCGACGGCTCGTGGGAGCCGTTCTGGGATTGGGGTGGGTGGTTCCCCGACGACTGGGCGGTGGCGCGGCGCGAGTGGCAGGGGTCACTGGTCGTGCGCAATGTGGCGGCGCTGACGGCCTGGGGGCGCGTCGAACCGGCGTAATGGCTCGGGGTCCACGCCGACGGCACCCGGGTCGAGCACCTTCGTCGTGCGGGCGACCGACACCCCTAAATAACTCCGGCACCCAGTCGTTGGTGGCGGTCATTGGCACGGATCGGGCGGCAGCCGTCGCGGAGATGCTCGCGCAACTGAACGCGCGACGCGCCGCCATCGGCGTGCCGCTGCTGACCTTGTCGGCGTCCCTGTCCGACATGGCGGAGAACTGGTCCGACCATTTGGCCGCCCAGGGCGGCAGCCTGGTTCACCAGAGCCCATTGCCGGCCGGGGTCTATGGCGAAACCTCTCTGCCACCCGCAATTCCAGCGCCCCGACGAGCAGCCCAGCCGTCGTCGGAGACAAGCTCACCAGCGGTTGGCTCAGCGAGAAGCGTTCCTATGCCGAGTGGGCGGCACTCAAGCGCGACTTGCCCATGTCTAGGTTCGCGGGGCGCGCGAAGAAAATGGCTGGTCAGAGAGGGTGTGGCATACCCGTGGAGGTACCATCGACTCGAATCTTCAACCGGGAGTAGCGCAGATGGAACTCGACCCCACTCAACTTGAGGGCGTCGTCAAGCGGCTACGCCGTGCCGAGGGGCAAATCGGGGGTGTGATCAAGATGATCGAGGCCGGTCGGGACTGTCAGGACATCGTTACCCAGCTCGCCGCGGTCTCGAAGGCACTGGACCGCGCCGGCTTCGCCGTCATCTCGGTCGGGCTCAAACAATGCCTGGTCAATCCCGAGGGGCAGCAGATGGACGTCGAGGCGCTGGAGAAGCTTTTCCTTTCGCTTGCGTGACCTCTGGTGGTGGGCCCGACGTGACGAGGGATACAGTCGGCAGGCTCTCGACGCGGCATACCTAAGGGGGTATCGTTGGGAGCAGATCGAGAGCGGCTTCGGGAAGTTCCCTGGTCGCCCTGGATCACCGGTCCCAGTGCCCGACCGGAGTTTTCGGCGGGCCGACTCGACATCTTCCCTGACGATTGCTGACCTCCCCCTCGTGGTCGCCAGGAGCGAGTCGGCCCGCCGCCTCCTTTTTGCAGGCGTATGCCGCGCTCAGCCTCGTCCGGCAGACGAAAGATAGATCTCCATCAAGTCGGCCGGGATCCGGCCGCGGTTGCTGACCTCATGTCCGCGGCCGCGCAGCCACGACCGCGCCGCGCGAAGTTGCTCGGGATCGGCCCTCGTCGGCACCGTCGGGGTGGCGTGCGACGTGACCTGACGGCGACCGCTGACGCGCCGGCCCGCCTCGATGAACGGCCGGAAGATGGAACGCAATCGGGCAGCAGTGTCGGCGCCCAGGTCGATTTCGTAGTCGACCCCGTCGAGCGAGAACCGGACCGTGCCGCCGTCGTCAGTGATGTCTTGGCCGGTCACGTCGTCGATGAGAACGATCTCTTGTCGCTGCGCCATCTGACTGCTCCTGTCGACGTCCGCGGAGGGGCGGGGGCTCGGGGTCAGCCGCGCAGGGCCTGGCCCAACTCCCGGAAGTGCTCGACCAGGGTGTCCATCTCGACGGCCGCATGGGCGAGCGAGACCAGCCACTGCTCGTCCAGTCCCGGCGGGGTCAGGATGCCGCGGTTGACTCCCCATAGCCAGGACAACTCGGCCAGCTGGAAGTCGGTGGCCTTGTAGTCGCGGTAGTTGCGCACCGGCGTGGTGGACCAAGTGACGCAGCCCTTCACGCCCAGCGACACCGTGTGCGCGGGGAGCTGGAACTCGGCGATGATCCCGTCGATCTGGTCGAGCGTGCCGACGTTGATCTTCTCTGCCGCGTCGAGGGCGTCCTCGGTGCAGATGTCGTCGACGGCCTGCGCCGCCGCCATTACGAGCGGGTTGCCGTTGTAGGTGCCGAAGTGCGCCATCCGGCCGTCGACCACGACCTGCATGACCTCGTTGGTCCCGCCGAAGGCCGCCAGCGGAAGCCCGCCGCCGATGCTCTTGGCGAGCGTGATGAGGTCGGGCTTGACCCCGAGGCGCTGGGCGGCGCCAGCCGCACCGGCCGTCAGACCCGTCTTGACCTCGTCGAAGATCAGCAGCACGCCGTGCTGGTCACAGGCCGCGCGCACGCCGGCGAGGTAGCCCTCGTCCGGCAGCACGATCGCGAGGTTCTCGATGACCGGCTCCATGACGACAGCCGCGATCTCGGATCCGTGCTGCGCGAGGATCTCCCCGAGGCGCTCAAGGTTGTTGTAGGGCACCACATAAACGGTCCCGGCCTCGACGTCGAACGGGACGTCGGGGATGGGTGCGTCGCCGGGGCCGATGTCGGCGAGGGCGGGCTTCACGGAAACCTGCATCGCGTCATACCCGCCGTGGTAGCCACCCTCGATCTTCACGATCGCCTTCCGGCGGGTGTAGGCGCGGGCAGCGCGGATGGCATACATCAGCGACTCGGTGCCGGAGTTGGTGAAGCGCAGCATGTCGAGGCCGAAGCGCTTCTGGAAGCGCTCCGCGACCTCGGTGGCCGTCGGCGACGGGGTCACGAAGAGCGTGCCGGTCGAGGTGAGGGCCTGCTGAACGCGTTCCACGACAACGGGATTGAGGTGACCGACGAGCATCGCGCCGAAGCCCATCGACAGGTCGAGCAACTGGCGACCGTCGACATCGGTGAGCCACGCGCCCCGCGCCGAGGCGATCGAGATGGGGTAGGGGTCCCAGTGCTGGAAGGACGACGTCACACCCAGCGGCAGCGACTTGCTGGCGCGGACATTGTGCTCGCCCGACTTGCCCGTCGAGGCGGTGAATCGGTCCCACTCGGCGGCGAGCAGGCGCGCCGCCTTGTCCTTGTCGATCGGGGCCGGGTTGAGCGGCATGACCCGGCGCGTCGCGGGGTCATTCTTGGGTATGGAGCTGCTCGGCTGGCTCATTGTGCTCTCCTCACCCGGCGTCGTCGCCGGGGCTCATGATTGTCCGCCCCCATTGTTGCGTATCGGCGGCGCTTTGACTATTCCGCCACTGAATCCGTCGCTCTTTGGGTGCACAGGTGCGGAATCCGCGTTGAAAGAGGTCCGCGGCGGCGGTAGGCGATGGCGCCGAAGCGATGGAGGTCCACGTCACCCCTTTCCGACCACGTCACCCCGTTCCGCTCACGTCACCCCCTAGAGAGGGTGACGTGAGCGGAACGGGGTGACGTGAGCGCGCCGCTCACTGGCCGAGCCAGTCGGCGACCACCTCGGCGCGGTCGGCGCCGGTCGGGCGGGGAGGGCGCGGCATACGGGCAGGGGTGCGGGAGAAGCGGGGCGCTGGCGCGGCCTGGGTGACGCCGTCCACCTCGACGAGGGTCTCCCGAGCCTGCACATGCTCGTCGTATGCCGCGTCCGCCAGCCCCAGCACGGGCGTCACACAGGCGTCGGTCCCGGAGAACACGGCGGTCCACTCCTCCCGGGTTCGCTCGCCGAAGCGGGCGGCGATGGCGGACCGGAGGGTGGGCCAGCCGGCACGGTCATACTGCGCGGGAAGCGTCGAAGGGTCGAGCCCGAGTCCGGCGAGGAGCTGCGCATAGAACGCCGGCTCCAGCGCCCCGACGGCGATGAATCCCCCTCCGGCACACGGGTAGACGTCATAGAACGGCGCCGCGCCATCAAGGAGATTCGCGGCGGGCTCATCGCGCCACTGACCGCTCCCGCGCAACGCCCAGATCAACTGCATCAGGCTGGCGACGCCGTCGACCATCGCCGCATCGACGACCTGACCGAGGCCCGAGCGCTCCCGCTCCCACAGGGCCGAGAGGATGCCCACGAGGCAGAGCATCGAGCCGCCGCCGAAGTCGCCGATGAGATTGAGTGGCACGGTCGGCGGCTGCCCCGGCCGGGCGATCGCCGCCAACGCCCCGGTCAGCGCGATGTAGTTGAGGTCGTGGCCCGCCTCCTGAGCCCGGGGACCGGTCTGACCCCAGCCGGTCATCCGCGCATAAACCAGGCGGGGATTGCGGGTGAGCAGGACGTCCGGCCCGAGCCCCAGCCGCTCCATCACCCCCGGGCGCAGCCCCTCGACGACGACATCGGCGGCATCGGCCAACCCGAGGGCGAGGTCGAGATCGGCCGCATCCTTCAGGTCCACCGACACCGAGCGGCGACCGCGCAACAAGTGGTCGGGATGCGATCCGTGAACCGATAACGCGGTGGCGCCTCGCTCCAGCCGGACGACATCCGCGCCCAGGTCGGCCAGCATCATGCACGCGTGCGGGCCGGGTCCCAGGGAGGCGAACTCCAGCACCCGCAAGCCAGCCAGTGGTCCCGGCGCAGGAGTCGGGGAGAGGTCCGGCGAGGCAGTCGGGGAAGGTGTCGGCGTGACGCGTGTCATGTCAGCTCCGCCCGCCCAGGCATGGCTCCCGGGCGTCGAGTCGGGTGAGGATGGTGCCGTCATCCTAAGAACGCCGAAGTGCGTCGGTCAGCGCGCGCCAGGAGTGCCCGGGCCGCTGCCCGAGCCCCCAACCGGAAGGTGTCTCATGCCCGAGGCCGTCATCGTCAGTGTTGCCCGTTCCCCGATCGGTCGGGCGATGAAGGGCTCGCTGGTGGAGTTCCGTCCGGACGACCTCGCCGCGTTGATGGTGCGCGAGGCCCTGGCCAAGGTGCCCGCCCTCGACCCGGCGACGCTCGACGACTTGATGCTCGGCTGCGGTCAACCCGCCGGTGAGGGCGGCTTCAACATGGCCCGCGTCGTGGCGGTGCTCGCCGGACTCGATGGGGTGCCCGGCGTGACCGTCAACCGCTACTGCTCCTCCTCACTGCAAACCACCCGGATGGCCTTCCACGCCATCAAGGCCGGCGAGGGCCACGCCTTCGTCTCCGCCGGGGTCGAAACGGTCAGTCGCTTCGCGGGTGGCTTCGCCGACGGCGGCGCCCAGAATCCCCGCTTCGCCGCCGCGAGTGCCCGCTCGGCGCAGCGAGCCACCGGCGGGGCCCCCGCCTGGACCGACCCCAGGGACGCCGGCGACCTCCCCGACGTCTACATCGCCATGGGCCAAACCGCCGAGAATGTCGCCCAGGTCATCGGTATGAGCCGTCAGGAGCAGGATGCCTTCGGCGTCCGTAGCCAGAACCTCGCCGAGGCCGCCATCGCCAACGGCTTCTGGGCCACCGACATCGTGCCGGTCACCACCCCCAGCGGCACGGTCGTCAGCAAGGACGACGGGCCTCGCCCTGGCGTCACGCTCGAAGGCGTATCCCAGCTGTCCCCGGTATTCCGCCCCGACGGCACCATCACCGCCGGCAACGCCTGCCCGCTCAACGACGGCGCCGCCGCGGTTGTCATCATGAGTGACACCCGGGCCAAGGACCTCGGCCTCACCCCGCTCGCCCGCATCATCTCCACCGGCGTCTCCGGCCTCTCGCCCGAGATCATGGGTCTCGGCCCGGTCGAGGCGACCCGCAAGGCCCTCGCCCTGGCCGGTATGACGATCGACGACATCGACCTCGCCGAAATCAACGAGGCGTTCGCGGTCCAGGCACTCGGCTCGGCGCAGCAACTCGGCATACCGCTGGAGAAGCTCAACGTCAACGGCGGCGCCATTGCTGTCGGCCACCCCTTCGGCATGACCGGCGCCCGCATCACCTCCACCCTGGTCAACTCACTTGTTTTCCACAACAAGCAGATTGGGCTGGAGACGATGTGCGTCGGCGGTGGCCAGGGGATGGCGATGATCATCGAGCGCCTCGCCTGAACCCACCTCGCCGGATCACGCCCCGGATCACAACGCAGCCGAATACGGTGGTGACGCGCACGGCATACGCGAGAGACTGAGCATGTGCTGCTGACCCTCACCTCGACCGCGCCCAGCGCCAGCGATCTGGGATACCTGCTGCACAAGAATCCCTCTCGGGTGCAGAGTTTCGACCTGCCGTCCGGGCAGGCGCACGTGTTCTATCCCGAAGCTACCGACGAGCGCTGCACGGTCGCCTTGCTCCTGGAACTGGACCCGATCGAGTTGGCGCGGGCTGGTCGCGGGGCGGATCGGCGGGTCCTGGCTGGCTACCTCAACGACCGTCCGTATGCCGCGTCCTCCCTCCTCGCCGTCGCTCTCAGCAAGGTGTTTTCCACGGCACTGCGCGGGGTGTGCGTCGGACACGAAGACCTCGCCAACACGGACCTGCCCCTGGAGATCCACCTCCCCGTCCTGCCCTGCCCGGGGGGCCCGGAGCGCGCGCGCGATCTCTTCGAGCCGCTCGGGTGGCTGGTCGAGGCGACGCCGATCGTGCTCGATCCCGCACTGCCGGAGTGGGGGGATTCGCGCTATGTCGATCTGCGCCTCACCGGTGCGATGCGCGTCGCGGATGCCCTGAGCCACCTTTATGTCCTGATCCCGGTCCTCGATGGCGACAAGCACTACTGGGTCAACGAGGACGAAGTCGACAAGCTCCTGCGCCGGGGCGGGACGTGGCTGGCCGACCACCCGCTCAAGGACTGGATCGTCAGCCGCTATCTGGCCCGCCAACGGCCATACGTGGATGAGGTCATGGCCCGGCTGGCCGAGCTCGACGGCGCCACCGAGGCCCCCGCGGACGACGAAGACACCCCCACGCCACCGCTCGCCCGGCTCCGTGCCGAGGCTGTCGTTGCGGTGCTGCACGAGGTGGGCGCGCACCGGATCGTCGACCTCGGCTGCGGCCAGGGCGCCTTGCTGCGCGACCTCATCAAGGACGCGAGTTTCACCGAGATCATCGGCGCCGATGTGTCCGCATCGGCGCTCGCGGTCGCGACCAAACGCCTGCAACTCCACCGGATGCCGGACGCCCAGCGCGCCCGCCTCCAGCTCATCCAGTCCTCGGCGACCTATCGCGATGCGCGCCTCGCCGGGATGGACGCAATCGTGCTCATGGAGGTCATAGAGCACCTCGACCCCGATCGGCTGCCCGATCTGGAGCACAGCGTCTTCGCCGAAGCCCGCCCCCAGCATGTCGTCGTGACGACCCCGAATGCGGACTACAACGTGCGCTATCCCGGCCTCGCGCCCGGCGCGATGCGCCACCCGGATCACCGATTCGAGTGGAACAGAGCGGAATTCGCTGCGTGGGCCGCGCGGGTCGCCGCCGATCATACGTATGCCGTGACCCTGCGCCCCGTCGGCGACGACGACCCCGAGGTCGGCTCGCCGACCCAACTCGCGATCTTCACTCGGACGGAGCGATCATGACCACGATCCGCCTCCCCATGATGGGTTTGGTCGTCCTGATCGGCACGACCGGCTCGGGCAAGTCGACCTTCGCCGCGACGCACTTCGGCCCATTTGAAACCGTGTCGAGCGACTACTGCCGCGGCCTGGTTGCCGACGACGTCAACGACCAGTCGGCCAGCACGGCGGCCTTCGACCTGCTGCACCATATCGTCGGCGTGCGCCTGGCGCGGGGGCGGTTCACCGTCGTCGATGCCACGAACCTGACCCGGTCTGCCCGAGCCAGCCTCATCGCCTTGGCCAAGGAGCACGACGTCCTTCCCTCGGCGCTCGTCCTCGACGTGCCGACCCAGGTCGCCATCCAACGCCATCAGGCGCGCACGGATCGGCCGTTCGGCGTCGACGTCATTCGCCGACAACGCGCGCAGGTGCCGCGCGGCGTCGGGGCGCTGCGCAAGGAGGGCTTCCGCAATGTCTACCTCCTCGACAGCGAGCAAGAAATCGCCGACGTCGAGATCGTGCGCACCCCGCTACTCAACGACCGCCGCGACCTCCACGGCCCGTTCGACGCCATCGGCGACGTCCACGGCTGCCTCAGCGAGTTGCTCACCCTGCTCGACCGCCTCGGCTACCGCATCATCCGTGACGACGTCGGCCGCGCGGTCGACGCCGAGCACCCGGACGGCCGCACGGCCATCTTCCTCGGGGACCTGGTCGACCGTGGCCCCGATTCGCCCGGCGTGTTGCGCCTGGCGATGGGGATGACGCGGGCGGGGCACGCGATCGCCATACCGGGAAATCACGAGCAAAAGTTGATCCGGGCGCTCGACGGGACCAATGTCAGCCTCCGGCACGGTCTCGAACTCACGCTGAGCCAACTGGCCCGGGAGAGCGAGGAGTTTCGTGACGATGCCCGGGAGTGGTGTCGGGAACTGGTGGCCCACCTCGTCCTCGACGACGGCAATCTCGTTGTCGCCCATGCGGGTTTGAAGGAGGCCTACCACGGTCGCGCGAGCGGGCGCGTCCGTGCCTTTTCCTTGTATGGCGATACCACCGGCGAGTCCGATGAGTACGGTTTGCCGGTGCGTCTGCCGTGGGCGGAGGACTACCGCGGGCGGGCGGTGGTGCTCTATGGCCACACCCCTACGCCGACGCTCGACTGGGTCAACAACACGCTGTGTCTGGATACCGGCTGCGTTTTCGGCGGTCATTTGTCGGCGCTGCGCTACCCCGAGCGGGAGACGGTGCAGGTGCCGGCCGAGCGCGTCTGGTACGAGCCGGTCAAGCCGCTCGCCCCCGCCCCCGAGGCGAGTCCGGCGCGGCGGGACGGCCAACTCGACCTCGAGGACGTGCTGGGTGCGCACAGCATCGAGACCTCGACCATCCCGCGGGTGTCGGTCCGCCCCGAGCAGGCCGCCGGCGCCCTCGAAGTGATGAGTCGCTTCGCCCTCCCGCCGGGCAAGCTCGCCTACCTCCCGCCGACCATGTCGCCGGTGCCCGCATCGACCCGGGAGGGCTTCCTGGAGCACCCCGACCAGGCCTGGAGTGCGTATGCCGCGGCCGGCGTCCGCGAGGTCGTGTGCCAGGAGAAGCACATGGGCAGCCGGGCCGTGGTGCACGTGCGCCGGGATGGGGAGGAGGGCGCGGCATACACCCGGACCGGGCGTGCCTTCTTTGATGAGCCGACCACGGCGGCCTTCCTCGACCGCCTGGCCGCGGCGGTCACGGCCGCCGGTGTTTTCGACGAACTTGAGACCGACTGGCTGATCCTGGATGCGGAGTTGTTGCCGTGGTCCCTGAAGGCGGTCGGGTTGTTGCAGGAGCAGTTCGCCGCTGTCGGGGCCGCGGCCCGGGCGGGCTTGGCGGCGGCCGGTGGCGCGCTCGACCTGGCCGCGGCGCGCGGTCTCGACGTGGCCCGCCTGCGCGAGTCCACGGCTCGGCGAGCCGAGGATGCGGCGGCCTTCAGCGCGGCATACAGAAGGTATGTGTGGCCCGTGTCGGGTTTGGATGGGGTGCAGCTCGCGCCCTTCCAGATTCTCGCGGGCGCGGGCGGGACGTATGAGGAGCGGCCCCACGCCTGGCATCTGGCCCTGATCGACCGGATCGTGGCCGCCGATCCCGGGGTCCTACGGCCGACGCGACGGCTCTTCGTCGACCTGGACGACGAGGCCTCGCGGGCCGCGGGCACGCAGTGGTGGCTCGATCTCGTCGGGGACGGCGGTGAGGGGATGGTGGTCAAGCCGGCCGCCAATCTCTCGTGGGATGCCAAGCGGCGGCTTGTCCAGCCGGGGATGAAGGTGCGGGGTCCGGACTACCTGCGCCTCGTGTACGGCCCGGAGTACCTGAGCCATCTCGACCGCCTTCGCGATCGCAACCTGACGCATAAGCGGTCGCTGGCGACGCGGGAGTACGCGCTCGGGTTGGAGTCGCTGCGCCGATTCGTCGCTGGCGAGCCGTTGTGGCGCATCCATGAGGCGGTCTTTGCGGTGCTCGCCCTCGAGTCGGAGCCGGTCGATCCGCGGCTGTGAGCGGTGCGCCATGATGGCGCGATGACGCCAACGGGACGGCAGGTGCGGATCGAGGCGGGGGATTACGCCGCGACGTCGACGGAAGTCGGAGGTGGGCTGCGGGATCTGACCTATCGCGGCCGATCGCTGGTGTCGGGTTTTGGTGAGGATGAGATTCGCGCGGCCTATCGCGGGTCCGTGCTGGCGCCGTGGCCTAATCGCGTGGTTGATGGGCGCTACGCGATTGATGGGGTGGAGTTTCTGCTGCCGCATACCGAGCCGGAGCGCGGTCACGCCCTGCATGGGTTGGTGTGTTGGGATCGGTGGCAGGGTGGGGAGGTCGGTGCGGATCGGTGCTCGTGGCGGCTGCAGAGTGTGCCGCAGCCCTGGTATCCGTGGGCGCTCACTCTCACGGTGACCTATCGGCTTGATGCCGACGCGGGGTTGGGGTGGCAGGTCTCGGCGCGGAATGATTCGGCGGACTCGGCGCCGGTGGGTCTGGGGGTTCATCCGTATTTCGTGTTGCCGGCCGGGGTGGCTGATGACTGGCATGTGGTGATGCCGGCGGGCATGATTCGTGGGGTGGATGGGCCGCGGCTCATTCCGGGAGAACGCGTTGCGTTCGACGGGGTCGAGGCGCCGATTGGGTTGCGGGGCAAGAGTTTTGACAATGCGTTCACGGACCTGGCGGTCCACCGGGCCGCTCTCGTCGATGACGTCGGCCACGGGATCGAGGTGACCTGGGGTGAGACCGGTGGCTGGGTGCAGGTGTACACCGGCGACGGTATGCCGCACGGCTGGCACCGCCGCGCGGTCGCCATCGAGCCGATGACCTGTGGTCCGAACGCCTTCAACGACCCCGCCGGGCCGCCCCTGCTCGCCCCGGGCGAGAGCCTCGAGCTGTCGGTCGCGATCCGGGTCGTCTGACCCCTGAGCTCCCGGCCCCCGCGGACGCAATAACCGGTGGCGGACGCAATAGCTATTGCGTCCGCCACCGGTTATTGCGTCCGTGTCGGGGTGGCGGCCAGGTTATTGCGTCCGGCGGGACGTCGCCGGGCGGGTTGGTCTGGCGGGATCAGGGGGGCGGGATCAGGGGTGCGGGATCAGGGGTGCGGAATCAGGCGTGGCGCAGGACGGTGACGGCGAAGCCGGCCTCCTCGTGCCAGGCCCGCAGATCCCAGGTTGCGAACCGGTGCTCGATGCGCAACCCGCTGGCGGCCACGGCGGCGTCGAAGTCGGCGACGCTGAGTTCACGGTCGGTGTGGAAGCCCGTCACCACGAATCCGTCGGGAGCCAAATGCCCGGCGAGGCCGCGAAGGACGTCGACCTCCGTCCCTGGGGCAACGAAGACGATCACATTGCCCGCCATCAGGATGGCGTCGAAGGGCTCGGTGATCCCGGAGGCGCGGAGATCCAGCTCGCTCAGGTCGCCAACCAGCCAGGTGGGCCCCGGATGGTCGGCCTTGGAGGCCTCGATCAGTTCCTCATCCGCGTCCACCCCGATAACGGTGTGCCCAACCGCGTGCAGGTAGGCGCCGTGCCGGCCCGGCCCGCAACCCGCATCGAGGATGCGCGCGCCCCGCGGCACCATCGCGTCGACCAGGCGTGCCTCGCCAACAAGGTCCTCGCCGTCGGCCGCCATCTGCCGGAACCGCTCGACATACCACTGCGAGTGACCCGGCTTCGTATCCGTCGCCCAGCGCGTCGGGCGCCCCATCAGCGGCGACGGTCCGACGCGGCATACGCAGCGCCCGCGGCCACCGCGGTGACCACCCCGACGGCTGGCCACGCGCCCACCTGCTTCGCCAGCGGATGCGACGCCCCGAACGCCAGAAGATAGAGCGCGCCCAACCCGCCCGCGACGGCCGGACCATTGCGATCGAGCCAGGTGCGCCCCGCATACAACCCCGCGGCGGCCAGCAGCACCCCGCCGAGCGGGCGGATGCCCGTCTCCCGGGCGACGAGATACCCGCCCGCCAACCCGAGGGCGACCAGCGGGGCGGTGGCGATATCGGCGGCGGGGCGAAGCGCGGTCATACGTCCACGATAGGCGCCCGGGTCGAGGGCATCGGCGGAGGCTGAGAGAATCGAGCGACCCCACCCGGACGGGACAAGGAGCAACCCGGTGTCTTCGCACGCTGTGAGTTTGTCGACGTTCGAGGGCGGCTCGGCCCTCTCCGCCTTCCGCGCCGCAGCCCTCCTGGCCCGCGTTCAAGCGGTAGCCCCGCGCGTCGCGGCGGTCCACGCGCGCCACGTCCACGTCGTCGCCACCGACGAGACGCCCACTCCGGAACTCGCCGCCACCCTCGGGCGACTGCTCACCTATGGACCCGCGTATGCCGGGCCCCCCGCCTCCGTCGGAACCCTCGTCGTCGTCACTCCCCGGCTCGGCACCATCTCGCCCTGGGCGAGCAAGGCCACCGACATCGCCCGCAGTTGCGGGGTGGACGTCCGCCGGATCGAGCGCGTCACCGAGTTCATCCTGACCGGCGACGAATTGACGCCCGAGCAATGGGCGGCCTGCGCCGACATCCTCCACGACCGGATGACCGAGACGGCCCTGCCCAGCCTGGATGACGCCCAGGCACTGTTCGCGACGCGCGAGGCCGCGCCGATGGAGCACGTGGATGTCCTCGGGGAGGGGCGGGCCGCGCTGGTGGCGGCGAATGCGGCATACGGACTCGCGTTGTCGGAGGACGAGGTCGACTATCTCGTCGATGCCTTCACCGGGCTCGGGCGCAATCCCACGGATGTCGAGCTCACCATGTTTGCCCAGGCGAACTCCGAGCACTGCCGGCACAAGATCTTCAACGCCGACTTCGTCATCGATGGGCAGCCGCAATCGCGGTCGCTGTTCGGGATGATCCGGCACACCGAGGAGGTGGCCGGTGCCGGCACGATCGTCGCCTACAAGGACAACGCCTCGATCATGCAGGGATCCGCGCGCTCACGTTGGCTCCCCGAAGGCAACCCCGAGGGACCGAGTCCGTATGCCGCGCGGCCCGGCGACGTCCACGTCCTGATGAAGGTGGAGACCCACAACCACCCCACGGCGATTTCTCCCTTCCCCGGGGCGGCCACGGGGGCGGGTGGGGAGATCCGTGACGAGGGGGCGACGGGGCGCGGCTCACAACCCAAGGCGGGGCTGACCGGATTCGCCGTGTCGAACCTGCGGCTTCCCGGGACCTTCGAGCCGTGGGAGCGCGAGGACGCCGCCGCGCCGGCGCACCTCGCCACGCCCCTGGAAATCATGCTCGACGGGCCGATCGGGGCGGCGGCGTTCAACAATGAGTTCGGCCGGCCGGGTCTCGGTGGGTTCTTCCGCGTCTTCGAGCAGAGAGTCGGCGGGGTTGCGCGGGGCTATCACAAGCCGATCATGAGCGCCGGGGGATTGGGGACGATCGACGCCGATCAGACGGCCAAGATCGCCTTCCCCGCTGGGTCGCTGCTGATCCAACTCGGCGGGCCGGGCATGCGGATCGGGATGGGGGGCGGGGCGGCGTCGTCGATGGCCGCCGGGACGAATGCCGCTGCGCTGGACTTCGATTCGGTGCAGCGTGGCAACCCGGAGATGGAGCGGCGGGCCCAGGAAGTCATCAACCACTGCTGGTCCCTCGGCGCCGCTAACCCGATCCTGGCGATCCACGATGTGGGGGCCGGCGGCCTGTCCAACGCCTTCCCCGAGCTCGTGGACGACGCGGGCCTCGGCGCCCGGTTTGAACTCCTCAGCATCCCGCTCGACGAGAGCGGCTTGTCGCCGAAGGAGCAGTGGTCCAACGAGAGCCAGGAGCGCTACGTCCTGGCCATCGCCCCGGACGATTTCCCGCGGTTCGCCCGGATGGCCGAGCGGGAGCGCTGCCCGTATGCCGTGGTCGGCACCGCCCGCGACGACGGGCTGCTGCGGTTGAGCTTCGACACCGAGGGCGAGCCGGGCGAGGAGTTCGCCGTCGACATGCCGATGGAGGTGCTGCTCGGCAAGCCGCCGCGGATGATCCGGGACGTTGCCCGGGCGCGGTGGACAGGCGACGATTTCGGGACGGACCGGGCGGCGGGCGAGGTCGAGGTGCGGGACGCGGCATACGCCGTGTTGCGGCACCCGAGTGTCGCGAGCAAGCGGTTCCTGATCACCATCGCCGACCGGACGGTCGGCGGGCTGACCCATCGTGACCAGATGGTCGGGCACTGGCAGGTCCCGGTCGCCGATGTCGCGGTGACGCTGGCCGACCACTTCGGCTTCGAGGGTGAGGCGATGGCCACGGGTGAGCGGACCCCGCTCGCGGCCCTCGACGCCCCGGCGTCGGGGCGGATGGCGGTGGGCGAAGCCCTCACGAATCTGCTGGCTGCGCCCATCGACCTCGCGCGAATCAAGTTGTCCTGCAACTGGATGGCCGCCTGCGGCGAGCCCGGGGAAGACGCCGCGCTCTATGACACGGTCGCGGCCGTGGCGATGGAGTTGTGTCCGGCCCTCGGCATCGGCATCCCCGTCGGCAAGGACTCGCTGTCGATGCGCACGCGCTGGACGGACGCCGGCACTGGCGTCGCGCGCCAGGTGACCTCGCCGGTGTCGCTCGTGGTCACGGCGTTCGCGACGCTCGATGACGTACGCGGGACCCGGACGCCCCAGGTCGGCGCGGGCGACCGGCTGCTGCTGATCGACCTCGGCGGTCGGCGCAATCGGTTGGGGGGCTCGATCCTGGCTCAGGTGCATGGGCAGTTCGGTGAGACCGTGCCCGACTTGGACGATCCGGCGCGGCTCGTCGCGCTGGTCCACGGCGTGAATGCGTTGCGCGACAACGGATTGTTGTCGGCTTATCACGATCGTTCCGATGGCGGCCTGTGGGCGACGGCGTGCGAGCTGGCGTTTGCCAGTGGGCTGGGGCTGGACCTGGACGTGGCCGCGCTCGGGGAGTCGGCGGTCGCGGCGCTCTTTGCCGAGGAGCTTGGGGCGGTCGTGGCCGTGCCCGGCGCATCGCTCGACGCTGCCCTCGCGATTCTCGCCGAGCACGGGTTGGCCGACCTGACGACGGTCGTCGGTGCGCCGAATGATGTTCTGCGCGTGCGGGTTCGGTCGGGGGAGGCTGTGTTGCTGGACGAGGCCGTGGGCGACCTCGCCCTCGCCTGGGACGAAGTGTCCTGGCGAATCAGCGCCCTGCGCGACAACCCGGCGACCGCCGATGAGGAGCACGCGGCGGTCGGGCGCGTCGGCGACCCTGCGACGGCCCTGGCCGTCGTCCCCGCCTTCGATCCCGGCGTTGACATCGCGGCTCCCTACCTCCATCGCGGCCTGCGACCGAAGGTCGCGATCCTGCGCGAGCAGGGGGTCAATAGCCATGTCGAGACGGCCTTCGCCTTCGACCGGGCCGGGTTCGCGGCATACGACATCCACATGACTGACCTGATGGCCGGGCGCGCGGACCTGAGCGACGTCACCGGCCTGGTCGCCTGCGGTGGTTTCTCGTATGGCGACACGCTCGGCGCCGGTGAAGGCTGGGCTCGCTCGGTGCTCTTCCACCCCGAACTCACCGAGGCGTTCGCGACCTTCTTCGCCCGCCCGGACACCTTCGGGCTCGGCATCTGCAACGGCTGCCAGATGTTCGCCGCGCTCGCCGACCTCATCCCGGGCGCCGCCGCCTGGCCGCGGTTCACGCGAAACCTCTCGGAGCAATACGAGGCCCGCCTCACCCAGGTCGAGGTCCTCGACAGCCCCTCCATCTTCTTCTCCGGTATGGCGAGCAGTCGCCTCCCGATCGCCGTGGCCCATGGCGAGGGCTTTGCCGACTTCAGCGTGCGCGGGGACGCCTCGTCCGTGCTGCGGGCGCTGCGGTTCGCCGATGCCAGTGGCGCGGTCGCGACGACCTATCCCGCGAACCCCAACGGCTCGCCCGACGGGCTCACCGCGGTGACGACCCCCGACGGCCGGTTCACCGCGATGATGCCGCACCCCGAGCGGGTCCAGCGCAACGTGCAGATGTCGTGGACCGACGGGCCGGTGGAGCAGGAAAGCCCGTGGCTGCGGATGTTCCGCAACGCACGGGCCTTCGTCGGCTAGTGAGCCGGACCACTCGCACGCTCAGAGAGTTCACACGCTTTTGACAGTTTGCTGACAGTAAGCAGCTGAGCTATTCCAGCTACGCCCCCTCGTCCTGAGGCTGACCTCTGTGTCAAGTCCTTCTTTCGGGCCGGTGGAGGTGGCGTGCCGTGGAGTGGTCTCGGTGACGATCTGTCGTGGCGTCCGTTCGGCGTTGAGTTCCCCGGTGCGTGGCGGCCATGTCGCGTGCACGGCGTAATCTGCAGGCGGCCCTGACGCGGGCGGCGGCCCTGTCGGTCATCCTCGGGTCCGGTGTCGGCCTGGTCAACGTGGCGCTTCTGTGGGGCATCTTCCCGGGCCTCGCGATGGTCGTGATTCTGCTGACCTATCTCGCGCTGGGGGTTTGGTCCCTGGTGGTGGCGGCGACCACGACGGCGCTGCTGCCCATGCGACTCATCTCCATCATCTCGCTCGGGTGCTATGTCGCCTATCCGTTCCTGGGACCCACGCATCCCACCAGCGAATACTCACCCCTAACGCACGTGCTTGTCATCGGCGGCGTCTGTGCGTCGATTTCCTTCGGCGCCTTCGCCGGTGCCACAACTGCCGTGCTGGCCGGGGTCGCCACCGCGCTCATTCGAGCCGAGCAGACAAGCGTCTTGCAAGGCGTTCTCGAAGGTGCCCTGCTGGCGGTCACTGGCCTGGCCGCAGCACTAGCTGTGGTGTTGATTCGGCGCGCCAGCGCGTCGGTGGCGTTGGCGACAGATGAGCTATGGCAACTGCAAGCGCTTGCCGCGCAGAGTCGGCAGGCCGATATCGAGCGTGGCCGCTTCGACAGCATCGTCCACGATGCCGTCATCGGGGGGCTCCTGATCGCCGGGCGAGGTCTCGACGACAACGCGGCTCGGCATCTCGCGGCAGAGGCGGTCACGGCATACGACTCAGGAGGGGTCGATTCAGTGTCCGGCGGCGATGACTGGCCGAGCCGTGTCCGCGACGTTGCCCGACGGCTTGGGCTTGACCTTGTCCTGCAGGTCCGAGGTATGCCGCGGCAGACGTGGGTGTCGGACGCGATCTTCACCGCCACCGCGGAAGCGTTGTCAAATGTCGCCCGACACTCTGGACAGACGCAGGCTCACATTCAGGCCTTTTTTAACCCGCGGCTGATGAAGGTCGTGATCCGGGATGAGGGTCGCGGCTTTGATCTCGCGCAACGCAGCCCACGCCGAGCGGGCATTTCGACCAGTATCCAGGGCCGACTCAGGGCAGTCGGGGGCGACGCCGAGATCGAGTCAGCGCCGGGACGGGGGACCACCGTCAGCCTGACTGCTCGACCGGTGGCGAGGGCCGGTGAGGTACCGATCACGCCATGGCGCGTCTCGGCGTTCGCGCCCCTCCTCGTCATGGCAGTGGTGGCGATCGGCATACATGCCGCCATCGGCTTTCAGTACCTCGACGCGGTCCGGCTTCCGGCGCTTGATTACGCAGGGGTGGCCGTCATACTGGGCCTGCTGCTGTGGACGTGGAGGGGCCCCCAGCGCAGGTCAACGTGGGTGAGTTCCTCGTTGCTGCTGGTCGCCCTTGTCGTTTGCCTGAGCGCCAATGTCCGTGAACCGGCGATCCACGACTGGCGGCTCTGGTTCGTGGGCGCCCTCGACGGCGTGATCGCGTTGATCGCCTTTCGGCACAGTGCGTTCGGGGGCATCGTGACGGCGATCGTGATTCCCGCGGCCATGACCCTCACGTTCCTGGTGGTCGCTGGGAATGCTGCGGGCAGCGCCGTTCTTAGTGCGGCAACGCAGCTCGTGGTCTGCGCGATCCTGGGCCTCCTGCTTCGGCGCGGGTTGGACCTGGCCGCCACCTCAATGAATCAGGTGGCCAGAATGGCCTACCGTCTCCGGGTCGACGAACTGGCCCGCGAAGCACGCGTGGAGGAAGTGCGCCTACGCAATCGGGAGTTGGGATCCGCCTGCCTGCCGATGCTGCGACGCATTGGCGAAGGCGGCATGCTGTCGGAAGAGGACCGCCGTCAGTGCTTGCGACTCGAGGCGGCCGTCCGCGACCAACTGGTGGCCCGGAGGCTGCTTGACCAAGACCTTGTCGCGGCGCTTGACCAGGCGCGTTCGCGGGGCATCCGCGTCGACCTCGCTGTTGGCAAGGGCGCCGCCGACGCCACTCTGGTCACCTTGCGGGACCTGCTTGGCGTGCTACTTCCGATCTTGCGCGCCCCAAGCGCTGTTCGGGCTACCGCGGCGCCGATCAGTCAGCTCGATGACCTGTCGTCCGCCGCCAAGGTGCCCGGGCGCATCGTCGTCACCCATCAGGGATCTGCCGAAGGCGCGTTCGATGCGGCCGTGCTCGCCCTGGGGCACGACTCGCGGGTGAGCATGGAGGTCATCGACGACGTCCTCCTCGTCCAGGTGCTGCCGATTGCTCCGGGCGACCCAATCGAGGCGTCGGCCGAGAGCCGGGACTCCCAGGACCCCCCGGAGCTCGCGGAGCCGAGCCGGTTGGCCCGGGTGTCCGAAGCGTGCCCGGCCTGAGTCGAATTCCTCGGGCGCGGACCGTCACTTGACGTGGCCATTGGCAAGTCAAATGAAGAGCAGCACAATGCCGGTTGTGACGGACATGAGCGCACTGGAGCGGGAGCTTGCCGCATTGCACCGAGGTCGTGGTTTGCGGCGACCAGCCCTGGCCATCGGCCCGGTCCTACGCGAGACCCTCCACCTCGACCCGCAGAGCCCGGCGGACGTCATGCGCGACAATCTGGTGGCCGCCCTCCGGGCGTCTGCGCAATCCCTTCCGGGGGATTTGCGCACCGTATTCCTCATTGCGAGTGGGTTGGAGGCGGCCGATCCGTTGCTCGGTGACCGCATTGAGCGGGCCGGAGCGGAGCTTCAGCGCGACGGGCGCACTGTCCGGCGTCGCCTGGCGGAAGCCAATCGAGGAGTCGCCACGATGCTGCTGCGGGGCTCTCGCAGCCGGGGTGAAACGGGGAATGCGTGGTACATCGAGGAGTTTGAAGCCGAGACTGATTTGCGAGGGCCGCACCCAATTCTCCATGCCCGCAAGCTCGCGGTACCGACGCAAGGGGGGTTAACGGTGGCGGACGAACAGTTCAGTATGCCGCCGCCACATCCCGATGCGCCCGAGCCGACAATTCGCGTCACTCAGGGCGGCGATCTCGCCTATTTCGCTCGCGAAGGCGAGCGCGTCTGGCGCTATGGGGTCCGGCTCGATCAAACGACTGAGGCCGGTGTCGCACAGGCCATTGGTATAGAGATCACCATCGACTCACGCGAATGGCTACTGCCCTATACAGTGTTTTCGGCCTATCGTCCAACTCGTGCGCTGCGGACCACCGTGCACTTCGGTGAACCCCCCGTGGGGCGCCGGGTGTGGGAGCTTCACGGCGTCTACCCCTTGCGGCTCCTGGATGAGGAGCCAGCCGCGACCGACCTGGAGTTCGATCTCTCGGAGAATACAACGATAAGTCGAGAATTTTTTGGCTTGCAGCTTGGACTCGCCTACGGAATTCGATGGTTGTGGAGATAGGTTCCACGTGATCGACTCTTGAGTCGAGGCCGCGCTGGGGCGGAGTATCGGTCCGCCCCAGCGCAGTCGATCTGGCATATCTCAGCCGCGACTCGTGATGATCCAGCCAAACCAGTGCATGGCCTGCTCCTTCCTTTGAAATAACCGGCGCGTCGTGCGGCGGTAATCAAAGGTTGGAGCGAGACGTCGAATCAGAAAATGGGTGGATCAACCC
>NZ_HF571038.1:1301375-1332968 GCF_001046875.1 Nostocoides jenkinsii Ben 74
CCGGACTGGCGGCGGCGGCAGGGTGGGCGGCGCTGTGCCGCCTGGTCACCGACACGCACTTGCGTGGGGAGCGCGGCAACCCGGTGAGCACGCCATACCGTGGGGCGGCGCTGCGCCACCTGGTCACCGACACGCACCTGCGCGGGCACAGCGGCAACCCGGACAGCACGCCACACCGTGTGGCGAACTTTCGCCACCGGCGCCGCCCTGACCTCCGGCCACAGCGGATAAGACCGCAGCGGCACCACGCCCAATCTCCCCACCACAGCTCCCACCACGGCCACCTCACCGAGCCCGCCCGTCTCATCACCCTCCTCGGCCCGGACTCCGACGTCGGGCGGGCCGTGTTGCGCAAGGACCGCACCGGCGCCCGCGGGGCGCTCGCGGCGTGGCGGCAGATTCTGCCCCCCGGCGGACTGGTGCTTGAGATCGTCTGCCACGGCGGGCCCGACGGCACACTCGGCTCGCGCAACCACGCGGCCCGGATGCTCGCGCTGGCCGACGAGTGCGGCATACCGGCAATTTTGTCTGCGGCGGTGCGCCACATCGACCCGATCGACGCCCGGATCGTCGACGTCCTCGACGCGGCCCGGCGCCTCGTCCTCCTCAATCGGCGCCATCTCGATCGCGTCTCCGAGGCGGGGCATCTCGCCACCGCCGCCACGATGCACCGCATCGCCCGGGAGGTCGCCGAGCGGGCCGGGCATCTCTCGTCCGACCGCGCCGACCGACTGATCGCCGACACCCTCGCCCTGGCCCGCCGCTGCGCTCAGCACCCTCGCCGCGACCTCGGCATCGGCGCGGTGCACCTGCCCGAGCCGGAGGTGATCGGCATACCGACCGGCACCGACCCGCAGCGCGTCCTGGCCGAGCGTTGCCGAGCCGCCGTCCTGACCCGCTATCCCGACGCGAGCGAGGCCGAGCGGCATACGGTCGAAAGCCGGCTCCACGAGGAGCTGGATGTCGTTGCCGCACTGGGCTATCCGACCTATTTCATGACGGTGGCCCGGGTTGTCGACCTGATTCGGGAGCGCGGGGTCCGGGTCGCGGCGCGCGGCTCCGGCGCCGGGAGCCTGATCAACTACCTCCTCGGGATCAGCGGCGTCGATCCGGTCCGCTACGACTTGTTGATGGAGCGGTTCTGCTCCCCGCTGCGCGCCGAACTGCCCGATATCGACATCGACGTCGAGTCGGCGCGCCGCACCGAGATCTACGAGGCGATCCTCGACCGCTTCGGCGGCGAGCGGGTCACGTGCGTCTCGATGATGGATACCTACAAGGTTCGGCACGCGATCCGCGATGTCGGCGCCGCCTTGGGTATGCCGCCGATCGAAGTCGATGAGATCGCCAAGGCATTCCCGCACATACGCGCGCGCGACGCCCGCCAAGCCATCGCCGACCTGCCGGAGTTGCGCCGGCGTGGCCTCGACAGCGCCCAGCTGACCACACTCTTCGATCTCGTGGAGTCCCTCGACGGCCTGCCGCGGCATATCGCCCTGCACCCCTGCGGCGTGATCCTGTCCAATGGCACGCTGCTGGATCGCACCCCGGTGGAGGCGAGTTGGCTCGGGTTCCCGATGAGCCAGTTCGACAAGGACGACGTCGAAGTCCTCGGGCTGCTCAAACTCGACGTCCTCGGCATCCGGATGCAGTCCTCCATGGCGTATGCCGTGTCCGAGATCGCCCGCACCACCGGCGCGCAGGTCGACCTCGACGACCGCGCCCAGGTGGCGCTCGACGACGAGGCGACGTTTGCGATGATCCGCACGACGCGCACCCTCGGCTGCTTCCAGATCGAGAGTCCCGGGCAGCGGGAGTTGATCGGCAAGTTCGGGCCGGTCCGCTTCGAGGACCTCATCATCGACATCTCGCTCTTTCGCCCCGGACCGGTCAAGTCCGACATGATCCGCCCGTTCCTGGAGGCGCGGCACGGCTGGAGTGAGGCGCAATTCCTCCACCCGAGCCTCATTCCCGCCTTGCAGGAGACCGAGGGGGTGGTCGTCTTCCACGAGCAGATGCTGCGGATCATCGCCGAGACGACCGGGGTGTCCCTGGCCCAGTCCGACGAGGTGCGCCGGGCCATGGGCAGCCCCACCGGCATTGAGCAGATCGAGGCGTGGTGGCGGCCCGCCGCGGCGGCCCGCGGCTACGGCCCGGAGCACCGCGACCGCATCTGGGCGGTGCTGAAGGCCTTCGCCTCCTTCGGTTTCTGCAAGGCGCACGCCGCCGCCTTCGCCCTGCCGACCTATCAGTCCGCCTGGCTCAAGACGCACTATCCGGCGCACTTCCTCGCCGGCGTGCTCACCCACGACCCGGGGATGTATCCCAAACGGCTGATCCTCGATGATGCCCGCGTTCACGGCGTGACCGTCCTCGGGCTCGACATCAACGCCTCCGGGGACACCTATCGGGTGGAGCGGCTGGAGGACGCCGATGCGCCCGCATTGGCGGGGCCGTCGTGGCACCCGCCACCCGAACGCCTCCTCGACGCCGCCGATGGCCGCGGCTGGGGAAT
Source organism: Nostocoides jenkinsii Ben 74 (assembly GCF_001046875.1). Lineage (GTDB taxonomy): Bacteria > Actinomycetota > Actinomycetes > Actinomycetales > Dermatophilaceae > Nostocoides_A > Nostocoides_A jenkinsii. Next base: position 1,303,891 of record NZ_HF571038.1, read on the forward strand.
CCGACTGTGCCTGGCCGATGTCGGCGGCATCAGCGCCGCCGAGGTGTCCCGGATCGTCGCCGGGCAGCCCTATGCCAGCCTCGCCGACTTCTGGCATCGCGCGCAGGTGTCCCGGCCGGTGCTGGAGAAGCTCGTCCTCGCCGGCGCCTTCGACGCGATGTATGCGATGTCCGCCACCGCCGGTGGCCTCGGCCGGCACGGCCGCATCACCCGACGCGACCTGCTACTCGGGGTGGCCGAGCTCGATCGGTGGGATCGCGGCATACGCACGGGGCGGCGGCGGGCGCGACCGGCGCGGATGGTGACCGAGGGCCTCGGGTCGGCCGATCCGCGGGACCTGGCTGCCGCACAGTCCCAGGCCCCGGCGGCGGTGCACCCCGAGGCGGTCCAACTCGCGCTCGATCTCGGCGACGAGCCGCAGTTGAGCGCCGGCTCGGGACTGCCCGATATGGCTGTGCCGGAACGCATCCGGGCGGAGCTCGACATCCTCGGCCTGGATGCGACAGGGCACGTCATGGACTTCTATGCCCCCATGCTCCGAGCGCTCGACGTCACCCCCAGCAGCGCCCTCCTCGGCACCCGCAGCAACGCCACGGTCCTGGTCGCCGGAGTCAAGGTCGCCACCCAGACCCCGCCGGTCCGCTCGGGCCGCCGGGTCGTCTTCCTCACCTTGGAGGACGGCACCGGCCCCTCCGACTCCACCTTCTTCGAAGACGTCCAGGGACCGTATGCCGCGACCGTCTTCCACTCCTGGCTCCTGCTCGTGCGCGGGATCACCCGGCGCACCGGGGCCCGCGGCCTCTCCCTGCGGGCGACCGGCGCGTGGGAGTTGTCGGCGCTGTGGGCGGCCTGGCAGGAGGACGGGATCGATGCGGTACGGGCGCTGATGGCAGCGAGCGATATCCCGCTCGACTCGCGCGGCAATCCGGTCACGGGGGAGCGGACCGGGGTGGGGGAGTCCCAGGGGCGGCGCCGGGTCCTGGTCCACGCCTCGGGGTTCGAGCAGAGCCCGTATGCCGATACCCGCCCTCCCGGGGAAAGCCTCACCTCGCGCAAGTTGTGGCATGCCAGCCCGGGTTCCTCGGGGTGGTGACCCGGCCGCGGCGACGAGAGGGGGCTGTCGGAGGCACGGCATACAGTTTTCACATGAGCACTGATCGCCGTCCCAAGCGCCGTGGCGTCGACACCGCGCCGACGACGGCAGCGGTGTGGGCGACCGTGTCCGGCATTGTCGCCCAGCGCACCGCCGAGTTGGCTCGACCTCTGCGCGTGCTCGATCTCGGCGGGGGCACCGGCGGCTTGGCCGTCCCACTCGCCGAGGCCGGGCACCAGGTCATCGTCGTCGACCCCAACCTCGATGCACTCGCGTCGTTGCGCCGGCGTGCCGCCGAGGCCGGCCTCAGCGACACCCTCGTCTCGACCCAGGGTGACGCCGATGACTTGCGCGCCATCCTTAAGGCGCGAGTCGACCTCGCCTGCCTCCACGGGACGCTCGAGATCGTCGACGATCCGGCGCACACCGTGGGCCGCATCGCCGAGGTGATCACCCCCGGTGGTCACCTGTCGGTCGTCACGGCCCAGCGCTTCGGTGCGGTCATCGCCCGCGCCCTGTCGGGGCAGTTCCAGTCCGCCCAGACGATCCTCAACCACCCCGACGGGCGGTGGGGCGCCGGCGATCCGGTCCGGCGCCGCTTCGATCAATCGAGCCTAGAAGCCATGCTGTTCTCGGCCGGCTTCAATGTGGTCCTCAGCCACGGAGTCCGCCTGTTCAGCGATCTCGTCCCGAGCGCGGCGATCGGTTCCGAGCCCGATCGCGCAGCGCTCATCGCCTTGGAGCAAGCCATCGCGGCGCACCCGGAGTTCGCGGCTCTCGGCCAGATCGGGGCGAGTCTGCACGTGGTGGCCCGGCGCCACTAGGCCATGAGCCGCCGTCAGTTCCGTCCGCCACCGCGAGCCGGTGCCGAGCCCCCCGACGACACGGGCTGCACCATCCTGCACGTCGACATGGACGCCTTCTTCGCCTCGGCGTCCCTGCTCGCCCGGCCGGATTTGGTCGGCACGCCGGTCATCATCGGTGGCGCCGGCAATCGTGGGGTGGTGCTGTCGGCGACCTACGAAGCCCGCGCGTTCGGGGTCACGTCGGCGATGCCGATGGGCCGGGCTCGTCGGCTGTGCCCGCAGGCGACCATCCTGGCGCCGGACCACGGGCTCTACAGCAGCATCTCCGATGCCGTCATGGAGACCTTCGCCGCGATCACTCCGATCGTCGAGCCTCTCAGCCTCGACGAGGCTTTCCTCGACGTGAGCGGCGCGATTCGCCGCCTCGGCAGCCCCGCCCACATTGCCCAGCAGATCCGCGACACGGTGTATGACGAGCAAGGCGTCACCTGCTCGGTCGGCGTCGCCGCCAGCAAGTTCGTCGCCAAACTCGCCTCGGGCCTGTGCAAACCCGACGGGCTGCTAGTCGTCCCGGTCGCCGAGGTCGTCACCTTCGTCCAGCAGCTCCCGGTCGGGGCGCTGTGGGGCGTCGGCGAGAAGACGGAGGAGCAGCTCGCCCGGCTCGGTCTGGCCACGGTGGCCGATATCGCGCATACCCCCGAAGCCACCCTGCGTCGCGCCCTTGGCGACGCCACCGGTGCCCACCTGCATGCTCTGGCCTGGGGTCGCGACCCGCGCCACGTCGAGCCCGTCCATCGCGAGCGGAGCATCGGGGCTGACGAGACGTTCCCGGTCGACGTGGACGACGCGGCATACATCCATCGGGAGTTGCTGCGCCTCTCCGAGAAGACCACCCGACGGATGCGGGCCGCCCGCATGACCGGCCGCACCATCTCGATCAAGGTGCGTTTCGCCGACTTCACCACGATCACCCGGTCCAAGACGCTGCGTGACCCCACCGACGTCAGTCAGGAGGTGTATGCCGCGGCCCGCGCCCTGTATGACGGGCTCGGCCTGCAACGGGCGCGGCTCCGGCTCGTCGGGGTTCGCGTCGAGCAACTCGTGCGGGCCGACCGGGCCATCGTGCAACCCGCCCTCGACGACCCGGAGTTCGGGTGGCGCGACGCCGATCGAGCCGTCGACAAGGCATCTGCCCGGTTCGGATCGGGCATCGTACGCCCTGCCAGTCTGCTTCGTCGGGACTGAACCGGCCCACGCCGGTCGTGTCGGCCTTATCCTGACCCCAGACTCCGACGCGAAACACGCATTTCGGCAATTTCCGCGCTGTTTCGAGCGTTGTCCACCACATACGATTCATTTCATCGGGCACACCGCCCGGGTACGTTCCGAAGGAGGTCGGCAGATGGGGCTTTCCGACCGCGAGCAGCGCCTTCTGGACCAGATGGAGCAAGCGCTCTATGCCGAGGACCCGCGTTTCGCGACACAGATGCAAGGTGTTGCCCGGCCGTCGCGACAGCGGCATCTCATCGGCGCCGCGGGCGTGCTTCTCGGGCTCGGCTTGGTGCTCGTGGGCATCAACACGACGTGGATCGTCGGTGCCCTCGGCTTCTTGGTGATGGTGGCGGCGCTGGCCTACGCCTTCACCCCGGCCCGGACGAAGCTGGCGGTTGTCGGTGGTGCGCCCGGCACGGGCAAGGCGCGCACCGCGGGCACAACCCAAGGCCGCAAGGCTCCGCGCTCGGGCACCTTCATGCAGCGCCTTGAGAGCCGATGGGATCGTCGCCGCAACCAGTGGTGAGACGCGCTAGCGGCCCGAGCCGTTAGCGGCTGATCAGCACCCCGACGATCCAGGTCGTCAGGATCGCCAGCCCGGCCAGCAACTCGATGCCCATCGAGTGCAGCACTCCACGCAGCGCGGCCTTCGTCGCGGTCCACGCCCTGGCGCTGTCGCGCGAGTGGGACAACTCCACGAGGAAGATCCCAAGGACGAAGCCCAGCGGGCCACCGATCACCGGCACGACAAAAAAGCCGATGATCCCCACGATCAGGCCGATGAACAGCGTGGACGTCGCGATGCCGGCGGCCTTCATGCGGCGCCCGGGGATGAGGAACTGCAAGGTCAGGCCCGCGGCATACAAGGCGACGCAGAGCCCGAAGACCACCCACCCGGTCATCGTGCCGGAGTCGATCGCCCACAGCAGCACGCCGGCGAGGGCAACGATCAGGCCGGGAATGACGGGAACGACCACCCCGAGGATTCCCGCAATGATGATGAGGCCGGGAATCCACACATTCGCCTCGGCGCCCGCTCCCACGGCCGCGAGCGAGGTCACCCCTGGTCGCCGGCGAAGACGGGGGTCTCGATCAGCCGGGCGGTGTCGTCGTCGATCTCGGCGAGGTCACGCAGCTTGGGCAGGTGCTCCTTGGAGTGGTGGAGGCAGAACAGAAGTTCGCCGCCGACGTGGAGCCGGGCGCGGACATAGGCCTGGGCGCCACAGCGGTCGCAGCGGTCGGCCGCGGTCAGGGGGGTGTCCAGAACCGGAGTCACGTTTGGCTACCTGCTTTCGTTCGTATGCCGCTCGCGCGGCACGGGCTGTGCACTCGCCTCTTAAGACGATCGAGCGCCGTCGAGGGTTGCAACAGTCAAGCATGCCCGAACCTTCCCGCGTGGGACGATCGAGTTTTCAGCGCCCCGGTGAGCGTGGCTGTGGGGAGGCCGTCGGTGGGCCGGGTTAACGTGACCGTTAATCATCAACGGGAAGGAACCGCGCGTGTCGACCAGCGCCGGGCAGACGAGCTATACCGCCCACCACCTCCAAGTGCTCGAGGGCCTGGAGGCGGTTCGCAAGCGTCCGGGGATGTATATCGGGTCCACCGATGGCCGTGGCCTGATGCACTGCCTTTGGGAGATCATCGACAACTCCGTCGACGAAGCCCTCGGCGGTCACTGCGACCGCATCGAGGTGGTGCTGCACGCCGACGGCTCCGTGGAGGTCGGCGACAACGGCCGTGGGGTCCCGGTGGACATCGAGCCGCGCACCGGGCTGACCGGCGTCGAGGTCGTTTACACCAAGCTCCACGCCGGCGGCAAGTTCGGCGGCGGGTCCTACACCGCCTCGGGCGGCTTGCACGGCGTGGGCGCGTCGGTCGTCAATGCACTCAGTGCTCGCCTGGACGTGGCGGTCGACCGCGGCGGCAAGGTCCACGCGATGAGCTTCCGGCGCGGCGAGCCGGGCGTCTTCGCCGACCCGGCCTCGGGACCCGACCCGGACGCACCGTTTACGGCGTTCGACGAGCGCCCGACGTTACGGATTGTCGGCAAGGTGGCCCGCGCCAAGACCGGCACGCGGGTTCGCTACTGGGCCGATCGCCAGATCTTCATCAAGGACGCCGAGTTCGACGACGAAGCACTCCGCGCGCGCGCCCGACAGACCTCGTTTCTTGTGCCCGGCCTGCTCATCCTGATCCGGGACGAGCGTGGATTGCCCGGCACCCTTGGCGCCGACGGCCCGCATGAGGAGGTCTTCCATCACGAGGGCGGCATCAGCGAGTTCGCGGACTTCTTGGCCACCGACGCCCCCGTCACCGACGTCTGGCGCCTGCAGGGGAGCGGCTCGTTCACCGAGACCGTGCCGGTCCTCGACGACCGTGGCCACATGAGTCCCACCGAGGTGTCGCGCGAGTGCGAGGTCGACATTGCCCTGCGCTGGGGCACGGGCTTCGAGACCACGGTCGCGAGCTACGTCAACATCATCGCCACGCCCAAGGGCGGCACCCACATCATGGGTTTCGATGCGGCCCTGCTGAAGGTCTTCCGGCGCCAGTTGGAGCTGAACGCCCGCAAGCTCAAGGTCGGTGCCGACAAGGTCGACAAGGACGACATCCTCGCCGGGCTGACCGCCGTCGTGACGGTCCGCCTCGCCGAGCCGCAATTCGAGGGTCAAACGAAGGAAGTCCTCGGCACCCCGGCGGTTCGCGCCATCGTCGCCAAAATCGTGGAGCAGGAGCTGACCGAGCGATTCGACAACCCCAAGCGGGGTGAGCGCGCGCAGAGTGCGCTGCTGCTTGAGAAGGTCGTCTCCGAGATGAAGGCGCGCATCTCCGCGCGCCTTCACAAGGAGACCCAGCGCGCCAAGAATGCGTTGGAGTCCTCCACCCTCCCGGCCAAGCTCGCCGATTGCCGCAGCAACGAGACCGAGCGCACCGAGTTGTTCATCGTCGAGGGTGATAGCGCCCTCGGCACGGCCAAGCTGGCCCGCAACAGCGAGTTCCAGGCCCTCCTGCCCATCCGGGGCAAGATCCTCAACGTCCAAAAGGCCTCGGTCGCGGACACGCTCAAGAATGCCGAGTGCGCGGCCATTCTCCAGGTGATCGGCGCCGGCTCGGGGCGCACCTTCGATCTCGACTCGGCGCGCTACGGCAAGGTCATCATCATGACCGACGCCGATGTCGACGGCGCCCACATCAGGACTCTCCTCATCACGCTCTTCTTCCGCTACATGCGGCCGCTAGTCGAGGCCGGCCGGTTGTATGCCGCCGTTCCCCCGCTGCACCGGATCGAGGTGGTCAATCCGGGCAGCAAGCCCAATGAGCTGATCTACACCTACTCCGAGGGACAGATGCGCCAGGCGGTCGCCGCCCTGGGCAAGCGTGGGCGCACCATCAAGCAGCCGCTCCAGCGTTACAAGGGCCTCGGCGAGATGGACGCCGGCCAGTTGGCCGAGACGACCATGGACCCGGCCCGCCGGACCCTCCGCCGCGTCACCGTGGAGGACGCCACCAATGCCGGCATGACCTTCGAAATGCTGATGGGCAACGAGGTGGCGCCTCGGCGCGACTTCATCGTGGCCGGATCGGCTCGACTCGATCGCGAGCGCATCGATGCCTAGCTCTCGGCCGCGTGCTTCCGTGCACTCGGGCTGACGGAGCCGAGGCCAATGCATCTCCTGCTGGTCGAGGACGAGGCACCACTGGCCAATGCGCTGATGCGCGGGTTGGTGGCCGAGGGGCACGCTGTCGACATCGCGACGGATGGCGCCGAGGCGCTGTGGTATGCCGCGGAGAACACCTACGACGTCATCGTCCTAGACGTCATGATCCCGATCCTGAGCGGCGACGAAGTCTGCCGTCAGTTGCGTTCCGCGCAGAATTGGACCCCGGTCCTGATGCTGACCGCACGGGACGCGGTCGCCGATCATGTGGTCGGCCTCGACGCCGGCGCGGACGACTATGTGGCCAAGCCCTTCAGCTTTGAGGTGCTGCTGGCCCGGCTTCGATCGTTAGCTCGACGCGCCGTCGTAGAGCGACCGACGAGTCTCCTCGTGGGCGATCTCCTGCTCGATCCGGCCGCCAAGGTGGTTCGGCGGGGGGAAGAGATCATCAATACCTCGGCGCGCGAATTCGCCCTTCTCGAACTCCTGATGCGCAACCGCGATGTCGTCCTGAGCAAGGCTCAAGTGCTGGCCGCCGTGTGGGGGTATGACTTCGATGGCGATCCTAATGTCGTCGAGGTCTATGTTGGGCGGCTGCGCAAGAAGGTTGATCGGCCCTTTGGCCGCGACACCATCGAAACTCTTCGCGGCAGTGGCTATCGCCTTCGAGACGACCGATGAGGCGACCTCGTTCTCGCTGGGCGGGCGTCCGCCTTCGGGTCACCGCAAGCGCTGCGATCGTCACTGCCCTCGGGGCCGTGATCGCCGCCACACTTTTTCTCGATGGCCTCCACGAGAGCCTCGAAGGGTCGCTGTTGACCGCAGCCCAGGAGCAGGCCGACACCGTTGACGCGCAACTGCGGGCGGGAGCTGACCCGCGCGCTGTCTCGGTCTCGTCGAAAGATGACCTCATCATTCAGATCCTGGACAGCGCTGGAGCCATCGTCGCGACGGACCATCCGCACGTGCGCGTTCCCTTGACCTCCTCGCCAGGGCGACTCCAGGACGCTCAGGTGTCGGGTTTGCCCGATACGTATGCCGTGTACGCGCGTTCCTCGATCGACGGCAAGCTCGTCCTCGTGGGTCTCTCCGAGGAGCAGGTGGACCAGGCCGATCGGACGGCCTTCCTGTGGGTGATTGGGTCGGCGCCGATTGGGCTTGCGCTGCTTGCGTGGGTCGTGTGGCTCGCGACTGGCCGTGCTTTGCGCCCCGTTGAGGTCATGCGGCGCGAGGCGGAAGCCATTACCGCGCAGCATCTGCATCAGCGGCTGGCCGAGCCTTCGGGCCACGACGAAATCCCGCGACTTGCTCGGACTTTGAACGACATGCTCGATCGGATCGACGCCGCGCAACGCGTTCAACGCCAGTTCGTCTCGGATGCGTCCCACGAGCTTCGCTCGCCGCTGGCCACGTTGCGCCAACTTGGGGAGGTGGCGCAACGACACCCAGAGCAGAGCGACCACGCGGCCTTCGTGCGTGACGTCCTTGCTGAGGAGAGCCGGATGGAAGACCTCGTCCAGGCGTTGCTCGTCCTGGCCCGACTCGATGACGGCGGCACGCTGCAGGCCGACCCAGTGGATCTCGACGACCTGGTATTTGCCGCGGCCACGCGCCTTCGAAGCGCACGTCCCGACATCCGCGTGGATGTCCACGGTGTCAGCGGTGGGCAGGTGATCGGTGATCCGGTCCTGCTTCATCAGGTGGTCTGGAACCTCGCGACCAATGCCGCCCGGCACGCCAAGACCACCGTGCGGATGTCCGTCAAAGAGGTTGGCGAGGTCGCCGAGGTGATCGTGGAGGATGACGGCACGGGCATACCCAAGGAAGACCGGGAACGCGTGTTCGCCCGCTTTGCCCGACTCGACGAGGCGCGGACGCGGGACGTCGGCGGGGCCGGCTTGGGACTGGCCATCGTCGCCGAAGTCGTCGAGGCGATGCGCGGTCGCATCACGCTCGACGACTCCGACTTGGGCGGGGCCAGGTTCACGGTGACCTGGTCGGCCGAATCCTCGTGAACTGCCCGGCCGAATCCTCGTGAACTGCCCGGCCTCAGGCGGGACTGATCTTCGTGCGGTCGACCTTCGACACCGTGAGATAGACCACGAGCGCGAGGATGGCCGCGAGGAATAGGGCGCTGGTGCCGGTCGTGCCCAGACCTAAACCTCCATCGCCGGTCGGCTGCGAGGTGAAGTCGCCGATGGATGCGCCGAGCGGGCGGGTGAGGATGTAGACCGCCCAGAAAGCCGTGATGGGGCCGAGGCCGAGCTTCCACCAGGCCAGACCAACAGCCGCGATCATCGCGCCGAACACCAGGACCGACGGGCCGTAACCGAAGCTCAGTCGCTCGGCGAAGAGGTCCCCGGCCGCGGTCCCGAGGGCGAACGTGAACAACACGGTCAACCAGTAGAACGCCTCGCGGCGGCGGCTATCGATCCTATGGATCGAGAGGGTTCGCTCCGACCGGTACCACGCCGCAAAGGTGGCCGCGAGCGCGACGGCGAAGACGGCCGTAGTCGTCCACAGGGAAATGCCCAGGTTGTCGGTCAGGTTGTCGGTGATGAGCGTCCCGACGACGGAGATGAGCACCACCGTGACCCAATAGATTGCCGGAACATACCGCCGCGCGCGGAACTGCACGGTGAGCGCGGCGATAAGCAGGGCCGACATGAACAGCGAGGTCTTGCTGAGGCCCCAGCCCAATGTGTCATTGAGATAGTCGGCGGCTGTCTCACCAACGGTCGTGCACAGGACCTTGATGAGCCAGAAGTAGAGCGTGACCTCGGGAACCTTGTTGAGCAACTGGGCCATGGGTCGGTCAAGCAGATCAGTCATTGTGTGCCTCAAGGGTGACTTTGTCGTGTGCATGGGTGTGGGCGATGTGAGCCGCGTGGGCGCCTTCGACGTCGCTGTGGGTGACGGTGAGATAGCCGACGAATCCGGCGAAAGCGAACAGGCCAATGGCAAATACGGGGCCGTCGCCCCAGCCCCGGCCACCGACCGCCGCCGGTTTGCCGAGCCAGTCAGCGATGGATGCCCCCAGTGGACGGGTCAGTACATACGAGGCCCAAAAGGCCAACGTGGCGTCCAGTCGGCCAGCGCGCCAGAGAGCAAAAGGCAACAGGATGAGGACACCGAAGATGCCGATGGACCAATCGAACCCGTAGCCCATCTCAATGGCAGTGGTGTCTCCGAGAGCGGTGCCCAGCCCGAAGGTCAGCAGGACCGTCGCCCAATAGAAGAGTTCCCGGCGGGCCGTCACGATCGAGTGCACAGACAAGGTGCCTTCGGTTCGCTGCCACCACGTCAAGACGGCGATGAGAGCCACGATGTAGATACCGGAGTCGACGTAGTACGGCATACCGAGGATGACGTGCGGCCCGTCGGCGATCATCGTCCCGAACAACGCCACGGCGAGAACAGCGGTCCAGTAGCGGACGGGGTGGTAGGTCGTCGAACGCAGTTGCAGCCAGAGCGCGATAGCGAATGAGCCAAGTCCGATCACCCCGGCCAGGGGGATGCTGATGGCGCCCAGGTAGTCGGCGCCGGCCTCGCCGATTCCCGTCGTCAGCAGCTTGACGATCCAGAACAGCAGGAAGACCTCGGGGACTTTCGGTGCGGGGAACACCCGCCCTGAATATTTCATGCTGGCGACGCTAGGAGCGCTACCTGTCACCATGCTGACACCCAAGTCCCGGGAACTGCCCACGGGCTAGCAGGCCCGGATCTGCTCCAGGCTGGCAAACTGGCGCGACCGCAATGACGCGCGCCGACCCACTGGGAGTGGAGGGACAGCCATGAGTCAGACCGTCCAAGAAGCCGTTCCGGATGAGGAACACACCGAACTCAAGCGGGTCATGGGCCCGAAGTTGTTGTTGCTTTTCATCGTCGGAGACATCCTCGGCACCGGTGTTTATGCGCTGACCGGCTCGGTCGCTAAGGAAGTCGGCGGCGCGGCCTGGGTGCCCTTCCTGGTTGCCTTCGCCATCGCGATGGTCACCGCCTTCTCCTATCTGGAGTTGGTGACCAAGTATCCCCAGGCGGCGGGCGCTGCCCTCTACACGCACAAGGCGTTCGGCATCCACTTCGTGACCTTCCTGGTTGCCTTCACCGTCATGTGTTCGGGGATCACCTCAGCCTCGACCGCCTCCCGCGCCTTTGCCGCCAACTTCGTCAAGGGCTTCGGGATGGACTCGAAGAACACCAACTTGATCATGATCATCGCCTTGGCCTTCATGGCCCTGTGCGCGCTGGTCAACCTGCGGGGCGTCGCCGAAAGCGTCAAGGCCAATATCGTCTTGACCTGCGTCGAACTCTCCGGCCTCCTCCTAGTGATCTTCGTCGGGTTCTACGCGGTGACCGCCGGCAAGACCGACTTCTCCCGCACGATGGTCTTCGACAGCCCCAGTGACAAGAGCGCCTTCTTGGCCGTCACGGCGGCGACCTCGCTCGCGTTCTTCGCGATGGTCGGCTTTGAGGACTCGGTCAATATGGCCGAAGAGACGCAAGATCCGGTCAAGAACTTCCCCAAGATGATGATCACGGGCATCGGCCTGACCGGCGTGATCTACATCCTCGTCGCGCTCTTCGCCGTTGCCATCGTTCCCGTCGGTGAACTCGGGGATTCCGAGACTCCACTGGTCAAGGTCGTCGAGACGGCCGCCCCTGACGTGCCGATCACGACGCTCCTGCCGTTCATCTCGATGTTCGCCGTGGCCAACTCGGCTCTGATCAACATGTTGATGGCGTCCCGCCTTCTTTACGGTATGGCGCGCCAAGAGGTTCTGCCGCCGGTGCTGGGACGCGTCGGCGCGCGGCGGCAAACGCCATACGTCTCGATCATTTTCACCACGCTGATCGCCTTCGGCCTCATCATCTTGGTGACCCAGCGAGCCGAGGGGAAGATCATCGCCGCACTCGGTGGGACGACAGCGCTCCTGCTGCTGGGGGTCTTCACCATCGTCAATATCTGCGTCTTGATCTTGCGCAAGGACTCCATCGAACGCCGCCACTTCGTGGCCCCGTCGATCCTGCCCATCATCGGCGCCATCGCGTGCTTCTTCTTCGTCGGGCCGTGGACGGGCCGGGCGACGCTCCAGTATCAGATTGCCGGCTGGCTGCTGGCGCTGGGCGTCGTGCTGTGGGTGTTCACCTGGGTCGCGAACCGCGCGATCTATGGCAAGAAGACCTACATCCGCCACCCGGAGGAGATGTCCATGGATCAGGACACGACCAACTGAGGGTCAACGCCCCGGTGGGGGGGCCGTCGTCTCGCGGGCGATGAGATAGGTCGGCACTTCCACCGTCGGGGTTGCCCGGGACTCCCCGCGCAACGCCTCGACCAGCAGGGTCACGGCTGCCCGCCCCTGAGCCCGGACGTCCTGGTGGATCGTCGACAAGCCCAGGACCGCGCCGAAGGTGTGGTCGTCGATGCCCATCACCGACAGGTCCGCCGGCACGCCGAGCCCGATCCAGCGGGCTGCTCCAAGAACTCCCACGGCCATCTCGTCAGAGGCGGCCAGAATCGCCGTCGGACGCCGATCCCCGCGTAGCACTCCCTCGACGCGGCGCGCCGCCGCATCCGCAGTCCACTCCGAGGCGATCGCCCACTCCGGCCGGAAGGTCAGCCCTGCGGACCGCAACGCCTCCTTGAAGGCGGCCACGCGCACCGCGGGAGTGGACATGTGCGCCAGCGAGATATCCGAGGTCCCGACATAGCCGATGTCTCGGTGACCGAGCGAGACGAGGTGCTCCACGGCCATACGCACCGCAGCGGCGTCGTCGATGTGCACGCGCGGGGTGGCGCCGATCGGCACGCCGACCGCGACGATCGGCATGCCCAGGTCGGCGAGCATCGCCGACTCCTCCTCGTTGGGCAGGACGTTGAGCGAGATGATGCCGTCAACCCGCTTGGCGAACATCTCCCGCGTGAGTCCGCAGGCGTCGCCTTCGACCTCGCCGTCGAGGATGTTGAGCAGCACGTGATAGCCGTGCCGACGCAACTCCTGGTCGATCGTCGTGACGATGGTGGCGAAGAACCACCGGCTCATCAACGGCGCGACGAGCGCGATCACATTGGTGCGCCCGGAGGCCAGCGACATCGCCGTGGGGGAGGCGACGTAGTTGAGCTGCGCGGCGGCCGCCTCGACGCGCTCCCGGGTCCGGGGATCGACGCGGGCCGAGCCGTGCAGGGTGCGCGACACGGTGGCCACGGACACTCCGGCCAGGGCGGCGACATCCGCGATCGTCGTCATGCGCGCACCGGTCCGCTGATCGCGGCGATGATCGCCTTCGCCGGCGTGCCGGAGCCGTCCCGGCGGCCGTCGGCGGCGGGAAGCTCGATGGCCACCCCGTTGGCGGCACTCGCTCGCGCCGGCGTAGCGCCCGCCCAGGCCAGGATGAGTTGGTCCTCGCCCTTGAGGAAGCGGTGCGCCCGCACGCCTCCGGTGCCGCGCCCCTTGGCGGGGTACTCCGCATACGGCGTGACCTTGAGGGAGCCGGGCTCGGTGCCCGGCAGCGCCCCGCTGGAACCGGAGGCGGTCACGACCACGGCACCTTCCTCGTCGCCGACGGCGCCGAAGAAGATGGCACGATCACCCGAGCCGAGCCGGATACCGGCCATCCCCGATGCGGCCCGCCCCTGCGGGCGAACGGCGGACGCCGGGAAGCGGAGCAACTGCGCCTGAGCCGTAATAAAGACCATATCCATTGCCTCCGAACCGAGTTCGACGGCACCCACCAGCTCGTCGCCATCCTTGAGGGCGATGGCCTCCCACTCGGTCCGACCCACGGGATAGTCGGCGACCACGCGCTTGACGACGCCGTGCGCCGTCCCTAGGGCCAGGCTAGGCGCCTGCGGGTCGATCGCGGCGATCGTGAGCACGCGTTCCTTCTTCCCCAGATCGACGTATGCCGTGATCGGCGCCCCGCCGGAGAGGTTGGGTGCGCCGGCGGTCGCGGGAAGGGTGGGCAGTTCGAGGGCGCTGAGGCGCACCATACGACCAAGATTGGTGACCGCGGCAAGGGGTGGCCGCGGGCGGTCGTACGGACGGCGCCGACGATGGCGTCGTGCTTGGCGCGGGGGCCGTCGGCAGGCACCGGGTCGGCGCTCGACGTGCGGGCGAGCAGACCGGTGGAGGACAACAGCACCCAGCAGGGGTCGTCGGTGACTTCGAGGGGGGTGCTCGTGGTAGCCGGCACGCCGGCCGACTCCAGCAGCACGGTCCGGCGGGGCGTGCCGTGGGCCTTGGCGACGTCGGCCAACTCGCTCGACACGAGCCGGCGCAGCGCGCTCTCGTCCTCAAGGAGGCGACGCAACTCCGCGATCTCCTCGCGCAGCCGATCGCGCTCCTGCTCCAACTCGATGCGCGAGAACTTCGTCAGGCGCCGCAGGGTCAGATCGAGGATGTATTCGGCCTGCTTCTCGCTGAGGTCGAACACGCTCATCAGGCGCTCGCGGGCCATGGCCGTGTCGTCCGAGGACCGAATGAGCTGGATGACCTCGTCGATATCGAGAATGGCGATGATGAGGCCGTCGACCAGGTGGAGGCGCTCCTCGCGGCGCGCGAGCCGGTAGCTTGTCCGCCGGCGCACGACCTCGATCCGGAAGTCGACGAAGACCTGCAGCAGTTCCTTCAGTCCGAGCGTGCGGGGCTGGCCGCCGACGAGGGCGACATTGTTGATCCCGAAGGAGTCTTCGAGCGGCGTGAGCCGCTGCAACTCCCGCAGCACGGCTTCAGGGTTGAAGCCGTTCTTGATCTCGACGACGAGCCGGGTGCCGTTCTTGAGGTCGGTGAGGTCGACCAAATTGCTGATGCCGGTGAGCTTCTTGGCCTGGACGAGATCCTTGATCTTCTCAACGACCTTCTCAACCCCGACCAAATAGGGCAGTTCGGTGATGACGATGCCCATCTTGCGCGGGGTGAGCTTCTCGATCCGGGCGGTGGCGCGGGTGCGGAAACTGCCCCGGCCGCCGAGGTAGGCGTCGCGGATTCCGTCGAGGCCCACGATTGTGCCGCCCTCCGGGAAGTCGGGGCCGGGCACAAACTTCATCAGGTCATCGAGGCTGCAGGTCGGGTGGGCGATCAGGTGCCGGGCCGCGCCGATGACCTCGACGAGGTTGTGGGGCGGCATCGAGGTCGCCATCCCGACCGCGATGCCGGAGGCGCCGTTCACCAAAAGATTGGGGTATGCCGCGGGCAGCACCCCCGGCTGCAGGAACTGGTCGTCGTAGTTGGGGACGAAATCGACGGTGTCCTCATCGAGTCCGGTCACCATGAGCATGGCGGCGCGGGCGAGGCGGGCTTCGGTGTAGCGGGCGGCGGCAGGCCCGGCGTCCAGGGAGCCAAAGTTGCCGTGACCGTCCACCAGCGGCAGCCGCATGGTGAAGGGCTGCGCCATCCGGACCAGCGCGTCATAGATCGCCTGGTCGCCGTGCGGGTGGTACTTGCCCATGACCTCGCCGACGACTCGGCTCGACTTCACGTGGCCACGATCGGGCCGGAGCCCGAGTTCGTGCATCGCGTAAAGGATCCGGCGCTGGACCGGCTTCAACCCGTCCCGGGCATCAGGCAGCGCTCGGGAGTGAATGACCGAGACCGAGTATTCGAGGAAGGCGTTGCGCATCTCCTCGCTGACGTCGATATCGACGATCTGTCCGTCGTCGGGCGGGATGGGGTCGCCAGATCCGGCGCGCGCCATGGTTGTGCCTCCTCGGCGGGGTCGTCGTCGGCCCGCCCGATCGGTCTAGGGTCTGCCCGGCATTCTCGCCGACGGTGGGTCGGCGCGCTCACGGGGCGCGCCGAACCGGCCCCAATGGGTGATGTCGGCGCCGCGTCGACGTGGGCGGTCCAGGGACCGGCTGCGATGGCGGCTGGCTGGGGTGCCCAGGGCGATCATCCCCACGATCACCCGATCCGGCGGTATGCCGAATGCCGCCTTCACCCCGGACTGCGACTCTCCCGGGACACCAAAGAAGAGCGCTCCCAGACCCGCGTCCTGGGCGCCGAGGAGCAGGATCATCGCGCCCATCGCCACGTCGGTGAGCCAGTAGGGCACCGGCCAGTCCTGCGCGTCGGGGGCCCGGCCGCCTTTGTCGGGCGCGGCATACCGCTGCCGGTAGGCACCCTCGTCGGCGAGGCAGAGGATCAGCACCGGCGCCTCGCGGACCCCGGCGAGCCAGGCGCGGCGCGCGGGCGAGGCCGACTCCGCCGAGGATGGAGTCGCCGCTTCCCAGAACGTGGCGACCTCGTCGGCGGAGGAAAGGACGACATACTCCGCCCCCTGAGTGTGGCCGGCGCTCGGGGCGAACGCGGCCAGGTCGAGGAGGCCGGCCAGCACCTCCCGCGGGACCGCTGGTTCGGACGCGAAACGGCGGGTCATCCGGCGGGCGCGGACCAGCGCGGCATACGTCATGGGGGGAGTCTGCCAACCGGTTGTCGGTCGCCGGTGAGAGCATGTCCGCATGGCTGAGGATGTCGTGCAGTATCCGCTTGAGTGGGAGGCCGATGTCGTCCTGCGCGACGGCGGCGTCGCCCACCTGCGGCCGATTCAACCCGAGGACGCCGAGGCCATCGTGCGCTTCCACGAGCGGCAGTCCGACGAGTCGATCTACCTGCGCTTCTTCGCCCCGATCCGTCAGCTCAGCGAGCGGGACTTGCGCCGGTTCACCAATGTCGACCACGACGACCGCGTCGCGCTGGTGGCTACGCACCGCGGCGAGATCATCGGGGTGGGGCGATACGACAAGATCACCCCGACCGACGCCGAGGTCGCCTTCAATGTCTCGGATCGGCATCAGGGCAAGGGCATCGGGTCGGTGCTGTTGGAGCACCTGGCCGCGATCGGCCGCGAGGAGGGGCTGACCAGCTTCAGTGCCGAGGTGTTGCCGCAGAACGGCAAGATGCTGAAGGTGTTCGCCGACGCGGGCTACAGCGTGTCGCGCCGCATCGAGGACGGGGTCGTCCAGGTGCACTTCGATATCGAGCCGACGGAGAAGTCCGAGGAGGTTCGGCTCGCCCGCGAGCACCGCGCCGAGTCCCTGAGCATCGCTCGCCTGCTCGCTCCCCGCACGATCGCCCTCGTGGGCGCGAGCCGGGAAGAGGGTCGCGTCGGGCACGTGCTGCTGCGCCACCTTCGCGACGGCGGGTTCACCGGGGATCTGTATGCCGTGAATCCGCATGCCGACGACATCCTGGGCGTCCCCACCGTCGATCGGCTCGGGGCCATCGAGGGACCGGTCGATCTGGTGGTCATCGCGGTGCCGGCCGAGAAGGTTCTCGACGTCGTCGATGAGTGCGCCGCCGCCGATGTGCACGCCCTGGTCATCGTTTCGGCGGGTTTTGCCGAGTCGCGGGAGAAGGCCGGTCTGAAGTTGGAGCGCCAGGTGCTGCGCCGCGCCCGCGACAGCGGTATGCGGATCGTCGGCCCTACCTCATTCGGTCTCGTCAACACGAGCCCGGAGGTGTCGATGAACGCCTCGTTCGCCCCGTCGATGCCTGGTCGCGGCCACTTCGGCCTGTTCTCCCAGAGCGGTCCGCTCGGCATTGCGGTGCTGGAGTCCGCCCATCGCCGCGGGCTGGGGCTGTCTAGCTTCGCCTCGGTCGGCAACCGGCTCGACGTCTCCGGCAACGACCTCATGCAGTTCTGGATGGACGATCCGGCCACCCACGCCGTCGGCCTCTATCTCGAATCGATGGGCAACCCGCGCAAGTTCTCCCGCATCGCCCGCCGGCTGGCGCTCGCCAAGCCCGTAGTGGTCATCAAGCCTGGCATCTCGCGCTATGGCGCGCCCCCCGGGCATCGCGTCCGCGACACCGAGGTGGCGCCCGAGGCCTTCGCGGCCATGCTCGGGCAAGCGGGTGCCATCCACGTCGAGAATATCCACCAGATGTTCGACGTCGCGCAGGTGCTTATCCACCAGCCTGAGTCCAGTGGCTCGCGCGTTGCCATTGTCGCCAACTCGGCGCAACTCGCCCAGCTTGCCGCGGAGACCTCGGTCAGTTGGGGTCTCGACATCGTGGGCAACCCGACCTCGGTTCCGCCCGACTCGGAGCTCGACGCCTTCCTGCGGGCGGTGGGCGAGGCGACCCATCGCCCCGACGTCGACGCGGTGTTCCTCTGCTTCGCGCCGCCGGTTGAGCCGGTGACGGAAGAGACCCTCGATGCGCTGCGCTCGGCAGTGGCCGGTTCGGACAAGACCTGTGTCGCGACGGTCATTGGTTCCTATGGCGTGTCCGGGGGGTTGGCCCACCGGGCGCCTACGGGAGGCGGTGCGGGCGAGACGGTCGACCCGGCACGGGAGTTGCCGTTCTACACCACCCCCGAGGACGCCGCCCGCGCCCTCGCCGCCGCGACGAGGTATGCCGCGTGGCGCCGCCGCGACAAGGGCACCCTCCTGCCGCGGCAGGGTGTCGATCGGGCGGCTGCCGACGCCCTGATCGAGCCGATCCTGGCCCAGTGCCCGGAGGGGCGGGACCTCACGGAAGACGAAGTGTGGAGGCTGCTCGCGGCATACGGCATCGATCTGTGGTCCCGCCTTCCCGCGCTGACGGAGGACGAGGCGGTCGACGCCGCCCGGACGCTGGGCTACCCGGTGGTGCTGAAGTCCACCTCGCCGCTCGTGCGGGCGCAGTCGGTCCTAACCGGCGTGCGGATCGACCTACAGGATGACGCCGCCGTGCGCGCCGCGTTTCGGTCGCTGTCGCAGGCGCTGGCTCCCTTCGATGCCGACCACTTTGTCGTGCAACGGATGGCGCTTCAAGGGGTTTCGACGGTGGTCGCGTGCTCCGAGGACCGCTTGTTCGGTCCTGTCGTCCGATTCAGTCTGGCGGGCATCAGCACAGATGTGCTCGGCGACATCGGCTATCGCATCCCACCCCTGACCGATGTCGACGTGACCGACCTGATCGGCTCGATCAAGGGCGCGCGCCTGCTCGACGGCTATCGGGGGGCGCCCGCGGTCAACAGGAGGGCGCTGGCCGACATCATCGGCCGGGTCTCCATGCTCGGCGACGACTTCAGTGAGATTGCCTCAATCGAGCTCAACCCAGTCGTCGTGCACCCCGGGGGGGTGCAGGTGCTGGGCGCGACGGCCACGATCGCCAAGCGGGCCAAGCGCAAGGACGCGGGCCGGCGCACGCTCACCTGAGCCGTCCTCGCCCGGTTCGGCCCCACGGTCGAGAGGCCGAGGGTCGGGCGGTCGGAATCGGGGGCTGTCGGCGGGCTGCGGCACAATGACGTCATGTCACCCCGACCTCAGCGTCCCGCGCTGACGCTCCTGCCAGCACCGCTGCGATCCGCGATCGAGCGCGCTGGCTACTACCCCCAGCTCGTCTGCGATGTCATCGGGGCAGCGCTGGCCGATGAGGAGGTGCGGGCGCACCTGGTGCACCAAGACACGACGTTCGATCACGACGTCATCCGTCGGCACGTCACCGTTCTTGTCCTGACACCGTCACGGCTGATCATCGCCCACGCCGACGACTTCACCGACGACCCCAATGGCGACGAGGACGTCGCTACCGCGACGACCGAGTCGGTGCCGCTGAGCCTCGTGCGCGGCATCATGCTGACGCATGTCGTGCCCAACCCGAGGGCCTACCGCCCCGGCAGCCTCGGTCGCGAGATCACCCTCACCGTGGGTTGGGGCACGGTCAACCGCGTCGACCTCTTGCCGGCAAGCTGCGGCGACCCCAACTGCGGGGCCGATCACGGCTTCGAGGGCACGATCGCCTCCGACGACCTGGTGCTGCGCATCAGCGCCGACGCCGACGGCAGCGACAAACTCACCGAAGCAATGGCGTTCGCCCACGCCCTGTCGGCCAGCGTCGGGTCCTGACCCCTGCCGGTATGCCGCCCACCCCGCCCCCGCTCCATCCGCCGAGCTACACGCACGGCGCCCTACCCGACGTCCTGCCGTCGGTCCTTGCGTCGATGGGTCGACCGGTGGCCGGGCCCGGGGCACTCGCGCTGCCACCCTCCCGCAGCGCGGTGGTGGTGCTCTTGGACGGTCTCGGGGAGCGGCTGTTGCGGCGGCGGGCCGGCCATGCGCCATACCTGAGATCGTTGTTGGGATCGAATCCGACTCTGGCAAGCGGCTTTCCCGCGACCACAGCCACCTCGACGGTGTCCCTTGCAACCGGCCTGCCGCCGGGGGAGCACGGCATTCTCGGCTATCAGTCGCTGATCCCCGAGACGGGGGCGGTCTTCGACCACCTGTCGTGGGAGGGCGGCCCAGATCCGCTCCGGTGGCAACCCCGCCAGACCGTGTTCGAGCGGGCGGCGGCGAGCGGCATACCCGTGGCCACGATCGGCCTGCCCCGGTTCGCGGGCTCCGGGCTGACGGTTGCGGCGTTGCGGGGCGGCTCGTTCATCGGTGCGGCGTCCCTCGGGGCCGGAGTGCGCGCGGCCGTGACCTTTGTCCGGGCACATCCGGGGGCACTCGTGTATCTCTATTGGGGAGATATCGACAAGGCGGGGCATGAGCTGGGCTGCGCCTCGACTAAGTGGACGACGATGTTGGAGGAGGCCGACGCCCACCTGCGACGGCTCGCCGAGCAGTTGCCCGGCGACACGGCCCTGCATGTGACCGCGGATCACGGAATGGTCGATGTTGCGTTCGCGGATCGCATTGACCTGGCGGCCGACGCCGAACTCGCCGCGGGCATCCGGGCCACGGGAGGCGAGCCGCGAGCTCCGCACCTCTATTGCACGCCCGGGGCCGCGGACGACGTTGCGGCGACGTGGGCGGCCCGGTTCGGCGACAACGCGCTCGTGCGGACCCGGGATCGGGCGATTTCCGAGGGGTGGTTCGGCTCGACTGCGGCGGACAACCGTGCCCGGATCGGCGACGTGGTGGTCGCGTTTGCCGCGGACAGGGCTGTCGAGGACAGCCGCACGTCCAAGCCGGTGCTGTTGACGCTGTTGGGCATGCACGGCTCAATGACGCCCGACGAAGTCGAGGTCCCCTTGCTCACCCACCCGGCGGCGGTTGCTTAAAGTTAGCCCTCGTGGCGGAACTGGTCTTCTTCTCCGGGACGATGGATTGCGGCAAGTCGACCCTCGCCCTGCAGATGGACCACAACCATCGCGCGCGCGGGCGCTCGGGCCTGATCCTGACCCGGCTGGATCGTGCTGGCGAGTCGGTGCTGTCCTCCCGGCTGGGCCTCTCGACCGGTGCCGTCGAAGTCGTGGACGGCCTCGATCTGTGGGACGTGGTGGTCGAGCGCCTGACCGGCGGGCATCGCGTGGACTTTGTGATCGGCGATGAGGCGCAGTTCTATGCCCCGGCGCAGGTGGAGCAGCTCGCTCGGATCGTCGATGAGCTGGATATCGATGTTTATACCTTCGGGATCACCGCGGACTTCCGCACGGAACTCTTCCCGGGGTCGCGGCGGCTGATCGAGTTGGCGGACCGCGTCCAAGTGCTGCAAGTGGAGGCCCTGTGCTGGTGTGGTCGTCGGGCCACCCACAACGCCCGTGTCGTCGACGGGGTCATGGTGGTCGAGGGTGAGCAGGTGGTCGTCGGCGACACCGCAGGGGGCCAGGCCGGGCACGTCGAGTACGAGGTGTTGTGCCGGCGCCACTACATGCGGCGCATGAACAGCCAGGCGGCGCACGCGGCGGCGGTGTCGGCCGACGTGCTCCCACTGGAACTCGACGCCTGTCCGCTGCCCACGGTTTAGCTCACTGTGTGAGGCAATGCTCGTGCCGGGACGCGCGGACATTTGGAATACCAATGATCTGCAGCCGGGCTGCCCGCCCTGCTTGTGACCGGCCCGGTGGGCCGGGATAGGTATTCCATCTGTCCGCTCATACCCCGGTGCAAGGGAGGAGAGCGCGGCGGGCTAGTCGGAGGAGCCGCGAGACGGGCCGAACATCACGTCATTCCAGTCAGGAACCCCGACCCGGCCGCGCCGCTTGCTCGGCGGGAGAGTTGGCTTGGGTGCAGGGCTGCTGGTGGCAGCGTCGGGGGCTAGCTCCTGGTCGGCTGCGGCGCCCTCGACGCCCGCCGATTCCACCTCGGCATCGTCGGTGGCAGTCGGCTCATCCTCGACAACCTCCGGTTCGACCACCTCGCGTTCGTCAGCCTCAGGTTCGTCCGCCTGGGGTTCGTCCGCCTGGGGTTGGGCAGGCTCCGGCTTGGTCGACTGGGCGTCGTCGGCCTGGGGCTCGGCGATGCTCCCGCTCTCGATAGGGGCGTCCACTTCCTCCAACTGTTCCTGGGCGGGTGCTTCCGGGTCGGCCATGTCTTCCAACGGCAACTGCGGTATGCCGCGCGCGTCCTCCCCGCGCGAGCCCGCGGGCGGGACTCCCCGCGAACCGGCCGGGGGAGCCCCGGCAATGTCGACGGCGGCCGAGCCCGCCTCGGCCGAAGAGACACCGCCGCGTGACCCCACCGCCTGCGCGGTCCCCGAAGGTGAACCAGTCCCGGCCGCGCTAGCTCCGGCCGCGGCGGCTCCCGCCGCGCTGCTCCCCGCCGACGTGCTACCGCCAGCCCGACCGCGGCGCCGCGGGCCACGCCGGCCACTCGCGTGAGTCGTCTCGCGCAGCGCCGTCAGCAGGGCGTCGGTCTCGCCGCTGCGCGGGTGTTCCGGCTCGTCGATGCCCAGGTCACCGGCGACGACACCGCCGGCGGCGTCCACGTCATACACAACCTCGCCGGTGAAGCGCGGCGGCGTCGGGACGTGCCCGCCCGCGCCTTCGTCCTCGGACAACCAGCGCGCCTCGTCGTCCTGCGCCTCCAATACACCCGCCGCGTGGTCGAAACGCCAGGTCGCCTCACGATTGCGACCTCCGGCGGTGAACAGCACGTGCACGTGCCAATCGCCGTCGACCGGCCGGGTGGCGTCCCATTCGGTCTGGTCCGCCGCAACACCGCGACCGATCAAGCGGCGCTCCACTCGCGTGGACAGCAGCTCAGGCTCGCCGCCACCGCGTGGGTGCAGCCGTGCATTCATGGCCAGGCCCACGACGTGCCCCCGCTCGGCGAGCACGGGAGCCTCGAAGACCCCCACCTTGCTCAGCGCCCACCCGGCGCGCTGCGCCACATCCTCCGCGCTCACGCCGGCCCGGATGAGGGACTGGACCTCGCGCGCCGTGAGCGTCGGCAGCGCCGCCTCTCGGGTCGCCTTCGCCGCGACGCGCGTCACCGCGGCCCGGAACCGGTTGTCGAGGGGAAGCCGATACCGGGTGCCGTCCTCGTCGGCGAGCAGCGCGAACCGCCCGTCCTCGTGGACGCCAATGAACCGTAGGTTCTGCATCGTCTCGTGGAACTTCCTGGTCGAGGCGGCTCGGGCCGCCGACGAGCAAATTGTGTCGGCATGACTTTGCCATGTTCGCGCTGTCAGCGCGGCACTCCCACGCCGCCGTCCCACCCTGCCGCCCTCAGTCCGGCTCCTCCACCTCGCCCTACCCAGACCCCCTGCCAGACCGCCTCCCGGCTCCCGCCGAGTACGGTGGCCCCGTGTCTGGCCACCCCCTCGCTCCCTACGATGCCTGCGTCGTCTTGTCCTTCGGTGGTCCCGAGGGGCCGGATGAGGTGCTGCCGTTCCTGCGCCGCGTGACGGCGGGGCGCGGCATACCCGATGAGCGGTTGATCGAGGTGGGGGCGCACTATGCGCTGTTCGGCGGCGTCAGCCCGATCAACGCGCAGAATCGTGCCCTTGTGGCGGCGCTGGCGTCCGAGTTCGCCGGTCGCGGCGTCGACATCCCCGTCGTGCTGGCCAACCGCAACACCCCGCCGTTCGTCGAGGACGTCCTCGCCGAGCTGTCCCCGGGGCGCATCCTCGTGCTGTTGACCAGCGCCTACCGGTCCTACTCCTCCTGCCGCCAGTACCGCGAGGACCTCGCCCGAGCCGCCCACGGCCACGACCTCGTCATCGACAAGATCGAGGCGTATGGCGATCAGCCCGCCTTCCGAGACACCCTCGCGCGCCTCGCGGGCGAGGCCATCGACGCGGCCAGCGGGGTCGAGCACGTGCTGACTGTCGCCCATTCGATCCCGCTCGCCATGGACGATGCATCCGGACCCCCGGAGAGCGGCGGCAACGCCTACTCCACGATGCTCGCCGAGGTCACCATCGACCTCGGCGCGCGCCTCGCGGAGCGCACCGGGGTCGCGCGTCCGATCGACCTCGTCTTTTGCTCCCGCTCCGGCCCGCCGAACCAGCCGTGGCTCGAACCCGACGTGGGCGATCGCATCGAGGAACTCGCGACCACCGGCGTACGCCGGATCGCGCTGGTCCCGATCGGCTTCGTGAGTGATCACATGGAAGTTCGCTACGACCTCGACGTCCAGGCGCGTGAGCGCGCCGAAGCGGTCGAGGTCGCCACCGTCCGCACGCCGACGGTCGGGACGGACCCCCAATTCGTCGCGATGCTGGCCGACCTCGCGCTCGCCCGCGCCGCCGAGGCCCGCGGCGAGGCCCCCGGGTGCGTTTCCGCCACCGCCTGCCCCACCGACTGCTGCCGCAACCTCCGCGCCGACCTGCCCGCGCTCTGTGGGCGCTGAAGGAACCGACCGATGACCGACCTACGCCTCGACGCTGCCCTGCTCAGGGACCTGGAGGGTTTCGCCCTGGGCGTCGCCTCCGAGGCGGCGCTGCTCATCGCCGAACGCGCCGAGGCCGGCGTGTCGGCGACCAAGTCGAGCCCGACCGATGTCGTCACGGAGATGGATCGCCGCGCGCAGGCGCTGATCGAGGAGCGGATCGCGGCATACCGACCGCAGGACGCCTTCTTCGGCGAGGAGGACGGCAACCGCGCCGGCTCCAGCGGGATCACCTGGGTCGTGGATCCGATCGACGGCACCGTCAACTACGTCTACGACATCCCGGCGTATGCCGTGTCCGTCGCCGCCGTCGTCGGCGACCCGCGGACGCCGGGCGCCTGGACGCCCGTGGCCGGGGCCGTCGTCAACCCCGTCTCGGGCGAACGCTTCTGGGCTCGCGCGGGCGGGGGAGCGTCGCGTCAGCGCGGCCGGCTCGGCGCCACGCGGATCGGGGTCTCGACGCAGCGGGACTTGTCCCTGGCCCTGATCGGCACGGGGTTCGGCTACGAGCCGGCGACACGCGCGTGGCAGGCCCGCGTCCTCGCCCCGCTGCTTCCCCGTGTGCGCGACATCCGACGCTTCGGCAGCGCCGCCCTCGACCTCTGCCACGTCGCCGACGGCAGTCTGGACGCCTATTACGAGCGCGGACTGAACCCATGGGACATGGCGGCCGGCTCGCTGATCGTCACGGAGGCAGGGGGCACCGTGAGCGGACTGGATGGGGCGCCGGCCTCACGCGACTTCGTGATCGCGGGCGGGGCGTGCGCCAACGACCTGAACCTCCTGCTGCAGGCGATCCACGAGAAAGTCGGACCGCATCCGGCCCCATGAAATTGCCCACGACGGCACCCCCGGAGCAGCGCCGGGCGGTCTCGGCATACGGTCAGACAGAAACTGAGAGCACCCCGAGGGGTGACGGATGCAGCGGAATAGGGCACAATGCGCGCCGCGGGCACAAAAGCAGAGCAGGAAACGTTAGCCGGGAGGTCGACGGTGCCCCCGCGGGAGTGGTTACTGCGCGACCGGGACAGCAAGGACGAAAGGCGAGAAGATGGCAACCGATTACGACGCACCGCGCAAGACAGATGACGAACTCTCCGAGGACTCGATCGAGGAGTTGAAGTCACGCCGGGTCGACAAGTCGACCTCGAGCGTCGACGTCGACGAGACCGAGCAGGCCGAGGGATTCGAACTCCCCGGCGCCGACCTCTCCGGCGAGGAACTGTCGGTTCGGGTCGTGCCCCGGCAGGCCGATGAGTTCACGTGCTCACGCTGCTACTTGGTGCACCACCGCAGCCAGCTCGCGTCCGAGAAGGGCGGCCAGTTCGTCTGCTCGGAGTGCGCGGCCTGAGCTTCAGCGACCCACCCAGAGACCGAGACCGGGCGAAGTCGACGTGACCACCGAGGCGAGCGCCGAGACGCGGATTGACGTCCCCGTCCGGCTGCTGCACCCGCAGGCCCGGCACCCGCACTACGCGCACCCGGGCGATGCGGGGGCCGACCTGTCGGCGGTCGCCGAGCTGACCTTGGCCCCCGGCGAGCGGGCCCTGGTGCCGACCGGGATCGCGCTCGCCATACCGCTCGGCTGGGTCGGCCTCGTCCATCCCCGCTCGGGTCTGGCCGCCAAGCACGGGATCACCATCGTCAACGCCCCGGGAACGGTCGACGCGGGGTACCGCGGCGAGATCCTGGTCAATTTGCTCAACACCGACCCAAGCAACTCCATCACGATCTCGCCGGGGGACCGGATCGCCCAGATCGTCTTCCAGGAGGTCGCTCGGGCCGATTTCACGGAGGTCGATTCGCTTCCGGAGACCGCGCGGGGAGACACTGGTCACGGTTCGACCGGCGGCTTCCCCGCACCCACCCAAGCCGGGTGACACGGCCGGGCCGGGCACGCACCATACGCACGCCGTTGTTTTGTTCAGAACGCAAGTGAGGACCACCGTGAGTCTGTTCCGCCGTCGCACCGCCGACACCCCGGCGTCAGAGGAGGCGGTTTCGGAGACCCCCGACGCCACGCCCACCTCGGGCCGGCCACAAGGGCCGTGGGATGCCAGCGAAGTCGACCTCACGGTCGGCCGCCTCGACCTCGGCTCATTGCTGATCAGCCCGACGCAGGGGCTTGAGTTGCGCATCGAGATGGATCAGGAGACCGACACGATCGCCGGCATCCAACTCATCGTCGGGGAGTCGGCGGCCCAGGTTCAGGCCTTCGCGGCGCCCCGCTCCGGCGGGCAGTGGGACGAGATTCGTGAAGAGCTCGCCGCGTCGATCGTCGCCGCCGGCGGCACCGTCGAGCAGGAGGACGGCGAGTTCGGGTCCGAATTGCGCGTTCGACTGCCCCAGGTGTCCCCTGAGGGGCGGACGGTCTTCGCCCCCGCGCGCTTTCTGGGCATCGAAGGCCCGCGCTGGTTCGTGCGGGCCGTGGTCTCTGGCCGCGCGGCCCTCGACACCCAGGGTGTCGATCCGGTGATCGAGGCGTTGCGGGGCTTGGTCGTGGTGCGGGGCGCCCACCCGATGGCGCCGCGCGAGCTCCTGCCGCTGCGACTGCCCGAGACGACCACCGAGGAGCCGGCGCAGCCCGCGACCCCGAGCCTCGATCCCTTCGAGCGTGGACCCGAGATCACCGAGGTCCACTAGATGTCCGGTGGGGGACTCCTGCGGCGGCTGAGCGAACGCTTCACTCAGACGGCCGATGAGGCGGAGGCTGCGGATGTGCGCCGCCGGTCGCATTCCACGGGGGCCCACGAGATCGCCGCGCTAGCGGATCGGCAGGTTGCCACGGTGGCCGGGAAGGTCCGGTCGGTGACGCTTCGGCCACAGTCGACGGTCCCGGCGCTCGTGGTCGATCTCGATGACGGGAGCCAGGTTCTGGTGTTGGTGTGGTTGGGTCGGCGCAAGATCCGCGGCATCGAGCCGGGGACCTTCCTGCGCGCCACCGGCCGGGTTTGTTATCGCGAAGAGCGGCCGACGATCTTCAACCCGGCCTATGAACTTTTGCCCAGGAGAGCCGAGTGAGCACCGCCCCCATCCATGGCACCGAGACGGTTGAGGAGATCATCCGCCACCGCCTCTCGCAGGCTGTCGGCGGGTGGCGCGGCTCCCTGGAGACGGCGCTGCCGACCATCGCATTCGTGGCGGGCTGGACCCTGACGAAAGAGGTGCGACCCAGCCTGATCGCCGCCGGTGTCGCGGCTGTGATCCTGGCGGGGCTGCGGTTGGCGCAGCGGCAGAGCCTTCAGTACGTCCTCTCGGCTGTTTTCGCGACTGCCATTGCCGCCTTCTTTGCCCTGCGCAGCGGGAAGGCCGAGGATGCCTTCCTCCCCGGCATCATGATCAATGCGGTGTATGCCGTGGGCACCCTCGTCTCGGTCCTCACCCGGTATCCGCTGATCGGCTTCCTGGTTGGGGCGGGCGATCCGGAGGCCAAGACCGATCCGCTGCGGTGGCGCCGCGACCCGAGCATGGTCCAGGTGTGCGGGCGGCTCACGCTGGTGATGGTGGCGATGTTCGCGATCCGGGTCGCAGTGATGTACCCGCTCTATCTCGCCGGCAATATTGCGGCGCTCGGCGCCGCCAAAATCGCCCTCGGCTGGCCGTTGTGGGCAGCGGCGATCGCCGTCATGGGGGCGATGCTCATGCGGGGGGCCACTCCCCATACGCCGTCGCGGGCGTAGCCCGGTCGGGACCTAGCGGTCTGTCCCAGTGTTGGTTACCTGGTTGAGGGCGACTCGGCCGCGGGTGACTTTCTCCAGGATGGACTCGGCTGATGCGGTCCAGACCAGTGGTCGAGGTTGGTCGTTGTGGGCGTTGAGGTAGTCCTCGATCGCGGTGATGAGATCGGGGACGCTCTTGAACACGCCGCGGCGCAGTGCCTTCTGGTCCAGATCCCGGAACCAACGTTCGACGAGGTTCAGCCATGACGACGAGGTCGGTGTGAAGTGCAGGTGAAACCGGGGGTGTTTCGTGAGCCACTTCGTCACGTCGGCGTGGTTGTGGGTGGCGTAGTTGTCCAAGATCAGATGCACCTGCAGGTCGGCGGGCACGGCGCGGTCGATCCTTCGCAGGAACGTCAGGAATTCATCGTGACGATGTTTGGGTAGGCACTGTCCGATCACCTTTCCCGTGGCGACTTCCAACGCGGCGAACAGCGTCGTGGTGCCGTTGCGCTTGTAATCGTGCGTCATCGTGCCGGCTCGTCCGGGCTTCAGTGGCAGCGACGGCTGGGTGCGGTCCAGCGCCTGGATCTGGCTCTTCTCGTCCATGCACAGCACGATCGCCTGCTCGGGCGGGTTCAGGTACAACCCACCACGTCAACGAGCTTGGTCTCGAATTGCGGGTCGTTGGACAACTTGAACGTGTCGACCAGGTGCGGTTTGAGCCCTCGGGCCGACCAGATCCGCTGCACTTGTGAGGACGACACGCCCGTTTTCGCGGCCATCGTCCGGCACGACCAGTGCGTCTCGCCCGCCGGTTTGGAATGCAGCGTGAGATCGACGATCTCCTCAATCTTCGCCTGCGGGATCGTCGCCTTGCGACCCCGGCCCTCCTTGACCTGCGCGAACTTCACCAGACCCTCACCTACGAACCGTTCCCGCCACGCCCGCACCGTCTTCACTGTCGCGCCCACCTGCGCCGCGATCGCGGTGTTCGCCATCCCGTCCCCGGCCAGCAGCAGCGCCCTGGCACGCTGCACC
>NZ_HF571038.1:1333068-1354728 GCF_001046875.1 Nostocoides jenkinsii Ben 74
GGTCCCCGCCCGCGGCTGGGCACCCGCCCACGGCACCCAGATCTGCCCGGCATGCCTCGCCGCGGACGGTGCTTGGTAGTCTGCGTGGCGGCTCCTCACCGTCACCACCTGCACACAACACAGGTCACTGCTCGTTGCCCGGTGCCCGTCCTGTCGGCGACCGTTCCGGGACCAGCGCCACTCCCACCTGCGCCGCGTCGGCGCCGCCACCGTGTGCGGAAACCCGCTCGGCGCCGGCCCCACCCGGCAGTGCCAGCACGACCTCACCACCATCGAAGCCACCTCGGCCACCGACGATGTCATCGCCGTGCAGGCCCGCGTGGACAGCGCCCTCGGAGGACAACAGGTGACCGTGCTCGGACAGGCTGCCAAGCCGAGGACCTACCTCTCAGACCTGCGCCACCTCGCCACGCTCCTGCTTCACCTCGCCGGTCAGCCCGGCGCGGCACAGCTGGCACCCTGGGTGACCGACCTCAAGGGTGAAACCGAAGCCCGAAGCCGCGATCGCGGACCGCGCTGGGGCCTACGCCCACCCGAGCCCCCCGCACTTCGCGCTGGGGCGTTGGCGACGGCCGACGGCATCCTCACCGCCGCCGACGTAGACGAGGCTGCTACCCGGCTGACGACGTGGACCGAGCTCACCCCGACCACCAACGACGGCCCGCTCGGGTGGCTCGCCGACCGCACCGTCATGACCCCCACCCTGACCCGCCTGGTCATGGCCGCCCGCGCCCCGCACCGGCGCCTGTCCCACCACCTCGACAACCATCTTGGAGGGCGTATGCCAATCAACCTCACCCTCATCCCGCAGGTCATCCCAAACGCCCAGTACCTCGAGCACCTCGACGGCGCCTCCACCTCGAGCGAGGACACCGTGCGGTTGTTCGCGTCCCTGTCCCTGGCGCGGCTCCACCCGGACGTGACGACCTGGGCCGCGGCCGCCGAAGCGCTGAACATGCCCGGCCCCATGGGTGTGCGCTGCGCCCGCGCCTGCTCAGCCACCATGCTGGTCAGCGCGGATGAGTGGAAGAGCCGGATCTGGCGGGCCGGGAAAGAGACCGAACGGCGCGACTACCGAGCCACCGAAGCCAAGATCCACCACCGGCTCGGCATGACCCGATGGTTCAACGAATGGGCCCGCCGCAACCGCCCCGACGCCCGCTACGGCGACCACGACCTCGCCCTCACCTTGCAGTGGGTCCACGTCGCCCACGCCCACCTCGACCTCTCACCCGTCTGGCGAGGGAAGCGACCGACCGCCAACGACCGCGCCCACTACCGTCAGTTCGCCGCATCCCTCGACGGGCGTCAACAACTGGATCTCGCCCTCGCCCTGCACAAGCGGGCGTGACTCCCGAGCCGGTGCTCTTGTCGGTAGGCCCTGCTATAGATAACTGGAGGCTCACGAGGAAAGGCCCGTCATGCAACTGCAGTCGATCTACGTCAGGTTCTATCGCTCCCTCAACTATGACTTCATCCGCTCCTCTGATGGCCGCTACGAGCCCGACCCCTGGGACCCAACCCCACGCGGGAACTACCCGTTTGTTCGGATCAAGCTGAGGCCGGGCATCACCACCGTCGTCGGCGGCAACGAGTCCGGGAAGACCCAAATCCTCCGGGCCATCTCGGCTGCACTCACCGGCGCGGGGTACGAGCGGAGTGACTTCTGTCGATACTCCAGGTTCTTCGGCGTCGATCCGACCATCACGAAGCCGGAGTTTGGCGCGCTGTTCACCGACGTAAACGACGAGGACGTCAAGGTGATCCAGGGCGCGACGGAGCACAAATCGATCGCGGGCGCTGACCAAGTAGCCATCTTCCGCATGAACACGACCCCTCAGCACCGCATGTACGTGCGAAAGGAGGGAAAGTGGTCCGAAGGTCTTCACATCAAAACACCCTCGGCCCTCGACAAGTTGAACATCCCTGCCCCGTTCGAGATCGATGCGGACGTGCCCCTACCGGACAGTGTTCCCATCGACTTCCTCGCCAGCGGGGCCAAGAAGGCGGGTATCGGCCGTGATGCTCTCCGCGCGATCCTTGACGGAGTCAAGGCAAACCGCGACTGGTTCGCCAGCGACAGTCAGGTGCAGGCCAAAGCGAAGGAGATCTCATCCCTGTTCAGGGACACAAGGGACGCCACTGACGACGAACTGAAGACCTACAAGCTTGCCCACGATCTCCTGACGAAGGTCGCTGGACTCAGCCGGGCACTTTTCGTTGAACTGCAAGATGCGGTGCGCTCGAAGAACGGATACGCCAACAGCATCGTCGACACCATCAACGGAGAACTCGCCAAGGCGCGCAACTTCCCACACTGGTGGTCGCAGGACTCGCAGTTCGAGTTGTTCGTCTCCCTCTACGAGTTCGACCTCGTCTTCATGATCCGTGATCGGACTGGCCGCAGCTACGGCTTCGACGAGAGGAGCGATGGTCTCAAGTACTTCCTCAGCTACTTCGTCCAATACCTGGCGCACCAACCAAGAAGCGACGGGCGGCCCGAGATCCTCCTCATGGACGAACCAGATCGCTTCCTCTCGGCCTCGGGCCAACAGGACCTTCTGGCAATCTTTGATGACTTCGCCGCGCCGCAGGACCCGTCCCGACGTCCGGTTCAGGTTGTCTACGTCACCCACTCCCCCTTCCTTATCGACAAGAACGAGGCCGACCGCATCCGGGTTCTAGAAAAGGGCGAATATGACGAGGGCACACGGGTCGTCAAGTCAGTGGCAGCCAACCACTATGAGCCGCTTCGCTCCGCTTTCGGGAGTTTCGTCGCCGAAACGACGTTCATCGGCAACTGCAACATCATGGTCGAAGGGCCCTCAGATCAGGTCCTGATCGCAGGAGTGTCCCGTTGGCTCAAGACGCGAGGTGTGGCCAATCGAGACAGGCTGGACCTGAACCGCGTGACCATTGTTCCCGCCGGAGGGACGCGACACATTCCCTACCTCGTGTACTTGGCTCGAGGTCGAGATGTTGACAAGCCGCCCGTCGTGGTTCTCCTCGATAACGACAAGGACGGGGATGAAGCGCGCCTGGATCTCGCCGCCGGGGGAGCATACGGCGACAAGCTCCTTGACCCCGAACTCGTCCTCCAGCTGGGCCAGGGCCTGCTCGATGGGTTGACCACGGAGAGCCCCGGCGGCGTGGTTGGCATCGAGGACCTAATTCCATTCAACATTGCTCTGGCCGCTGCGGAGCGCTACTGCCTGGAGTTCGTGCCCGCCGCCAAGGTCAGCGACTACGGGCTCAGCGCCGAGGATGTCCTTACAAGTGACCACGCTTCTTCCTCCCGCCCCGAAGTGTCAGTTGGACTGCTCAAGTGTCTCGAGCGAGCCATCGCCGAGCGCTCCGGCATCGCCAGCTTTCACCTCGATAAGGTCGCCTTTGCGCGAGCGACCGTTGACGTTCTTGCCGGCAACGCTCGAGGCTCACGAGTGTCCGTCGATGACATCGAGGCGGCGGCGCGCAACTTTGGACTGCTGCTCTCGAAGATCGCCGCCAAGCAGCGAGTCGCCGAACGGGCTGAGACAGTCGATCGGATCTCCAGTCGGATTAACCGGGCCAAGAGGGACTTCAAGAGGACCCACGAGAACCAAGCCCGGAACGAAGACGTCCTCGACTTTATTGAGGAGATCTCGGGTCAGCTCGACCTTTCGCCAGAAGCTGAGGAGGTCCGCGCTGAGACCCGCAGATGGCTGACCCGGTTCGGCATTGCCGAGGACCCCCGGGCCCTAGTTCGCGACCTTCCCGGCCTCTTTCGGGCAATGGACGGGCTCGCCTACCAGGCAACCCGGGGAGCCGAGCGCAATGCGTCGCCGCCGGACGATGACCCAGGCGAGGATTCCTCGGAGCGGTGACCATGACCTGGAACGACTGTTGCGCCCCCCTTCTTGGCTGGTCCACGCAACGGCCGCGGCACGATACGTCGCCTTGCACGAGCTTTTTGGTCAAGGTCAATCGATCGACCGGCGTGGTCCCTGGTTCTCCCAGCGAAGTCGCAATGCGCATCCGGGTTCACGAGGGCCAGAGCGTGAGCAGCTCGCTACGCCCACGCCTTCCCTTCGGTCCCGCAGGAAGTGGGGGTCGCAGTGCGCTTCGCCGTGGGGTGGACTCGGTACCCCCTCAGCGCCTGCCTACTGGAGCTCTGGTAGCCATCATTAGAGGCGTGTTCGTGACTCCGACCGACTGCACCGTCGTGAGCGGGCTTAGTTTCGCTCCAAGTCGGAGCCACGCGGTCCAGTTTCTCGGCGACTGACCGTGGCGACCGGCATAGAGGGCGACTTCGCTCGGATCGAGGCTGCTCTGGGCACTCCTACGCTCAAGCTCCTTGACCGCAAGAGCGCGGTCATCGTGCTTCCGATCTTCGCAGCGCTGTTTCCGGACAATGCAGAGCCCATGCCCGTTGAGCGTTTCCACACGAGGGTGGACGCCTTGCTAGACGAGCTGCGCGCATCAGGCCACCAAGTGCCGTCCAGTTCCGGAAAGGCGCTTGCCATGCAATGGGTGCGCGAGCGATGGCTGTACCGCGACCCCGGCCAGGGCCAGGAGACGTACCGTCCCACCGGCGATGCCGAACAGGCGATGGACTACGTGACCCGGGCTACCCGGACCCAACTTAACCTCTCGCTCTCCCGGATCGAGACGATGCGCCGGGTCGTCAGCGAGGCCGCGTTGGCAGCTCACCCGGACCGCGAGGAGCGTCTGCGCCGGCTATCCGAGGAGATCGCCAGGCTCTCTGCGGAGCACGACCGGCTCAGGGCTGGAGGAGAACTCGCGGTCGCGAGCGAGTCCGAGCTGATCGAGCAGTTCGCCAACGTGCTGCGCGAGCTCGATGGCTTGCCGTCGGACTTCCGGCGCGTCGAGGAGGCGATGCGCGAGATGCACCGCAGCATCGCCTCGCGCTTCCGCCAGGACGACAGTCCCATCGGCGAGGTGCTCGACGACTACCTGGAGCAGTCGAGCCAGTTGCTGACCGCTACGCCAGAGGGCCGAGCCTTCCAAGGAGCCCTGGAGCTGCTGCGCAATCCTGACTGGCTCGGCAGCCTGCGCACCGACCTGGGGACCATCCTCGCCCACCCGATCGCCGGCATGATGCTGCCCGACGAGACCAAGCAACTGCGCGGGACCGTAGCCGTGATACGTCGGGGCATCGAGGACGTGAATGGCCAACAGAGCCGGCTGACCACCACGCTGACCGAGCACATCCTCAACTACGACCACGTCCGCAACCGCGAGCTGGACGAGGTGCTCAAGGGCATCGACGCCTCGATGCGCACCTGGATGCAGACTGCGCGCCCGCGTGACCACGTCGAGGTCGAGCTGATCCCAGCCCATCTGGAGATCGACGCTCTCAAACTGCGCGTCTTCGACCCTGACAGCGAGCGACCACCCGAGAAGCTGGCCGATACCTCCGACGACGAGCCCGAAGCATTGTCCTTGGAGTACATCCGCAAGCAGGGCGGTCCCTCGCTGGAGGAGCTGACTCGGCTGGTTGACGAGGCTCTCGCAAACAGCGGTGTCATCGAATCAGCGGCTGCACTGTTCAACGTCCAGCCCGACGAGCTGCGCCGGCCCGTCGAGGTTCTCGGCCTGATGCACCTGCTCGCTCGCCTCGATGCCGCGGTCGATGCTTCCCAGCCCGAGCAGGTCGATGCCGTGCGCCCGGACGGCAGCACACGTTCGTTCCTGATGCCCGCCACATCACTGCAAGGCGACACACAACAGCAGGAGCCTGCCTCATGACAGACCAGTCATTCGATCATGACGTCGAGCCCGACGACCGCTACGCAGAGCTCGATGACGATGTGTTCGCCTCGAACTCAGAGGACGAGGAAGAGCGACTGTCGCTGGCAATGTTCGAGGGTGACACCTCGACCCTGTTCCCGCAGCAGCGGCTGTGCCTGCACGCGCTCTTGAAGCACCGGTACATCTCCGCAGATCGCCACCCCGAGCACTGGGCCGTGCTCATGGACCACGAGGGGACCATCACCTCCCGGCTGCACGACCTATTCCTGGATCTGCACGTCGACCGTGAGCACCAGATCGCATTCAAGCGCGCTGCCTCCTCCCACGACGATCAGCCGCTGCCGTCGTTGCTACGCAACGTCTCGCACAACAAGGAGGAGACGATCATGATGGTCTCCCTGCGCCGGCGATTCTTCGCCCAGCGGCAGGAGGGGGACGACACGGTCTTCGTCGACCGGCAGACGATCCTGGACGAGGTGGCCGACCAGAGACCTGACGCGGCGACCAACCGGGCCATGGACCACAAGCGCGCGAACAACGCCGTCGATGCGCTGCTGGCTGCGGGGGTACTGCTGCGGACCGGTGATCCCGACCGATTCCAGATCTCGCCGATCATCGAGGTCCTGCTGCCCATCGAGAAGCTGCGGGCTCTGTGGACCTGGCTTCTGGACCGCAGCAGCAGCGACCGCGAGGCGGCCCACGACGGAGTGGACAACGACAACGACGAGGCTGCCTCGCCTGACTCGTTGTTCGACTCGGGTGACGTGGAGGCCTTATGACTGCCGAACTGACCCTGCCGATCGTCGCTCCATCGAGTGCGGCGAAACCCAGCGATCACGCCCAATGGCGCATCGAGTCCATCCAGATGGTGAACTGGGGCGGCTTCCACGGGGCCCACCAGGTGCGCGTCCACCACGGCTCGACGCTCATGTCCGGCGCCTCGGGTTCCGGCAAGAGCACTGTGCTCGATGCCTACATCGCCCTGATGATGCCTTCGGACACACCGTTCAATGGCGCCTCGAACGACGCAGCCGGCCGGGCCCGCTCCGCCGAGCAGCGCAACCTACTCACGTACCTGCGCGGGAAAATGGACAGCGCCCGCGTCGACGGCTCGAACGAGTTGCGCGACCACGTCCTGCGCGGAGGGAACGGCGAGCACATCTGGGGAGCCCTCGCTGCGACCTTCCTCAACGAGAACGGGCGCCGCTTCACCGTGGTGCGCATCTACTTCGTCAAGGCCGGCTCCACGACCGGCGGCGACGTCGTCACGTCCTACGCAACCTTCGATGGCCACCTCCACCTCGCCCAGCTCGAACCGCTGGCTGCGACCCGATTCGACAAGCGGGCGCTGCGCAGCATCGGCCTGCTCCCTTTCAACACGTTCCGGGAGTTTGAGGACACGCTCCACACGCGTCTGGGCATCGGCGGGGGCGACGGAGGCCGCAAGGCGATGCGCCTACTGGCCAGGGTCCAGGCAGGCATGGAGGTCAAGCGGGTCGACACCCTCTACAAGTCCATGGTCCTGGAGCAGCCGATCACCTTCGAGAAGGCCGACAACGCCATCGAGCACTTCGCCAACCTCGACGCGTCGTACAAGAAGATGCTCGACGAGGCCGACAAGGTGAAGGCGCTGCAGCAACTGCCGGACCTGCAGCACGAGCTCGCGCAGGCGGAGTCGACCGCTGCCCTCATCGAGGCATTCGGCGTCAACCGTGAAGGCCCCACTCCCTTCCAACTGTGGCGCCTGCACACCGAGCGCGAACTGCTCGATGGGGCCGTCGCGACGAACAGGAGCGAGTACGCAACGACCAAGACTCGCTTCGAGCAGGCCAGGGAAGACGAACAGCGCCACGCCGAACGGCTCAAGCAGATCGCCCAGGAGAAGCGCGCCAACGGTGGCGACGCCATAGACGCCCGCAAGCGCGAGATCGATATCCTCGCGGGGCACCAGGATGCCGTGTACGCCGCCAACCTGAAGTTCCAGGCAAGCACCGAGCCCATCAACCTGCTCGTCCCCGAGAACTCTGCTGAGTTCGGTCAGGCCCAGGCAGATGCCGCCGAGTTCCTCGCCGGCTTCGATGCGCGCGCGGACGACCTGCGCGACCAAGAGGACGCCATCCGCGATGACGACCTGTCGCCACTGACCACCAAGAAGCGAGAGCTGCTAGAGGAGAAGGCGTCCTTGGCCGGTCGCGCCGGCATGGTTCCGCGGCGCCTACACGAGGCCCGGGTCAAGATGGCCCAAGCCGCTGGGCTGGACCCCATGATCGATCTCCCCTTCGTCGCCGAGCTGATCGACGTGCGCCCCGATCAGGAGCGCTGGCGCAAGGCCGTCGAGACGACCTTGGGCGGGATCGCACGAACGGTGCTCGTCGATCGGCATGCGCGCCAGCGGCTCTCGGCTGCCATCGATCCGATCAAGATCACGCCACGTATCCGCTTCCAAGGCGTAGACCTGGCTGCCCACGAGGAGTTCCCCTGCGACGAGGCCTATGTCTCGGGCAAGCTCGCCTTCAAGGACTCGCCCTTCTCTGCCTGGGTCCAGGACAGGGTCACCGCTCACGGCACCGACCACCGGTGCGTCGAGAACGCCAGCCAGCTCAACGACCGCGAGCCGATGGTCACCCTTACGGGGCAGACGCGCGACGGCGACAAGGGCGCCCACGGCGAGTCCCACGACGGCAACATCATCGGCTTTTCCAATGAACGGCGCCTCACGGACATCGAAGCTGAGCTCGGTGCCCTCGAACCCGCGATCAGGGCCGTGCGGGGCAGGATCGAGCAGCTCCGCGCTCGTTCGGCCAGCCTGCAGTCCCAGAAGGAGGCCCACACCTACGTCGCCAACGCCAGGTGGGCCGACATCGATCACCTCGGGCTCGCACGCCGGATCGAGGAGCTCGAAGCCGAGATCGCGAAGCTGCGGGCGGCCAACTCGATCCTCGACGCACTCCAGGCCGAGGAAGAAAAGGTCAGCCTCCTGCACAAGGAGGCCAACCGAACCAAGGTCCTCGACGAGGACAGACTGACCGAGCTGACAAAGCAGCACGGTGACCTCGCCTCCGAGCAGGACGCCGTGCAGGACGCCATCGATGCGATCGACGACGCCCAATCGGCTCACGTGACCGATGAGCAGCAGAGCTATCTCGACGAGATGTTCGCCGCCAACTGGGACGTCACCAGTCTGGGGTCCTTCCATTCGAACATGCGCGCCATGGGCAAGCGACTGCGCGATGAGAGCGCAACTGCTCGGCAGAGCCGCGACCGCACCGTGCGCGCCATGGAGTCGATGTTCGAGCAGTACAAGGCGCGCTGGACCGAGAACAACCTCGGCACGAGCATCGCCTCGGCCGACGGCTATCGCGAGATCCTCGACCGGATCCAGACCGGGGGACTGCACGAGCGGCGGAACAAGTGGCGTCTGGAGTTCGCCAAATGGTCCAGCAACGACCTGCTCACCCTCAACGAGGCGTTCGACACAGCGATGGAGGACGTCGAGGACCGGCTCGTGCCGATCAACGCGATCCTGGCGACGCTGCCCTTCGGCGGCAAGGGTCACCTCCAGATCAAACACCGCCGGATGATCAGCGAGGACGTCTCCAACTTCAAGCGCGACCTGCGCAAGCTGTCCTCGGGGGTTGCTCTCGAACTGACCGACGCGGAGGTCGAGTCGCGCTTCAAGAGGCTGCGCGAGTTCATGACCAAGATCAGCATCCCGCCCGGTCACACCAAGAAATCGACGTCGATGCGCGACGGCTACCTCGACGTCCGCCAGCACGTGGTCATCAACGCCGTGTGCGTCGACCAGCACGGCCATGAGATCGCGACCTACGACTCGCTCGGCGGCAAGTCCGGCGGCGAGACCCAGGAGCTCGTGGCCTTCATCGTCGGCGCTGCGCTGCGCTACCAACTGGGCGACGAGTCGCGCAGCAGGCCCCGGTTCGCGCCAGTCTTCCTGGACGAGGGCTTCATCAAGTCCGACAGCGAGTTCGCCGGGCGTGCGGTGACGGCCTGGCAGAACCTCGGCTTCCAACTCATCATCGGCGCCCCTCTTGGGCAGGTCACCGCGCTGGAGCCGTACATGGATCTGCTGCTCACCGTGACCAAGAGTCCCAAGGGCTACTCGTTCGTGCGCGAGTTGAGCGATGCGCAGCAGCAGGGCTCGTCGTGAAGACGCCTGCAGCGGTCACCAAGGACATGGAGCGCCGGCTGGTCAACCATTGGCACTCGGAGATCGTCAGCGCTACAGAAGGCGCCACGTCGGCGTTCCCGCACGCCTTCCCGCTAGGCCGTGCGGCCAGTGCTGACCTGCGGGCCGACTACGCCGCCATCCACGCGCTGACCGTCACGTGGCAGGAATGGGCTAGGGGCCATGGCGTCGAGCTGA
The DNA here is from genome assembly GCF_001046875.1 of Nostocoides jenkinsii Ben 74. GTDB lineage: Bacteria > Actinomycetota > Actinomycetes > Actinomycetales > Dermatophilaceae > Nostocoides_A > Nostocoides_A jenkinsii. The sequence goes on from NZ_HF571038.1 coordinate 1,343,204, forward strand.
CCTACACGTCGCGCATCGCCAAGGGCGGTACACGGCAAGTAGTGCCTACCCACGTGCTGCTCACGTCGGTCGACCAGGCCGCAACCATCGTCGGGAAGGGTTGGCAGGAGCGGTTGGCACGTGGGCGGGAGCGCCTCGCAGTGCTGCTGGACCGCAGCCGTACCCTTGACCGGGCCGATGCCGGCAGAATCCTGCGGCTCGTCGACGGCTACGCAGACATCGACTTCGCGCTGTTGCTAAAAGTCGTCGATTGGTATCGAGCTGACCCATCGCTGGCACGGGGCCTGACGCCTCGGCAGGTGCCGATTCCCGGCGTTCACGCCAAGTGGCTGCAGGCGCATCGTGCAGCCGTGCTCGCGCTCACTGGGCTGGACGACCTTGGCCTGTTGGCGAACCATCCTGCGCGAATCCACTTCACCTACCTCGATCCGGATCACCGAGCCGATGGCCGCAGGCTGCACGACTCGGCGACAGTGGGCGATACGTTCGCACCGGCCTACCAGCCCGAGGTGGTCGTCATCTCCGAGAACAAGGACACTGCCATCCACTTCCCTGAGCTGGCCGGAGGCCTCATTGTGGAGGGCGTCGGCAGAGGAGGCCGCACCGTGGCGTCCTTCCCTTGGATCAGAGAAGCGCCCCTGGTCGTCTACTGGGGCGACATGGACCGCGACGGCTACGAGATCCTCAACGGCTACCGCATCGACTTCGATCGAGACCTCGATTCGATCTTGATGAACGTTGCAGCGTATGAGGAGTTCGAACCGTACGGCACGAACCACGACCAGAACGGACGTGACCTCGTGGCGGGCGCACCGCGAGTGGTCGACCACCTCCGAGCCGACGAGCTCGAGGTGTACCTGCGTCTGCTGCACCCCGAGCACTCTGGCCACCGCCGGATCGAGCAGGAGCGCATTCCGCTCACCAGAGCCCTGTCTGAAGTCGAACGCCTCGTGAGCCCGACAAACTGACGCGTGAGAGGCGCAGCGGCAGCATGACAATCGACCCTGTCGACGGTGTCACCCGCTTGCCGATCGTCAACCGGAGCAGGCGTCGTGGTCATCGGTCAACGTCGACGTCCGTGGGTTGGTTCGCTGAGTTGATGTGGCGCTGGGGCAGGCGGACGGCGACCGCGGCGGCGAGGAGAGCGGCACCAATCCCGACGCCTAAAGCGACGCTCAGAGCGTCGCTGTAGAGGCCGTCGGAGGGCCCGGCCGCGCCGGCCGCGATGGCGAAGTACGTGCTGCCCACGGTGGCGAATCCGAAGCTGGCAGAGAGCTGACCGACGCTGTTGAACACGCCGGACGCTTCGGATGCGTGCTCGCGCGACACCCGGGAGAGAGCGATCTCGGTCAGCGGGCCGACGACCAGGCCCATCCCGAGGCCGCCGATGGCGCTGCCGGGCAGGAAGTGCCAGAACGCCGGCCCTGCCGGGGCGAGGAGCACGACCGCGACGACCAGGGCCATGCCAAGGCTCATGGTGAGAAGCCCGATGTGGATCACCCGGCGGCCCATCCGCGGCAGCAGCACCGTGGTCCCGACCCCGGCGCCGACCCCGGTGAGCAGCGCCCAGGGCAGCACGACGAGCCCCGCGAGCAGGGCGGTGTAGTCCAGGTGGGTCTGGACGTAGTGGGTGATGACGAGGGAGAAGCCCATGACGGGGATGAAGAACAAGATCTGGACCCCCACGGCGGACCGGAAGGTACTGCGCTGTTGCAAGGCCAGCGGGACCAGCGGCTGCCCTCCTCGGCGGTCGCTGGCCCGCTGCTGGACCAGGAACACCAGGAACAGCACCAGGCCGAGCGAGATGACGGCGACCTGGACGAGCGGCGTCTGAGTGTCGGCCAGCCCGGCCAGCCCCCACATCATCAGGAACAGCGAGGCCGCCGAGAGCGCCAAGCCGGCCGGATCGAGCCTGACGTGGCCATCCGCGCGAGCTGGCGGCAAGGCGCGCAGGGCCAGCCCGGCCACCACCACACCGATCGGAACGTTGACCAGGAACACTCCGCGCCAGCCGGTGCCGAACAGGTCGAGGGCGATCAGCACCCCGCCGAGGATCGGCCCCGCCGCTGCGGCGATGCCCAGCAGAGCGGAGAAGGCCGCCATCGGCTTGGCCCGCTCACTGGGGTCGTACATGAGCTGAATGAAGGCCAGCACCTGGGGCACCATCAGCGCGGCGAACAACCCCTGCACCACCCGGGCGAGCACGAGCACCCACGCCGCACCCGCCAGTGCGCAGGCCAGCGAGGCGAGGGTGAAGCCGGCCACTCCGATCACAAAGGCGCGCCGCAACCCGAGCCGCTTGCCCAAGCGAGCACCGGTGATCAATCCGACCGCGAACGTCAGGGTGTACCCCGACAGCATCGCCTGACTCTGCGCGGGGCTGGCCGCCAGGTCGTCGGTGATCGAGGGCAGGGCGACCGTCACGATCGTCACCCCCAACAGGTCCACGAAGGCCGCTAGGAGGATCGCGACGAGGCCGAGGTTCCGAGAGCGCACCCGGGTAGGATACCTGAACAGTTCAGATACTGAGTCAGTGAGGGTTACACTGGGAGTGATGGCAGAGGAAGATGACGACGTCGTGGAGCGGATCGCTCGGTTGTTGCCGCCGTGGTTGTCGGCGGTGGACGCGGTCAACGAGGTGATCGCCCGGGAGGCAGGCATCGGCCCGTCAGATCTGTCGTGCCTGCACGAGGTGATCGTGGACGGCCCGTTGCCGGCCGGTGAGCTGGCGCGCAGGCTACGGCTGACCACCGGTGCGATCACCCACATGATCGACCGGCTCACCGCGGCCGGCCTGGTGCAACGAGTGCGCGACGACACCGATCGGCGCCGAGTTCTCATCGAAGCCGTCCCCAAGGCACGCGAGCAGATGCTGGCCCGCTACGGACGACTCGATACGCAGACCCGGGCCACCCTCGCGTCGTTCACCGCGGCAGAGCGGGCGGTGATCGCACGGTTCATCGAGGCCAGCCTGCACGACACCCAGTCCCTGCTGGACCGGACGTCGTGACCGAGCGGACGCAACTGACCTATGTGCCCGAGCGCGCCAGCTGGTTCCTGTGGTCAGCCCACACCCCGGACCCGCTGTTCGACGCGCCCGCCGGCACCATCGCGACCATGCGGCTGGCCGTCCCCGAGAACGGGGAGGTCATCGCCCGCGAGGTTCGCGGGTTGGAAGTTGCCCTGCGCGAAGGATGGGCCTGGCTGGGTGGCCGCTAACCCAGCCCGCAGGACGGCGGCTCCCTGCGCTCCTGGACGCTGCTGGCCGGCCGACCCGACGCGCGGGTGCCTCTGCCGGTCGCTGGGCACTGCGCGCTCACTCCCGACGGGGCGCACGTCCTCACCGCCGAGGCCACGACAGACCGGCTGCGCTCCGCGCTGACCCTCACGGACTCGCTGGCGGTGGCGGGCCTGACGGCGACGCTGCGGGGTTATCAGCTCGCCGGCGTCCAATGGCTCCTCGACCGTGACGGCGGCGCGGTGCTGGCCGATGACATGGGGCTGGGCAAGACGCTCCAGGCCATCGCGTTGATGCTCTGCCACCCGAAGGCGGCGCACCTGGTGATCTGCCCGACCTCGGTGAGTGCGAACTGGGCGCGCGAGATCGCCCGCCACGCATCGGGCCTGCGCGCCGTCGGCGATCACGACGAGGCTGCGCTTGGTACCGTCACCGTCACCACCTATGCGCGGCTGCGCCGTGACCCCGACCGGCTGACCGGCCGCCTGTGGGGTGTCGTGGCCTTCGACGAGGCCCAGCAGATCAAGAACCCGCGCACCCTGGCCTACCGCACCGCCAAGACGATTTCCGCTCACTACCGGCTGGCGATCACCGGAACCCCGGTGGAGAACCAGCTGGGCGACCTGTGGGCGCTTGGCGACCTGGTTCGTCCGGGTTTGCTTGGCACCCGACGGCGCTTCCGCGACCGCTACATCGTGCCGATCCAGCGCCGGGGCTCACCCACCGCTGCCCACCGGCTCGCCGCCCACACCCGCGACCTGGTGCTGCGCCGCACCAAGACCGAGGTAGCCCCCGAGCTGCCGGCCCGCCACGTCATCGACGTGGCCTGCGCCATCACCTCCGAACAGCGACGCCTCTACGAGGCCGCGCTGGCCGAGGCCTTCGACACCGGTCTGGGCGCCGGGTCGGCACGCCGCACCTCCGTCCTGGCCCTGCTCACCAGGCTCAAGCAGGTCTGCAACCATCCCGCTCAAGTGCTCGGCCAGGACGGGCCACTCACGGAACGCTCGGGCAAGTTCGACCGCCTGGCCGACATGCTCGACGAGATCATCGACACGGGCGCCGGCTGCCTGGTCTTCACCCAGTACACCGCCATGGGCCGGCTGCTTACTGCCGACCTGGCCGACCGCCACGGCCTGGCAGTGCCGTTCCTCCACGGCGGCCTGCGCCCCGCCAACCGCGACCGCATTGTCGATGAGTTCCAGAGCGGCAAGGGGCCGAACGTCCTGGTGGTCTCGCTGCGCGCAGCCGGGTTCGGTCTCAACCTGACCCGTGCGACCTCGGTGATCCATTACGACCGCTGGTGGAATCCCGCTGTCGAGGACCAGGCCTCCGACCGTGCCCACCGCATCGGGCAGAACCAGCCGGTCACGATCTACACCCTGCGCACCGCCGGCACCATCGAGGACCACATCGCCACCATGCACGAGCGCAAACGCGGGCTCGCCGACGCCGCCCTCACCGGAGGCGAGGCCGACCTGCTCGCCCTGGGCGACGAGGAGCTCTACGGCATCCTGCGCCTCGGCCCTGAGGCAGCGCGGTGACCCGTGAGTTCGGCGCCACCGCATGGGGGCGCGCCTGGCTCAAGCAGATCGAACCCGTCCTCATCACCGGAGCACCCGACCGCGACCTTCCCCGCGCCCGCGCGCTGGCCCGACACGCCATCACCGACCTAACCATCACCGGCCGTCGGGTCACCGCCTCCATCACCGACCGCAGCCACGGTCAGACCCTCGCACTCGACATCCCCGCCTGGAGCGGCGACGAACAGCGCACCGTGGAGCGTGCACTCACGAGCACCGGCTCCTTACACGCTGGTGACCTGCCCGACCGCCTGGCGACCGACCTCACCGCGGCCGGGGTCCGCATCGCTCCACGGATCGAGGAGATCGCCGCGGCCGGTGACACCGGGCGCATCGAGAGGCGGCACGTGCTCGCCGTCTGCTACGCCCTCGTGCAGAGAATCGACGAGGAACCCGTCCTCGCGGTCCGACTCCGTACGCCATCAGAGACTTCGCCCAGCACGGTGAAATCGTCCCCAGCTGGATTGCTCGCACTCACCGACATAGACCCCAAGACCTTCTACCTCGTTCCAACCGTCAGGGATCGGCGGAATGCAGCGTCCCGGTAGAGGAACCCCCTATGGCAACGACGCAGGCAAGTGCGCCTGCGACTGTGGCCTTGGCCGTTATGTGGCGGGGTTCTGTCGCCGCTTCGTGAGTTCCCTGATGATCGGGCGAATCGTCCCGTGGGTCGATCCCCAACTGACACAGCCTCGTTCGCACGCTTAGCGACTCCGGGCTGCGTAAAACCACTTCAGTCCTCGCTGTATAGTTCAGCGCATGCTGACCATTGCTTCTCGCCTGGACGTGATGAACCGGTTGGGCCGCGCGCTGGCCGACCCGACCAGGTCCCGGATCATCCTGACGCTGCTCGACCGGCCGGCCTACCCGGCAGAGCTGGCCCGCGATCTGGACCTCACACGCTCCAACGTGTCCAATCATCTGGCGTGCCTGCGCGACTGCGGCATCGTTGCTGCCGAACCCGAGGGCCGCAAGACGCGCTACGAGATCGCCGATCCCCACCTGACGCAGGCGCTGACCGCCCTGGTTGACGTCACCCTCGCGGTTGACGAGAACGCCCCGTGCATCGATCCTGCCTGCTCGGTGCACGGATGCGACGCAGCAGAGGCGGGCGCGTGATCCTGGCTGCGGTCCTGCAGGCAATCGGCCTGTTCATCGCGACCAACATCGACGACATCATCGTGCTCTCCTTGTTCTTCGCCCGCGGCGCGGGCCAACGCGGGACGACCACCCGCATCTTGGTCGGCCAGTACGTGGGGTTCGCCTGCATCCTCGGTGCCGCTGTGCTGGTGACTATCGGAGCCGGAGCATTCCTGCCCTCAGCAGCTATCCCGTACTTCGGGCTCATCCCCCTGGCCCTCGGTCTCTGGGCTGCATGGCAAGCCTGGCGCGGAGACGATGACGACGATGACGCCAAGGTCACGGGCACGAAGGTCAGCGCGTGGACCGTCGCAGGAGTCACCTTCGCCAACGGCGGAGACAACATCGGCGTCTATGTCCCCGTCTTCCTCAGCGTGGAACCCATCGCAGTGGTCGCCTACTGCCTCGTCTTCCTCGCGCTCGTCGCGGTCCTGGTCGTAGTCGCCAAGTTCGTTGCCACCCGGCCGCCGATCGCTGAAGTCCTCGAGCGCTGGGAACACATCCTGTTCCCCATCGTCCTGATCGGCCTCGGCATCGTCATCCTCGTCAGCGGAGGAGCGTTCGGTCTCTGACGGAGCCAAAGCGAACGAGAGAGGTCGCCAGGCTCGACGCTCCGGTATAGGGATCCCTGTGCGGGTTCATGCTGCGCAGCAGGAGAGTTTGGTGATGTCGGTGGTGAAGGTTTGGGCGGTGAGTTTGAGGCCTTCGGCCATGGTCAGGTAGGGGCTCCAGAGGTTGGCGACCTGGTCGGTGGTCATGCCGGCCTCGAGGATGTAGACGCCGGCGGCGGCGAGGTCACCGGCGTCCTGGGCGAGGGCGGGGATGCCGATGATGCGGCCGGTGTCGGCGTCGGTGACGATCTTGATGAGCCCGCGGGTGTCACGGTTGACGATGGCGCGCGGGACGTGCGCCAGGGGCAGGACGCGGCTGTCGCAGCGGATCCCGGCAGTGCGGGCCTGCTGGTCGGTCATTCCGACGGAGGCCAGGGCGGGGCTGGTGAACACGACCCGGGGCAGGTGGCGGTAGTCGACCTCCCGGCCGGCTCCGGTGAGGGCGTTGTCGGCGACCAGGGCGCCGTGGGCCGCGGCGACGTACACGAACTGCGGGTGGGCGGTGACGTCACCCGCGGCCCAGATCCGCGGGTTCGTGGTGCGCAGGTGGCTGTCGATGATGACCTCGCCGCGCTTGCCGGCGCGCACGCCGATGGTGTCGAGGCCGAGCGTGCCGGTGACCGGGCGGCGGCCGGTGGCAACGAGGAGCTCGGCCGCGCGGAGCTCGTGTGAGCCGTCGGCGGTGGTGGCGGTGACCGTGACCTCGCCGGTGGCCGGGTCGCGGCGCACCGCGGTGGGCACCGCGCCGCGGATGATCTCGATGCCTTCGTCGGCGAGGATTTCTTCCAGGGCGGTGGCGGCCTCGGGTTCCTCGTGGGAGGCCAGCCGTGAGCGGACGAGCATGGTGACCTGGGCACCGAGGCGGGAGAAGAGCTGGGCCTGCTCCATGGCGACGTAGCCGCCGCCGATGACCAGCAGCGACTCCGGGACGTGGTCCAGCTCCATCGCGGTCGTCGAGGTCAGATAACCGGCCTCCTGCAGGCCGGGGACCGGCGGCGCCCAGGGCGTGGAGCCGGTAGCGATGAGGTGGTGCGCGGCCCGGACGGTTTCCGCCGTGCCGTCCGGGCCGGTCACGCGGAGTGCCGGCTCAGTCGGTGTGCCGACGAAGGTGGCCTCGCCGGGGTGGAGGGCCCACCCGTACTCGGCGGCCAGGGCCGCGTACTTCTCGCTGCGCAGCGATCCGACGAGCTTGTCCTTGCCGGCGACCATGGCGGGCATGTCGACCGGTGGGGCGTCGGGGAGTGGCAGACCGGGGAACCGGGCGGCGTCGAGTGTGACGTGGCGGGCCTCGGCGGCCGCGAGCAGGGCTTTGGAGGGCACACACCCGGTGTTCACGCAGGTACCGCCGATGGTGCCGCGCTCGATCATCACCACCCGCTTGCCCAGGGTGGTGGCGCGGATCGCGGCCGCGAACGCCGCCCCACCGGGGCCCGATCACTGCCAGGTCATACGACCTGCCCTTGTCCGTTGCCGTCATAAGTCCTCCCTTGTTGCCGCGCCTCAGGACCAGGATCGACCTTCCAGTGCACTGGAAGGTCAAGGCAGAATGAGTGGCATGCGGATCGGTGAGGTGGCTCAGGCGTCGGGCACGACAGCTAAGACCCTGCGGTACTACGAGGACGTCGGACTCCTCCCCGACCCCGACCGCAGCCCGGCGGGGTACCGGGACTACGGCCCCGAGGTGCTCGACCGGCTGCACTTCATCCGCCGGGGCCAAGCCGCCGGGCTGACCCTGGCCCAGATCGGCCAGGTGCTGGCCATCCGAGACCGGGGCCAGGCCCCCTGCCAGCACGTCACCGACCTGCTCGACACCCGCCTCGCGGTCATCGACCGGCAGCTCGCCGAGCTCGCGCAGCTACGCACCACGATCGCCATCCTGCGCGAGCACGCCACCACCGGCGACCCGGCCACATGCTCCCCCGAGGACGTCTGCCGCTACCTGTGACCCGCGAAGGTCACCGGCCCGTGGCACCATCGCGACATGGCCGATGACACCCAGCAACGATGCTCGTGCTGCGGCCGCCAGCGGCCACGAAGGTCGCTCCACGCACTCGGGAGCGAACCGGCCTACATCTGCCGAAGGTGCGCGCTCTGGGTCGCCCTTCACATCGCTCGCGACTGAACGACTCCGCCCGCAACGCGGGCACGCCGCCGGCCGCGGCGAACATCGTCGGATGGTGCGCGAAGGAACCAAAGGGCGCGAATGACGACCAATCATCACGCCGCCAGCGCGATCGCGGGCGCCCGTTGCCGCACTCCTCATCCGACGGTCTGAGCTCCACCGCCTGGCAGCGGTCCGAAGCCTGGAGAGGGCATCGGAGCCGGACGGGACCCCCTAACGCTCAGTGGTCCGCCCTCGCAGCGGTTGCGGTCGGTCCAGTTGTCCGTCCCGTAGGAGGAACCACGACAGTCGAGAAGCGCCGTGTAGGTCATGGACGCGGCCGGGCGCTGGCAGATCCTCAGGCTTCACGTCGAGGACCAGATCCCGCTCGCCGCCCTGGCCCGGGACACCGGTGTCGGGCTGCGCACCCTGGAGCGCTGGCACGCCCGCTACCGCACCGAGGGGTACACGGGCCTCGGTACGCGAAGACGCGCTGATGCCGGCAGCCATCACCTGCCCTCCGAGCTCGTGTCCTTGATCGAGGGGCTGGCATTGAGCAAGCCCCGCCCGACGATCATCACCATCCACCGCAAGATCAGCGCCATCTGCGAGGAGGGGGGATGGCCGGCGCCCTCCTATGGCGTGGTGCGCGCGATCATCGCCGACCTCGACCCGGGCATGGTCACCCTTGCCCTGGAAGGGCCGACGTCGTATCGCGACAAGTACGAACTGGCGCTGCGACGGCAGGCCGAGCACCCCAATGCGATGTGGCAGGCCGACCACACGATGCTCGACATCCTCGTGGTGGGCACCGACGGCAAGCCTGCCCGGCCATGGCTGACCACGATCATCGATGACCACTCCCGGGCGATCTGCGGTTACACCGTCTTCCTCGGCGCGCCCTCGGCGATGAACACCGCCTTGGCGCTGCGCCAGGCGATCTGGCACAAGGCCGTCCTCTCCTGGCCGATGTGCGGCCTGCCCGATGTGCTCTACGTCGATCACGGCAGCGACTTCATCAGCAACCAACTCACCGGCACAGCCGTGGACCTGCATATCCGGCTCATCCACTCTGCTGTCGCTCGTCCTCAGGGTCGCGGCAAGGTGGAGAGGATCTTCGGGACCGTGAACACCGAGCTGCTGGCTGGTCTGCCTGGGTACATCGCCGAGGGCCACCCCTGGCCAACGCCAAAGCTGTCCCTGGCTGAGCTCGACGCTGCGCTGGAGGAGTTCGTGATCACCTACAACGACCGGACTCACAGCGAGCTCGGCACCTCCCCGCGCGCTGCCTGGATCGCCGATGGCTGGCTACCGCGCATGCCGGAGAGCCTGGAGGACCTCGACGGGCTGCTGCTCACCGTCGCCCAGACCAGGGTGGTGCGCCGCGATGGCATCCACTTCCAGGGCCTGCGCTACATCTCCCCGACCCTGGCTGGCTATGTCGGCCGGGCGGTCGTGATCCGTTACGACCCCAGGGACATCACCGAGATCCGCGTGTTCGACCACGAGGAGTTCGTCTGTAAGGCCATCAACCAGGACCACCACGACCAGAAGGTCAGCCTCAAGGAGGTCCAGGCCTCCCGCAACGCCCGGCGCCGGGCGTTGCGGGAGGGCATCAACGAGCGGATCGCCGTCGTGGCCACCCACACCACCGAAACGCCACCAGCGACCGAGGCGCCGCCACCGGCGCCACGGCGGAAGTTGAAGGTTTACAGAGAGGACCTAAGGTGAGTCAGCGCTTCATCGTGACCAAAGAACACCGCCGCTTCACCGAGTTCGCCGACGCCGTGCGGCGCGGGCACACCATCGGCCTGTGCTTTGGCCCAGCCGGCGTGGGCAAGACGCTCTCCGCGCGCCGCTACGCCCGCTGGGACAAGGTCCACGACCTGCTGACCTACTGGGGACCGCGCTCCGACAGTGACGCGCAGGTCTACGCTGCGCTGGCCAAGAGCCGCACCGTGCTCTACACCCCCAGCGTGCTGACCACGCCACGAGCCTTGAAGGACGAACTCGACCAGGTCATCACCCGCACCAACATCTGCATCGAGCAGCACCTCGCGCCGGCCGGGCAGGTCACGCCAGAGACGCGCGGATGGCGCCACAGCAGGAACTACGTGGAGCTGGTCATCGTCGATGAGTCCGAACGCCTCCGCCCCACCGCAATGGAACTGCTGCGCGATCGCTACGACCGAGAAAACCTTGCCCTCATCCTGATCGGCATGCCCGGTCTGGAGAAGCAGTTCAGCCACTATCCCCAGTTCTACAGCCGCGTCGGCTTCGCCCACCAGTACCGGCCCCTGGGCAAGGAGGAACTGCTCTTCGTCCTGCAACGGCATTGGCGCGCCCTCGGTAAGATCCTCGACCCAGAGGACTTCACCGACGCCCAAGCCATCGCCGCCATCGCCCGGATCACCCGAGGTAACTTCCGGCTTCTGGAACGACTCTTCCCCCAGATCGAGCGCGTCCTGAAGATCAACGAACTCGACACCATCACCAACGACGTCATCGAAGCCGCCGCCAGCACTCTCGTCATCGGCGTCAGTTGACCGGGGCCCGCCACATATCACCTACAGAACCCCGCCATTTAACGGCGCAAGCCACACTGCGACTCTGGCCGGTGACCGTATGACCCGCCCGGCGAGGTGTTCCGGTGACGGGGCCCTATACGAACGAGCGCGTTCAGACCGGCCCCACGATCCGCCACCATGCATCTACTGAGGCTGGTTCGGCATCCATTGCTCCGAGACCCTCCGTGAGCACAAGGGACGGCTGCTTTGCACGGTCGCCCCTGAACACGCCGTTTGCGCAATGTGCTCAGCAGGCGGACGCGCAATCTTCAGTGCATCTCGACA
>NZ_HF571038.1:1354828-1376023 GCF_001046875.1 Nostocoides jenkinsii Ben 74
GGCAGGAAGACCACCGTCACGGTGGAGCTTGCCGTTGACGTACCAGGACTTGGACCCGTCAGCGTCGATTCGCGTCGGGAGCGCTTTTTCGTTGCTCATACCGTTCCTGAGCGCAGCCCGTCCTCTCCGTTGGTCGGCTCAGGCAGAGCGGAGGAAGTCGGCCTGATCTTCGTCGAGGAAAGCGTCGACTTCGGCGCGCAACGCCGGGTGGGCGTCCAGGTCGGGATCGTGTTCAGTCAACGCGATCGCGTCCTCGATGGCGTTGCGCAAAATCTCGGTGTCAGCGGTAATCGACGCGATCCGCAGGGTCCGGCTTCGGCCTGACTGCGACCCGGAGGCGACGTCGCCGCCGCCGCGCAACTGGTAGTCCAGCTCAGCCAATGCGAACCCGTCAGTCGTGGACGCGAGCGCGTCGAGTCGCTGTTGGGCCAGGCTCGTTTTGGGGTCCGCCACGATCAGGCACCGGCCAGGATGCCCACCGCGCCCGACACGGCCCCGCAACTGATGCAGTTGCGCTAGACCGAACCGTTCGCCACCCGTGATGACCATGACAGTTGCGTTGGGGACGTTGACGCCGACTTCGATGACGGTGGTGGCGACAAGGACGTCCAGGTCGCCAGCGGCGAACGCCGACATGGTGGCGCGGCGCTCTTTCGCGTCGTCTTTTCCGGTGATTGTCCCTACCCGAAGGCCGGACAGCGCGCCCAACGACAACGACTCGGCGAGAACATGCGCTGCCGCCGATTCGCGGGTCGCCGACGTCGCCAGCGGAGTGACGACGAACGCCTGCCGTCCTTGGGAGACCGCGGATCGGATCGCCGCCCACGGGTCATCACCGGGGCGGCTCGGGTCGACCTCGCCAGCGGCGACGACGACGGTGGCGACCGGCTGGCGGCCCGGCGGCATCTCGTCCAGAACAGACAAGTCCAGGTCGCCGAAGACGGTCATGGCCGCGGATCGCGGAACGGGGGTAGCCGAGGCGTAGAGGACGTCCGGCATGACTGACCCTTTCGACCGCAGCGCCGCCCGTTGCTCCACCCCGAACCGGTGTTGTTCGTCCACGACCACCATCGTCAAATCGTGGAAGGCCACCTTGGCGTCGATCAGCGCTTGCGTCCCGACCACGATGTCGATCGAGCCGTCAGCGAGACCGGCGAACATCGCTTTGCGCGCCTTGCCGGTGACCTTGTTGGTGGCGAGAGCGACCGTCACCGGAGAACCGTCCGGTTTGGACAGGCCCGCCACGGCGTCACGGATGTCCTCGAAGTGCTGGTTCGTCAGTGTCTCGTTCGGAGCCATCAGCGCCCCTTGACGGCCTGACTCCACCGCCATCAGCAGCGCCAAGACGCTGACGTCCGTCTTCCCCGCGCCGACGTCGCCTTGCAAGAGCCGCGACATCGGGCGCGATGTCGTCATATCGTCGCGAATCTCCGCGACGACCCGCTTCTGTGCGCCGGTCAAGTCGTATCCGCGACCGGCCAGGAATGGTTCTGTCAGCGCCCCTGTGGGGGTGTGTGCGCAGCCAGGTTGGGCGGCATTCGCGGCGCGGTCGCGGCGAATCACCAGTTGCAACCGCAAGAGTTCCTGGTAGGCGAGCCGGTCTCGACCGGCCTTCTTCTCTTCTTCGGTAGCAGGGTCGTGAACCATCCGGAAGGCGTCGGCCAGCGACGGCAGCCACCGTTTCGCCAGAAACTCCGGCGGCACCGGGTCGACCAGGTCGGTGACCCGGTGAGCAGCCTCTTTCACCGCGTCAAAGACCGCCCAGGTCGTCAACCCCGCCGTCCCCGACGCCGGATATACCCCGATATACCTGCTCGACGTCGCCACCACTGGCTCGACCGTGGGATTAGTCATGGACAGGCCGGTGAAACCGCGCTGCGAGGTGAACGTGGTCAATTTCGCGCCGCCGAGAACGACGCGGGTACCGTCCGGTATCCGCGATCGCAGCCCGCGGACCCGGAACCAGGTGACCCATATTTTGGTTCCGTTGTCGTCCACGATCACCGCCTTCGTGCGCGAGGCGTTGACGTCCAGATTGGTGACGGTGCCCACGATCGAGAAGTCGGCACCGGGTTGCATTCCCGCAACCGTCGTTCCGGTCATGTCGATGTATCGGCGGGGCATCGTGTGCAGCAAGTCCGACACCGATTCGATTCCCGTTGCGGCCAGCGCCGACGCGGTCGCGGGGGTCACGCACCCCAGAACATAGGTTGGCGTCCCCATCAGGCCGACCACGGTGCGGTCGTAGTCCAGCGGCGGCGTCATGTCGTGGGTCTGCTCGGGGTTGGCGGCGACCCAGGCTAGGACGGGCTCAGGGACGGCGCACCAGCCGACCGGAGCGCCGCCCCTGGTGACCACAAAGGGGCTTGTCAGCCAGGCCCGGTCTCCGCGCCGCCAGACAGCGGTCGCGGGGATTTTTCCTCGCAGGTAGGCCAGGCCGCCCAGGCGCGGGTAGACAGCGACCGTCATCATCCGTTCGCCCGGCTCCCCCACCGCCAACGGGGCCGCGTGCGAATCCACGTCGGCGGCGTGGCCGTCCGGTCCAAGCACGCTCCGAAAGCCTGCCTTGGCGAGGATCGCGGCGACGGCGCGGCCCCCGAAATCGAAGACCGTCCACGCTTTCGTGTCGTTGTTCCAGACCGCCTCGGGCAGGGTCTTGACCCAATCCCGTAACGGCATACCGGTCACCGCGTGCGCGTCGTCGAAGCCGAATCGTAGCTCGACCCCAGGGGTCAGCCACGTCCCGACAAGTCTCGCGTTCACGCCTAGTTGCTCGACTTGAAGGCTCTGCCGGACGTGGCGACGACGACGCGCAACCCTTTTCGCAGTTGCGCGTTCAACGCTGCCTGCCATCGCGCAAACGGGGGCGGGAATCACCGAGAGCCTTGGCCTCTTCGTCCAGCAAGATCACGCGGCCTGAATCCTGCGCGGCCAAAGACATCACGTTCAGCCCGCCGTCCGGTTGGGGGAGCAGGCACGCGGAACGGTCAACCAGACCTTGGATGACCAACATCAGCCGCATGAAGTGTCGACGCTTGGCGTCCGCGAGACTTTCGGCTCGGACCCAGGCCGCCGACCCCGGTTCGAGAAGAACGCCGCGGTCGGTGAACATGGCCGTGAACTCGTCCACGCGAGGGACGATCCGCGCCCCGGTGTTCAACTCGCCCCCCGTGACCAGCAGGTAGACCCGCTCGCCGTTACGGATGATCCAGTGGGGGCGCTCGTTTTCGGCCATCGCCGTGGCGTTCGTCCAAGCGTCGCCGTAATCGCGACCCTGGCGAGACGGCTTGACCACCACGATGCACCGCTGGTCCGGCGCGACCCGGTCCAGGTTCTCCGGAGCGGACACCAGCCAGTCCAAGAAGTCGCCCATCGACCGGAAGTCGACGCCCCCGCGGTCGAGCAGAGCCAGCGATTCCTCGTCGGCATACAGCACCGTCGACCGGATCACCAGCGGGGTCTTCGCCGGGGCCGGAGCCCCGTCGCGCAGCAGGACAACATCCTCGTCTCGACCCAGGTACAGGTCGATCGTCTTCTCGACCTCGGCCAGCCGATTCAGCTCGGCCTTCACCGGGGCGGCAGCGGCCTCGATCTCGGCCATCTTGGCCCTAAACTCGGCCTTCGCCGCGTCAGCCTGACGTTGCAATTCCAGATGTGCCGCCGCTGTCTCCGCGTGAGCTTTAGCCGCTTCCGCGCGGGCGTCGATCGCGGCCTGTCCGGTGGGGACGATCTCGTTCATGGCGTCTCTGAGCGCAGTCGGGCGCCCCGATTGGCGTCCTGCCACAGCCGCACGGCGCGGTCGATTCGTCCAGAATGCGGCAGCGTCGGCCTTCTCGTCCGGCGGGTGACGCACGGCTCATCCGGCGTCGCGCCGCAGGCGTAGCAGTTCGCGCCCAGGGCGAGACGGTCAAGAGCGGGATTCCGACCAACGGTCATGTCTGCGTTGAGCGCAGTCAGACGGACGGGCTGTCCTGCATATCGGGTTTCCGGGACGGGCCACCATCGCCCCCGAGAACCCTTGACGGCGCTGGCTGGCCGTCCTCATAGTCTCCGGGAAGCCCGGACAGAGTGGAGTAACCGTCGGGAGTAGTGTTCGAGATTTCGACCGGCTCGGCTCGCTGCTGAGGGGCGAACTGCCCACCTTGGCGGGTTCCGCGGGCGCGTGGGCGCAGTTGCGTGCTCACGTTTTACGTTGCGGGCGGGGCGTAGCTCCGGATGGCTGCGATGTCGGCGGCGAGTTGCTTGATTCCCGCATGGACGATTTCGCGAGTCGAGCGCGGCTCGGTTATCCGAAGGTTGCGGCGATAGCCCCATTCTGCGCAGCCCCGAGTTGGGCCGACTATCCGGAAATCGTTGTCCAGATGCTTGGCGATGTGCATGCCGTCCTTTGCTGTGCCGTAACCGAACTCGATGCCGTCGCCGGGCGGAACCCACTCTTCCAACGTCGACTGGACCTGGCTCTCGATGTTCGATCGGAATCCCATCCAACCCGGTGCGTCGAGCGCGTTCTCTTCCTCGATCGACAGCGGGGCACCATGCGGTCCGTCCGGGTGGAAAATCATCAAGTCGACGTCGGCGTCGGTCAACCCTGCCCACCCCTGCGTGCCTTCGAGACGGTCGCTCGAATCGAAGTTTGACGTCGAGCTCGCCGCGGCGCATGGTCGTGAACTTGCCGCCAGCGTCGCGGTCGTGCTGGGCGGGGTTGAAGGTCGTCATGCCCTAGTTGCGGGCGGGGCCGACTTTGTTGACTCCGCGCAGACGTTTGATCTCTAGGGTCAGCGCGTCGACTTCGTCGTACAAGGCAGAGATCGTCCCTCGCTGGAACTCGACCTCGTCCTCTAGTTCTTCCAACCCGGACTCGGCGCGCCACGGGTGCCCGGAGGCGTCCAAGATTGCCGGTCCGTGCTGGACGATCAGGTCCAGCACGTCAATGGGGGATACGGCGCGACGGATGTCGTCGACAATCAGCGCGATCTCGGCGCTGATTGGTCCACGGAAAGGCATTACGACTCCTAGCGGGTCTGAGGGCGGGCGGTGTGGCGCTCGCCGTCGAGGACGTCCCCAGTCACGGCGGGCGTGCGTCGGACCATGCGGGCCCAGTCCGGCGGGATGCGGAAAGTCGTCACGTCGTTGGTCGTTCGGACCTGCCCGGACCGATCGATCATCGACATCCGGTCGGAGTAAGCGAACAGGAGACGGGTGTTGGCGTCGCTGTCCGGCAACACGACCTTGGCGTAGCACTGCCAGAGCACTCGGACGGTGACCCCGTCCAGGCTTCCGGACGCCACGATGCCGGTGCGGTCGTCTGCCGATCCGTCCAGGAGGGCCACCAGTTGCTCTTCGGTGGCCCGGTCGAGCGGGGTGCTCGTTCCGTCGACGCAGCTCTGGCAGTGGCAGCCAGGGGCGTCGACGCGGTAGCGGTTCGTGTTCATGACGTCGCTGAGCGCAGTCAATGGTGTCAACTGGCCGGACCGAACTCGACACCGGGAGACGGCACAGTGATGAGTTCGCCGTCAGGACCGAACAGCGAGACCGGCTTGCCCGGTGTCGCCACCACGCGAACCATGCCTCCCGCCTTCTGCCACTGCGCCAGCCGGGCATGCAGTTGGTCCATCGCGTGAATCCACGGCAAGTTGTCCGCGGCGCTATTCCACGCCGCAGCAAGGTCCACCCCCGACAACGAAACCAGGCGGTCGTCCGAGTCGCGACCGATGCCGCTGGCGTCAAGAATGTGGGCCACCACCGCGCCGTGGTGGGCGTCGATGCGGGCGATCGACCCGGTGACGTTCAAGGCCACGTCCGGGTCGTCGGGAGTCGAGTAAGGCTTCATGCCGTCTCTGAGCGCAGCGCCGAATTAGCGCGGGCCGAAGACAAGAATCAGCGCCACAATGAAGCCGCCGCCGAGGACGCCGTTGCTGACGAAGTACCACAGGCCGTGATCCATCCCATCGCACGCGATCCCCCAGCGCGTCGCTGTCGGCGGGTGTTCTTCGGCGAACTCCCCGTCGCGGACGCCTCCGACCGCGAACGCTTGGACCGGCTTGGAGAAGAGAACCGCGCCATGTCCTTCCACCACCAGCCGTTGGCCGTCCTCGCAGGCCCAATACGAGGAAGCGTCGGATTCGTCAGTGCTCAGGCGAAGAGGCTCCGAGGTGGCGAGACACGTCGACAGCGCCGTTGCCCGACAGTCACCCCGGTCGGACATCAGGATGGTTCTGGGCGCGAGCACGGCCAAGACGGCCATCGGCGCGGCGACGAACCCGAGAATGCCCCACCACGGCCCGAAAATCGCGCCGACAAGCCAGCCGTCGAACGACAGCGCGGCGAAAACGATCTCCACCGCGAAAGAGAAGCTGTGGATAGGGACGTAGCGGACGCGAATGGCAGTCATGCCGTCTCTCGCCGCAGCGGCCGGCGCTGCGGCGAGAGACGGCTTTTCGGAACCGCCCAGGGGACGAAAATGCGTATTACCGTCCCTTGGCTCGCCCCGCCTGCCGGATGCGCCGATGAGCCGTCTCGCGCGCCGCCTGCCGAACACAACGACAGATACCGCCACTTAGCGGGTCAGCGCCCCGGCTAGAGAAACAGCCAACGGCACATCGCGCACGATCGGGGGAGCCTGCCGGTCGAGGAAGACGGGACGGCGAACCGGATTCGGCAGGCGGGTGAACGGCGTCTCGAACAGGCCGAACGAGCGCTGCCGCCCCTTCGTCACGGCGCGAATCATTTCCAAGAGCCCTGTCGAGGCGCGCAAAGTGCCGGTCTTGGCATTGAGCGTGCCGGTCAGCGTCACCGTCATCCGGCCGTCAGAGGTCATCCCGAACGAGTCCACGCGAGCGAGGCCGACCCCGCCGAATCCGGGCACAAGGACGTGAGCCTGCTTGCCCATCTTCAACTTGGTCTGCGAATCCACGGTCGCGACGACCTGAGCCCCTTCGGCGGCGACAGGGGTGACCAACGTGGTCTCCCCTGTCAGCATCGCCTCATACATGCCGATGACATCTTGCGCCCGGTAGGCAGCCGTCATCGCGCCCGCGATCGTGACATAACGGTATTCGGCGTTCGCGCTCCGTGACGTCAGCGCCCGATCGACAGCAGTGTTCGCGGGGTTGACCAGGCCGGACAGCGGCGGCACCACCGGCGTGCCCGAGAAGACGCTGCTGATCTGTTCGGAAACGTCGACGAACGCGCGCCGCACGAAGGCCGTCCGCTCAACCGGGTCGGTCGGCAGCCACCATTTGCCGTCCAAGGCGTCAGCAAGCGAGACGACGAACGGGTTCCCAAGGACGCCGGACACCGCCTTGACTCGTCGCCGCCACGACATCGCGATAGCGGGCTCCAACCCAGACGCGATCGCGGCGGCAGTCGTGTCGCGCAGCCACATGTCGATTGCGCCGGGATGCTCAGCGACAACCGACACTCGATACGGCCACGCGAAATCCGCGCTCGGGGAAGGAAGGTCGTCGAGGTTGGCGACCTTGCCGCCGACCGTGACAATGCGCACGATCTTGGCGGCGGACGAGGTGGACGTCCACGGCAGCACCCACGGGGCGGACAGGCGTTGCAGCGGGGCCTGCGGTGTGGATCGTTGCCGCTGGGCGGCTGCATAGTGCGAAAGAGTCTGCATGACTGCTCTGAGCGCAGCGGGGCGGCTCGACTGCGCTCAACAGGGTCATGCAGCCTCTCACTCCGGAACAATCCGTCACGCTGTCGCGGTGGCGGGCGCGCGCGCTACAGACCACCCCGTTCTATGCGCCGATCCTCTTCGCCCTCCGACCGGTCAACACCACAGTCGTCGGATCGTTTGCCGTGGACGAGAAGTGGCGGCTCTACATCAACTTCAACGCGATCGAGGCCGACCCGGACTTCACCGACGATATGTGCGCCCAAGGACTGATCCACGAGTGCGGACATATCGTCGGCGACCACTTTTCCCGGACCAGGGACTACATGGGGGCGCAGCACCGGAACGTCATCCTGCGCAAATTTGCCAATATTGCCAACGATATTGCCATCAACGATTGGCTAGCTGAGATCGGGCTGCGAGAACTCGCGGATTACGGGTACACCTCATCAAAGATGGGGCTCCCGCCGCGCCAGACCCCCGAGGTCTACTACGACCTGCTGACCAAGAACCGCGACGATGGCGACGACGACGGGGCACCGGAGGTCATCGACGGCTGCGGGCAAGGCGGCGGCGGTGTCGACGTGCCCGGCGGCGACCTGGCCGACGCGGTGGACAGCGGAGTAGACCCGATCAGGCAGCAGGCCGTCATGGTGTCCACCGCGAACGCGATCCGAACTGCCGACCCGAAAATGATCGGCTCGGCCCGAGGCGACTTTCTCGACACCATCACCGGGACGATCGCGCCGAAACCGATCCCGTGGCAGCGCATTCTGGGCGCGCACTTTCGGCGTGCCGCGCATCGTGTCGCGGGAAACACCGACGTCTCGATGCAGCGCCGCAACCGCCGCCGACCCGGATTCGTCACCCCCAGCGGAACCACGGTGATCCTGCCCGGATATGTGCGCCACGTCGCCGACGTCTTGTGCATCCGCGACACCTCCGGCTCGATGGGGGAAGAACTCGCCGAAGCGACCGCGCAGATTTCTGCCATCGGTAAGCAACTCGGCATCGACGGCGACCATCTGCGGTTCGTGGACGCCGACGTCGACATCTACTCCGTCAAACGTCTGCGAGCGGCGACCGACCTGAGCGAGATCTCCGGTCGCGGAGGCACCGATATGGCGCAGGCGATCGTCTCTGCCGTGGCCGTCACGCCACGCCCCGACATCATCGTCGTCATGACGGACGGGGCAACCCGCTGGCCGGAACACCCCGTCGGCGTCCCCGTGATCGCCTGCCTCATCCCGGCAGGGGGCTATCGCCCCCATGATCCGCCGTCCTGGATCAAGACGGTCCGCATCGCAATGTAGGCCACTGTGCTCAACGAGACCATGTATCGCGTCCACCTCCACGATCTTGACGACCTACACGACGCACTCTCCGTCCTGTGGGATCACGGACTGCGCGCGACGCTCACCTTCTCGGACGCCGACAAGGTGGTGGCGACAGCACGCGGCGAGCCAGACGGCGACGTCCGCTACGTCAGCGTCGAGGGCTCCGGATCGCGATAGCGGACTGGCTCGACGCCGCCGCGGCCGACGAGTGGGCGCACGGCCCCCACTGTCTGACCCCTTGCGAGGACTGCGACGACGACCCGCGCGCCGCCCACGTCCGGCGGGCGCTGGCTGTCGCTACGGTCGTCTTGGCGGCGTCCGGGACGGAATCGCTGCGCTCAGAAACACCATGAAGTTCAACCCCGACCTCATCCCGGTTCCTGTCGCCGCCGCTGCCGAAGATTCGTCGCCGGGGGAGGCGTGGGAGCCGCCCCCTTTGGAAGCCGGAAGCGTCACGGCTCAAGTCGTCGCCTCCGTATGGCGCGGGGAACGGTGCGTGATCGTCAACTCCCCGCCCGGTGGTGGAAAATCGCGCCTGCTGACGCACGCCGCCGTCTGGCTGGCCCTGAAAGCCGGACTATCGGTGTACGTGGCCGCGTTCACCACCGCCCAGCAGGATGCCCTCCTGGCGCGGCTGGCTGAGATCGCCCCCGCAGGCTCCGTCAGCAAGCGGACGGCCCACGGCCCTGGACACATCACCGTGTCAACGATCGCCGCCGCCGCCTACGACGCGGCGAAAGGCGACAGGGAGTTCGACGTCATTCTGGTGGACGAGGCATACCAGCTCACCGTCACCGACGTCATGAACGCCGCTTCCGGGGCAGAGCAGATCGTCCTGGTCGGCGACCCCGGACAGATCGGGCCGGTCGTTACCGCCAACACGACCGCCTGGGACGGCATGGCGGTGCCGCCGCACACGCCGTCACCGACAGCGTTCGCCAAAGACGCGCACCTGAACCCACTGATCTTGAACCTGCCGGACACATGGCGGTTCGGGACGGAGACGGTCGAATTACTCGTCCCGCTCTACCCTTTCCGGTTCGGGACGATGGCGAGCCCCCCGCTTATCTTCGACGCGCTCGGCGACGTCCTTCCCGAAATCGGTCAAGCCGCCGTCGCAACAATGGGAGACCTCGCCGACCTCGCCGTCGCGCACCTCGGCATGGCCCTGTCGACCCAGCCTTGGGGGCGACGCTCGACCGTCGCCTCCGACGTGGCCGTGGTCGTCTCTCGCGCCGCCCACGAACGCGAACTCTTAGCGATGTTCGGTGGCATGGGGCATACCGACATCACGGTCGGCACCGCCGACAAATTGCAAGGCGGACAGTGGCCGGTCGTCATCGCCCTAGACCCCATCGCGGGCGAAGAGACGTTCGGAGGTCACCAAACCTCGATGGGGCGCCTCGTCGTGATGACCTCCCGGCACAGCGCCCGGCTGACGTGGGCGCACTCGCCCGCCGCGACTACCCGGTTGGCCGACGAAGTGGGAGGGCTGCCGACGCACGTCCGGCGCTTCCTCGAAGCCAAGCCCGCCTTTCCGTCGACGCTGCGCTCACACACGCCATGAGTCTCAATAGCAATCGGTCCATCGCCGCCCACCCGAACACCGTGCTGCGCGTATTCGCCGCCGCGATTCAGGCGCAACACACCGTCAATTTCGTCGGTTCACCCGGCGTCGGGAAGTCGACTCGACTCGCGTCCCTGGTCCGTTCGTGGGGCCTGTACTTCGACTCGATGACGCTAACCAACATGGAGCCGTCCGACGTGCTCGGAAACCCGACAATCTCGCCGACAACGACCATGCACGACGGGAGCGTGCATCGTGTCGAGTCCACCTCGTTCGCCACCCCCGCGTGGGCGATCCGACTCGACTACGCCAGTCGGAGCGGGGTGGCCGTCCAGTTCGTGGACGAGTTTTCGTGCGGCGGGGCCGTTCACAAGGCGTTCCTGCGGGTTCTGTCGGAGCGAGTGGTCGCCGGAACCTGGCTCGGCCCCGGAGCAGTCTTCGTCACCGCGATGAACCCAGCCGACGAAGCCGTCGACGGAGCCGATCTGGCCCCACCCACCGCGAACCGGCTGATCCATCTGCCGTGGGCTTTCGACGCCGACGCCTGGCTTCAAGGGCTCAGCGTCGGATTCGGCAACCTGCACGAACCCGGCCTGCGCGACCTGACGGTCGACAGCTACGACAACCGGGTGAGAATGCGGGCCGGAGTCGCGGGCTACCTATCCGCCAACCGCGCCGCGATCAGCCCCGGTGTCCCCAGCAATCCCGTGGACGCTGCGGGCGCGTGGCCGTCCCCGCGCACCTGGACGATCCTCGCCGACGTCTTGGGCTGGATCGACCCGCGCAACCTCGACGCGATCCTGCTCGCCGCAGTCGGCACCGTCGGACAAGGGCGGGCAGTCGCGTTCTTGGAGTTCTACGGCCAGTTCTCCTTGGTCGACCCGATCGCCGTCCTTGCAGGGCGCGAGAGCGTCGACTGGACCGGAACCCGACCCGACGTCCTCTACGCCTTCTGCTCGTCACTGGCGGCAATCGCCGTGGACCGCGCCGACGCCGCCACCTGGGAAGCGGCCATGGACGTCTACGCGCAAGCAGCGCACCGCCCCGACGTCATCGTCCCCGCCGTGCGCACCCTGCTTTCGCGCACGCCGCGCGGGGCACGAGTCCCGGAGCGACTGCGCTCATTGTTGTCGAGCGTCGCGGTGGCTGCCTAAGCCGCGAACGCCCCCCGGCTGTTGCCGTGATCTGGTCCTAGACCGGAACACGGCACGGCGCGTGTCTGTCGGAACCGCACGGATTTGACCTCTTTCGCCGCGGCGGTGACAGGGCACGGGCTGGTTGCCCCCGGATACTCGGTTTCTCCTAGCCGAGTCCGGGGGCGGCACTCTTTTAGGACACCTTCTCGTAGGTCATCACGCGCCAGACGCCTTCGTCGTCCACGATCATCCACAGCGTCAACGCGCCGTTCGCGAACTCGGCCCGAACCTGGGCAACTGGCTCCGACGGGTCCGTCAAAGTCACCGTCTTAGCGGCCCCAACGGAGACATTCTTGACCTCAACGGTGGTCAGCCGCTT
Source organism: Nostocoides jenkinsii Ben 74 (assembly GCF_001046875.1). GTDB lineage: Bacteria > Actinomycetota > Actinomycetes > Actinomycetales > Dermatophilaceae > Nostocoides_A > Nostocoides_A jenkinsii. The sequence goes on from NZ_HF571038.1 coordinate 1,366,872, forward strand.
CGCCAACGCCGGGACGGTGAACTTCCCGACACGACCCGGCCAGTCTTTTGTCTTGGTGTCGGCGTACTCGCGCGCGAACCCGCCCGCAATCGACATCGCGGCCTTCCGGTCACGGATCGGCCAATCCCCCGTGTCGTCGCCGGTCACGGACGGAGACGAACTGGTTGACGGCGTCGTTGACGGCTTGGACGGGGTCACGCTGGGCGCGAAGGTAGTCGGCGGCGAGGTGGGTGTCCGGGACGCCCCGTGGTGGGTGGTCTGCCAGATCAGCATGAACGCGAGCAATGCGAAGCCGATCCCGTACAGAATCTTGGTGCTGGTTTTCATCGTGCTGGCTTCCTTGTCGTCACGCCGAGATGTCGAGGATGAGCAGTTCCGCGCCGACCCTCAACGTGGTGCTGGACCCGCCGGTCTCACCGGTCTGCGCGGCACTGTTGGCCGGGTTGAAGATGGCAACCCGGCGCGCGGTCCCCCAGTTGATCGTCACGCTCGCCGGAGGCGGGCTGAGCCGTTTCTTGGACTCGGGGACGTAGATCGCGACATCCCGCCACACCGCCATCAGGTAGCGGCCAGCCGCCGACTTCACGACGACGGTGTGCAGGTCGGCGGGACCGGTGACGGTCCGGTTCAAGACGCCCACCGAGCCGGAGGCCCCGCCGCGACGGATCACCGACAGCGTGTTGGCAATAGCGTGAAACTGTTGCTTGGGTCGCAGGTTGAAGTCGACCAAGCCGAAGTGATCTTCCCGGTCAACCGTGGTGCCAACATCGGCGAGTTGGTAGAACGAGAGTCGCTGCACACCCAACTCGAAGTAGGAAAAGATCGAGCGCGGCGCATAGACACGAGCCACGTCTTCGGGGGTCGGGTAGTGCGGCCCCGTCCATTCCATAGACGTGTGCCAACCCGTTTCGGTGACCACAGACGGCAGTTCGCCGCAATTGATCGCCGCCCCCTGGACGCTCTTGGCGGCCTTCTGTTCCGGGGTATGACCGCCGGGGTAACAGTGAATGTTGCCGAGCGTCGTAAACGGGACCATCAGCCCCAGTTGCTCGTAATCCCTCATCGACGCCATGCTCGGGGCCACCACGTCGAGTGCCCGCAACTCCGGCGTCGACTTCACCGCCCGGTAGACCCGCGCGTGGTGGGCAGCCAATTCGGCACCCCAACCGGGGCGCTCAGACAGATTCCACTCGTTCGCGCCTTCGACGGCGATCATGTAGGGGACCAGGCCGCCGGAGACGATCTGAGCGATCTCCGGCTCCGGCCCCGTAGCGTCTGTCGGCTCCCCGGCGATCGCCTGAATCTTGATCCCCCGCGAGCCGTAGAACGACAGTTCGTCGGCTCGCCCACTGATCTCGTTCGTGCGCATCCACGCCACTCCGAGAGTGCGCATCGCGGCATACAAGTCGTCTTGCCGGTTCCACGGGGCCGTCGACCCCGTCTTGGCGCACACGCCCGTGAAGGCATTCAACGCCTCCCACGAACGGTAAGACGACTCCGGTGTTCCCGCCGAGCCAGCCGAACCGGCCCCCATCAGGAGCAGGCCGGTCGCCAGGCCGCCAGAACGCAGCATCGTGCGTCGGTCAAGAAGATTCATAGCGTCACTCCGTGAGCGGCGAGGATCGGGATCGGGTCGACAGGCTCCCCGTCTTGCCGGAGCTCGAAATGAAGGTGGTTGCCCGTCGAGGCACCAGTAGTGCCGACGGTGCCGATCGGGTCACCCGCGTTGACGACCTGCCCAACCGTGACCGAGATCGCGGATTGGTGACCGTAATACATCACCAGTCCCCCACCGACGTCGATCGTCGTCAGATTGCCGTAGCCGCACCCGCAATCACCGGCCACCAGGACGGTGCCGGCCGCCGCGGCCACGATCGGGGGCGTCGAGGCTCCCGTGCCCATGTCTTGGCCTGCGTGGAAAGTGCGGATGCCGGTGATCGGGTGGATACGCCAGCCGAACGGCGAGGTGAGAGTGTAGGAGCCGACCGGGAGCGGGTTGACCCAATCGCCTGTCGTCGGCGTCGATGGGCCGCACGAGGTCGCCACCGTGTTCTCGGTCGAGGTGATGTGGACCGACTGGTCGTGCGTGTGCGCGTCGATCCCACCCGTCAGCGCCTTCCACTGCCCGATCGTGTCGTCCAGGTGCCAATACCGGCCCTTCCAGACGACATAGGCAATGCGCAACTCGGCGGCGTGCTCCATCGCGTACTGGGCGATCTGGTCACCTTTAGCCGAGTCGGTGCCGACCACGAAGTCGATCGCGACCCCGCCAGGGTGCTCAACGAAGTAGTCCGTGGCGACATAGCCGACATACTCGGTGACATCGAACATGGGGCCGATCACGTCGGCGGCGTGCTGCGCGAGCGGCTGCACCGGGCCAACATCGACGACGGGGTCGGTGACCGGGGTCGATTCGTCGGTGATGGTGATGTGGACGTGATCCTTATGGTTGGCCGTGTCCCCGCCCCGGTCCTCCATCGGCGACCACTGGCCGACCGGATCGCCTGCGTTCCAGGACCGCTGATACCAGAGGATGTACTTGATCTTTAGCTCGGCGGCGTGCTCCATCGCGTACTGCGCAAGGGCGTCACCTTTCGCCCGGTCGCTGAACACCATGAAGTCGGCAGCCGACCCGGACGGGTGGTCCGGGTACGGGTCCGATTCGCGCCAGCCGTAGATCGTCTCGATGTTGAACATCGAGCCGAGAAAGTCGGCGAGATACTGCGTGGCGGGTTTGACGGGGCCGATGTCGTAATGCTTGGTCGTCCCCGGCGGCGGTGCGGTGCCATTGATCGTGGCGACCAGCAGTCGCGCGTCCGGCTCCCATCGGTCGTAGCCGTCGGGGACAGCGGACCGCTGCACCGCTTGGGCGGCCTCGCCCGGAGGCATCGACTCCCAGCCGGAGATGTCGACCAGGCCGGGGTTGGTGGTGTGGTCGGCTAGCCCGTAGAAGGCTTTACTCGACAGCACCGGGTCCATGATCTGCTCCGGCGTCCCCCAGCCCGTAGAGGGACGCTGCTGAAACAGGCCGAGCGAGTCCCGGTCGCCGTGATCCAGGTTGACCAGCGTCGACTCGGCCAGGGCCGCCATCAACGCGATGACTTGGCCTTGCTCGGGGATCGCCAGGCTCTTGCCGGTGTTGACGATCGTGGTCGCATTCGCCATCTGCTCGGCAGTGATGGTGAACGACAGATTGTCCGGCAGCGGCGGTGCTCCGGTCGTCGGGCACGACCCCGGAATGGTCCCCGCGAGACCGAAGCGCCACCGGATCGCCAACTCGACAATCTGGCCCGCCCACGTCTCCGACGCCCCCGTCAGCGGCAAGCTGGCGATCGCCGCGCCATACGGCTCGCGAATCAGAGCGTCGGAGACCTCTTGGTCGGGGAACGTCAGATTCCCGTCCGGGTCCAACTCGCCGCCGGTGCCGATGTCGGCTTTCGCGTTGTAGCCGTCTTGATCTTCCAAGGCGTTGCGCATGGCCGCAGCGACCCAGTCCGAGGACGCTTCCAGGTCTTCGCTGTCCGTTTCCGACAAGCCATCATCGAAGGCGGTCTGGGCGAACCCGTAGGCGCCTTTCTGTGCTCCGGAGGCGTGCTGGACGGCGTAGACCGCGGCCAGCATGTGCCACGGGACGCCGCGTTCTTTCGCCGAATCCATGATGACTTCCAAGTCGGCGGAATCGACCCCGGCGTCAAGAACCTGCTGCGCCGAGACGCCTTGCTGCTGCGCTTCCAGCCCCGATCGAGCCCCGCCGACCAGCGACATCATCAAGAAGAGCTGCATCGCCCCGACCAGCAGGCATGCGACGACGATCGCGGCGAGAAGCTGCCGTCCTCGCCTACTTTTCAGCAGACCCTTGGTCGCCCCGACGGCGGCACCCGCCAGGCCCGCGGTTTTCGCACCTTTCAAGGTGTCGACGGCGACATTCTTGGCGTCGGCGACATTCTTGGCGTCGGCGACGATGCCTTCTTTGCCGTCCGGCTTCGCGTCCTGCTCGCCAGCGGCGTCAGCAGGGTCGTGTTCGCTCATACCGGGCTCCATCGGCATCCGGGGCGGCGGCAGGCCGCGGCGGGGGCATACCGCCGTCGACGGCGGGCGATGCCGCGAGTCGCCATCCTGGACGGCATCCGGGCACTCTTGCGCAGGTTGTGCGGAGCGCAAGCCAGCACCAGGTTCGCCGCGTTGCTCGCCCCGCCGCGAGACCACGGAATCCAGTGGTCGGCGTGCTCGCCGGGGCGACGGCACCGACCAAACGGGCCAGTCATCTCGCACCGGCCACCGGCCTGTACGCGGGCGGCGTCCTTCAATTCCGGCGGGAACAACCGAATGGGGTCTTTCGTCGTCCGTCGGCCCCGGATCGTCCGGTCCAGGCGCGACAGCACCAAGAAGGTGACGATTGCCGCGACCAGCAATCGAGGGTGGGAATCGAGCAGACCGGCAAACCACGCCGACCCCGGAATCCGGGGATGGTCGAGCGCGACATCGCGCAACAAGTCCGCGACGGTGTCGGCCAGAGAGCCGAGGACGTCAAACGCGTCATCGGTCGTCATTGCTGGACACACCGGCCTTTACGGACGTCGTACTCCATCGCCGGAGGACCGAACGGGGACACCGCCGTCAGCAGGTAGTCGCCCGCCGTACCCACGATCGTCGCCTCGCCTTTGCCGCCGGTCATCCCGTCAGGACCGACAACAGATACGTTGACGGCCCAGGTCGGGATGCCGGTGACGGTGATCCTGGTCGACCCGCGGCAGGACAGCCCGATCTGGTCGGTGTAGATCGTCGTGGTCGAGGTGGCGGTCGAGGTGGCGGTCGAGGTCAATGTCGTCGTCACTGGTACGGGGGTCGTGACTGGGGGCGGCGATGCAATCGACTGCTGCGACCATTTCGCCCCGGCGACGATGAGCGACGCCAGGACGAGCCCCGCGGTCAAGGCAGCACCGAGCGGGCGCACCAGCCACCAGGCCGCTGCGCCCGCTCGACGCTCGATAAGGCTCATTGAAGGATTACTCCGAGTTCGGGTCGGTCGCTGTCGCGAGACGCCATCCGCCGTGAGAGTCGTCGGCCAGCCAGGGCGTGTCGCCGGAGGTGTCGATCCACTCGTCAGGCTGGGCGGCAGGCCGCGGCAGGGCGGCATGCCGTTCCGGCTCGACGTGGCCGTCCATCAGGTAGCGCCGTCGCGTCAGCACCCACCGGCCTTCCATCGGATCGACTTCTTGCCCCCGAAGGAAGAACCGTCCCGTTCGAGACCGATTCCGCATCCGGTCGCGGATCATCTGCCAGTAGAGCAACCGCAGACCGGATGCGGACCGGCCACGAAACAAGGCGACAGTGGCGGCCACCGTCGCTGCGAACGGGATGACGGCGTAGGTGCGCGACACCCCGATCAGCGAGAAGATTCCGGCGGTAAAGCCGTACACGCCGATACCGAGCACCGCGCCCACCGCCAGGGCGCCCCAGGTGCGCCGTGGCAGGTCGACCGTCTTGAAAACGGCACGCCTCTCGGCGGCTGCCCCGGAGAGCAGCCGCGTCAAGTCGAAGACGATCGGCCCGGCCACGGATCAGTCGTCAGTCGAAGAAGCCGAGAACGAAGTTCACGATCGCGTCGGCGATCTTCAAGGCAAACGGGAGGATGACTTCGGGAGCCAGAAGGAGCGTTCCGGCGACGAGCGCGCCCCAGAGCTTGCCCATGCCTTGGCCGCCCATGCCTTGGCCGCCGAAGCCTTGCCTGCGCTTCTCCCAGATGAGTCCGGCGATCGCCACGATGACGACAATGGTGCCGATGACGGACATCAGCCGGGTGATGTCGGTGCCGAACGCGCCCGTGAAGGCGGACCAGATGGTGGCCCACTGGCCGTGCATGTCGACGGTGGTAGGGGTGAACCCCTTGGGGATATTCATGCGAGTTTCTTTCTGCGAGATGAGGTGTGTTCAACCAGCCCTATGCGGCAGGATTTTGTTTTCGCGGCGCGAACCGCGTCAGTCGGGGCAGGGGGACAGGCGTCGACCGGCCATCACCCCCGCCAGCCAGGCGACTTGACTATCCGCGCACAGCCGGTCGCGGACCTTGTCGGACAAGTCGAAGCCAGTCCGATGAGCCAGAAAGCGGTCCCACGGCGACGGCGAATCGGCCAGGTGCGCAGCCCCGCCTACCCCAACGTCGATGACGCCCGCTTGCGGGTCGACGTCAGGGTGGGCCGGAGGGTGACCGCTCGCGAGACCGACCGGCTCTCCTTTGGGGTGCCTCGCGAACCGTCCGTCGGCGTCGCGGCGGCGCTGATTCGTGTTCACCAAATGTCACCCCAGTCGTCGGCGTCGGATTCTGCGGCGCTCTCTCCGAAGCCGAAGTCAAGGTCGTCCCAAAGGAAAGCGTCGGCGGGCTGGGTGCGGGCCGTCGGCGCGGAAGCGATGGACGCCAAAAGCGCCGACAGCCAGATGTCTTTGCGGTAGGCCGGGAAGTCTTCGAGCAGGTCGACCACGGCATCCTTCTGGTCGATCGTCAAGTCCCCGAACGGCGCAAACAGGTCGCCCGCGTCATCCCCCCGGTTGTGCGCGTCCAGCCAGGAATCCAGCGCGCCGTCTTCGGTGACGGCCTTTCGCAGGCGCGTCGACCGCTTCGCTCCGACCGCGCCGGGCACGGGGACTGGCGTGTGGGGGCGACGCTCTGCCAACGCCGTGAACGCGCTGCGAGCCACCGTGGCGCGTCGAACGCCGTCGCCGAGCGAGGTCAAGACGGCAGCGCCCGTCGAATCGGCATCGAAGGCGTCGTCGTCCACGGGCGGGGCGGCGATCGTCACCCCCAGTGACTCGCTGTTCGGGTTGCCTTCGTCGCTCGCGGCATCGAGCGACGTCACTGCGCCGGACAGCAGCGCCCCGGTGCGCACGCCTGCCACCGCGTCCGCGCTGGGACGCATGGTCGCCGGCGTCGCCAGGCGCGTCTTCTCGATCATGGCGTCGAACTGGGCGGGAGTCAGGGTGACCCCTTGGGCGACCAACTCCGCGCGTCGGGCTTCGCAGCGCGAAATCAGGCTGGAAGCCCGAGCGACCGCGCCGCGACCATCCAAGCCGTAGTTGCGGATGGTGGCCCGGACGTAGCCGCCGACATTGTCGACCGGCTCTAGGCCCTGGTCCCGTCGGCGCTGGGCGTTCGCCAAAAACTCCAGCACGGCGTCGGCGGCAATGTCATCGACCTGATCTGCGAACTGAGTCGGACGCAAGCGGGCGAGACTGCGGGCGTGCAGGTTGGCGGCGCGCAAAAGCTCCGCGGCTCCGGCGTCGTCCATCACCAAAGGCGCGGACTCGCCGCGGGTTCGGGCGGCGAACTGGCCGCCCGGCGGGGAGCCAGGCGGCACGCGGAACGGAATCGTTGCGGTCATGCTGGTATTGCGGGCGGGGCGTCTTCGGGGACGCGACGGCCATTCGGAAGCAGATCGCCGGGGAGGTCCGGCGGCTCTGGGGCGTGACCGGGGTAGCGCCATGTCGCCTCGGCCCAGGCGTTGGCATCGCGGCCCGCCAGGTACAGGTCCGGGTCGTCGGCCAGGTCGCTCCCTAGTGGGGCCGATTCGCTTCGGGGGGCGACAGCGAACCGGCCCCCGAACGGGGTTCCTCCGGGCTGACGTCGGTGAGTGGTGACGGCCATGCCGGTATTGCGGGCGGGGCTTTTAGGCGTCGACGAAACGGTTGAGATCGCCACGGATGGAGGCCAAGGTTTCGTCGGGCGCGATCAAGTCGCCGGGGCCGGAGGCGGCGACGATTTGCATGGCTTCCGACCATCCGGTGCGGTCGTCCAAGGCGAGTGCCGCGACGGCCGCGATCCCCCGAACCAGGTCCGCAGAGACGGGGGCGGTCGCGTGGTCGTCAATGGTTCCGGCGAGGGCTTCCGCGCTCAGGCTGCGTCCCTGCTTGCGCAGTTCTTCGACCGTCTCGACGGCGATATTCGCCGAGTCGTCGATGTCGCCGAAAAGGTGATGGAAGTCGATGCTGTCCAGGTCGTCGTCGGCGGAACCGGCGAGCCAATTGGCGACGCGCTGGCGGTCGGGTTCGACGTCCAAGTCGAATCCGGCGGCGGCGATCATGTCGACCCACCCGTCGTCGTCGTAGACCCCGGAGAGGGTGACGTCGAGCAGGACGCGGACGACCCACGTTTCGTCGTCTTCGACGGTGACATTTCCGTCGACGTCGTAAGTGGCGATTCGAGTGGTGAGTCGCGGCGGCAGCCACAGCAACGGGTGCCATGCCGAGTCGACATTGACCCCCGTTCCGCGAGGTCCGTCCGGCAGGATCGGAACCAGAGTGGACGACATCGGGGTGAGCGCGACGTCGCCGACGCCGAGGCCGAAGTCGGCGCAGAAGCGTTCCAGCAGGGGCGGCAGGTCGAGCGGATGCACGGGGGCCAGTAGCGGGGCTCCGGCTTCGTGCCCAGGTCGACGGCGGGGAGCGGTGGTGGTGGTCATACTTCGCACCATGCGGCACAAACTCTGACACCGCGGCGCGAACCTGTTCCGGCGGTTGCCGAGGCACGGGAAGCGCCAAAGACGGCGTCGAGAAAATCCGACGTCCGAAAACGTCGGCAACTGGTGCAGCAACCCACCGTTGGTCCGTGGCCTGCCACGGGTCTTGCGGGCGTCCCTATGCCAGGGACCACGGGTGCGTTCGTGTCGGTTGCTTTGGCCGTTCCACGCCGCTAGAGAGGTTCACAGGCTGGATCACAGTTCGCCCGATTGTCAAATCATCCCCAATCGAACACGGTTTGGAAATGACTCACGTTGACTCACGCAAATCCCGGATGAGTCAAATCGAAAGTCAAATCGAACATGCAGGTCAGAGGCCCTTTTTACTACTACTACTACTACTTGACTCATTTGACTAATACATACATACCCCCTGATGCGGGAGAACATTTATATTCCCTGGATTCGGTATATATGTTCTCTCTACAAGGGGGGGCTATGTTTCGCATGAGTCAAATGAGTCAAATGAGTCAACAGGCTCCTGACCTGCGTGAATACCGGGTATATGGTGGGCATTTTCGATTTATTTTTGACTCATTTGACTCATGGGAAAAACCAAGGGGTCTCCATACCCGTCGGACGCGCGCGCGTGATACACCATCGTGAACACAACGTGTCAAGCGTTTGTGACCTACATCACTG
>NZ_HF571038.1:1376123-1396133 GCF_001046875.1 Nostocoides jenkinsii Ben 74
AACCTGCGGCGGACGCAATAGCTTTTGCGTCCGCCGCAGGTTATTGCGTCCGCGGCGGGATTTGGCGCGTCTGGGGAGGGGACGGGCTGAAGTGGCACCGTGAATCTACGAGCAGATCAACCCACGCGGGACGATGGTGAGGCATTCGACGCCGTCCTCGGTGACCAGCACCGTCTCGGAGATCGAGTAGCCGCCGCCGTCCAGCCACATCCCGATCATGACGTGGAACGTCATACCGGCCTCTAGCGGGATGGTCTCGCCCGGGCGCAGGCTCATCGTCTGCTCGCCCCAATCCGGGGCATAGCCGATGCCGATGGGGTAGCCTACGCGGCTCTTCTTCACGTAGCCGTGGCGCGCGATCACCTCCGTCCACGCATCGGCCGGCGCACCGGTCGCGACCCCGGGCCGCATCGTGGCGAGCGCTGCGTCGAGACCCTCGCCGGTCACGTCCGCGAGTGCCGCGAGCGTCGCGGGTGGGGTGCCGAGATACATCGTCCGGGTCAGGGGAACGTGATATCGCGCCCTGGCCCCCGCCAGTTCCAAGGCCACCGCCTCGTCGGCGACGAAGGGTTCATCGGACCAAGGCACATGCGGGAATGCCGTGCTGGCCCCGGCCAGAACAATCGGAGGTATGGCCGCGTAGCTCCCGCCCGCGTCTGGCACGCCTTCGATCTGGGCCGCGTAGATCTCGGCCACGGCATCGCACTGGCGGACCCCCGGGCGGACGGCGTCCAGTGCGACCTCGAAGACCCGTTCGGTGATGCGGGCGGCCGTGCGCATGACCTCGATCTCGGCGGAGGACTTGATCGCGCGTACCCAGTTGACCAGGCGGGGACTGGGCTGAAGCGACCGGCCAAGGCCCGCCGTCAGCGCGTGGTGAGCGCGCAGGGTGTAGTGCGGCGACTCGCTCTCGACGGCAGCCACCGCGTCGGCCGGGAGACGGGGACGAATGATGTCAGCCACCCAGTCCAGCGGATGGCGGTCGGCACACTGCACATACGTCTCGGGGTAGCCGAAAACCTGATCCGGAGCCAGGTTCGCGGTCAGCCACGCACTGGAGGCGTCGATCTCGCGGAGGAAGAGATGCAGGGGCTCGGTGCTGCTGATCCACAGGAGTTGTGGCACATAGAAGGAGCAGGCGTCGTAGCCAGTCAGGTAGTAGATATTGGCCGGATCGCTCACGAACAGATCCGAGATGCCCTCCCCGGCCATCCGGGCCCGCGTGCGCGTCAGGCGGGAGTCGTATTCGGCTGCATCGAAGGTGCCCACCACCCCGATTCTGCCGTGGCGGAGCGTCGTCCCGGACGCAATACGGTGACGGCGCACAGCCAGCGGACGCAATAACCTGGCGCGGACGCCAAAGCTTTTGCGTCCGCGCCAGGTTATTGCGTCCGGTCCACCCCGCTATTCTCAGGGCACATTGCGACTGGAGGAGGGCGACCGATGAAGGTCACCGTGTTGGGCGGCGGCAACTGGGGCACAACCGTGGCGAGCCTGGTGGCTCGCCGCCACGACGCCATGATCTGGGCGCGCAACAGCGCGGTCGTCGAGGAGATCAACAAGGATCACCGCAACTCGGCATATCTCGCCGGCTTCGACCTCAACCCCAAACTGAAGGCCACCGACGACTTCGAGCAGGCGGTGCGGCACGCCGAGTTGTTGATCATGGGTGTGCCGACCGGCGCTGTCCGGGAGACCTCGGCCAACACCCGCAAACTCATCCGGCCGTGGATCCCGGTCGTCAGCTTGGCCAAGGGTTTCGAGCAGGGCAGTCTGCTGCGGATGACTGAGGTCATTCGCGAAGAGTTGCCCAACCACCCCGTCGCCGCCCTGACCGGCCCCAATATCGCCCGCGAGGTCATGGCCGGGCAGGCCGCGGCGAGCGTCGTCGCCACCCCCGACCTGGCCGTCGCTCGCGCCCTCCAGCAGGTCCTCTCCTCCGGCCTGTTCCGGGTCTACTCCAACGAGGACGTCATCGGTTGCGAGCTCGGCGGCGCACTGAAGAATGTCGTCGCCATCGCCTGTGGCATGGCCGAGGGCCTCGGCGTCGGCGACAACACCCGCGCCTTGGTCATGACGCGCGGCCTCGCCGAGCTCATGCGTCTCGGCGTCGCGATGGGCGGGCAGGCAACGACGTTCGCGGGACTTGCCGGTATGGGCGATCTGATCGCCACCTGCCTCAGCCCCGCCTCCCGCAATCGCTCAGTCGGCGAAAAACTTGGCCGCGGGATGAGCGTCGCCGAGATCACCGGCGGTATGACGATGGTCGCCGAGGGTCTCAAAACCGCGGTGACCACGCATGAGCTCGCCCAGCGTTATCAGCAGGATCTCCCCATCCACGAGACGATCTATGGTGTCGTCACCGGGTCGGTCGACCCGACCGAGGCCTATCGCGGGCTCGGCCCGACCCCCGGCCACGAAAACGAACCCGGCTGAGCGGGTCGGCTCCGTCAGCCGTACACCCCTTAGTCGTCCGGGTCCGCCTTGGCGGGTGGCGGTATCCCCCGGATGTGCGCGGGTCTTGGGTCCACGATCTGCCCCGACTGGGCCGCGTCCGGATGCTCGAATCGGACGTCGATGAACTCATACATCTTCGTCCGCATGGTGCGGGCCTGCGCGGCATACGCCCGGACGTCCGCATCGGTGAGTTCGACGTTGTCCGTGAACGGGGTCAGCAGCGCCCGCGGATACAGCCGATAGGCGGCCACCACGTTGATCTCGGCACAGATGAGCACGACCACTGCGGTGACATAGAAGAACGCCAGCAGACCGATGACGAAGGCGACCACACCATTGGAGGTCGAGGCGCGACGGACGACCCGACCGACATACAACAGTCCGTAGTTCTGCAGCAGATGCCATGCAACCGCGGCCACGATGGCCCCGGGCAGTTGATGGCGTCGCCGCGGCCGGCCCGCCCCGATTCGGAAAGCCAACAGGAAGACGCCCACGTTGATCGCGAAGGTCGCCACAATGACCAGGACGCGCACGGTCCGCGGCCAGTCGGAATAGTTGCCGGCGATCCACGAGATCGCCGTCGTCGCCATGACCGCCAACCCGGCCGTGAAGACGAGTAGGAAGCTGCGGACGCGCGCCATCAACGGATTCGGTCGACTATTGCGCTCGACTCCCCAGATGGTGTTCATCGCGAACTGCAGCGCGTTGCCCACGCCCAGACCACCGTAGAGCGCGAAACCGACACCCGCGATCACACCGGCGGTCCCCCCGCTCAGCGACTTCGGGTCACCAAGTTGCTGCCCGATGACGGGCACGGTCGAGAGGGCGGAGTTGATGATCCGCTCCTGCAGGTCGGGGTCGTTGCGCAGCACGATCGACAGCACCGTGGACAACAACAACAGCGCCGGAAACAGCGAGACGAAGGCGTAGTAGGCCAGCATCGCCGCGAGGTAGCCGCCCCCGTCATCGAAGAATTTGTAGATCACCCCGAGCGGGTAGCCCAAGACCGGATGCCGCCGCTGGAGCCGGTCGATCCAGGTGACGACGCCCACGGCCTCAGCGCCGCAGGTCGATCGTGTTGAACAACGCCGGCGGCTCGGTCCAGGGCGTCCAGATGGGCAGCCCAGTCCGCAGCGCGAGCGCGCCGATCAGGCCGAGCGCCACGACGAGGAACACGCCGGTGGCAACCTGGGCGGAAGTCGCCGTCGGGGCGATCCCGCGGGCGAGGCTCCGACTGCCGCGGCGCAGACTCGCCCCGCCCGGGCCGAACCACGCGATGAAGATCGTCAGCGCCATCCCCGTCGCCAACGCCACCTGGTATTCCGTCGCGTCGCTGACCGTGGCCAGGTTGCGAAGCAGGAACAGGCTCACGAAGACCCCGGCCGCACCGACGATCGCCGGCATGATCGAGGCAGCAGCGGTCGAGATGACGCCCCCGACCACGTGCACCGGGCCCGCGGCCACCGACCGCGCGACGTCGCCTGAGCGCGCCCCCTTGCTGTGGCGCCGCAGCACCGACGCGGTCACCGAGCGTTCGGCCGTGCGGGCGACCACGGACCAGATCAGGGCGATGGTCACTGCCAAGGCGGGGTATGCCGCGGCCGTCACCACCAACAGCGCCCCGAGTGCCGCGAGGGTCCCCGACCGGGCGGCGCGCCCGATCCGCGGGTCGCCGGCCATGGCCGGGCGCGGGGGAAGGGGCGTGCCGGGGTGCCCTGTTCCGGGTTGCCCTGTTCCGGCGTATGGCGGGCTGGGTGGCGCCGTTCTGGGGTGTCCGGTACCGGACGGGGCGGATGGCAATGTCCCGCCGGCAGGTCCCACCGCCGATCGGAACCCGGACGGCTCACCTCGCGAGGACTCGCCTCTGGAGGAGTCTGCTCCGGAGAACTCGCCCCCGGCCGTGGCTCTCGGCGGCGCCCACGTCGGTGACTCGGTCTCGGCCCGCGGTTCCGGCTGACGATAGGTCGGCTCCGGGCGCCGCGGTGGCGGCGCGATCCGGTCCGGGACCCGTGTCTGAGGGCGGGCAGCCCGCACCGCGGGCTCGCCGGGCTCGGCCGACCAGGGCGTGTCTCGGCGCCGTGGCACCTCGGCCGGCGGAAGCACCGCCGTCGGCGGCGCCTCGATCGGTGCCGTCAACGGGGCCCGGGAGGAGGCGGTCCGCAGGACGTCGGTGACATCGCCGCCCGCGGCATACGTCTCCAATGCCTCGATGATCTCGGCGTCGGTCGGGCGCTCCTCGGGATAGGGGGAGAGCGCCGCGTCCAGGAGTGGGACCAGGCGAGGGTCGACGCCCCGGAGGTTGGCGTTGCCGGCGACCACTCGCGAGAGGACAGCCTCCATCGAGCCTCGCCCGAAGGGCGGGCGACCGGCGGCAGCGAACCCGAGCGTCACCGCCCATCCCCACCAGTCCGTTGATTCCGTGACGTCGGCACCCTCGATGATCTCCGGCGAGAGATAGCCCGGGGTGCCCATGACCAGCCCGGTGCGGGTGAGGCGTTCGTCGTCGGCGATGTGCGCGATGCCGAAGTCGATCAGCACGGGTGATCCGTCGAGGAGCAGCACATTGCCGGGCTTGACATCCCGGTGCACCACGCCGGCGGCATGGATGGCGTGCAGGGCCTGGGCGAGTCCCCGCGCCAGCTCCAGTAGTGCCGCCCCCGTGAGGGGACCCTCAGACTCGACCACCTGATCCAGCGGCGGCCCGGCGATATAGCGGGTGACGATGAACGGCCGCTCCCCGACGACGTCGTGATCCACGATGCCGGCGACGTTCGGGTGGCGGATGCGGCTGAGGGTCTCGACCTCCCGAGCCAGGCGCGTGCGCGCCGCCGGATCCACCGCGACGTGGGGACGCAGCACTTTGATGGCCACCGCGCGACCGGAGCGGTCGAGGGCGAGGTGGACCACACCCATACCGCCCTCGCCGAGCTGCTGGATCAGTCGGTAGCCACCGATCGTCGTGAACTCGGTCACGCCAACAGGATCGGTGTCACCAGAATCGGGCGCATCGGGGCTGGGCTCCTGCCCGATCGCCACGTCCGTCATAGACCTACGGTAATCGAGGCGCCGATGGAACCCGAGCTACTGCTGGATGTAGCCGTACAGCTGGTCGCGTTCAGCCTGCAGGCTGTTGATCCGGTTCTTGACGACGTCGCCGATGCTGACGATCGCGGCGAGCTTGCCGTCAACCACGATCGGCACGTGCCGGATGCGGTGCTCGGTCATCGTGGTCTCGAGCTCCTCCAGGTCGGAATCCGGCCCGGCCGTGCGGACCTCGCTTGTCATAATCTGCGAGACCGGACCCTCGATGATCCCGGGACCGCTGGAGTGGAGGTGGCGCACGACGTCACGCTCGGAGACGATCCCGCTGACCGACGTCCCGTCACCGCTGACCACGACGGCACCAATGCGGTGCTCGGAAAGCATGGCCAGCAGGTCCCCGACGGTCGCGTCGGGGGTGATGGTCACCACGCCATTGCCCTTGGTGCGAACAACCTCAGAGATCTTCATGGGCCCGACGCTAGTGGCCGCGCGGTCCGACCGCCAGAGGAGCCGCCGACAAGTCGCCGAAGTGAGACCCGAAGTCCAATCGGTGGACGGTCACGGCGGGGGTTGTCGGACCGGCCTCATAGGGTGGAGGCAATATGGAAAACGAACGCTACGACCTCGTCATTGCCGCCAACCGCCTGCCCGTCGACAAACTCACCGGACCCGACGGCGAGGTGTCCTGGCGCCGCAGCCCTGGTGGCTTGGTCACCGCCATGGATGCCGTCATGCGCGGACGCGACGGCGCCTGGGTCGGCTGGGCGGGCGATGCGGGCGACGCCCCCGCCCCCTTCACCGACAACGGCATGGAGCTGGTGCCCGTCCCGCTGTCGGCCGCCGAGGTGGCTGACTTCTATGAGGGGTTCAGCAACGACACCCTGTGGCCGATCTATCACGACGTGATCGTTCCGGCGACCTTCCACCGGTCGTGGTGGGCGGCATACAAGACGGTCAACCAGCGCTTCGCCGATGCGGTCTGTGCGGTAGCCGCCGAGGGCGCCACCGTGTGGATTCACGATTACCAACTCCAGCTGGTCCCGGCGATGGTGCGGGCCCAGCGTCCGGACGTGCGCATCGGCTGGTTCGATCACATCCCCTTCCCGGCCGTCGAGTTGTTCGCGCAGCTGCCGTGGCGGGAGGAGATCATCTCCGGCCTGCTCGGCGCCGACTTCCTGGGCTTCCAGCGCAAGGCCGATGCCGAGAACTTCGTGCGCGCCTGCCGCCGGCTGGCCCGCCTGAGCACCCGCGGCGAGCACGTCCAGACCGTTGACGGCCGCGTCGTGCGCGCCAGCGCCGTCCCGATCTCGATCGACACCGCCGGCCTCGACGAGCTCGCCCGGACTCCGGAGGTGCAGGCGCGAGCCCGCGAGATTCGCGAGTCGCTAGGCAATCCGAAAAAGATATTGCTGGGCGTCGATCGACTCGACTACACCAAGGGCATCCGCCACCGGCTCAAGGCCTATGAAGAACTCTTGCGAGACAACGTGATCCGGCCGCCGGACGTGGTGTTGGTGCAGGTCGCCACGCCGTCCCGCGAGCGTGTCGAGGCCTATCGGCAGCTGCGCACCGAGATCGAGCGCACGGTGGGCCGCATCAACGGGGAGTATGCCGCGATCGGCTCCTCCGCGGTCGAGTACCTCCACCATTCCTACGGTCGTGACGAGATGGCGGCGCTCTTCCAGGCCGCCGACGTCATGCTGGTCACGCCCCTGCGCGATGGCATGAATCTCGTGGCCAAGGAATATGTCGCTTGTCGGCACGACGGCGACGGCGCGCTGGTGCTTTCGGAGTTCACCGGCGCCTATCACGAGCTCAAGTCGGCCTATGTCTGCAATCCGCACGACATTGAGGGCACCAAGCGCGTCATCACCAAGGCGATCACCGACCCGGTGCGGGAGCGGCGCAAACGCATGAAGTCCCTGCGCAAGGTCGTCGGGGCCAAGGATGTGCAGACGTGGGCGACCAACTTTCTGGCTGCGCTTGAGCACGCGCCGCATCGGCCCGAGGAGGCCGAGGATGCCTGAGATTCCCATCCCCGACTCTCAACCCCAGCCCCTCATCTCGGGCGAGCTTCGCACCGCTCTTGAGACGTATGCCGCGCTCCCCCGCGTCGTCGTCGCCACCGATTTCGACGGGGTTCTCGCCCCGTTGGTCGACGACCCGCGGGACTCCCGCCCACTGCCCGGGACGATGGATTCGCTGATGGCTCTCGCTGGGACGGAAGGCACCACGGTCGCCCTAGTCAGCGGCCGTGCGCTGGGCTCCCTCACCGAGGTCAGCGGGGCGCAGGCGCCGCTACTGCTCTACGGCAGCCATGGGGCGGAGTCCACCAACTCGGGGGCGGGCATGGCCCTGACCGAGGAGCAGGGGCAAGACCTGTTCGGCCTCAACGCGAGCCTGGCCGAGGCCGTCGCGGCTCATCCCGGAGCACGGTTGGAGCACAAGCCGATGGCGACCGCAGTGCATACCCGCGGGCTCGATCCCCTGGTCGCGCTCGCGGCGAGCCAGGCGGCGGTGGGGGCGGCCGCGGCATACGGCCAGGTGGAGGTGATGCACGGCAAGGACGTCGTCGAGTTCCTTGTCGCCAAGGCGACCAAGGGGGCTGCCCTGATGGCCTTGGCCGAGGCGACCAACGCCGATGCTGTCCTGTTCCTCGGCGACGACGTGACGGACGAGACCGTCTTCGCCCGGCTGCGCCCGACCGACATTGGGATCAAGGTGGGGCCGGGGGACACCGCCGCGGCCTACCGCGTGGATGACCCGACGGCCGCCGCCGCGGTGCTGGCGCTCCTGGCGGGCCTGCGCGGCTGACCCCCGCCGACTGACGGAGGGGCGGTCAGGCGAGGGCGAGGTTGGCCGACGTGCCGCGCTCGGGCACGCGAGCCGTCGAGGCGCGTACGACGAGCTCGGGCCGGAAGACCAACTCCGGGGGAGCCGTCATGTCGCCGTTGATCTGCGCCAGCAGCGCTTGCACGACAACATCCGACATCTCCGCGACGCTCTGCCGGATCGTCGTCAGCGGCGGATCGGTGAACCCCATCAGCAGCGAGTCGTCATAGCCCACGATGGAGAGGTCCCGCGGCACCGACAGCCCCATCCGCTGGGCTTGCCGTACCGCCCCGAGCGCCATGATGTCCGAGGCAAAGATGATGCCGGTCGCCCCCTTCTCCACCAGTCGTCTGGCGACCAGACCGCCGCCTTCGACGGTGAACAGGCCGGATTGGATGAACTCGTCCACGTCGAGTTCGGGGAGTTCTTCGGCGGCGAGGCGCCGGAAAGCGGCGATCTTGTCCCGCACGGGGACGTATTGCGTTTGCCCCACCGCGAGGCCGATCCGGCGGTGGCCGAGTTCGATCAGGTGCCGCAGCGACAACTCGATCGCCGCGTCGTCGTCGCTGGAGACGAAGGCCGCCCGCACCCCCTCGCGGTAGCCGTTGACCAGCACGAGCGGGATGCCCTGGTCGACCAACGCGGTGTAGCGCTCCACGCCCTCCTGGGTGTCGGCGTGCTGACCCGAGACGCAGATGATCCCGGCGACGCCGCGATCGAGCAGCATCTGGACATAGACGTCCTCGTGCAACCCGCCCGGGGTCTGGGTGCACAGCACGGGCGTGAACCCGCGCATCGCCAAGCCGGTCTCGATGGTCTGCGCGAATGCCGGGAAGATCGGGTTCGTCAACTCGGGGACGATGAGGCCAACCAGCGCGCCACTGCGGGGCCGGAGCTTGACGGGCACCTCGTAGCCAAGCACGTCGATCGCCGTGAGCACGGCGGCGCGCGTCGCCTCGGATACGCCAGGCTTGCCGTTGAGCACGCGACTGACCGTCGCCTCGCTCACCTCGGCCTGGGCGGCGACCTCGGTCAGGCGAATCTTCATGCGGGGGATGTCCACGTCGTCACTCCCACTTCGGGGCCGCTGGCCGCAAGGACCACCTCATCCCCCTCGATCCGGACCAGCGAGCCGTATGCCGCGCTCCCCCCCTCGATCCCGGCCAGCGCCGCGAGGGGCAACCGGATCGGGTCGTGGCCGAGCCGCGCCAGGTGGACCAGGGCGGTCTGCTCGGGATGCTCGCGCAGGTAGATCAGCACGTCATCGTCGGCATAGACCCAGCGCAGGCCTCCCGCACGCAGGGCCACGGACTCGGTGCGAGCCGCGATCAGCCCGCGATAGACGTCATGGATGCGCTCGTCCCACAGCGGCGCCTCGCGCGGTGCATCCCAGGGCATCGGCCGGCGACCGTCCTCGCCGAACTCACCGAGCATGCCGATCTCGTCGCCATAGGTGATCATCGGTATGCCGGGCATCGTCAGCAGCAGCCCGGCCGCGACATCGACTTGGCCGGCATCGTCACCGACGAGACTGCGCACCCGAGTGGTGTCGTGCGAGCCGACCAGATTGAAGCTGTGCGTCAGCGTGGACCACGGGATGATCGCGGCGAACTCGCGCATTGTCTCCATGACCGCCCGGCCGCCGAGGCGCGGCACGATGACCGGCAGGCCGAGGAAGTCGGGCGCATGCCCGGGGTGCCGCAGCCAGGTCCACAGGGGCCGGGTGAACCCGGCGTAGTTCATGACTCCGTGCCAGCCGTCGCCCATCGCATCCAGCGAGAAGTCGTGGCAGTGCTCGCCGATGACGAGCGAGTCGGGATCGACCTGGGCCATCGCCGCCCGCATCCGCCGGGCGATTTCGGCGTTGCGGTCCTGGACCCCATGTCGCCCGGTCATGTTCGCAACGTCCACGCGCCAGCCGTCGAGGCCGTTCGGGCCGGCCAGCCACTTCTTGACGACGCCATCGGGGTCGTCGAAGACACGATGGGCGAGCGCCTCACTGTCGTAGTTGAGCTTCGGCAGGGACTTCACGCCCAGCCACGCGGCATACTCCTGGCCGTCGAAGAAGTAGTAGCCGCGCTCCTCCGACTCGGGGTCGGCCTGGGCCCGGACGAACCAGTCGTGCCCGACGCCGGTGTGATTGGTGGTGAAGTCACCGAGGATGCGCAACCCGCGAGCGTGGATCGCTTCGACGAGGTCCGCGAGGGCCTCGTCCCCGCCGAGGACGGGGTCGACGGCGTCGAAGGTGGACGCGTCATACCGGTGATTGGACCGCCCGGGGAAGACGGGAGTCAGGTAGACGACATTGACCCCGAGGTCGGCGATGTGGTCGAGGTGCTCGGCGATGCCGGCGAGGTCACCGCCATACAACTGCCGCCCGGTGAGCGGGCCGCGGCCGGTGACGGGCTCGTCCCAGGCGACGGCGACCGCCCAGTCGGGGGTCTCCCGGGCGTCGGCCGCCGCCGACCGGGCGAAGCGGTCGGGAAAGATCTGATAGACGATCGCCTCGTCGCTCCAGGCCGGCGGCGCGTCGTATGCCGTGAGCCGGAAGTCCGCGGCGTCCGGCACGTCCCGGTCGTGCAGACCCGTGCCATTGAGCCACTGGTAGCCGAGCGGCCCACCCTGGAGCAGGAAGCGATAGTTCGTGACCGGGTTATGGATGAGCACCGGAACCCGCCACCACGTGTCGGTGGCGGTGCTCCGGTCGATGCGCGCGGCGGTGAACTTCGGCTCGGCATCGGGGGTCGTGCGGACGTGAATGCTGCCGACATCGGCCGCATGCGGGACGCGGACCAGGAGGTCGACGGTCTCCCCCAACCGCGGGTGCAGTTCGGAGACGTAGCGACTCGAGCCGTCGTGATGCGGGGTGTTTAGCAGATGAGCCGCGGGGCTCACTTCACCGAACCCTGCGTCATACCGCCGATGAGGAACCGCTGGAAGCCGAGGTAGAGAAGCACGACCGGGACGGAGGCGAGCAACGCGCCGGCGGCAAACTGGCCGAAGAGGCGGTTCTTTTCGTTGCCGATCGACATGCTGTAGAGGCCGACACCGAGCGTTTGGCTGTTGACGTCCTGCAAGAAGATGCTGGCCAGCAGGAACTCGGAGAAGAGCCCCACGAAGCTGAGCATGAAGACCGTGACCAGGATCGGCAGGACGAGGCGCAACGTCATCGTGAAAAAGATGCGCGCGTGGCTGGCCCCGTCGACCTTGGCCGCTTCGTCAAGCTCCTTGGGGATCGTGTCGAAGTAGCCCTTGAGCAGCCAGACGTTCGCCCCCATTGCGCCGCCGAGGTAGCACAGGATCAGGGCCCAAATGGAGTTGAGTCCCAGCGCCGGGATGATGTCGCCGAGCTTGGCAAAGGTCAGATAGAGCGCCGGGAAGGTCAGCATGGCCGGGAACATCTGCAGCAGCAGCAGGCCGAGGAGGCCTGGGCGCCGACCGGCAAAACGCATGCGAGAGAAGGCGTATGCCGCGCAGGCCCCGATGAAGACCGAACCCAAGGATCCGACCAGCGCGATGATCATCGAGTTCTTGTACCACGAGGTGTATGGCCGCGATGCGTCATCGAAGAGAGTGCGGAAGTTCGCCAGCGACGAACCGGAGGGGATCAGCGAACTGGTCTGCAGGGACCCCGCCGGGTTGATGGCGGCCGAGATGAGGAACAGGATTGGGAAGAGCGCCCAGATCAGGGTAACGAGGCCCAGGGCGTGCCGCCACCAGGTCCCCGAACCGGAGGCACGCGGCGACTTGGCGACGGCCGCGCGGCCGTCCGGGACGGCGACGGCCACGGCGTCGGTGACATTCGACATCAGTTGACCTCTTCCAAGGACTTGGTGCGACGGAAGCCGGAGTAGCTCATGGCCGCGACGATGAAGAAGATGAAGATGCAGACGGCGGAGGCGAGGCCGATGTTCGGGCTAGCGCCGGCAAACGCGAGGCGGAAGGCGTAGGTGATCAGCAGATCGGTCGAGCCGATGCTGGTGTTGTCCGCAGCGAACGGACCACCCTGCGTCAACAGGTAGATCAACGAGAAGTTGTTGAAGTTGAAGGCGAAGGAGGCGATCAACAGCGGCCCGACCGCCACGAGCAGCAGCGGCATCGTGATGGAGCGGAGGGTCCGCAGCGGGCCGGCGCCATCGATCTTGGCGGCCTCTTTGACGTCGCCAGGGATGGACTGCAAAGCGCCGGTGCACACCAGGAACATGTAGGGGAAGCCGAGCCACAGGTTGGTGATCAGAATCGCCGCCTTGGCCGCCCACGGATTGCCGAGCCAGTCGATGTTGAGGTGGGTCAGGCTGTTGATCAGGCCGAACTCCTGGTTGAACATCGACGCCCAGACCAGCGCGGTCACGAAGCCCGGGATCGCGTAGGGAAGGATCAGCATCGAGCGGTAGAAGCCCTTGCCCTTCAACTTCGGGTCGTTGAACAACAGCGCCAACAGCATGCCGAGGATGAAGGTCGACATCACCGACAACGCGGCGAAGGCGACGTTCCAAAGGAAGATCTTGAAGAACCCCGAACGGATGGTTTCGTTGGTCAGCAGGTCGGAGAAGTTCTTGGTGCCGACATTCTCTTTCCAGCCGGTGGCCAGGGTCTGGCCATCGGGCGCCGTCCAGTAAGCGTTCTTGGGGCTGTAGACGACGTTCTTGACCGTGTCGGTCACGGTGTCGGCGGCCGCGTCGTACTTCAACGTCGGTGCGCCTTCGAAGGCGCTGCTGATGCCGACCGACTTGATGCCGGCGTTGGCGTTGACCGGCACGGCGAAGGCGTTGAGGTCCTTGCTGCGCTTGTTGGCCTCGCGGGCGTTGAGGATCGTGTAGCCCGGTGCTTTGGTGATCTTGCCCGTGTCGGTCTTCTCGATGCCGTCCGCGGCGAGCGGCTCCAGGCCCTTGCTGGTCCCGACGAACATCGAGCCATCCGGCTTGGTCAGCAAGAACGTGATCTCGCCCGTGGCGACGTCCGTGCCTTCGGGGACCGCGATGGACAGCTTGTAGCGCTCGGTGCCCTCGACCTCCTTGACGGAGTTGGCCAGGTTGCGGTCCGTCGCGTCCTGCTTGGACAGCGTGTGGCCCTGGCCGTAGTTCGTGAACGCAGTCGCCACGGTGTAGACGATCGGCCAGATCTGCAGCGTGACGAGCAGCACGAGGCCGGGCAGGAGGTACTTCATCGGCACGGCACGGCGCGTGCCGTAGACCGCGAGGAAGCACATCGCGATAAAAGCGGTGATGACCACGCCCAGCCAGGAGCCGCTAGAGATCAGCTTCTGAATCACATAGGCGGCGAAGAGGCCGGCTATGGCAAGGAGGCCCCACTTGGCGGCGGTCGCCCACCACGGCGTGTGATATCCCGAGCCGAGTTTCATCGGCTCAAGGGATGACGGGACTGCGGCCATCAGATCAACTCCCAGCGGATGGTCTGCCTCCCCACGGAGGCGAGGCGATTGCGGCATACGGGCCAGCGACGGTGGCGGCGCCGGGGTTGGTCGGCGCAGGTCGTGAAGCAAGAGGACGTGCAGCAAAGCGGGGGTAATGGTCACGGCGGCTCCGTGGCGACTTGTGGTCGCCACGGAGCCACCCGTGGCTCATCGGTGGATCAGGAAGCGCCCTTGATGGCCTTCTCGATCTCCTTCTGGGCCGCGTCGAAGCGAGCCTTGGCCTCGGCCTTGCCGGAGATGACGTCGGCAGCGGCCTGACCCAGCGGACCCCAGACGGAGTTCATCGCGGGGATGTTGGGCATGGGCTTGCCGTCCTTGCCAGCCTCGTACCAGGCCTTGACCTCGGGGTTCGCCGCGGCGACCTCGTCGTAGGCCTCGGTCAGCGCCGGCGGGCGGCCGCCAGCCTCGAAGAGGGCCAGCTGGAAGTCCTTGGTCGGGACGTAGTTGGTCACGAACTCCTGGGCCAGCGTGGCGTTGTTGGCCTTGGCCGAGACGTAGAACAGCTGGACACCGAGGAACGGCTTCATGGCGTCGCCGCCGGGCAGGCTCGGCAGGTTGGAGATGGCGTAGTTGATCCCGGCCTTCTTGATGTTGGGGATCGACCACGGGCCGGTGAAGAAGAACGGAGCCTTGCCACTGGTGAAGATGCCCTCAGCGTTGTCGTCGCCGACGTTGGTGGAGAGGACCTTGTCCTTGCCCATCATGGCGAGCTGCTCGGCACCCTTGAGGGACTCGGCCGAGTTGACGATGACCTTGTCGGCGTCGTAGTCGCCGTTGTCCTTGAGGGCGAAGATGCCACCGCCGTAGGCGGAGAGCCACGGGTAGGTGTAGTAGGCGTTGCCGGTCTTGCCGACGGACTGGTCGAGCAGGACGGAAACCTTGGAGTCCTTGGCCTTAGCAGCCTTGGCGGCCGTCAGCAGGTCATCCATGGTGGCGGGGGCGTCGGGGGCCAGGTCGGTGTTGCGGACCAGGGCGATGTTCTCGACGGAGAACGGAACGCCGTAGTTCTGGCCGTCGAACTTGCTCGCATTCATCGCAGCAGGGGCGAACTTGGCGGCGGTGGCCTCGTCGAGCTGGATCGGGGCGACGGTGCCGTTCTGGACGAGCTCGCCCAGCCAGTCGTGCGCGCCAACAACGATGTCCGGGCCCTTGCCGACCTTGGTGGCGTCTCCGAACTGCTTGCGGGTCTCGGTGGCGATCTGGACAGCGACGGTGACGCCGTTGTCGGCAGCGAACTGCTGGGCGTACTTGGTCAGGATCGGCGCGCGGTCGGCGTCGGCCCAGATGACCAGGTCGGCGTCCGCACGGGACGGGTTCTTGGCGTCAACCTCGGCGGGGGCCGCGGCGGACGTCTCCGACGTCGAAGCGGTCGAGGACTCCGACGAGCTGGCAGCGGCGCTGGCGCTCGTGGTGGAGGACGTGGACGTCGTGTCGCCGCTGCTACCGCAGCCGGCGAGGACCAGGGCAGCCACACCGGTCAGGGAGCAATGATCAGAATCTGTGGATGGGTGCTCGGCGGGGCGGGCGTGAGATGGCGCACCTTCCCGAGGAAGATCTGAAGTCCAAGTAGCTCTGATCAGGACCGGCGTTGACGCGCTGGTTCGGGAAGGTACGCCATGCTCACCGTAGTTCACCAGGAGTCGCAGGCCAACCAGTACACCCCGGCCGCGGTCGGCGGGTCGATGCTCGATGAGCTGGCCCGTGAGGGTGCCCGGGCGATGTTGGCGGCGGCGTTACAGGCCGAGGTCGCCGCCTACATCGACGCTCACGCGCACGAGGTCGATGAGGATGGCCGCCGGCTGGTGGTTCGTAACGGCAGCCACGAACCGAGGCAGGTCGCGACCGCGGCGGGCGCGGTCGATGTCCGGGCGCCGCGGGTTAACGACAAGCGGGTCGATGAGGTCACCGGGGCCCGGCGCCGGTTCGCGTCGGCGATCTTGCCGGCGTGGGCGCGTAAGTCCACGGGCGTGGCTGAGGTGTTGCCGTTGCTGTACCTGCATGGGTTGTCCAGCGGGGATTTCGTGCCGGCGTTGGAGCAGTTCGTGGGCTCGGCTGCGGGCCTGTCCTCCTCGACGGTGACCCGGTTGACGCAGCAGTGGCAGGATGAGGCCCGCGCCTTCGCTGCTCGCTCGCTGGCCGAGGTGGACTACGTCTATCTGTGGGTCGACGGGATCCACGTCAAGGTCCGCCTGGAGCAGGACCGGATCTGTCTGTTGGTGATGATCGGGGTCCGCGCCGATGGCACCAAGGAACTGGTCGCTCTCGCGGACGGGTTCCGCGAGTCGGCCGAGTCGTGGGCGGACCTGCTGCGCGACTGCAAACGGCGCGGGATGCGCGCCCCGGTGCTGGCGGTCGGTGACGGCGCGCTGGGGTTCTGGGCCGCGGTGCGCGATGTCTTCCCGGACACCAAGGCCCAGCGGTGCTGGTTCCACAAGATCGCGAACGTTCTTGCGGCGCTGCCGAAATCAGCGCACCCAAGCGCCAAGGCCGCGTTGGCGGAGATCTGGAACGCCGAGGACAAGGACCACGCCGAACGAGCCGCCAAGGCGTTCGGGGCCGAGTACGGGACCAAGTGGCCCAAAGCCGCGGCGAAGATCACCGACGACCTCGAGGTCCTGTTGAGGTTCTATGACTACCCGGCCGAGCACTGGATCCACCTGCGCACCACCAACCCGATCGAGTCCACGTTCGCGACCGTGCGGCTACGGCAGCGGATCACCAAAGGCCCCGGCTCCCGCGCCGCCGGAATCGCGATGGCGTTCAAGCTCATCGAGTCCGCACAACGCCGGTGGCGCGCGGTCAACGCCCCCCACAAAGTTGCCCTCGTCCGCGCCGGCGCCCGCTTCAAGAACGGCGTGCTCATCGAACGCGACAACGACCAGAACGGAGGTGACCAACTCGCCTCATGACACACCCATCCACAGGTCTTGACTATTGCTCCCGGTCAGGGCGGCGGCTCCGAAAGCACGCTTGTGCATTAACTCTCCTAAGTGGATCGCAAGGGAGCAACCGTTGCGTCCCTGCAGAAGTGAGAGCACCATACACCCTGCTTGAAAGCAAATGGCACCCTTCTGCAAGAGACTTCAGACGGCTGCAAAATGTCTCGGATTCATAACGGCGGGACGATGTCCAACCCCCGGGCGGCAACTGGCCTTTTGGTGTGGCGTCCGGCACACTTGGGATGCCCCGGACACCGATGTCCGGTGGTGCACCACCTTTACAACGGATCGTCCGGCACGTTCCTGCCGGTGAAGGAGTCATCCCCTCATGGCAACAGTCAAGTTCGACGAAGCCACCCGGGTCTACCCCGGCGCCACCCGTCCCTCGGTCGACAAGCTCAACATCGACATCGCGGACGGCGAGTTCCTCGTCCTCGTCGGCCCCTCTGGCTGTGGCAAGTCCACCAGCCTCCGCATGCTGGCCGGCCTCGAAGAGGTCAACGGCGGCAAGATCTGGATCGGTGACCGCGACGTCACCAACCTCTCGCCCAAGGACCGCGACGTGGCGATGGTCTTCCAGAACTACGCGCTCTACCCGCACATGTCGGTCGCCGACAACATGGGCTTCGCCCTGAAGATCGCCGGCGTCAACAAGTCCGAGATCGACACCCGCGTCAAGGAAGCGGCCAAGATCCTCGACCTGACCCAGTACCTCGAGCGCAAGCCGAAGGCTCTCTCCGGTGGTCAGCGTCAGCGTGTCGCCATGGGTCGCGCCATCGTGCGTTCACCCCAGGTCTTCCTCATGGACGAGCCGCTGTCCAACCTCGATGCCAAGCTCCGCGTGCAGACCCGCACGCAGATCGCGTCCCTGCAGCGCCGCCTCGGCGTCACCACGGTCTACGTCACCCACGACCAGACCGAGGCCATGACGATGGGTGACCGCGTTGCGGTGCTCAAGGACGGCCTGCTGCAGCAGTGCGACAGCCCGCGTCACATGTACGACCACCCCAACAACCTGTTCGTCGCTGGCTTCATCGGCTCCCCCGCCATGAACCTCATCGGCATGCCGGTGACCGACGGTGGCGTGCGGTTCGGCTCCAAGGTCATCCCGGTCCCCCGCGCCGCGCTCGGCAACGTGGGCTCCGAGGTCATCGTCGGTGTTCGCCCCGAGGATGTCGAGGTTCGCCCCGACGGTGACGGCCTGCCCATCACCATCGAGGTTGTCGAGGAGCTCGGCGCCGACGCCTACGTCTACGGCACGCCGCAGGCCGGCTCGGTCACCAAGGAAGAGGGTGTCGAGAAGCCGTTCATCGCGCGCGTCGACGGCCGCCGTCCCCCGGAGAAGGGCACGACCGTCTACATCACCCCGATGGAGGGCCACGTGCACCTCTTCAACGGCCAGACCGGCGAGCGCCTCGTCGACTGACCACCCGGCCCGCCTCCCGCGGACCACACCGAAGCGCCGCCCGGCCCCCCGGGCGGCGCTTCGCCGTTGCCGGCCCGGTCCTCCGAACTTCTGCTGCAGAAGTTCGGAGGGCGGGACCCGCCCCCCACACCACCCGCCCACGGGGGACAATGGCGGGGTGGCTCTCGACATCACGGCGTCCCGGCCGGATCCGGCCCTACTCGACCTTCCGTGGAACGTCCCCCTGGAGGAGTGGCCGGCCGAGCGGCTGGCGGCGCTCCCCCGCGGCATCTCGCGGCACGTGGTTCGCTTCGTCAAACTGTCCGGCCGCATCCTGGCGGTCAAGGAGATCAAGGCCGAGTTGGCGATCGGCGAGTACCACATGCTCCGCAACCTCAACCGGCTCGGCCTCCCGTGCGTCGAGCCCTTCGCCGTGGTCCAAGGTCGACTCGACGATGACGGCGAGCCCCTCGACGCCTGTCTGATCACCCGCCATCTTCAGTTCTCCCTCCCCTACCGCGCGCTTTACAGCCAGGCCCTCCGGCCCGACACCGCCGCCCGCCTCATCGATGCGCTCGCCGTCCTGCTCGTTCGGCTCCACCTTGCCGGGTTCTGGTGGGGGGATGTCTCGTTGTCCAACACGCTGTTCGTGCGCGACGCGGGGGCGTTCGCGGCCTACCTCGTCGATGCCGAGACCGGCGAGCTGCGCGCCCGCCTCTCCGACGGCCAGCGCGAGCACGATCTCGACATCGCCCGGGTCAACATCGCGGGTGAACTCTTCGACCTCGAGGCCGGCGACCTGCTCCACGGGGAGGACCCGATCGAGACGTCCGAGCGCATCGTCACGCGCTACCGCGAGCTGTGGAACGAGCTGACCGCGTCCGAGGAGTTCAGCACCGACGAACGCTGGCGCGTGGAGGATCGCATCCGCCGGCTCAACGAGATTGGCTTCGATGTCGATGAGTTGGCGATTGTGACCGACATTGGCGGCACGTCGATCTACATTCAGCCCAAGGTCGTCGACGCCGGCCACCACTCTCGCCGGCTCCTGCGCCTGACCGGGCTCGACGTCGAAGAAGGCCAGGCCCGCCGCTTGCTCAACGACCTCGACTCCTTCCGGGCAGCCCAGGACCGCCAAGGCGAAGACGAGGAGCTGGTCGCGCACGACTGGCTAGCGGATATCTACGAGCCGATCACCCGCTCTGTGCCGGTCGCGATGCGGGGCAAGCTCGAGCCCGCCGAGCTGTTCCACGAGATTCTGGAGCACCGCTGGTACATGGCCGAGCTGGCCGGGAGCGACATTCGCATCGAAGATGCCACCGTCGACTATGTCGCGAATGTCCTCCCGAACAAGCCCGAAGAGAAGTCTGTCCTCGGGACCGACACCACGGAGATGCCGATCTTGGCCAGCGACCCGGCGCTGGGTCGCGGCTGACCTCGGACCACTGGCCCCCTCTCAGGCTTTGACAGCCAACACCCGGCACGGCGCGTCCAGCAAGAGTTGCTGAGCGGTCGAACCCAGCACCAGCTTGCCGAGGGGGCTGCGCCGACGAAGACCGATGACGAGCAGATCCGCGCCATCCGACTCAATCGCCGCCAGGAGTTCCTCGGTAGCCGGCCGACCGCTGGTGGCCTGACGCACCTCGTGCTCGATCCCGGCCGCCGCCAGTTGAGCATCGAGGGCGTCCAAGTCCTGGGGTGAGGCAAATACCGAGGTGTTGAAGTCGCCATTCTTGCCCGTGTTCAGCACGACGAGCTTCGTATGGCGCAGGGTCGCCTCCTCGATGGCCGCGTCCACGGCGGCCAGTCCTTCGGGGCTGGGGATGTAGCCGACAACGATGGTCATGGTTTCCTTCCGAGGAAATGGTTCGCCGCGGGCGGGCTGCCTGCTGGCAGCCCGC
>NZ_HF571038.1:1396233-1413505 GCF_001046875.1 Nostocoides jenkinsii Ben 74
CCCCGCCGCTGCCTCCTTCAGGGCAGCCAGCGCGGCCAGCGCCCGATCCCGTCTGGCCGGGTCGGCGTCGCGGGCGGCCCGCCAGGCCCGCACCGCCTCGGCGGCCGCCGCCTCGACCCCGGCGTCCACGGTCTGGATCGCCGTTCCGAGGTCCGCGGTCAGCGGATTCGGCTCGGTCGTCTCGAACTTGTTGACGCCGACGATGATGTCCTCGCCCGCCTCGATCCGGCCGCGCCGCCGCGCGTGTGAGGCGACCAGGGCGGACTTCATATAGCCGGACTCGACCGCCGCGACGGCCCCGCCGAGGTCGGCGATCCGGGCCATCTCCGCCTTCGCTCCGGCGACCAACTCCGCCACCTTGGACTCGACCACCGGCGATCCGGCGAAGAGATCGTCATACTCCAGCAGGTCTGACTCATAGGCGAGCACCTGCTGGATGCGCAGCGACCATTGCTGGTCCCACGGGCGCGGCAGGCCGAGCGCCTCATTCCACGCCGGCAACTGCACCGCGCGCGCCCGGGCATCCTTCGACAGGGTCACGGCCAGCATTTCCAGGACGATGCGCTGGACGTTGTTCTCCGGCTGCGCCTCGGTCAGCCCGAGCGAATTGACTTGCACGCCATAGCGGAAGCGGCGCTGCTTGGGGTCGGCCACGGCATATCGCTCGCTGGTCAGCTCCTCCCAGAGCGCAACGAAGGCGCGCATCTTGCACATTTCCTCCACGAACCGGACGCCGGCGTTGACGAAGAAGGAGATCCGCGCGACCACCTCCCCGAACTCCTCGGGCGGCACGACGCCGGAGTCGCGCACCTGATCGAGCACGGCGATGGCTGTCGACATGGCAAACGCGATCTCCTGCACCGGCGTCGCGCCCGCCTCCTGTAGGTGATAGCTGCAGATATTGGTCGGATTCCACTTCGGGATCTCGCGCACGGTGTAGGTCACCACATCGGTCAGCAGCCGCATCGACGGGCCGGGCGGAAAGACATAGGTGCCGCGGGAGAGGTACTCCTTGATGATGTCGTTCTGCGTCGTCCCGGCGAGCGCACGCACGGCGGCGGCCGGGTCCTCGCCCGCGGCGAGCGCCTGCTCCTCGGCGACGACCTGATAGAGCGCGAGCAGCCACATCGCCGTCGCATTGATGGTCATCGAGGTGTTCATCGCGGTCAGCGGGATACCGTCGAAGAGCGCGCGCATGTCGCCGATATGGCTGATCGGCACCCCGACCTTGCCCACCTCGCCGCGCGCGAGCGGGTGGTCCGGGTCGTAGCCGGTCTGGGTCGGCAGATCGAAGGCGACGGACAGTCCGGTCTGACCCTTGTCCAGGTTGCGTCGATACAGAGCATTGGACGCCGCGGCACTGGAGTGCCCGGCATATGTCCGCATCACCCAGGGGCGGTCACGTTCGGGGCTCGACATGCTCGCGAACCTACCGGCGGGACTCGCGCCGGGACAGGTGTTCAGGCGGTGAGGGTCACCACACGGCCGCCGTATGCCGCCGCAGCGCGAGCCGCCGCAGCAGTCGCCGCCCGCGCTCATCCAGCGCGACGAGGCGCATCTCCTGCCCGCGCCGCAGCCCCCGCCGGTGGCACTCGAGCAACAGCCCGAGCGCGGTGCCATCGGCGATCACGGCGTCCCCGAGGTCGAGCAGCAGCGGCCCCGGGGTGTCATCGATGATCGGATGCAACCGCCGACGCAGGTCGGCCACGCTGTGCACGTCGATCCGGCCGGTGACCTTCACCAGGACGCCGTCGGCGCTGTGGTAGGTCTCGACGGCCGGTATCGGGTGCGCCAAAGTCGTCACGGTCACTGCGAATCCCCCTGCTCGAACGTGCTGTCACCATGTATACGCCGCAGCGGGCCAATTGGTTGTGTCGAAACGCGCAACAATTCGGTCATGGTCAACCTGACGCGCATCTATACCCGCACCGGTGACGACGGGAGCACCGGTCTGGGCGACTTCACCCGAACCGCCAAGACCGATCCGAGGCTCGCGGCCTATGCGGACGTCAACGAGGCCAATGCTGCGATCGGGGTCGCGATCGCGTGTGGCGACCTGCGTGACGATGTCGCGGCCACGCTGCTGCGGGTCCAGAACGACTTATTCGACGTTGGGGCCGACCTATCCACGCCGCTGCGGCACACCTACGCCTACCCGCCCCTTCGGGTCGAGGCGACGTGGGTCGAGGAACTTGAGGCGGACTGCGACCGCTACAACGAGGAACTGACGAAGCTGCGCTCGTTCATCCTCCCTGGGGGGTCGGCCGGCGCGGCATACCTCCATGTGGCCACGACCGTGGTCCGGCGCGCGGAGCGCTCGGCCTGGGCGGCGCGGGAGGCGTATGGCGATCACCCCGCCGACGAGGGCGTCCCGGGGGGCGTCAACCCCCTTACGACGACCTATCTCAACCGGCTGTCGGATCTGCTCTTCATCCTCGCGCGCGTCGCCAATCTCGACCACGGCGGCGATGTCCTGTGGCAGCCGGGCGGCGGCCGGGTCGCCGATCCGCGGCGGCGTAGTTCGGAGTGACGGTCCTGAGCCGACGGCTGTCGCGAGTCAGGTGATGTCGATGTGCGAGCCGGGTGGGGAGCTCTCCACCCACGAGCGGACCGCCGTGTGCGACCCGCGAGCCATTGCCAACTCGAATCGTTCGCCCGCCGAGCGCAGGTCAACCCGCACCGGATCCGTCAGGCCGGGGATGAGTTCGTCCGTCGGCTGAGGTATGCCGATTTCCACCCCGCGCCGCTGCCAGGACTTGGCGGGACGTAGCGAGGGCCCGCCAAAGGAGAACCACTCCAGTGCACTGGGCCCAAAACGCAGCAACCCCAACCGCCAGATCTTGGCAGTTGGGGTTCGTATGGCGCACAGCATCGTCGGCCCTTGGTTGCCGATGAGCTGCCGACGCAGCCACAAGAAGCCAATGAGGCCGAAGACCAGCAGGAGGACAGCACCGACCCCCAACTCCGAGATCGTGAGCCATTCCATCGCGCTCGGGCCTTAGGTCAGACCCCGGACGGCTGCTCGACCGCGTCCGTGACGATCGTGACTCGATCACCCTCGACCGACATGAAGCCGCCCTCGACCGTCGCGCTCGCCACGCCACCCTCAGTGCGATGTATGCGGATCTCGCCCTCGGTCAACACCACCAGTTTGGGCGTGTGCCCCGGGAGAATCCCGAGATCGCCGTCCACGGAGCGCGCGGACACGCTGGACGCCTCACCGGCCCAGACCTGCCGGTCCGCAGCCACCAATTCCACCTGCAGCGCCACAGCAATCCACCTCACGACTCGATCAGCTGAATTTCGGTCAGTCTACCGGAGGTCCGCTGGCGGAACCGACCATCCTGGACGCCCGTCCAGCAGCCGGACCAACGAGCTTCGGGAGGGTTTCCGGCGGTTTGGGAGGGGTTCTGGCTGCCAGAAAGCCGCCCAAAGCGCCGGGTTGTGGGATTGGGCGGGAAACCGGCACTGGCTCGGCGACGAGGAGAACGAAGGACGCCCCCGACGGCCAGACTTCTCGACGACGACAAACACAGGGTCTCTCCAGCGAAGCGGAGGGACCCTGTGCGAGTCGATGAGGAGAGAAGGCCAGAGAAATCAGAGGTTCTTCTGGATCTCCGCCCACTGGCGCTCGACGTCGTCGAGGCCACCACACATGAAGAAGGCCTGCTCACCGACGTGGTCGTACTCGCCGTCGGCGATCTTGGTGAAGGCCTCGATCGTGTCGGCCAGCGAAACCGTCGAGCCTTCGATGCCGGTGAACTGCTTGGCGACGTAGGTGTTCTGCGACAGGAACCGCTGGATGCGGCGAGCGCGGTTGACGAGGATCTTGTCCTCTTCGGAGAGCTCGTCGATGCCGAGGATGGCGATGATGTCCTGGAGTTCCTTGTTGCGCTGCAGGATCTGCTTCACGCGAACCGCCGTGCTGTAGTGCGCCTCGGTGATGTAGCGGCGGTCGAGGATTCGCGACGTCGAGGTCAGCGGGTCCACGGCCGGGTAGATGCCGAGGGACGCGATCTCACGGGAGAGCTCGGTCGTGGCGTCGAGGTGGGCGAACGTCGTCGCCGGGGCCGGGTCGGTGTAGTCGTCAGCCGGCACATAGATCGCCTGCATCGAGGTGATCGAGTGACCACGCGTGGAGGTGATGCGCTCCTGGAGCACACCCATCTCGTCGGCGAGGGTGGGCTGGTAACCCACGGCAGACGGCATACGACCGAGCAGGGTGGAGACCTCGGAACCAGCCTGGGTGAAGCGGAAGATGTTGTCGATGAACAACAGCACGTCCTGCTTCTGGACGTCGCGGAAGTACTCCGCCATCGTCAGCGCCGACAGGGCGACGCGCAGACGCGTGCCCGGCGGCTCGTCCATCTGGCCGAAGACCAGGGCGGTCTGACCGAGAACGCCGGCCTCTTCCATTTCGACCATGAGGTCGTTGCCCTCGCGGGTGCGCTCACCGACACCGGCGAACACCGACACACCACCGTGGTCGCGCGCGACGCGGGCGATCATCTCCTGGATCAGAACGGTCTTGCCGACACCAGCACCACCGAACAGACCGATCTTGCCACCCTGGACATACGGGGTCAGCAGGTCGATGACCTTGATGCCGGTCTCGAACATGACCGTCTTGGACTCGAGCTGGTCGAAGGACGGCGCCGAGCGGTGGATGCCCCAGCGCTCGTTGACCTCAAGGGTCTCGCCCTCTTCGAGGTTGAGGCACACGCCCGTGGTGTTGAAAACGTGTCCGAGGGTCACATCGCCCACCGGAACACTGATCGGGCCGCCGCTGTCTTGCACCTGCGAGCCGCGGACGAGGCCGTCGGTCGGCTGCAGGGAGATGGCGCGAACCATGTTGTCGCCGATGTGCTGGGCAACCTCAAGGTTGAGCGGCTTCTTTTCACCGTCGAGGGTCACCTCGGTGGTGAGCAGGTTGTACTGGTCCGGCATCGCGTCGACGGGGAACTCGACGTCGACGACGGGGCCGATGATGCGCGAGATGCGCCCGACACCACCGGCGGTGGCGTTCGCGGAGTTCTCCTGCAAGGTGGCAGTCATCTGTCTCTATCTACCTTCTACTTGGCCTCGGCAAGGGCGCTGGCGCCGCCGACGATCTCGCTGATCTCTTGGGTGATCTCCGCCTGGCGAGCCTGGTTCGCCAACCGGGTGTAGTTCTTGATGAGGTTCTCGGCGTTGTCCGTAGCGGACTTCATCGCCCGCTGGCGCGCCGCCAACTCCGACGCCGCAGCGCCGAGCAGACACGTCCAGATCCGGCTGGTGACATAGCGCGGCAGGATCGCCGACATCACCTCATCGGCGTTGGGCTCGAACTCATACAACGGCTGGATCGCCGACGGGGCGCCTTCCTCGGCGACCGCATCCACGACCTCGATGGGCAGCAGTCGCAGCACCCGCGGCTCCTGGACAACCATGGAGTTGAAGCGCGTGTAAACCACGTGCACCTCGTCCAAGCCACCCTCATCGGTCGGCCGCAGAAAGTCCGCAACCAGCCGGGCCGCGATGTCCTGCGCGGTCTCGATGACCGGACGCTCGGTCCCACCCGTCCACTCCGCGGCGAAGTCACGCCCGCGGAACTTGTAGAACGACACCGCCTTGCGGCCCACGAGGTAGGGAACGCTCTCCTTGCCTTCGGCGCGGAGGTCGTGCACCAAGCGCTCGCTCTCCTTGAGCGCGCCGGAGGCGTAGGCCCCGGCAAGCCCGCGGTCGCTGGTCAGGATCAAGACGCCAGCGCGGCGCGGGTTCTCCGGCTCCGTCGTCAGCGGGTGCTCATAGTTGCTGTGCACCGCCAACTCGGACAATGCCCGAGTGATCGCGTGGGTGTATGGCGCTGACTCCAGCACCGCCTGCCGCGCCTTGACGACGCGGGAGGCGGCCATCAACTCCATGGCCCGGGTGATCTTCTTGGTCGCCGTGACCGACCGGATGCGCTGCCGGTAAACCCGGATCTGCGCTCCCATGCGTTCCCGCCTTCCTGTGGATTCGTATGTCGCTCGGTCGCCGGCGCGTCAGCGCTGGCGAACGATCTGAGCCTGGTCGATCTCGTGGTCCAGCGCGCCCGGGTCGGGCTCGTGGCCGACCGGGACGTTGTGCGAACCGGAGTTGCCGAATTGCTTCTTGAACTCCGTGACCGCGCTCTCGAGCGACTTCTCGGTGTCGTCCTCGAACTTCGTCGTCTCACGAATGGTGTCGAGGATGCCCTTGTGCTCGCGGCGCAGGTAGTCGAGGAACTCGACCTCGAAGCGCTGCACGTCCTCGACCTCAACGGAGTCGAGCTTGCCCGTCGTCCCCATCCAGATGGCGACGACCTGCTCCTCGACCGGGTAGGGGTTGGACTGCTTCTGCTTCAGCAACTCCACGAGGCGACCACCACGCGCCAACTGCGCACGCGAGGCGGGGTCGAGGTCCGAGGCGAACATCGCGAAGGCCTCGAGCGCACGGAACTGGGCCAGGTCGAGCTTGAGGCGACCGGACACCTGCTTCATGGCCTTGATCTGCGCGGCACCACCGACACGGGAGACGGACACACCCACGT
Source organism: Nostocoides jenkinsii Ben 74 (assembly GCF_001046875.1). Lineage (GTDB taxonomy): Bacteria > Actinomycetota > Actinomycetes > Actinomycetales > Dermatophilaceae > Nostocoides_A > Nostocoides_A jenkinsii. Next base: position 1,402,784 of record NZ_HF571038.1, read on the forward strand.
CGATCGCCGGGCGGACGTTGGAGTTGAACAGGTCGGCCTGGAGATAGATCTGGCCGTCCGTGATCGAGATGACGTTGGTCGGGATGTAGGCCGAGACGTCGCCAGCCTTGGTTTCGATGATCGGCAGACCGGTCATCGAGCCCGCGCCCAGGGCGTCTGACAGCTTCGCGCAGCGCTCCAGCAACCGCGAGTGCAGGTAGAACACATCGCCCGGGTAAGCCTCGCGGCCCGGCGGGCGGCGCAGCAGCAGCGACACGGCGCGGTAGGCCTCGGCCTGCTTGGACAGGTCGTCGAACACGATCAGGACGTGCTTGCCCTGGTACATCCAGTGCTGGCCTATGGCCGAGCCGGTGTAGGGGGCGAGGTACTTAAAGCCTGCCGAGTCGGAGGCGGGGGCCGCGACGATGGTGGTGTATTCCATCGCGCCGGCGTCCTCGAGCGTGCCCTTGACGGCCGCAATCGTGGAGCCCTTCTGGCCGATGCCGACGTAGATGCAGCGAACCTGCTTCTCCGGGTCGCCGGTCTCCCAGAATTCCTTCTGGTTGATGATCGTGTCAATCGCCACCGTGGTCTTGCCGGTCTGGCGGTCGCCGATGATGAGCTGGCGCTGGCCACGGCCGATCGGGGTCATGGCGTCGACGGCCTTCAAGCCCGTCTGCAGGGGCTCGTGCACCGACTTGCGGGAGACGACGTTGGGCGCCTGGAGTTCCAGGGCGCGGCGGCCCTCGTCGGCGATCTCGCCGAGGCCGTCGATCGGCTGGCCGAGCGGGTTGACGACGCGGCCGAGGAAGGCGTCGCCGACGGGAACCGACAGGACCTCGCCGGTGCGCTTGACGCTCTGGCCCTCCTCGATCTTGGAGAAGTCACCCAAGATGACGACACCGATCTCGTGGACGTCCAGGTTGAGCGCGATGCCCAGGGTGCCGTCCTCGAACTGGAGCAGCTCGTTGGTCATCGCCGAGGGGAGACCCTCGACGTGGGCGATGCCGTCACCGGCGTCGATGACCCGGCCGACCTCTTCCCGAGAGGCCTCGCCGGGCTGGTAGGACTGGACATAGGCGTCCAGCGCGTCCCGGATCTCCTCGGGACGGATCGAAAGCTCCGTCATCTCTTCTTCTCTCCTTCGAGTCCCGCACTGTGGCGGCGAGTGTTCGTGCGGTTCGTATGATGCGTGGTTGCGACCGGGGGTCCGGTCAGCCGCCAAAGTGACGGCGAACGGCTTGCAGCTTGCGAGCGATGGTTCCGTCGATGACCTCGTCGCCGATCTTGACCTTGAGCCCACCGACGACAGACGGGTCGACGATTGGCTGGATCTGGATTTGGCGGCCGTAGCTGCGGCCGAGGGCCTCAGCCAACCGCGCAGTCTCTTGCTCGCTGAGCGCGGTGGCCGACGTGACGACGGCCGTCAACTGGTTGTGGCGCTTGGCGGCCAGGGCGAGATAGGCCTCCAGCACGGCGTCGAGTCGACGGCCACGAGGTGCCTGCACGGCCTGCTGGGCGAGGCGAACCGTCTCCGGCGTCGTCTTGCCGTCGAGCAGGCGCCGGACGATCTCGGCCTTCCCGGCCCCATTGCCCTGCCGGTTGGTCAGGACGTCACGCAGCTCGGGGTCGCCAGCGACGATGCGCTCGAACCGGAAGAGCTCGTCCTCCAGGTCCTGGAGCTTGCCGCGCCGGTCGGCTCGGTCAACCACAGCCTGGACGGCGAGATTCTCGATCGTGTCCGAGAAGTCGCGCTCGTCGGCCCAACGCTGGCCCGCCAAGGTGGCCACCACATGCACCGTCTGGTCGGTGACCTTGCCGCTGAACAGGCGCCGGACCAGGTCGGCCTTGGCGCTGCCCTCGCGGGACGGGTCGGTCAGCGCGCGACGCAGGGTGGCGTTGCCGTCGATGCTGCCGCAGGAGGCGAAGAGTTCCTCGGCGAGTTGGCCGGAGTCCAGGGACCCGAACACCTCACCGAGCGCCTTCTCGCCGGCCGCAGCCGCACCACGGGACGTGCCACGCATCAGCGCTCGACCTTCTCCGCGCTGATGGCGCCCGACTCGAGCTCGGCGAGGAAGCGGTCGACGATGCCCTTCTGGCGGACCTCGTCGTGCAGCGACTCACCGACGATCTTGCTCGCAAGATCGGTGGACAGCCGGCCGACCTCACCGCGCAGGCTCGCCGCGGCGCTGGAACGCTCCGCCTCGATCTGACGGTGCGCCGAATCGGTGATCCGACCGGCCTCGGCCTGAGCCTGACCGCGCAGTTCCTCGACGATCGCCGCGCCCTGGGTGCGGGCTTCCTCGCGGATGCGGGCGGCCTCGCCGCGGGCGTCCTTGAGCTGGGCGTTGTACTGGTCGAGCGCGGCCTGGGCCTGGGCTTGGGCCTCCTCGGCCTGCGCCATGCCCCCTTCGATGGCGGCTGCACGCTCGGCATACAGCTTCTCCATGTTGGGCACGACCTTGGAGGCGAACAGCCAGTACAGGACGGCAAACGCGATGACGCCGACGATCATCTCCGCCGGGTGCGGCAGGAGCGGCAGTTGCTCGGGATAGCCGGTGGACTCACCAGAGGCCGCAAGGGATGCGAAATGCACGTCGCTTCCTATCTACTTGCTGGGACGGTCTGCCTGGGCGGTCGATTTACTTGAAGACGAACGCGAAGACCAGACCGAGGATCGCGAGCGCCTCGGTGAGCGCCATACCGGTGAAGGCGATGGTCTGGAGCATGCCGCGGGCCTCAGGCTGGCGGGCAACACCATTGATGTAGGCGGCAAAGATCAGACCGATGCCGATGCCGGGGCCGATGGCGGCGAGACCGTAGCCGAGGTAGGCGATGGAGCCCGTCATGGGTGCTTCCTTTCAGATGGCACGGAGCCCGAAGCGGTCCGTGTCGGTGTAGGGGTTATGGAGTTGTGGGTCTAGCACCGGGCGAGAACGCCCGGACGGTCAGTGGTGCTCGGAGAGCGAGTCGGCGAGGTAGAGCGCCGTGAGCATGGTGAAGATGAAGGCCTGCAGGAACTCGATCAGCAACTCGAAGGCCGTCATCAGAATCGAGAAGGCGAAGGACAGGACGCCGGCGCCCTTGAGCGCGAAGTTGTCGCCGTGCAACAGGAGGTATTCACCGCCGAGGATGAACACCAACAGCATCAGGTGGCCGGCCATCATGTTGCCGAAGAGTCGCAGTGCGAGCGTGAGCGGGCGCACGAAGAAGTAGGTCAGCAACTCCAGGACGAACATGATCGGCTTGAGCCAGCCAGGCAGCCCGGCGGGGACCATGCCGCCGAGGTACTTGCCAATGCCGCCCTTGGACCGGATGCCCACCACGTGGTAGACGACGTAGACCACGAGGGTCAGCACGATCGGGAAGGCGATGCGGCTCGTCGTGGGGTACTGAACAAACGGGATGATGCCGGCAATGTTGTTGACCAGGATCAGCGTGAACAGCGTGAACAGCAGCGGCAGGAACCGGCGGAAGTCCTTGGTCCCGATGACGTCGCGCGCGATCGTGTTGCGCACGAAGTCGTAGGTCTGCTCCGTCAGCCACTGGCGCTTGCTCGGCACGAGGGCCAGACGGCGGGTCGTGGAGACGAAGAACCAGCCGAGGAAGACGACGCTGAGGATCATCACCAGCGACGGGCGAGTAAACGCGAAGTTGTCGTGGTCGCCACCAACCAGCGGCCACCAGAAGCTCCGCACGCCGGGCGTCTCGAAGGTGTCACCCTCGGCGGCCAAGCTCGTCATGAGTTGAACGGACAACACGTTCAGGCTCACAGCCTCTCCTCGAATCTGCCCACAACGGATTCGGTCACAACAAGCGGGCCGTTGAGGCCGAAGGTGAACCGAGGAATTGCGGGGGGAACTGCCACGTACGTTAGCGGACAACCGGTCTGGTGACGAACACGGCCACGCACGGCGGGGACGGAAATCATCGCGTCTCCCCTGCCACCGGCGCGGTCGGCTCGTCGTAGACCGGGAAGCGTGCCGCGCGGAACGCGCGCATGGCGAAAACCTGCCACACGAGCGTGACCACGAGGGCACTGATGCCGAGCGCCGGACCGTCGACCCAGTCGCGCTCTCGGAAGATCAGCATGAAGATCAGCAGGGCCAGCACCTGGCCGAGGTACACGGCCATACCCACGGCAAGGAAGGCGAACGGATTGGCGCTGCGCACCATCCGACTCAGCAGGACCATGCCGCTGGCAAAGAACCCGATCGCGACGACGACTCCGAGCAGAGCGGAGAGGGCCGCGGCGCCGCCGCCGATCACGGCATACACAACGACAGTGATGAGTCCCGCGATCGCGGACGGGACCAGGGCGCCCTTCAGCATCACGGCAAAGGGGGCACCGGCAACCGACGGGGCGGTCGCGGTGGCGCTCATCGGTGGGCGTCGTCCTTCGCGGGAATCGTCTGAACGGGGTCTGACCACGTGTCAAGAACACACGTGAAGTTGCTTGTGAAAGTTATCACAAGCGCCCCTCAGCCGGAAAACCCGGCCGGGCGATGGCCCGGGACACTGACCCGGGGAAGGAAGCGGGTGAGCAGCAGCGCGACCACGATCGCGGCCACCAATCCGGACGCCGCGACGACAGCGTCGAAGAACACGAAACTGATCGAGCCGAGCGCGGCCACCGCGGCCCACAGCCATAGCAGCAAGACGGCGCGTCGGTGGCCGTGGCCGATCCGCAGCATACGGTGGTGCAAGTGCTGGGCGTCCGGCGTCCACGGGTGGCGGCCCTCGCGGGTGCGGCGCACGATCGCCAGCGCTACGTCCAGCAGCGGCAACAGGATGATCGCCGTCGGCACCAGCAGCGGCAGCAGGCTCGCCCCGACCGGGTTTGTGGAGACCTGGGCCGGGCTGATGCCCATGGTCGAGATCATCGCGGCGGCCAGCAGGAGCCCGAGCAGCAGCGCGCCGCTGTCCCCCATGAACAACCGCGCCGGATAGAAGTTGTGCGGCAGGAAGCCGAGGCAGCAACCGAGCAGGGCCGCCGAGATGAAGGTGGAGGACGTGAATACGTTGGCCGGGTCGAACTGCCCGGAGATCCAGTAGCTATAGATCAAGAAGGTCGCGGCAGCGATCGCGACCACGCCCGAGGCCAGCCCGTCGAGTCCGTCGATGAAGTTCACCGCATTCGTCGAGACCACCACGGTGAAGATCGTCAGGAGCACGAGAACGGGAGCCGGCAGAATCGTGGTAACCCCGAGGAAGGGAACGGAGAACAGCTGCACGCCGCTGAAGGCCATCACCCCCGCGGCGACAATCTGCCCGGCCAGCTTGGTTAGGGCATCGAGTTCGACGGTGTCATCGATGGCGCCGACCGCGCAGACCAGCACTCCCCCGAGGAGGACGCCCCACAGTTCCGGGGTCACGAAGACCTTGCTCAGGAAGGGGAGCTTGGTGGCGACGAGGGTGGCCGCGGCATACCCGGTGAGGATGGCGAGTCCCCCCAGACGCGGGATCGGGACGGTGTGGACGTCCCGATCCCGGACCTGGGTGAAGGCGTTCAGACGCAGGGCGAGCCGGTATGCCGCGGGCACGGCGAGGTAGGTCCCCGCCATCGCCACGAGGAGGACGAAGAGGTATTCGCGCACCCGACTCCTGCGCTCAGCGCGGGTATGCCGGGAAGCGCGTCACGAGGTCGGTCACCTCGGCGCGGACTTCCCTGGTCACGGCGTTGTCGGGATCGGCGTCGCCCTTGGTCACCGCGGTGGCGATGAGGCGCGCGATCGTGCGCATTTCCTCGGTGCCCATCCCCTGCGTGGTCACGCACGGGGTGCCTACCCGGATGCCGGAAGCGACCGACGGCGGGGCCGGGTCGAAGGGGATGGCGTTCTTGTTCAAGACGATGCCGGCCGCGTCGGCGCGGGCCTCGGCGTCCTTGCCGGTGACGCCGACGCCCTGGAGGTCGTGCAGAGACAGGTGGGTGTCGGTGCCGCCGGTCGTCGGGCGGATGCCATGCTCGGCGAGGCTGGTCGCGAGCACCGCGGCGTTCTCGACGACCTGCTTGGCGTAGGCGGCGTACTCCGGGGTTGCGCACTCCTTGAAGTTGACCGCCTTGGCGGCGATCGTGTGCATTTGCGGGCCGCCCTGCATCATCGGGAAAACCGCCTTGTCGATCGCGGCCGCGTGCTCGGCCGTGCAGACGATCGCGCCGGAGCGCGGACCCCGAAGCACCTTGTGGGTGGTGAACGAGACGACATCGGCATACGGCACCGGGCTCGGGATGGCCTTGCCTGCGACCAGACCGATGAAGTGGGCCGCATCGACCCAGAAGATCGCGCCGACCTCATCGGCGAGCGCCCGGATGCGCTCGAAGTCGATCAGCCGGGGGATGGCCGAGCCGCCCGCGCAGATGACCTTGGGCCGGTGCTCGCGCGCGAGCTCCTCCATCTGGGCGTAATTGATGTCTTCGGTTTCCTGGTCGACGCCATAGTGGACGGCGTTGAACCACTTGCCGGAGAACGAAACCTTGGTGCCGTGGGTCAGGTGGCCGCCGTGCGGCAGGCTCATCGCGAGGATGGTCTCGCCGGGCTTCATGAAGGCGCCATAGACCGCCTGGTTGGCGCTTGCCCCGCTGTGCGGCTGGACGTTGGCGTGGTCGGCGCCGAAGAGTTCCTTGCACCGCTCGATCGCGAGGTTCTCGGCCTTGTCGACCTCGGCGCAGCCGCCGTAGTAGCGACGGCCGGGGTAGCCCTCGGCATACTTGTTAGACAGGGTCGAGCCGAGCGCGGTGAGCACGCGCGGGCTGGAGAGGTTCTCGCTCGCGATCAGTTGCAAGCCACCGCGGATGCGGCCGAGTTCGGAGAGAAGCACCCCGGCGATGTCCGGATCGAAGGATTCCAGCTCGGCGTAGTCAGACCCATAGAACGTCATCTCGGTGCTCTCTGTGCGGGATGGACAAGTCGTTTGGCACTCTACTCAGCCGGGGAGTCGGCTGACATGTCGACCGAATTCTCGGGCTCCGGGCGCGCCGAGGCCGGCAGGACCGCGGCGATGTCGTCTTCGCTGATGGCGCCTGCGCGCAGCACGGTCGGGACCGGGCCCGTGCAATCGAGGATTGTGGAGGGAATCTGGGCCGCGCGGGCGCCCCCATCGACATAGATCTCGACGGCGGAGCCCAGCTGCGTGGCGGCGTCAAGCACGGATGTGGCCGCCGGGGCCCCATGGAGGTTGGCGCTCGTCACCGCCATCGGGCCGGTCTCGCGCAGGATGGCCAGGGCCACCTCGTCGTCAGGCATCCGGACGGCGACCGTGCCATGCGTCTCGCCGAGATCCCAGATCAGGGACGGTTGGGCCGTGACGATGACCGTCAACGCCCCCGGCCAGAACTTCTCGACCAGATCACGGACATACGGCTCGACGTCGATGGCGATGCCGTCCAGCGTGCGGATCTCCCCGATCAGCACGGGCGGCGGCACATCGCGCCCGCGGCCCTTGGCCGCCAGGAGGGTGGAGACCGCGTCGGCGTCGAAGGCATCGCAGCCGATGCCATAGACAGTGTCGGTCGGCAGCACGATCAACTGACCGGATTGGACGGCACCCACGGCGCGGGCTACGGCCTCCTCGCGGGACTGAGGGGCGGTGGCGTCGACGACGGGGCTCATGGGAGTGCAGTCTACGAGCGGCACCTCGGCGGTTTAGCCCGCGATCGACACGATCCGGATGGGCCCCGCGACCAGGCTGCGATCCTCGAGCGCCTCCCCGATGACCGCGGTGGTGGCGGAGGCCGCAAGGGTCGGCTCAGGGGTGCTGCGCTCCGGCGCCGAGTCGCTTGGCCAAGACGTCGGACAGGTCCATCGACTCGCCATCGCGCTCCCCCACGCGAAGAGTGGCCGGGCTGGGGGTGAGAGTCACGCCGCGGACCCGCGCTAGCAGCGACGGCGGGCACGACAGGATGAAGAAACGGCCCTGCTCGTCAACACCGAGGGAGCGGTCGGGCAGGAGGTACCAGCCCTGGATGCCCGTGCGATAGCGGCCGTTGCCCCGATAGGGCCGGGCCGTCAGCTCGTGGGCGGGGATTCCGGCGGCGCGCGCTTTGCCGACGAAGGCCGACAGCAACTCGCCACCGACTTTGGCCTGCCGTTCTTGCGCCCGGGCCAGCGCCGCCGCGTGGAAGTCGGCATTTTCCTTGGCCTTGGCGCTCCAGTCCTGCTCGCTCACGGACCCAGTATCCGGGCCAACCTGCTCAGTCGCCCTGCTGATCGTGGCCCCGGCGAGCTACGGTCGCGCGCGGGCGGCCGTTCAGGTCGAGCCGATCCTCGATGTCGACCCAGTTCCCGCTTTGGGCCAGCGCCCGCGGCAAGCTCTCGCCCTGGCTGTCCGCGTGCTCCATGACCAGCACCCCGCCAGGTCGCAGCAGCGTCGCGGCCCGGGCAGCGACCAGCCGCGGAATCGACAGGCCGTCGGCGCTGCCTCCGAAGAGCGCCACCCGCGGATCGTGTTCTGCCACTTCCGGATCGATCGGCACCTGCCCGGTCGGGATGTATGGCGGATTGCTCACCACCACATCGACGCTCGCCCACAATTCCCCGAAGGAGGTGATGGCGTCACCGAGGACGAGGTTCACCGGGAGGCCGAGTCGCTCGACATTCTGGGCGGCCCAGGCGTGCGCGTGCTCGGACAGTTCGATGGCGTGGACCTCGGCATGCGGAACCTCGTCGGCGATGGCGAGCGCGATCGCCCCGGATCCGGTGCACAGGTCGACGACGATGGGCCGGGGCGAGTCGCTGTCCCGGGCTGCGTCGATCGCCCAGCCGGCGACCACCTCGGTCTCCGGGCGCGGGATGAAGACGCCGGGGCCGACCGCCAAGGTGAGGCCCCGGAAGTAGGCCCGTCCAGTGAGGTGCTGCAGGGGGACTCGCCGGGCGCGCTCGTGGATGAGCGCGGCATACGTGATGGCGGCGTCCTCGGTGATGGGCGCGCGCAGGACCATGCGCCGCTGCACCTCCCCCGGCGCCACGTCGAGGATGAAGGCGGCGAGTTCGACGGCATCGACGCCCGGCGAGGGCACCCCGGCCAGTTCGAGGGTCGCCTTGGCTGTGGTGACGACCTCGTGGAGTGTCGCCCCCTCGACGCTCATCGCTCCCCGACTGCCGCGAGGCGCGCGGCCTCGTCGGCCTCCATGGCCGACTCCACCACGGGGTCGAGTTCGCCGCCGAGGACGATGTCGAGGTTGTAGGCCTTGTAGCCCGTCCGGTGATCGCTGATGCGGTTCTCGGGGAAGTTGTAGGTGCGGATGCGCTCCGACCGGTCGACGGTGCGGACCTGCGAGCGGCGTGCGTCCGAGGCTGCGGCCGCGGCCTCATCCATCGCCAATTGGTGCAGTCGGGCGCGCAGGACGCGCATCGCGGAATCCTTGTTCTGGAGCTGCGACTTCTCGTTCTGGCAAGAGACGACTGTGCCCGTCGGCAAGTGCGTGATCCGGACCGCCGAGTCGGTGGTGTTGACCGACTGCCCACCCGGGCCCGAGGAGCGGTAGACGTCGATCCGCAGGTCGTTCGGGTCGATGGAGACCTCGACTTCCTCGGCCTCCGGCATCACCCACACCCCGGCAGCGGACGTATGGATGCGTCCCTGCGATTCGGTGACCGGAACGCGTTGGACGCGGTGCACCCCGCCCTCGAACTTCAGCCGCGCCCACGGCGCCTCGCCCGGGCCGGGGGTCCCCTTGGCCTTGACGGCCACCTGCACGTCCTTGTAGCCGCCGAGATCCGACTCGGTCGCGTCGATGATCTCGCTCTTCCAGCCGCGCTTCTCGGCATAGCGCAGGTACATCCGCAGGAGGTCGCCGGCGAAAAGCGCGGACTCCTCGCCGCCCTCCCCCGCCTTGACTTCGAGGATGATGTCGCGGTCGTCGTCTGGGTCGCGCGGGATCAGCAACCGCCGCAACTTCTCCTCCGCGGCGGTCGCGCCCGCCTCCAACGCGGGGATCTCCTCGGCGAAGGACGCGTCCTCACGGGCGAGTTCCCGGGCCGCCTCCAGGTCGTCCGTGGTCGCGCGCCAGTTGCGGTATGCCGCGACGACGGGCCCGAGCGCGGCATACCGACGCCCGACCTCGCGATAGCGGGCCTGGTCCCCGACCACGGCAGGATCGGCCATCGCGGCTTCGAGTTCCTGATGCTCAGCGAGGAGAGCGGCGGCGGAGTCGAGCATCGTGGGTTCCTAGCGGTGGTCGGTGGGGCGGTGGTCGGGTGGAGCGGTGGTCGGGCGGAGCGGGGGCGCCCCGGGAAAGACGAACGCGCCGGTCGACCCCAGCAGGGGCGACCGGCGCGTCGGGAAAGCTACTTGGCGGCCTTCTTGCCGTAGCGGGCCTCGAAGCGGGCCACGCGACCACCGGTGTCGAGGATCTTCTGCTTGCCCGTGTAGAACGGGTGGCAGTTGCTGCACACGTCAGCGTGGATCGAGCCGTTCTTGGCTGTGCTGCGGGTCGTGAACGTGGTGCCACACGTGCAGGTCACGGTGGTCTCGACGTAAGTCGGGTGGATGTCCTTCTTCACTGCTGCTCCTCGTAATTCTCCGGGTCGGCGAGCCCATCACGCGGATGTGATGCAAGCCCTGCGTCGGCGACGCCTGCCGTGAACCGGACCGACGGATAAGTGTGCCAGATCGGCGCACACCCACCCAAACGCGAGGGGCGGCGCGGGCATTCCCGCGCGGCATACATTGAGGGCGTGAGCGAGCCGAAGAAGCCGCGGCGGCCAGCGGCGAAGGAATTGCTGCCCCGGCGGCTGCGGCGGG
>NZ_HF571038.1:1413605-1436361 GCF_001046875.1 Nostocoides jenkinsii Ben 74
CAGCCGGCCCGGCCCGTGCCGCAGCCGGACAAGAACTGGCCGGGGACGGCTGGCTAACTCGTGTCCCTCCCATGGGGGACTGTCCGGCAGGCCTTGGCGAGCGCTAGCTTCCGATTCACATGCACGCCAAAGGGAGGGCACATGAGATTTCGGAAGTTCGGTAGGACCACCCTGGTCGCAGGTCTAGCCGCGGCGCTTGGGCTGGCTGCTGCGGGCCCGGCTAGCGCTGGCACCCAAACAGACCTGGGTTCGTCGTTCGCGAAGCCGTTGGGCGGTAGCGTCGCGCTGGCTCGTCTCGGGGATCGGCTTGGTGCCGTTGCCGCACAGAATGACCTCACGCAACAGCAGTTGCGCGACCAATTGAAAGACCCAACTATCCGCCTCGATCGCAGCGGTCGTCTCTTAGCAATCGACCCGATTCCGCGGCCCGCCCCAACAACCGTGGACGCACCCGACAAGGGCCCTTACCCCTACAGCGACACATTCCTGTTGCACTCAAAACCCGGTTCGAGCAAAGTTATCTACCTGGACTTCGACGGAGAAGCGCTCTCGGGCACCGTGTGGAACAGCTACTACTCGGTCTCGACGGCGTTCCAAGCGGGCTACAGTCTCGACACCAGTAGCTCCTTCAGCACAACCGAGATGGACGCCATCCAAGGCATCTTCCAACGTGTGGCCGAGGATTTCGCTCCCTTCGACGTCGATGTGACGACTCAGGACCCGGGCGTTGCCGCCATCGATCGCGCAGGGTCGGGCGACAACAACTACGGGACGCGAGCGCTCATTACGAATTCGGAAGAGCTGTCCTACAAGACATGCCAAAGCTCGTGCGGCGGAATCGCCTACCTCGGCGTCTATGACCACACAAGCAGCCACCAGTACTACCAGCCCGCCTTGGTGTTCTCCCACATGCTTTCCCTCAGCGAGAAGTACATCGCCGAGGCGGTGTCGCATGAGGTCGGTCATAATCTCGGGCTGAACCATGATGGGACATCCAGCGTCACTTACTACACGGGACATGGCCCTTGGGCCCCGATCATGGGAGTCGGCTACTACAGGCCTGTGACCCAGTGGAGTCGAGGTGAATATGCCGATGCCAACAACACCGAAGACGACTTTGCGGTGATGTCGAGCAACGGTCTAGTGGCGCGCACCGACGATCATGGGGACTCCACCGCGACAGCAACACCGCTACCTGCATCGTCCCCCGCCACCACGTCCGGCATTATCTCCACGCGGAGCGACAAGGATGTCTTCGCCGTTTCCACGACATGCACTGCCACTTTGACCGCGAGCGTTGCGCCCGCCCCACGGAGTCCAAACCTAGATGTGCAGCTCAGCCTGCTATCGGCAACGGGCGCACCCCTGGCCATCAGCAATCCGTCCGCGGCTTACTCAACTTATGACCTTGCGACGGGACTCAACGCCGCGACGAGCACCACGGTCGCTCCCGGCACTTACTACCTCGAAGTAGATGGAGTCGGCGCCGATTCACCAAGCACGGGGTACTCGGACTATGCGTCACTCGGGCAATACACCATTACGGTGTCAGGCTGTGTCGGACCTCCGTCCTCGACCTCGTACACGAAGATCAGTGCGGGCTCGTTTCACACGTGTGCCGTGACCAGCAGTGGCGGAGTCAAGTGTTGGGGTGACAACCGACTCGGTCAGCTTGGAAATGGGACGCTGACGAGTTCAACCACCCCCGTGCAAGTTTCCGGGCTGACCTCCGGGGTCCAGGCGATCTGGGCTGGTCGCGACCACACCTGTGCGATGACCACCACCGGGGCGATCAAATGCTGGGGCAATAACCTCAACGGTCAACTCGGTGATGGCACCAAGATCAACCGTTCCACGCCCGTCCAAGTCGTCGGCCTCACATCCGGAGCGAAGGCAATCACGGCGGGAGGTGCCTTCAGCTGCGCAGTGACGCCCACGAGCGCGGTCAAATGCTGGGGTTTGCGATACGCGGTGACACCCAAGGTCGTGTCGGGAGCCGGGGGTGCCGTCCAGTTGACGGCCGGAGAGAACCATGCCTGCACCCTTACCTCGGCCCGCGCCGCCAAGTGCTGGGGTTCAAACACCTCTGGGCAGGTCGGCGATGGGACCACGACAACGCGCATGTCAGCTGTTCAGGTCAAGGGAATGGCCTCTGGCGTCTCGGCTGTCTGGGCCGGTCGCTATCACACCTGCGCCTACACAACCGCTGGCGCTGCCAAGTGTTGGGGCACCAACGGCAACCATGAGCTCGGCGACACCACAACAACGATGCGCCTTACGCCGGTCGCGGTGTATGGGTTGTCCTCGGGCGTGGTGGGCATGCGGGGTGGGGTGTCGTTTACCTGCGCCGTCAAGTCCACGCGACAACTGCTCTGCTGGGGGCGCAACGCCGAGGGCCAGCTGGGCAATGGGACAAACACCGAGATGGCGATCCCCACCGCGGTCTCGGGCTTCAGCACTGACACCGCAATGATCGCGGCTGGGTCTTGGCACACCTGCGCCCTGAAGCAGAGCAATGGCGCGGCCTATTGCTGGGGTAGCAACTCGCGAGGTCAGCTGGGCGACGGGACGACGACCTGGCGAACCACGCCTGCGAAGGTCCTTGGCTGATCACCGGCGGCCGGGCGGGCAGCGCCCCGCCCGGCCGCAGTCTCCTTTGAGGAACGCAAAGCCGGGCCACACTGTGGCGACAGGCGGCGTGGCAGCATACGAGGATGAGCGAGGAGCAAGCCAAGACCGACAACCGGGCCCGGGTGACCACGGACGCCCTCCGCGGTTTCATCCAGCAGGGCTGGGCGCCGCGCGATGAGACGCGACCCGAGCGCTCCCCAGCCGCTGACTACGCTGCCGCTCGTCGGGCGGCGCTCAGCGCGGCATACCCGGGAGAGCGGTTGATCGTCCCGGCGGGCGGGTTGAAGGTGCGCAGCAACGACTGCGACTACGTCTTCCGCCCCCACACTGCCTTCGCTTACCTCACCGGCCTCGGTGCCGACCGTGAGCCCGATGCGGTCCTCGTGCTCGATCCCACCGACGACGGGCACGAGGCGATCCTTTACTTCCGCCCGCTCGCCCCCCGGGATAGCGACGAGTTCTTCGACGACGCGCGCTTCGGTGAGTTCTGGGTCGGGGGCCGGCCCACCATCGAGGACATCGAGGCCGAGCTGGGCATTGCCGGCCGCCACATCGACGAGTTCCTGGACCAGGCCACCAAGGACGCGTCGACCACGACGGTCCGGGTCGTGCGCGATGCCGACCACGCGCTGACGTCCCAGCTCGACGCGCGGCGCGTGGCCGAGGGCAGCACGCAGGAGGTTCTCGAAGAGGCGGATGCGGATCTCGCCCACGCCATCTCGCACGCGCGGATGGTCAAGGACGAGCACGAGGTCGCGCAGATGCGTGCCGCCATCGCGGCCACCCAGGTGGGCTTTGAAGCAGTCATCGCCGAACTCGACGGGGTCGTCGACCGCGGCCGCGGCGAGCGTTGGGTTGAGGGGATCTTCGGCCTGCATGCCCGTCATCAGGGCAATGGGGTGGGCTACGACTCGATCTGCGCCTCCGGCGACCACGCCAACACGCTGCACTGGATCAAGAACACCGGCGATATCGCCGCAGGCGACCTCATCCTGCTCGACGCCGGGGTCGAGGTCGACAGCCTCTACACCGCCGATATCACCCGCACCTTGCCGATCGACGGCACCTTCACCGAGGCTCAGGCCGAGATCTACGACGCGGTGTATGCCGCGCAGGAGGCCGGCATGGCCGCCATCCGTCCCGGGGCGAAGTTCAGCGACATCCACGCGGCGGCAATCCGGGTCATCGCCGAGCACGTCCACGGCTGGGGCCTTCTCCCCGATGGCGTTGATGTCGAGGCAAGCCTCGATCAGGAGACCGGTCAGTTCCATCGGCGTTGGATGGTGCACGGGACCAGCCATCACCTCGGACTCGACGTCCACGATTGCGCCCTCGCCACGATGGAGGAGTACCGCGAGGCCGAGCTGCGTCCCGGCATGATCCTCACCGTCGAGCCGGGGCTCTATTTCAAGGCCGACGACCAACTCGCCCCCGAACGGTTCCGCGGCATCGGCATTCGGATCGAGGACGACGTGCTGGTCACCGAGGACGGTTTCGAAAACCTCTCGGCAGGTATGCCGCGGGCCCGTCAAGACGTCGAAAACTGGATCGCTTCCATTCGCGAACAGCGTTGAGCCACGCTCATGTAAGCGTTTCCATAACGATCTGGTCACTGTTGGGTTGCATTGAACTCACCGGGACTTGCAGGTGCTTGACGAGCGTCCTGCGCTGGAGGCATCGTGTCGTCCCGGTCACACCCTTCCGGGTCGTGATGCGGGACCGCGTCGCTGCTCTCTTGGCTGGTGTGCGCACCCGCGAACACCAGTCAAGGAGACACATCTATTGGCGCTAGGCGCTATCTGACTGCGGCGGTCGCCATTGGCGCCGTGGCCACCACCACCGGATGCCTCGGCGGCACCGACAACGGGTCCGGCTCCGGAGACGGCGCCACCACCGCGACCGGGTCCGGCAAGTCCAGCATCGAGGTCATGTACGGCTTCGGCAACGAGCAGGAAGCCGCCTTCCAGAAGGACCTCAACGCCTTCGCGGCCAAGAACGGCTTCACGATCAAGTTCACGAAGGCCGGGTCCTGGGACACCGAGATCCGCACCCGCATCGCCGGTGGCTCGCCGCCCGACGTTGGCCTCTTCCCGCAGCCCGGTGTCATGTGTGACGTCGCCTCCGACGGTGGCCTGGTTGCGTATGACGACGCGACCGTCACCACGGCCAAGGAGACCCTGGTCCCCGGCTTCGTCGAGTCCGGCACCTGCGCGGGCAAGGTCTACGGCCTGCCCTCCGCGGTCAGCGTCAAGTCGCTCCTCTGGTATGACCAGGCCGCCTGGAAGGAGACCGGCCTCACCTTCCCCACGACGATGGATGAGCTGCTGAAGGTCACCGATGACCTGCGCGGCTCCGGCAAGACTCCGTGGTGCATCGCCGCCGAGTCCGGCCCCGCCACCGGCTGGCCGATCACCGACTGGATCGAAGACCTCGTCCTGCGTACCGCTGGCCCCGAGGGCTACGACAAGTGGGTCAAGGGCGAGATGAAGTTCTCCGACCCGGACGTCAAGGCCGCGTTCGACTACTTCCACACGATCGCCTTCACCGAGGGCAACGTCCTCGGCGGCACCAAGGCCATCGCGTCGACCAACTTCCAGACCGGTGGCAACGCGCTCTTCAAGAGCCCGCCCGGCTGCTACCTGTTCAAGCAGGCGACCTTCATCGCCGGCAAGGGTGGCTTCCCCGACGAGGTCCTGGCCAAGCTCGACACCACGGTCGGCGTGGCTGCCTTCCCCGCCAAGGAGGCCGGCAACAACCCCGTCCTCGTCGGTGGCGACCTCGCTGCGGCATTCAACAACGACAAGAACACCCTGGCGCTGCGCAACTTCATCGCCAGCAAGGACAACGGCATCGAGACCGGCAAGGCGGGCTACTTCTCCCCGCACAAGACCTTCGATGTCTCGCTCTACCCGAGCAAGACCCTCCAGACGATCGCCAAGGACGTTCTCTACGCGTCCGCGGCCGCCCGCTTCGACGGGTCTGACCTGATGCCGGCCAAGGTCGGTGCCGGCACCTTCTGGACCGAGCCCATCAAGTGGATCAACGGCCAGATGGACGAGGACCAGATGCTCGCGAGCATCGACAAGAGCTGGCCGGCGTCCTGAGGTGAGGTCGTGGTCCCGGGATCGTCGTTCGCGGCGTTCCCGGGACTCCGCTTGACCCGGACCGAACAGAAAGGACAACGGGTTTGGCCATCAAAATTCTGAACGCGCTGATCGCCATCGTTGGCGGCATCGGCGGCGCCATGCTGCTCTTCTGGATTCTCAACAAGCTGTCGGAGTCGCTCAAGGGCAAGTGGGAGGACCGCGTCAAGCCGTGGGCCTTCGCCGGTCCGGCGATCCTGGCGATTGCGGTTTACCTGATCTACCCGGCACTGGTGACCCTGCAACTGAGCTTCGCCAACGCCAAGTCGACGAAGTATGTCGGCCTCAAGAACTACACGGATCTCCTCAGCGAGAGCGAGTTCCGTCAGGTCCTGCTCAACAACCTTCTCTGGATCATCCTGGTCCCGGCGAGCGTTGTCGTGCTCGGTCTCGGTGTGGCCGTCCTGGCCGACCGGCTCCGGCCCACCGGTGAGAAGATCACCAAGACCCTCATCTTCTTGCCGATGGCGATCAGCATGGTCGGTGCGGCAACGATTTGGCGCGCGGTCTACGACTATCAGCCGGTCGGCACCGCCCAGACCGGTCTGCTCAACGGCATCCGCGCCTGGTTCGGCAAGGACCCGACGTCCTGGTACCAGCTCGACAAGCTGCACTTCAACAGCCTGCTCCTGATGATCATCCTCATCTGGACCCAGGTCGGCTACTCGATGGTGCTGCTCTCGGCGGCCATCAAGTCGGTTCCCGAGGACACCATCGAGGCCGGTCGCATCGACGGCGCCGGTGAGCGAAAGATCTTCTTCAGCATCATCGTTCCGCAGATCTGGGGAACGGTCATCACGGTCTTCATCACCGTCCTCATCGGTGTCATGAAGGTCTTCGATGTCGTGTATGTCGCGACGAACGGCCAGTTCAACACGGACGTGGTCGGCCGCCGCTTCTACTACGAGATGTTCACCAACGGCAACAACGGCTACGCCGCGGCCATCGTCGTCCTGCTGATGATCGCCATCACCCCGGTCCTGATCTACCAGGTCCGTCACTTCAAGCGTGAGGAGGCCAACCGATGACCACGACCGTGCAACCCGGTACCGGCACCCCCGACCAGGTGATCAAGCAGAGCAAGCCGGGCAGCGGTGCCGGCAGCGCGACGCCGATCGTGCGCACCGTGCTGTTCCTCTTGTGCTGCCTGTGGATGCTGCCGGTCTTCGGCCTGCTCATCAGTTCGTTCCGCACGCGCACCGCGCAGGGCGAATCGGGCTGGTGGACGGCGATCGCCAATCCGCTGGACTTCACCCAATGGACGTTGAACAACTACGCGCAGGTCCTCGGCGACAACGCCTCCGGGGTCAACATGGGCAAGGCGTTCATCAACAGCTTCGTGGTGACCGTCCCCGCGACGATCATCCCGATTCTGATCGCGGCGTTCGCGGCATACGCCTTCACCTTCATGGAGTGGAAGGGCCGCGATGTCGTGTTCGTCATCATCGTCGGCCTTCTTGTCGTGCCCAACCAGGTCGCCCTCGTGCCCCTGCTGAAGCTCTACAAGCAACTCGACCTCAACGGCACCTTCTTGGCTGTGTGGCTCGCCCACATCGGCTTCGGTATGCCGCTGGCTGTCTACATCCTGCGCAACTACATGGCCGGCCTGCCCAAGGCCGTCATCGAGTCGGCGAAGATCGACGGCGCGAGCCACTTCACGACCTTCTGGAAGCTCATCATGCCGATGAGCACCCCGGCGCTGGCATCGTTCGCGATCTTCCAGTTCCTGTGGGTGTGGAACGACCTACTGGTCGCCCTGATCTTCCTCGGCCGTGGTGACAACACCATCCTCACGGTCGCACTGCAAGGTATGCAGGGTCAGACCGGACAAGGAAAGGAACTGATCCCGGCCGCCGGGTTCATCACGATCCTCGTCCCGATCGTGGTCTTCTTGGCACTGCAACGGTTCTTCATCCGTGGCATGACCTCGGGCGCCGTCAAGGGCTAATCCCCGCGGTTCCCGGTTTAAGGGCCCGTCTCCCCTCGAGGAGGCGGGCCCTTAATCATGTGTGGCTATCGTGACGGGCGTGATCCTGGCGTCGCGAAGTGCCTATGCGGTGGACGAGCCCATCGAGATCGACGTCCTTGCCGCTGACGTCACGAAGGGCGCGCAGCTGCGTGTCGATCACCTCGGCGCCGACGTCAGGCGGGTGGCGGTCCTTGAGACCGAGTCGCGCGTGACGCTCGCACCGCTCGACCCAGGCGGCTACCGGGTCGAGCTGGTCAACCGCGCCGGCTCCACCATCGCCGCCACGGCCATCCAGGTGCTCGACCCGGAGCGCCGCTTCGACCCCGTGCGCTATGGCTTCACCACCGACTACCGGCCCGGCCGGGACCTGGCCGGCCTGACGCAGCTGATGCGGCGCCTTCACTTGACCACCATCCAGTGCTACGACTGGGCCTACCGGCATGCCGACCTCCTCGGCGGTGGGCGAACGTATGCCGATGCGCTGGGAAATCCCGTCGACCTTGACACCCTGCGCGCCATCGTCGAGGCGTGTCGTTCCGTCGGATCGCGATCCCTGGGTTATGCCGCCGTCTATGGAGTCGGGGCGGCCGAGTGGCCACGCTGGGAGCAGCACGCCCTCCTCGATGGGGATGGAGCACCATACGCCCTGGGGGACTTCCTGCGCGTGGTGGACCCGGCGACGCCGGACTGGCTTGCCCATTTCACCGCCGATCTGCGCGCCGCCGTCGAGGCGGTGGGGTTCGACGGATTCCACCTGGATCAGTACGGCTGGCCGAAGCGGGCCGTCACGCCCGACGGGCGTCTGGTCGATCTCGCGCAGCGTCTCCCCCAGCTGATCGCCGGGGTTCGGGCGGGGCTGCCGGAGTCGTTTCTGATCTTCAACAATGTCAACGACTTTCCGACGTGGACGACCGCTCGGGCGCCGCAGGACGCCGTCTATATCGAGGTATGGACGCCGCACGACCGCCTCGGTGATCTCGCCCGCGTGGTCACCCGGGCGCGCGCCGAGGGTGGTCGACCGGTGGTCATCGCGGCATACCTGAGTGTGTTTGCCACCGCCGAGGTGGCGGCGGCCGAGCAGGCGGCCCGGCTGACGATGGCGACGCTCTTCTCCCATGGCGCGACCCACCTGCTCGTCGGTGAGGAGGGGCGGCTGCTCGTCGATCCCTATTACGTGCGCAATTGGCCGGCCGAGACGTCGACTATCGACCTGCTGGCTCGGTGGTACGACTTCCTCGTCGCGCACGACGAAATCCTTCTCCCGCAAGACATTTACGACGTGACCGGAGCGTATGCCGCGGGCTACAACGACGACGTCGACGTCACTTTCGCCGGGACCCCCGTGAGCGGGGACGCGCAGGCGGGGACGGTATGGCGGCGGGTGACGGCCACGGCATACGGGCTGGTGGTGCACTTGATCAATCTCGGGTCGGTGAGCGATCCGCTGTGGGACGCGCCCCAGCCGCCGCCGGGGGTGACCGGTGCAGGTCGGCTCCGCGTGCGCCTCATGGGTGCGAGCGTCCCCGAGATTCTGGTCGGCGACCCCGACGCCGCGGGTCGGCTTGAGCCCGTGGAGGTCACCGTCGCCGGGACGCACGCCTGCGCCACGCTCCCCCAACTGGGGACGTGGCAAGTGGTGCTGATCCGCTGGGGCGAGTGAGGGTCAGCGGCGGATAACGAGATCCAGGGTGACGGCGTGCTCCAGCCCGGCAGCCGAGCCGCCCTGGGTGAGGATCCAGGTCACCAGTTCGCGGGGCTTGGGGAAGGCGTCGGGCAGGGCGTTGTTGTATGCCGCGTGCTCCTCCAGGGAGGCGACCGCCCGGTCGAGGTGGCCCCGGACATCCACGACGTGCGTCGGCGTGCTCGAACCGGCGAACGCGAGGTACCGGGCGTTCCAGGGTTCCAGGCCCTCGTCGGCGAGGAGTTCGGGAAAGATCCAGCGATTGCCGGCATCCGCGACGGCGTCGGCGCAGGCCTGGCCGACGGCGCGATGGTCGGCCTGGTTGAGCATCCCGGCAACGAAGCGGTCGTGGTAGTCGCCGGTGACGACCAGGTCCGGGCGGCGGCGCCGGATCTCGCGGGCGATGTCCCGGCGCAGGTCGAGGCCGTATTCGACGACGCCGTCGCGGTGGTTGCCGAACTCCACGACCTCCACGCCAACCGCTCGGCCGGCGGCACGCTGCTCGGCCTCGCGGGCGGGACCGGCGTCGGCTGGAGGCAGCGTGTCGATGCCCGCCTCGCCCCGAGTCGCCAGCCAGTAAGTCACGGTCTTGCCGGCGGCGGTCCAGACGGAGACGGCGGCCGAGGTGCCGTACTCGATGTCGTCCGGGTGCGCGACGACGCACAGAACAGTCGCGAAGTCGTCGGGGAAGGGCTCCAGGCTCATGGCGGTGAGGATAGTGCGGGTCCGTCCGCCGGCGGAGAGCTTTGGGAGACTTTCCGGCGCTTTGGGTGGCCTTCTGGCTGTCAGAAAGCCACCCAAAGCGCCGGGTACTGGGATTGGGCGGGAAACCGGCAGGGGTGCCGCAGGCGTCAGGCGGGCGGGGGGCCCTGCTGGCGGAGGGCGGCGGCCTGGGCCTCGGCGTAGGCGCGGGCCTGAATCTCGGCGGCCTGGGCCTGAGCGGCCTTCATCGGGTCCATCTGGGCGAGCAGTTCGCGTGCCTGAGCGACGTACTTGTGCTCGGTGAGCACTTCGTACTTGGTGGCGACGACCTGGCTGACGGAGGTGAAGTCTCGCTGGCCGCGGGTCAACGCATAGCCCACCAGGGACCACACCAGACCGAAGAGAGCGCCGAAGACAACCGTCGAGAGGATGCGCACCAGGGTCTCGCCCTCCTCGAACATCGAGAAGATCAGCCCGACGAAGGCACCGAGCCAGGCGCCGGACAACGCCCCGCCGAGGGCCACCCGACCACGGGTTAGGCGTCCGGTCACGCGCTCGACCTGCTTGAGGTCGGTTCCGACGATCAGGACGTTCTGGACGGGAAAGCCGTTGTCGGACAAATAGTCCACGGCCTTCTGTGCGTCGGCGTAACTGTCGTGCACTCCCAGCGACATCGGGTAGTCCAGCTTGAACGCGGACGGCCCCAGGGGACCGCGAGCGCCCATCGGTTGCGTCGTCATAGGGCCATTGTCTCCATTCTGGCTGGACGTTCGCTGAACGCCCCCCGAACAAGCCAACTCAGAAGCGAACCTGCGCCCCCATGACGACTGTCCGCCCGATGGGGAGCCGGAAGTACTCCACCGGGGTCGCGGCATTGTGTGCCAGGCCGACGAAGAGGCGCTTGCGCCACTGCGCCATCCCGGGTCGGTCGGAGCGGTGGATGGTGATGCGCGAGACGAAGTAGACCGCGTCGTCGAGGCTCGCATCCAACCCCTGCTCAACCGCCAGCGCGAGGCCCGCCGGGACGTCTTGATCGTCTTGGAAGCCGAAGTTCAGCGTCACGTGCGAGATGTGGTCATAGGGATCGCCCAGGTCATCGACCCGGACCCGCTGCTCGGCCGGCACGTGCGGGATGTTGCTGACCCGGGTCGAGACGATCACGACGCTCTGGTGAATAACCCGGTTGAAATCGGCGTTCTCGCGCAGCGCGAGCGGGGTGGTCTCGGCGTTGGGGTGCAAGAAGATGGCCGTCCCCGGCACGTGGGCAAGGTCCGTGGAGTGCAACACATCGAGATAGGGCAGCAACGGGCCTTCCAGCTTGATCCGGCGCTCGGTGACCAGGTGCTGCCCGCGGCGCCACGTCAGCATCACGGTGCACAAGCCACCGGCCACGAGCAGGGGCAACCAGCCGCCGTGCAGCACCTTCGCGACGTTGCCGGCGAAGAAGTTGAACTCGATGAGGCCGAAGACGAGCGCGAAGGCGAGGATCTGCCAGCGCGCCCAGTTCAACTTGGCCGCGGCATACACACAGAACAGCGTTGTCGTGAGCATCAGGTCCATCGTCACTGCGACCCCATAGGCCGTGGCGAGCTTCTCGGAGGCCTTGAACACCACCATCAACGTGATGACCCCGGCGAAGAGTGCCCAGTTGACGACCGCGATGTAGATCTGGCCACTCTCGTGTTCGGACGTCTGGCGCACGGTGAGCCGCGGCAGGTAGCCGAGGCGCTCCGCCTGCCGCGCAACGGAGTAGGCGCCGGAGATGACCGCCTGGCTGGCGATGATCGTGGCCAGCGTGGCCAACACGACCAGCGGGAGGCTGAGTGCGTCCGGAGCCAAGTGGAAGAACGGCGAGGTCGCTGTTTCGGGGTGGTGCAGGATCTGCTGCGCCTGGCCCAGGTAATTGATCGTCAGGCACGGGAAGACCAGGAAGAACCATGCGCGCACGATGGGGACGCGACCGAAGTGGCCCATATCGGCATACAACGCCTCGGCGCCGGTGACGGCGAGCACCACGGCACCCATCGCGATGAACGCGATGAACGGGTGCCGGAAGGCGAAGGCGACCGCGTGGTGGGGCGAGAGCGCCGTGAGCACGTGCGGGTCGGCCAGGATGTGCGGGATCCCGAGGGCCGCGAGCGTCAGGAACCAGACCACCATCACGGGACCGAAGAAGCGCCCCACGAGGTGCGTGCCGAAGCGCTGGACCAGGAATAGCGCCACAATGATGACAAGCCCGATCGATAGCACGAAGTCGGCGAGGCCGGGCGCCGGGACCTTCAACCCCTCGACCGCTGAAAGCACCGAGATCGCGGGCGTGATCAGCGAGTCGCCGAAGAACAGCGAGGCGCCGAACACCCCGAGCAACATGACGAGCGTGAAGCGTCGGCTCCCCGGCTTGACGGCCCCGCGGGTGAGATAGGCCAGCGAGAGGATGCCGCCCTCGCCGTCGTTGTCCGCACGCAGGATGAACATCAACTGCTTGACCGAGACGATAAGCAGGATCGCCCAGAAGGTCATTGAGATGACGCCATAGACATTGGCCGAGGTCGGCTTGACCAGGCCGTCGTCGAGGGTGAAGACGGTCTGCATCGCATACAGCGGGCTGGTGCCGATGTCGCCGAAGACGACGCCGAGGGCGGCCAGCATCAGGCCACCACCACCAGCGTGGTGTGCGGATTGCGGGGGCTCGCCAGCGGTGGCGGCGGGGGTGGGTTGCGCGTCGGCGACCTCGGTCACAAGCGCACATCGTATGCCCGTGTCGGGCCCCCCGCTGCACGAACCCGCTGTCACACCCCCGCTCGCGCGTGGCTGGGACTCGTGGCTGGGACTCGGAGGTCAGCCCTTGAGCTTGTAGTCCTCCAGCAACCGGCGGCCGATGATCATCTTCTGGATCTCGGCCGTGCCCTCGCCGATCAGCAGCATCGGGGCCTCCCGGTAGAGCCGCTCGATCTCGTACTCCTTGGAGTAGCCGTAGCCGCCGTGGATGCGGAAGGACTGCTCGACGACATCCGCGCAGTTTTCGGCGGCGAGGTACTTCGCCATCCCCGCCTCAAGGTCGTTGCGGGCGCCCGAGTCCTTCAGCCGGGCCGCCTTGACCATCATCTGGTGGCTGGCCTCGACCTTGGTCGCCATGTCGGCGAGGCGGAACAGGATGCCTTGGTGCTCGGCGATCTTCTTGCCGAAGGTCTCGCGCTGCTGGGCATAGGCAATGCCGAGTTCAAAGGCGCGCCGCGCGACCCCGCACGCCCGGGCGGCGACGTTGACGCGGCCGACCTCGACGCCGTCCATCATCTGATAAAAGCCCTTGCCGGGCTCGCCGCCGAGGATCTGGGCGGAGGTCGTGCGGTGACCGGTCATGACCAGCTCGGTCGTATCGACGCCCTTGTAGCCCATCTTGTCGATCTTGCCCGGGATGGTGATGCCCTGAGCGGTCTCGCCGAAGCCGGACTCCTTGTCGATAAGGAAGGTTGTCATATTGCGATAGACACTGGACCCGCCCAGATCGGTCTTGACGAGCACGGCGACGAGATTGCTCGATCCGCCATTGGTCAGCCACATCTTCTGGCCGTCGAGGACCCACTCGTCGCCCTCGCCGCGGACGGCCTTGGACTTGATCGCGGCGACATCGGAGCCAAGGCCCGGCTCGGACATCGAGAACGCCCCGCGGATCTCCCCGGTCGCCATCTTGGGCAGGTAATGCGCCTTCTGCTCCGGCGTCCCGTGCTGCAGGATCATGTAGGCCACGATGAAGTGGGTGTTGATGATGCCGCTGACCGACATCCAGCCGCGCGCGATCTCCTCCACGCATAAGGCGTAGGTCAGCAGGGACTCGCCCAGACCGCCATACTCCTCCGGGATCATCAGGCCGAAGATCCCCATCTCCTTCATGCCCTCGACGATGTCCGCGGGGTATTCGTCCCGATGCTCCAACTCGGTCGCGACCGGGATGATCTGCTCGTCAACGAACTGCCGCACGAGCTTGAGCAGCTCCTGCTGCTCGTCGGTCAGATTTTCCGTCGTCTGGAGCCGGGACATGCGCGATCGCCACCTTGCGGTCGGGGGGACTTCGTTTCTGCAGTATGCCGCGCCGTCGCCTCCCCCACACCGACTTACCCATGTGAGGCCCCCCACCCCTGCGGCTCGTGCACGCCGAGCCGTGAGACCGAATCGTTGTCACTCCGAAATCAATTCGACATCCGGGCTGATTGAACGGACAATTGATCATCGTGCGTCGCCTGTTCTCTCCCTACCGTGTCCTGCGTGTCATGCCCTCGGCGACCCACTTTTTCGCCAGTGCCTATGTCGCGCGGCTCGGCATGGCGATGATCGGCGTCTCCTGCGTCGTGATGATCGCGGCCCGCTACGACTCCTACGCCCTCGCCGGGCTGGTCTCGCTGGTCGGCTTGCTGTCGATGGCGGTCGGCGGCCCGCTCGTGGCTCGCGCGATCGACCGGTTTGGCCAGCGCCGCATCGCCCTCCCCGCTGGCATCATCTCGATGGCGTGTCTCGGGGCGCTGGCGATCGAGGCCTATGCCGGTGCCCCGGCCTGGGCCCTGCTGGCCACCAACGTCGGGCAGGTGTGTGCTCCCGCCGTAGGCACCCTGGTTCGCACCCGCTGGACCCACATCCTGAGTGACGACCCGGCCGCCCTCCACATCGCGAACTCCTTCGAGCAGGTGGCTGAGGAGTCGTGCTTCGTCATGGGGCCGGCCGTGGGCGCCGGCATTGCCGCCTGGCTCTTCCCGGAGGCGGGCCTGATCATCGCCATCGTCCTGTCTGCGGGCGGGCTCTTCGGCCTGCTCGCACACCGGGCGAGCGAGCCGCCGGTGACCCGAAGCGAGGAGAGGCACCACATCCTGGGCGCCTTCCGCACCCCGGGCCTGCTCCAGTTGGCCGTCACCCTGACCTTGACCGGCGCGGTCTTCGGCGGCGTCGACGTCGTCGTGCTGGCCTATGCCAAGGAGCAGGGACTGGCCGCCTTCGGCGGGGTCTTGATCGGCTTCTTTGCCGCCGGCTCCCTGGTGGGCGGCTTGCTCTACGGCCTGGTGCCGGTCAACGGCCTCGTGGCTCCGCGGATGCTGCTGGGCACGCTCGCGATGTTTGCCCTGCTCTTGCCGCTGGCCATCGTTCCGAACGCGATCGTCCTGGTCCTCAACGGCTTCATCGCCGGCCTGGCGATCGCCCCGACGCTGATCACGGCGATGACCTTGTGCCCGCGGCTGGTCTCGACCAGCCAACTCAATGAGGGTATGACGATCGTCGTCACCGGCCTGCTCATCGGCGTCGGTGGTGGGTCGGCCGTCGCGGGTCACGTGATCGAGTCCTCCGGGGCCGATCGGGCCTTCCTCGTGCCGATCGCGGCGGCCGGCCTCGCGTTCGTCTTGGCCGTCCTCGGACGGGGTCGGTTGCTGCGCGCCGAGCGGGAACGCACGGCCGTGCCCGCGCCGGAACCCGCCGATCGCGTGCTCGTCGCTGCCTGAAACCGGCCGGTCGGCGAGCGACTGAAGGTCAGTTCGCCGTCACTGCCAGCCCGATGCGGCTGTTCAGGTCTGTCAGCGCGGCGTCCGCGCCCCCCGGAAGGTCATGGAGCGCCGGTTCGGCTCCGGCGGCCCAAGTGACGGCCAGGCTGGCATCCGGGCCGAGGAGCAGCGCGCCGACGAGTTGACCATCCGGCGTGTTCAGCGCCTTGATCGACGAACTCTGCGCGATCGCCGCGGCCAACCGGGCGAACACGCGCCCGGACTCCAAGATCGTCCCGTCGGCCGTGACCAGGCCGCGGAAAACCTGCTCCTTGCCAGCGCGCGGAGTGAAGGCCAGCGGCAGGTAGACCACCGGGCTGATCCTGCGCGCGAGCAGGAGACCCACGAGATGGGCAACCTCCTGCGCGTGGTGGGTCTCGGAGTAGTCCGCGCCGGGCCACGCCGTCCCCACCTCCCACGCCTGAATCGGGATCGGCACGTCGAGGTGGTTGTCGAGGTACTGCAGGACGTTAGGCAGCACTGCTGGGTCCTCGTAGAAGTGCAGTTGATAGGCGTCGACCAGCCCGTCGTTGACCAGCGCCCAGTTGGCCGTGATCATCGCGCGGGCAACCACCGCTCGCTCCCCCGACAGCACCTCGCGGAGCGCGGCTTCGTCGGCGACGGCGGGAAAGCGCGAGCTGCCGCCGGCCTGCCGCCGCGAGTAATAGGCCTGGTAGAGCCTGAGCGCCTCGGCGCCCCGGCCGGCGTCCACCAACTCACCGGCCATGGCCACGCCGTAGCCGGAACTGGAGATGCCTGCGTCCAGCACGAAGCTCTCTGGATCGGCCTGCCGGATGGTCGCGATCGCCAGCTTCGCCACGTCGGTGTAGTCCTGCGGACTGCCGGCCCAGAAGTTTGCCGCGTCGACCTCGTTCTCCACCGCCCACGTGTGGACGCCTCGGCGGGCGTAGTGCCGCACCACCGTGTCGATCCACTCGCGGTAGAGCTCGGGATCCTTCGGCAGCCGGGAGGGTGACTTGCTTAGGCCATCGGCTGGGTCGGTGACTGGTGGCGAGCCATCGCAATCCCCGGCTCTCAACTTCACCATGAGGGTGAAGCCCACCTCGTGTGCCTGCGTCAGGGCCTTGTCGATTTGGTCCATCGCGCCCGCCGGGCCGACGGCCTGCAGTGGGCACCACTCGACCTCGGTGAAAGTGACTCCGGAACCCAGCTGCGCGGCATACGCCAAGGGGGGTTGCAGCGACATATTCCACTTCAGTCCGAGGTCGGCCGGCCCGCTCCCCCACACCTTCGGCGGCGGGGCCGTCCGCACGCGGTTGGTTCGCGGCGAGTCCAGCGGCCCGGCCGCGGGATCACCGGTGCAGGCACCTACAAGGACGGCGGTCACCGCGAGAACGACGAGCCGGCGTCGGATGGAACGACGTCGGACCGGTAGCCGACCGCTCACGCCGCGGCCCTCGTGCCGTAGCCGAAACGCGCCGCCAGCGGTCTCGTCAGCACCTGGACAACCGCCGCGTCTCGCGCCGATAGGCCGGTGCGCCAGCGATCGTCGCCCTCGATCCGGATCGCTCCGGAGCGCAGTCGCATCGGATTGCCGGGCAACGCGTGGTCGCTGGGGAGGTCGACCACGCCGTCGGCGATGAAGTCCCGAGGGACCGACAGGCCTACCAGTGCGGCCAGTCGCGCCAGCTCAGCACCGGGCTGGGCCACGAGATCCTCGTAGCGAATCCGCGCCGGGCTCGACTGCCGCCGAACCAGTGCGGCGGCCGCGCCATTCCAGGCGGTCCACAACAGCGCCGACCGCGCGGCGCCGCGGCGCTCCATCACGGCGCCCGGCCCGCGGTCGGGCGCCGGAGTCGCCGTCGCCCAGCTGTATGCCGCGGCGCGCGGATCGCGGACCAGGTGCACCAGCGCAGGGGCCGGGTCGAGCTCGGCAGTGGGGAGCGCGGCGGCGAGGAGCGCGGCATACGTCGGAAGTTTGGAACTGTCCACGACGACGCGTGCCCCGGAGATGGTGGCGATCGCGGCGTAGAGCGGGGCGAGCACCGCGGCCATGTCGGTCACCGGCCGCTCACCGAGCAGCCAGGACGGGAGCCGACGCAGGCGCGTCACGGCGGTCAGCCGCGCGTGCATAGCGGCCGGATCGGGGCGGCGCGCACCATACGCCTCGGCCAGGACAGCCCGCCAGAACGGGCACTCGGGGACGGGCACGCCGCAACCGCAGAGCCGAGCCTCGATCAGCCCTCGCTGCCATAGGAAGCGCACTTCGCCGACGTGGACCGCACCGGGCAGGGCACCGAGCAGGCGGCCGAGGAGGGTCGAGCCACTGCGGCCCGTGCCGACGATGACCAGCATCGCCGGGCGCGACGTCGCGGCGTCAGTCACCCGACTTCGTCAGGTCGATGCCGCTGTAGTCGCGCCGCGGCATCGTGGTCTCGTGCGCGCTGGGGCGCGGTAGGCGCGGCGCGATGGCACCCTGCTGCTCCCAGGCGACCTCCTGGGTCACCGGCTCGTAGATCTCCTCCTCCGGCTCTCGCCGCGAGCGGCGCAGGACCTCGGGAATGGCCAGCAGCAGCACCGCGACCGCAAGGCCGATCAGCACGGCGGTCAAGGCGGTGCGCAGGATCCGGGTGTACCACGCCAGCGGCGCGGACTTCGTTCCCACCGACTCGGCGATGGTCGCCGCCTGACGGGCCCGGATGTCGGCCATGGCGGAGGTGCGGTTACCGAGGTCTTGGCGGGCGTTGTCCACGGCATACTGCGGGCCGACGAACTTCGCCTCGTTGGCGAGGATGGTCGCGAGCTTCTTCTGGGCGAGGTCGAGTTGGGTCTCGAGGTACTTCGGGTTCGTGCCCGCCGTGCCCTTGAGGCTGGCCAGCGCGACGGTGATCTGGTTGACCAGATCGGAGGCGGATTGGTACTCACGGTCGGGGTCGTTCAGCCCCGTCTCGGAGCGGACCGCGTCGAGATCCTTCAGCGCGGCTTCGAGTTGATTTTGGGCCTCGGTCTCGGCGGCCTCGGTCTGGCGCAGCGCCGGGCTGAACACCTGCGTCTGCACCGCGGCCGGGATGGCGGCGATCACCTTGTTGACCACGCCCTCGTCGGAGTCGGCGAAGGTCACCCGGACCAACTCGGTGTCGGCGATCCGAGCCGCCGACAGGCCGCTGCGGACGCGGTCCTCGGTCGCCCCACCGGCCGTCGCAAGTTCGCGGACGACGGCGTCGCTGCGCACGGCGTTGACCAGGGAACCGGCCACGAGGTTGACCGCCGCGGCGGTCTGGTCACCGGTGGGGTTGACGACGCGCAGGTCGACCGTGCTGCTCGACTTGGTGCCATTGGGCGCGTTGAGGCCGATCACAGCCAGCAGGGCGGCGAGCGGGATGATGACCAGCAGCCAAAGCCGCCGCCCCAGGTGCGAGAGCAGTTCGCGTAGTTCCATGACGGTGGCGTGTTCTTTCGGGTCCTGGGCGGGGGTCCTGGGCCGGGGTCCTTCAGCGGGCGTGGGCCGGTCGACAACTCTAACACCGCCCCCCTCTGCACCCGACCGGCTCCACCTGGGCCCCTGACCGGCTCCACCTGGGCAGACGGGCGTGCAACGCTGTCCGGGTGACCTCGCGCACGGACCCGCCGACGCTCTTTATCGTCGGTGCGCCGCGCTCCGGCACGACCCTGCTCTACCGCTGTCTCGCCCTGCACCCCGACGCCGGCTGGATCTCGAACTACCACTCCCGCCTCCCCCGGTTCTGGCCCGTGGCCGCGCTCAACCGGGCCACGCGGCATACCCCGGATTGGCGGTATGCCGCGTGGTTCGGCCCCGCGGGGGACGCCGCCTATCGCTATGGCTCCCCCCGGGCGCGATGGGAGCGCGCCTATCCCCAACCCGTGGAGGGTGAGGCTGTGTTCGCTGCCTGCGGCATTCCTGCCGTATGGCGCGGGGAGCCGGTGACCGCCCGCCAACGACGCTTGGCGCCGCTGCTGGCGCGGACCTTGCGGGCGGGTGGCGGTGAGGTGCTCGTCAGCAAACGGATCGGCCACAACCGGCGCATCCCGCTGCTCGACTCGCTGCTGCCGGGGAGCCGGTTCGTCGAGGTCGTCCGCGACGGGCGCGACGTGGTGGACTCGCTGCTGGCCGTCGACTGGTGGCCGCAGGCGGAGTTGTGGTGGTGGGGCCTCGGGGCCACACCCGCCGACTGGGTCGCCGCCGGACGCGCACCCGAGGAGGCCGCGGCCGAGCACTGGCTGGCCGAGACATCGGCGCTGCGCGAGGGGATGCGCGGCATACCCAAAGATCGGGTTCTGCGGATTCGGTATGAGGATCTGGTCGCGTCCCCGGGACCGACGCTGGCCGTCGTTGCCGGATTTGCCGGCCTGGATCCCGGCGCGGGTACTTGGCAGGAAGCCCTGGCAGCGATTGACTTCCGCAGCAGGAAACACACACCGTCGGGCGACGAGCCGACGCCGGGCCGCCGGGCGGCGCTGGCGTTGCTGGCCCCCCGACTAAGGGAAGAGGGGTATCCGCTGTGACGTCATTGCCACCGACCTTCATCATCGGCACCGGCCGCTGTGGCTCGACCCTCGTCCACGAGATCGTGGCCCGCCATCCCGCGGTCGGCTTCGTGACGAACCTCGACGACCTCGGCATCCGGCAAGGCAACGCCCAGCAACTGACGCTGTGGCGGCGGCTGCCGGCGGCGTTGTCCGACAAGGGCCGCGCCCGGCTGGCGCCGAGCGAGGGGTATCGCGTGATCAGCCGCGATGTCTCCCCCGCGCTGGTCGACCCGGTCGCCGACCCCACCGCCGCCGATCTGTCGCCCTGGTTGAACGAGCGACTGCACGCCTTCGTCGATGACCGGATGCGCCATCTGGATGCGGCCGAGGTGTTCGTGCACAAGTTCACCGGCTGGCCGCGGGCGCGCTTGCTGGATACGGCCTTCCCCGGTGCGAACTTCGTCCATGTCGTGCGCGATGGCCGGGCCGTCGCCAATTCGTGGCTCCAGATGGACTGGTGGCGTGGTCACCTGGGCCCGACCGGTTGGCACTTCGGCCCGCTGCCCGCCGCGCTCGACGACGCCTGGGCGCACGTGGGCCGGACCCAACCGACCCTGGCCGGCGTCGCCTGGAGGCTGCTCACGGATACGTATGAGGAGTGCGCGGCCG
The DNA here is from genome assembly GCF_001046875.1 of Nostocoides jenkinsii Ben 74. Classification (GTDB taxonomy): domain Bacteria; phylum Actinomycetota; class Actinomycetes; order Actinomycetales; family Dermatophilaceae; genus Nostocoides_A; species Nostocoides_A jenkinsii. The sequence continues at coordinate 1,434,372 of NZ_HF571038.1, forward strand.
AGCTGGGCCGACGCTGGTTGACGGTCCGCTATGAAGACCTCGTCGCCGACCCGAAGGCCCAGATCACCCGCGTTCTGGACCACATCGGGCTGCCGTGGAACGACGCCTTCGAGTCAGGTCTCGGACGCTACGCCTTCTCGCCGGCTCGGTTGACGGCCTATCGCGACGAGCTGTCACCCGCGCAGATCACCGACATCGAGAAGGTCATCGGGGACAACCTGGAGCGCTACGGCTACGACCGCGTCAGCACGCCCGGGGACCAGTAAGCCCGACGCTCAGTCGGGCAGGCTCAGTAAGCGCCTTCGGCCTTCATCACCGCACGCACGGTGCGGAACAGGATCATGACGTCGAGCACCGGCGACCAGTTGTCGACATACCAAAGGTCCAGGCGCAGCGAGTCCTCCCAGTTGAGGTCGGAGCGGCCGGAGATCTGCCACATGCCCGTCAGGCCGGGACGCACCTTCAAGCGGCGCATAGCGTCGGGCTCATAGGCGTCCACCTCCCGCGGCAACGGCGGGCGGGGACCGACCAACGACATCTCACCGCGGAGCACGTTGACCAGTTGGGGCAACTCATCCAAGGAGAGCTTGCGGATGAACCGCCCCGGCTTGGTGATGCGCGGGTCCTCCTTGTGCTTGAACAGCATCTCGTTGACCTGATCGGTCTTCGCCGCCAACTCGGCCAGGCGCGCCTCGGCGTCGATCACCATCGAACGGAACTTGATCATCGGGAAGGTCTTGCCTTCCTCACCGACGCGCTGCTGAACGAAGAAGACCGGCCCACGGTCGGTGAGCTTGATCCACGCGGAGATGAACAGCCATACGGGCAGGGTCACCAGCAGGATGCCCGCCGAGCAGACGATGTCGATCGTGCGCTTCGCCACGGCGTCGATACCGCCGATGGTGGGACCCTCGACGTGCAGCAGGGACATGCCGGCGGCAGGGCGCAGGGTGAGCCGCGGGGCGGCGACCTCGTGGATGCCCGGGTGGACATAAAGGTCCACCCCCATCTCGGACAACGCCCACCCGAGGCGGCGCAGGCCCTTCCCGGAGAAGGCGGAGTCGGAGGCCAGGACGACAGCCTCGGCGCCGGTCTCACGGACGGCGAGCAGGGCGGTCTCGGGGCCGCCGTAGAGCGGCACGTCCTTGACCCAGGAGGGGTCGGGCAGGTCGGAGGCGCACGCGCCGACGACCACCATGCCGGTCTCGTGACGGTCGCTCTTGAGTTCGGCGATCATCTCGGGCACGGCGAGACCGCGTCCGACGACGATCGTCGGTTGAAGGCAACGCCCCTTCGCCCGCGCTGCCGCCAAGCGACCTCGCATGAGCCAGCGCACCACCACCGTCAATAAACACGTGAGCGGGACGGCAACGCCGATCAGCAAGCGGCTCATCTGCCAGCCCAGCGAGACCAGCACGACGGCAACCAGCGCAAGCAGGATGACCAGGGCCCGACCGATGGAGCGGTACTCATCGAGGCCGATGCCGAGAGAGGCCAGGCGGTAGCCCCCGGCATAGGCGACGACGAACAGCCATACGACCGGAACGACGGTGGCGAGCAGGGCCACGCGGAGGTTGGGAATGCCACCCCATCGAACCAGCGCGGCCGTCGAGCAGGCGACCAGGGCGGCGGCGAAGTCACCGATGATGACCTGGCTGCGGTAGCGCTGGCGCCAGGCGCCGATCGGCTCGGTCGGGTCGCGGTGCGGCAGGTCTGGGACGTGCCAGGCAACCGTCTGCGGCACGGGCGTTGCTGCTCCCGGCTGCGCGCCTTTCTCGACCTCCGGCTCCCCGAACATGGTCCCGCTCATGTGTACCTCCCACACAACATTCGCCTCAATCCCCCCGGCCGAGACGTCACAGCAGCCGAATGCGCGCTGGTCACGCAATCATGTTGCCGTTCGGACGGTACCGGAAAAGTTGCCCGGGCAACACCCAATGGGTGTGCCGGACGCACAACTCGCGCTGCGCCGAACGTGTCGTCGGCGCAG
>NZ_HF571038.1:1436461-1449842 GCF_001046875.1 Nostocoides jenkinsii Ben 74
CGGCGGTGGCGGGTTTGTCTGGCCGGCCGTCCCCGGCGGCGGGGGGTATGTCTGGCTGGCCGTCCCCGGCGGCGGAGGCGGCGCATAACCCGGCTGCTCCCCATACGTCGGCTGGGCGTAGCCGGGCTGCGGCGCATAACCCGGCTGACCGTAGCCCTGCTGGTAGCCGCCCGTCGCGAAAGCCGTGCGCTCGCGGTTGGAACGAACCAGCTTCACGATGCCCACGATCGCCAGAATGAGGCCGAGGAGTCCGGCGAGAGCAGCGAGCCCGAAGCTCAGCAGGAACGGCATGAGCGCGCCCCCGGCGAGGCTGCCCACAGCGTCACCGGTGATGACCTTGGTCGGTCCAGCCGCGCAGTTGATGACCACGTCGCCGTCGGTGTTGGCCTTGTAGACGCCGGCGCTGCGATAGCTGCGGCCCTGGTAGTCGATGTGGAGGCCCGTCCCGCCGGTGGCGGAGAGTTCCCCGCCCGGACTCGTGACGGCGCAGGTCTCCAAGGTCATCCCGCCGTTGGAGTCGAGCGAGGTGCCGGTGGAGGTGGCCGGGCCGGTGTCGACCATGATCAGGGCCTCATCGCCCGACGCCAGGCGAATGGTGCCGCCCTGGCTGACTGAGACGGCGCTGTCGGCAACATCGGCGAGCTTCTTCACGCCATACCACGCACCGACGCCGAACACCGCCGGCGCGACAATGAACATCAGGATCAGGCCGCTCAGTAGCGCACCGAGCCCGCGACGCTTCGGTTTCATCATTTCCCTTTCCAAAGCCGTGCCGTCGCCATCCCCAGCGGCCGCACGGATCGTTGTTGACCAACCTACGACGTATGCCGCCCCGCTGTCGTTTCATCCGAGGCGCGGCGGGCGGCGAGCGCGACATAGAAATCGAGAAGACTCGGATCGTCGACCGCCTCGGGCTTGACGACCTTGGCCAGGTCCGCGCCCTGCAAGAGTCGCTTGACCGGCACCTCCAGCTTCTTTCCCGTGCGCGTATGGGGAATGGCCGCCACCGCGTAAACCTCGTCCGGGACGTGCCTCGGGGAAACCCGCGTCCTCACCACCTCCCGAATGGCCTGCCAAAGGTCGTCGTCGACGACGACCCCGTCGGCGGGGGCCACGAACAGCGGCATCCAATAGCCTCCGCCCGGCTGCTCACAGCCGATCACCAGCGCCTCGCGAACTTCCGGGAGCGACTCGATTGCCTCATACAAGTCCGCCGTGCCCATCCGGATGCCGTGCCGGTTGAGCGTGGAGTCGGAGCGCCCGTGGATGATCGCGGTGCCCCGATCGGTCAACGTGACCCAGTCGCCGTGCCGCCACACTCCGGGGTAGGTGTCGAAGTAGGCGTCGTGGTAGCGCGCCCCGCCGGGGTCGTTCCAGAACGACACTGGCATGGACGGCAGTGGCCGGGTGAGCACGAGTTCACCCACGTCTCCGCGCACCGGTTGCCCGGATTCATCAAAGGCATCGACCGCGGTGCCGAGATAGGGGCCCGACAACTCCCCCGCATACACCGGCAGATTGGGCGCCGCACCGAGGAAAGCCGAGACGACGTCCGTCCCGCCGCTGATCGAGTTGATCTGGATCCGGTCGCCGACCTCGGCCATGATCCATTCGGCACTCGATGCTGGCAGCGGCGCTCCGGTGACCCCGACCATGCGCAGGGCGCCGAGGTCGTGGTCGCGCCCGGGCGTCAGACCCGCCTTGATGCACGTCTGCAGGTAGGCCGGGCTCGTCCCGAAGTGGGTGACGCCCTCGGCCGCGCACACCTCCCACATCCGGTCGGGGTTGGGCGTGGTCGGGCTGCCGTCATAGAGGACGATCGTCGCCCCCGTCAGCAGCCCGGCGACCAGGAAGTTCCACATCATCCAGTTGGTGCTGGTGTACCAAAAGAAGCGCGACCGAGGCCCAATCCCGGACTGCAGGCCGACCGCCACCAGGTGCTCGACCACAACGCCGAGGTGCCCGTGCACGATCCCCTTCGGCAGACCAGTCGTGCCGGAGGAGAACAGCACCCACAGCGGGTGCTCGGCGGGCACCTGCGCGCTGACGAAGCCCGACCCGTCGGCGACAGCGGTCGCCCAGGGCAGCGCCTCGACCCCCGCGCGCAGGCCGTCCGGGCAAACCCCGTCGACGACAACCAGGGTGCGCACGGTGGGAAATCGCGCCACCAGCTCCCGCACCGCCTCGACCCGATCGTGCCTCGTGCCGTTGAAAACCGAGCTTGTACTCGCCACCAGCACGACGGGATCAAGTTGCCCCAACCGGTCCTCGGCCGCCCCCACCGCATAGTCGAGCCCGCACGCGGCCCAGGTCGCCCCGACCGCCGCCGCACCCAGGAAGGCGACCACCGCCTCGGGCACATTGCCGACATAACCGACGACGCGGTCGCCCGGCTGCACTCCCGATCGCCGCAGGAACTGGGCGAACCCGGCCACCTCGGCCGCAAGCTCAACCCACCCGATCTCGCGCCGATCGCCGGACTCACCAATCGCGACAATCGCCGGCCCCGGCCGCTCGCGCCACCGCAAGACCTGGTCGACATAGTTACCCCGGGCACCGGGGAACCAGCCAACCCACGGCATCTCGCCGTCATCCAAAACCGCGGAATAGGGAGCCGACGCCGTGACCTCGTAGAAATCCCAGACGGCGGCCCAGAACGCGGCGAGATCGCCGACCGACCAGGCCCACAGCGCGGCATACGTCGGGAAGGCCTGGCCCGTGCGCGCCTCCACGAACCGGGTGAACCGGTCGAGATCGCTCCCCGTGAACTCCCGACCGGGCGACCACAACAAGGCACCGGCGTCCGACGACACGCCTTCTGCACGAGACACAGAATCGGGCACGGGAACTCCTCCTTTGGCTGATCCCGCCGGCGTAACCGACACCCGGCCACCGACACCAGCAGGCTAATGCCGCCGACCGACATTCCCTTCCGCCCCCCGCTGGGGCATCGGCGCCTCCCCCTCTCGAAAACGAGCGCTGGTCATGCGATCGGCCTGCCCAATGAGTTGGCAGCGTCGACAACCGAGGGGTGCGAGGTGTCCAGATCGTCGATCCTGAGGAAGGTTGCCGGGCAGTCATCACCGACCGGCACCCACAAGCAATAAATCGTCCAGTGCGGCCGTTGGTAGGACCACCACCGGACCCCGGCCCACTTCTGCTCGCGATAGATGCTGAGAGCCCACTCCTGGGTGACGGGTCGGTTGCGCCCGATCACCTGGGTCGGGCGCAGGCCACGAGCCAGCAAATTCCGGGCGTCGTCCAGATCGAGCACCCCAATGTCGTCGTCGACCTCATAGATGCCCAGAGCCTTCACGGATCCCGGCAGGGCGGGGAGTAGAAACATCTCCGCCGACCACTCCACGAAATCGCCGAACACCTCGCCAATGGCCGCGGCAGGGCTCAACCCGAAGTACCAGGTGTCGTAAACGCCCTGATTGTCGAGGCGGTTGCGCCCTTGCGGGCGATGAAGATACGTCGGCGAGCCCGGCTCGCCTGGACTAGCGCCCGGGAGATACGGGAAGACGCGATACAGGAGCACTCGTCGAGACGCTCAACCGCCGAAGGCGATCTGTTCGGCGGCATCGATCGCCTCCAGGACCTCCGACGCCCCTCGTAACGTCAACACATCGATGGGGCGGGCGCCGTCAAGATAAGCGTTGGAACCCGTCATCCAGTCGTTGATCACGCGCGGCTCAAAGATCATCGCGGCACGGGAATAGACGTGCTCCAAGTCGGTGAGGAGTCTCGCCTTCTCTGGAGAGGGCATGCCCTGACCGGTGCGCCAGCGCGTTGGCTGAGACTTGTCCACACCCAGGAGGCCCGCAACCTTCGTGACCGAGCCGACATACTGAATCAGGGCCTCAGTGCGAAACGGAATGACCGGCACGGGCGCCCCCTGAACATGAATGGCGACCGGCCCCTGCGGCGTCGCGCGCGCATGCCCACCCGCCTTCCGCCGGGACCGCGCCGTGATGCTCATAACCAAACTCTACCGCCGCAACGTGATTGTTGCGAGCCATGGCAGTGGCGCACGTCTAGATTGGCCCCATGGACCGGATCGACGAGTCCCGCGAACCGCTGGTCCGCATGGCCGACGGCACCGTTAAGCAGATAAACCCGTTCTCCGGCACCGAGGTCTGGACTGTTCCTGGCCGGGGCCACCGCCCCTTCCCGACCGTGGTCAACGACGTCCGCGACCTGGAGCCCGGGGAGGCGACGCGGCGGTGTGCCTTCTGCGAGGAGCGGTATGCCGAGACCACCCCCGAGAGTGGCCGCTGGACGGCGGCGGGCACGGCATACCGGTATGACGCGGGGCTCACCTTCGAGGAGGTGACCGGGGCGGCGGCGGACTTCCGCCGCATACCCAATCTGTTCGAGATTTTGTCGTTTGACTTCTGGCATCGGAACTACGGCTACACCGGCAATCCCGAGGCGACCGCGCACCAACGGCGTTATCTCGAGACCGACGGTGGTCGCGCGCACGTGCTGAGCATGGCCCGGGTCAAACTCGCCGCGATGGGCCTAGCCGAGGCCCGCCTGCCGACGTCGATCGAGCAGATCGCCGCCCTGGACCCCGCAATCCTGGGGAGTTTCTTCGCCGGGGCACATGATGTCGTGGTGGCCCGCCGCCACTACGTCGACGGCGCGACCCGCACCGACCACCTCTGCTCATCCGGCCAACTCATCCCCGATGAGCACGCCGGCTTCCTCAGCGCGACCATCGCCAGCGCGCACGCTCAAGCGCTGGAGAATCCGCACGCGCACTTCGTCTCGATCTTCCAGAACTGGCTGGCCCCCGCGGGCGCGTCCTTCGAGCACCTGCACAAGCAGGTCGTCGCGATCGACGAGATCGGACAACGCAACAGCATCGAGTATGGCCGTGTGCGCGCCGATCCCGATCTCTACCGTCGGTGGGGACCGGAGTTCGCTCGCCAACACGGCCTGGTCATCGCCGAGAACGCCCATGCCATCGCCTTCGCCGGCGTGGGTCATCGCTTCCCGGGCATCGACATCTACACCAAGGTCGAGGGCATTCCGTGGGAGTTGCCGCCCGAGGTGATCCGGGGTTGGTCCGACCTGGTGCACGCCTGCCATTTCGCGACGGGCCCGCTCGTTCCCACGAACGAGGAGTGGCACTACCAACCGCACACCATGCCGGGTTTGCCCATGCCGCTGCGCGCCGTCATCAAGTGGCGCATCAATACGCCCGCGGGTTTCGAGGGCGGGACGAATGTGTTCGTCAACACCATCGACCCGTGGACCGTGGCCGAGCGGGTGCGCGGCAAGCTCCACCAGGCTCGAGTCAGCGGCGACCTCGGCGACGTGCACCTGCCGTGACTGCTCTCACTCTCGAAGACCGGAACAACTGCCGCTGACCCCCGGTTGCCCTAGGCATGGACAGTGCGCGCACCGCCTCACCCAAGCGACCCACCGTTGTCATCATCGGCTCGGGATTCGGTGGACTGTTCGCCGCCCGCGCCCTCGCCAAGGACGACGTCGACGTGGTGCTGATCGCCAAGACAAGCCACCACCTGTTCCAGCCGCTGCTCTATCAGGTCGCCACCGGCATCCTGTCGCAGGGCGAGATTGCCCCCTCCACGCGGGAAGTGCTGGCCAAGCAGAAGAACGCCACCGTCGTGCTCGGTGAGGTCACCGCGATCGACGTGACCGCCCAGACCGTGACGGCCTCCCTGGTGGGCGAGCAGTTCACCCAGCCCTACGACTATCTGATCGTTGCCGCGGGCGCTGCGCAGTCCTGGTTCGGTCACGACGAATTCGCCGAGTACGCCCCGGGTATGAAGAGCATCGACGACGCCCTGGAGTTGCGTGGCCGGATCTTCGGGGCCTTCGAGCTCGCCGAGGTGGCGGCCAAGGAGGGCCGCCACGACGAGGTCGGTCCGCTGATGACCTTCGTGGTGGTCGGCGCCGGCCCCACCGGAGTCGAGATGGCCGGGCAACTGGTCGAGTTGTCCAACCGGACGCTGCGCCGCGACTTCCGGCACATCTCTCCCGCCGACGCCAAGATCATCCTCGCCGACGCCGCCCCCAGCGTCCTCGGCAGCTTCCACCCCAAGCTCCAGGACGCCACCAAGAAGAGCCTGGAGAAGCTCGGCGTGGACGTGCGGCTGGAGGCGATGGTCACCGGCGTCGACGAGCGCGGTATCACCGTGCGCCGAAAGGCCGCCGACGGCACGACCACCGACGAGCGCATCGAGGCCGTCACCAAGGTCTGGGCCGCAGGCGTCGCGGCGAGCCCGCTCGCCAAGCAACTCGCCGACCAGGTCGGCGTCCAGGTCGACCGGGCCGGGCGCATCCCCGTGCAACCCGACCTCACCCTCGTCGGCCACCCGGAGATCCACGTCGTCGGCGACATGATGACGCTGGACAAGCTGCCCGGAGTGGCTCAGGTCGCGATCCAGGGGGCGCGCCACAGCGCGAAGGAGATTCGCCGCCACCTCAAGGGCGAGCCGACCGGGGCCACGTTCACCTACTTCGACAAGGGGAGTATGGCGACCATCTCCCGATTCCGCGCGATCGCCGAGATCGGCTCGATCCGCCTGACCGGCTTCATCGCGTGGCTGGCCTGGCTGGCCGTCCACCTCGTCTACATCATCGGCTTCAAGTCCCGGCTGACGTCATTGATCAGTTGGGCGGTCAGCTTCATCGGTCGTGGGCGGGCCGAGCGCACGATCACCGAGCAGCAGGTCTTTGGCCGCCAGGCCATCGAGCGGCTTGCCGAGATCGAGGCTTCGGCGGCGAAGCGCGCGGGCACCGACGCCGCCTGATCGGGATAATTGCCGCTCACCCGGTGAGCGGAGGCACGTGATGAGCACGGCAATCCTGATGGTGCTGGCCGCGCTCATCATCGGTTTCTCCAAGACCTCCCTCGGCGGGCTGGCCGTGCTGAGCGTGGCGATCTTCGCGGACATCCTGCCCGCGAAGGAGTCCACCGCCGCGATCCTGGTCCTGTTGATCGTGGGCGATGTCATTGCCTGCTGGCACTATCGGCACGACGGTGACTGGGCGCTCATCCGGCGGCTGATGCCGGCCGTGCTGGTGGGCATCGCCCTGGGCACTGCCTTCCTGCGGATCGTCGACGACACCTTCCTCAAGCGCTCGATCTCGGTGGTCATCCTGGTGCTCGTCGCGCTCCAACTGTGGCTCAAAGCCCGTCCGACACAGGGCGATTCCCGCGCGCACGAGCATCCGATCGCGGCCTGGAGCGCGGGGGCCGGGGCCGGCTTCACCACGATGACGGCCAACGCCGCGGGGGCCGTCATGACGCTCTACCTCAGCGCGTCCGGCGTGGACAAGAAGCGCTTTGTCGGCACGATGGCGTGGTTCTTCCTCATCGTCAACCTGTCCAAGGTGCCCTTCTCGCTGGGGCTCGGCCTACTGCACTGGCGCGACCTCAGCCGCGCCGCCATGCTCGCCCCCGCCATCCTGGTCGGCGCGTGGGTGGGTTACGCGACGATCAAGCGGATCAGCCAGGGCGTCTTCGACATCGCCATCCTGCTGGCCTCGGCAGTCGCCGCCATCGGCCTGCTCATCCGCTCCTGATCGCTGAATATCCGATAATATTGATGCATTAATAGAGAGACATAGACAGAGCAATCACACCCGGGGCCGGACGAACGGGAACGACAGCACCCCCCGAATGGAGGTGTTCGTCAGGAGCATGACCAGGCGGTCGATCCCCATACCCATCCCGCCCGTCGGGGGCATGCCCGACTCCATCGCGACGAGGAAGTCCTCATCTACCTCCATCGCCTCCACGTCCCCGCCGGCGCCGTTGAACGATTGCTCGGTCAGCCGCTGCCGCTGGTCAACCGGGTCGGTGAGTTCGGTGTATGCCGTGGCCACCTCCATTCCGGCGATCACCAGATCCCACCGCTCCACCAGGCCGGGGGACGTGCGGTGCGGGCGGGTCAGGGGCGAAGTCTCTTGGGGGAAGTCCAGATAGAACGTCGGGGTGGTCGTGTGCGGCTCGACCAACTCGGCATACAACTCCTCGATCAGCGCCCCCGGACCCATCGCGTCGCGAACCGGGATGTGATGCGTGCGAGCCAGGTCGAGCAGGATGTCCATGTCGGTGTCGATGGTGATGGGCCGGCCCACCGCCTCGCTCACCGCGGTGAGGACAGGGACGCACGCCCACTCCCCGGACACGTCGACGAAGTCGACTCCCGCGAGCCCGCCGCGAACCTGAGCAGGCGTGGGCATCGGGAGGCGGGGCGCGCCATACAGGGAGGAGGCTGCGGACCGGATCAGGTCCTCGGTGAGGTGGCGCATCGTCACGTAGTCGGCGTGCGGCCGATAGACCTCCAGCGACGTGAACTCCGGATTGTGCGTGGCATCCGCGCCCTCGTTGCGGAAGTTGCGGCCGAGTTCATAGATCGGGCCGAGTCCGCCGACGAGCAGCCGCTTGAGATACAGCTCGGGCGCGATTCGCAGGGACAGGTCGACGCCATAGGCGTTGCTGAAGGTCTGGAAGGGCCGCGCCGTCGCGCCGCCGTGGACGCTCTGCAGCATCGGCGTCTCGACCTCGAGGTAGCCCGCGGAATCCAGGCTCGCGCGCACCGCCCGGACCACGGCCGAGCGCTGCCGCAGGAGATCGGCCTGCTCAGGGTGGACGATGAGATCCACCGACCGCTGCCGCAACCGCGTCTCGGGATCCTCAAACGCCTCAAAAGGTATGGGGTGCAGCGCCTTCGCCTCGATCGTCCACTCGTCGACGAGGAGGCTGGGCGTGCCCGTCCGCGAGCGTCCGGGGCGTCCGGTGACGCGCAGGAGGTCACCGCCGCTGATCAGGTGGGCAAAACGGCGCAGGGCAGCCCGCCCCAGCGTGGCCGCGTCCAGCAGCAGTTGGATGCTGCGCCCGCCGTCGGTGAGGACGACGAACAGCACGCCCCCGTGGTCGCGCACCCGGCGCACCCGGCCGACGACGACGAGTTCGGTCGCCTCGGACCACGTCGCCGGCAACTCGCCCAGGGGCGTCGGCCGGGGTTCCTCGGCGGCCGGGTAGCCGCTGATGCCGTCGCGCTCGAGGTCGGCGAGCACGGCATACCGATGGCGGGTTTGATCCCCCCGTCGCGGACCGATCGCGCCCGCTGCGGCGGCCGGAGTCGTCGCGAGCGCCCGGACCTGGGCCAACTCGCTCGCCGACAACATCCCGCCGCCCGCGCCCGAGAAGCGCGCGAACGGCGGCGCCGGCAGGAAGCCCTCCGCCGAAGCGGAGGCAATCCCGGCGTGCGGCAACGACATTGCGTCCTGGTAGCACAGGAAGCGCGGGAACCACGCGGGCTCGAACTTGGCATTGGACCGATAGAGGCGTTCGAGTTGCCAGAAACGATCGAAGAAGCCGAGGACGGAGGCGTTGAAGCGGGTGATGCCGCCGGCGCCGACCCGGGTCGCGTCCTCGAAGATCGCGCGGAACATGCAGAAGTTGAGGGACACCCGACGTATGCCGAGCCCCGACACGTCCTCCATCACGCGCGCCACGAGCAACTCGGTGACCCCATTCGGCGCCTCGGGCGAGCGCCGCATCAAGTCCAACGAGATCCCCGCCCGCCCCCACGGAACGAAAGACAGCAACCCGACCAGGCTCCCCTGCGGCTCGCGCGCCGTGGCAAACAGAATGCGGGCATCGGCCGGGTCGGCCTCGCGGTTGAGTGCCATCGAGAAGCCCCGCTCGGGCTCGTCCCCGCGCCATACTTCCGCGCGTTCCAGGATCTCGTGCAACACCTCCGGAGCAAGGTCCCCTTGGCGGTGAGTGGTCACGGTGAGACCTGCCCGGGCGGCACGCTGCGCCGCATGCCGCACGGGCGTCATCGACGCGCGACGCAAGTCAAAGCGGGCCGGATCGAGGATCGCCTCGTCACCCATGGCAATGACGGAGAAGCCCGCCGCGGCATACGCCTTGGCACCCTCCTCGCTGACGCTGAGGACCGTTGGGAGCCAGCCATATTCGCGTGCCTCGGCGAGCCACAAGGCGATCGCCGAGGGCCAGCTCTCCCGGCGCCCGATCGGGTCGCCCGAGGCGAGCGACACGCCCGCCATGACACGATAGAGCACGACGGCCTCACCGTCGGCGGCGAACAAGGAGTCCTTGTCGCGACGGGTCGCGAAATAGCCAAGCGAGTCATTTTCCCCGTATGCCGCGAGGAGCCGCCGAATCTCGACCTCCCGATCCCCGGACCACCGGGTGCGGTGCCGGGCGGCCCCGAGGAAGAGGGCTACCGCGGCGATGATCGTCAGGCTGAGGAGGATCGCGGTGGCGTCGAGCACCCAGCCGGGCACGGCCGCGAACCGGCCGTGGCGGACCGAATCCGGGTCGCCGAGGGCGGCCAGCACGGCGACCACCACACCACGGGGCGTGACCTCCTTGTGCACAATCTCCAGGCACGCCCAGGTCACCGCCAGGGTGACGCCGCCGCCCACGACGAGGGCCGCGATAGCGCGCAGCCACGAGCCGGGAACCAGGCGGCCGGGGAAGGCCGAGCGGATGTGCCAGAGCCACCACAGCGCGATGGCGCTGATCCCGAGCGACACGATGTCGAGGACGCGGCCGAGGTCGTCGTGGGCCGCCCACGGCACCGGGATCGGCATCCGCGCGAAGTGCAGGAGCGCGATGATGCCGAGGAATGCGGCATACGCCTGGAAAATGGCGACGAGCCACAGCGCAAACCGCTTGCGCCCCAACAAGGCTCGCGTCACCAGTGCGAGGACGACGACCGAGACCCAGCTGCGGGCGACGGGCACATTGAGCAGTCCGAAGAGGTTCTCCACCAAGGTCGGCTGTCGGGCCGCGCCCCGCAATAGGAGCGTCATGAAGAGCGAGGTGACCGTGGCCAACCCATAAATGGTTGTCAAGGTCCGGGTGCCGCGAAGCACACGCCGGGCGGACTGACGTTGCGTTGCCGAACCGAGTCCGCTCACGTCGTCTGAATATGCCAGGTGCGGCTGTGCGCTTGCTGAGGGTGCCCACTTGCCGGCGCCGCCGACAGCCGGGGCCGGTGACAGCCAGGGTCTCCGACAGCCGGGGCCTGCGACCGCTGCAGCAACCGGACCCCTGCGCCATCATGGGACGATGCGCAACTCCTGGTCCGGGCAACGCCTCCCGCACCCGCCCGGCCGGCGACGGATCGTCGGCGACATCGAGCGGGATGCCGACCCCACGACCCCCGTGCAGAACCTGCTCGCCCGCAGCCGCGACCTGCCGCCCTTGGTGGAGTTCAAGGCCTACCGGGAACGCTTCGTCTTCGTCCTGAGCGCCGACCTGTGTGCCCAGGTCAGCGACGACACGACCTTCGACAAGGCGCTCGCCCCGTCGGTCCACGCGCTGCGCGTCTTTGCCGGCGACGGGCTGTTCACGGCCTACACCGATGAGCGCAATTGGGCCGTGGCGCACGACCTGCTCGTTCCCGCCTTCACCAAGCCTGCGATGCGCCGCTATCACGCGACGATGAACGCGGTGGCCGATTCGTTGGTCGAGAAGTGGGCGTCCGCGGCGGGCCCCGTGTCGGTGGCCGATGACCTGACTCGGATGACGCTGGAGACGATCGGTCGTACTGCCTTCGGCCACAGCTTCGGCACGTTCGAGTCCAGCGGGACCGATCCCTATGTCGTGGCGATGGTCGACTCCCTCAGACACGCCTCGCTCAATTCGGCTCTGCAGGCTCTGCCCTTAGGCGGACTCGTCAGCGCCGTGCACAACCGGCGCGCCCGCGACATCAGCCGCCGGTTGAATGCGGTCATCGATCCGATCATCACGGCTCGCCTCGCGCTCGGCCCCCGCCACGACGGCGAGGAGGACCTGCTGGGGCGGATGCTCCATACGGCTCAGGATGGGTCGGGAGCCCGGCTCGACGTCACGAATGTCCGCGACCAAATCCTGACCTTCCTCACTGCCGGTCACGAAACCACGTCCGGCGCCTTGTCGTTCGCGTTGTGGTTCCTCAGTCACGACCCGGAGGTGATGGCCAAGGCGCAGGCCGAGACCGACGAGATCCTCGGCCCGGACCCGGCCGCCCGCCCGACCTTCGAGCAGGTCCCGAAGTTTCGCTACCTGCGCCGCGTGCTGGATGAGACTCTGCGCCTGTGGCCGACGGCGCCCGGCTTCACCCGCTCGCCGCGGCAGCCGACGACACTCGGCGGTTACGCGATGATGCCGCAAGACTGGGTGATCGTCTTCCTCCCCAGCGTCCACCGCGATCCCACCGTATGGGGAGCCCACCCCGACCGGTTCGATCCCGACAACTTCCTCCCGGACCGGGTCCGGGCCCGCCCCGCCCACAGTTATCTCCCGTTCGGCGCGGGGGTGCGGGCGTGCATCGGGCGGCAGTTCGCCATACACGAGGCGGTGCTGGTGTTGGCGCGCCTGCTGCACCGCTTCGACCTGGTCGCGGACCCAGGCTATGAGTTGAAGGTGACCGAGCGCCTGACGCTGATGCCCAAGGGATTCACCCTCCAGGCCCGGCCAAGGGTGTGTTCGCCGGTGGGCCTGACTGCCTAGGCGAGTGCCCTTGTTTGGGAGGACTCGCGCCGCGGCGTGCCGTCGAGTTCAATGATGGGACGTCGCCATCCCTCGCGACGACCAGTGATTGGGGACAAGCCGGGTGACCACCGAGACGATCCGACTGGCCGCCGTCGATGACCACCCCGTGGTCGTCGAGGGAATCGCCGCGATCCTGACCCGACTCGGTCCAGAGTTCGAGTGGTTGGGCTCGGCATCGTCCTATGACACGTTGCGGGCACTGCTGGAGTCGAGCCCCGTCGCACCCGATGTCGTGCTCTATGACCTCCACTTGCATGACGACAGCACCTCCGGGGACGGCATCGCCTGGCTCGCGGAGCAGGACATCCGCAGCGTCATCCTCACCTCGGATATCCGGCCCATCCCGATCCGTGATGCCGTGACGGCGGGGGCCCAAGGGGTCATCCTGAAGTCAGATGCACCTGAATCCATCATCGATGTGTTGCGCCAGGTCCACGCGGGCGACTTTGCGGTCTCCAGCGAACTCGCACATCTGCTGGTCAACGACGACCGCATGGCTCCGCATCTGGCCAAACGAGAGCGCGAGGTCCTCGAGCTGCTCGAAAGCGGACTCCCCCGCAAGGTCATCGGCAGCAAGATGGACCCGCCCATCGCCATGTCCACGGTCGTGACCTATCTGAACCGCATCTGTGCGCGCTATCGCGACCTCGGTCGACCCGTCAACGGTCCGGCCGATGCCCTCCGCGCCGCGGCTGCGGATGGCTATCTCGATCCGCCCGAGCCCGACCTGGATCTCTGAGCCTCAGATCGTCGAGCCGAAGGGGCTGGCCGGGCTCCAATATCCGTGCCCGCTATGGGTCGACGTGCCCGCTATGGGTCGAC
>NZ_HF571038.1:1449942-1493358 GCF_001046875.1 Nostocoides jenkinsii Ben 74
GCACGCCTTGTAAGGCGTGCTCAAGTGCGTAAGGCGTGCTCAAGTTCGAAGCCCGGGGATCTCCGTCAGGGTGACGACGGTGCCCGAGTCCTTCGAGCGCTGGGCGGCCTCGGCGATCCGGGCGGCGGCGAGGCCGTCGGCGACGGTGCACGGGGAGGGTGCCACGCCGCGGGCGACGTCCACGAAGTAGGTCAGCTCCGCGACATACGCCGGCTGGAAGCGCTCCATGAACGACTGATGGGCGGGCCCGGCCGGGAAGGTGGCGCCGGGCTGCGCCGAGCGGATCGCCAGCGTGTCGTCGAGTCCGGCGGCCATCGAGCCGGTGCTGCCGTGGACCTCCATCCGCACGTCATGGCCGGCGCCGTTGTAGCGCGTCGCAGTCACAGTCACCATCGTGCCGTCGTCGAGAGTCAGGATGGCCGCGCCCGTGTCGACATCACCGGCCTCGCGGAAGAACTCGGCGCCCTTGTTGCCGCCGGTGGCGAACACCGAGGCGACCTCTCGGCCGCTGACGAAGCGCACGATATCGAAGTCGTGCACCGAACAGTCGCGGAACAGCCCACCCGAGGTCGGAATGTATGCCGCGTGCGGCGGTGCCTGGTCGTGCGTCGCCGCGCGAATGGAGTGGACGAAGCCCAGTTCACCGGACTGAACCGCGTCCCGCAGCCGACGGTAGCCGGCGTCAAAGCGTCGCTGGAAGCCGATGTGCACCGGGGTGCTGGCGGCGGCTTCGAGGCGGGCGAGTTCGATGGCCTCACCCAGCTCCGCGGCAACCGGCTTCTCACAGAAGATGGGTATGCCCGCGGCGAGCCCCGCGCGGACAGCGGGAGCGTGTCCGGGGGACGAGGAGGTGACGACAAGCGCGTCGACCCCTGCCGCCAGGACGGCGTCGAGATCCGGGACGGCGGTCTGGCCGAGGTCGGCGGCGACCTTGGCGGCGGACTCGGGCACGACGTCGGTCACCACGAGTCCGTCGACGCCCGGGACGCCGAGGAGGGTCTTGGCGTGGAAGGCGCCAATCCGGCCGGTACCGGTGATGCCGATGCGCATGGGGGAAAGCCTTTCTGTGCGTGTCGTTTTCAGAAGTTCAGAGCAGGCGCGGGTCGATGGCGGTGGTGGTCCAGGACTCGCGCACCCACGCATGGGCGGGGTCATCGCAGATCAGCCACGCGCGCTCGGGCCCTGGGCCAGCCATCACATTCAGGTAATAGAGGTCCGCATTGGGGGCGGCGATCGCCGGGCCGTGCCAGCCGTGTGGAACGAGCACGACATCCCCGGAACGCACCTCGGCGAGGACATCGATGGGACGCGCGCCCGCGGCATACACCCGCTGGTATCCCATCGGATCGGTGCCGCGGGGATCGGTGGAACGGGTGCGGAAGTAGTAGATCTCCTCGAGTTCCGTCTCGACGCCGGGCCGCTCGGTGTCGTGCTTGTGGGGCGGCCAGGACGACCAGTTGCCGGCGGGGGTGATGACCTCGCAGGCGATCATCCGGCGGGCATCCAGGACGCCGGGCACGCCGAAGTTGCGGACTTGCCGGGAGGCGATGCCAGCGCCCCGCAGTTCGACCGGGACATCCTGCGCCGCAACGCGATTCGGCGGTGGCCCAGGCTCGGTGGTGGTGTCGGCGGCGAGACAGACGGCGATTTCGGCGCGGGCCTCGGCGGTCAACGTCAGAGTGGCTCCCCGCGGCACGTAGGCGACATCGGTGGGCCCGCTCCATACGGACTCGCGGCCCTCGAGAACGATGTCCTGCGTCTGGCCCTCGTGGGTCACGGTGAGCCGAACTCCGCTGGCCAGGGGGACGACCACGGCTTCGTGGGTGGCCAGGTCGACCTCCCGCGTGTCACCCGGGTCGAGGCGCGCCGTGAGCAGGCCGGTGTGCACCCAGCCATCGACGGCGTCGCCGATCGTGGTGTCCCACAGGGCATCTGTCGTGCTCCCGGCTAGGCGAACCCACCGCGTGTTGTCACTGCCCATACTCATCGTCAGCCTCAATTCAGCAGTTCAGCCGTGCACCAGTTTGGCGGCCGCGTCGACGGCGGTCGCCACATCATCATCCTGCGGGTAGAGCAGCACCCGGCCCGCCACGAGACCCACCGCCGACGGGTGCGCCAGGGCCAATCGCCAGCCCGCGCGAGTCGCCGCCGGATCGGGGCCGGGATCGCCCCCGAGCAGCAGCGTGGGCAAGGTCGTGGCGTCTAGAACGCGGGACATCTCCGGGACGACGGGCAACTTCAGGATCGTGCGCGCGCTGGTGGCGCCGAGTCCTGCGGCGATGTGGATCGAGCGGATCACGGAATCCGGGTCCAGGAGGTTGCGGGCCCGGCCGTCCGGCCCGCGGTCACTGAGGAAGGGCTCGACCATCGCAAACAGCCCTCGCGACGCGAGGTCGGTGACGGCAGCGCCGCACGATTGCAGAGTGGGTGCGGTGGCCGGATCGTCAAGGGCGATGCGGGTCAGCATCTTGCCGCCGTCGAGTCCGTGGGCGGCAATCGACGCCGGGTCGTATGCCGTGAACCGGTCGTCGAATTCGAAGCTCGCCCCTTGCAGCCCACCACGATTCATCGATCCGAAGACCAGACGGTCGTCCAACAGCCCGAGCAGGAGGAGGTCCTCAAGGACGTCGGGCGTGGCGAGGACGCCATCGACGCCGGGCCGACCAAGTGCGACGGCGATCCGGGTGAGGAGGTCGACGCGGTCGGCCATCGCCATACCGGCTTCGCGCACGCCGAGCGCCCCTCGCGCGGGATGGTCGGCGGCGATGATCAGGAGTCGCCCATCGCCGGGCACAGCACCTGGTCGACGTGCGTCCCAGGCCGCCGCGATGGCGTCCGGGGTCCGTAGTCGGGTGCTCACCAATCCCGCTCGGTCGATCGTGGTCACTGGTCGCGGCCGCCTGCGAGGAGAGCCTCGACGTCGGCATCGGTCGGCATGGCTGCCGCACATTCGAGACGGGCGGCGACGTGCGCCCCGGCCGCGGAGGCGAACCGGATCATCCGCTCCAGTCCCCAGCCGGAGAGCAGGCCGTGGCAGATCGCGCCGCCGAACGCGTCGCCGGCCCCCAACCCGTTGACGACCTCCACGCCCTGCGCGGGGATCTCGATTCGCTCGTCGGCGGTGGCCGCCAGGACCCCACGTGGCCCCTGCTTGACGATCGCCAACTCGATGCCGCGCTCCAGCAGGGCTTCGGCCGCACGGCCGGCCTCGGTCTCGCCCACGGCCACGCGGCACTCTTCAAGGTTGCCGACGGCCACGGTGCTGGCGCCGAGCGCCGACTCGGCGGCGCGAGTGGCATCCGCTTCCGTCAGCCAAAAGACGTCGCGATAGTCCAAATCGATGACCGTATGCCGCGCCCTCCCCCGCAGCTCCCACGCCTCCTCATGCGCGCTGCGGCTCGGCTCGGCGGAGAGGCCGGTGAGCGTCGCCCAGAACAGGCGCGCGTCGCGCACTGCCACCGGGGGAATCTCGCCGGGACCGATGCGCAGGTCAGGGGCAGTCGGATAACGATAAAAGTAGAGCGGGAAGGTGTCCGGCGGGAACAGTTCGCAGAATGTCACCGGCGTCGGCAGCGTTGGGTCGGCACGGACATACTCGATGTGAACGCCGAACTCGCGCAGGCTGTTTCGCACGAAGTCGCCGAACGGATCAGCACCCGTGCGTGAGATCAGGGCCGCAGTATGGCCGTAGCGCGCGGCGGCGACAGCCACGTTGCCGGCGCTTCCGCCCAGGAACTTCTCGAAGGTCGAAACCTCCGCCAGACCGCGTCCCGACTCCTTCGGATAGAGGTCGACACCGACGCGTCCGATGGCAAGCACCTCGGTGCTGGCTGTTGGCATGACCCTCCGTCCGCAGGCTTTCCCGGGTCACTCCGGGGCGTCGCTCAGCATACCTGCTTGCCGCACTTTGTTAGAACATTTTCGAGCGCCTTTGTTCGCACCTACTGACATATCCTTGGCTTTGTGCAACTGATCCCCGTCGCCATCGACCGCGGCAGCCCGGTCCCGCTCTATCACCAGCTCGCCGAGCAGCTGACCGCCGCCATCGAGAGCGGCCGCTTGCAGCCTGGCGACGCGTTCGAAAACGAGGTGGCCCTCGCCGAGCGGCTCGACTTGTCGCGGCCGACCGTGCGCCGCGCAATCGCCGAACTCGTCTCCCGCGGCCTGCTTGTGCGCCGTCGTGGCGTCGGCACCACGGTCGCGAGCACCGTCATCCATCGCCGCGACGAACTCACGAGCCTGTATGACGACATGGATCGCCGCGGCCAGCGACCGACGACGCGAGTCCTCGCCTTCGACCCGGGCGTGACGAACGAGGTCGCCGCCCTCGCCCTCGGACTCCCCGAGGACACCCCCCTGCTGCACATCGAGCGCCTGCGCTCCGCCGGCGACATTCCCACGGCGGTCATGCACAACTGGCTTCCCCCGCGATTCGCCGAGCTGAGTTTGGACGACGTCACTAACGGCTCGCTGTATGCCGCGCTGCGCACCCTCGGCGCCCACCCCGCCGTCGCGCACCAGACCATCGGCGCCCGCCGGCCGAGCGCGCGCGAGCGCAAGTTGCTCGGACTCGCCAGCGGCGATCCTCTTCTCACGATGAGCCGCCGTGCGTATGCCGCGGACGGCGCCCCGGTCGAGTACGGCGATCACTGCTACCGCTTCGACCAATACGCCTTCGACGTGACGGTCTACGAGCGCTGACGAGCGCCGGGGAGCAGCACGCGACACGCATAAGTTTCAAAGTTTATGAATCCTGGATCACGCAGTGTCATCACAGTTCATAGTTATGCATAACTGCGCTCAATAGCGCGTCAGCCGAAGGCAGCGCCGAAGGCAGCGCGGAAGGCGGCGAGGGCGGCGGCGGGGTCGCCGGAGGCGAAGGACTCCAGGCCGACCACACCGGCATACCCCATGTCGGCCAGGGCACGAGCGACGCCCGGGTAGTTGATCTCGCCGGTTCCCGGCTCGCACCGGCCGGGGACGTCGGCGACCTGAATCTCACCGATCCACGGCAGGGCGCGCCGGCAGAGGTCGATGAGATTCCCCTCGCCAATCTGCGCGTGATAGAGGTCGAGGTTCAGCCGGAGGTGGGGGCTGTCGACGGCCGACACGAGCGCCAGCGTGTCGGCGGCGGCCGCGAACGGGACGCCGGGGTGGTCGACGGCACGGTTGAGGTTCTCCAGCACGAAGGTGACACCCTCGCGCGCGCCGAGTTCAGCGATGCGCGTGAGGGTTTCGTGCGCTTGCTCCCACATCGCGGCGTCCGGCTCCTGCCCCTCGGGCAGCGCGACGACCGGTAGGCCGCGATCGTCGAGTCCGGTGCCATGCAGGTTGAGCGCCCAGGCGCCGATCCGTCGTGCGACCGGGATCGATTCCGCCGCGGTGGCGAGCAGTTCGTCCGCACCGGCGCGATCGCCGAGGGTGCCGCGGATGTAGCCGGTCATCGACGTGAAGGTCACGCCGTCGCGATGCAGCCGCGCTAACCGGTCCAGGTCGTGACGACGCCAATCCCAGATCTCGACGTGGAAGCCGGCGTCGTGCAGGCGCCGAATGCGCCGCTCCATCGGCAGATCGACGAACAGCATCTCGGCCGAGGCGGCGAGGACGAATGGACTGCCGGGATCGGTCACGCTGTCTCCTGACGACGCTGAACATGAGGCGACACTCAACTCAAGGGGACGGGTATGCCGTGTGCGAGTTCCGCTGCGAGGGAACCTAATTGGTCCTCGATGGGCCACGTCGTGGTGCCCAGTAGGGCAGCCGTCCGGGCTCCCGACATGCTCGTGTCGTAGGGCACCGGGGCCGGCAACCGAGCGGAGTCCGGGGGCGGCGCGAAGTCGACCTGCGCTACGTCGAGACCGAAGACCCGACACGTCGCTTCGGCCAACTCGCGGCGCGTCACCGCCGTGCCGCCGGCGAAGTGCAACACACCCTCAGCCCCCGCGTCGAACGCCAAGCCGAGGAGTGCACCGATCTCCGCCGAGACGATCGGGGTCGCCACGGAATTGATCGCCGGGTCCTCCCAGACGGTGAACCGCTCGCCCGAGCGGAGCGCATCCACAAGCGCCAGGACGAAGTAGCCGAAGCCCACATCCTGGCTCCGCGGCCCCGCAGCCTGGGTCTGATGCAACCCCTGGACCCCGCCGACCCGGGCCACGAAACCGGACGAAGCCCGATGCAGGACAACGAGTTCCGAGGCGGTCTTGAGATAGCCATAGAGGTTGACCGGGTTCGGCGTCTCGTCCTCATCCACGAGGTGTCCAGTGCCGTCGAAGACCCAGTCGGTCGACACATAACCCACCCGCGCGCCCACGGCATTGGCCGCATCCAGGATGCGCCGCGTGAGCCCGACATAACCGTCGTAGGCGGCGCGGCGATCTGCATACATGCCGTGGAAGTCATTAAAGATCGCGAGGTGCGCGACGGCATCACGATCCGCCACCGCACGCGACAGGTCCTCGACGTCCGCGAAGTCAACCACCTGCGACGGCCACGGCAGGTCCACCGGTCGCCGGGTCAAGCACAGAACGTCGTGACCGCGCGCGGAGAGCACCGCCGCGACGGTCCCGCCAATGAATCCGGTCGCCCCGGTGAGAGCGATGCGGGCCACTGTCAGCCGATCTCGGAGACGCGGACCGGGCGACCTTCGCGCCACGACTTGCCCGCTGCCAGAGCGACTTTGGTGCACGCACGCGCGGCATCGGTCCCCGCGGGCGAGCCGCCGGCACCGCTGAGATAGGCGTGGAAGGCGCGCCACTCCTGCCGATACGACTCCAGGTAGCGATCCAGGAAGAACCACGGCAGCGGCTCGCTCGTACGGCGGTCGCGCCCGATGCTCCAGCCCGCGTGGCGCGCCGGGTTGTCGGACACGGCCATACCGCCGGAGCCGAAGGCCTCGACCCGCTGATCAAAGCCATAGACCGCCTCGCGGCTGTTGTCGATGGTGGTCAGCGTGCCGTCCTCGTGGACCAGGACGCTGACGGCGGTGTCGATGTCGCCGGCCTCACCGATGCGCGGATCGACCCGGACGGCGCCGCGGGCATACACCTCGGCCACCGGGCTGCCCACGACATAGGGCGCCATGTCGAAATCGTGAATGACCATGTCAAGGAAGATTCCACCGGACACGGCGACATACTCCGGCGGCGGTGGGGCCGGGTCCCGGCTGGTGATCCGCAACGTATGAAGCTCTCCCACAGTCCCATTCGCCACGGCATCGCGCACCGACCGGTGGCCCGGGTCGAAGCGCCGGTTGAACCCGATCATGAACGGGACACCCGCCGCCTCGACCGCCGTCATGGCCTGGTCGACCAGGGCGTAGTCGAGGCTGATCGGCTTCTCGCAGAAGATCGCCTTCCCGGCGGCCGCTGCCCGCAGCACCAGATCGACATGGGTGTCGGTGCTTGTGCAAATCGCGACCGTGTCGATGTCGTCGGCGGCGAGCAGTCCGTCGATGCTCTCGACGCGCGCTCCGGTGGACTCGGCGACACCGGCGGCGGCCGCCTCGGCGACATCGGCCACCGCGACCAACTCGAAGCCGGCAAGCTCGGTCAGCAAACTCGCGTGCAACCGGCCGATCCGGCCGCAGCCGAGAAGCCCGATGCGCCGCACTACCTCGGGGCGATCGGTGGAAACGGCGAAACCCGCATCCCGCGTCATGACAGGTGAACCCACTTTCCGGAGTCGTGTGAATTGACCATCGCATCGAGGGCCGTGGCGCTGGCGACGGCGTCGGCGAGGGTCGCGTGCGCGCCCTCGGCGGATCCGCCGACGTGCCCCTCGGCAATGGCGGTCAGGAAGTTGCGGGCCTCGACGACCTTGGTGTCGTCATAGCCCATGGCGATGCCCGCCCCGGGCTGGAACGCGGCATACTCCCCGTCCCCCGGCTCGCTGAAGACGGTCGCCGTCGGTTGTCCCGCGTATGCCGTGCCACTGGACACGGCCAGCTCACCCGGGCGCCGGAAGTCCCAGCGAATCAGCCCCTTTGTCCCGTGGACTTCGAGGGCGTAGTTGTTCTGCTCCCCGACGGCTGCTCGGTTGGCCTCGCACACGGCGAGTGCGCCCCCGCGCATCCGCAGGAGCGCGACGACATAGTCCTCGTTCTCGACGTCGCCGAACTCGACGTTGGGATCGTCGGTGTCGACCACCGAGTAGTGGCCCTGCGCCTCGACCAGCGGCCGCTTCGGGATGTGGATAGCTGTTTGTGCAACAAGGGAATCCACGTCTCCAAGGACGAATCGAAGCAGATCGACGCCGTGCGAGGCGAGGTCGCCGAGGACGCCGTGGCCGCCACGAGCCACGGCATACCGCCACCCGAAGGGGCTGCCCGGATGCGCGGCATAGTCGGTGAAGAGCTGGACGCGGGCATGGGTCGGCACGCCGATCGCCCCCTCGCCGATGATGCGGCGGGCGCGCGCGACGGCCGGTACATTCCGGTAGTTGAACCCGACGCACCCAACGACGCCATTGGCTTCCACGGCATCGCGGACGGCCTCGGCGTCGGCGCGGGCCAGGCCGACCGGCTTCTCGATCCACAGGTGCTTCCCCGCTTCCGCGACGGCGATGCCGATCTCGCGGTGGAGAAAGTTGGGGGCGGTGACGCTGACCGCGGCGATGTCCGGGTCGGCGAGCACCGCCCGCCAGTCCTCGTGCACCGCGACATCGCCGTGGGCCGCGGCGAAGGCCTGCGCCGCGCTCGGAACCGCCTCGGCCACGGCGACGACCCGCGGACGCAGGGGCAGGTCCGGCCAATGCTGGACCGCGCGGGCATACGACCGGGCATGAACGTGACCCATCCAGCCGGCGCCGATGACGGCGACGGGCAGCTCTGCGACGGGCATGGGTCCTCCGGGGTGTCGAGGTCACCGGGCGACCGGCGGCCTTGGCAAATGTTCTGACATTCTGTCATTATGAGAGCGCCACGTCCACCATCTCAAGGGGATTTCTCGTGACCGACCACACCAGCCCGCTCGAGCAAATGACCCGTCGCGGGGACACCGTGCTGTGGAACGACAGCGCCGACCCGCGCGAACTGGCGCAGTCGATCGCCTGGGGTGCGGTGGGCGCCACCTGCAATCCGGTCATTGCGGTGCAGTGCATCAAGAACGACCTGCCGCGCTGGACGGCCCGGATGGGCGAGATCGCCGCCGAGAAGCCCACCGCCACCGAGTCCGAGATCGGATGGCAGGTCGTTGAGGAGATCTCCCTCGAAGCGGCGCAGCAGCTCGCGCCGATCTTCCCCGAGCACAACGGCCGCAATGGCCGGCTCTCAATGCAGACCGATCCGCGCCTGGCCCGAAGCCCCAAGGCGTTGGCTGACCAGGCCGAGTACTTCGCCTCCCTCGCCCCCAACATCATCGTCAAGATCCCGGCAACCGCGACGGGTGTCGAAGCCATCGAGGACGCCGTCGCGCGTGGCGTAAATATCAATGTCACTGTGTCGTTTTCGGTCCCGCAGGCACTCGCGGCAGCGGAGGCGATCGAGCGCGGCATGGACCAGCGCGCCGCCGCCGGATACGACATCTCACAGATGGGGCATGTCGTCACGATCATGGTCGGCCGCCTCGACGACTGGCTCAAGGACCTCGCCGCGCGCGGCCAGGTCGAGAATGATGTCGTCCTGGAGGAGGGCGATCTGGAATGGGCCGGCATCGCCGCCTTCAAGCGGGCATACGGCATCTTCCAGGAGCGCGGCTATCGCTCCCGCCTGCTGTCCGCGGCCTTCCGCAACACGGCGCAGTGGAGCGAGTTCGTCGGCGGCGATGTCGTCATCTCCCCGCCGTTCGCGTGGCAGGAGAAGATTCAGGCCACCGGCATAGAGCCCGTCGACCGGATGCAGATCCCCGTCGACCCCGCCATCATCGACCGCCTTGAGCGCGCCTTCCCCGACTTCCGCCGCGCCTACGAGCCGGACGGTATGACGACCGCGGAGTTCGACACCTTCGGTGCCACGCGCAAGACGCTGCGGCAGTTCCTCGCGGCGGATGAGGAGCTCGACCAGATCGTGCGCGACGTCCTCATCCCGGCCCCCTGAGGCGACCCGAGTCCGCATACCCCGCTTCCACCAGAGAGACTGCAGACATGAGCCAGACCGTCCGGTTGACCGTCGCCCAAGCCGTCATTCGCTTCCTCGGCGCGCAGTATTCGGAGCGGGACGGCCAGCGGCAACGCCTCGTGACCGGGATGTTCGGGATCTTCGGCCACGGCAATGTCTGCGGTGTTGGCCAGGCCCTGCTGCAAGACCAGGTGGCCTATGAGGAGAGCGTCGCCGCGAAGGGTGGCGAGGGAGTCGACCCGCTCGCCCATGGCCACGTCCCCTATTACCTGATTCGCAATGAGCAGAGCGGTGTGCACGCGGCCACCGGCTTTGCCCGCGCGCGCAATCGCACCCAGGTCATGGCGGTGACGACGTCGATCGGGCCCGGCGCCACCAATATGATCACCGGCGCGGCGCTCGCGACCACCAATCGGATTCCGGTCCTGCTCTTTCCGTCCGACCAATTCGCCAGCCGGCTGCCCGATCCCGTTCTGCAGCAACTGGAATCGCCGCAGACGCTCGACACCGCGGTCACTGACTGCTTCCGCCCGGTCTCGCGCTTCTTCGACCGGATCACTCGGCCCGAGCAGCTCATGCCCTCGCTGATGAACGCGATGCGCGTCCTGACCGACCCGGCCGACACCGGCGCCGTCACCATCGCCCTCCCTCAGGATGTGCAAGCCGAGGCGTATGACTGGCCGCTCGCCTTCTTTGCCGAGCGCACGTGGCATATCGCTCGCCAGGTGCCCGAGGCGGCGGCGCTCGCGCGGGCCGTAGACGTGATTCGCAGCGCCAAGCGGCCGCTGATCGTCGCCGGTGGCGGCGTCGTGTATTCGGAGGCGTCGGAGCAGCTGCGAGGGTTTGCGGCGGCCACCGGCATCCCGGTCGCCGACACCCACGCCGGCAAGGGCGCGATCAACTGGGATCACCCGAGCGCCGTCGGTGGTGTCGGATCGACCGGCACATCCGCGGCGAATGCCCTTGCGGCAGAAGCGGATGTCGTTATCGGCATCGGCACGCGCTATTCGGACTTCACGACGGCGAGCCACACGATCTTCGCCGCGGAGGACGTCCGCTTCGTCAATATCAATACCCTCGGTTTCGACGCGGCCAAGCACGGCGCGACGATGCTCCAGGCCGATGCCCGCGAGGCGCTCACGGCGCTCACCGACGCGCTGGCCGGATGGGAGGTCGACGCGGCATACCGGCAGCGGGCCATCGATCTCGACGCCGCGTGGCAGCGCGAGGTGGACGCGTGTTATCACCGCGACCACGCGCCGTTGCCCGCGCAGACCGAAGTTTTCGGCGCGCTGAACGAGCTGATGGCCCCCGAAGATGTTGTCA
Source organism: Nostocoides jenkinsii Ben 74 (assembly GCF_001046875.1). Lineage (GTDB taxonomy): Bacteria > Actinomycetota > Actinomycetes > Actinomycetales > Dermatophilaceae > Nostocoides_A > Nostocoides_A jenkinsii. The sequence goes on from NZ_HF571038.1 coordinate 1,461,323, forward strand.
TCAATGCGGCCGGCTCGATGCCCGGCGATCTCCAATGCCTATGGCGCGCAACGACTCCCAGCCAATACCACGTCGAGTACGCCTTCTCGTGCATGGGCTATGAGATCCCCGCCGCGCTGGGCGTCAAGCTCGCGGTCGGCGATGAGCACGAGGTCGTCGCGATCGTCGGCGATGGCACCTATCAAATGCTCCCGATGGAGATCGCGACGCTTGTCTCCGAGGGCCTGAAGGTCATCATCGTCCTGCTGCAGAACCACGGCTTCGCCTCCATCGGCGCCCTCTCACAGTCGCGCGGCTCGCAGCGGTTCGGCACGGCATACCGCATGCGCGATGGTGGCACCGGCCGACTGGACGGCGCGGAAGTGCCCCTCGACCTCGCCGCCAACGCCGCTTCCTGGGGCGCAGATGTGTTGCGCTGCAATGGAATTGCCGAGTTCCGCGCGAACTGGGAGAAGGCCCGCGCGGCCGAGCGGACGACGGTGCTCTACATCGAGACTGACCTGCTCGGCCCCAACCCGCCGGGCACCGCGTGGTGGGACGTCCCCGTCGCCGAGGTCTCCACCCTCTCCTCGACCCAGCAGGCGTATGCCGAGCACGTCGCCGCCAAGGCAGCCCAGCGCCCCTACCTCTGAGCGCTGAGCACCGTCTAGCACATACACACTGCATGTGTATGCTGTGGCGATGTCAGTTCTTGAACGTCGCCTCCAGTTGCTGCTCAGTCACGATCAGTACGACCGGGTCGCGGCGGAGGCGGGGCGCAGCGGCCGCAGCGTCAACGCCGTAGTCCGCGACGCCTTGGACCGTTACTTGGAGCCGGAGCATTCCTGGACCGAGGGAGTCGAGGTCTTCCTGGCCCTGACCGAGAGCCCAGGCCCCGACCAGGTGCAAAGCCCTGGCGACCTCGCGTCCGAACTCGATGAGCAGTTCGACCGGGTCGTGCTCGCGGCTCCGGGGGACCGGTCTTGAGCTGGTTCATCGACTCCACGATCCCCATCTATGCGATGAGGGCTGAATCGGCCTGGCGACCTCGCTGCCGTGCCTTCCTCGCGCGGGCAGCGGCAGAGAACCGACCGCTCCATTGCAGTGTCGAAGCCTTGCAGGAGGTGCTCTTTCACCGGCTGCGCCGCACGTCCCGCGAGCAGGCCCTCGCCGAAGTTGTTGCCCTGGAGGCCAGCGTGGTCGCCCACGACTTTTCCCTCGACGTCTGGCGCAGCGCCCGGCAGCTTGCCGCGGGAGGCGATCTCCGCGGGCGGGATGCCATCCACGCGGCCACCGCGCTGGCCCTGGGCTTCACGGAGATCGTCTCCATCGACGCGGACTTCGACGGGGCACCTGGTCTGCGACGCGTCAATCCCTGAACGCTCAGTACGACCTTCGGCGGGTCCCGGCCCGCCAAACGTCGTTTAAAGGTGAGTCAGGGGAGGCGCGGGACGACAGTGGTGCGCAGGTAGTCCAGGCAGGCCCGGACGTCATCGATGGGGCCGGTGCCCTCGGCCGGCAGTCCAGTGGTGAGGGCGATGTCCTGCTCCAGGACATACCAACCTTGGTAGCCGCTTTCCTCCAGCGCGACGACCGCATCGTCGATGGCGACATCGCCGGTCCCGAGCGCCCGGAACATCCCGGCCTGCACCCCCTGCAGCAGGGTCAGTTCGCCGGAGACGACACGATCGGCCGTTGCGACGTCGACATCCTTGAGGTGCACGTGGCCCACTCGGTGGCCGTACTCCTTGGCGAAGGCGACCGGGTCCACGCCGCCGATCTGCAGGTGGCCGGTGTCGAGGCACCAGGCGACATCGGTGTGCTCCAGCGCCAGCGCGACATCGGCGGCAGTCTCGACGATGGTTCCGACGTGCGGATGGAGCACCTGGACCAGGCCGTGCGCCGCGCAGATGGCGTCGACTTCGCGGAGCCCTTCGCCGACGATCTTCATGTCGTCCGCCGTGGGCGGCACGGGCGTCGACCAGTCGTAGTCCTGCACTAGCGCGGTGACAAAGCGGGTGCCCCCGGCGGCCTGGAACAGCTTCGCCACGGCGGTCGCCCGCGCGAGCGCGTCAGCCCGCTGGGCCGGATCGTGCAGGACGAGCGGCACGAAGCCGCCGATCATCGCCAGCCCGTAACGCCCGAGCAGCTCACTCAACTCCGGCTCAGCCTCGGGCAGGAAGCCCGGAGCGCCCAGCTCCGTTGCGGGCAGCCCAAGCTCGCGCATCTCGCCCAGCACTCGCTCGGACGGCATCATCTCGCCCCAGCCGGGGACCTCACAGATCCCCCAGGAAATTGGGGCGGCGGCGATTCGGCCGTCGAGCGCACCAAGCGTGCCGGACATGGGCAGTTCCTCCTCGGGCAGGCACGAGCCGCAGTCGGCGCGTGGGGTGGCCACAAGCATCCCGCCTCGGACGCTTGCCAGTCAAGTTATGTCAGGACATTCTCTCATTTGCCCAGAACATGACAAACCATGACCTTTGTTAGTATGCTGCATGTATCGGCTCGATATATCGACACGCAACAAGGAGGCGGGATGGCGACGAAACGACAGCAACTGCTTGATTTCGCCGTCCTGGGCCTCCTGCACGAGGCCCCAATGCATGGGTATGAGGTGCGCAAGCGCCTCGACCTCGCGATCGGCCCGTTCCGCGCCCTCTCCTTCGGCACTCTCTATCCCGCCCTTCGTGGGCTGGTCGAGGAGGGCTACCTCGTCGAGCGGTCAACCGACGGCCCAAACACATCTCGCCGGCCGCGGATCGTCTACGAGCTGACCGAGCATGGCCGAGCCCGCTTTGGCGAGTTGGCCGGCGGAGGGGACGACGCGGCATACGACGACGAGAGTTTTGCCCTGCGCCTCGCCTTCTTCGCACGCACGGAGGGCACCGCCCGACTGCGCATCCTGCAGGGCCGCCAGGCCCGGCTCGAGGAACGCCTCGCCGCCATCCGCCGGGACGCCGCGAGCGGTGACTCATGGAGCCGGCTGCTGACGCGGCATACGGAAGAAAGCCTGGTCCGGGACCTGCGCTGGCTCGCCGAACTCATCGCTGCCGAGCGCGGATCCTCCTCGACCCCCGGCACCCTCACTGACCCGAACCACCCCGCGTTCCAACCCCCGCGGTTGGGCGCGCCCAACTAACCCATCACCACCTAAGGAGCACCACCATGGGTTCGATCCGCGTCGCCATCGTCGGCGTCGGCAACTGCGCGAGTTCGCTCGTCCAGGGCGTTCACTACTACCGCGATGCCGACCCGTCCGGCACCGTCCCGGGCCTGATGCACGTCACCTTCGGCGACTACCACGTCAAGGACGTCGAGTTCGTCGCGGCCTTCGACGTCGACGACAAGAAGGTCGGCAAGGACCTCGCCGAGGCCATCAACTCCTCGGAGAACAACACGATCAAGATCGCCGACGTCCCCACCACGGGCGTCACGGTCCAGCGCGGTCACACGCTCGACGGGCTCGGCAAGTACTACCGCCTGACCATTGATGAGTCTGCGGCCGAGCCCGTCGATGTCGTTGCCGCGCTGCGCGATGCCAAGGTCGACGTGCTCGTGTCCTACCTGCCGGTGGGTTCCGAAGAGGCCGACAAGTTCTATGCCCAGTGCGCAATCGACGCCGGCGTGGCCTTCGTCAACGCGCTGCCGGTCTTCATCGCCTCCGACCCGGAGTGGGCGGCGAAGTTTGAGGCCGCCGGCGTGCCGGTCATCGGCGATGACATCAAGTCTCAGGTCGGCGCGACGATCACGCACCGCGTGATGGCGAAGCTCTTCGAGGACCGCGGTGTCGTGCTGGATCGCACCTATCAGCTCAACGTCGGCGGCAACATGGACTTCAAGAACATGCTGGAGCGCGAGCGGCTGGAGTCCAAGAAGATCTCCAAGACCCAGGCTGTCACCTCCAACCTCAACGGCCCGCTGGCCGGCAAGAAGGAGGACCGCAATGTCCACATCGGCCCGTCCGACTATGTCGCGTGGCTCGATGACCGCAAGTGGGCGTATGTCCGTCTCGAAGGCCGCGCGTTCGGCGACGTGCCGCTGAACCTGGAGTACAAGCTGGAGGTCTGGGACTCCCCGAACTCCGCCGGCATCATCATCGACGCCATTCGCGCGGCGAAGATCGCCAAGGACCGCGGCGTCGGTGGCCCGCTGCTGTCGGCCGCGGCATACCTGATGAAGTCCCCGCCGGAGCAGCGCGAGGACACCGAGGGACGCGCCCGTCTGGAGGCGTTCATCGCGGGCACCGAGCCCCGCTGACCCGCGCCCGTCGAGTTACGAGACGTATGCCGCGAGGTCGGCTTCGACCCCAGCGCTGATCGTGCTTGTCCCCCCGAGGACGACGATGCGCTGGGGTCGCAGGCGGGCGAGCTCGGTCCGGATGGACTCCGGGATGCGCGTGGGTGACACGAGCAACATGGGGCTGCCGGAGACCCCGGCCACCGGGGCCCCGGAGAGGGCGTCGCTGAAGACCTCGCCCGAGGCGATGAAGGCGACCCGCACTCCGGGGGCGAAGGACGCGCGGGAGATCGCAGCCGAGGTCTCGTAGCGGTCACTTCCGGCCCAACGCGGCACGGGACCGGAGGTGAACTGCCGCAGCTGGTCAACGACGCTGTCGCGGACCGAGCCATTGCCGCCCAGCACCACGATCCGGCCCGGGCGCAGCCGCCGCAGTTCTGTCGCGATGACGCCCGGCAGGCTCTCGTGCTCGACGAGCAGGACCGGGTTGCCGCCGCGTCCGGCAACCGGGGCGACGGAGAGGGCGTCGGTGAACTTGCGCCCGGAGGTTATGAAGGCGACCTTGACGCCCGGGGCAAAGGCGGACCGCGAGATGGCCGCGGAGGCATCAAAGCGATCGACGCCGTCGATGCGCACCACCCCTCCATCGCCGGCGAAGCGGGTGAGCGCGTGCTCGACCTCCACGCTGACGCTATTGGACCCGCCGAGCACCACGATCCGGGAGGGGCGCAGCCGCTCCAACTCGGTGGCGATCGCGCTCGGGATCGCGTCGGGCCGCACGAGCAACACCGGGCTGCCGCTCCGCGCGGCGACCGGCGCACCCGACAGCGCGTCGGTGAAGACCAAACCCGAGGTCACATAGGCGACGCTGACACCCGGGTGGAAGCTGCGCTCCGAGATAGCCGCGGAGGTCGCATACCGATCGGCTCCCGCCCACCGCTCCACGCCAGCGGCCCACCGCTCAACGCCCGCGGCAGGGGGCACCGACCGGTCGGCCCCGATCTGGCTGGGCATAGTTGCCGACGGCGAGAGTGCGCCAGCCGGGGCGGCCAGCACCCCAAGGGATAGCGCGGCAGTGGCGGAGACAAGCAGAGCGCGTGAGCGTCGCGCACGAGTGGACAACGGAAGACTCCTTTGGCAGAAACTTCTCTGCCCGGCGCCCGGGCAGCCCCCCTTGAGACAAGCCTAGGCGGGCCGAGCCCGAGTCCCAATCTGCCCCGCGGTCAACCGACCCTCAGCGGATGAAGGCTTTCAATTGCTCGGACACCACGCTCCGGACGCTCGCCGTTCCGCCGAGCACGACAATCGCCTTGGGCCGCAGTCGCGTCAGCTCCGCCGCCACCGAATCGGGGATCCGGTCGGTGCGCACCAACAGAAGAGGGCCCGGCGCCATACCGGCCACTGGCGCACCGGACAGCGAGTCCGGGAACACCAGCCCCGAGGCGACATAGGCGATGTCGGCCCCGGAGGGGAACGACTGCCGGGACGTCAACGCCGACACCTCGTAACGGTCGGCGCCCGACCACCGCTCCACCGCGCCCGTCGTGAAACCCGCCAAAGCGGTCTCGGTCGCGGCATCGATCGTCGACGTGCCACCGAGGACGACAATGCGCTGTGGTGCCAACCGTCGCAACTCCGCCGCCGTCGTCGTGGGAATCGCGTCTCCGGGCACCAGCAGCACCGGGCCGCCGACCTTGCCGGCGACCGGAGCCGCAGACAGCGCGTCGGGGAACATCTTCCCGGAGGCGATGAAGGCCACCGGCACACCGGGCTGGTAGTTGGCCTTCGCGATGGCCACCGAGGTCTCGTAGCGGTCGGCGCCCGAGAAGCGCGTCACCGGGGCGCCCCAGGTGGTCAAGATGTTGAAGACATCGTCATTGACGGTGGCCGGCCCACCGAGCACGACGATGCGCTCGGGTTGCAGCCGGTGAATCTCTGCGCGCACGACGCTGGGGAGGTGGTCCTTGGCCACGAGCAGCAGCGGCGCACCCGCCCGGCCGGCGACCGCGGCGCCCGAAAGCGCGTCGGTGAACACCTCACCCGAGGCGATATAGAGCGTCTTCACCCCGACCTCGAAGTGCGCCTTGCTGATCGACACGGCCGCCTCGTAGCGGTTGGCTCCACTCAGCCGGAACACGCCGTCGGCGCGGGGATACGAGATGCGCACCCGCGCCCCCGCAGAACTGGCCGACAGGAAGTCGAGGCGGACCCGCCCGCTGGGGAAGGTGTAGGACTCACCCGGCTCCATCCCGGGGTGACGCTCCGCGGCATACCAGTCATCGTCGGGGTGGAAGTCGATGACGTCCTGCTCGCCGAACTGACCGAAGTCGGGCAACTCGCGGCGCACGACGATCCCGCCACCGGGATAGGTCAGCCGGACGCCGCCCGGCCCGGTGTAGGAGTTGGTGTTGATCCACGAGTCGAGGCCGGTCGCGGTGCGGTACTCGAGGTGATAAGTGCTCGCGCCGTCGGTGAAGCTCACGTCGCGCAGCCCAGACGCCGATGTCAGCGGCGCGATCGTGACCTCCCGGTCCACATTGGCGACTGTGCTGGACTGCGGCGTCAGCATCCCGATCCGACGGAGATTCTCGGCGGAGATCATGCCCCGCGACTCATTGCCCATCAGCTCCCACGGATCGGCGTAGGTCTGTTGGTGGCAGTCGTCGGAGAGCGGGACGGTGTCATTGCCGTCGGCGCAATAGATCGAGCCGCTGTGATAGAGCCCGAGGTTGTGCCCGAACTCGTGCGCCCACAGCTGCGGCGAGGTGTAGCCATTGATCCACGCAAAGCTCTCGTACTCGCCGGTGCCGATGGTGGCCAGCCCGCCCCACCAACAACTCGGCAGGTTCTGCATGTAGGCGACCAGGTGATGCGTGCCGTCGGTCTGATAGGTCCCGGCCAGCTTGCGCGCGGCAACCAGGAATGGCGTCTCATTGCAGTTGTCGATGTCGAACTGGGTCAGCTCGATCTTGGACCATGGCTTGACGTCTGCCGTCCGGAAGCGGATGCCTCCCCGTGTGGCGGTGTTGTAGTAGTCGTCGGTGCCTGCGATGGCTTCACGAAGCTCATCGGCGGTGGTCGAGGGCTTGGCACTGTAGTAGAGCGGGACGACGAGCACCTCGTGCATGCCCGGCTCCGCCGTCCGCGGTGCCGCCAAGTCGGTGAAATCGGCACCCCGGCGAGTGCCATCTCGCTCGCTGACGAAGTAGTCCGGGAGCCCCGCCGGTCGCTCCCGATCCGCCGCGCCGCCCGGTGGCGGATCGACCGCGATGACCGACGCCTGCGCCCCCGACGCCCGGTCGTGCGAGGACATCGCCGAACTCGACGCCGGCACCCCACCGAAAACCACGGTCACCCATGCCGCCAACATCGCCACGGTGCTGGCTCGGAACCTGACGCGCATGCATACCTCCCCAAATCCCCGGGCGACCCGATCGCTGGGCATGGCGAGACCCTAATGCCTGGCGCTGACAGCCGCCGGGCAACCTCAGCCGGCCGGGGAAGCGTCCACGAGGATGTCGAGCACGATCACCGTCACGTTGTCGTGACCGCCGTGCGTCAGGGCGGCGGTCACGAGGGCGTCGGCCGCCTCCTGCGGCGACTGCGCGGTGTCGAGCACCCAATAGATCTCATCGGGGGCCACTTCATCGGTGAGCCCGTCCGAGCACACCAAGAGCCGGTCACCCGGCACGAGGTGGAGTCGCTCGTTGTCCACCTCGACCTCGTCGAATGCCCCAAGGGAGCGGGTGATGACGTGCCGCATCGGGTGCACCGCTGCCTCGTCAGGCGCGAGAATTCCGAGATCGACCAGTTCCTGGACCTCGGAGTGGTCCGTCGTGAGTTGCCGCAACTCCCCACCCCGGCTGAGCAGGACGCGCGAATCGCCGACATTGATCAGCGCCCACGACCCGTCGCCGAGCGCCACGACGCCGGTCACGGTCGTCCCCATCCCGCCCTGACCGGGCTCGCGACCGCCCTCGCGCACGCGCCGGTTGGCCTCAAGGACCTGGTCGACGACATCCTCCAGTGTCGGGTCGGCGGGCAGGTCCGCGAGCGCGCCGACGACCAGCGCACTCGCCACCTCACCCGCGGCGTGCCCGCCCATGCCGTCGGCAACGACGAACACCGGGTATGCCGCGAGGGCGGCATCCTCATTGCCGCTGCGGACCAGTCCGGTGTGGGTGGCGGCGCCGACCTCGATCACGGGCACAATCTCCCACACCCAAGCGATCCCGAGTAACTGTGTCCCGGGCCTGGGCTACGAAAGGTAGCCAGCCAAGGCCGCCTGGACACCCGTCGAGACCGTCGCTGGCCCGCCGAAGATCACGATGCGTCCGGGCCGCAGCCGCGCAATCTCGGCCCCGACCGACGAGGGGATCGCCGAGGTGTCGACCAGCAGGACGGGGCTCGACGTCATACCTGCGACGGGTGCCCCAGACAGCGCGTCGGTGTAGACGCGCCCGGAGGCGATGTAGAGCGTCCCGACGCCCGGGCTGTAGGACTTCGAGGTGATCGCCACGGAGGTGGCGAAGCGATCATCTCCGGACCACCGCTCGGTCGGCGCGATCGTGGCCAGTCGGGCCTCGACGGCGGGGGAAATCGTCGCCGGGCCACCGAGCACCACGATGCGGCCGGGACGGAGCCGCACCAGCTCATTGGCGATGTCGCTGGGAAGCGCATTGGTGTCTACGAGGAGCACCGGCCCCTTGTTCTTCCCGGCCACCGGGGCCCCGGAGAGCGCGTCGGTGAACACCCGGCCGGAGGCGATATAGGCCGTGCCGACCCCGGTCGGGTAGCTCTGTTGCGAGATCATCGCCGACGTCGAGAAGCGATCGGGTCCGCTCCACCGCTCGACCGCGCCGGTGGTGTAGGCGTCCAGTTGCGACTCGACGGTGCTGGAGATCGTCGCCGGGCCACCGAGCACGACGATCTTCGCGGGTGCCAGCCGGCGCAACTCCGTACGCACCACATCCGGGATCGCGTCAGTGTCGACCAGCAGCACCGGGCCCTTGCTCTTGCCCGCCACCGGCGCACCGGATAGCGCGTCGGTGTAGACCCGCCCCGACGCGATGAACGCGACGGGGGCCCCGGCCGGATAGTTGCGCGCCGAGATGGTGGCCGACGTGGCGAACCGGTCGGCGCCGCTCCACCGAATGACCTTGGACAGCACCGGGAAGCTCAGGCTGACCTTCGCCGAGGTCGAGTCGGCGGATTCCACCTTCAGCGCCCACGCGGAGCCGGGTGCGGTGTAACTCTCCCCGGCCTCCAGGCCCGGGTGGCGGTTGACATTGGCCCGCACCGCGTCAGGATGGAAGTCGAGCAACTCCCGGTTGCCGATCTCGCTTCCGAGCAATTGCCGATGCACGATCACGCCGCCGCCCGGGTCGGTGCGCGGCACCCCATTGATCACCAGAGTGCGGTCATCGATCCACGCGTCCTGCCCCGACGGAACTCGATAGTCGACGTGATAGCGGTAGCCGTCCTCGTCGAAGTAGAAGCCGCGCGTGCCGCTGGCGGCGGTCAACGGGGCGATCGTGAAGGTGGCGTTCTCGCCCGTGGTCGCCGCGGGGTAGTCGCTGGCCGAGATCAAGCCGAAGCGGGCGAGGGAGTCCGCCATCGGCATACCGATCGGGCCGTAGGAGTGGACGCTCGTCGGATCCCAGGGATCGGTCCGGTCCCGGTATTCACAGGTCGAGGACAGCGGCACCGGGGTGGCCCCCTCGGCGCAGTCCAGGGAGCCCGTGCTCGCCGCGCGCGAATTGATCGAGATGACCCGGCGGAAGAGATCACCGCTGATCACCCCATTGGAGAACGTCAGCCCGTCGCCCTTGTCGGTGAGCCCGGGAACCTCGTAGTCGGTGAAATCGCACGCCGCCTCGTTGTCCAGGTAGATGACGAGGTGATCGCGCCTGCCGGCGCTGCCGACGATCGCCCGCACGGCATCGCCGATCGCGGCGAGATCACACGAGCCGGCCTGGGCGGAGGTCAGGTTGAGCTTCTGCCAGCCGGAGACCCACCCGAGCTTGGCCGTCATCCGTCCGCCCGAGATCGCGCTGTAGTAGGAACTCGCCTCCGCGATGCGCGTGCTGACGCTGGTTTGGTCGAGCGGGTCCGGCGCGCTGCCGGACCAATACGCCGGGACCACGAAGACGCGATGCTCACCGACGAAGCTCCGATCCCCGCTCGGCGCAGGCAGTCGCCATTCGCCCGCCTTGCTATCCGCCGGCGCACCCGCCCAGCCGGGCGCCATGCCCCCGGCCAGCATCGCGACGCACGTCGCCAGAATTGTCAGCAGCCGCAACGTCAGCGGCCGGGCCACCCGGCGACGCGGGGAACGCGAAATCTCGATCGACATGGCTCGAACGTACTCGGCAACGGCGTCCGGCGCAGCCCCCCCGGGCGCGCCGATCTGATCACGTCTTTTCTTGTTCCGCCCACCACGCACGCAGACGGTCGGCCGCGGCCTCCTTGCCGATGGGCCCGTCATCCAAGCGCACCGAGAGCAGGAATGAATAGGCCTTCCCCAATACCGGACCAGGTCGTATGCCGAGGATCTCGGCAATCTCGTGCCCGTTGAGTTCCGGACGGACCGCCGCGAGTTCCTCCTCTTCCTGCAATCGCGCGATGCGCCGCTCCAGTTCGTCATAGGTCGCCGCGAGGCGACGCGCCTTGCGTGCGTTGCGCGTCGTGCAGTCGGCCCGGGTGAGCCGGTGGAGGCGGGCCAGCAGCGGTCCGGCATCGGTGACATACCGGCGGACCGCGGAGTCGGTCCACGCGCCATCGCCGTAGCCGTGGAAGCGCAAGTGCAACTCCACCAGCCGGGAGACGGCGTTGACGGTTTCCTTGTCGAAGCGCAGCGCGCGCAGGCGGGCCTTCGTCAGCTTCGCGCCCACCATCTCGTGGTGGTGGAAGGAGACGCCCCCGCCCGCCTCGAAGCGCCGTGTCTTGGGTTTGCCGATGTCGTGCAGGAGCGCCGCGAGTCGCAACACCAGGTCCGGGCCGGGCACGCTCTCCGGCGGCCCGGTCGCAGGGCCCTCCAGCGCGATCGCCTGATCAAGGACCGTCAGCGAGTGCTCGTAGACGTCCTTGTGCCGGTGGTGCTCGTCGATCTCCAACCGCAGCGCGGGCAGCTCCGGGAGAATGTGATCGGCTAATCCCGTGTCGACCAGCAGCCGCAGACCCGGCCGCGGTGAAGGGGCCAGCAGCAGCTTGCTGAGTTCGTCCCGCACCCGCTCCGCCGAGACGATCTTGATCGATGGCGCCAACTCACGCATCGCGGCATACACCTCGGCCGACGGCACCAACTCCAGGTGCGCGCCGAACCGCGCCGCCCGCATCATCCGCAGGGGGTCGTCGGCGAACGACACCGGAGCCGGGGCCGGTGTCCGCAGCCGCTTCGCGGCGAGGTCGGCCAGACCGCCATACGGATCGACGAACTCCAGCGACGGCAGCCGCAGCGCCATCGCATTGACCGTGAAGTCGCGGCGACGGAGGTCGTCCTCCAGGTTGTCGCCGAACGCGACGATCGGCTTGCGGGACTGCCGGTCGTAGGCGTCTGCGCGATAGGTCGTGACCTCCACCGTCGTACCCCGCCGGACCGTCCCGATGGTGCCGAAGGCGCGCCCGATGTCCCAGGTCGTCTCGCCCCACGCGGCCAGGATTCGCTCGGTCTCCTCCGGACTCGCACTCGTCGTCAGGTCCAGGTCGGCGCTGGTGCGCCCGAGGAAGGCATCACGCACCGGCCCGCCGACCAAGGCGAGCTCATGACCCGCCTCAACGAACCGGTCGCCGAGGTCGGACAGCAGGCCCAGGGAGGGGCCAAGAGTCGCAACAGCACGCTGAAGTGCCTGCGAGAAGGGCGAGTTCACGATGTCCAACGGTATCGGCGAATGCGAGCACAACTCGACCGCGCTTCCCGGAGAGGCCACCTGATGGCCATCTAGAGTGACCCCATGACCGCCCCCGCCCACGACCAGCCGCAGCGTCGCCTGCCGGCCGTTGAGGAGCGCTCGGCGGGCGGGGTCGTCGTCGACATTCACAACGGTATGGCGCGGATCGCCGTCATCGCCCGCCGCAACCGCGCCGGCCGCCTCGAATGGTGCCTGCCCAAGGGCCACATCGAGCGCGGGGAAACGTTGTGCGAGACCGCCGCTCGCGAGGTCGCAGAGGAGACCGGCATCGAGGCGCGCGTGCTGATCAAGCTGGGCACCATCGACTACTGGTTCGCCACTGGCGAGCGCCGCGTGCACAAGTTCGTGCACCACTACCTGCTGGAGGCGACCGGCGGCTACCTCACCATCGACAACGACCCCGACCAAGAGGCCGTCGATGTCGCCTGGCTGCCCCTGGAACACGCGCATCGCCACCTGACCTTCCCCAACGAGCGCCGGATCGCACGGGAGGCCTGGCAACGGCTCGCCGGGGACGAGTGAGCAGGAGCGCGCGCTCGCGGGCTGTGCTCGGCGCCCTCCTAGGCGTGCTGATGGGCGGTATGGCGAGCCTCCCGGCATCCTCTGCGCCTGCCCCCGCCGCCGCTTCCCTCGTTCGCGCCGACTCCCTAGTGCGCGCGGGCGTGGCCGGGCCCACGATCCGGATCACCGGCCTCACACCGACGCTGGCCGGGCCCAAGACCCAGGTCGTCGTGCGCGGGGAGGTCGTCAACAACTCCAGCGCCGCCATCGCCGCCCCGACCGTGCGCTTGTCCGGCAGTGAATCACCCCTGAAGGACCGCCGAGACGTCTGGGCGTGGGCCGGCGGAACCGCGCGGAGCGACTTGCAGTCGTGGGACACCGACGACCTCGCGGGCACGATCGCCCCCGGCGCCAGCCGCGCGTTCGTCGTGCGCCACCGACTGACCGACTCCCTCGGCGACAGCTTTGCCGCCCTCCCGATCGCCCTTGATGCCGGCGGCACCCAACTCCCCACCTTCATCACGTATGCCGCGGGCTCGCCCCCCAGCGACGCTCGTCTTCACGAGATCCTCCTGCTTCCGGTCACCTTGCGTCCGCATCGGGCGATGTTCGGCGACTACGGGGCCGCACGGCTCGACGCCTGGCTGGCGGAGATCGGACCGGAGGGGCGGCTGACGCAGCAATTGGCCGCAGCTGCCGACAAGCCGGTGATCTGGGCCATCGACCCGACGCTCATCGACGCGCCCGCCGACATCCCGGACGCCCGCCCGGTGGAGGCCCCGGCAGGCGCGGCGTGGGATCGGATCGGCCCGGAGCAGAAGGCCGAGGTGGTGGCGCGGCGCGCCTTCCGGGAAGCGCTGACCAAGGCCGTCGCCGGCGACGATTGCACGGTGCTGCCGGTCGGTGACGCCGACCTCGTGGCCGGACTCGGCATCCGCGAGGCGACGGCACGCGTGCGCAGTCTCGTCGGTGGCGGCCGCGCTGGCGGTGACTTCGCTGGCTGCCGCGACGACATCGTCTGGCCCGCGGACGGGCTGCTGAGCACGCAGCGGGCCCAGGAACTCGCGCCGCTGATGCCCGAGGGCACGATCGGTGCCCTGCTCGGGCGGGCCTCCAGCACGCCAGCCGCCGAGGGCGCCGGCGGTGCCGCTTGGCGGACTGCTGACGGGGTGCCGGTCCTCGCCTACGACGACGCCCTCAGCAACGCCCTCCTCGATCTCGGCCAGGACGACGAGATCGGCGTCGTCACCGGCCAGCGGCTCCTGGCGGACTCCCTGGCCGCCTATGCGCAAGACCCGACGCGAGACCGGGAGATCCTCATCGCCGCACCCCGGGGCGTTGACTCGATGGGACTCGGCGTCGCGCTGGGCCGCCTGGCGTCGGCTCCATGGACCCGCACCGCCGGACTGACCGAGTTGCTCACCACGACCGCCGACGGCGAGCAGGTTGCGGACGTGACGCCAACGGACGTGGGCGAGCACACGGCCATACCGACCCCGATGCCCACGGACCCGCAGGTCCTGGCCCGCCCGGCGATGACGAGCGGCCGGCTCGCCTATCTCAGCGATGCGCTCGACGACATCGCCGTCACCGCCAAGGTGCGCGTCGACGGCGCCGAGCAATCGGCGCTATGGACCGAGGCCCTCGATCAGCTATTTTCGGCGCGTTGGCGCGCCGACCTGCCCGAGTTCCAGGGGCAGATGCGCCGCCTGCGCACGGCGGGAGCGACGGCCCGCGGCGCCGTTCAGGTCACCCCCGAGACGATCAACTTCTTCGCAGACACCGGTCGTCTCCAACTGACCGTCACCAACAACCTCGACGTCGCCCTGACCGGGCTGAAGGTCGTCCTGCGCCCCCAGACCGGACTCCTGCGCGTTGAACAAGCCGCCGATGCGGTCGACATCGGTCCGCGCTCGAAGGCCGTCGTGGCGGTGCGGGCCACCGCGCTCGCGGCCGGTAGCGTGCCCATTCGCGCCTCCCTGTCGGCTCGGGATGGGTCGATGGTCGGCGCGGCAACGACGGTGACGGTCCGCGTGCGGCCGACGGGAGATTGGATCTACTGGTCGATGGGCGGCGTAGCGGGAATCCTGCTGGTCCTGGGCGTGGCCCGACGACGTCGGCGGCGCGCGGCATGAGCGGGGACGGGGTCGCTCGCTCCAGCGCCATCATGGCCTCGGGGACGCTGGTCTCCCGCGTCCTCGGGCTCGTCCGCACCCAGCAACTCGCCGCCGTGGTGGGCGTGACCGGCTTGACCGCGGACGCGTTCTCGGTCGCCAACACCCTGCCCAACAACATCAACCTGCTGGTCGCCGGCGGGATTCTGCAGTCGGTGCTCGTCCCCCAGATCGTCAAGGCGTCCACCCAGGGCGAGGCCGGCGAGGCCTATGTGGATCGCCTCATCACCTTGTCGTTGGCGTTGATGGCCGGACTGACCCTGGTCGCGACCCTGGCCGCTCCTGGCCTCGTGTGGGTCATGAGCGACACCCAGGATGCCCAGGCTCGCAGCCTTGCCGTCGCGTTCGCCTTCCTGTGCCTGCCGCAGATCTTCTTCTACGGGCTCTACACCTTGCTCGGCAATGTCCTGAACGCCCGCGGGCACTTCGCCGCCTATATGTGGGCGCCGGTGCTGGCGAATGTCGTGGCCCTCGGCGGCCTCCTGGCCTTCCGGTTCGGTGGTCTGCCGTTGCAGGCCGCGCCGGGGGACTGGAACGCGGGCATGATCTGGTTGCTCGCGGGCACCGCGACCCTGTCAATCGTGGCGCAGGGCGTCTGCCTGATCATTCCGTTGCGGCGCATTGGTTTCCGCTATCGGCCGCGCTGGGGATTTCGCGGCGTCGGACTCGGCGGCGCCTCCCGGGTCGCCTTCTGGTCCTTCCTCGCCGTCCTGCTGAGCCAAGTCGGCTTCGTCGTCACGAGCCAGGTGCTGACCCGGGCGACGAGACTGGCCGACCAGGAGCACATCGTGGCGGCCGGGAAGGCGTCCTACGACTACGCCTTCTTGCTTTTCATGCTGCCGCACTCTTTGGTGACGGTCTCGCTCGCCACGGCGCTGTTTACCCGGATGTCGGCCTCGGCGCACGCCGGCAAGACCCGCGACGTCGTCGCCGACTTCAACCGGGGATTGCGTATGCCCGCGCCCATCCTCGTGCCGATCAGCGTCGCCGGGTTCGTCTTCGCCCCCATGGTGACGGCGATCTTCTTCTTCGGCGAGCCGCTGGCCAAGACCAATGCCGTAGCCGGCATCCTCACCGCGATGCTGGTCGGGCTCGTGCCCTTCGGCTGGCTCTACCTCGTCAACCGCGCCTTCTATGCCTACGAGGACGCCAAAACCCCCTTCCGACTCCAGATCGTCGTCACCGTCCTGGCCACCGCCATCAACCTGTATGCGGCTATCGGGCCCGTCCGCTACACCGGCATCTGGGTGGGTGTCGGTCAGACGGTGAGCAATCTGGCGGCCGCGGCATACGGGCTGGAGTTGTTGCGCCGCAAGCTCGGGCCGCTGCGCCTGGGGTTAACGCTGCGGACCTATGTCCGCCTGATCGTCGCCAGCCTCGCCGCTGCCGCCCTCACTGTGGCCCCCGTATGGATGCTCCGCTCCCACCTGAGCGAATCTCGCCTCCTGCAGTTGGTCGCCTTGGCCGTGATGGGAGGGCTCTATCTGTCCCTGACCTGGTCATTCGCACACCGGATGCGGGTTGCGGAGGTCGGCGAGCTCCTCGCTCCGGTGCTTCGGCGCGTGCGCCGCTGATCGCCAGCCTCCCGCGAGCCGACCGGCTCCAACAACGTCGCCGAACTAGGATGACCGAGGCCGGGGTGACCCCGCCACGGCCGAACGCTCTCGGAGGGAGCCGAAACTCGTGCCTGCCCTGGTCCCCGGAGCGGTCGTCGCCGATCGCTACATCGCGCACCGCCTGCTGGGCGAGCATGCCGGTGCCGAGTCGTGGACCGGGTCCGACGGCACCACCGGCGACGCCGTCGTCCTGGTCGTCCTCCCGGACGATCACCCGCAGGCGCTCGCCGTCCTCGACGCCGCCCACCGCGCCCGCGGTCTCGACAACGACCGCCTCGCGCGCATTCTTGAGGCCGGGCGGGCCAATGGCGTCGCGTTCTTTGCCGAGGAATCACTCGACGGCGCCCACACGCTGGGCCAACTCGCGGCTCGCGGCGGGCTCGACGCCGACGAGGTCCGCCGGATCACCGGCGAAGCGGCCCTCGCGCTGGACGCGGGCCAGGTTCGCGGCCTGCACCATCTCTCACTGACGCCGGAGAGCCTGCTGGTGATGCCCGATGGTGGTGTCAAGGTCGCCGGTCTTGCGACCCAGGCCGCGCTGGCCGGGCACGACCACATCGGCGGGCCTCGGGCGCTGCGCCGCGACGCGCAGGGCCTCGTAGCCCTGGCGTATGCCGGGCTGACCGGCCGCTGGCCGCACGGCGCCACCACCCGGTTGGAGCCGGCGCCGCGGATCTTTGGGGGCGTCCCGCGGCCGTCCGAGATCGCTGTCGGCGTGCCCGCCGACCTCGACACGATCTGTCGGCAAACGCTGAGCGAAGGCCTCGGGCCGTCAAGCCCGGCGGACTATGCCAGCCAGATCGCCCCGTGGGCCGGTATGCCGGGCCTCGCGCAGCCGGATACCACGGATGACGGGACCGACAGCAACCCGACGGTGCCGATAGACCTTCGCCCGGCCCCAGTGGCGAGCATGACCACGGAGTCGTCGGAGTCCGTCGAAACAACGGTCCCGCGGACGGTGGACCTCACCGACCCCGACGCCACCAAACCCGAGGCCGCTGTTGTGGCAGGCGCCTCTAGTGATGACGCCGTCACCGTCAGCGCGGAGGCGAGTGGAGCCGGAGCGACCGCTGCTGCTGGAGCCACAGCCGCTGGAGCCACTGCCGTCGGTGCCGCCGTCGGTGCCGCCGTCTCGGGCGTCGCCGCGGCCGCCGGCCGCCCGCCTGCGCGTCTGGCTCGGCATCGGCCGAAACGACCACACCGGCGACGAATCGACGGACTCCCCAACGGAGGCCGCGGACACCACTGACACGACAGCCGCCCCAGCCCAGGTGCCCGCCCCTGTCCAGGTTCCCGCCGGGAAGCCTGACGTCTCGAAATCCCTTGCCCCGCAAGCAGATACGACGGCAGAAGGGGAGACGGAGAACGCTGGCGGCTCTCTGGTGGGTCGCCTGAAGGGGTTGACCACCGCGACCACCGGACGCGCGCTGCAGGAGCACCGCACGCTCAAGCAGGCGATCCGTGACGACGAGGCCGCCCGCGAGGTGTCCATCGATCAGACGCCGCAACAACAGGAGTATGAGCCGCCTGCCCCCCTCCTCCCGGCCGAGGCCGGGGCTCCGCCGACCTCGGCGCAGAAGGGGGTCGTTCTGGCGTTGTTCGCCGCTTTCGTCGTGATCGCGGGTGCCCTTGGCATCCTGGGCGCCTCAAAGATCGGCTCCAACACCGACCTCGGTGCGATCCTGGGTGAGACGACGCCACGGCGGTCTGCCACGACCTCCTCGGCACCCCCGACCGCCGACAAGCCGGGCGAGACCAGCCCGCTGGCCATCTCGGCGGCGACCGGCTATGACCCCGAGGGCGGTGGCAACGAAAACAACGCGCTCGCCGCCAAGGTCTACGACGAGGACCCCAATTCCTACTGGCAGACCGAGGGCTACCAGGGGCCGGGCTTCGCGGGGCTGAAGTCCGGCGTCGGCGTCCTGCTCGACATGGGTCAGGTCGTCACGCCGACCAAGATCAACCTGTCGCTGCCCACACCGTCGAGCTTCGAGATCTATCTCGGCAACGAGCCCGACAAGGCCGGAGCCACCAAGATCGGCGCCGCCGACGGCGAGGTCAAGGGCGACGTCAGCATCACGACCGATGGAGCGACATCGGGGCGATACATCATCGTGTGGTTCACCAGCGCGCCTCAGGTGGCCGACGGCTCCTACCGCGCGACCTTGGGCGAGATCAGCGTTTTCGGTTAGCCGACCCGGGCCATGACGACCGACGCCGCCACGCTGCTGGAGCGCACCGACCGCGAGTTGATGCAACTCCACTTGGCCGGTGACCCGGACGCCTTCGGTGAGATCTTCCGTCGGCACAAGGATCGGATGTGGGCCGTCGCGATGCGGACCTGCGGCAACCGCGAACTTGCCGCCGACGCGGTGCAGGACGCCTTCATCTCGGCGTTCCGGCGCAGCGCCTCCTATCGAGGCGACGCGGCCGTGACGACCTGGCTACACCGGATCGTCGTCAACGCGTGCCTGGACCGGCTGCGGCGCGAGCGGCCGACCTCGGAACTCCCCGAGTTCGACCTCACCGACGGCAAGGATGCGCACAGCCAGCTGGAGACCCGGCTCGATGTGCATGCGGCCCTGGCGTCACTACCCGAAGCCCAGCGAGCGGCGCTCATCCTGGTCGACATGCACGCCGTCCCCGTGGCCGAGGCGGCCGAAATTCTCGGTGTCGCCGAGGGGACCGTGAAGTCACGCTGCAGTCGCGGACGCACCGCCTTGGCGGCCTTGATCACGCGAGACGGCTCCGCGATCGCGCCCACGACGGACCGGCCGATGGAACCGGGGAGGGAGTCATGACGTCCCACCTCGTCAGCACCACGCCATACCCCAGGAGTTTCCGGTGAGCCCGCACGACGGCGACGTCCCCTTCGAGGACGATCCCACGGGCATGCGCGCCCTCCTCGCGGGCCTGCCCGATCCGGGGCCGATGCCCGACGATCTGGTGGCGCGCATCCAGGCCAGCCTCCTGAGCGAGTCGCGGAGCCGGGCGGCGGACGCGCAAACTCCGCATTCCATTCCCCAGCCCCCCACGGCGCCGGCCCGTCACGGTGCGTCGATCCCGGCGGGTCGGAAGCGGCCGCTGGGGCAGTGGATTTTCGGCCTGGCTGCGGCCGGGCTGGTCGTGGCGGGCGGCGGTTATGCGCTCCGCGGGGCCGCCGGCGGGAGTGACGCAGCCGGGGGGGCCGTCTCGATGGGCTCCGCCGAGGCTGGAAGTCACTCAACCTCCACGTCCTTCGCCGGTGGCGATGCGAGCAGTTCGACCAAGGCGGCTTCCGACGACGCCACCGTCCAGGGGACGGTGCAGGTCGATGGGGGTGGACCCACCTATACCGTCAAAGACCTCCCGGAGGAGGCCGAGGGCGTCGTGGCCAGGGCGCAGGACTCGCCTCCAAGCGGATTCACCCCCGACGGCCCCTTCGGCGACGCCGAGCGCGTCGAGGCGTGCCTGATCTCCCTCGGCATGCGCCCCGGCGACCGGTCCGTGGTCCAGGTCGGGACCTACGGCGAGCGGGCGGCCGCCATCGTGACCTATGCCGAGCCCGGCGCGAGCACGTGGACCGCCTACCTCGTCGGTCCCTCGTGCGGCCTCGGCACCTCCGACGCCATCGCGGGACCGGTGTCGGTCTCGGCGAAGGCTTCGGGTGGAACAAACACGCCGTAGGATCGGTTGCACCGCCCACACTCGCATCGCCCCCGCTTCGGCGATGCCCACTGAACCGCTCTAGGGGTTGATCCGCGTGTCCTCCGACAACGTCCGTTCCGTCATCATCATCGGGTCGGGACCGGCGGGATATACAGCGGCGATTTACGCCGCACGCGCCAACCTTGAACCGCTGCTGTTTGAGGGCGCCGTCACCGCGGGTGGCGCCCTGATGAACACCACCGAGGTCGAGAACTTCCCGGGTTTCGAGACCGGCATCATGGGTCCGGATCTGATGTTTGCGATGCGCGGCCAGGCTGAGCGCTTCGGCGCCGAGATCATCACCGATGACGTGACCGCCGTGTCCTTGGAGGGCGACGTCAAGACGGTCACCTCCAGCGAGGGGGAGACCTACTCGGCCCGTACGGTCATCCTGGCGATGGGATCGGCATACCGCGAGCTTGGTCTCCCGGACGAGAAGCGCCTCTCGGGCCATGGCGTGAGCTGGTGTGCCACCTGCGACGGCTTTTTCTTCAAGGACCAGGACATCGCCGTGGTCGGCGGCGGCGACTCCGCGATCGAGGAGGCGACCTTCCTGACGAAGTTCGCCAAGTCCGTCACCATCGTGCACCGCCGCGACGAACTCCGGGCCAGCAAGATCATGGCGGATCGCGCTTTCGCCAACGACAAGATTCAATTCGCCTGGAATAGCGCCGTCTCGGCCATCCACGGCGAGGAGAAGCTGACTGGGGTCACCCTGCGCGACACCGTGACCGGTGTGGAGCGCGAGCTGCCCATCACCGGGCTGTTCGTCGCCATCGGCCACGACCCGCGCAACGAGTTGGTCAAGGGCGTCGTCGCTCTCGATGACGAGGGTTATGTCCTGACCGAGGGACGCACCAGCCTGACCGATGTGCCGGGCGTCTTCGCCTGCGGCGATCTGGTCGACCACCGCTACCGTCAGGCGATCACGGCCGCCGGCAGTGGGTGTGCGGCCGCCCTGGATGCCGAAAAGCATCTGTCCCACAACTGATTTCAATCATTACTAGTCGCTTGACGAGGAGCGAGAACCTATGACTGGCAGCACTTCCATCACCACCGATGCAACCTACGACGCCGATGTCCTGCAGAGCGAGACCCCGGTGCTGGTCGACTTCTGGGCCCCCTGGTGCGGCCCGTGCCGCGCCATCGCTCCGGTTCTGGAGGAGATCGCCAAGACCCACGACGGCAAGCTGAAGGTCGTCAAGCTCAATACCGACGAGAACCCGGCCGTGACCCGCCGCTATGGCATCACCAGCATCCCGACCATGCACGTCGTGGTCGGTGGCGAGATCGTCAAGAGCCTCGTCGGCGCGATGCCCAAGCCCAAGCTGCTGCGCGAGTTGGAGCCCTTCCTCGGCTGAGCCAGTACCTAGCGCTACGGCGCTCGTCCCGTCAGGGGCGGGCGCCGTTGTCGTATCCGATGGCGGCCAGGATCCGGGCGAGATCCTCCGCACCAGCGAACTCAATGGTGACCTTGCCCTTGGTCTTGCCCAGCTGGATGCTGGCTCGGGTGTCGAGGAAGTCCGAGAGCCGGCCTGCGAGGTCGTCTAGTTCCGGGTGTGGCACCACGGTGCGGGGTCCTCGTGACCGCGGGGCCGAGTCGTCCCCGAGGGTGACAATCTCCTCGACCGTCCGCACGGACAGGCCCTCGGCCACGATCCGCTGGGCCAGGCGCTCCATTGCCGCCCCGTCCGGCAGGGCGAGCAGCGCCCGTGCGTGGCCGGCTGACAGGACGCCAGCTGCCACCCGACGAGCCACCAGCGGCGGCAGCCTTAGAAGGCGAAGGGTGTTGCTGATCTGAGGGCGAGAGCGGCCGATTCTGCTCGCCAACTCCTCCTGCGTGCAGTGGAAGTCATCCAACAGCTGTTGATATGCCGCGGCCTCCTCCAGCGGGTTCAGCTGGCTCCGATGCAGGTTCTCCAGCAGGGCATCCCGCAGGAGGTCCTCATCCTCGGTCTCCCGAACGATGGCCGGTATGGTGCGCAGCCCCGCGGCGCGGGCCGCGCGCAGCCGCCGCTCACCCATGACCAGCTCAAAGCCTGCGCCCGCCCGGCGCACGACGATCGGTTGCAGGACACCGATCTCCCGGATGCTGGAGCTCAGCTCCGCCAGTTCGTCCTCATCGAAGACCGTGCGTGGCTGGCGCGGATTCGGGGAGATGGCGTCAACGTCGAGCTCGGCGAAGCTGGCCACGATCGGGTCGGCGAAGCCTTCCGGCTCATGAGCCAAGCTTGCTGGCCCGGATTCAGATCCGTCGGGGACAGGCGCTGACTCGCGCATCGGGCCTGCCGCCGCGGACTTCGCCAACGACTCGGAGCTGGCGGCCGGCAGTAGCGCACCCAATCCCCGACCGAGGCCCCTCTTCTTGTCACTCATGCGCGCTCGCCTTCCTGCGACTTTGCTGCGGCCCGCTGAGCCAGTTCTCGGGCCGCCTCCCGATAGGAATGTGCGCCAACGCCATTCGGCTCGTAGGTGACGACGGACTGCCCATACGACGGGGCTTCGGAGATGCGCACGGTCCGTGGAATGGTCGCCCGGAGGACGGCGGCGGGGAAGTGCGTCCGCACTTCCTCGGCGACTTGAGCGGCCAGGCGGGTGCGCCCGTCATACATCGTCAGCAGGATGGCACCCAAGCCCAGGCTGGGGTTGAGGCTCTCTTGGACGAGGCCGACCGTGCGAATCAATTGGGTCAACCCCTCGAGTGCGTAGTACTCGCACTGGATCGGGATGACCACCTGATCGGCCGCGACCAGGGCGTTGAGCGTCAGCAGGCCCAGGCTGGGCGGGCAATCAATCAGCACGTAGTCGGGGGCACCGATGCGGTTGCGGGCCAGCTGCTGCCGCAGTCGATCGAGGGCCTCTCGGAGCCGAAACTCGCGCCGCTCGATCGCCACCAGCTCGATCTCGGCACCAGCCAGGTCGATCGTCGCCGGGGCTACCCACAGGTCGGGCACGTCCGGGCATGGGCGAACGGTCCGCAGAAGCGGGCGGTCGGCGACCAGGACGTCATACACGCCCATCATCGCGTCCGCGTGCCGGTCGATGCCGAGGGCCGTGCTGGCATTGCCCTGCGGGTCCATGTCGATGAGGAGGACGGTGAGGCCACCTTCGGCTAGTGCGGCCGCGAGATTGACCGCACTGCTGGTCTTGCCTACTCCGCCCTTTTGGTTCGACACCGCCAGAACTCGCGGGCGCGCTGGCTTAGGCAGCGGCGTGATCACCGGCGTTTCACGTGAAACCTCGCCACCAAAGCGCAGCAGTTCCTCGGAGTATGCGGTGGGCCGCACGTCACCAGATGATGCACTCTCATCGTCAAGAACAGCGATAGGGGGACCGGCGGTGGGGTCGAAATCGGGCACGGTTGGGCGTTTTCCCTTCACTGCTGACTTCGGTCCTTCATCACGTCGTCGAGCGATGTTTCACGTGAAACAGCGCAAGACCACTCTAACGGCGACCCCAACGTCGAAGGATGATCACCGTGGTTGGGTCGGGCAGCGCGTCACCTACGGTGGTCACGCGCGCATCCACGAGGTGCCACTTCTTAAGCAGGGCTCGCGCCTCCACAAGTTCATCACCGGCGCTGGCCCCCTTCATCGCCACGATGTCACCGCCAACTTCCGTCAACGGGGCACACCAACCCAACAGTTTGGGAAGGCGGGCAACGGCGCGGGCGGTGACATAGCGGCCGCTTAGTGAACCGCGAAAGTCCTCGGCGCGACCTCGGTGCACCTCGACATTCGTCAATCCGAGCGACTCGACCGTCGTGCTCAGCCACGCCGTGCGGCGGGCCATCGGCTCGACGAGATGCAGCTGCAAGTCCGGGCGGGCGATCGCCAACGCGAGCCCCGGCAGTCCGGCCCCGGAGCCCACGTCGACCACCCGAGCATCGCGCTCGGGCATGGCCTCACCAATGACCGCACAGTTGAGCACGTGTCGATCCCACAGTCGCGGCACCTCGCGAGGCCCGATCAGGCCGTGGCTCACGCCCGTGTCCGCCAGAATCGCGACGAAGGCAGCGGCCACCTCCAGTCGATCACCGAAGACGCGCGACGCTACGTCCGGCGCTGCGGGAATGTCGTTAGGCGGGGAGGACAACGACATAGCGGCGCGGCTCGACCCCGCTCGACTCCGAGTTCAAGCCCGCGCCGAGCACCTCGTCGTGGACGACCTTGCGTTCGAATGCAGTCATGGGTTCGAGGTCGACCTTTTCGCCGGTCTCCTTGACCTCGGCGATGGCGTTGCGGGCGATGCCGACCAGCACATTGCGACGCTCCGCACGGAAGCCGGCGACGTCCAGCATCAACCGCGAGCGTTCGCCCGTCACGGACTGCACCGCAAGCCGGGTCAGCTCCTGGAGGGCGTCCAAGACCTTGCCGTCGGTGCCGACCAAGCGGCGCGGCACGCGGCCCTCTTCCGAGTCCACGATGGCGACCGCGGCCCGGTCGCCGTCGACGTCCAGGTCGATGTCGCCGTCGAGGTCGGTGATGTCGAGCAGCGTTTCGAGGAAGTCCGCGGCGACCTCACCCTCGCGCTCCAACTGGGATCGGCGGTTCCCGCCAGAGGCGGAGCGGCCATCCTCCGCCGCGACCTCATCCCCAGCGGTCACCTCGGCCACCACATCGGCCCCGGTCGACTCGACCGCCACCAACTCGGCCTCGGCCTGCTCCGGCGCGGTCTCAAACTGCTCAGACATAACTGCGACTCCTTCGTCTGCCGACGCGCCGGGCTCAGTCCGGAGCACGCCAGGTTACTGATAGTAGTAAATGGGTTAGGCGCCCGTGGGAGAGTCCGGTGAATCCTGCGGGCCGTCGGGGCGGGGCGAACCGCTCCCCGGCTTGCGACTGCCCTTGCCCTTGCGCTTGGGCTGCTGTCTCTGACCACCGGTCGGCTTCTGGTCACCGGTCGCGTCACTGATGACCGTTCCGGCGACGGTGCTCGCCTCACCGGGGACATCGATGCCCTTGCGACGACGGCGCTCCTGCAGCGCCTTGTCGGCGGGCGAGCCCGGCGCGGGCATACGCCGGATCACGTAGAACTGCTGGCACATCGACCACACGTTGGTGACGAACCAATAGATGAGGACACCGATGGGGAAGTTGACGCCCGAGATCGCGAAGAACAGCGGCAGGATGTAGAGCATCACCTTCTGCTGCCGCGCGAACGGGTTGTCCAGCGCCGACGCCGGCATGTTCTTGGTCATCAACTGACGCTGCGTCGTGAAGGTCGTGACCGACATCAAGATGATGAGCACGACGGTGACGATCTTGGTGCTGGTCGTCTCGGCACCCATGAACTTGTCGGAGAGCTGCGCACCGAAAAGTTGTGCCTGCTCGGCCTGACTTGCCACGGCCTTCGTGATCGGGCCGATGGCGTCCTTGTCACCGTTGGCGATCGCCTGGAGCCCATTGAGGACCCGGAACAGACCGAAGAAGATCGGCGACTGGGCCAGGATCGGCAGACACGAAGAGAACGGGTTGGTCCCGGAGGTGCGATAGAGCTCCATCGTCTCCTGAGTCATCTTCTGCCGTGACTCGGGATCGGTCTTGCCCTTGTACTTCGCCTGGATCTTCTGCAGCTCCGGGCTGATCATCTGCATCTTGCGCGAGGCATTGATCTGCTTGACGAAGAGCGGGATGAGCGCCGCTCGCATCACGATCACGAGACCGACGATGGACAGGCCCCACGTCCAGCCCGACGCCGCCGGCATACCGACCGCCGTGAACGCCTGATGGAAGCCGTACATGATCCACGCGACCACCCACTCAATGGGGTAGAGCACGCTGTTGAAGAAGTCGCCCATGCTGTCCTAACTGATGGCGGCGAGCGTCAGTTCGCCGGAGTCGAGATCGAGGTCGTATGGCGCTCGGGCACGTGATCCACCCCGCCCGGCGCCCACGGGTGGCACCGAGAGATCCGCCGGATGGCGAGCCAGCTGCCGCGCAGGACACCGAAGCGGCGCAGGGCGGTCACGGCATACGCCGAGCAGGAGGGGTAATAGCGGCACGAAGGCGGGGTCAAGGGAGAGATGAGCAGCTGGTAACCGCGAATAAGCCACACGAGCGGCTGTGCGAGCACCTGCGCCGGTGTCATGCGGGTCGTCCGAGGGTCACGAGCGCGCGGTCCAGAGCGGCACCCAGATCCGCGGTGGTGGCACCGCCGGCGGCCGCATTCGCCCGAATCACCAGGTCGGTGCCCGGCGTGACGCCCGCGAGCCGCGCCGCGCAGAGGTGGCGCAGGCGCCGCTTGGTCCGGTTGCGGACCACCGCATTGCCGACGGCCTTGGACACCACGAAGCCCACCCGGGGCGGTCCGTCGGACCGCTCGGGCGGGCGAAAGGCGTGCACCACGAGCAGCGGGGTGCCGATGCGGCGGCCTCCCCGCGTGCGCAGGACGGCCGTGAACTCGGCGGGGGTCCGCAACCGGTGCTGTGCCGGCAGCACAGCCCTAGCGGATCAGGCGGAGAGCTCGGCGCGGCCCTTGCGGCGGCGCGCGGCCAGGATGGCGCGACCCGCGCGGGTGCTCATGCGGTGCCGGAAGCCGTGCGTCTTGGCGCGGCGACGGTTGTTGGGCTGAAAGGTGCGCTTGCTCACGAGAACTCTTCCGTGTGTGTCGAGGTCGTCGGGGCGGACGGCCACGACCAGGCGGGTGCGGACGGGACTGTCGGCCGCAATCGGAAACCTGCGGCGTCCGGCAACCCAGTGCCACAGGCATGCGAAAACGGCCGAAAGGCCGAAGAACAACGGTACGGCAGGCGCGCGGGCAGGGTCAAACTCGTCCATACCGGAGTGGCAACCCGGCAGTATGGCGGTGCGCCGGGTTGATGCGTGGACGCCACGCCGAAGGGCACGCCGGTGAAGGGCTCATCATCCGTCGCGACGGGGTAAGTTACCCCCAGCGCACCGGTTGTACTTGCCCACAGCCTGTGGACCACTTTGTGGACAACTCGCACTGACTCGATTCGCAGTGCGTGGCGGAAGGACGTGAAGGGTGACCGACGGCGCACGAGAGCGGGCCCGGATCTGGAGCGAAGTCCTGACCCGACTGGAGTCCGACGGCGTCTCCGCGCAGCAACGGGCCTTCCTGACCGGAAGTGAGCTCAAGGGCTTGCTCGACGACACTGCGCTCATCGCGGTCCCGACCGACTACGCCAAGACCATGCTGGAGACCCGCATCCGGGTCCCCGTCGAGCAAGCCCTCGCCCACGCCCTGGAGCAGCCCACCAAGGTGGCGGTGACGGTCGACCCGAGCCTCGACGTGGAGGAGGAGCCGGCCTCCGAGCCGATCGCCCCCGAGCCACGCACCGGACCGGTGACCTTGTTCGACGCGCTCGACGACGAACCAGCGCCCCGCAACGCGGCCTCGCCGCGGCATACGCAACAGCCGGAGAAGGTCGAGCTCACCCGCCTCAACCCGAAGTACCTCTTCGACACCTTCGTCATCGGCGCCAGCAATCGGTTCGCCCACGCGGCGGCCGTCGCGGTCGCCGAGGCGCCGGCGAAGGCCTACAACCCGCTCTTCATCTATGGTGAGTCCGGGCTGGGCAAGACGCACCTATTGCACGCGATCGGCCACTACGCCCGAAGCCTGTATCCGCACGTGAAGGTGCGTTATGTGAACTCTGAGGAGTTCACCAATGACTTCATCAACTCGATCCGGGACGACCGCGCGGCCAACTTCCAGAGCCGCTACCGCGAAGTCGACGTCCTGCTCATCGACGACATCCAGTTCTTGTCGGGCAAGGTGCAGACGCAAGAGGAGTTTTTCCACACCTTCAACACGCTGCACAACGCCAACAAGCAGGTGGTCATCACCAGCGACGTCCACCCCAAGCAGCTCAGCGGGTTCGAACAGCGGATGGTGTCGCGGTTCGAGTGGGGACTGCTGACCGACGTGCAGCCTCCGGACCTCGAGACGCGGATGGCGATTCTCGGCAAGAAGGCCCTGCAAGAGCGGCTGACCGTGCCTGCGGACGTCACGGAGTACATCGCAAGCCGGATCTCGACGAATATCCGCGAACTTGAGGGTGCCCTGATCCGGGTGACGGCCTTCGCCAGCCTGAACCGTCAGCCGGTAGACCTCCCGCTGACGCAGATCGTCCTGCGCGATTTGATGCCCGTGGAGAGTGCCAACCAGACGAGTGCGGCGACGATCATCGCCCAGACGGCGGCCTACTTCGGGCTGACCATCGAAGATCTCCAAGGCGCCTCCCGCTCACGCGTGCTGGTGACGGCGCGGCAGATCGCGATGTACCTCTGCCGGGAACTCACCGACCTCTCCTTGCCCAAGATCGGTCAGCAGTTCGGCGGCCGTGATCACACGACGGTCATGCACGCGGACAAGAAGATCCGTCAGCTCATGGCCGAGCGGCGCGCGATCTACAACCAAGTCACCGAGCTCACCAACCGGATCAAGCAGCAAGGCTCCGCGCGCGGCGCGGCACCGGTCGTCGACTGAGCACGGTCGGGCGCGCCCTCAACCTGGGTTCATCCCCAGGTCTATCCACTGACGGTGCATAAGGCGTTACCGTTCCTTCACCTACCGACAGGTCACCGGACCGCCGCTATCCACAGTCTGGGGAAAACCCTGGGGAAATGCCGTTTTCCCGGCCTCGAGGGGTCCGATTCCTGTGGCAAGAGACGTGGAGAAGCGGTGGATCGGCATACGTGCGCTGTCCACAGGAACACCTTTTCGTGTGTATGCCGCGCCGCTCTCCCCAAGGGCACGTCACTGTCCTCGCTCCGCCCACAGGCGTTGTCCACGGGCAGAGGAGGCGCTGACCTCGGCAGAGACGGGTTTTCCCCAGCATCCCCAGGCGCTATGACGATGATGAATCCTCCCAACTTGATTGATGCGCCCCGACAAGGACTGGGGACAACTGTCCGAAGGGATCAGCGGCGGGTTAGTCTCGGCATCCCGGTTCGCCGATGACGGCGGCCATGTCATCGTGTAGGTCGCCGCGCCGCTGCGATCGCCCGGCCTAAGGTGGTCCTTGTGAAGTTCCGAGTCGAGCGTGATGTCCTCGCCGAAGCCGTGACCTGGGTTGCGCGCGGCCTACCGGTGCGTCCGGCCGTCCCGGTGCTGGCCGGTGTGTTGGTCGAGGCCGGCGCCGACGGGACGCTGACGCTGTCGGCCTTCGACTACGAGGTGTCGGCACGCGTCACCGTCGCCGCCGAGGTCAGCGAGGCCGGTACGGCGCTGGTGCTCGGTCGCCTGTTGTCCGACATCTCGCGGTCCCTGCCGGCCGACAAGCCGGTCGACGTCGCGACGGACGGCAACAAGGTCTCGGTGACCTGTGGTTCGTCCCGGTTCGCCCTGCTGCAGATGCCGGCAGCCGACTACCCGACCCTGCCGACGCAGCCCACCGCGAGCGGCACGATCGACGGTTCGACCTTCGCTCAGGCGGTCGCGCAGGTGGCCATTGCCGCCGATCGCGGGGACACGCTGCCGATCCTGACGGGGGTGCGGGTCGAAATCGAGGGGGAGAAGGTCACCTTCCTCGCCACCGACCGCTACCGGTTGGCGATGCGCGAGTTCACCTGGAACCCCAGCGACGGAGACGCCTCCCATGTCGCCCTCATCCCGGCGCGGACGCTGGCGGAGACGGCGCGAGCTTTGGGTCAGGGTGGCTCGGTGGCCGTGGCGCTCGGGCAGGCTGCCGGCGGCGACGGGCTTGTCGGCTTCGAGGCGGGGCAGCGGCACAGCACGTCGCGGCTGCTCGACGGTGAATACCCCAAGGTCTCCAAGATCTTCCCGACGACCTCCGAGACCGAGGCCGTCGTTAAGACCGCGGACCTGGTCGAGGCGGTCAAGCGCGTGGCGCTGGTGGCCGAGCGCAACACCCCGGTCCGCCTGCGGTTCAGTGACGGCCAGGTAGCGATCGAGGCCGGTGCGGGCGACGATGCGCAGGCCTCGGAGGCAGTGGAGGCCAGCGTCGACGGCCCCGAGATCGAGATCGCCTTCAACCCTGGCTTCCTTCTCGACGGGCTCGGCGCGCTGCACATGCCCTATGCGCGGTTGAGCTTCACTCAGGCGCTGAAGCCGGCGATGCTGACGGGACAGTCCGAAGTGGACGGGTCGCCGGAAGTGAGCTACCGCTACGTGCTGCAGCCGGTGCGCCTGACGTCCTAGAGTGAGCCGGGGCGTGCGCGACCGAGCGCACCAGCGGACACCTTCAGGAGGCGGCATGAAGATCGGTTTGATCGGGCTGGGCAAAATGGGCGGCAACATGCGCGAGCGCATTCGCCGTGCCGGGCACGAGGTCGTCGGCTTCGACTTCAACCCCGACGTCACCGATGTCCCGACGCTTGAGGCCCTCGTGGAGTCCCTCGAGGCCCCTCGGCTGGTCTGGGTGATGGTCCCCCACGGTGCGCCGACGAGCTCGACGGTCGCCAAGCTCGGCGATCTGCTCTCCCCGGGCGACCTGGTGATCGACGGCGGCAACAGCCGGTTCACCGAGGACTTCGTCAACGACGAGTTGCTGGCCGGCAAGGGCATCGGCTACCTCGACTGCGGCGTCTCCGGCGGCATCTGGGGCTTGGAGAATGGCTATGGCCTGATGGTCGGCGGCCGGGACGAGCACGTCGAGTTGGCCATGCCGATCTTCGACGCGCTGCGGCCCGAAGGCCCGCGCGACGAGGGCTTCGTCCACGCCGGCGACATCGGCGCCGGGCACTACACCAAGATGGTCCACAACGGCATCGAATACGGGCTCATGGCCGCGTATGCCGAGGGCTACGAACTCCTCGAAGCCAAGGACATCGTCAAGAACGTCCCGGGCGCCTTCAAGGCCTGGTCGCGCGGCACCGTCGTGCGCTCTTGGCTGCTCGACCTGATGGTCAAGGCGTTGGAGGAGAACCCCACGCTGGAGGGTGTCTCCGACTACACGGCCGACTCGGGCGAGGGTCGGTGGACGGTCGAGGAGGCCATCGCCAATTCGGTGCCGATGCCGGTCATCTCGGCCTCGCTGTTCGCCCGATTCGCCTCGCGGCAGCAGGCTTCGCCGACGATGCAGGCCGTCGCGGCGTTGCGTGGACAGTTCGGCGGGCACCAGGTCATGACCGTGGCGGAGGGTGAGGCCCTGCGCAACGGTGACGGGGCGTCGCACTAGCCACCTGACGTTCGTTCCACTTAAGTTCGCTCCCTCGTGTTCGTTCGGCACCTGAGCCTCGTCGATTTCCGCAGCTATCCCTCCGCGGAGATCCCGCTCGGCCCGGGTGTCACGACCCTGATCGGTCTCAACGGCCAAGGCAAGACCAATGTGGCCGAGGCGATCGGCTACCTCGCGACCCTGAGTTCGCACCGAGTGTCGACGGATCAGCCATTGGTTCGTTTCGGTGCGAGCCAGGCGATCGTGCGCGCTATGGTCGTGCGCGACGAGCGCGAGACCCTGATCGAGGTCGAGGTCAACCCCGGCCGCAGCAACCGGGCGCGCGTGAACCGCGCCCCGGTTGCGCGACCACGGGAGGTGCTCGGCAACGTCCGGTCGGTGTTGTTCGCCCCGGAAGATCTTGCCCTGGTCAAGGGCGATCCGGCGGCGCGGCGGCGGTTCATCGACGACTTGCTGGTCCAGCGGCAACCCCGCTGGTCGGGCGTCCGCGCGGACTACGACCGAATCCTCAAACAACGCAGTGCGTTGCTGAAGTCGGCCGCTCCGGTGCTCCGGCGAGGTCGCGGCGGGAGCCGGGGCGGGCGGCGACCCGAGGGGGAGAGCCAGGAGGAGGCGCGGGCGAACGCGCTCCATACGTTGGATGTGTGGGACGGGCACCTCGCCGCCCTCGGGGCGCAGTTGTTGTATGCCCGGTTGCGGCTCCTACGGGACCTGCGCGGCCACCTTCGGGAGGCCTACGAGACGGTCAGCGGGGGTGCGGGGGAGGCGACGGTGACCTATCGCGCGTCCGTGACCGAGTCCGTCGCCGCCGCGATCGCGGCGGGGG
>NZ_HF571038.1:1493458-1506555 GCF_001046875.1 Nostocoides jenkinsii Ben 74
GAGGTCTTTCGGATGGATGGCGTAGGAACCTCCGTCGTCGGGAGACCTGGACGTCCATCTGCGGACCGACGCGCCCGGCCGACCTACACCCTCATCTGGGAAGAGCCGGCTTGGGCCGGTCCGGCTATCGCCGTCGGCGTCGCCTCGCCCGCGTTGGCGGCTTCGTCGCAGCCCCCGGACATGACCACCACCGTCACCGTCGGCTCGACCACGATGCTGACCGGCACGTCGGTGCCCGTGACCTACACGATGACGAACAGCGGCGCGGCGCCAACGAACGGCCAGCCCCTGACCTACACCATCGACATCCCGACGACCGGCACACTGACGCTGGGCACGCTCCCGAGCGGGTGGAGGTTGACGGGCACCACTTCGTCGTCCTACACGCTGGTCTACACGGGCACCGTGGCCGCCGGGCAGTCCGCACCAGCGATCCCCGCGACCTACACCGCCGGGTCCACGGTCGGCACGGTTTCCTTGACGTCGGCCGTCTCCCCCGGCGCCGGCGGTGAACAGGTGACCACCAACAACGCCGCAGGCGCCACCATCACCGTGACGTGTGCACCGTGCACCTCCGCCAACGCCCCGACCTATCGGCTCGCCTCCGACTTCAGCGGCACGACCGCTCCTACGTGTGCCCGGTCACCGTCGGCAATACCTACACGAGCTACGCGAACGGCCAGACCATGGGCACCTCCACGGGATTCAGCAGGTGGACGGTGACCTACACGGTCAAGAACACGTCCGCGTCGACGATGTACAACGTGGCCTCCACATCCCGTACGCCGGCACAAGACAGGCGGACGCCACCTCGACATGCACGCCGATGACTCCCACCGGGATGGGAGCGGCGAGCACCGCGTATGCGCCGATCTACTGGTGGAAGGGACCGGACTCGACCTCCGGCTACCAAGTCGGCAGCTGCACGTGGGACAAGGGGCCCACGACGTTCTACGACCTCGGCGTGCAGCCAACGGGCACGACGACCATGGCCTTGCAGTCGAGCTCGTTGGTCCCCGCCACCGCCTCCGGCCCGGCGCAGATCAACGTCAACAAGGACGGCACCACCCGCTGGAACATGGCCCCGTCGGCAACGGCGGGCACGGCATACTTCTCGAACCCCACCGGAACCACCCTCGCGGCCGGAGCCACGGCAACGTTCACCTTCTATCTCTGGATGGAGGGCGAGTTCTGGACGGGCAGCTTCGGACAGTACGACGTCAACGACAACCTCATCGGTGCGGTTGTGACCGGCTCCACCTGCTGCGCCTACACCTGCTAACGACACCACCAACGTCAACGCGCCGGGACAGCGATGGTCCGGCGCGTTGCCATTCCCCGATTAGGGTGGATCGGTGCCGATCACCCTTGCCCACAGCGGGTCCGTCGCGACCATTCAGACCGACCGCCAAGAGCGCCGCAACGCCTTGAACGCCGAGAGTCTCGACGAGCTCGACGCAGCGGTCGCGACCGCCGTTGCGGGTGGTGCCCGCGCGCTGATCCTGACCGGTGCCGGCGGGCACTTTTGTGCCGGAGCCGATCTCGTCGAACTCGAGGATGTCGCCTTCACCCGTCACCTAGGCGACGTCTTGGCGCGGCTTGCGGAGCAACCAATTCTGACCGTCGCCGCGATCGCCGGGTCGTGCATGGGCCTGGGTATGCAGCTTGCCCTCGCCTGTGATGTCCGAGTCGTCGCCGACGATGCGAAGTTTGCCGTTCCCGTGGCGAAGCTCGGGCTGATGGTCGATCACTGGACGATCGATCGCTTGCGACGCTTCTGGGGCGAGGGCGCGGCGCGCCTGCTGACCATGACGGCGGCCGTTCTCGATGCCGAGGATGCGTGGCGACTCGGCTTCGCGCAGGCGCGCGGAGATCTCGCGGACGCACAGGCGTTGGCGGAAGCCGCCGTTTCCCTGGCCCCGCTCAGCCAGGCCGGCAGCAAGGTTGGCTTCGACGCATCGTCACCCGATGCCGTCGCCCGCTACGAGGCCGCCTTCGCCGTGGCCTGGGCGAGCGACGACGCGCGCGAGGGCCGGATCGCCTTCACCGAGCGACGCTCGCCGGCGTTCGAGGGACGCTGATGGCTCCCCATACGCACGAACCCACCGGGGACCTCGCCGACGCCAGCGTCCGCGTGGCTCGCCCGTCCGACGCGGCCGCGGTGGGCCAGGTGCAGGCCCAGGTTTTCATCGATACGTATGCCGCGCGCCTCCCCCCCGAGGTAAGCGCCGCCTTCGATCCCACCGCCTTCGCGAAGGCGTGGCGAGCCTCCCTGGAGTCGCCGCCGGAGGGCGCGCACCGACTCCTCGTCGCGCTGGCGGGCGCACAGGTGGTGGGCATCGCGGCATACGGTCCGAGTCAGGACCGGGACACCGGGCAGGCAACCGGCGAGATCACCCTGCTCGGGGTTCACCCCCTCGCCCGCCGTCAAGGGCACGGGTCACGCCTGCTCAACGCGTGCGTCGACCAGTTGCGCGATCTCGGCGCCGAGGATGTCACGCTCTGGCTGCCGGCCGATCTCGAGGAGATGCGTTCCTTCCTGCTCGCCTCGGGGATCGGGCCCGACGGCGCCTACCGGGATCGGATCGTCTCGCCCGACGGCGCCGTTCTGCGCGAAGTCCGCCTGCATGCCACCCTCAACTCCACGCCGGATGACGCAGCGGAGGAGCTGGGGAATGACGGTTGACGAGGCCCTGCCGGAGTCTCGACGCAAAGAGGTTGTCCGACAAGGCGTTTCCGTCGGCGTGGCGACGGGTTTGTATGGCGTGAGCTTCGGCGCGCTGTCCGTCGCCTCGGGCCTGTCCGTCCTGCAGACGCAGGCTCTCTCGTTGCTGATGTTCACGGGCGGCTCGCAGTTCGCCCTCGTCGGGATCATCGGGGCGGGGGGGTCGGGGACGTCTGCCAT
Organism: Nostocoides jenkinsii Ben 74; assembly: GCF_001046875.1. Taxonomy (GTDB): domain Bacteria; phylum Actinomycetota; class Actinomycetes; order Actinomycetales; family Dermatophilaceae; genus Nostocoides_A; species Nostocoides_A jenkinsii. Next base: position 1,496,364 of record NZ_HF571038.1, read on the forward strand.
CGCGACGGCGTCGCTGCTTGGGATCCGCAACGGGCTCTATGCCCTGCAGGTCTCGCAATTCCTCAAGGCCCACGGGCCCAAGCGGATGCTCGCCGCCCACATCACGATTGATGAGTCGACGGCCGTCGGTATCGGGCAGGAGGAGCCCGCCGCGCAGCGGATCGGTTTCTGGGTCACCGGACTCGCGGTGCTGGCGGGCTGGAATCTGATGACCTTCGTCGGGGCGCTCGCGGGCAATGCACTCGGCGATCCGAAGACCTGGGGCCTCGATGCCGCGGCGGCGGGCGCCTTCTGCGCGCTGCTCTGGCCCCGGCTCGCGACGGGCGACGGCCGGGCCGCCGCCGTCTTGGCCGCCTTCATCGCCCTGCTGACCATCCCACTCGTCCCCGCCGGCATTCCGGTCATCCTGGCCGCCGTGGCCGCGGTCATTGTCGGCTGCATGGCGCACGGTCGTCACGAGCGCGGCGAGGACGGCCTCCCCGGAGCGGACCCGACGCCATGAATACCTGGACCACGGTGCTGGTCGCGTGCGCACTCGCCTTTGTCCTGAAGTTCTCGGGCTTCGTCGTACCCGCCCGCCTGCTGGAGGGGCCGCGGATCTCGCGTATCAGCGCGTTGCTCCCGGCGGCGCTGCTGTCCGGCCTGATCGTGACGCAGACGTTCGCGGGTTCCGACGGACGTATCGTCCTCGACGCCCGCCTTGCCGCGGTCGGCGTGGCCGGAATCCTGTTGTGGCGCAAGGCCAACTTCCTCGTCGTCGTCGGCGCTGCCGCGGCCACCGCCGCGCTGTTGCGCCTGGCGGGCTGGTCCTGACCGACCCGGCTGCTGGCCGGCTCAGGCCAGCCCGAGGTAGTGCTCTAAACCAACGGTGACCCCGGGATGGTCGCCGACCGCGCGCACGCCGGCGAGCACGCCGGGCATGAAGGACGACCTGTCGAAACTGTCGTGGCGGATGGTGAGCATCTCCCCCACCGCACCGAAGAGCACCTCCTGGTGCGCCACGAGTCCGCGCAACCGCACTGAATGCACCGGTATGCCGTGCTCTCGCCCCCCGCGCGCCCCGCCCGGATCCTGGGTGGTCGCGTCGGGCACCGGCCCGAGGCCGGCTTCGTCCCGGGCCGCCCCGATGAGGTCCGCCGTGCGCGCGGCGGTGCCGGACGGCGCGTCCACCTTGTTGGGGTGGTGCAACTCGATCACCTCGACCGACTCATAGAACCGGGCCGCCTGTTGCGCGAACGACATCATCAAGATGGCACCGATGGCGAAGTTGGGGGCGATGAGCACGCCGGTGCCGGGTTGCGCCGCAACGCTGTCGCGCAGGACGGACAATTTGTCTTCGCTCCAGCCGGTGGTCCCGACGACCACGTTGACGCCGCGGCCGACGCAGTGCTGCACGTTCGCGAGCGAGGCCGTCGGCACCGAGAACTCCACCACGACGTCAGCGCCGCCAAGGTCGCCGAGGTCGTCGCCGACATCGAAACGACCGACGAGGTCGAGGTCGGGCGCGTCGGTGACGGCGCGGCATACGGTCGCCCCCATGCGCCCGGCGGCACCGATGACGGCAACCTTGATGACATCGCTCATGCCGACCAGCCTATTGGTCCCCGATCTGGGTGGGCGGGGCTGTCAGGATGGTGGCCGCAGGAATCAGACCCTCAAGAACGGACCGATCGACGTGAGCACTCCGCCCCTGAACCCCAACCCCCAGCCGGGCCACACCCCACCGGCCGCGGGCGCGCCATACCCCGGCATGGGCTCGTCCGGGCTTGGTGGCGGCCAGGGACAGGTCACCAGCCCGGGCGGGTTCTTCAGCGCACTCTTCGACTTCTCGTTCACGCGCTTCATCACCCCGATGATCATCAAGTTTGTCTACATCCTGGCGACCGCCGCGATCGGGCTCGCCTATGTGTTCATGGTCGCCGTCACCATGAGTCAGAACCCGGCCGGCGGTTTGCTCCTGCTGATCCTCGGACCGGTCATCGCGATCATCTACCTGGCCTTCATCCGCATGACGCTGGAGATCTATCTCGCTGTGGTGCGGATGAGCGAGGACATCCACCAGCGGCTGCCACGGTCCTGACGCCGGTCAGGGGGTGAGCGCCCGGGCGAGCACGTCCCGGCCGGCGGCCACGTCACCCGTCCACGTCAGGCGGTCGCCGTCGATCCGCTTCCACAGGTGAAGGAGCACGTCGGCAGCCGGCCCGGTGATGCCGGCGACGGGCTCGGAACCATCACCGATGACGACATCACCGTCGGCATCGGTCGCCATCAGTCGCACCGACTGCGGCAGCTCCCCCAACGACCCGCGCGCCCGCATCCGCGGGACGAACACCTCTAGGATCTCGGCGACGCCGTCCCAGGCCAGCTCGGGTTCGAGGCTCGACGCCGTGCCGACGGCGGTTTCGGCATCCCAGGCGTGCACGAGATTCTCCTGCGCCTGCCGACGCAGCCAGAAGGCCAGCCGGTCGTGGCCGGGCTCCCGGCTGAAGCTCCATACAGGCGTCTCCGCATCGCGGTCAAGGGCCGCCAGGAGGTCGTTAGCTCCGACCCGGAACCAGTCCCGCAGCGCCGCCGGCTCGGCAGGTGCCGGCTCGCCGCTGCCGCGCCCATGCCCCTCGCGGATGGCGATCTCGACCCACCGGTGCACGCCGCCAAGGTGGTCGGTCAGGGCGCGCACGTCCCAGCCCGGGCAGCCGGTGACCGGCCGGGCAAGCAGGGTGGGCTCCCCAACACCGCGCTCGAGGACGGCGGCATAGCTGTCGACGGCGAGCGCCAGGGCGGCGCGGTGATCCAACGGCATACGGCCGATCCTGTCACTGATCGCGACCGCAAAAGCCCGCGGCGCGCGACCGACGACTTCACCTAGCCTGGCGCGATGAGCAGGTGGGAGCTGTATGACGATCCGCACCTCTTCGCCGAGGCAGCCCGCCCGTACCTGGCCGCGAACCCGCTGACCTGCACCGTCATCACCTCCATGGTCGATCGACTCCTGTCTGGGGAGGAGCTGCCCGCTCGGCTGAACGCCACGGCTCATTGGTTCGGCGTGCGCCGTGATGAGGGTGGTCAGGTCGAGGCCGTCGCCATGCGCTCGGGCGACTGGCCGCCCTACCTCCAAGCCGTCGATGCCGCGGCAGCGACGGAGTTGGCCGGCCTGGTCATCGACCGGGGCGAGCGACCCCACGGCGCCAACGGCTCACCCGCGGGCGCCCGGGCCTTCTGCGAGCGCCTGGTGCAGGAGTGGGGCGGCCGGATCGAGAGTCGGACGGGCACCCGACTGTTCCGACTCGAGGGCCTGCGGCCCCCGCAGGGCGTTCCCGGCCACCCCCGGCTCGCCGGTCCCGACGACATCGAGTTGCTCGCCGGCTGGGTCGAGGCTTTCCACGACGAAGCCGATCCCGGGACGCCGCACTCGACCCTGCCTCTCGAGGTGCGCTGCGAGGAGAGTCGGCAGAACGTGCGTGACCGGATGGCCACCGAAGGCCAGTGGGTCTGGGAGGACGGTGGCGAGGTGGTGTCGTGCGCGGCCACCCGGCCCGCGGCATACGGCTTCGCCCGCATCGGCCCCGTCTACACCCCACCCACTCGGCGGGGACGGGGGTATGCCGCGGGCGTCACCGCCGCGGTCTCGCAGGCCATTCTCGATGCCGGCGCCACCCCCTGCCTGTTCACCGACATAGCCAATCCCACGAGCAATGGCGTGTATCAACGCATCGGCTTCGTCTCCGTCGAGGACTCGGTGAACCTCATCGTCGTGGACGAGAGCCAGTTATCCCTGGCACCGTGAGGTAGGCCCCGCGAGGGGCTACAGTGGCGGCGCCCGGCCCGGCACCCTCTGGCCGGTGAAGGGACGGGACGTGAGCACTGTGATGCCGACGACTCCGTCTCCGTCGGCGGGAGTGCTCCGCCGCGACATCCAGGGGCTGCGCGCGGTCGCGGTGGTCGCCGTCATTGTCTTCCACCTCGGCGCACCCCTGCCTGGCGGCTTCGTCGGTGTCGACATCTTCTTCGTCGTGTCCGGATTCGTCATCACCGCCATGCTCATGCGCGAGTTGGACCGGACCGGACGAATCGACCTGCGCGCGTTCTATATCCGCCGATTCAAGCGGCTGACCCCGGCGCTCGCGCTGGTCATCGGGGTCACGGTGGCGGTGTCCTTGGTGCTGCTGTCACCCCTCGGTCCTGTGCAAAATGCCGCCGCGACGGGGTGGGGAGCCATCTTCCTGCTGGCAAACCTGGTGATTGACCGCACCACCGGGGGCTATTTCGACAAGCCCGCCGAGTCCAACCCGCTCCTGCATACGTGGTCACTCTCGGTGGAGGAGCAGTTCTATCTCGTCTTCCCGATGGCCCTCGCACTCGTATGGCGATTTTCGCGTCCGCAGTCCTGGCGTCCGGCTGCCATCACGGTCGTCGCGACGCTCGCCGTCGTGTCCTTCATCGCGGCCGTGATGGGATCACGGGGCGTCGATGTGTCGAACTCGGCGGTGCTCTCGGCGCTCAACTTCCTGCTCGGCTTCTACAGCCCACTGACGCGCGCCTTCGAGTTCGCCGCCGGCGCCCTCCTGGCTCTGTCGCTGTCCGCCGCGAGCACGGAACGCCTCACGGCCAGAACGACAACGGCCGCCGCGTGGTCCGGGCTGGCCCTCCTCGCCGGATCGTTCGTGGCCATCTCGGCGGACTCGCCCTTCCCCGGGGTCATCACCCTGCTCCCGGTCGCAGCGACCCTCTTGCTCATCCTGGCTGGGTCCGGCGCCACCCCAGCGCCCATCGTCACGCGACTGCTCGCCGGCAGTCCCGCTGTCTATGTCGGCGCACTCTCCTACTCGCTCTACCTCTGGCATTGGCCGTTCATCGTGCTGGTCGGCAGGCTCGTGCCCGGCTCGGCTACCGCCCGAACGTTGGCAGCGATCGTGAGCGTCGGCGCGGCATACGCCTCGTATCGCTGGGTGGAACAACCGATCCGGACCGGGAGGGTGCGACCCGGCCGGCCGTTGGCCAGGCTGGTCGCGGCGACGGCACTCCCCCCGCTCCTTCTTTCGGGCATCGCCTTGGGGGTTGCGCGCGCCGGCTACTGGTCGCCGACAGTCAAGGAGTTCCAGGCCGCCACCCTGACGCCGCATGTGGGTGAGCGCGCGGGTGGTGACACTTTCCTACCGTTGAGCAGGTCGTTGGCGCGGCGATGCGTCTGGAATGGCGCGCAGACAGGATCCCCGATCTATCTCGTCGGAGACTCCAATGGCAACCACTTCGGTGAGGCGGTGGTCGGTGCGGCGACCATTCTCGGGCGACCCGCCGTCATCTCCACGACGAGCAACTGCCCGTTCATCGACGGCTATCTCACCCGGCAGGGCACCGATTCGACTGTGGCAGAACGTTGTCATCGCCACGTCACGGAGAGCCTGCGCTATCTCACCGAGTCCGCCGTGCCCGGAGTCGTCGTCATCGCCAATGCCGATCACTACTGGACGAGCACCACGGTGGCGTTCGGAGCAACCCCCGCCCCCGCGCTGTCGAGCACCGAGAAAAAGCTTCAGCAGTGGCGCGTCGCCATGAGCGCCATGGTCACCCGGCTGCAACGCGCCGGCCATCAGGTCGCGCTGGTCCAAGCCATTCCCCACTGGAGCCAGCAGAACCGCTGGGACCCGGTCGACTGCTCGGCGGCGAGCCTCGTGCTCGTGCGTGGAGGCTGCGACGCGACGGTCTCGCTGGTGAGCAGCGAGCAGCAGGACGGAGCGACGCGGGCCGCCATCGCCTCATTGGCCGAGGCGGCCGGAGTGGGCGTTATTGACCCGGGACCGACAATGTGTCCCTCGGGGACGTGCTCGGTGCGCGGACCGGGCTTCATTCGATTGAGCGATTCCGGGCACATCTCCGCCCCGCAGAGCAGGGCCCTGGCCCCCTTATTCGCGGACGTCATCGGCCGGAGTCGCACCGGATAACTTAACGACATGACCGCCGCGGAGCCGGATGGCGATCGTTCGCGCGACTGGCCCGCGATCTGGCGCGGCGAGGCGTGGCGCGCCGAAGCGACGGCGTGGATCGAGGCTGAGCTGGGGCGCGCGGCATACCGCATCACGGGGGCGATCGACCAACCCCGGGTGCGCTTCTGGTCGACGCAGCTGACGGTTCCCACGGACCGAGGTCGAGTGTGGTTCAAGGAGAACAATCCGGCGCAGTCCTTCGAGGCACGGCTCGTCGACGTGCTGGCGCGCCTCGTGCCGGAGCGCGTGGTGACGCCGATCGCGATCGAGCCGGACCGCGGCTGGATGCTCAGCCAAGATCAAGGGGCAACCTTGCGGGAGGCGGCGACCGAGGGCGGCGATGGTTGGAGCCGCGTGCTGGCCGAGTTCGGTGCCCTGCAACGCGAGCTTGTGCCCCACCGAGACGACGTGCTGGCCGCTGGCCTCACCCGCATGTCGGTCGCGGAGACACCGGCGTATGTCGAGCGGCGGCTCGGTGAGCTGGCCAGCCTCCCCGCGGAGAACCTGCGCAGTGTTGGCGTCGAGGAGGCGGCGGCAGCCCGGGCTGCGTTGCCGGCACTGGTCGAAGCGTGCCGCGAGCTGGCGGCGAGCGGCATACCGGAATCGTTGCAGCACAACGACTTGCATGACGGCAACGCCTTCGCGGGGCAGCCCGGGCGGCCCCTGACGTTCTTCGATTTTGGGGACGCGCTGTGGTCGCATCCGCTGGCCGTCGTGAGTGTCCCGGTGATGTCCATGTGCGCGTCGCTCAAGGCGAGCGACGACGACCCGCGGGTGGCGCGTGCGGTCGATGCCTACGTGGAGAACTGGACAGATGTCAGCCCTTTGCGCGCAGTGCGCGCGCTGCTCCCCGCGGCGAAGCGAGTCGCGGCCGTCCACCGCGCCGTGTCGTGGCGTCGCTTGCTGGACGATGTCCCGCTCGCCGTCGTCGAACCCGAGTGGCAGGACGCCGAGAGTTGGTACATCCGGCAGGCCTGAACGGTCCGGCTGTTGGCGAAGGCGATCACGACAGCCGCAGAGCGCGAGCCGGGCAGAAGTCGACGGCCCGCTTGGCGGCCCGCGCGTCAACCCGGCCGGCGCTCTGGATGGGATAGCCCCATTCGTCGAGACGGATCGTCTCCGGGAGAAGCTGCGCGCAGATGCCGTGGCCGGAACAGCGGATGCGATCGACGCGGACATCGACGCTCGGATCAGGCGACATGACGTTCCTTCGGGTGAGTTGGGCAGTGGCCGAGCGCGTGCGCCGTAAGGTGGTCCGCGAGGACGGTGCGGGCCGAGGAGGCGAAGCGGGCGATCCCGTCCGGGAATCGGCAGGCGCCGCGGCCCGGCAACTCGGCGAGGCGCCGTTCGAGGCGGCTGTCAGCGGTCGACGCCTCAATGCCAGTGGCCAGGGCATGCCAATCCGTGGCAATGGCCGGCAGCCCGAACATGCAGGGTCCGCACTGTCGGGCACTCTCGCCGGCGGCATACGTGAGTAGGTGGTCGACAGTGTCCACGATGCACTCGCTCGGGTCGTGCACGGTTACCACGCCGGGTCCGACCGACCCGCCGAAGCGCGCGAGATCCGTTGAGCTCCACAGAAGTTCAGCGGCGGTGTCGCGGGGCAGCAGGATTCCGCCGAGCCCGCCGACGCCGACATACTCGGCATCCGTCGCGACCCCGACGTGATCCAGCAGGGCACAGATCGGCATCCCCGCTGCCGCCTCCAGGACCGCGGGGCGCGCGACAGCACCGCCGATCGCGACGAGCCGGGGGCCCGGCTCGGTGGCGGTGCCCTGGCTACGGAACCACCCGGGCCCGCGATCGGCGATCTGGGCCACGCGCCATACGGTCTCGGCGTTGAGCACGACCGTTGCCGGGATCGGGCGATCGTTGCCGTCGCGACCCTGCCCGCGCACGAAGGGGACCGTCTTGGTCAGCGGCCGGGCCAGCCCGCCCTGGGCGAGGGAGATGAGCGCGCTCTCCTCGGAAGAGACATACCGATTCGGTATGGCGAGCACGTCCACCCCCGCCCGCGTGAGCAACTCCAGCGTCCGCGATCCCCGCTTGGCGGCGACGCGCACCGGCCGGCCACCCGTGACCAGACGGGCCCCCTCGATCAGGGCGGGCAGGTGGTGCGCGACGACCCACCCGTCCTTCGCGGCCCCGACTTCGCCGTCGCAGGCATTGACGATGAGGGTGGCGCCGGACTCGTGGGCCGCGCGAACCTTGATGCCAGTGGCGAAGGCCGCCCCGCCACGACCGGTCAGGCCGGCCTCGTCAAGAAGATTGGCGAGACTCATGACCATTCCCCCTGCAGCGCACCGCGCCGGGCGTCGCGATCGGCATGCCCGGTGCTCAGGCGCCAGGCGATACCCGCCGCCCCGACTGCCCCGCAGGCGATGGTGATCGCGGTCAGGATGGTTTCGGCGGAGGTGGCCAGCATCAGGCCGTGGACGAGGGCGATGGGCCACATGGCGTAGGCACCCCAGTGCACCCGGCGCCAGAGCCGTTCCGGAATCCGTTGCCGCAGAAGAGAGGTCGCGACGACGGCGAGGACCAGATCGAAGGCCAGCGTCCCGAGCCCGACCCAGGCGGTGGAGTAGGCGGAGGTGAAGGGCACCAGTGCCGAGATCCAGTCGATGGAGACGTAGGTCTCGGCGATCGCGGTCGTGATGTGTACCCCGAGGAAGGCCACCATTCCCAGCGACAGCCAGCGGTGTAGGCCCATCAGAATCGTCGCGCGTTCGCCCACCGGCCGCCGCCGACCGGAGGTGACGACCCCCAGCAGCAGGACCGCAGTTAGCAGGGCGATCGAGGTGATGCCCGTGGCGCGGGAGAGATACCACAGCAGTTCGTTGCTCATCGGTCAGCCTCCGGCCAGCCTGGAGTTGTCATAACGGTCCCGTCGAGAGAGTCGAGCCGCGCCGGGATACCGTTGCGGCGCAACCAATCCGGCGCCTCGGGACCGAGGATGATGGCGGCGGTCGAGGCCGCATTGGCCTCCAGCGCGCTCGCGGCGGCACAGGTGACCTGTGCCCAGGGTGAGGCCGCCGTGCGGCCCGTGCGCGGGTCGACGATGTGGTGGCGGCGCTCGTCGGACACCCCGGTTGCCCAGGTGCGCTTCTGGGTCGAGGACGTGGCGAAGGCCTGCCCGGCGCCCGTGACTACCTGGAGAGGTGAGCCGCTGGCGGCTTCTATGCCGATCCGCCAGCCGCCCGCAGGCAGGTCGCCGGCAGTGGCGATGTCCCCTCCGAGATTGACCAGGAATCCTCCGGGGAAGCGGGCGGCCAGGCTGGCCGCGATCCGATCGGCGGCGGCCGCCTTGGCGCTCGCCCCGAGATCGATCACACACCCCATCGGCACCGTGACACGCCGGCTTGCCGGATCGAGGTCGATCCGCCGCCAGCCCGGGACGGACTCGACGTGCCGGGGGTGAGCCACGGCGGGACGACGTTGCACGAGAAGGAGATCCGCGTCATACCCACTCGCCGCGACGGCGGCACCCACTGTCGGGTCGACCAGCCCATCGGTCAGGCGAGCGGCCCGGAGCGCCTCGCCGAGATAGTGCACGAGCGTGGGTGAGGCAAAGACCCAGGCCGGGCCGTATGCCGCGCGCGCCGCCAGCCGGCTGACCTCGGAGTCCGGCCGGAACCGGGACGCGGCCAGGTCGAGCTGGGCGAGTTCTTCTCGCGCAATCGCCGTGGCGTCGATGAGCGTCGCCGGCTCGGTGACGTGGATGCGATGGGTGGTTCCGATGGCGTGAAAACGGGTTGAGGTGGGTTGGGCCTGCGGAGGTGCGACGGTTGTCATGGCGCGCTCACGAGCCCTTGGTGGCACTTTGGGCCTGGCCGTTGTTCGAGTTGACCGAGTTGACGCCGCTGAAGGACGAGTTGTTGTTCGTGGAGTTGCTGTCGGTCGTCGACGAGGAGGAGTCTGTCGTCGTCGTGGTGCCGGTAGTGGCTGTCGTGCCTGCCACGACCGAGGTGCCCTGGTCATCGGCGAGGTGCACCACGACGCCGCCGGTGGCAAGCGCTGCGGCGGCGATGGTGGCCACGGTGAGGGCGCGGGCCTTGGCGATGGCGGCGGGGGTCTTCATGGGGTACTCCTGGTCGGTGGTGCGGTGGTTTCGACATCCCCGACATTGCCGCCGCCACCTATGCGTCGGCTGTGCCTCGTCCATGACCTCCGTATGGCGTTTATGTCGCGCCTACCGACGAATGCAGGAAGGG
>NZ_HF571038.1:1506655-1519552 GCF_001046875.1 Nostocoides jenkinsii Ben 74
CCCCCCCCCCCCCCCCAGCCGCAGCACGTTGAAGGTGCCGATCAGGTTGATCTCGATCACCTGGCGATATGTCTCCAGCGGCAGCGGGCCACTGCGCCCGACGACGCGGCCGGGCGTGCCGATGCCGGCGCACATGACGGCCACGCGCAGTTCGCCCAATTCGCCGGCCGCCGCCACCGCGGCGGCAACCTGGTCTTCGTCACGGACGTCGGCCGGGGCGAAGCGCGCGTGTTCGCCAAGCTCATCGGCCAAGGCGGCGCCCCGCGAGGAAGGTAGGTCGAGGATGACCACGCTGGCGCCGTCGGCGTGCAAGCGACGCACTGTCGCCTCGCCGAGCCCGGAGGCGCCGCCGGTGACCAGGGCAACGGTGTTCTCGGACAATTGCATGTGAGGGTGCTCCTTAGGAACTGATGTGGCCTGCTGAACTGATCTGGATCGCGGGCCGGGTCAGCGGCCGAGAAGGTGACGGCTGATCACGAGTCGCTGGATCTGGTTGGTGCCTTCGAAGATCTGGGTCACCTTGGCCTCCCGGAACCAGCGTTCGGCGGGAAAGTCCTGCGTATAGCCCGCACCGCCGAGGACCTGAACAGCGTCAGTGGTCACCTTCATCGCCGCGTCCGTGGCGACCAATTTCGCCACTGCGGCGGCCTTGCTGAAGGCCCGGCCGGCGTCGCGCAACCGCGCGGCATACAGATAAGCGGCGCGGGCGGAGCTCACCGCGGCCTCCATATCGGCCAGCAGGAACGCCAGCCCCTGGTTAGTGGCGATCGGGCGACCGAACTGCTCGCGCTCGCCGGCATAGGAGACGGCCAGGTCGAGGGCGCCCTGAGCGAGCCCCGTGGCCGCCGCGGCGATGCCGAGCCGGCCGGAGTCGAGCGCGGCGAGGGCGATCGCCATACCGTCCCCCTCGGCGCCGATGCGGTGATCGGCGGCAACCCGAACTCCGTCAAAGATCACTTCGGCGACGGTGTCGCAGTGCAGTCCCATCTTCTTCTCGGGTATGCCGAAGCTCAGTCCCGCCGCATCGCCGGGGACGATGAAGCAGGAGAGGCCCCGACCGCCGTCGTCGGAGGTGCGCGCGAAGGTCGTGTAGTAGTCGGCGTGGCCGGCATGCGAGATCCACGCCTTGCGCCCGCTGATCACATAGGAGTCACCGTCACGCTCGGCCCGGGTCGTCATCGAGCCCACATCGGAGCCGGCCAGCGGCTCGGAGAGGCAGTAGGCGCCGAGCTGGGCTCCCGAGAGCATCCCCGGCAGGAGCGCGGCCTGCTGCGCGGCAGTGCCGAAGGCGGCCACCGGGTAGCACGTGAGCGTATGCACGGAGGTGCCCACCGCGACGCTCATCCACGCAGACCCGAGTTCCTCGATGACCTGCAGGTACACCTCATACGGCTGGTCGTAGCCGCCGAACTCCTCCGGATAGGGCAGCGAGAGCACGCCCGCCTCGCCCAACGTGGTGAAGACGTCCCGGGGGAACTCGGCACTCGTCGCGGCGGCCGCCTCCGCCGCGCTTGCGCGCGGTCGCAACTGATCGTCGGCGATCTCGCGGACCAACCCGATGAGGTCGGCCGCCTCCTCGGTGGGCAGCAATCGTTCGACGGGCATACTCGCCAGCCTAAGCGAGCCGCTCCGATGCCAGGTGGCGAGTGGAGCGGGACGCGAGCAGGTTCGCGCCTACGATCACGACCGCCGCGAGCGCTGCGGCGACGCCCACGATGACGGATTCGGGAAGAACGGTGAGGCGACCCACCGCGATCCAGGTCAGGCCCCACGCCAAGGCGAAGGCGACGCCGACCCGCGGGCCGAGGGCACGGACATACATCAGGCCGATGGCGGCGGCGACGGCCAGCACGGCGACAGTGATGATCTCGATAAGCGGTTTCGCCGGCGACCAGCCAGCGTCCACCAGCGTGGCGGCGATATTGGCGCAGGTCGCCACCGACACCCAGCCCAGGTAGAGGCCGAACGTGCCGTCGGTGATGACCTGGTCGAGACGGCTGCGCGCGGGGTGGCGGGTGAGCCGCCCCATCAGCACGCCGAGGGTGAGCACGAGCGCCACGATGACCAGGACGCTGATCCACAGCCAGCCCGCGCGAACGACCAACAGCCACAACGCATTCAGAACCATGGTGGCCGCCGCGAGCCAGCCGATCTCGCGGTGGCGCACGGTGTCGCCGATGCCGAACCACTGCCAGATGGTGTACGCCGCGAGGCCGAGATAGATCGGCGTCCAGATCGAGAACGCGCCGACGGCGGGGGCGATATAGGTGGCATCCGCCGCCAACGCGCCACCGGCGGCCTGCTGGACCTCCGGACCGCCGAGGACGCCGACACCGACCAGAGTGCCGATGATGCAGAAGATCTCGGCGACGGTGACCGTGATCCGGCGGCCGAGGACTGACTGCGCCAGGGTGGAGGTGCTCATGAGGTGCCCGTTTGGCTGGGGTTTGATTCGCCGGGGTTTGAGAGGAGGCCGGCCGCCTCGGCGACCCAGGACCACATCTGCTCGCGATCGGTCGGGGTGGCGCGGGTGCCCGGCACAACAACGGTCGGGCGCATTCGGCGGTCGTGCCACAGGCCGCCGCCCTCGGGTCGCGGGCTGATGGCGGCCAGCCAGGTCGTGGTGTCGGCGCCCTCGTCGGCGTCGCGAAGCAGCGGCCCCATGACCTTCTCGAAAGTCGGAAGGGATTGCGAAACACCCGGAGTCGCGACCCAGCCGGGGTGCGTCGCATACACCGCGGCCTGCGGCCACCGCCGGCCGAGTCGGTCGAGCAACTCGACCTGAGTGCGCTTGCTTCGAGCGTATGCCGTGGCCCCCGAATAGGTGCCCTCGCGATAGTCCGGATCGGCGACCGGAAGAGACTGGGTGTACATCCCACCCGAGGTCACCAAGATGACACGCGCATCGTCGGTGAGGCGGGCCGCGAGCAGGTCGGTCATCAGGACCGGGCCCAGCACGTGGACGGCCATCGTCAGTTCGTGGCCCTGGGCCGATTCGGTGCGCTCGGCCGGCAGCACGCCGGCGTTATGAATCAGGGCGTGGATGGGGATGCTCTGGTCGCCGAAGGACGTCGCAAACACGCGGACGCTGTCGAGATCGCCGACGTCGCACCGCCATACGGTCGCGTCGCCGCCGATCTCGCGCGCCAGGCGGGCGCCCTTGGCCTCATCGCGCACCAGCAGGTGCACGTGCGCGCCGATGTCAGCCAACTGCTGCGCGGTAGCCGTGCCGATCCCCGAGGTCGCGCCCGAGATGAGGACGTGCTTGCCGGCGAGGGCGTCCGGTCGAGGATCAGCCGGCCAGCTCGGCAGGCGCCGACGGACGGCGGGGCCGACCCGCGAGAAGCCCGGCACAACCAGTCGATCCAGGACGCGATCGACGCCACCGGCGAGAGGTGCGAGATTCATCGGGCGATCTCCAATGCCTGCGGGAGCAAGAACAGCATGCCAAGTGACCAGGTCAGATGGGTGATGATCGGACCGAGGACGCCTCCGGTGACGCGGCGCTGCAGACCCGTGATCAGGCCGAGCAGCAGCGCCGCGAGGATCAACAGGGGGACGCCGGCGGCGGCGGTGACCGCGGCATACACCAGGGTCGTCAAGAGCACGGCGTGACGGCGACCGATGCCGGCATAGAGCGCCCCGCGGAAGTAGAGCTCCTCGGCGATGCCGTTGACAGCCGTGATCGCCGCGACGATCGGCAAGGACCCGACCGCGGCATGCGCGAGGAGGCCGTCGACCGGCTCGCGAAGCGCCGGGATGCGGGCCACCACGAGGGCGCCGGCGAGGAAGAGCAGGAGCAGCAAGGTGCCTAGGGCGAGGGACTGCACGACGGCCCGGCTGGGTTCGGACCCGGCGCGGGTGTGCGCGCGACCCAAGTGCAGCCGGCCCGAGGCGAACGCGCCCGCGGCCCACACCCCCGCCAACAGCAGCGTCGCGACATAGAAGAGCGGGTCGCCCGGCTCGATCCGCAACGCCCACGCGAGCACGCCGGCCCCAAGCAGCAGCGTGGCGAGTGCGACGACCCGGCGGCGCCGGAAGGCGGCGTCGCTCTCCAAATGATCGCGCGGCACGGGCTCGACGAGGGCGGCGTGCACGAAGCGGCGCAACTCCGCGACGGGGCTGATCATCGGCGGCGCCGGATTGCCGCAGCGAGGTCGTTCAGCAGCCCGTGCTCGCCGGCCCAGTCCGGATCGGCCGCCGTGAGGCGGGCCGGATCGGTGGTGCCGGGCTCGGGCAACTGGCCCTTGCCCTGGCCCCGGCCGGCCAGGGCGGCACGGACGGCATCGTCATACGAGATGAGGTCCTCGGGGGTGCGGCCGAGGAAGGCCGTCAAGTCGCTCTCGCGTGCCACAACCTCGTGAATCAGGCTGCCCACCAATGGTTTCGCCACTCCCGTCGGCACGGGGGTGACCAGCCCAACCCAATGGCTCGCCAGGTGGGGGGTCAGGACTGGCACCGTGACGATGCGCCGCGGCGAGAGGCCGGCCAGGGCGGCATACCGCTGGATCATCTCGCGGTAGGTGAGGACGTCCGGGCCGCCGATGTCATAGGTGCGATTCTCCTGCGGCGGCAGGTCGGCCGCGATCCGCAGATGGTCGAGGACGTCGGCAATCGCGACCGGTTGGATGCGGTTGTCGAGCCACTTGGGGGTGATCATCGCCGGGAGCCGGACGGTCAGGTGCCGCAACATCTCGAACGACGCCGAGCCCGCTCCGAGGATCACCGCCGCCTGCACGACGGCGGTCGGGACCCCGCTCGCCATCAGCAGATTGCCCACCTCGACCCGGGAGGCGAGGTGGTCGGAGAGTTCGCCGTCCGGGTGCAGGCCCGAGAGATAGACGATGCGCCCGACACCGCTGTCGTATGCCGCGCGGCCAAACGTCTGCGCCAACGCGCGGTCCCGCTCGGCGAAATCCCCCTGACCGTCCATGGAGTGCAGGAGGTAGTAAGCCACGTCGATGCCCTCGAGTGCCTCCCGCGCCGAACTCGCGTTCGCGGCATCGCCCTCGACGATCTCGACGCGATCCGCCCAGGCGCGCGCCCGCACGCTCTCGGCGCGGCGGGTCAGGACGCGCACGGCCATACCGTGATCGAGCAGGTGCGGGACGAGACGCGCCCCGACGTAGCCGGTGGCACCGGTGACGAGAACGCGCGTCATGTGGCCAGCCGATCCAACGCCGCGCGCAGCGTGGCTGCCGTCTGGTCACCGAGCCGGGCGAGGAGCGGATTGATCAGCGGGCCGAGGAAACGGGCGGGACCGGAGAAGGTGAAGTGCGCGGTGTAGTCCACGGTGCTGCCCCCGCCCGGGTTCGGGGTGACGATGATGATGTCGCGGCTGGTCGTGGTGGCGTTGCGGCCGACGATGACGAAGGTGGGTTCGGCCAGAACCTCCACCGTGTAGTCCAGCTCGACCTTCCGGCCCGCGAACTCCGAGACATTGCGATAGGTCGTGCCTGGCCCGCCGTCACCCTGAACGCGGGTGCAGGAGGCCGTGCCTGAATCCCATTCGGTGGCATTCTCGAAGTCCGCGAGGTAGGCGAAGGCCACGTCAGCAGCGGCTCGGGTCTCCACTCGGCGGTGCAGGGTCGTCATGACTGGTCCTTTCCGAAGGTGAGTTGCGCGACGTCGAGGTACCCGGCCGCGAAACCGGCCTCGCAATAGGCGAGATAGAACTCCCACCGGCGCTTGAACTGGTCGTCGAAGCCGGGGCCGGCGATCGCGTCGTAGGTGGCCAGGAAACGCTCGCGCCAGCGGCGCAGGGTCTCGGCGTAATGCGGGCCGAACGAGAAGGTCGCGCGGCGCCGGAGGTGGGTATGGGTCCCCGTCACGAGGTCGATCGCCCGCAGCGAGGGGATGAGGCCGCCGGGGAAGATGTATTCCTGAATCCACCCATGGGAGTGCCGCGTCGCCAACAGCCGCTGGTGGTCCATCAAGATCGCCTGGATGACCGCGCGGCCCCCTGGGGCGAGCAGGCGGTCGATCGCCCGGAAATAGTCGGGCCAGAACTCCTCGCCGACCGCCTCGATCATCTCGATGGAGACGATCGCATCGAACTCCCCGGCGACATCGCGGTAGTCCTGCAGACGGATATCCACCCGATCGCTCAGCCCGGCGGCCGACGCCCGCTCCCGGGCTAGCTGCTGTTGCTCGGCCGAGAGCGTGATGCTCACGACCTCGGCGCCGCGGGCAGCGGCGCGGATCGCCAGCTCGCCCCAGCCGGTCCCGATCTCGAGGACGCGGGACCCCGGTGCGACGCCAGCCTCGTCCAGAGCCCGATCGATTTTGCGCCATTGTGCTTCCTGCAGCGGCTGCTGGCGCCACTGCCCGGCCCCCGCGAAGAGAGCGGAGCTATAGGTCATCGAGGGGTCGAGGAAGGCGGCGAAGAGCGCATTGCTCAGGTCGTAATGGGCAGAGATATTGGTTCGAGCGTTCTCGATGGTGCCGCGGTGGTGCGTCGGCAAGGCCGAGTCGGCCAGGCCGCGCAGAGCCAGCAGCGGGCGCGGAATGAGAGCGTCCAGCCGGGCGGCGAAGGGCACCAGCGCGTCGGCAAGGTCGGTGCCGGGCGCCGGTTGCCACTCGCCGGTCACATAGCCGTCGCCGATGCCGATCTTGGGGTGCTGCGCCAATCGCCGATAGAACGCCTCGGGTGATCGCAGTTCGAGCACCGGCGAGTCCGGTCCACCGGCGCCGATGGTCTGACCATCGGCGAGGCGGACGCGGACGTCGACGCGCTCCACCACCCGGCGCACGATCGCCTTGGCGATGGCGGCCCGCGTCGTCTGGGAGCCATTGCCCAGGGGCAGAAGCCGGGCATCCTGATACGTGCTCATCGCTCGATTACCGATCTCCTGGCCGGGCGCGGATTTAGCGGGAGGCGACGCAACCACAGCCATACGCCATGCACGCGGATCTGCGCGGTGACGCGCTGCGGCATCAACGGGTTAAGAAGCAGCGTGCGGACGAGGGTGCCTCGGGCCAGCGGCAACCGACGCCCGGTCAGGGAGGCCGTCATCACGGTGTCGCCATCGCGGACCAGCCGGATGCCGATCGCGATCCGCTCGGCGTCCGTGGCGAACCGCATCAGGTAGCGACCGGAGACATCATTGAACGGGGAGACATAGAACGCCTTGTCGATGACGGTTCCGTCGCGGGCGTCGGCGCCGGCCACGACATAAGCGTGCCGGCCGCCGTAGGTGTTGTGCACCTCCACGACAACGGCTCGCACGTCGTCGCCGGCGAAACACCAGAAGGCCGTCATCGGGTTGAAGGTGTGGCCGAGGATGCGCGGATGGGCGAGCATGACGACGCGATCCACCGGGTCACCGGGGATGGCGGCGCCCTCGACCAGGCGAATCGCGTTGTCCTTCAGGCCGGTCAGCGTCGTCGGCGAGCCTAGATGGTCCCGGGCGTCGAAGTGGATTGCTCTGACTTCTGGGGGTGCGTCGAGGTCGATCAGCCAGGAATAGTGCCGGGTGGTGAACGTATGCCGCACGGGACGATGCCGGGTGTGGTGCAGAGAGCCGGCGATGAGGCAGGGCGTCGCGGGGACCTCTTGACGCGCGGGCTGGGCGGGGCGGGCGACGAGCGGCATCACCAGATCACCCCGAAGTGGGCCGCTGCGGCGACGCCGGCGCGCGCCGTCCTCGTGGAATCCCCAGCCGTGATAGGCGCCCGCGTATGCCGTTGTCCCCGAGTTGAGTTCGGGCAGCCGCCGTTGCGCGGCCACGGCCGCGACGTCGAAGACCGGGTGGGTGTAAGACATCTGCGCGATCACGCTCTCGGGAGCGATGCGGTGCGTGGCGTTGAGGCTGACCAAGATCGGTGCCACTGCGTCGAACCCCTGAAGCCGGTTGAGCCAGTAGGTCACCGCCGGCGGACCGTCGCCGGCCGAGGTTTCGAAGTTCCACGAGGACTGGAGGCGCGGCGTCGTCGGTAACAGCGTGGGATCGCGGTGCAGGACAGTGTCATTGGTGGAGTAGCGAAAGGCCCCGAGCAGCTCGCGCTCGGCCTGGGTGGGGTCGCTCAGCAACGCGAGGGCCTGGTCGGCGTGCGTGGCCACGACGACTCGGTCGAACTCACGGTCACCGGCGGCGGTCGTGACGCTGACACCGTCGCCACTTCGGCGAAGCCCGATCACCGGCTCATTCGGCCGGATGGCGGGCAGGTGCTCGGCAATGGCGCGGACGTAGGTCTGCGACCCACCGACGACCGTGCGCCACTGGGGGCTGTCGCCGATCGTCAACATCCCGTGGTTGGCCAGGAACCTGAACAGATGCACGGCGGGGAAGCCCAGGGCATCCGAGCGCCCGCTCGACCAGACGCACGAGACGAGCGGCACGGCATACAACTCGACGAAGTCCCGGGAGAAGCCGTGGGCGGCCACAAACTCGCCGAAGGAGGTGGCGTCCGTGGGCTCGGCGTCGGCGAGGAAGGCGCTCGCCACGCGGTGGAAGCGGCGAACCGACACCAGCATCCGGAGGTAGTCCCGCCGCAGCAGCTGCCGCGGCCGGGCGAGGAAGCCCACGGCTCCCTTGCCGCCCGCGTACTCCAGTCCGGTATGAGTGTCTCGGATCGACATCGACATCTCGGTGTCCCGCGTTGCGACCCCCAGCTCGTCGAAGAGCCGCGTGAGCAGCGGATAAGTGCGGTCGTTGTGCACGATGAACCCGCTGTCGACCGCGATCTCGCCGGCGGGCGTGCTCACCGCGTGCGTGTGGGCGTGCCCGCCGAGGCGCGAATCGGCCTCGAACAGGGTCACGTGATGCTGCTTCGACAGGACGTATGCCGCGGTGAGACCCGCGACGCCCGACCCAACGACGGCGATCTCGGCTCCGTGCCGAGGCGGCGTCGCGGGGGTGGTCATGTCACCGACGGTAATACAAGAACGATGCTTCGTGTCAAAGCCTTGTCTAAGGTTTTTCGCCGCGCTACGGTGACCCGGTGACCGAGGCCACCGACGCGATGCGCATTGGGGAGCTGAGTGCGCGCGTGGGGGTTTCGGCGCACACCTTGCGTGCCTGGGAGCGGCGCTACGGGCTGCTCCGCCCGCTGCGGACCGATGCCGGCTACCGGGTTTATGGCAGCGGCGATGAGCATCGCGTGCGCGCGGTCGTGGCGCTCGTGGCCGATCGGGTGCCCGCCTCGCAAGCCGTAGCCCGGGTGCTGGCGCAAGAGCGGCTGACGAGCGACGCGGGGGAGCCGAGGGCGGGTGGCGACGCCGCCTCCGAACTCACGACCTTCGAGTCCCGGATGTGGGCCGCCGCGTCCGCTTTTGACGAGGCCGCCGTTCACGACGCCTTGGACCGAGTATTCGCGGTCGCGCCGCTCGACGACGTCGTGGAGATGGCGCTGCTGCCGTTCTTGCGCCATATCGGTGACCTGTGGGGCGCCGGCGAAGCCACAATCGCGCACGAGCATTTCGTCAGCAATCTCATGCGCCGGCGGCTGGCGGCCTACACCCACACGTGGGATCAGGGCGACGGGCCGGTCGCCCTCCTCGCCTGCCTGCCCGGGGAGCAGCACGACATCGCATTGCTGTGCCTCGGAGTGCTGTTGGGGCGGGCGGGGTGGCGGATTCGCTATCTCGGTGCGGACACTCCCGTCGAGCAGGTCGCCGGCGTTGCGGCGCAGGTCGACCCCGACGTCATCGTCATCTCGAGTCGCGACCCGGCCCTCGTGGCCGCCCAGCGCAAGCAGCTGGCCCTGCTGTCCCGGCGGCACCGTCTGGCGATCGCGGGCCCTGCGGCAGGCCGGGGGCGAGCGCCCGGGCGAGCCACGCGGCATACGGGCTCGGTCGTAGCGACGGTTCGAGCCATCACGGCGGACGCCCGCTCGCCCCGGTGAGCCGGGGTCCGGCGACGTCGGCGAATCGGGCCGGTGGGGGGCGTGCGTGGTAATCTCATGAGACGTATGTAGTGCTGGCGCGCCGTTCGTGCGGTGCCGGCCCGCGGTCGACGGGGATCGCGCCTGCATACCGTTTCCCAAGTTGTTCAGGAAGGCTTTTCCATGGCGCAACCCAGCCCCGAGACGCTGACGCATCTGCAGCGTCTGGAGGCCGAGAGCATCCACATCATGCGGGAGGTCGCGGCCGAGGCCGAGAACCCGGTGATGCTCTACAGCATCGGCAAGGACTCCGCCACGATGCTGCACTTGGCCCGCAAGGCGTTCTACCCGGCGCCGCCCCCGTTCCCGTTGCTGCACGTCGACACCACCTGGAAGTTCCAGGCGATGTATGAACTGCGCGACAAGGCGGCGCGCGAGGCGGGTATGGAGTTGCTCGTCTACCAGAACCCGGAGGCAAAGGAGAAGGGGATCAACCCCTTCGACCACGGGCCCCTGCATACGGACATGTGGAAGACCGAGGGCCTGAAGCAGGCGCTCGACAAGTACGGCTTCGACGCCGCCTTCGGTGGTGGCCGCCGCGATGAGGAGAAGTCCCGCGCCAAGGAGCGTGTCTTCTCCTTCCGCAACGCCCGCCACCAGTGGGACCCCAAGAACCAGCGCCCGGAGCTCTGGAAGCTCTATAACGCGCGCAAGCACAAGGGCGAGTCGATGCGGGTCTTCCCGCTGTCCAACTGGACCGAGCTCGACATCTGGCAGTACATCCACCTTGAGGGCATCGAGATCGTGCCGCTCTACTTCGCGGCCGAGCGCCCGGTCGTCGAGCACGACGGCCTGACGATCATGGTCGATGACGACCGCTTCCCGCTTAATGGGCGTGTTCCGGAGATGAAGAGCGTGCGCTTCCGCACCCTCGGCTGCTACCCGCTGACCGGTGCCGTGGAGTCCACCGCCACCACGCTGCCCGAGGTCATCCAAGAGATCCTCCTGACCACCACGTCCGAGCGCCAGGGCCGCGCCATCGACCACGACAGCGCCGGCTCCATGGAGAAGAAGAAGCAGGAGGGCTACTTCTGATGACCACCACGGAAGAGCCGATCTACCAGGTCGAGTCCCTGATCGCCGAGGACATCGACGCCTATCTCGAGAAGCACCAGCACAAGACGATGCTGCGCTTCATCACCTGTGGCTCGGTCGACGACGGCAAGTCCACCCTGATCGGGCGGATGCTTTATGACAGCCACATGATCTTCGAGGACCACCTGCAGGCCCTTGAGGCCGACTCAAAGAAGGTCGGCACCCAGGGCGAGCAGATCGACTTCGCGCTGCTCGTCGACGGCCTCGCGGCCGAGCGGGAGCAGGGCATCACGATCGACGTGGCCTACCGCTTCTTCGGCACCGAGAAGCGCAAGTTCATCGTCGCCGACACCCCGGGTCACGAGCAGTACACCCGCAACATGGTGACCGGCGCCTCGACCGCCGAGCTCGCGGTCATTTTGATCGACGCGCGCAAGGGGGTGCTGACGCAGACCCGTCGGCACAGCTACCTCGCGCACCTGCTCGGCATCCGGCACATCGTCCTCGCGGTCAACAAGATGGACCTCGTCGACTACAGCCAGGAGCGCTACGACGAGATCGTCGCGGACTACCGCGCCTTCGCTGACTCGATCGGCATCACGGAGTTCACGCCGATCCCGATCTCGGGCTTCCTCGGCGACAACATCACCAACCACTCCGAGAACACGCCCTGGTACACCGGCACCACGCTGATGAACCACCTGGAGACGGTCGAACTCGACCAGACCCTGGACCAGGCCCGTCCCTTCCGTATGCCCGTGCAGCGCGTCGTGCGTCCGGACCTCGACTTCCGTGGGTTCTCCGGAACGATCGCCAATGGCATCGTGCGCCCCGGCGACAAGGTCCGCGTGCTGCCGACGAATCGCACCTCGACCGTGGCGCGAATCGTCACCTTCGATGGCGACCTGGAGCAGGCTGTGGTTGGGCAGGCCGTGACGCTGACGCTCGAGGACGAGATCGACTGCTCGCGTGGTGACGTGCTGGTGCTCGACAGCGCCCCGGCCGAGGCCGCCGATCACTTCGAGTGCCACCTGGTGTGGATGGACGACAGCGAGATGCTGCCCGGCCGCCCCTACTGGATCAAGATCGGCACCACGACGGTCACGGCGCAGTTCGAGCGCCCGAAGTATGCCGTCAACGTCAACACCATGGAGCACGTCGCAGCGAAGACGTTGGGGCTCAACGCAATTGGCGTCCTGACGTTCTCGACTGACAAGCCGGTCGTCTTCGAGCCGTATGCCGACAGTCACGACCTCGGCGGCTTCATCGTCGTCGACAAGATGACCAATGCGACGGTCGCGGCCGGCATGATCCACTTCGCGCTGCGTCGCGGCAAGAACGTCGCGTGGCAGCCGCTGGAGATCGACCGGGCCCACCACGCCAAGATGAAGCACCAGGCTCCGGCCGTTATCTGGCTGACCGGGCTCTCGGGCGCCGGCAAGTCCGTGATCGCCAACGAGTTGGAGGTTCAGCTCGCGCGGATGAATCGGCATACGTTCCTGCTCGACGGCGACAACGTGCGCCACGGCCTGTCCAAGGATCTGGGCTTCGACGACGCGGACCGCGTCGAGAACGCTCGGCGCCTGGCTGAGGTCGCGCGCCTGATGGCCGACGCCGGTCTGATCGTGATCGTCTCGTCCATCTCGCCGTTCCGGTCGGAGCGGGAGATGGCGCGCGAGCTGATCGGCGACAGCGAGTTCCACGAGGTGTTCGCGGACTTGCCGCTGGCCGAGGCGGAGCGACTGGACGCCAAAGGCCTGTACGCCAAGGCGCGCGCCGGCGAACTGGAGCACTTCACCGGGGTTAACAGCCCCTACGAAGCCCCCACCGCTCCGGAGTTCCGCTTCGACATGCAGACCACGACCCCCAAGGAGGCGGCCGCCGCGATCATCGCGACGCTCGTCCCGTAAGACCCTGCCCAAGTTCGGCCAACTCGGCGCGGACGCAATAACCCGCGGCGGACGCAATAGCTATTGC
>NZ_HF571038.1:1519652-1534979 GCF_001046875.1 Nostocoides jenkinsii Ben 74
CCCGCCGGCCCGTCACGGTGGTCATCGCTCGCCCCGTCCGGTGAGTGAGAAGTACACGTCCTCAAGGCTTTTCGCGCCGGCGACCTCCGACCGGGGTCCGAACGCCCGCACTCGGCCGCGGTCCATGAAGACGATGTCATCGGCGACCCGGTCCGCCTCATCGAAGGAGTGCGTCGCCAAGACCACGGCAACGCCGCCGTCGGCTTGCTCGCGCACGATGTCCCACACGTCCAGGCGCGTATGGGGATCCATGCCCGCCGTCGGCTCGTCCAGGAAGAGCACGTCCGGCCGCCCGACGAGGGCCGCCGCCAGGGCGACCCGCTGGCGTTGACCGCCGGAGAGCCGGCGCACGATGGTCCGGGCAAATTCGTCAATGCCTAGTCGCTTGGTGAGGGCGGCTGGGTCGGCGGGATCGGCATACATCCCGGCAAGGTGGGTGAGAAGCGTGGGGGGAGTAGTCATGGACGGGAGGCCCCCGTCCTGCAACATCAGTCCGACGCGCGCCCGATGCTCTGCCGGGGCTCCCCACGGGTCCTCGCCGAGCACCCTCGCGATCCCCGAATCCGGGCGTTGCAAGCCTTGGAGGCACTCGATGGTCGTGGACTTGCCCGCGCCATTGGGGCCCAGGACCGCCGTGACCCGACCGGCCCGCGCGCTCCATGTGGCGCCGTCGAGGGCGCGGGTGGCGGCATACGACTTGACCAGGTCGCGGACCTCGATGGCGGGCGTGGCGGGCACCTCGTGAGTTTAGGTCCGGCCACTCCTAAGGCTCGTCTCAGGGTGAGTCGTTACGGTCGACCATGCGCAGAATCACGCTGGTCATGGCCGGAGCGGCCCTGTTGGGAGCGTGCTCGGCGGACCCCTCGACGCCGAGCGGGTCGAGCCCCTCGACCACGGGGCCGTCGTCGCAGCCGTTCACGATCACCGAGGTCGCGGCGTTCGACGAGCCGTGGGCGATGACCTTCCTGCCCGGGACCTCGTATGCCGCGATCACCCAGCGCGGTGGGCAGCTTCTGGTTCGTGAGATGAGCAGCGGCGAGGTCAGCACCGTCGAAGGGGTGCCCGAAATCAAGGCCGAGGGGCAGGGCGGCCTCGGCGACGTCATCGCCTCGCCGGACTACGCCACGACAAAGGAGGTCTATCTGTCGTGGGCCGAAGCGGGGGACGGCTCGACCGCCGGGGCGGCGGTGGGCCGCGGCCGGTTGGTGATCGCCGACGGCGCGGCGCGACTGGAGGGTCTCCGGGTCATCTGGCGCCAGGTGCCGAAGGTCGAGGGCACCGGCCATTACGGGCACCGGCTCGCGGTCAGCCCGGACGGGACACATCTGTTCGTCACCTCCGGCGAGCGGCAGAAGTTCGACCCCGCTCAAGACCTCGGAACCAATCTCGGCAAGATCCTCCGACTCAACCTGGACGGGACGCCCGCGGCGGGCAATCCCGTTGCGGCGCAGGGCCATCCGGCCGACGAGGAATGGACGCTCGGGCACCGCAATCCGCTCGGCATCGCCTTCGCGCCGGACGGCACGCTGTGGAGCACCGAGATGGGGCCCAAGGGCGGTGACGAATTGAACCTCATCACCAAAGGCGCCAACTATGGATGGCCGAAGGTCTCGAATGGCTCGCACTACAGCGGTCAGGACATCCCCGACCACGCCGCTGGCGACGGCTTCGAGGCGCCGAAGGTCTGGTGGAATCCCTCGATCTCGCCGAGCAGCCTGATGATCTACACCGGGGAGGCCTTCCCGCAGTGGCGCGGCGATGCCTTCATCGGGGCGCTTTCAGGCCAGGCGTTGCTGCGGGTCGACCTCGACGGAACCGCGGCCACAAAGGCCGAGGTCTGGACTCAGGGCGCGTTGGGGACGCGGATTCGGGAGGTCGAGCAAGGCCCCGACGGCCGCATCTGGGTCCTCCAGGACGGGGCGGACGGCAAGCTGCTGCGCCTCGATCCGACCTAGCCATCCGAGTGCCGAGCCGACTTAGGCTAGCCTAACTTCGACACGCTTGAGGCAATTACCTAACATGGATGTGTGATTAATGCGCGAGCGACCGAGGCGACGGCGGATGCCGTGCGCGAGTCGGGCACGCGCGAGCGGGTGCTGCGGGCGATCAGTCAGCGGGGGCCCATCACCGCCGCGCTCCTCGCCGAGCGGCTCGGGCTGTCCGACACCGCCATACGTCGGCATGTCGACAATCTCGCCGACGCCGGGCTGATCGAGCCGCACGAGGCCGCTTCACCCCGGCGCCGCGGCCGCCCCGCCAAGGCGTATGTCGTCTCCGACGCCGGCCACCGCTCGCTCACCTCGGACTACGACCACCTTGCCGGCCAGGCCCTGCGCTATCTCGCGGAGACCGTCGGCCCGCACGCCGTCGAGGACTTTGCGCGGCGACGGATCGCCGATTGGGAGAGCCGGTATGCCGCGCAGCTCCCCCCGCACGTCGGCACCGCCGAGCGCGCAGAACGGCTCGTCGGCGCGCTGAGCCGCGACGGCTTCGACGCCAGCCTGCGCACCGTGGGCGACCAGGCGACACCGGCGGCCTTGCGCGGCATACAACTGTGCCAGGGGCATTGCCCGGTGCAGGATGTGGCGGCGCAGTTCCCGCAGCTGTGCGAAGCCGAGACCGAAGCCTTCTCCCGCCTGCTGGGCGTGCACGTCCAGCGGCTGGCCACTCTGGCGCACGGCGATCACGTGTGCACCACCTTCATCCCCACGACCACGCTCAACCCGACGGAGGCGTCATGACGCAGAGCATCGAAGACCTGAACCCCGGTCTGAAGGACCTGGGACGCTACGAATACGGCTGGGCCGACAGCGACACGGCCGGCGCGACCGCGCGCCGCGGCCTGAACACCGAGGTCGTCGAGGACATCTCGGCGCGCAAGAGCGAGCCGACGTGGATGCTCGACTTGCGGCTGAAGGCGCTGCGCCTGTTCGACAAGAAGCCCATGCCGACCTGGGGCAGCGACCTGTCCGGCATCGACTTCCAGAACATCAAGTACTTCGTGAAGTCCACGGAGAAGCAGGCCACCTCCTGGGAGGAACTGCCCGAGGACATCAAGAACACCTATGACCGCCTCGGCATCCCCGAGGCCGAGAAGCAGCGCCTCATCGCCGGCGTGGCCGCGCAATACGAATCCGAAGTGGTCTACCACCAGATCCGCGAGGACCTGGAGGAGAAGGGTGTTATCTTTGTCGACACCGACACCGGCCTGCGCGAGCACGAGGACCTCTTCCGCGAATACTTCGGCTCGGTCATCCCGCCGGGCGACAACAAGTTCGCCTCGCTGAACACCGCTGTCTGGTCGGGCGGTTCGTTCGTCTATGTTCCGCCGGGCGTGCACGTCGAGATCCCGCTGCAGGCCTACTTCCGGATCAACACCGAGAACATGGGCCAGTTCGAGCGGACGCTGATCATCGCGGACGAGGGCTCCTACGTTCACTACGTCGAGGGCTGCACGGCGCCGATCTACAAGTCGGACTCGCTGCACTCCGCGGTAGTCGAGATCATCGTCAAGAAGAACGCTCGCGTCCGCTACACGACCATCCAGAACTGGTCCAACAACGTCTACAACCTCGTCACCAAGCGCGCCACCTGCGCCGAGGGCGCGACGATGGAGTGGATCGACGGCAATATCGGCTCCAAGGTAACGATGAAGTACCCCGCCGTCTACCTCCTTGGCGAGCACGCCAAGGGCGAGACGCTGTCCATCGCCTTCGCCGGCGAGGGCCAGCACCAGGACGCCGGCTCCAAGATGGTCCACGCGGCCCCCAACACCTCCTCGACCATCGTCTCGAAGTCCGTGGCGCGCGGGGGCGGGCGCACGTCCTACCGCGGGCTCGTCCAGATCATGGAGGGCGCGACGGGCAGCAAGTCCAGCGTCGTCTGCGACGCCCTGCTCGTCGACACGATCAGCCGCTCGGACACCTACCCCTATGTCGACATCCGCGAGGACGACGTCCAGATGGGCCACGAGGCCAGTGTCTCGAAGGTCTCCGAGGACCAGATGTTCTACCTCATGTCCCGCGGCATGTCCGAGGAAGAGGCCATGGCGATGATCGTGCGCGGCTTCGTCGAGCCGATCGCCCGCGAGTTGCCGATGGAGTATGCCCTCGAGCTGAACCGCCTCATCGAACTCCAGATGGAGGGCGCGGTCGGCTGACCTCAACACGTCACCGACCCACCCAAAACCGTTACTGCACAAGGAATCCCGCATGAGCCTGCTGGCTGAGAAGACCCAGCGCCCCGGGCTGGCACCGCATACCGATTCGGTCGCCACCTTCGTCCCGGACCAATCCCGCGCCGAGCGGACCCGTTCGTATGCCGTGGCCGACTTCCCGATGCCGACCGGCCGGGAGGAGGACTGGCGGTTCACTCCCGTGGACAGGATCCGTCCGCTCCTGAAGGACGAGGCGACCGGCCTTTGCCTCGACTGGAGTGAGACTCTGCCGGCTGGCGTGCGCCTCGGCACCATGTCGGTCGCGGACTGGCAGTCCTCCGGCGCGCCGGCGCCCGCCGACAGGGCGGCGGCCGTGGCCGCCGCGCACAGCGGCGGTGTCGCCGTCCTGGACATCCCCAACGACGCAGAGCTGACCGAGCCGGTGCGGCTGACCCTCACCGGCGACGACGGGCAACTCGTCCACGGGCACGTGCTCATCCGGGCCGGCCGGTTCAGCAAGGCGACGGTGGTCGTCGCGCATGCCGGGCATGCGGCATACAGCGAGTTGGTCACCATCAGTGCCGGCGACGGCGCCCACCTGACCGTCGTCTCGCTGCAGGAGTGGGACGACCGCTCCATCCACCTCGGCCAGCATGATGTGGTCGTCGGCCGCGACGCGCAGGTCAAGCACATCGCCGTCACCCTCGGTGGGGCGATCGTGCGCCTCAACACCAATGCGACCTATGCCGGGCCCGGCGGCTCCTTCGAGGCGTATGGCGTGTACTTCGCCGATGCGGGTCAGCACCTGGAGCACCGGCTCTTCGTCGACCACGCCGTGCCGCATTGCACGAGCAATGTCGAATACAAGGGCGCGCTGCAGGGGGACTCTGCCCGCACCGTCTGGGTCGGTGATGTGCTGATCCGCGCCGCCGCCGAGGGCACGGACACCTACGAACTCAACCGCAATTTGCTGCTCACCGATGGCGCCCGCGCCGACTCCATCCCCAACCTGGAGATCGAGACCGGCGAGATTGCCGGTGCCGGACACGCTTCTGCGACAGGCCGATTCGACGACCAGCAGTTGTTCTATCTGATGGCCCGCGGCATCCCCGAGGCCGAGGCGCGTCGCCTCGTCGTGCGGGGCTTCTTCGCCGCGGTCGTCTCGCGCATCGGCGTGCCCGAGGTGATCGGGCACTTGATGAGCGCCATCGACGCCGAGCTCGAAGCCTCGGTGGCGGTCGCGTCATGAGCGCCGACACCGACCTGGTTGCCATCGCCGTCTGCGGGCTCGACGAGCTCCCCACCGTTGGCGCGGCCAAGGCCGATATCTATGGCCAGCCCATGGCGATCGTCCGCACCGAGGATGGCGAGGTCTACGCCATCGACGACATCTGCAGCCACCAGAATGTCTCCCTCAGCGAAGGCGAACTCGACGGCTGCCGCCTCGAATGTTGGCTCCACGGCTCGCGATTCGATGTGCGCACCGGCGATGCCCTGAACCTCCCCGCGACCGAGCCGGTCGCGACTTTCCCCGTCACCATCGAGGACGGCGTGGTTTACGTCTCCGTCCCCGCCGCCCTGATCCCCGAGAGCGAGTAAGCATGTCCACCCTCGAGATCCGCGACCTTCACGTTGCGATCACCGCCGATGACGTCCAGAAAGAGATCCTCCGCGGCGTCACCCTGACCATCAACTCCGGCGAGACCCACGCGATCATGGGCCCCAACGGCTCCGGCAAGTCGACGCTGGCCTACTCGATCGCCGGCCATCCCAAATACACCGTCACCTCCGGCACCATCACCCTCGACGGTGAGGACGTCCTGGCGATGAGTGTCGACGAGCGCGCCCGCGCGGGGCTCTTCTTGGCCATGCAGTATCCCGTCGAGGTCCCCGGCGTCACAGTCAGCAACTTCTTGCGCACCGCCAAGACGGCCATCGACGGCGAAGCGCCCAAGCTGCGCACCTGGGTCAAGGACGTCAAGGAGGCCATGGGCAACCTGCGGATGGACCCAGTCTTCGCCGAGCGCGGCGTCAACGAAGGCTTCTCCGGTGGGGAGAAGAAGCGTCACGAGATCCTCCAGTTGGAGTTGCTCAAGCCGCGCTTCGCCGTCCTCGACGAGACCGACTCCGGTCTCGATGTCGACGCGCTGCGCATCGTCTCGGAGGGCGTCAACCGCGCCCAGGAGGCCTCCGATATGGGCGTGCTGCTCATCACCCACTACACGCGCATCCTGCGTTACATCAAGCCCGACTTCGTCCACGTCTTCGTCGACGGCGTCATCGCCGAGGAGGGTGGCCCCGAGCTCGCCGACCGCCTCGAGGATGAGGGCTACGACCGCTTCCTGCCCGCGGCTGTCTGAGTCGGTATGACCGTCCCCGCGCCCGCCCTCGCGGCCTTCAGCGATCAGGAACTCGCCCGCATCCGGGCCGACTTCCCGATCCTGTCGCGCACGGTGCGCGACGGAAAGCCGTTGGTGTACCTCGATTCTGGGGCGACCTCCCAAAAGCCGTATGCCGTTCTCGACGCCGAACGCGGCTGGTACACCGAACTGAACGCTGCCCCGCACCGCGGTGCGCACGCGCTCTCCGAAGAGGGCACGGAGGCGTATGAGGGTGCACGCGCCACCATCGCCGGCTTCATCGGCGCGCGTGCCGACGAGATTGTCTTCACCAAGAATGCGACCGAGGCGATCAATGCCGTCGCGTATGCCTTCTCCAATAGCGCGGCGGGCGGCGGCGGGGGAGCGGGTGAGCGCTTCCGGATCGGCCCGGGCGACGAGATCGTCGTCACCCAAATGGAGCACCACGCCAATCTCATTCCGTGGCAGGAGCTTTCGGCGCGCACTGGGGCCTCGCTGAAGTGGCTTGAGGTGACCGATGACGGCCGTCTCGACCTGAGCCGCGTGCGTGAGGTCATCACCGAGCGCACCAAGGTCGTTGCCTTCGTGCACGCGTCCAATGTGCTCGGGACGATCAATCCGGTCGACGCGATCGTGGCCCGCGCGCGCAAAGTCGGCGCGCTGGTTGTCCTCGACGCCTGCCAGTCGGTGCCGCACCTGCCCATCGACGTCGCAGACCTCGGTGTGGACCTCCTCGCCTTCTCCGGCCACAAGATGCTGGGACCCATGGGCATCGGCGTCTTGTGGGGACGCCGGGAGGTCCTGGACGCGATGCCGGTCTTCCTGACCGGCGGCTCGATGATCGAGACCGTCACGATGGAGCGGGCGACCTACGCGCCTGCGCCGCAGAAGTTCGAGGCGGGCGTCCCGAACGCTGCGCAGGCGATCGGTCTCGCCGCCGCGTGCAACTACCTCACCAATCTCGGTATGGACCGTGTCAGCGCGCACGAGCACGCGCTGACCGGCATACTCCTGGACGGCTTGCGGGAGCGGCCCTGGACGCGCCTGATCGGGCCCGACAGCCTCGAAAACCGCGGCGGCGCCGTGAGTTTCGTCGTCAACGGCGTGCACGCCCACGATGTCGGGCAGATTCTCGACGAGCACGGTGTTGCAGTCCGTGTGGGACATCACTGCGCGTGGCCGCTGCACCGCCGGTTCAAGGCGGCGGCGACGACGCGAGCCAGCCTCGCGCCATACAACACCCCGGAGGAGATGACGGCCTTCTTCGCGGCTCTCGACACCGTCCCCGGCATTTTCGGGATCGAGGTCTAGTCCATGGATCTCTATCAGGAACTCATCATTGAGCACGCCAAGCGTCCCCACCGCGCGGGCCTGCGCGCGCCCTTCGATGCCGAGGTGCATCACGTCAACCCCACCTGCGGTGACGAGGTGACGTTGCGTGTCGCGCGGGATGGGGATGTGCTCTCCGACATCTCGTATGACAGCCTCGGCTGCTCGATCTCGGTTGCCTCGGGGTCGATGCTGGCTGACCTGCTCACTGGCGAGAACCTCGACACCGCCCGGACCACCTTCGCGGCCGTGCGCTCGATGCTCACCTCGAAGGGCGCCGATCCCGGCGACGAGGAGGTCATCGGTGACGCCATCGCCCTGGCCGGTGTCGCGAAATATCCGGCGCGCGTGAAGTGCGCCCTCTTATCGTGGATGGCCCTCGCGGATGCGTTGGCCAAGACCGGAGTCAACCTCTCGGAGGAGTCACATGTCTGAAACAACCACCTTGCCCGCGAATGTCGCGGACCTCGAAGAGGCCATGCGCGATGTCGTTGATCCCGAACTCGGCATCAACGTCGTCGACCTCGGTCTCGTTTACGGCATCACCGTCGACCCGCAAAATCACGCGGTCATCGACATGACGCTGACGTCCGCGGCCTGCCCCCTGACCGATGTCATCGAGGACCAAACTGCTCAGGCACTTGACGGTTTGGTAACAACCCATCGCATTAATTGGGTTTGGATGCCACCATGGGGCCCCGACAAGATCACCGACGACGGCCGGGAGCAGCTTCGTGCCCTTGGTTTCAACATCTGAGCCCAGCGGGGCGAACAGCCCTGCCCGCGAAATTGAGGTCGCCATCGAGCGGCTCGACACGTGGATCGACGGGTTCGTCAGCAGACATGGTTCCGCTCACGACGGCGACACCCCCTCCGAGGGCGCCAAGCCCCGCGAGTTGCTGGGCGCTGACGGCACCCATGCCCGACTCCACTACTTCGACCACGACCCCATCGGCGTCGTCCTCGTGCGCCGCGGGGGGTATGCCGTGGCCCGCGTCAAGGGCGGCCGCTTGGTCCTACACAAGGTCGGCACCCGCTATGTGCAGTCGCGCACGGCTGCGGGCGGCTGGTCGCAGCAGCGCTTCGCCCGGCGCCGCGACAACCAGGCCGACGAGCTGGTGACGGCCGTGGCCGATCACGCCGCGCGGATCCTGATCGACCTGGCATCACCGGCGGAAGAGACCACCGAGATTCCAGTCGGTGGCGCGCCCGTCGGCCCCGGCCTGATCGTCGGCGGCGACCGACAACTCGTGGCCCAGGTGCTGGCGGACCGCCGCCTCGCCGCGCTGCGCGAGTTGCCCCGCCGCACCCTGTATGACCTGGCCGACCCCAACCGGGCGGTGCTGGAGACGGCGATCAAGCGCGGCACGTCAGTGCGGATTCTGCTCAGCCAAACAGTCGCACACTAGCTACGCCGTCACCCCCCAGCCTAGATACCCGGCGACGGCTACAACGAAGGCCCTGTCCCACCACGTGGGGACAGGGCCGTCGTCGTGCGCTCGGGGCGGGCTTCCGGTCAGAGCTTGTCGATCGTCAGAGCTTGTCGATCGTCTGCGTGTTGGGGTCGTTGACGCCGAAGGTGTTGCACTTGTTGATGTCGTCGCCGGCCTTCATGCCCTGGATGAACCAGCGCTGACGGCCCTCGGAGGAGCCGTGGGTCCAGTTCTCCGGGGTGACCCGGCCCTGGGTCTTCTCCTGGATGCTGTCGTCACCGACGGACGCGGCGGCGGAGAGCGCGTCGCGGATGTTGGACTCGTTCAGCGGCTTGATGAAGGTGTTGCCGGCTGCGTCCGTGGTCTGCGCGGCGTGAGCGGCCCACATCCCGCCAAAGCAGTCCGCCATCAGCTCGATCCGAACGGCACCGCTGGTCTCGCCCTGCGGGTCCTGCTGGGCCCGGCCCAGCAGACCGAGGACGTTCTGGATGTGGTGGCCGTACTCGTGCGCCACGACATACTCCTGCGCCAGTGCGCCATTGCTGGAGCCGAACTTATCGGTGAGGATCTGGAAGAAGCTCGCGTCGATGTAGATCTTCTCGTCGAGCGGGCAGTAGAACGGGCCGACCTGGTTGGAGGCCGTCCCGCAGGCGGACTGGGTCGCGCCGTTGTAGATGATGGTGCCTGGCTCACGGAACTGCTTGCCGAACTTCGGGAGCTCCTGCGACCAGAACGACTCTGCGGAGTTCACTGTGCCGACGATTCGGCATTCGACGTACTTGTTGGCGTCGGCACCGGTCTTGCACTGCTCTTTGATCTGGTTGCTCTGGGCGGATTGCGCATTCGTGTCCGCGGGAGTGGTGCTGCCGCCGACGTCACCGGGGTTGATGCCCAAGAGCATCATGATGATGGCGAGGATCAACCCACCGATGCCGCCGCCGACGACCAAGCCGCCGCGGCCGCTACCCCCGCCGCCACCCGTCCCGATGGACGAGTTGTCGAGTTGGGCGTTGTCGTTGAAACTCATGCTGGGGACCTTTCCCGGCAGTGGGGCCAGGCCCCGGATGACGTGCGCTTAGACTAACTGTCCAGGCTCACCGGTGTGTTCCCGAGGGCCTGCCCTCCCCGCCCTCGTGTCGCGGCCTTCAGGTGCCCGTCACCGCCCCGATTTCCCTTGGAGTATGCCGTGATCGCCGTCAGCGGCCTGGAGTTGCGCGTCGGGTCCCGGCTGTTGCTGGACGAGGCGACCTTCCGGATCAATCCCGGCGACCGCGTTGGCCTGGTCGGGCGCAATGGGGCGGGAAAGACAACGCTGTCGAAGGTGCTTGCCGGCGAGGCACTGCCGGCGGCCGGGACGGCGACGTCCTCGGGCTCGGTCGGCTACCTGCCGCAGGATCCGCGCACCGGTGACCTGTCGGTCACTGGACGGGACCGCATCCTGTCCGCGCGAGGGCTCGACGTCATCGTGCGCGACCTTCGCAAGGCCGAGCACGCGATGGCGGCCGCCACCGACGAGGCGCGGGACAAGGCGATGCGCCGCTACTCCCGCCTCGATGCCGAGTTCACGGCTGCCGGGGGGTATGCCGCGGAGTCCGAGGCGGCGTCCATCGCCGCCGCGCTCGGGCTCTCGGAGCAGCAACTCGATCAGGAAATCGGAACGCTGTCCGGCGGCCAGCGCCGCCGAATCGAGTTGGCCCGCATCCTGTTCTCCGGTGCATCAACCTTGCTTTTGGACGAGCCCACCAACCACCTCGACGCGGACTCGATCATCTGGCTGCGGGACTACCTCAAGGCGTATCCGGGTGGGCTGGTGGTCATCTCGCACGATGTCGACCTGCTGCAAGTCGTCGTCAACCGGGTCTTCCATCTCGACGCCAACCGGGCCGTCATCGACGTTTACAACGTTGGCTGGAAGGCCTATTTGGAGCAACGCGAGACGGATGAGAAGCGACGCAAGCGCGAGTACGCGAACGCGCAGAAGAAGGCCTCCGCTCTACTGGAGCAGGCCGAAAAGATGCGAGCCAAGGCGACCAAGGCGACCGCCGCGCAGAACATGATCCGCCGGGCCGAGCGGATGCTTGCCGGCGTCGAGGGGGAGCGGACCCACGATCGCGTCGCCAAGCTTCGTTTCCCCGAGCCGTCCCTGTGCGGACGGACGCCGTTGCGGGCGTCGGGCTTGTCACGGTCATACGGCTCGACGGAGGTCTTCACCGATGTGGACCTGGCCATCGACCGCGGGTCGAAGGTTGTCGTGCTCGGGCTGAACGGCGCCGGGAAGACGACCCTGTTGCGGATCCTCGCGGGGATCGACGCGCCCGACACCGGTCAGGTCGAGCCGGGTCATGGGCTGAAGATCGGCTACTACGCGCAGGAACACGAGAACCTCGACCTCTCCCGCACGGTGCTCGCCAACATGAAGTCCGCTGCCCCAGACCTGGGGGAGACCGAGGTTCGGAAGGTGCTCGGGTCGTTCCTGTTCGTCGGCGACGACGTCGAGAAGCCGGCCCGCGTCCTGTCGGGTGGCGAGAAGACGCGGTTGTCTCTCGCGTTGCTGGTGGTGTCCTCGGCGAATGTGCTGCTGCTGGACGAGCCCACCAACAACCTCGATCCCGCCTCGCGCGAGGAGATCCTGGGGGCCCTGTCGACCTATAAGGGCGCAGTCGTCCTGGTGACCCACGACGAAGGCGCCGTTGTCGCCCTCTCGCCCGAGCGCATCCTGCTCCTCCCCGATGGCGTCGAAGACCTCTACGGCCCCGACTACCTCGACCTCATCGCCCTGGCCTGATCGAGAGTTGCTGCTACGTTCGAACCATGAACGGCGCTGGTGGTTCTGACGAGGTCAAGGACCCCGGCGAGCTTACGAGTCTCCGGGGTGCGGAGATCGACTCTGCGGACGGCCTTGCCTATGCCGATCCGTCCTCCGGCTTGGCGGACGAGTGGGGTGACCTAGCGGAGTGGGAGGTCGTCGCAGGCAGGACGCGCTCGTCGGGTGCCGAACAGGTTGATGGATGGGTGCCCTTTGCACAAGACAACAGTGCGCCACGTCGTGAGTTCGGTGTGATGAGTTTTGATGTCCCCAACGAGTTCGACTCGCTGATGTCCGATGCGGAGCTTTCCCGCTGGGAGTGAACAGCCGCTGGCTGAAGGTTCGGGCGGGACACTTCGCGCCGTCCACATAATGTCAGGTTATGCCGATCATAACTAAGTGACCGTATGATGCTCGGGTGACCGAGACGATCAAGCGGCCGACGCGGACGCAGCAGACGGGGGCGTGGGCGGACGGGGACCGCACGCCGCTCAACGGCAACGAGGTTCTCAAACAGGCCGACGACGCACTCAATGTGCGGCAACGCATCATCGACACCTACTCCAAGCAGGGCTTCGCCAGCATCCCTGGTGACGACCTGCGCGGGCGATTCCGGTGGATGGGGCTCTACACCCAGCGCCAAGAGGGCATCGACGGCGGGCAGACCGCGACGCTAGCCCCCGAGGAGCTGGACGCCGAATACTTCATGATGCGCGTGCGCAGCGACGGCGGCATCCTCTCGACCGAGCAACTGCGCACCATCGGTCAGATCAGCACCGAGTTCGGCCGCGACACCGCGGACATCTCCGACCGGCAAAACATTCAGTTGCACTGGATCGGCATCGAGGACGTGCCCGAGATCTGGGAGCGCCTGGAGCGGGTTGGCCTGCACACGCTGGAAGCCTGCGGTGACGCGCCGCGCGTGATCATCGGCTCCCCAGTTGCCGGGATCGCGGCAGACGAGATCGTCGACGGCACCTGGGCCATTGAGCAGATCCGGAACAAATACATCGGCAGCCCCGAGTTCTCCAACCTCCCGCGCAAGTTCAAGACTGCGATCTCCGGCTCGCCCGCCATGGACGTCGTCCACGAGATCAACGATGTCTCCTTCGTCGGGGTCAACCACCCCGAGCTGGGCCCGGGCTTCGACCTCTGGGTCGGCGGCGGTTTGTCCGTGGCGCCGATGTTCGCCAAGCGGCTTGGTGCCTTCGTCCGGTTGGAGCAAGTCCCCGATGTCTGGGCCGGCGTCATCGGCATCTTCCGCGACTATGGCTACCGGCGGCTCCGCAACCGGGCCCGCCTGAAGTTCCTGATGGCCGACATCGGCCCGGAGAAGTTCCGCGACATCCTCGAGACCGAGTACCTCGGCTATCGCCTGCCCGACGGCCCCGAGCCGGTCACCCCGCCCGACGGGCACCGCGACCACGTCGGTGTCCACAAGCAGAAGGACGGCAAGGTTTGGATCGGTACCGCGCCGATCGCGGGCCGGGTCAGCGGCACGATCCTGCGCGAGGTCGCCGACCTCGCCGAGCGCTACGGCAGCCACCGCATCCGCCTCACCCCGCACCAGAAGTTGCTCGTCCTTGACATTGAGGAGGCCGATGCTCCCGCGCTCATCGAGGAGCTCGCGGCATACGACCTGATCGCGAAGCCGAGCGTCTATCGCCGGAATGTGCTGGCCTGCACCGGGATCGAGTTCTGCAAGCTCGGCCTCACCGACACCAAGGATCGCGCCCGGAAGGTCGTTGTCGAGTTGGAGCGCCGTCGTCCGGAGATGGACGTCCCGTTCGGCATCCACGTCAACGGCTGCCCCAACGCCTGCGCGCGGACCCAGGTCGGCGACATCGGCCTGAAAGGCATGGTCCAGCGCGGCGAGAACGACGAACTCCAAGAGGTCTTCCAGGTCCACCTCGGCGGCGGACTCGGAGTGCAGCCCTCGCTCGCTCGCAAGACCCGCGCCCTCAAGGTCGCGGCCGAAGACCTGCCCGACTACATCGACCGCGTCGCCGGCCGATACCTCGAACAGCGCTCTGCCGGCGAGAGTTTCGCCGTGTGGGCGCACCGCGCCGATGAGGAGGACTTGCGGTGAGCGCCATACCCACCGAGAACCGCACGGCCGAGATCGAGGCGTTCCTCGCCCGCGAGGGGGAGGCCACGGCATACGAGGAAAAGGTCGCGCTCGCCCGCGACGTGCTCGCCTGGGCGGCCACGACGTATGGCGAGTCCCTCACCATCGCCAGCTCGATGGGCGATGAGATCTTGCTGCACCTCGCCGGAACGACGGCGCCGGACTTCGACGTGTTCTTCCTCGACACCGGCTACCACTTCGCCGAAACCCTCGGCACGCGAGACGCCTACGAGGTAATGCTCCCGCTCCGCATCCGGACCGTCTACCCACGCGAAAGCGTTGCCCGCCAAGACATTCGGTTCGGCGAGCGCCTCCACGCCCGCAATCCCGACCTCTGCTGCCGCTTGCGCAAGGTGGCGCCCCTCAACGCCGCGCTGCAGGGGTATGCCGCGTGGGTCACCGGCGTCCGGCGCGCCGACGCCGCCACCCGCACCGACGCCCAGCTCATCGAGTGGGACGCCAAGCGGTCGATGATCAAGATCAACCCGTTCGTCGGCTGGTCTCATGACGAGGTCGATCGGTATGCCGCGGAGCACGGAGTCTTCCTGAACCCATTGCGGGAGTTGGGTTTTGCCTCGATCGGCTGCGAACCATGCACCCGACCCGTGGGCGTCGGCGAGGACCCGCGCGCCGGGCGCTGGGCCAATTCCGACAAGGTCGAATGCGGGCTCCACATATGAGTCAGCCGGACTACCCGATCACCCTTGACGTGACGGGGCGGCGCGTCCTCGTCGTCGGTGCCGGGCCGGTTGCCGAACGCCGCATCCGCCGACTCCTCAATTCCGCCGCGCTCGTCGACGTCGTCGCCCCGACCGCTACTGAGGGCATCGCCGCGCTAGCGGACTCCGGGAGCCTGCGGTGGCGCGAGCGGGAATTCGAGATCGAGGACCTGGTCTCGCCGCGGCGGGCATGGCTGGTGCACGCGGCGACCGGCATCGCCGGCGTCGATGACCTCGTCGGCAATACCGCTGCGGCAGAGGCCATCTGGTGCGTGCGCGCGGGTGACTCCGCCAAATCCGCGGCATGGATGCCGGCCGTCGGCGTCGGCAGGGGTGCCGCCGATGGTGTGCAGGTCGCGGTGACCGGCGGGGCAGACCCCCCCCGGGCTCCCGCCC
>NZ_HF571038.1:1535079-1557783 GCF_001046875.1 Nostocoides jenkinsii Ben 74
CCCCAGCCGGTGGCCATCTCGTCGAGGATTTCCTGGGCCTTCTCCGGGGTGACCTTGTCGGGCCCGATCTCGCGGCCCAACTCGGCGAGGCCGGCGCGGAAGCGCGGCTGGGCGATGATCTCGTCCGCGACCAGCTTCGGTGCCTTGAACTGCGGCCCGAGCACCCGCCCGTCCGCGCGTTCGAGCGACAGGTGAGCACGGCGAATCACGAAGCGCGTGAACGACTCCGGGGTCGCGTCCTGCCCGACGTGGGTCTCGGCATACCGTGATCGCATGGCCCCGACGCTGGCCGGGGTGCCGGAGATGACGCGCGCCCGGTCCGGCTCGCGCCGCGCGATCCCGCCCTGGCGGCGCGCCGACGGCTTGTAAGGGTTGTGCAGGCGGACCAGATCGCGCACCCGGATCGGCCGAGTGCCGTCCTCGTGCTCCGACGGCAACCACGTGACGTGCACCGGCACGAGTTCGACGTCGTCGCCCGCATCGGCCACGGCGGATGCAACCCGATCAAATTCCCGGGACGCTCCGGTTCCCTTGGGCAGCGTCAGGACCCGGACGGGCCCGGCGGAAACGACGTACTCGGCCACCCAGGCACGCACCAGCCGCACCTCGACGGGAGTGTGGAACTCGGCCAGAACGATCGCCCCACCCGAAGTCGGGTTCGCCCCCGAGTCATCCGGCCCTGACACAGTCGACTCAGACACGTGAATCACCTTCCTGCGGCCAGTCGCCGAGGATGTCGAGATAGGTCGAACGCAGGGCCTCGATGCGCTCGCCCATCGTGGCCGGCGTCCAGTCAGCCGTCGAAATCGCCGGCAGCACAGCGACATCCACGGTCGCCGCGTTGATCGCGGAGCCGCCGCGACCGGCGAGGTCACTGGCATTACGGATGACAACCGGGACGATGGGCAGGCCCGTGGCCATCGCCATTCGGAACGGGCCCTTCTTGAACGGCCCGAGCGCGACCCGGTCTTGGCGCGTCCCCTCCGGCGCGATGATCAAGGACAGGCCGCGGCTGATCAGCAGCGCCTCGGCCTCGCGCAGCGAGGCGACCGAGGAGGCGGCGTCGCTGCGCTCGATGAACACCCCATCCATCACCCGCCCGAACGTACCGATGATCGGATGCGTCTTCAATTCGGCCTTCGCCACGAAGGTGAAATTGTCCTTGACGACGGCGCCCGCGATTAGGGGGTCGAAGTTGTTGCGGTGGTTGAAGACAAAGATCGCCGGGCGCGCGGAGAGCGCGTTCTCCTCGCCGATCACGTTGAGCCGCACTCCATTCGCCTCCAGCATCAACCGTGGCCAGGTGCTGGTCAGGACGTTGAGGCCGGCCCGCTTGTCGCCGGTCAGCAGCCCCACGCCAAGCGCACCGGCCGTGAGCGGGCCGAGCGCGGAGACCCCGACCAGGGTCCGCACCAACGAGCCGATGCCGCCGGCGCCGCGGCTGCGGTGGCGCGTCACCGGCCAGCCGCGCTTCTCGGCGACCCGCGTCAGCTCCGGTCCCGGATTCGTCGGTCGCGGGTTACCGACCAGATGCATGAGCGCGACGTCTTCGTCACCGTCGGCATAGAAGTAGCAGTGGGCGAGGTCGATGTCGTGGGTCGCGGCATACCGCTGTGCCGCAGTGGCTTTTCCTTCGCCCCAGATGACTGGGGCGACCAGTTTGCCGGTCACTTTGCCCTCGGCGTCGAGGATGAAGCGGTTGCAGACGACCTCGTCGATCCCGAGGTACCGCGCTACGGGCTCCACCTGAATGCTCGTCGCGGAGCTACACAACAC
Organism: Nostocoides jenkinsii Ben 74; assembly: GCF_001046875.1. Lineage (GTDB taxonomy): Bacteria > Actinomycetota > Actinomycetes > Actinomycetales > Dermatophilaceae > Nostocoides_A > Nostocoides_A jenkinsii. The sequence continues at coordinate 1,536,856 of NZ_HF571038.1, forward strand.
CACGCGGTGACCGCGATCGAGGTGCGCCTGGATCAACGCGCGGGTCTCGGGATAGATCAGGTCCGCGATCTTGCGCAGGAAGAGCTTCTCGCTCTGCTCCTCCAACTCCCCCAACGGCCGGCCCTTCAGGGTGGCCAACCCGGCCTCGGCCATCTCCTGGAAGCTGGTGCGTCCCATCTGGAACTGGTACGCGGTCGCCAGGATCTGGGCGATCTCGACAACGCCGAACTCGCCCTTCCTGATCTTGTCCTTCGTATGGACCGTGACGGTGAACCCCGCGACGATCGTCCCGTCCAGGTCAAAGAAGGCCGCGATCTCCGGCCCCTCGGGACTGCCGTTGACTTCGGCGACGGTTCCCGGGAGGCGGGCAGCCGACCGCGGGCTCATGCCGTCCCACCCGTCCGACGACGCGCCGGCGCCGCCTTGGTCGCCTTTGCCGTGGTCTTTCGCGGTGATGCTGTTTTCGTCGGCGCTGTTGGTTTCGTGGGGACCGCAGTCTTCGGTGTGGCCGGATTTTTCGTTGCAGCAGAGCGCTTTCGAGTCGGTGCAGGGCTCTTGGCCCGCCCCGCGCCGAGTCGCTCCGAATGCGCGCCGGGGCCGGTCTTGACCGGCACCGCCGCCGCGGGCTGACCGCCCGCGCTCAGCACTTCCTCGAAGCCCTCGACGAGGCAGCGCTCGAACAGCTCGTCGTCGCGGATGCTGTCGGTGTCGTAGCGCACCCCGAGGAACGCCTTGCCCGCGCGCGTGAGCATCACGATCATGACGGCGATCCCCGGAACCGGGCCCATCGCATAGGTCGCCATGACCTTGGCCCCGGCGAGGTAGGTGTCGACCGGATAGGACGGCACATTGCTCGCCTGCACGTCGGCGGGTCGCACCAGGCCGGCGATCTCGGCATACAGCGCATCTGGCAGCGCCGCGGTCACATTGGACAGCACATTCATCACATCCGCGGCGGGCTCGGCTCGGCCAGCCGCGACCTGCGCGTGGACATCGGCGATGATCGCGGCGGGTTGCGTCTCCGCGATCGGGGCGCCGATCGCCATACCCGTCCAGTGGTTGCCGCCATCGGCGTCGCCCTTGCTGCGCAGGCTGACCGGGATCGCCATGGGGAGGCGGTCGATCGGCAGTCCGAGCGCGGCGTGATAGCGCCGCATCGTGGCGCACACGGCCGCGAGGTAGGCGTCGTTGACCGAGCCCCCGAGCGCCTTGGCCGCCCCGCGGAGGCGGGCGAAGTCGAGATCGTGCGTCACCATCCGGCGACTGGCACCGCGCCGGGCCAGCAGCGGCGACGGCTCGGTGGCGGAGAAGCTCGCGACGACGCGGTTGAGCGAGCCGGCGTAGCTCGCGGCATTGGTCACCGTGGCGACAGGACGCACGAGACCGGACAGCCCCTTACCGAGCACATCCCAGGTCAGGCCGAGCGCTGCCCCGGGCAATCCACGGATCCCGTCGATGGTCAGCTCGCGAGAGTCCAAGTCCTGCGGAACGGGCACCAGCGGCATCTCGCCCTGTCGCGCCGCGCGCTGAGTGTCATAAAGCGCGGCGAACATCGCCACCATCCCGAGGCCGTCCGAGATGACGTGGCTCATCGAGGTGACCACAGCCGCGCCACCGCCGTCCAAACCCTCGACCAGGGTGACCGTCCACAACGGACGGGACTCATCGAGCGGGGTCATCGCGATCTGCTCGGCGAGGTCGAGAAGCTCGCGATGGCTGCCATCACCGGGCAGGCGGACGCGCCGCAGGTGATAGCGCAGGTCGAAGTCGGGATCGATGATCCATCTCGGGGCGGTCACCGGAATCGACGGGGAGACGATGCGCTCGCGCAGCCGAACCGCGGTTCGGCTGGCCCGGTCGTAGGCCGCGACGAAGGCTTCCCACTCCGGCACCACGTCGAGCAGGTCGATCCCTACCCCGGAACTGCGGGTGCGTGGGTCGCGCTCGCCGCGCTGCAACAGCTTGTCGAATGCGGTGAGTCGGCGGTCAGACGCTCCACTCATGGGGGCGTGGCCTTCCTGTCGTTGTCGTCCGGGACATTGGTCTTGCGGGGCGTTGGTCTGGCGGGGTGTTGGGCTTGCGGGGGTGAAGGTCCGGCGGTCGGCGGCTAGAGGAGCTCGATGATCGTGGCGTTAGCCATGCCGCCGCCCTCGCACATCGTCTGCAGCCCGTAGCGAATCCCGTTGTCGCGCATGTGATGCACCATCTGGGTCATGATCCGCGCACCCGAGCCGCCGAGCGGATGCCCGATCGCGATGGCGCCGCCATTGGGGTTTAGCTTCGCCGGGTCCGCGCCGAGTTCGGCGAGCCAGGCCATCGGCATGGGCGCGAACGCCTCGTTGACCTCGAACACCCCGATTTCGTCAAGCGACAGCCCGGACCGGTCGAGGACCTTGCGCGTGGCCGGAATCGGGGCGGACAGCATCATCACCGGGTCGTCGCCGGCCAGAGCGCCGCTGTGGAAGCGGGCGATCGGCGTCAAGCCGAGCTCGTCGGCCTTGGCCGCGGTCATCATCAGCAGCGCGGCCGCGCCGTCGGAGATCTGCGACGCGTTGCCCGCGTGGATGACGCCATCGGCCTTGAAGACCGGCTTGAGCCCGGCCAGCGACTCGGCCGTCGTGCCGCGGCGCAGGCCCTCGTCGGCGGACAGCATCGATCCGTCGGGCAAGGTCACCGGCGCGATCTGCCGCTCAAGCCGACCCGCGTCCACCGCGGCGGCCAGGCGCTCGTGCGACTGCGCGGCGAAGGTGTCGAGGGCGGCCCGATCGAAGCCCCACCTCGCGGCCATCATCTCGGCGCCGATGCCTTGGTTGAAGGTGGGGACGTCATAGCGCTCCAGCACGCTGGGCGGGTACGGGAAGCCCACGTCCTTGCCGATCCCGGCCCCCATCGGGATGAGCGACATGGCCTCGACCCCACCCGCGACGACGATGTCGTAATGCCCGGCGACCAGCCCCGCCGCCGCGAAGTGCACCGCCTGCTGCGACGACCCGCACTGGCGGTCCAGCGTCGTGGCGGGCACCGACTCGGGCCACCCCGCCGCCAACACCGCGTTGCGGCCGATATTGAAACTCTGCGCCCCGACCTGCTGCACGCATCCCCAGATGACGTCGTCGACCAACTCCGGCGCCACCCCGGACCGCTGAGCCAACGCGCTCAACACGTGCGCGGACAGGTCCACCGGATGCACGGCCGCCAAGGATCCGTTGCGCTTGCCCACCGGGGTGCGGACGGCCTCGACGATGACGGCGTCGCGGGGGTTCATAAGGCTCCTGAGGTCGGACGGCGGACGCGCAAGTGAGCACGCTCGGGGTAGGCGTTCAGGCTAAGCGCTCGCACACCCCTATACCAATCCCCGACAGCATGAAACGGACCACCCCGACACCAGGTGCGGTGCCGGGGTGGTCCGAACAGGTATGACCGTGCTTCTGCGCCGTCCGAACCGGCTGCTACTCGCTGCCGATGGCGTCGAGAATCTTCAACTTCGCGGCGCGCCGGCCCGGCCAGACCGCGGCCAGGACACCGACGATTCCGGCCATCAGCACGAAGGCAACAAGTTGCACCCACGGGATCTGAAGGGTGGAGAAGCCTTCGTCCGCGAGGGCGCGCTGGATCGCCATACCGAAGACAACGCCGAGAACGACCCCCAGGGTTGCGCCCAGCAACGCGATCACCACCGATTCCAGCCGCAGCATGCTGCGCAACTGGCGGCGGCTCAGGCCCACGGCCCGAAGCAGCCCGATCTCGCGGGTCCGCTCGATGACCGACAGGGCCAAGGTGTTGATGATGCCGAGGATCGCGATGACCACGGCGAGGCCGAGCAGCGCATAGATGATCATCAGCATCTGGTTGATGGGTTTGGCCTGCTCCTCGGCATACCCCGCCACGTCCTTGACGCTGACGGTCGGCAGGTCCGCGACGATCTTGTCCAAAGCGCTCCCCACCGCGGCGGCGTCGGCGCCATCGGTGAGGCGGACATAGACCTGGCCGTCACTCAGCTTGCCGCCATTGGCGTCCCAGGTCTTGGTCGAGAGGAGGTACCTGGCGGGGGCGCTGCCGGCGGTCGCGGCATACGTCCCGGCGACGGTGGCGTCGAAGGGTTTGCCGCTGAGCTTCATCCGCACCTTGTCGCCGGTTTTCAGGCCCAACTCCGTCGCCGTGTCGGCGTCGAGAAGCAGGCCACCACGATCGAGGTTGGCCAACGCCTCGGCCGAGGTGTCAAGCGTTGCGACCTGGCCGAAGGTGGCCGGGTCGATGGCCGCGATCCACTCCTGCCCGTCGCCGACCTCGCCCATCCCCCAGCGAACCCGAGACACTGTGGCCACGCCGTCGACCTTGGCTACCTCGTCCCCGACGGCCGTCGAGAAGTCGCTGCCGATCGAGTTGGAGACGAGATAGTCGGCCTTGAAGTTCTTCTCGATCTCCTTGTTGATGCTCGCCTTCGTCGACGAGCCGAAGACTGCCATCATCGAGACGAGGGCGACGCCGATCATCAGCGCAGAAGCAGTCGCGGCCGTGCGCCGCGGGTTGCGCAGCGCATTCTCCTCGGCCATGACCCCGACCGAGCCGAACAAGCGGCGATAGATCGCCCCCATACCGACGATGAGCGGGCGACCCACCACCGGGCTCGTGAGCGCGACCCCGAGGAGCACCCCCAAGATTCCGGCACCGACGAAGGCGACCGGCTTGGGGACGTCCGCCAGCAGGCCGAGGGCCAAGGCGGCGGCACCGAGGGCGGTGAGCGCGAGTCCGGCAAGGACGCGTCGATGCATCGACGACTCGGTCAACGTCACGTCGTCACGCATGGCCGCCACGGGCGGGACCTTGCCCGCGCGCCGCGCCGGGAGATAGGCGGCCAGCAAGGTCACCACCAACCCCACGACGTATGCCGCGACCACCGTCCGCGGCGCCAGCACCAGTTCGGCGCCGGCTAGGTCGAGCCCGATCGCGCCGAACAGCGCCTTGATCGCGATGGCGAGCACGATGCCGAGGCCGAGTCCGAGGGTTGCCCCGATCAGCCCGACGACAAACGCCTCGATGAGGACCGACCGAGCCACCTGCCGCCGGCTCGCCCCAATCGCGCGGAACAACGCCAACTCCCGCATCCGCTGGGCGACCAGGATGGAGAAGGTATTGACGATGATGAACGTCCCGACGACCAACGCAACGGCGGCGAAGATCAGCAGGAAGTAGGTGATGAACTTCAGGCTCTCCTGAATCTGGTTGGCGGCCGCCTCGGCGGCCGAGTCCCCGGTGACGGCTTCCAGGTCGGCGGGCAGGAGGGGCGCGACCGCGGCGCGGAGCTGCTCCTGCGAGGTCCCGTCTTCGCGCGTCACCCACACGTCGTTGAAGGCGTCCTTGCCGCCGAGATAGAGCGACTGCGCCTCGTGGGTGGTCCAGACGACGACGCTGGCACCCACCAGCGAACCGCTGGACTCGATGATGCCGCTCAGCGTCGGGTTGACCTGGGCCTTCGCCGACGCGGTGACGACATTGACCTTGTCGCCGACCACATAGCCGCCAGTTTTGGCGGTCTTGGCGTCAAGCGCAATCTGGCCGTCCTGGGTGGGCATCTCGCCGGAGGCCAAGGAGAACATCGAGGTGTTGTTGGCGGCGGGCCCGTCGGTGAAGTTGACGGCCATCCCGGGCGCGCCCTGGCCGCCGATCAACTTGCCGGACTTGCCGACGACGAAGGTGGTGTAGTCGACGATATTGCCGTCGGCACGGGCCGCGCCCGGGGCCGCCGCAAGCTTCGCGACCAAGGCGCCGTCGATGGTTTGGGTGCTGCCCAGCGTGTCGCCGGAGCCCGCCGGGCGCACGACCACATCGCCGACGCTGGAGCTCATGATGCCGTCGAAGGAGCGGCCGAGCGTGTCGGTGAAGATGAAGGAGCCCGCCACGAAGGCGACGCCGAGGATCACCGCCACGGCGCTCATCAGGAGGCGCAGTTTGCGCGCCAGAAGTGATTTGAGACTTGCGCGGAGCATGACCGCTCAGACCCCCCGCGCGCCGTCGAGACGCCCCATACGCTCCAGGACGGTCTCGGCGGTCGGCTCCCGCAACTCATCGACGACCCGACCGTCGGCCAGGAACAGGACGCGGTCGGTATAGCTCGCCGCGCTCGGGTCGTGGGTGACCATGACGATCGTCTGGCCGAACTCGGTCACCGACCGGCGCAGGAACTCGAGGACCTCCCGGCTGGACTTGCTGTCGAGGTTGCCGGTGGGTTCGTCGGCGAAGATGATGGCGGGCCGCGAGACCAGCGCACGGGCGCAGGCCACGCGCTGCTGCTGACCCCCGGACAGCTCGGTCGGTCGGTGCCCCAGCCGCTCGCTCAGCCCGACGGTGTCGATGACTCGCGCGAACCACTCCGGGTCGGGCTCGCGGCCGGCGATGGACAGCGGCAGCAGGATGTTCTCCTTCGCCGTCAGGGTCGGGATGAGGTTGAACGCCTGGAAGATGAAGCCGATCCGGTCGCGCCGCAACCGGGTGAGGTCGTTCTCCTTGAGGCCGGTGATCTCTACGTCGCCGAGAAAGACCTTGCCGGAAGTGGCCTCGTCGAGGCCGGCGGCGCAGTGCATCAGCGTGGACTTGCCGGAGCCGGACGGCCCCATGATGGCGGTGAATTCGTGGGCGTGGATGTCGACAGACACCCCGCCGAGCGCGACGACTTGGGCATCGCCCTTGCCGTAGATCTTGGTCAGGCCCTCGGTCCGAGCCGCCACTTCGAAGGTGGTAGGCGGACTGGGGGCAGCGGACATCATCGTGGTTTCCCCTGCATGAAGCATGCTTGAAACCTAGTTGTGCCTAGCAGATCCCGCATCCCGGCACGCCCCTGAGCGCGCCCTGAACCCCTCCATTCCAGCATCCGGAATGTTCGGCGGGGGCCGAGCGTGACAAGGTGACGTATGCCGATCCTCGATTCCTGGGTTGCCGCGTGGGGAACGCTCGCCCCGGGTGCCGACCCTGCGGCGGTTCATTCCGAGGGACAGTCGCTGATTTCTCGGTATGCCGAGCCCCACCGCCGGTATCACACGCTCGCCCACGTCACGGAGATGATCACGGCGTTTGAGACGCTGACTGGCAACCAGCTAGCGCAGGATCGGGCGATCGGTGTCCTGGTGGCGTGGTTCCACGATGCGATCTACGACCCCCGGGCGACGGACAACGAGGCCCGCTCCGCCGACGTTGCTCGAGACGTATGCCGCGGGCTCGGGCTGGCGGCACGGCATACGGACGTCGTTGTGGAGTTGATCGAGGCGACCGCGGCGCACGACCTGCCGAGCGCGGGGGTCGCGGCTTCGGTCCACGACGCAGACCTCTGGATCCTGTCGGCTCCCGCCGAGCGATTCGACGACTACTGCGCGCAGGTTCGCCAGGAGTACGCCCACGTCGAGGCGCCCGCCTATCGAGCGGGGCGGTCGCTGATCTTGCGCTCGTTCCTGGACCGGGAGCAGATCTACGCCACGCCGTTGGCCCGGCGCGAGTGGACCTGCGCGGCCCGAAGCAATGTCGATCGTGAGTTGGCCCGCCTCGCGCGCTGACCCCAACGCGACACGCGTCACCAGGACAGGACCGCGCGCGCCAACGGCGCCCACCAGGCGGTCTCAATTTTGGCCAGTGCGTCCGCCCGCGTGCACCAGGTCGCCGGCTCGTCGGGTAGGCCAATGACGGAGGGAGTCACCCCGGCGACCTCGGCTTGGAACACCGCCAGAAACAGCCCGCCGGGCACGGGCCAGGGCGCTCGGTCTGGCAGCGGGTGGAAGCGCTCGTAGGCCACCGGCCGTAGACGACTCGGGTCCAGGACCACACCGGTCTCCTCGCGCGTCTCCCGGCAGGCGGTCTCCACCACGGTCTCGCCCGGCTCCCGCCACCCGCCCGGGGCGCTCCACTCCTGGCGGCGGCGCGACCAGACGAGAAGCCAGTTGTCGGCCGCATCGCGGACATAGACGGTGGCCGCGAAGGTCGCCGCGTCCGGTGTGGGGCGGGTGCCGCGCACGAAGTCGACGTCCGCTCGCGAGCCGTCCGGGAAGCTCACCCCGAGCACGCGCGCGATGCCGCGCTCACCCTTGCGTTTGCGGAGTCTAAGCCCCGAATCCTGAAGCAGGCGAACGATATTGGCAGTGGCGGTGACTTGGGCGCCGAGGGCGACGGCCGCGGCATACCGCTCCTGAGGAATGTCGTAATGGTCACCTTCGAACCCTCGCTCGGGCACGCCAGCCCGGGCCGCGAAGGCGTGCAACTCCTCGACGCTGCTGTCGGAGATCAGGTGAGACCAGAGCCGGTCGTGGGCGGGCCAGGCCGGTGGGTCGATCCAGATGGTCACGCTTCATGCTCCCAAGAAAAGTTTGCCGAAGCTCACAACCGAACCTCGGAATACGGCGTGTGGGGGGATGAAGGCTCCGCCGGGGAGCCCGCCGAAAGGACTGTCTGACATGCGATCCCTTAAGCACCTCGCTCTCACCGCCGCGTTCGCCACGTCGGCCGGGACCATCGACATCAGCGCTGCCCAGGCCAGCTCCCCCGCCGCCTCGCCCGCCACCACGGGCGCAAGCACCACGACCGCCAACTCCCCCGCCTTCACGTGCAACCAGCTGGGCACCCCGCCCAAGGACGCCCGCCTGTATGCCGACCGGATGCTCGCCGCCTGGGGCAATGGTCAGCGGCCCCAGGTTGGGTGCTACGCCATCGACCAGGTCGTCCAGTTCGCCTTCGCTGAGCGGGGGAAGCAGGTTGGCAGCTGGGTGTTTGTGTCGAAGGTCCACAACAACGAGGAGTTCTTCGACACGGTGACCTACCGCGGCGACGGTGGCGCGACGATGGTGGTGAATGTGAGTCTGGCGCGGGCCGGCTCGTGGGACCGGATCTGGGGAATCGCCCTGCACAACAACAGCACCGGGCGCGTCACCACCTATGCGGACAAGCTGGTCCGCGCCTGGGGCGCCGGCGACAAGGCGGCCGCGCTGAAGTACGGCACCTCAACGGTGGCCAACAAGCTGTGGAGCTTCTCCAGCGGAGCCGGCGGGGGTTGCTGGGTGCGGACCGGGACGTATGCCGGTGCACGCGGCACTTTCGCGGTCTACGAGTGCGAGTCCGCTTTGGTGGAGCTGAAGGTGAAGCCCGGCGCCGCCGCGGCCGGTCAGCGGCAGGCCGTCATCGGCGCGAACACCTTCGGCGCCGACTGAACTACGCGGCATACACAAGCCGGCCCGGACACCGTGAAAGGTGTCCGAGCCGGCTTGTTGTCGAAGCGAGAACTTCGTGGGCTACAGCGTGGGGTTTCTTAGAAGCCCATGCCGCCCATGTCGTCGCCGCCGCCGGGCATGGCCGGCGCGGCCTTCTCGGGCTTGTCGGCGATGACGGCCTCGGTGGTGAGGAAGAGCGCCGCGATGGAGGCGGCGTTCTGCAGCGCGCTGCGGGTCACCTTGGCCGGGTCGATGATGCCAGCGGCGATCATGTCGACGTAGTCACCGGAGGCGGCGTTGAGGCCTTCACCGGCGGGCAGGTGGCGCACCTTCTCCGCCACGACGCCGCCTTCGAGGCCGGCGTTGATGGCGATCTGCTTCAGCGGCGCCTCGGACGCGACCTTGACGATGTTGGCACCGGTGGCCTCGTCGCCCTCCAGGGAGAGCTTCTCGAAGGCGGACTTGGTCGCCTGCAGCAGCGCGACGCCACCACCGGCAACGATGCCCTCTTCGACGGCGGCCTTCGCGTTGCGGACGGCGTCCTCGATGCGGTGCTTGCGCTCCTTGAGCTCGACCTCGGTGGCCGCGCCCGCCTTGATGACGGCGACGCCCCCGGCGAGCTTGGCGAGGCGCTCCTGGAGCTTCTCGCGGTCGTAGTCGGAGTCCGACTTCTCGATCTCGGAACGGATCTGGGCGACCCGGCCGGCGAGCTGGTCGGCGTCACCGGCGCCCTCGACGATGGTGGTCTCGTCCTTGCTGACGATGACCTTGCGGGCCTTGCCCATCAGGTCGAGGTCCGCGGAGTCGAGCTTGAGGCCGACTTCCTCGGAGATGACCTGGCCACCGGTGAGGATGGCGATATCGGCGAGCATGGCCTTGCGGCGGTCACCGAAGCCGGGGGCCTTGACGGCGACGGACTTAAAGGTGCCGCGGATCTTGTTGACGACCAGCGTGGACAGGGCCTCGCCGTCGACATCCTCGGCGATGATCAGCAGCGGCTTGCCGGACTGCATGACCTTCTCCAGCAGCGGGAGCAGGTCCTTGATCGAGGAGATCTTGGAGTTGGCGATGAGGATGTAGGGGTCCTCAAGAACGGCCTCCATGGCCTCCGGGTCGGTGACGAAGTAGCCGGAGATGTAGCCCTTGTCGAAGCGCATACCCTCGGTGAGCTCAAGCTCGAGACCAAAGGTGTTGGACTCCTCGACGGTGATGACACCTTCCTTGCCGACCTTGTCCATGGCCTCGGCGATCATCTCGCCGATCTGGGAGTCGGCCGCGGAGATCGAGGCGGTGGCCGCGATCTGCTCCTTGGTCTCGATCTCCTTGGCCATGGCGAGCAGCTCGGCGGCGACCGCGTCGGTGGCCTTCTCGATGCCGCGCTTGAGGGCCATCGGGTTGGCGCCGGCCGCGACATTGCGCAGGCCTTCGCGGACCATGGCCTGGGCCAGGACGGTGGCCGTCGTCGTGCCGTCACCGGCGACGTCGTCGGTCTTCTTGGCGACCTCCTTGACCAGCTCGGCGCCGATCTTCTCGTAGGGGTCGTCGAGCTCGATCTCCTTGGCGATGGACACACCGTCGTTGGTGATCGTGGGGGCGCCCCACTTCTTCTCCAGCACGACATTGCGGCCCTTCGGGCCCAGGGTGACCTTCACCGCGTCGGCGAGGGTGTTCATACCCCGCTCGAGTCCGCGGCGAGCCTCTTCATCGAAAGCGATGATCTTGGCCATTCGGGTGGTTCCTCCACACGATTGTGTTGATGACCGCAGGGTGCCCGCGACGGACGGACCGGTATGCCGCGGCTCACGTCACCGCGACCTGCCGGACCTCACCCACGAGGTCAGGGATTATCACTCTCAGCACGAGAGTGCTAACGCCATTATTGGCACTCTCTCCCGTCGAGTGCAAACGCGCCACTGACCACGCGCCAACGACAATGGGCCAACGATCACGGGCCTGATGACGCCGTGCTGACCTCTGGCTTCTCCGGCAAAGTAAACAGCGGGTGAACAAGGCTCCCCTGGCTGGTGAATTCGGGATGTCCTGTGCACACTGTGCACCGTGGACGCAGCGAACGTCATCCTCGTGCTCGTCATCTGCACGGCACTTGCCTTCGATTTCACCAATGGCTTTCACGACACGGCCAATGCCATGGCCGCCTCCATCTCGACCGGCGCCCTGAAGCCCAAGGCCGCCGTCGCGCTCGCGGCCATCTTGAACCTCGCGGGCGCTTTCCTCTCGGTCGAGGTGGCCCTCACCGTCTCCAATGCCGTCGTGAAGCTTCAGGACAAGTCCGGGGCACCCATCCCCGCCACGCTCGTCGACGACGGGAAGAAGCTCCTCCTCGTGGTGCTGTGCGGCCTGATCGGCGGCATCGTCTGGAACCTCTTTACCTGGCTCCTCGGGCTTCCGTCATCCTCGTCCCACGCCCTCCTCGGCGGATTGACGGGCGCGGCCGCCGCCGGCTTCGGGCTGTCCGGCGTCAAGTGGACCGGAGATGGCACCAAACTCGACGGGGTCGTCGGCAAGGTGCTCATCCCCAGCTTCATCTCGCCGATCATTGCGATGGTGGTGGCCTTCGTCGGCTGCTGGGTTGTGCACCGGCTGACCAATGCCGTCATGGACAAGCTGTCCGAGCGCTACTTCCGTTGGGGCCAGATCGGCAGCGCGTCACTGGTGTCGCTGGCCCACGGGACCAACGACGCGCAGAAGACGATGGGCGTCATGACGCTGGCCCTGATCGCCAGCGGGCACTGGAGCGACACCGATTCGGTGCCGCTGTGGGTGAAAGTCAGCGCCGCCTCCGCGATCGCCCTCGGCACCTACCTCGGCGGCTGGCGCATCATCCGAACCCTGGGCAAGGGCCTGGTCGACATCACCCCGCGGCAGGGGATGGCCTCGGACGGCTCCTCCGCCGCGGTCATCCTCGCGGCCAGCCACCTCGGCTTTGCCCTCTCCACGACCCATGTCGCCACGGGCTCGGTGCTCGGTGGTGGCCTCGGCCGCGGCACCCACGTCCGGTGGAACACCGCCGGCCGCATGGTTATCGCCTGGGCGACGACGTTCCCGCTCGCGGCCCTCATCGGCGCGATCATGTGGTGGATCGGCTCGGCGCTCGGCTACACCGCGGGCTCCATCGTCGTCTTCGTCCTCCTGTGCGCCATGTCCGGCTATATGTTCATGCGGTCACGGGAGGGGCACGTCGGCGCCCACAACGTCAATGACGACTGGGAACGCCCCCAAGACGTGCTCGACCACTCCCCTGCGACCACCACGACGAAGTGAAGGACTGAGCGGATATGCGCAGCATCGAACTCGCCCTGGCGGGCGGTTGGAAGGTGCTCTACACCGGCATCCTCTTCGGGGCCGGTATGCCGATCATCTACGCCCTGGCCATGCGGGCCCTGGTTCTCGGATCCACCACCGGCGTCGACGACCAGGGTAAACCGACCACCCGGCTCAGCCCGGCCGGCAAGGCTCTGGCGGCACTTCTCCTTGCGGTCATCGCCCTCGCCGTCATCCTCGGCATCACCATCATCGCCGCGTCCGGTTTCGGGAAGATCGTCGTCTTCGACGGCGGGCTGCCCTCGATCACGGACAAGTAATCCCTAGGAGTTCGGCTCGACCATGCGCCCCATGACCAACGACATCCTTCACTGGATCCATGACGGCTTCCCCGACGGCGTGCCCGACTCCGAGGCACCCGCGCTCTTCTCGGTGCTCTCCGACCGTGTCGGGGCCGAGCGCGCGGCGGACGTGCTGCGCAAGTTGCAGACCGAGGGCCGCCTCTCCAGCGAGGCTGCCGCAGCCCTGCTGCCGGCCGAATCCGCGCAGCGCCAGGTCGCGGCCAAGCTGGCTCTCGGCGGCTGGCCGTTGGGCGGCGCTTCCGACGACAGCGCCGACGACGCCCCGCCCCGGGAGGGCAGCCCGCTCGGCCGCATCGTCGCGTGGCTGCGCGAGGGTTACCCGGGCGGTGTCCCCGACCACGACTACGTCCCGCTCCTCGCCCTGCTCGAACGCCGCCTCACGCGTTCGGAGGTCAAGCAGGTGGCCAAGGCGCTGCGCCGGGCCGACGTCAGCCCGGCCGGTCCGGCCGATATCGCCGCCGCCATCAGCGACTACACCCACACCACGGCGAGCGAGGACGACCTGCGTCGGGTGCGCCAGCAGTTGGCCAAGAAGGGCTGGCCCGTGGAGTTCCCCGACCCCGACCTCCCCTGATCCCGCCCCTGCCAACAGCAAACGAAACGCCCGTCCGGCTTCCCTCACGGACGGGCGTTTCGGTCTGTATGCCGCGTGGCTAGGGCTGCATCCCCAGCCGCCGTGCGGAGCGCGACCGCTGGCGCGAGGCGCGCAGGCGGCGCAAGCGCTTGATGAGCATCGGGTCGTGGGCGAGAGCCGCCGGGTTGTCGATGAGCCCGTTGAGCACCTGGTAGTAGCGCGTCGAGCTCATCTCGAACAAGTCACGGACGGCGGTCTCCTTGGAGCCCGCGTATTTCCACCATTGCCGCTCGAACGCGAGGATCTGGCGATCGCGGTCGCTGAGGTCGCCGACGGTGCTGGTCGGCTCGGCTGTCGAGGTGGCGGTGTTCATCGCCGCTCATCCTAGGGACGGAATGACACCCATGTCATTCATTCGGCACCCGGCGGCGGCGTGTCGCCCGCGATCGCAGCTCATTGCATCGCATCGAGGATGCCGCGGATGTCCCCCTCGGAGGTCTGCGGGTTGACGATGGCGAAGCGCGCCAACGTCTCCCCCTCGTGCGTCGTCGGGACGACGAACGCAAACTCGTCCGCCAGCATGGCGTCGCTCCAGCGGTGATAGTCCTCGGCCGCCCACCCGAGGCGCCGGAACACCACGACCGTGAGATCACGCTCGCGCACCAGCTCAAGGTAAGGGCGCCGCGCGACCTCCTCCTCGGCATACCGCGCGATGTTCAGTGTGTGCTCGACCGCCGAGGTGTAGGCGTCGGTGCCGTTCACCGTGAGCGAGAACCAGAACGGCAGCCCGCGGGCCCGGCGGGTGAGACCGATGGAGTAGTCCGTCGGATTCCACTCCGGCGCCTCGGTGAGCACATCGAGGTAGCCCGCCTTTTGCGTGTGCGCCGCGCGGGCGAGGGCGGGGTCGCGATAGATCAGGGCGCAGCAGTCGTACGGCGCGAAGAGCCACTTGTGTGGGTCGACGATGAAGGAGTCGCACAACTCGATGCCGACGTAGCGGTGTCGGATGGAGGGGGCGGCGAGACCGGCACCGCCATACGCCCCATCGACGTGGAACCAGATGCCGAACTCCTGACAGACCGCGGCGACCGAGGCGAGGTCGTCGATGATGCCGAAGTTGGTCGTCCCGGCGGTGGCGACGACGGCGAACACCTTCTCCGGGCCCTGCTCGACGACGACGCGGCGCAGGTTCTCCCCCGTCATCCGCCCGGCGGCGTCCTTGGGGACGGTGGCTAGTTCCGCGTCCATGACCTCGGCGGCCGACTTGATCGAACTGTGCGCGCCATCGGTCGCGATGACGACATTCGGGCGCGTGCCCGCCCTTGCCCGCTCCCGTGCCGTATGCCGCGCGGCCACCAGCGCGCTCAGGTTGCCGATCGTGCCCCCGGGGGTGAAGACCCCGCCAGCGCCGGCCGGGAGTGCCGCGAGGTCGGCGATCCAGCGCAGGGCGAGGTTCTCGGCATACACGGCACCGGCGCCCTCGAGCCAGGACCCGGCATAGATATTGGAGGCGCCCACGACGAGGTCGAACATTGAGGCCGCATCGCTCGGGGCGCACGGGATGAAGGAGAGGTAGCGCGGGTGATCCGTCGAGAGGCAGGTCGGGGCGAGATCGTCGGTGAAGATCCGCATGGCCTCGACGCCACCGCGCCCTTCAGGGGTGATGGTGTTGCCGACCGTCTCGATGAGTTCGGCCTCGGTCAACGGCCGATCCAGCGGCGGCGCGAGACGAATCCGCTCCTCGGCATAGGCGACGACGGCGGCGCTGAGCACCGCGAGGTCGTTGTGCTGGTTGGAGTGGTATGACGTGCCGATCACGCCGCCGAGCCTAATCACCCAAGCAGGGCCGTGAGGAGGCCGGCGGCATCATCGACGACGGCGTCGGCGCCGGCGGCCGCCAGATCGGCGCGTCCCCCGGCTCCCCAGGTGACCGCAATGCTGCGCATCCCGGCGGCCTTGGCCGCCAAGACATCGACGACCGCGTCACCGACATAGGCGCAGCGCTCGACGGGCGTCGAGAGCCGGGCCGCGCCGTGGATGAGCGGATCGGGATCGGGCTTGTGCCGGGTGGTCGACTCCATCGTCGCGACGAGGTCGATCAGGCCGGTGAGCCCAGCGTGCGCCAGTGCGGCCTCGGCTGGCTCGTGCGACTTGGAGGTGACGACGCCGACGCGAATGCCGTCCTCCAACAGCTTCCGCAACATGTCCTCGATGCCGGGATAGCGCTTGGTCAGCCGCGCGGCGTTGGCCCGATTCCACGGCCGGTAGGCCTCCGCCAACGCCTCGGCGTGCTCGGGATAGGTGTCGGTGAAGCCGACGAGCAGGGGTTTGCCGATCCAGGCGCGGGCGGTCGAGGGCGGGTAGTCGATATCGCCCAGCACCGCGCGGATCGCGTGGTCGTAGGACTGGAGGATCAGATCGATGGTGTCGACGAGCGTGCCGTCGAGGTCGAAGAGCACGGTCGTCGGGCGGTTCTCGGTCACGGGCCAATCTTGCCTGGCAACCACTGTGGCTTGCCCGGGATAGCGCACGGGCCTGCCCGGGATAGCGTGGCGGCGTGCCCCGGCCCCTGAGCGAGATCATCGATCCGTCCTGGGCTCGCGCCCTGGCGCCGGTCGAGCCGCGGATCGCCGAGTTGGGGTCCTTCTTGCGGGAGGAGGTCCGCGCCGGACGCGGGTACCTGCCAGCGGGTGGGCACGTACTGCGAGCCTTCGAGCAGCCGTTGGACCGGGTCCGGGTGTTGATCGTCGGTCAAGACCCCTATCCGACACCGGGGCACCCGGCCGGGTTGTCGTTCTGCGTCGCCCCCGACGTCCGGCCGATCCCGCGAAGCCTGGACAACATTTATCGGGAACTCCAGAGCGACCTTGGCGTCCCGGCGCCGACATCCGGAGACCTGACGCCATGGGCCGAGCGAGGGGTCCTACTGCTCAACCGGGTCTTGACCGTGCGCCCCGGCGCCGCCGGCTCGCATCGTGGCAAGGGGTGGGAGGACGTCACCGCGTGCGCCATCAGCGCCCTCGTCGCCCGGGGCGGCCCCCTCGTGGCCATCCTCTGGGGGCGCGATGCGCGCAATCTCGCGCCCCACCTCGGCGCGACGCCAGTGGTCGAGAGCGCGCACCCCTCGCCGTTGTCGGCGCATTCGGGCTTCTTCGGTTCGCGTCCGTTCAGCCGCACGAATGCGTTGCTGGTTCAGCAGGGTGCCGAGCCGATCGACTGGTCACTCCCTTAGCGTTGAGTCCATCTCGATCCCTAGCCCGACCCTCTTGAAGGAGTCCAGACGTGCCCGCTAGCCCCTGGCAGCGCTATGTCGCCATCGGCGACTCGTTCACCGAGGGCATGGTCGACCCCGACCCGGTGCAACCCGACGCCTTTGTCGGGTGGGCCGACCGCCTCGCCGCCTCCCTCGATGCGTATGCCGCGGCCGCCGGCCGCGACTTCGCCTATGCCAACCTCGCGGTCCGAGGTCGCAAGTTGGACGACATCGTGGGGCCTCAGTTGGAGGCCGCCGTGGCGATGGGCCCGGACTTGGTCTCGATGGTCGGCGGTGGCAACGACATCCTGCGTCCGAGCGTGGACCTCGACATCCTCGCCGGGCGGCTGGAGGAGGCGGTGATCCGGTTGCGGGCATCGGGGGCGGACGTCTTGCTGGCGACGCCCAGCGACACCCGGGACGCAGGGCTGTTCGCGGCGCTGCGGGGGCGGCACGCGGTCCATACGGCCAATCTATTCACCATCGCCGAGCGTCACGGGGCACACGTCCTCAACCTCTGGGGGATGCGATCCGTGCGCGACTGGCGGATGTGGGGTGAGGACCGGATTCACCTCTCCACCGCCGGCCACAAGCGGGTGGCCGAGGCCGCCCTCGTCGCCTTGGGGCTCCCGCCAACATCCCCGGATTGGGACGAGCCGTTGCCGCCGCTGCCCTCCGCGGCCCGCGTCGCACAAGTCCGCGACCACTTGGCGTGGGCTCGGACCCACGCGGCTCCGTGGGTGGAGCGGCGCGTCCGTGGCACCTCCTCGGGTTCGGCGCTCAGCGCGAAACGGCCTCTCCTGCAACCCATTAGCCGCAGTGCTGAATGAGGCACGGGCGTCCGGCCGGGCGCACAGCAGATTGCCATGGAGTCGATAGGCCGCGGATGGGTGTGCGCTAGAGATTGCACAGAGGGATGCCTGGGCCTTACCGTCTTTCGCGGCGGTGACTACCGCACGACAACTGCACACTCACAACCGACCATCGGACAGTCGCGCGCCTAACCATCCAGCGGCTGCCGTCGAGAGCTTCCCGCTCGGATGGCCGGGGGACCCACTAGCGGCCGCTCGCGGCCTTGGGGTGAAGCCGGTGCGCCGGCGGGGAACCTGACTTCCCTAACCCGACAGCTAACCCCGGCGGCGCCAGTCAGGAAAGGACTCCCCCGTGGCTCGTGCCATCCTCTCGACCCGTTCGTATGCCGGGCGCCACCGCGCCGCCCGCACCTCGCCCCGCGCCCTGGTGACCGTCGCCGGTGCCACCGCCGCCGTTGGTGCCGTGCTCGCGCCGAGCGCGGCGCACGCCGACACGGTCTGGGACCGCGTCGCCGACTGCGAGAGCAGCGGCAACTGGGCCATCAACACCGGCAACGGCTACTACGGCGGCCTGCAGTTCTCCTCCCCGACCTGGCTCGGGTTCGGCGGGGCGAAGTACGCGGCCTACGCCCACCAGGCCAGCAAGCCCGCCCAGATCACCATCGCGCAGGCCGTGTTGAAGGTTCAGGGCCCCGGCGCCTGGCCCGTGTGCTCCGTCCGCGCGGGCCTGACGGTCGAGAACGGCCTCGCCGTTAACCCGTGGACCGGCAGTGGCGGCGGCGGTGGCGGCACCACGAACACCAGCGGCGACCTCGTCGTGGACGGCGTCCTCGGCCCGGCGACCTACAAGGCGATGGAGAAGTGGGTCGGCCGCCCGATCGAGGGCGTGTGGACTTCCAGCGACAAGAAGGCCCTGCAGCGCAAGCTCGGCGTCACCGCCGACGGCCAGGTCGGCCCGATCACGATCAAGGCCCTGCAGAAGCGCGTCGGCACGACCGCTGATGGCGTCTGGGGCAGCGGCACCACGCGCGCCCTGCAGACCTACCTCAACAGGATTCTCTGACCGACCACATGGTCACCGTCGGGCTGATCTTCCCGCCCGACCAGCCGCCCGAGCACCTCCTAGAGGTGGCTCGGGCGGCCGAGTTGGCGGGCATACCGGAGCTTTGGCTGTGGGAGGACTGCTTCGCCGAGTCCGGGATCGCCTGTGCGGCAACCGTTCTGGCTGCGACGACGAGGTTGCGGGTCGGGATCGGGCTGATGCCGGTCCCCCTGCGCAATGTCGCCCTGACCCCGATGGAGATCGCCACCTTGGCCAGGCTGTTCCCGGGGCGATTGTTGCCGGGCATCGGGCATGGGGTGCTCGATTGGATGGGGCAGGCCGGCGTGCGCGCCGAGTCACCCCTGACCTTGCTTCGCGAATATGGCACCGCCCTGCGCGACCTCCTGGATGGGGCCGAGGTCACGACCGCGGGCCGCTACGTCCAGTTGGACCGGGTCGCGTTGCGGCATCCGCCGACGGAGCGGGTGCCGTTGTGGCTGGGCGGTGCCGGTCCCAAGACGATCGCCCTCGCCGCGGAGATCGGCGACGGCTTGGTGTTCGACGGGGGTGTGGCCAAACTCCCGGCCGCGCTTGAGTTGGCTCAGGAGTCGTATGCCGCGCGTCCCCAGCCCCCATCCCCGCAGGAGCCCCCATCCCCGCAGGGACCGTCTCCTGGTGGCTTGGATGTGGTGAGTTTCCTGTCGGTGCCGATCACGACGGGCCCGGCGGAACTCGCGCAGCGGGCCCGGGAGATGGCCGCGGCGGGCGCGACCCGCATACCCGTCTGTGCCGTCTCCGCCGCTGGCCCGCCCGACAGCAGCCCGGCCCTGGTCGACTTCGCCGAGGTCGTCGGGGCGGCGGCCGCGCTGCTGAACGCCTGACCCCACCCGCGGGCGGGGCTAGCCAGCGGCCGGCGAAGATACCTGCTGGAACCACGCCAGGGTGGCAGCGGCGGCGTCCACCCCCGAGCCCAGGTGCAGTGACCCGGACACGGCCCTCGGGGAAAGATTCACGATCCGAGCGTTGACTCCCTTGGCCCGGAATTGCCGGGCGCACGCCTCAGTATTGGCGGCCGGCACCTGCTCGTCGCCCAGCATCCGGAACAACCGCACCGGGACTCGGGTCGACCACGCGCACACCCGGTCGTTCGCCGCCATCGCGCGGGCGAAGGGGCCGGTGGGGTCGCGGACGAGCGCCATACCGCGCGGGGTGAGGAGGGAGTCCAGGTCGCCGGGAAGGGCCGCGATGATCTCCGGCTCCGGGACGTTCGATCCGAAGAGCGTCTCGGCCCGGCCCGCATACGGTCGCCGGAAGACCTCGGCCGGCTTGGCATAGACCGAGCGCACCTTGTCGGTCGCCGTCAGCGCGTAGGTCGTGTAGTAGGCGGCCACATAACCCGGCACCTCGCCGCGCAGCATCGCCGGGATCTGCACGTCGACGATGGCATACGGCCCGCTGATCGGCGCGACCGCGCGCACCCGCCAGCCCGCGGGCGGCGTTGCCTCCAGGTGCCGAGCCACGGCCAGGGCCGCCGGACCCCCCTGAGAGAAGCCACCCACCAGCAGATCGCCCGTTGCCGCGCGCTCGGTCCGATCGAGCAATCGCCGCGTGGCGGTGAGCAGGTCCACACTCGCCGAGACCTCGCTAGGGATGTGCAGGTATGGGTGCGTGCCCGCGCCGTACCCCAATCCCAGGTAGTCGGGGCTGACGACCAGATAGCCCGCCCCGGCGGCCTGCAAGGGCGCGGCCAGGACAAACGGATTCGCGCCGACCGACGGCGCGTCGCCGCGATAGGCCAGGGTGCCGTGCTCGATCAGGACAGTGGTCAGCCGGTTGGCGTCCGAGCGCGGAAGCGCCACGAGACCGCTGGCGGTGACGCGCGCCCCCGAGGGATCTGTCGTCGCATATACGACCCGCCACAGGTCGACGCCCACGCGGACCCCACTCGGGTCGAACCCTGCGTCACCGATGGCTGCGCGGACCTGACCGGCGTTCAAGGTCCGGAAGCGCTGGGCCCAGAGCAGCTGCCCCGGGGCAGCATCCCCAACCGTTGTCGGTATGCCGCGCGGCCCGCCCCCGCCGACGACCTCGCCACCGGCTGTGGTCGAGGAGGCTGGGCTCGGCGCCGCGGCGGCGTGATTGGGCGCCCCGGCAGCGGCCGGGTCCGCGGCACCGACAACGCCGAGGAAGGCGGCGGCGAGTGCGGGGGCGAGAGCCGGGGCGAGGGGGAGCGGCATACGGAAAAGCGTTGGGCAAGAACGAGGAATCGTAGTGGTGTGCATGTCGATGACGCTACGGATTCGGACGCACCCGTCGACAGGGCACACGCACCCGAACCCGAGGAGTGCCAGCACCACCGACCAAGCCGCCAAGCCACCCGCGGACGCAATAACCCGCGGCGGACGCAATAGCTATTGC
>NZ_HF571038.1:1557883-1590836 GCF_001046875.1 Nostocoides jenkinsii Ben 74
GGCGAAGTGCGCGCTGATCTCCCCGGTCGTCAGGCCCTTGGCGAACAACGAGATCGCGACCGCGTCCACATCCGACAGCCGCCGCTGGCGCTTCTTGACGATGACCGGCTCGAACGTTCCGGCCCGATCTCGCGGCACCTCGATCACCACCTCCCCGGCCGCGTCGGTCAGCACCGTCTTGGCTCGGGTGCCGTTGCGGATGTTCTCCGCCCCACCCTCGGGCGCGCGGTGCTTGACGTGACCGAGGTGGTCGGTCAGCTCTTCCTCCAGGGCGGCCTCGAGCACGGTCGCGGTGATCGACTTCAACAACCCCTCCGGGCCGGTGATGTCCTCACCCCGCTCCCTGGCGGCCTTGACCAGCTGCGCGATCGCCGCCTTCTCCGACGGTGTCGCGGTCGACGACGAGCGGCGTCTCTTGGCGTCCTTGGGCATCGAGCTCACGCTCGTGATTGTCTCGGTCATCAGTGACCAACCTTCCCGCCAACCCACGTTGGCGTGTCAGGTCAGAACCACCGTTCGGCGGACAGTCCCCCTAGCAGATGGTGAGACACCAGTCCTCATCGACCAGCCCGAGGACGCTCTGCACGCGCCGTGGATCGAGGAGTACTTGGTCGATCGGCTGCGGCAACTAAGAGGTTCACGTCAGTACCTGTTTGCCACTCGGAGCCCTGCCTTGGTTGTCAGCGCGGACTCAGAGCAACTGATCACTATGCGCGCAACGGCAGGTAGGGGTGAGGTTGAGGCCTGTGGATCTCTTGAGCGCCATGATCTTAACCGACTGGCCTTGCATCACTTGGAGGGCGGCAAGACTCCCTTAGCGCGACGCACTCGCAAATTGGATGTCTCCCTGGCATCTGAGCGCAAAGCCGGGAAAAAGCCAAAAGATGGTGGTCAGGGCCTTGTATCCCTCGTGCGTTAGCCAAGTTGAGTTCCGAGTGCTTGCCCAATCTCCACGACGCTTTGGACCCCCGGGTGACCACAGGGGCGGGGGCACGGCATACTGATCTTCATCATGCGTGGACTCCTCCTCCTTCGCTGCCGCGGCGGGGCCTGAATCGGCCGCCCCCCGTCGCGGAGGTTGTCGTGCCCATCGGCTGAACCTGACGTAGACGAGACGAAGGCGAAACCCCAGCGATGATCCACCCTCAGCATCCGACACCGATGCCGTTCACGAAGTACCTCCCCTTCCAGCAGCAGATCCAGGTCGAGCTACCGGACCGCACCTGGCCCGACAAGGTCATGACCCAGGCGCCGCGCTGGTGCGCGGTCGACCTGCGCGACGGCAACCAGGCGCTCATCGACCCGATGGACTCCGACCGCAAGCTGAAGATGTTCAAGCTGCTGGTCAAGATGGGCTACAAGGAGATCGAGGTCGGCTTCCCGAGCGCCAGCCAGACCGACTTCGACTTCTGCCGCGAACTCATCGAGGGCGGCCACATCCCCGACGACGTGACCATCCAGGTTCTCACGCAGTGCCGCGACCACCTGATCGAGCGAACATACGACGCCATCCGCGGGGCGAAGCAGGCGATCGTCCACTTCTACAACTCCACCTCGGTGCTGCAGCGGCGGGTCGTCTTCGGCCTGTCCAAGGAGGGCATCATCGACATCGCCCTTCAGGGCGCGCGGCTGTGCCGCAAGTTGGAGGAGACGATCCCCGAGACGACGGTCTACTACGAGTACTCGCCGGAGTCCTACACCGGGACCGAGCTGGAGTTCGCGGTCGAGATCTGCAATGCCGTCATCGAGGTTATCGACCCCACCCCCGATCACAAGATGATCGTCAACCTCCCTGCCACCGTCGAGATGGCCACCCCCAATGTGTATGCCGATTCCATCGAATGGATGATCCGTCACCTCGACCGCCGCGACAGTGTGATGGTCAGCCTGCACCCGCACAACGACCGCGGCGAGGGCGTCGCGGCGGCGGAGTTGGGCTACCTCGCCGGCGCGGACCGCATCGAGGGCTGCCTGTTCGGCAATGGCGAGCGCACCGGCAACGTCTGCCTGGTGACTCTGGGCATGAACCTCTACAGCCAGGGCATCGACCCGCAGATCGACTTCTCCGACATGGCCGAGATCCGGCGCACGGTGGAGCACTGCAATCAACTGCCCGTCCACGAGCGGCACCCGTGGGGCGGCGACCTCGTCTACACGGCCTTCTCCGGCTCCCACCAGGACGCCATCAAGAAGGGCTTCGAGGACATGGACAAGCGGTCGGCCGCCGCCGGGACCACGGTCGACGGCATCGACTGGGGCGTGCCCTATCTGCCCATCGACCCGCACGACATCGGCCGGTCGTATGAAGCGGTGGTCCGCGTCAACTCGCAGTCCGGCAAGGGCGGGGTGTCGTATTTGCTCAAGGCGGAGCACGGCCTTGACCTGCCGCGCCGGCTGCAGGTGGAGTTCAGCCAGGTCGTCCAGCGCCGGACAGATGCCGAGGGCGGGGAGCTGAGCGGGGCGGAGATCTGGGCGATGTTCGCCGACGAGTACCTCCACTCCGAGGACCCGGCCACTCGCTGGGGCCGGTTCTTCCCGGTCCGCTCGACGCTGACGAGCACCGACATCGGCGACGACGAGATCGACTCGATCATCACCGACGAGGGCCGCGAGGTGCACATCTCCGGGCGCGGCAACGGCCCGATCGACGCCTTCATCGACGCGATGTCGGCGCTCGGTGTCGACGTGCGGGTTTTGGATTACGCCGAGCACGCGCTGTCGGCAGGCGGGAACGCGAGGGCCGCGGCATACGTAGAATGTGCTGTGGGAGAACGCGTCCTGTGGGGCGTGGGCCTGCACGAGTCCATCGTGAAGGCGTCCCTGCGTGCAATCATGTCGGCGCTGAACCGCTCCGAGCGCGACCGCGCCAAAGCTGGCGACGACCACGCGATCTCGCGCCCCGGCGGCGGCCCGTAGCGGGCTGCCTCGGCGGGGCGGACCGGGATCAGCGGACCCCGGCGGGGCGGAACTGGACGGAGATGCGTGGGCCGACCACGTCACGCGTCTTGGGTATGGCGTGCTCCCACGTCCGCTGGCACGACCCACCCATCACGAGCAGGTCGCCGTGGCCGGTGGTGAACTTCAGCGAGGCGCCGCCGCCCATCGGGCGCAGCGCCAGCGTGCGCGTCGACCCCAGCGAGAGGATCGCCACGACCGTGTCGTGGTAGCGCGAGCGCCCGATTCGATCGCCGTGCCACGCAACGGAATCCGCGCCGTCGCGATACAGGCACAGCCCGGCGGTCACGAGCGGCTCACCCAGCGATGGCTGATAGTGCGCACTCACCGCGGCACAGATCTCGCGCAACCCGGGGTGCGGCCAGGGCTCGGCGGCGTCATAGAACTTCGTCAACCGCGGGACGTCCACGACAGCGTCATACATCTGCCGCCGCTCGGCCTTCCAGGGCACATCGCGCAGCAGCGCGGCATACAACTCATCCGCCCTCCGGAGCCACCCGGGCGCGATGTCCACCCACGCCCCATGGGCCAGGGGAGTGCGCATCGGGGCCAGCGCGCCGAAGGCCGCGCCGCCCTCATCGCAACCAGCCTCATCGGCGCCGACCTCGCCGAAGTCGAGCACATCCTGCAGAGCCACGGACACACCATACGACATTATTAAAACAATTGTCCGACGACACGAGTCCGCCAGCCTGACCTCCCTGACGCCGGAGGCGGGTGAGAATGGAGCGTGCCCACCTACCGCGACCAGGCGATCGTGCTTCGCACGCACAAGCTCGCCGAGGCCGACCGGATCGTCACGGTCCTGGCGCGTGAGCGGGGCAAGATCCGGGTCGTCGCCAAGGGGGTGCGCCGCACCAAGAGCAAGTTCGGGGCGCGGCTGGAGCCGGGGATGGTCGTGGACCTGCAGTGTTATGAGGGCCGCAACCTCGACACCGTGACCCAGGCCGTCACCATCCACCCGTATGGCGAGCAGATCGCCCGCGACTACCGCGCCTACACGGTGCTCAGCACGATCCTCGAGACCGCCGACCGGGTGGCGGAGGAGCGGCTGCCGATGCTGCAGCAGTACCTCCTGCTCCAGGGCGCCCTCGCCTCGCTCGCCGGCGGCGCGCACGACGCCTCCCTCGTCCTCGACGCCTACCTCCTGCGCGCGCTCGCCGTCGCTGGGTGGGCGCCGAGCTTCCTCGACTGCGCCCGCTGTGGCGACCCGGGTCCGCATCTCGCGTTCTCCGTCGCCGGTGGCGGAGCCGTATGCCCGCTCTGCCGCACCCCCGGCTGCGCCGCCCCCGCCCGCGCCACCATGGAACTCCTCGCCGCGCTCCTCGCCGGCGACTGGGCCCTTGCGGACGCCAGCCACCCGCAGGACCGGCGGGAGGGGAGCGGGCTCACCGCGGCATACGTCCAGTGGCATTTGGAGCGGGGCCTGCGCTCGCTGCCACACGTCGAGCGCGAGCGCCTCGCCGCGACGCTTCCCGTCAATCCGGTTCTCTGACACTAGGAACGACTCCGATGATCCCGCCCTTCCCGCACCCGACCGGTGCCCAACCGCCCCGCTACCGCGCCGGCGACCTGCCCAAGCATGTCGCGATCGTCATGGACGGCAACGGCCGCTGGGCCAACCAGCGCGGGCTGCCGCGGACCAAGGGGCACGAGGCGGGGGAGGCGGCGCTGCTCGACGTCGTCGCCGGCGCGATCGAGGCTGGCGTGACGCACCTGTCCGCCTATGCGTTCTCGACGGAGAACTGGAAGCGCAGCCCCGACGAGGTCCGCTTCCTGATGGGCTTCAATCGCGACGTGATCCGCCGCCGCCGCGACCAACTCAACGAGTGGGGCGTGC
The DNA here is from genome assembly GCF_001046875.1 of Nostocoides jenkinsii Ben 74. GTDB lineage: Bacteria > Actinomycetota > Actinomycetes > Actinomycetales > Dermatophilaceae > Nostocoides_A > Nostocoides_A jenkinsii. The sequence continues at coordinate 1,562,679 of NZ_HF571038.1, forward strand.
GGATGCGCTGGGTCGGCCAGCGCCCGCGCCTGTGGGGCTCGGTCATCAAGGAACTCGAAGTCGCGCAGGAGATGACCAAGCACAACACCGGGCTGACGCTGTATTTCTGCGTCAACTACGGCGGCCGGGCCGAGATCGCGGCCGCCGCCCGGCGCATCGCCGAGCAAGTCGCCGCCGGCAAACTCCGCCCGGGCAGCGTCGATGAGAAGCTGCTGGCGCGCTACCTCCCCGAGCCGGACATGCCCGATGTCGACCTCTTCGTGCGCTCCTCCGGCGAGCAGCGCACGTCCAATTTCTTGTTGTGGCAGAGCGCGTATGCGGAGATGGTCTTCCTCGACACGCTCTGGCCCGACTTCGATCGCCGCGACTTGTGGCGGGCCATCGGGCTTTATGTCGATCGCGACCGCCGCTATGGCGGCGCCGTGGACGCGGTTACTCCGGCGACGTAGTCACTCCCGGCGACGTAGCCGGGGCGCACCTCGGGCACAGACCCGTCACCTCGACCGTATGCCGCGGCAGCGCGAACCCGTGCGCGCTCGCGACCGCGGTGGCCCAGGCCTCGACGGCGGGTCCGTCGACTTCGACGGTGAACCCGCATTCGCGGCAGAGCAAGTGGTGATGGTGCGCGGCGCTGCACGCGCGGTAGAGGGTCTCGCCGGCATCGGTGCGCAAGACGTCCACTTCGCCCGCCTCGGCCAGCGACTGCAGAGTGCGATAGACCGTCGCCAGTCCGACCGGGTCCCCGGCGGCACGCAACAACGCGTGCCACTCCTGCGCGGACCGGAACGTCTCGTGCTGGCCCAGCATGTCGGCGACCGCGGCCTGCTGCCGGGTGGCTCGCCTCGGCGGCGTGGTCATCGCACCCGCCCGCGCTCGTGCTCGTGCTCGGGCTCATGCCGATGATCCTCGGCGTGCTCGTCGTAGTGATCGTCGTGCGGGGCGTGCCGGTGCCCGTCGTGCAGGTAGTCCACGTGGTCCCCGTGCGGGATCGCCTCGTGCCCGCACCCGGGTCCGTGCTCATGCGTATGCCGCTCCGCTCGCGTCCCGTGCCGCGACGCCGGCCGCCAGCGCGCGCCCACCTGAGCGACGAGATAGAGCGCCAGCGCGAGCAGCACAATCGTTCCGCCGGAAGGGGTTTCGGCATAGAAGCTGGTCGCGACGCCGCCCACGGACGCCACGACGCCGAGCAACACCGCCAGTTGCATCGCCCCGGCGAACGACCGCGAGACCTGCTGCGCGGCGGCATTCGGAATGATCATTAGGGCGCTCACCAACAGCAGCCCAACAACCCGCATCGAGACGACAACCGTCACCGCGGTCAGCACCGACAACGCGACGTTGAGACCGAGCACGGGCAGGCCGCTGGCACGGGCGTACTCCTCGTCCTGAGCGACCGCGAAGAGCCAGGGCCGCAGCGCGACGGTGACGGCGACGACGAGCACGGTCAACACCGTGAACGCGATCAGGTCATCCGCCGTGGTCGCGGTGATGGAGCCGAAGAGATAGGACGTGAGATTGGCCGACGTACCCTGCGGGGAGCGGCCGATCAGGACGACGCCGGCGGCGATACCGCCATAGAACATCAGCGCCAGCGCGACGTCCCCGCCGGGACGCCCGCGCGCCGCGGCGGTGAGGAGCGCGGTCCATACGGGCGAGGTGCCGGTGAGCAGGCCCACGGCGACCCCGGCCAGCGCGACGTGACCGATCCCGTCGCCGATCAGGGAGAGTCGCCGCTGCACCAAGAAGATGCCGACGAGCGGGGCGCACGCGCCGATGAGGAGGGACGCCACCAGGGCGTTGCGCATGAACCCGTAGTCCAGCAGCTCAATCATGGTGGCCTCCCGCCGTGGCGTCATGGAGCCCGGTGACGGAACGGGCGCGCCCGAAGCCGGGGTGGTGGGCGTGGCCGCCGTGGGGGTCGTGCGCGGCATACGCCTGGGGGGTGCCGTCGAAGGCGATCCCGCCGTCCGCGACGAGCACGACCCGGGTGACGACGCCGGCGAGGGCGTCGATCTCGTGGGTGACGATGATCAGGGTCGAGCCGGCCGACGCGAGGCGCGCGAGCACCTGGCCGAGGACTGCCTGGTTGCCCTGATCGACGCCGGCCGTGGGTTCGTCCATGACGAGCAGGTCGGGTTGGCTGGCCAGGGCGCGGGCGATCAGGACACGCCGCTGCTGGCCGCCGGAGAGCTGCGAGACATCGGCGCCGGCGCGGTCGCCGAGATCAACGAGATCAAGGGCGCGAGCCACGGCCTGGCGGTCCTTGGCGGCGTCCCGGTGCCACGGCTGCCACCACGGCCGGAACCGCAGCCGGCCGATCGCGACAATCTCGGCGACCGTCGCGCGCACCGACGTGGCGAGCGTATGCCGTTGCGGCACATAGCCAATTCGCCCGCGGATACTCGGGTCGTCGAGGGCGACGCCATACGCGCGCACCTCACCGCCGAGCTGCTCGGTCAGGCCAAGGATGCCCTTGACCAGGGTGGACTTGCCGGCGCCATTGGGGCCGACGACCGCCACGACTTCGCCGCGGTGGATGTCGAGGTCGATCCCGGCGACGATGGCCTCGCCGTCGTAGCCGAAGCCGGCGCCCCGCAGGCTGAGCACGATCTCGGGGCCGCTCATGAGCACTCCTGACCCTGGCGCAGCGCGACCAGATTTGCGGACATGATGGTGAGGTAGTCGGTGGCCGGATCGAGCAGCCCCTCGATCGGGTCGAGGCTGGCGGTGCGCACGCCGGTCTCGCGGGCGATGACCTGGGCGGCCTTGGGACTGCTGAGGGGCTCCGTATAGATGGTGCGGACGCCGTGGTCGCGGACCAGCGTCGCGATCGTGGCGAGCGTCGCCGCGCTCGGGTCCGCCTCCGGATCGAGGGCGAGCGGGTGGGGCTCCAGCCCGGTGAACGACGCCAGATGAGCGTATGCCGCGTGGCTGGTCACGAGGTCCCGGCTCCCACAGTGGGCCAAACCGGCGCGATACTCGGTCCGGAGCTCGCTCAGGCGGGCGTCGAGCCGATCGCGGTTCGCGGCATACGTCGCGGCGCCCTCCGGATCGGCGGTGGTCAGCGCGGCGGCGACCGCATCGCTGGCGGCGGCCATCGAGGACGGATCGAGCCAGAAGTGCGGGTCGTGGGCGGGGTCGGCGGCGCCCTCCTCATGGGAGTTCTCGTCGGCGTGACCCTCGCTGGGGGAGTGCTCGGCGTGGCTGCCGACGGTGACGCCGGTCGCCCCGGACAGATCCAGCACCGCGCGCGGGGCCGCCGCGACGATGCCTTGATCGACGGCCGGCTGGAAGCCGGGGAGGGTGATCACGAGATCGGCCTTGGCGAGGTGGATGACCTGGCGCGCGGTGAGTTCGAGGTCGTGCGGCTCGGCGCCCGGGCGGGCGAGGGTCTCGACGCTGACGCGATCGCCGCCGACGGTTCCGGCGAGGAAGGCGAAGGGGTAGGCGCCGGCGACAACCCGCACCGGCTGGGCTCCCGTGGTGGGGGAGGGGGTGGTGGCGCACCCGGTAAGGAGGAGCACGGCCATACCGACCGCCGTCAGGGCTCGACTCCACATGAGAATGATTCTCATTATTGGTGCGGGCATTGTCAATCAGAGGTCGGGAGGAGGGGAAGGCTGGCCTACGTGACATAAGCCTCAGCCGCCACGCCGAGGATCGTGACCGGTCAGTAACCCGCCGTGACCCCGGCCGCGCATAATGGAGTGATGCGTCCATCGTTGGTCCAGGGGTTGGCCGAACTCCCCCGCATGGCAGGGGAATTCGGTGAATACGCTGCATACCGACGGATTCTGCGCAAGGCCCGCCGCGGCGACGGCCACCACGTCCTCGTTCTGCCCGGGCTGATGGCGGGGGACTACACGACCGCGATTCTGCGGGGCTATCTCGATGACTTGGGCTACACCGCCCACGGCTGGGGCGTCGGGCGCAATATCGGCCCGACCCGCGAGATCGTCGACTCGATGCGCGGCACGATCGAGCGGCTCACCGAGGACCACGGCCCAATCTCGGTGGTGGGGTGGAGTCTTGGGGGCCTGTATGCCCGCCAAATGGCGCGCGCCTATCCCGACCGGATTCGCCAGGTCATCACGATGGGCTCGCCGTTCCGGCTGGTTAAGCGCAGCGACACGCTCGCCTCGCTGATCCTGGAGCGCTACAGCCACCTGCACGTGAGCGCCGAGGAACTCGACCTGCCCGAGCAGGAGCACCTGCGCGACCCCATGCCGATGCCGACGACGTCGATCTATTCACAGACCGATGGCGTGGTCCCGTGGCAGGCCTGTTTGAACGACCTCTACATGACCGCCGAGAACATCGAGGTCAAGGCCTGTCACATCGGTATGGGGCATCACCCCGCCACACTGTGGGCAGTCGCCGACCGCTTGGCGCAGCCCCGCGGCCAATGGGGCCCGTTCCAGGCGCCCAAGAGCCTCGCCCGCTGGTATCCCGAACCCAAGAATTGGCCGTTGTCCGCCGAGGACCTGCGCCTGATCGGCATTGACGCCGCCGAGTTGCTGGATGACGAGGTGCGGGATGACGGCGTGCGTGATGACGGGGACGTCAGCCTCGGGGCCGGGACTGGATGATCGCGATGGCGGTGATGAAGACGATCACCGCGATGCGCATGAGCTTCTCCACACCGGTCAGGCGCGCCTGGCTGAGCACGAACATCCAGACCAAGAACAGCGCCACCAGCGCGGTGAAAATCCAGCCGTAGGTCGGCACCACCGCGCCGACAATGAGGCACACCAAGACCCCGAGAATCGGGACGATCCGGGGCAACCGGTTGAGGGCCGCCACCATGCGGTCGTTAACGGTGTTGGGGGTGCCAGGGGGGTTGGGGGTGTTCGGGGTGGGGCTGGACACGAGACGACAGCCTAAACCCAACCTTTTGCGCCGCCGTCGCGTTCACTAGGCAACGGCGGTTGTCAGGAGGTGAGCCATGCAGGCGGCGATGGACCCGACCTTCACCGAGTATGTCCGTGCCCGCCAGCAGCGCTTTGCCCGGATCGCTTATCTGATGTGCGGCGACGAGCACCGCGCGCACGATCTGGTGCAGGAGGCGCTGGTGAAGTTGGCCGGTCGCTGGCAGCGGCTGGCCGATGAGAATCCGGATGCCTATGTGCGGCGAATTCTCTACCGCGACAACATTTCCTGGTGGCGACGCACGCGCGCGGAGGTCGTCGCGGCGGAACTGCCGGAGCTCGCCGTCGGGGATGGGTCCGAGCGGATCGACCTGCAACTCGACCTTGTCGACGCGCTGCGCCGGCTGCCGAGTCGGCAGCGGGCGGTAGTGGTGTTGCGCTACTTCGAAGACCTCACCGAAGCCGACACCGCCGCGGTGCTGGGCGTCAGCGTCGGCACGGTGAAGTCGCACTCCCATGCGGCCCTGCGGCGTCTGCGTGACGACCTGGGGCCCGACCGCGTCTCGATGACGGAGGACCGATCATGACCAACGACCTGCACGAGCGATTCGCGGCCGCCGCCTCGGCCATGCCCGAGGTCGACCTCGCCGAGGTGGCGTGGACCCGGGCGTATGCCGCGCACCGCCGCCGTCGCCGGGCCGCCGTCGGCGCGGCGGCGGGGGTTGCCGTGGTGGCCGCCGGGTCGGTGGCGCTTTCGGGGGGAGGTGGGGCTCGCCATACGAATGCGCCGGCGGCGAGCTCGAGTTCGGTGACGCGGTCCTCGAACAGCGCGTCGACCACTGGGTCCATCACGGGGGACGCGCCGGTCACTGTGCTACCCGCCCCGTCGAAGATGGGGGCGCTGTCGTGGGTCGATCGGACGGCATTGACGTCCGAGGTGCTCACGGTCTTGGCCGCGCGGCCCGAGTGGGATGTGGTGAAGCTGAGTCGCCCGCTGAGCCAGGCGGGCGGGTTCACTGAGGGGGAGCGGATCGTCGCGGCATACGCCGATCGGGAACGCCGGGGTGTGGGGGTCGTAACGTCCGCCGGGCGGGTGCTTGGGTTGGATGGGCTGGACCTGACGGACACGACGGATGGTGGGAATGCGTCCTTCCATCTGAGCGCGCAGGCGATCAGCGCGGACGGGCGATACCTGGTGATCGCGCAGCCGAATGGTCTGGTCATCGTGGATGCGACCCGATCCGGCGCCGAGCCGTGGAAGCGCGTGGCGATCGATGACCCGCTGCTGGAGTCGGCAAATTTGGTGAGCGACGGCAATGTCGTCCTGGTCACCTCGGGGGTCACCGGAACGCACGTGATCGACATGGCGTCCGGGCGGGAGGTCAAGGTGATCCGGTCCGTCTGGGACGCGCAGGACGTCGTGCTTGGGGCTACCGCGGACGCGGGGCAGTCGAGCCAACTGACGGTGCGACGTTGGAATCCGCAGGCGCTGGACTTCACTCCGGCGGAGGTCGTCCTGGGCGTCAAAGCGGGCGTATGGGGATTGGGCGGCTCCACGGTCAGCGGCGGCGGGTGGGTGGCTGGCCTCGCTTCACCGACTGCGGATCTCGACGCGCAGGGGTTCTATCAGGGCGTCGTGGCCGCTCAGGTGCCGTCGGGTCCCTACCGCTGGCTGCTCGACGGCGGCGGCGTGACGGGTGACGACATTCGGAGCAAGGGTGGCGTCCTGCCGCTGGGGATGACCGATCGGGTGGCGCTGATCTGGGCCGGTGGCGGTTATGAATCGGTCGGGCTCGAGATGGTCATGACCCGGGCGGATTTGCTGGCCTGGGACCTGAGCAGCGGCGCGGTGAGCCGGCTGACCACGCTGACCGGCGATCAGGTGCAACTGGTGGTGGCACCGCTCTAGGGTCATTCGGAATTGGGTCAGACGGTTTGGCACCTGGGGGTGTCGAACCGTCTGACCTACTGATCGGTAACTGCCGCGCCGGTGGCGATGGGGCGGGCGGGGTCGGCGATCCACTCGCTCCACGAGCCGACATAGACCGGGGCGATGATGCCGATTTGGCGTAGCGCGAGGGCGAGGTGGGCGGCGGTGATGCCACTGCCGCAGTAGGCCCCGACCTCGGGGTGGGTGAAGGCGCCCTTGGCGGCAAAGTAGCCGTGCAGCGTCTCGCGGTCGGCGAGTCGGCCGTCCGGTTGGACGTAGTCACCCATCGGGGCGTTGTGGGCGCCGGGGATGTGCCCCGCGACGGCATCGATCGGCTCGCTGAGGCCGGCGAAGCGTTCGGGGGTGCGGGCGTCAAGGAGCAGCCCGCGCTGCGCCAAGGCGGCGGCGCCGTCGGCATCGAGCAGTGGCAGTGCTCCGGGGCGCAAGGTCACGTCGCCCGACTCAGCCACCTCGGGGAGGTGGTTGGTGACGGCGTGGCCGGCGGTGCGCCATACGGATAAACCGCCGTCGAGGACGCGGACGTCGGCGAGCCCGCAGTAGGAGAGGAGCCACCACGCCCGCGCGGCGCCGAGTCCGTTGCCCTCGTCATAGACGACGACCGGCCGACCGTCGTCTAGTCCGGCCGCCCGTAGACGGCGTTGGAGGTGATCGAGATCGGGCATCGGGTGGCGACCGTGCGGCCCGGGCGGGCCGGCGAGGTTGGTGTCGACGTCGAGGAAGTGGGCGCCGGGGAGGTGGGCCGAGGCATACAACTCGGCCCCGGTGGGGTTGGCCTGGTGACCGGGCGCGCTGAGGCGGAATTGGACGTCGAAGACGAGCGGGGGTTCGTCGGAAGCGAGCCACTCAGCGAGGGCGTCCGGCGTGATGAGCGTCGTCATTGGGCCATCAAACCACCGGGATGGGACACTGGGGCCCGTCATGCCTGTCGTCGATCTTGCCCCCGCCCCGGCCGCGCCGGTGCTGCCTGCCCTACGCATCGGGCCCCTCGAAATCGCCTCGCCGGTCGTGCTCGCGCCGATGGCGGGGATCACGAATCGGGCGTTCCGTAGGCTCTGCCGCGAGTCCAGTGCGTCGACGGCGAGCGGTCGCAGTGCCCTCTACGTCAACGAGATGGTGACGTCGCGGGCACTGGTGGAGCGGCACCCGGAGACGCTGCGGCTGATCGAGCACGATCCGGGGGAGAGCCCGCGGTCGGTGCAGTTGTACAGCGTCGATCCGGTGACCACTGCGGCGGCGGTGCGGATGCTGGTGACCGAAGATCGCACCGACCACATCGACCTCAACTTCGGCTGCCCGGTGCCCAAGGTGACGCGCAAAGGCGGCGGCGGGGCGTTGCCGTGGAAGCGCGATCTCTTCCGATCGATCGTCGGCGCGGCGGTGCGCGAGGCGAGTCCGTATGGCGTTCCCGTCACCGTCAAGATGCGGATGGGCATCGATACCGACCATTTGACGTGTGCCGATGCCGGCCGCAGCGCCGAAGAGCTCGGTGCCGCCGCGGTTGCCTTGCATGGGCGGACGGTGGCGCAGGCCTACTCGGGGACGGCGGATTGGGATGCGATCGCCGCACTGAAGGAGGCGGTACGGACGATCCCGGTGCTCGGCAATGGCGACATCTGGTCGGCCGAGGATGCCTTGGAGATGGTGCGCCGGACTGGGTGCAACGGGGTCGTGGTCGGGCGTGGGTGCCTCGGGCGGCCGTGGCTATTCGCGGACCTGGCCGCGGCCTTTGCGGGGTCTCCGGAGCGGGTGTCGCCGAGCCTGGGGCAAGTGGCGGCGACGCTGCGGCGGCACGCGGTCTACTTGGTGGAGTTCTATGAGGATGAGCTGCGGGGGTGCCGTGACATCCGCAAGCACATTGCGTGGTACTTGAAGGGCTTCCCGGCGGGGTCGACGGTGCGCAATCAGCTGGCGCTGGTCGACTCGTTGGCGGCGCTGGATGAGCTTCTGGCGCAACTCGATTGGTCGGCGCCGTGGCCCGGTGAGCCGGCCGAGGGGTCGCGCGGCCGGGCGGGGTCGCCGCGCCGGGTCGTGCTACCGGAAGGCTGGCTCGACACGCGCGACCTGACCCCCGCGCGCGCAGCGCGCGGTGGTGGCCGAAGCAGAACTGGACGTCAGCGGGGGCTGAGCCACGCGGCATACGGTCGGGGGGAGGCTGGACCCTTGTGTATGGGGCGTGGCCGGGGGTTGTCGGTGGCGTCTGGCAGGGTTGCCTCATGTCGACCAACGGAGCAGTGGGCATCGGGAGAGCAGGCGGGACGCCCGAGCGGCCCGCGCTGTTCTTCAGCGGTCCGCAGGAGTTCCGGGAGTGGCTGGAGGCCAACCACGACAGCGCGTCGGAGCTGTGGATGGGGCTCACCAAGAGGCACGTGTCCCCGCGGGGGCTGACCTGGGATGAGGCGGTGCCGGAGGCGCTGTGCTTCGGCTGGATCGACTCGGTGGCGCAACGCATCGACGACGACACGACGCGGCAGCGGTGGACGCCACGACGCAAGTCGAGCATCTGGAGCAAGACCAATATCGCGCACGTTGAGCGGCTGACAGCGGAGGGGCGGATGCACCCCGCCGGGCTCGCCGCCTATGCGTTGCGCACGCCGGAGCGGACGGGGGTGTATTCCTTCGAGCGGGACGCGGCCGCGGAGTTTCCGCCCGAGTTCGCGGCCCAGCTGGCGGCGAATCCGGTTGCGGCGCAGTGGTTTGCGTTGGCGACGGCGTCCTATCGGGCGACCGCGACGCACTGGGTGATCAGCGCCAAGCAGGAGGCCACGCGGCAGCGGCGGATGGCCGAGTTGATCGACGATTGTGCGCACGGGCGGCTGATCAAACCGCAGCGTTATGGGACCGAGCCGACGTGGGCGGCCCGCAACCGGGCGGCGCTCGGAATCGTGCTGGCGTTCGTCCTGGCCGTGGTTGCGGGGTGTTCCGGGGGGAGCGGGTCGAAGGGGGCGCCGGGTTCGGCCACGTCCTCGTCGTCATCGCGGGCCGCCTCGGCGTCGTCCCCGCCCTCGGGGTCTGGGTCGAGCGCGCCGAGTGTGACCGTCGGGCCGGGTCGGCCGCCCGCGAATTGGGTGGAGGTCGAGAACGCGAAGCCCGGCGACGACGGCTGGAATGTCGGGTCGGGGCGGGTCGCGCCCGAGGGCACGCTCGACGGCTATGCGGATGCCGCCAGCGTCGCGCCGGGGGAGTCGGTGCGGTTGTTCTTGTCGTCCACCCGGGGGCCGGTGACGGTCAGTGCCTATCGACTGGGCTGGTATGCCGGGGCAGGCGGTCGCCGGGTCTGGTCCGGTCCCGAGGTGACGCCACCGACCCAGCCCGCGCCGAGGGTCGCCGCTGATGGGATGGTGACGGCCGGGTGGAAGCCCTCGCTGACGGTCTCGACGCAGGGGTGGCCCGAAGGCACCTACGTCTTCCGACTGGAAGCCGGCGGCAAGGCCAAGGTCGTGCCATTGACCGTCCGCTCGACCGATGTCGCCGAGCGACTGGTCGTTCTCAACGCCGTGTCCACCTATCAGGCCTACAACCAGTGGGGCGGGGCTTCGCTCTACAAGGGGCCCGACGACACTTTCGGCACCCGCGCCCGCCGGGTCTCCTCCGACCGACCGTATGACGGGAATGGCGCGCCCATCCTGTTCAAACACGAAGTCGACGCGATCCAGTGGATCGAGAAGCAGGGAGCCGACCTCGCCTACCTGACCTCGATCGATCTGGACACGACCGCTCCGGTGCTCCGCGGCGCCCGAGCCGTGATCAGCCTGGGGCATGACGAATATTGGTCGCCGGCCATGCGGCATACGGTCGAGGGGGCGCGCGACGCCGGGACCAATCTCGCGTTCTTGGGCGCCAACGCGGTCTATTGGCGGGTGCGGTTCAGCGGCGATCATCGCGAGATGACCGGCGCCAAGGACGCCGGACTCGATCCCGGCCAGGGCGCCGACACGACCGTCATGTGGCGTTCCGATCCGTCGCCCGACCCCGAGAACGCGTTGACCGGAATGTTGTATGAGTGCTTCCCCGCCATCGGGCCGATGCGCGTGACGGAGCCCGACTTCTTCCTGTTCAAGGGCACGGGCGCTAAGGCTGGCAGCAGCTATCCGGGGCTGGTGGGCACCGAGATCGACCGGGCCTATCCGATCGCGGGTACGCCCACGACGCTGGAGGTCGCTGCGCACTCGCCGGTCGCCTGCGCCGATCGTGGCCAGACCTTCGCCGACCTGACCTACTACACGGCCGAATCCGGGGCCGGGGTCGTGGCCACCGGCTCGATGCTGTTCACGCGGGCGCTGGGCGGGCCGACTCCGAAGTTCGGCATCACCCAGGAGAGCGTCGACTTCGCGCAGACCGTCGTGAGCAATCTCGTTGGCGCTCTCGATGTCGGGCCGATGGCCGATCACTTCCCGGCCAAGCCCAATCTCGCCGACCTTGGGGCGTCCCCGTCGACGTCCACCGGCACGGGTGGGCCGGTCGGATGACCATGGTTGGGGGGATGGGCGCCGGGGGGACGGGCGCCGGGGGGATGGGTTCGGGCTACTCGGCGGCGGATCGCGAGCGTTGGCTTCCAGAGGATCCGGCGGTCAAGCGCAGCGACCGCGACGACTTCGCCCGCGACCGGGGTCGGTTGATTCACTCGGCGTCCTTGCGGCGGTTGGCGGCCAAGACGCAGGTCGTCTCGCCCGACAGCGACGACTTCGTGCGCAATCGCCTCACCCATTCGTTGGAAGTAGCGCAGATCGCCCGCGAGTTCGGGATCGCGCTCGGCTGCAATGGCGATGTCGTCGACGCGGCCGCGCTGGCGCACGACTTGGGGCATCCGCCGTTCGGGCACAACGGCGAGGGCGCGCTGGACGCGGTAGCCGCGGGGATCGGCGGCTTCGAGGGCAACGCCCAGACCTTCCGGTTGTTGACGCGGTTGGAGGCCAAGCGCGCGCACGCCGACGGCCGATCTGCCGGCTTGAACTTAACGCGGGCAACGCTGGACGCGGCGACGAAGTACCCGTGGGGTCGAGGGTGGCTCCCGGGCAGCCCCAAGTTCGGGGTGTATGCCGACGACCGCGACGCCTATGCCTGGATGCGGGCCGGGCGCGCCGACGGGGAGCGTTGTCTCGAAGCCGACGTCATGGACTGGTCGGATGATGTCGCCTACAGCGTGCACGACGTCGAGGACGCCATCGCCTCGCGCCGCCTCGACCCGCGCCGCCTGCGCGATTCCGCCGAAGCCGGTGCCGTCCTGGCGATCGCCCAAGGTGCGTATGCCGCGGACCTCACCGCCGACGCGATCGCCGCCGCGCTCGATCGGTTGCTGGCGCTGGAGGTGGTGCCCGCGGCATACGGCGGGACGAGGGGTGACCTCGCCGCGCTGAAGGACATGACGTCCCGGCTGATCGGCCGCTTTGTGTCGGCCTCCGAGTCGGCGACTCGGGATCGCTTCGGCGACGGCCCGCTGGTGCGCTACGGCGCGCGCCTGGTCGTCCCGGACGAAACCCGCGCGGAGTGCGCGGTGCTCAAGGCGGTCGCCGCGCACTTCGTGATGAATGTGGGGGAGCGGCGCAGCCAGCTGGAGCGTGAGCGAGCCGTCATCGATGGCTTGGTCGCGGGCTATCAGGCTGACCCGACCCGCCTGGATGTCGAGGAGCAGGCCGACTTCGCGGCGGCGGCCGATGACGCCGCCCGGCAACGGGTCGTCGTCGACCAGGTCGCGTCGTTGAGCGACATCCGCGCGTGGAGTGTGGCCCGGGCTTGGGGGATCGCCTAGGGCTTCCACCGCGCGACCTAGACTTCAGCGAACCCGACTTCAGCGAACCCGACTGCAGCAAACCCGACGGCGAAAGGATCGACGGCGTGGCCGGACGGATCCGGGCCGAGGACATCGTGGCCGTCAAGGAGCGCAGCTCCATCGTCGACGTCGTCCGCGACCACGTCACGTTGCGGCCGGCCGGGGTCGGGGCGATGAAGGGGCTGTGCCCGTTCCACGACGAAAAGACCCCGTCGTTCACGGTCCGCGAGAGCGCCGGGAGCTTCCACTGCTTCGGTTGCGGTGAGGGCGGCGACGTCGTCGCGTTTATCCAAAAGGTCGACCATCTGAGCTTCGTCGAGGCCGTCGAGCGGTTGGCCGGCCGCCTCGGCATGGAGCTTCGCCGCGAGGAGGGCGGCGGGCCCGGCCGTGAGGAAGGCATCGGGCGCCGCACGCGTCTGATCGAAGCGCACCGCATCGCCCAGGAGTTCTATGCGGGTCGGTTGCTCGACGGGCAGCCCGAGAGTCGGCTGGCGCGCGACTTCCTGCGCGAGCGCTCCTTCGACCGAGCCGCCGCGGAGCGGTTCGGCGTCGGCTACAGCCCGCGCGGCGGCGAAGAACTCGCCAGGCTGTTGCGGCAGAAGGGATTCACCGAGGACGAGATGACCGCGGCCGGCCTGGTCGGGCGCGGATCGCGGGGCCTGTACGACCGATTCCGGGGCCGGCTGATGTGGCCGATCCGCGACACCTCCGGCGACACGATCGGCTTCGGTGCGCGCCGATTGTTCCCCGACGACCGGATCGAGGCGAAGTACCTCAACACCACCGAGACCGCGATCTACAAGAAGTCGACCGTGCTTTATGGCATCGACTTGGCCAAGAAGGCGATCTCCAGTCAACGCCGGGCGGTCGTGGTCGAGGGCTACACCGACGTCATGGCGGCCCAACTGTCCGGGGTCGAGGGCGCGGTCGCCACGTGCGGCACGGCCTTCGGCGTCGACCACATCAAGCTGCTGCGCCGCCTCATGCGCGACGAGCCTGGGCTGGAACCGGCCCGGATCATCTTCACCTTCGACGGCGACGCCGCCGGGCAGAAGGCCGCGATGAAGGCCTTCGAGGAAGACCAGCGGTGGGCGGCCCAGTCCTATGTCGCCGTCGCGGCGGATGGGATGGACCCATGTGATCTGCGCCTGCGCAAGGGACCGGAGGCGGTGGCGCATCTGGTGGAGGATGCCGTGCCGATGTTCGAGTTCGCCGTCCGGACCCGACTCGCCCGCCACGACCTGAGCACCGCCGAGGGGCGCGTGCAGGCGATGCGCGCAGCAGCCCCGGTCATCAACGAGATCAAGGACCCGGGCCTGCGGCCGGAGTACCTCCGGACCGTCGCGGGCTGGATCGGGGTCGAAGTCGACCAGCTCGCGGCGGAGGCGAAGCGCGCGGGGGCGAGCGCGCGGCATACGCCCAGAGAAACGCGACAGGAACGGGGTCCCGAGCCCGACTCGGTCGAGCCGGATGCGGCCGAACTCGCCGCCGCCCTGCCCCGCCCCGACCTGCGCGATCCGGTCGTTTTCGCCGAACGCCAACTCCTGCAAGTCCTGCTGCAGTATCCGAGCCAGGTGACCGCCGGCGGACTGGACGCAATCAGCGCCGCGTCCTTCACCGCGCCCGCGCACAGCGTGGTCTTCGACGCCATCCGCGCCGTCGAGCCCGTGGCTGGGATGACGCTGGCGGGGTGGGTCGATGCGGCCGCGGCGAACGCGCCGCTGAGTGCGCAGCCGCTGGTCACGGAACTGTCGGTCGCGCCGCTGCCGATCGAGCTCGACTCCTCCACGGGCCTGCCCGAGCAGCGGTATGTCGACGCTCTGCTCGCGCGGATTCGAGAGGTCGACCTGCGGCGGCAAGTCGCCGACGCGATGTCGCTGATGCGCCGCCTCAGTGCCGACCCGCACGCCGATCCGAGCCAGATCCGGGAGGTGTCGCTCTCCTTGGACGCCTTGCAGCGACGCCTCGCCGGCCTTCGAGAAGGGATGGCCTGATGGCCTTTTCACTGCGCCCGCGCCGGCGCGCCGAGGTGCCCGCCGAGGTGCTCAGTCGTGTCGACCTGCTCCCCAAGGAGCGCCTGCTGGCGGCTGCGGAGTCGCGTGATCCCGCGAGTTGGGTTCTCGTTGGCACGGCGCGTCTGTATGCCGTGCCCCACCTCGGCGACGTCCTCGCCCGCCCCTGGCATCTCATCGTCGCCGGGACGTGGGATCACGACAACTTCACCCTGACGGTCACGTGGGTCGACGGCTTCCGGCCGCAGCAGTGGGTGTTCCGGGACGCGACGTCGCTGCTCGCGGCCTTCCGCGAACGCGTTCAGGCGTCGGTCGTGCTCACCGAAGTCGTCCCGCTGACGAATCGGCGGCAGGCGCGGGTGGTGATTCGCAAGAACCTCGCCGACGGTTCGCTGCACGATCAGACGATCCTGGGTCGCGGGGTGCGGATGGCCGATCCGGAGGTGGCCGCCGCGGTCGGGGCGGCGCGACTGCGGGTCCGCGAGCAGGTCGGGCTCTAACGCACGAAGTCGGCCCCACACGGGACCGACTTGGCAGTGGAAGCTCCCCCGGTTGGACTCGAACCAACAACCCTTCGGTTAACAGCCGAATGCTCTGCCAGTTGAGCTACAGGGGATCGTCTGGCACCGCTCGCGCGGCTGGGAAACCATAGCAAATGCGAGACGGTGCAGCGAAACCCGGGGCGCGGCATGGTCACGCCTTCCATGCGTCGTTCGCCGGCGGGTGGCCGGCCGCGATCCTGTGCGAATCGCTCCCGTGGAAGGTACTCCACGCTCCGTCCCATTCCCGGGCGGAGCACCCTGGGCGAGTTCGGTCACACGGTCAGCCAGGCGGGCCACTCGTTTTAGACTTCCCCCGACCTCGGCCGGTGTTTCCCCGCCGCCGTGGTGCGGGGCGTTAGCTCAGTCGGTCAGAGCAGCGGACTCATAATCCGTCGGTCGTCGGTTCAAGCCCGACACGCCCTACAGGCAAACGTGCAGGTCAGAGCGTGTTTTCTCGACACGAGAGGACCGCGATGGAGCCTGTTGGGTGCCAACTTTGGGTGACAACTCGCTCTCGGAGTCGCGTCCTGTCGCATGCCCCCGCCCGCAATACGGGCATGACCGCCAACACCACCCTGCGCATCGTCCCCGGCACTCGAATCGACGACATTCACGCGGACTACCTGCGCTGCCGCGCCCAGTTGACCGATGCCTTATCCGCCCTGGACGCCGCCTTCGACCGCTGCCGCTCCGTGACCGATCGCCAGCACGACCGGCCTGTCGCCCCGGCGCTAGTGACCATCAACGAGGCCGCCACCTATCTCGGGGTGGCCCGCCGGACCGTGGATCGCCTGATTGCATCGGGGGCGCTGCCGGTGGTGCGCGTCTTGACGGCCCCGCGCATCCGCCTTGCCGATCTCGACGCGATGATCCGCGAGCAGTAATGCCGCGTCGAGCGCCGAATGGCCGCCCCAGCATCGCTAAAGGCCGTGACGGCTACTGGCACGCCTGGGTCGACTTCGGACGCGACCCCACCACCGGCAAGCGGCTGCGGACCCACGTCAAGAAGGCGACCCGGAAAGCCGCCACCGCCGCCGTCGCCGAACTCGAAACCGAGCGGGCGACCGGGGTGCGCCGCGCCCCTGGCAGTCTCGGCGAATGGCTCGACGGCTGGCTGGCTGGGGTGGAGTCGAGTCGGAAGCCGTCGACGGCGCGCAGTTATCAGGGGCATGCGCGGTGCTACATCGTTCCCCGTCTCGGGACAATCCCGCTCAACGCGCTCACCACCGAGGACGTCGAGGCGATGCTGGCCTGGTGCGTCAGCCCGTCCGGCCCCGCGATCTCGGCCGTGACGGCCGAGTCTGTGCGGCGAACGCTGCGCGCTGCCCTGAACGAGGCGGTGCGCCGGGGCAGACTGGTCCGCAACCCGGCCCAGTGGGCCAGGTCGCCGCGCGGCCCCGTTGTCGAGGTGGACACGATTGCCTTGTCCGACATCCCCGCGATCGTCGCGCAACTCGGAGAGAGTCCGATGCGGGCGCGGTGGCTGTTGGCGTTGACAACAGGGATGCGTCAAGGCGAAGTGCTCGCGCTGCGCCGTGCAGACGTGGATGTCGCGGCGGGGGTTGTCCACGTCACCGGCTCACTGACGCGGGGAACCTGGCGGCACGGCTGCGTCGATCCAGTGGCCTGCGCTGCCTGCCGCTGCCGAACCACGCCCTGTCCGCAACCCTGTTCCCGGCATACCAGGCCGTGCCCGAAGCCATGCCCGACAGGATGCACAGGGCACGCCCGAGGATGCCCGAACAAGTTCGGGGGCGGTTTGATCCGAGAAACCACGAAGAGCGGTTCCCGGCGGACTGTCCCCGTGGCGGACGGCGTTCTCGCCGCGCTGCGTGAGCATTTGCGAGTCAGCGCCGAAGCCGCCCTGTCATGCGGTCGAGCAGCCACCGCGAACGATTACCTGTTCTGTCACGCCGAAGACGGCAGGCCGATCAATCCGCGGGACGACTGGGGGCGCTGGGGCAAACTTCTCGCCGCCGCAGGCGTGCGCCACTACCGAGTCCATTCGGCGCGACATTTCGTTGCTACACAGGTTCTCGCTGACGGAACCGATATCAAGACGATCATGGCGATGCTGGGGTGGTCGAGCCCGGCGCTGGCGACCCATTACGCCCACGCTGTCGAAGAAAACGGTCGCCGCGCCGCTTCCCGGATCGCAGCGGTCGTGCTGGGGACGGCGAACTAAGCCCACTGCGCTCAGTGTCGGTAGCCCGGCCCACGACGCCCGCCTCTCCCGCCGCCGTGGGCCGCTGGCATGCCCGCCCGCCCGCAACGTAGGCGTGCCACCTTTCGACGAGTACAAGCATCGGCGCGGAGCCGCCGGGAGATTCGCCGCCAAGCCGGGAAGAGCGGAACCGGACAGCCTGGCAGTGGACCAACCCTGGGCGAGCCTGCAAACAGACGTCCCGATCCAACATCAATCCCTGCACGCCGAGAACCGCTCGATGGTGGAATTGGTCGGCCAACTCGATCGAGGCGATCTGACGCTCGACGCGCCATACCAGCGCGGACACGTCTGGACCGGCAACCAGCGCCGCCTGTTGATTCGCTCCATCCTTCAAGGTGTCCCCATTCCTGCGGTCATCGTCAACGACCGCAGTCTTTGGCCCGCCGACGATGACGCCCCGCTGTGCGCGGTGATCGACGGCAAGCAGAGAATCGAAGCTGTTCGCCGATTCGTGCAAAACGAACTCGATGTTCCCGCGTCGTGGTTTGAGCCGGACCGGGTTGAGTCCACGATCGAGACCGCCGACGGACCGTATGTCCGCTACGGCGACCTGTCCGTCGTAGGTCGTCGCTTCTTCGCCAACCGGGCCACCATTCCGGTGGCGCGGGGACGGTTCGCAACCGTGCGCGAAGAGGCGGAAATCTACCTGCTGGTCAATGGCGCGGGGACAGATCAGAGCGCGGATGACCTGCTCAACGCTCAACGGGTTGCCGACGACTGAGCACTGCGCTCATCAAGGGTGAACAAGCGGCGCATCGGGTGCCGCGGCGAACATAAGGAGGCCCCGCCATGGCGCTTCGCCCCTCGAACCATGCGTTCCGCACCGGATTCCGTCAGTCGGCGATTAATCGGATCGCCGGATCGCCGAACGGCGACGACAAGCTGGCGTTGATCCCCGACAACTTCATCCGCGGCTTTTCGGTCAGCGAGGTCGCCGACCGGATCGTCGAGAGCATCGTCTCGATCAGCGTCGATGACGCGAAGACCACCTTCGCCAAGCCCGGCCACGCGGCGATGGCGGCGCTGCTCGCCGTGACGCCGGGGGCGAAGTCGGAGAGCGCCTACGCCGAGATGTGCGCCCTGCTGGGGGAGCGCTACACCGAAGACGCTGCGTGGGCCGTCGACAACGACAAGTCGCCAGCCGACGTCATGGCTGCCCGCAACGTCGGCTCGGACGGATTCCGGAAGGTTCTTGACGGCGGGTGGACCGCCGAGACCATCAAGAAATACGGCGTCAGCATCGTGCGTGCCCTGCCTCGCGACGGGGCGACAGTTGCCGCATCGGGGCTGAACGCCAAGACTCTTCGGGCGTGGATCAAGGTCTCGACGGGGCTGAGCATCCGCCATATCTTCGCCCTGGCTGCGACAGACGTTTCCCCGGAGACGTTGCGCGAGCACACCAAGGGGCTGGAGATGCACGGCGACCATATCGTCGCCGTCGCTCGCGTCGGCGTCGCTCGCGTCCAAGCGTTGCGAGAGTTTCGCGGCAGCACTGGCGTCGGCTACTCGTTCCTTTGGAGCCGGATCGACACTCCCGAGTTTGCCGACGCCATCCTGTCGCTGTGGTCGACCGACCAGATCGACAAGGAGCGCGAAGGCAAGACCGTCAACTCTGACCGGCTCCGCGCCCTGCTCGATGCTGGCATCACCCCCGCCCAGATCGGCGACGCCAACCGGGCCGGAGTTCCGTTCGGTGACTGGACCCCAGAACTGTTCGCGACCGACCTGTGGGAGGCCGGACGCGTGCACCGGAGAGCTCGCGACACGAAGGTTCGCGCCTGCTGGGTCGAAAACGGATGTCGGGGGATGCTGAACGGCCTGTGGCCGTGGACGGCGGAAACCTACGCCGACCTGTCGATGCGTTGACCGACCGGACACCCCTCGACCCCGCACCGTCACGGCGACAGTGCGGGGTCGAGGGGTGCTTCCGTTCCTGCCAGGCGTTGGGGCTGTGCGAAGGACACGCCCGCCGGTTGCGAACCACCGGGCGTGTCGGCCCCGCCGAGTCGGCCCCGCCGAGTCCCGGGGCCGACGCCCCCGGACCGTGTGCTCCGTCGACGGGTGCGTCCGGGCCAACGGGGTCGGCGATCTCTGCATGGGGCATTACCGGCGGCTCTGGGACACGGGGTCAGTCGGGTCGCCGACCTTCCGATCAACGCCCGTTCGCGCCGGATGCTCGGTGCCGGGATGCGACCGGCCCCATTGCGCGAACGGGCTCTGCCGAGGCCACTACTGGCGCGTCCGGACCACCGGCCAGGTCGGTCCGGCGACGTTCGCGCCGCGCCGGCGGTCAAGGTCCGCCGACAGCCGACGAGAAAATCATGACGGTGCCGACGAGCAGGGCGAAAAGAATCATCCCGCCGCCCCATAGCGGGGCGAGAACGAACACCCACGGCCAGTGGATCACTTCGGCGAGTTGGAGGCCCGCCAAGACGGCTGCGAGGCCGACCGAGACCGCGAACGGCCACGGGTCACTGCGGTGCCGGTCTTCCGACTTCGCGGCCGTGTAGGCCATCGAGAAGAACGCCGCGATCCCCGTCAACCAGACTGGGGCAAGAGTTGCCGTCCAGGACCAGGACAGACTGTCCGTGGCCTTCAATATCACGAAGACGGCGGCGAGCTGGATAGCGGAATACAGGGCGAGCTTGGACGCAGGCGTGAGTTTCCTTTCGAGAGTTTGGGGCTGGCTGGGGAGCGCGATCGGGCCGCTAAACTCGCCCGAAACTCGGCGGGTCAGCCTTTGACGCACAGCAAGGTGGTCAGGCGGGCGACCGGCTCAACCAGGTCGGCCTGGTAGGACATCACCGACTCGATGTCCTTGTACGCGCCGGGGAGTTCGTCGAGGATTCCGGCGTCTTTGCGGCATTCGACGCCCGCCGTCTGCGTGGCCGCGTCATCAATCGTGAACTGTCGCTTGGCCGCTCCGCGCGAGAGCCGACGGCCAGCACCGTGCGAGGCCGAGCGGTAGGCCAACTCGTAGCCGAGACCGCGAACGATGTAGGAGCCGGTGCCCATCGAGCCGGGAATGATGCCGTGAGTCCCCCGGTCGGCGTTGATCGCCCCCTTGCGGGTCACGACCAGATCGACGCCGTCATAGTTCTCTTTCGCGACGTAGTTGTGGTGGCAGGAGACTCGGTCCCAGAACTTGACACCTGGCAGTGCCGAAGCGAGCACCGATTGGACGGTCGCGAGCATGACTTCGCGGTTCAAAGCGGCATAGTCCTGTGCCCAGAACAGGTCTCGCATGTAGTTGTTCCACTCGTCGGCAACGGTGCCGTCCGGGTTGTTGCGGATGAACACGGCCAGTTCCGGGTCGGGCAGGCCAGCGTTCCATTCGAGAGTCTTGGCTTTCTCGATGTGCCGCTCGGCCAGCGACTTGCCAATGTTGCGGCTGCCGGAGTGCAGGGTCAGCCAGACCAGCCCTCGCTCGTCGGCGCAGACTTCGATGAAGTGGTTGCCGCCGCCGAGGGTGCCGCACTGCGCTATGGCGCGACCTTCCAGGGTGTTCACGCCGGGCGCGGTCAGCCGCTCGAAGGAGCCGAACAGTCGGTCTGTACGGGCGCGGAGTCTGCGGTGGTGAGGGTTAGACAGGATTGGGGCGTGACCCGAGTGAGCCGAGAATCCGACCGGTACGGCACCTTCGATTCCTTTGCGCAGCGGCCCTAGGTCGTCGGGGAGGTCGGCCAACGACAGAGACGTCTGAACCGCCGTCATGCCGCATCCGATGTCGACGCCGACGGCGGACGGCATCACGGCGTCGCGCATGGCGATGACGGAACCCACGACGGCACCCTTTCCCGCGTGAGCGTCGGGCATGATCGCGATTCCTTCGATGCCGGGGACGCGGGACATTGCCCTCACCTGATCGGCGGCGGTCGGCTCCAACTCGTGGGTGGGGAGCCACATGCGCACTGGCGCGGACGATCCGGGGAGAGACTGCGGGAACGTGGTCACGCCGATAGTGAGCGCAGTGACGCCTCGCGAGCGGCGTGGCTGGCAGTCGACGCCCACTTCGGGTCGATCTCGAACCCGATCCATCGCCTGCCGAGGTCTGCGGCGACGCGCAGGGTGGTCCCCGACCCCGCGAATGGGTCGAGGATCACGTCGCCGGGATCGGACAGTAGGCGAATCAGACGGCGAGGAATCTCGTCAGGGAACCGGGCCTCATGGTCGTTATTGGCGGCGACCGAGGGGACTTGCCACACCCCGCGAGAACCCCACTGCCCCCACTCAGCGCCATCGAGTCGGCCACGGTCGTAGCGCAGCGGTCCGGGCTTGTGGAAGAGATAGATGTACTCGAACTCGTCCACCGCGCGGTAGGAAGTGGCGTGCCAGGGGGAGTTCGTCCAAGCCGGTCCTTTCGCCCAGGCACGCCGGTCATAAAGGTAGAGGCCGCCGCCCGCCGCGGCGTCGACCACGGTGGGGCCGCACAGCCGGACCCGCGTCTGGACGGTCCTTTTCCCACCGCGAATGTTGACGCCGCGCAGACGCCGGTCGATCGTCTGCTCGGAGACGGCGAAATGCCGGGCGAGACTGGCTCGGGACGGCGGGGCGGGCGCGGCGTCGATGACTGCCTGGATGTCGGCTCGGGTGACGTTGTGTTTGCGTGCCCGCGCGTTCTCGGCGTTCACGCGAGGCAAGTCGGGGTCGGGAAAAGCCAGGATGTCGTTGATGTTGACAGCCAGGAATCCGCCGGGCACCAGTGCGGCACCGACGCCACGAAAGGTGGCGCGCAACACATCGGTCCAGGACTGCTCGGTGGCGTCGATCTCGTAGCCTTTTCCGACCAGGTAAGGCGGTGACGTGACAGCGAGAGCGACGCTGTCGGGGGCCAGACAGCCCGCGAGCAGCGCCGCGTTTCCGGGGTGGACCACGCCGTCGACCAAAGGCTTCATGTCCGTTCTTTGCCGTTGACCGAACCACGACGGCGCGGGTCGGTCAATGGCGTTGCGGCTTGACGATCTTGGCAATCAGTTCGCTAGAACACCCCAGCAGTCGCGCCAGCACGGAGTAGGACCAGGTGTCGGGGTCGTCTCGGCGCAGTTGTCGGATCAGGGCGTCTCGGTTTTCGCGGTGCCGCGCGGCAGCAGCGTCGGATTCTGCTGCCGCGCGGTGTTCGCGCCGAGCTTTGGCCGCGCGAGGGTCCACGTCACAATCCGGCGCTGAACGCGGAGATCAGCGCCGGAGTCGAGACGTCGAACCCGGCGATGTCGAGCATTCCGGGGTCGGAGGGGTCCGCGATCGAGCACTGAGTGGCGGTCATGCCGACCACCGCCATCTTCGCGTCGATCCCGCGCGACTGCCGGTAGGCCGTCAACGCCTGGTGCGGGTGGACCGCACCGGCCCAGCTTTCGTTGTCCGTGTAGACCACAAAAGTGTCGACGTCGATGCTTTCCCGCTGGGCGAAGGTCATCGGGACGGAGCAGTCGGTGCCGCCCATCGGGATGGCCTCGATCGCCTTGATCGCGTCGTCCAGCCGCTGACGCGGGCTGATCGGGACGTGAACGAACTTCTTTCCGAACCCCATGATCTGCACGTCCGGTTCGACGGCTGCCGTCGCCAACGCCATCGCAGCCGAGGCTTCCCGCGGCGTGATCGGAAGGCCCGCGATGGTGTCCCAGGTCATCGACGCGGAGACGTCGAGCGCGAGCATGGTCCGCTTTCCGGTCGGGGCCACCGACCCGAAAGAGGCGTAGAAGGCCGCGTCGAGAGCGTCGGCGATCTTCTGGTTAGGCGTCCATCGAGCCTCGCCGCGCAGCGAGTGCCCCGAAGCGTAGGTTCGCAGCGGCGCGTCTCCGCGCGGGGAGCACAAAGTCCCTTGCAGCGCACCGGGGCGACGCAACCGTCCACCGAACAACTCATGGTTCGCGTCATCGCCGACCACGATCCATCATCGCCGCGTGCTCTGCGGCCTCGACGCGGGTCGGCTGAATCACCGTCGTGACCAACTGGCCTGACGCGGTGTAGCCGAAAAACTTGACCGGGGTCGGGATGCCAGAGTTCGGCTGAGCCTGCCTGCGCCGGGAGAGCACGGCACTGTTCGGGCCGGAAGCGTTCCGCGTCAACGCCTTCACGACGTTCGTCTGGTCGAGGCGGACCATCATCCCGCCGACGCCGTGGCGACCGTGGATCAAGGTGGCGTCCGCGCTGGTATCGCCGTGCTCGGCATAGACCGCCAGTTCGCCGTGATCTCCAACCCACCACCACAAGCCGGAGCCCGAGCGAGTTCGACCGCTACGGGCGATCGCTTCGCGGACGGTTTCGGTGTCGAAAGACGTTTCGTAGTGGATCGCGTTTTCGTGCCGTGGATTTACGGCGATGCGCTTGACCTGGTCTATCGGCATCCCGCCTTCGCGCGGATTGTTGATCGCCAACTCGAAAATGTTGTCGCCAACAACAAGCGTTGGCTTCCCCATCGGATCAAAGGCGATCTGGACGGTGCTGGGCCACAGCCGCTTCGGAAGACGCAAGAAAGCGTCGACAACCGCGGCGGGAAGGTAGATGCCGTCGGCGAACGCGCGGTCGTGCCGCAGGTCCATCGTCGCGGCGAGATCGACCGTCGCAAGTTGTCGTCGGTCGGTGGCTGTCAGGTGGATCATGCCGTGCGCGGACCACCCCACTCCGACACCCGCCAGCCACGACAGGGCGTGCTTGTCCTTCTTGGATAGCCGTGCTCGGGCTGTCTCGACTGCGGCCAACGCATCAAAGAACGACACCGAATCAACCCGGATACCGACTATTCGACCGTGGTCGACGACCTCGCCTCCCTCGATTAAGGTCTCCACCCAGCGACCCTCGATGCCGTCATAAGCGATCCCGAGATAGCCGGTGTCGCCGTTGGGCGCGATCGTCACGCTCTTGTAGCCGCTCGCGATAGTCGCGTTGTCGAGAGCGCGGAAGTTGACGGACGACGCGCCGTCCACGCCATCCTTGATCGCGAACGCGACCTGAGTCATCCGCGTCCCGCCCGGCTCGTTGATCCAGATGGCGATCGTGCCCCTGCCGCCGCTGACCTTGATGCGGGCGGTCGCTGGTTGGTCACCGGCAACGCGGCTCAGGGCCGTCATCGCCCGGCGGAACTCGGCACGGGAGGCAGTGAATTGGACTCTCATGCCGTCACTGAGCGCAGTAGTGAGGGAAAACTCGCGGAGACACCCGGATCGGTTGAATGCGGGTGGTCAACTGGCTGCCTCTCGGCGTCAGGCTGGCAATCGTGACGGGGCGGCGAGTGATCGGCTCGCCGTCGCCGTTGCCGGTGCCGATGAGAGAGACGATCGCTGTCTCTCGTCGGTGCCGCGCGAGCGCTTTCAACAGCAATTTGGAGCTCAGGAAGGCGAAACAGCCGTGACCGCTCACCGACCCCTGGACGTGCGTGGTCGCCCACGGTTCGATCAGGTGGATCGCGCTGTCTTCGAGCGTCCCGACCCACAGCCTCACCATCGGCTCCCGAGCGGCGGCGTTCGAGAGGGCTGCGCGTAAGTCGGCATTCGTGGCGGCGATGGCGAGATCGGCATCGCAGACGACGTTCCACCCCGTGTCGGCCTCCATCAGCCGCAGCAATGTCGAGAACGGCAGACCGTCAGTCACATTGCTCGGCAGGTCGACCGTCAGGCCGCCCGCCGTTACGACGACGCGCTCCGGCTTCGACACGGCGAGGGCCACCGGCGCACCGCGCAGGCTGGCCGGTGTGCGCAGCAGCGCCTCAACCAGCCAGTGGGGGATATGGACGCCGCCGCGGAGCACGGGGTCGATCGCCTGTCCGGTGTCGGCCCGCATGTCCACGGACGCCATCTGCGCGCGGTCGGTCGCCAGCATGTAGAGGTATCCATTGACGGTAGAGATCAGGCCGACGCCTGCTTCCGCGACCTCGGCTCCCAGCTTGGCATGCCGTGCCGAACGACGGGCCGTCCGCACGGCGTCAAGCGCCTCGAAGAACACCTCGCCGTCCACCGTGGCAATCACGCGGTCCGGCACCGTCACGGGCGCGGAAGGCGCGCTGAGAATCGGCAGGGTGAGCACCCTACCGCGGTTGCCGTCCGGCGTGGTGGACGTGCCGGACGACATCTTGACGGAGCCCGAGAGCGGACCGTGAAGAAGGACAGTGAGAGACCCGGCCTCGGATGCCTCGACCGTCACCGTCCGCCCCATAGACGCCGACGCGATCGAACCGAGTGCCGCGAAATCGACGCACGCCTGGCCGTGGCCCGCGCCTTTGCGCACCGCGAACCGCACGCTGCGCACCATCGGATCGTTGCCGAAGGCTTGCGAAGCCCCCGCCAGTTCAAGGCTGCCGCCGGTCTCGTCCACGCGCACGACGACGCGCGCGCGCTGGCTCCAGGCTAACGATGACTGGGCAATCGCCATGATGGCGCGGCGGAACTCGGGGCGAGAAGCGGCGAAGTGGATACTCATGGCGTCATTGAGCGCAGGCGACGATCTCGGCTAGCCGATACGCCCCTGCGCGACTTGAATCCTCCCCACGGCTAAAGCCGGGGACTTCCCGCCACAGACCACGCTCCGGTGATGTTTGCGCCATCGTTGGTAGTGCTTCCGACAGAATCCTCGTGCCGTATGCTTCCCCTCGCACCCCTCGACGGAGCACCCCTGTCGGGTGCGACCACACGGACACGCAAAACGACGTTCGGCTCTGCATGTCGGAGCCATCGCTGGTAGTGCTTCTTGCAGAACCCTTTCGACCTGTGTTTGCCGTCGCACCCGTCGACGGAGCACCCTCGACTCCGCTTGCTCGTCACAGGACACCTCCTGCCGTTAGCGCTGCAACACCGGCCCGGTGAATCCGGGCGATCTCGCGGTCGGCAGCGATGGCGCGTTCCACGTCCGCCAGCGCGCGGTGAGGGATGGCACCCGGATTGATCCGACGCCCCGTGTCGCGCTCGACGGCCCGACGCAGCACGCCGATGTCGTGGACGAAATACGTCCCCAGGCGGTGCAGGCGCGGCATCTGACGGCGCAGGATCGGCATGTCGAAAACGCCGATCGCGCTGCCGGCGAACGTGACGCTGCTCGGTTCAGTGACCCCGTTCTCGGCCAGCCACGCCAGTGCGGCCTCTTCGACTTCCGGCAGTATCGGAAGGTCTCGGGTGCCGTCTGACCCGATGAGGGTCGACCACAGGCCGCTTTCTTCTTGGACTTTCAGGACAGCCGGTTGCGAAACTACGCGCGCGATATCGGAG
Source organism: Nostocoides jenkinsii Ben 74 (assembly GCF_001046875.1). Lineage (GTDB taxonomy): Bacteria > Actinomycetota > Actinomycetes > Actinomycetales > Dermatophilaceae > Nostocoides_A > Nostocoides_A jenkinsii. The sequence continues at coordinate 1,589,240 of NZ_HF571038.1, forward strand.
AGGTTGACTCGCACGAGCGAGTCCCAGCGGGCGATCTCGATGCGGTCCGGGGTGGTCAAGATCAACCCGATCTCGATGATGGCGTCCCGGTCGACGTTCAGCCCGGTCGTCTCGGTGTCGACCCACAGCAGGGGAAGAGTCATCGGGTCGCTCCTGTCGCGAGGTCGGTGTGCCGGATGGCTCGCGCGGCAGTCAGCCACCCGATCGCCTGGTCCGCGTCGGCGGTCTTGTTCGGGAAGTAGCGGACCGCCGTCATGTAGAGATTCCGCGTGGCCTCCGGGTAGGTCAGCGGAGTCTGCCGAGCCAGGCGGGGATCGAGGACGGCGATCATGCCGTAGTCGGTGACGCGCCGAATCAGTCGCCCAGCGGCCTGCTCCATCTTGGTCGCGGCGTCACCGACATAGATGTGTCGATCGGCTGCCCAGCGGTCCAGCCCGAAGCGGGCTGCTGCGGAGGCGCATCGGGCGTCATCGACAACATTCGCGGGTGCCCGCAAGGCGCGGTCCACGATCACGAGCGAGCACGTCTGCCCGGCGGCGTCCAGGCCGGTCATCAACGACCGGGTGCCGACCAGGACGCTGTCGTGGTCGGCGATCCATTCGGCGGCGACACGGGCGACATCTTGGCCGTCCCATTGAGAGTGGACTGTGAAGCCGGTCTTGGCGCGCAGCGCCTCGGCGTATGCCTGTCCACCTTTCTTCGTCGCGCTCAACACCAACGCGGCCCCGCCGTTCGCGGTGACGAGCGAGATGATCTGCCCGATCGCCCACTGCTGGTGCAGGTCGACGTCAAACTTCCAGCGGTTTCCGTTCATCCGGGCGACCTTGCTCAACTCGGCTCCGTCGCGCAGTGCGGGGGAGTAGAAGGCTGACGCGGCGTAGGCGGCGGCGAAAGGTGACGGGTATTCGGTCACCGGCTGACCGATGCCGACTTCGGAGCCGAACGACGCGGGCATCGTCGCCGAGACCATTGAGACCGAGATCGGGACGTCGACCGGCGGCATGTCGTCGTCTTGCGGCTCTACGCGGTGATAGAGGTTGGCGGCGATGGCGAACGAGACGTCGACGGGGGAGACCCGCGCCGCGCCGCCGCGCCATCCGCGCACCTTCTCGGTGTCGGCGAGCAATCCCCATTCGCCCCAGCGGGCGTGTCCAGGGCCGGGAGAGATCAGGTCGTCCACGATCTCGGACAATTCACCCAGCGCCGACAGCGCGCGGCGTCGATGCATGTCCCCGACAACGGTGCCGATGTTTGGAATGACTGCTTTGGCGGCGGTGATCCACGTCGCGATCCCTGACGCCAGATCGGCGACAGGGTTGTCCTCATCGGCCATCGTCGCGGTGCCGGACTGGTCTTTGCCGCGCAACCATTCGCTGACGGTCTTGTCGACCAGCCCCGCGAGGGCATAGCCGTCATCGACAACCGCGTCGACCTCGGGGACGCGGACGGACCCGACAGAACCGAACCTGGCCCCGATTAGCCGGGCCACTCGGCTGACGGCGCGACCACTGAGCGTTTTGGCCCCCGCATTGCGCACCGCAGGCGGAAGCGCGTGCGCCTCGTCGACCACGAGGTGGTCGACGAGGCCGACACTGCG
>NZ_HF571038.1:1590936-1647580 GCF_001046875.1 Nostocoides jenkinsii Ben 74
GGGGTGGGGCGGGGACGGCAGTGAAGCGGTGGCGGGGGATCCATGCAGCCCCCGCCACCGCCGTTCGTTGGCCGCCGGTCACACGCCCTTGGCGTAGGCGTAGCGCCAGCCGCTGGTGGCGGGAAGGGACTTGATCAGGCCGGGCGAGCCGGTGAGGGCCGCGCTGCTCTTGGCTCCCCATACGCCCCAGAGGTTGACGCCGGCGTCCGGTGCGGCATGCAGCAGCGTGAGGTCAGCCGCGCCGTCCCCGTTGACATCGCCCGAGACCGGCTGTGTCGAGCCGAACACCCAACCGGCGGTGCCCGCCGACGTAGCCCCCTTCACCGGCGCGGCCGACAAGCTCGTCGTCGTCTTGGCGCCATTGATCTTCCAGAGGTACATCCCGGTCGCGCCGGCGGCGTGCAAGATCGCGAGGTCAGCCGCCCCGTCACCGTTGTAGTCCCCGGCGCTGACCTTCTCGGAAACGAGATTCCAGCCAGCACCGCTGGGCAGGACCTGAGCGAGCCGAGGCGTCCCGCTCAACGGAGACGTGATCGAGCCGTTGAGCATCCAGACGTTGACGTCCGTGCCGCCGGCACCGTGGAGGATGGCTAGGTCGGCGCGACCATCCCCATTGAAATCACCGGCAATCGGGGCGGACTTTTCCCGGTCCCAGCCATTGCTCGCTGGCAGCGAGTTGCGCAGCACCCGGGTCGACAGCGGGGTGCGCAGGCCGTGGGGACGAAGCAGCCGAATGCGTTCGGCCTCTTCGACATGCTGGGGAATGTGTGGGAGTGGTGCTGGGATTACGCCGATCCGGCCCGCTATGCCGACTACCGCGTGCTCCGCGGAGGTGGGTGGGCCGACAAGCATTGGAGCGTCCGCGCCTCGGTGAGGCGCGGCAGCATGCCGAGCGCGCGACTGGACGACGTCGGATTCCGTATCGTCTCGGGCGCGGTCGGAGACGGCTCAACCCCGGCCGCTCAGGGGTGGTCGAGGCAGGCGGATGAGGAGCGCGCGCAGATCAGCGGCGCGCTGCCAGTCGGCTGGACACCACTACGCACATAGGGGCGGGAGGGAGCCATCCTCACACGCGTTTGGTGTGATGCGCCCACATGGCGATCTCAACCCGGTTGCGAACGTTGAGCTTGGCCATGAGAGAGGCGACGTGGCTCTTGACTGTGCTCAGGCCGATGAACAGCTCGGCGGCGATCTCGGTGTTGGTTCGACCGCGAGCGACGAGCACGAGTACCTCCTCCTCTCGATCGGTGAGCGGATGGACCGGTTGGTCGACGGTCGCGGGCGCGTTCGCGACGAACTGCTCCAGGAGCCTGCGGGTGACGTTCGGGGCAATGAGCGCGTCGCCTTTGGCTGCGGCGTGGATGGCTTGGGCGAGCAGGTCCGGTCCGGCGTCTTTGAGGAGGAATCCGCGCGCCCCGGCGCGCAGCGCCCCAAGGACGTACTCGTCAAGGTCGAAGGTCGTGATGACGACGACCGCCATCGGGTCAGCGACGTCCGGTCCGGCCAGGCGTCGGGTCACCTCGACACCGTCGATTCCGGGCATCCGGATGTCAACGAGGAGGACGTCGGGGCGCAGCCGGGTTGCAAGCTCGAGTGTCGTGGGGCCGTCGGCGGCCTCCCCGACGCATTCGATCCCGGGATGCGCGCCCAGGATCATGACCAGCCCGGCCCGGACGAGGTCCTGGTCGTCGGCGACGATCACGCGGATGCTCATCCGCGGCTCCCTGCCGGGATGACGGCCTCGACGACCCATCCGCCGTCAGGGCCGGGGCACGCGGTCAGCGATCCGCCGAGAAGCTGGGCGCGCTCGGTCATGCCGATCAGCCCAAACCCGGGCCGTGCCCGCATCCCGGGCGGGCACAGCCCGTCGTCAACGACTCGCAGCCTGACGTCGCTGCCGACCCGGGATACCTCGATCGCAACGTGAGTGGCGCCCGAGGCGTGCCTGACGGCATTGGTCAATGCCTCCTGCGCGAGCCGGTAGACGGCGGTGTCGACGGAGCGCGGCAGGTGGGTCAGCTCTACCGCGACGGAGACTTCGACAGCCGGGTTGGCGTCCGGGCGGGATAGAGCCGACAGGTCGGCAACGCCTAGCTTCGCTGTGTCTGCGCCCTCTTCGTCCTCGCGAAGGATCCGCACCATGTTCCGCATTTGGGTGAGGGTATTGGAGGCTTCAGCCTCGATCGCGCCGAGGATCTCCGCCGCCCGGTGCGGTTGGGTCTGTGCGACGACACGGGCGGCCTGCGCCTGCACAGCGATCGCCGAGACGTGGTGGGCGACAGTATCGTGCAGCTCGCGCGCCAGGGTCAGACGCTCCGCGTTGCGGATCTCGCGCTCTTGTCGCTGCCACAGGTCGGCGCGATAGCGGACGACCGTCCCCACGGTGACGAAGAGCAGCAGGAAGACTATGGAGCCCATGACGGTGGCGAGCGTTGCGGCGGAGGCATAGAGACCCAGCCCCGCGACCGCGAGGACGCAGGTGACCCCGGCGACGACCTCCCGTCCAGAGCCCCAGCGGGCCAATGCGTAGAGCGGGATGAGGATCGCCATCATCGAGGCAAGGCCGAGGGCCTCGCTTCGGGTGACGATCTGGAGGACGGCGAGCGCCCCGGCGATCCCGAAGCCAACGAGGCAGGTGATCAGGGGGTGGCGCCGACGCCAGAGCAGAACAGGCATGTATGTCATCGCGAGCGCGGTGACGTACGGCTGGCCGGGCAGATCCGGCCGGGCAAGGCCCTCGACCAGGGCGACGGCCTCGAGTCCGCCGACGAGAAGCCAGTCGTGACGACCCACCGGCGGGGAGCCTGCGGGTCGTGGCTCGCGCCAGGCGGCGATCACGGCTTCATCGTAGGGGCGGGCTCGGCAGGGCGCACACCTGCCGAGCGATCGGCATCGATGCTGGTCAACTGTGCTGTAGCTGTGAGTAGCTGTTCACCGACGCTGCCGGGGTAGTCGCCGACCAGGTCCAAGCGGTGCGCAGGATGAACCCGAGGATGACCATCTCGAGCGCGAGACCGAGACCGTAGTAGACCAGCCACTCCCCGCCGAAGACGTTGAAGGCCATGTAGGGGACGAGCAGGATGGCGACGACGAGGTTCGTGACGCGGTTGGCTCGAATCGGCAGTGCCGTCGAGAGCAGGATCATCAGCACCGGGACTGCAGTGAGCGCGAGCGCCGTGACCGCGAAGGTCTGGCTGATGTCGAAGGTGAAGACCTTGCCCTTGAGGATGTCCTCGACGACGCCCGGCTTGTACAGGCCGAGGAGGTCGACGTAGACGTAGAAGAACATGAAGCTCGTCCAGGCTGCGGCGAGCTTGGTCTGGACCGGAACCTGCGCGGGGTGCAACGTGGTGCCGTCCCGTCCTGGGGTGATCATCGAGGGTCGTTCCTTCCGGTCAGGAGATCGTTGGTCCTACCAGCGTGGCTGCAGCCGGCTGCTGACACATCCGCCCCGAGGCTCGAATCCACCCATACCAAAGGTCGGTTCGTGTGACCTCCCATCGGGTGGTCCGCCCCTACCGACGACCTGAACTAAGCGGCGTTCTCGATCAGGTTCAGCTGCGTCCCATCAGGATCGACGAGGAATCCCGCGCGTTGACCCCAGGGCTGCAACTGCACAGGGTGCAGCCGCGGGCGCCCGGTAGTCTTTTCGAGGACGCCTGCCTCGTTGATCTGCCGATACAGCCCATCGAGGTCATCGACTCGGACGCTGCACATGAAAGAGCTCTCCTCCGGCACGAGGCCTGGGAAGAGGAAGAACTCCAACCGAAGCTCGCCACGGCGAAGAATCAGCCAACCCTCATCGCGATACTCCCGCTCGAAACCGAACTCCCCATAGAACGCGACCGTGTCGTCGAAATCGCGAGACGGCAGATTCGGCACTGCGTGATCGGTCATATCCGAAGCCTAACGACGGTGTCCCAGAGTGAAATCGCCGCATCTCGACGGCGCGACGTCGCGGAGGTGGATGAAGTGGTCCGGGAAGGCGGAGTCTGAGCGCGGGATTTCGCGAATGGCCGATCCACCCTGCCAATTCGACTCCGAGACTCGGATGGACGTGCTGGTCACGACTCGACGTAGGCGACGTGACCGTAGGAGCCCGCGTAGCCACTGTTGGCCTCCCACTGGGCAATGGCGCCCACGACGGGGGTCGTGTCGACCCGGATGCCGTAGCCCGCGGCCTTGTTGTCCCAATCGCGCGCATTGCCGAGGTTGCCGGGATTCGAGGCACCATTCTCCGCCGCCCGGAGCGCGGCGTAGTTGGTGCAGTTGTTGCCACTCGCGTCTACCGGGTGGCCCCAGGTGGACGCCCCCAGGTAGCCGGTGGATCGGATGCAGTCGATGCCCGTGGTGTCCCGACAGACATTTGTGTATGCCGAGGCCGGCGTCGCGACGACCGACAATGCCGAGGATGTGCAGTTCGGCGAGGGCGATGTCGACCTCGGTGCGGGGCAGCCCGGTGCCGGACGCAAGCGCCGACACCGCAATCGGACCTCGGCGCAACGCCTCCCGGTAGACCCGCTCGTGCTCGGGCGCGATGCCGAACTCCTCAAGTACGCGTGGGGATTCGGTGCCTTCCTGGCCCAACTCGGTCACGGCACCAATGTGCCACAGCAATGCTCTTGGCAGACGTGCCGCCCGCTTGTGAAGGTTATCGACGTCACTCCAGGCACCGCCCCCGACAGTGCCATCGAAAGGTTCCAACCATGCGCCGCATCCTTCTGTCCGTCGTCGTCGCCGCCAGCTTCACGGCCGTCGCAGCCCCCTCGGCGCACGCAGTGAATCCAGGGACGCAACTGGAGTGCTGGACCCTGATCTGGCCGAACCCGGACACGAAGCCCTCTGTTTGCCCTTCGAAATGACGCGGTGATCGGCGAGGGGCGGGCGGCTCACGTCAACCCCAGGCTGCGCCCGCGCGTCTAGTAGATGTCAGCAGGCACAACTGCCAGGAGGAAGTCATGAGCATCACCCGTCGCCTCGCCGCCCTGGGCGCAACCGCCCTCGTCGCCGGAGCCGGATTCGCCGCCGCCCCGACCAGTTCGGCCAGCGCCGGCCCCGCGGCTGCGTCGGCCGCAGCCGCCGCCACCTGCACCAAGACGTGGGGGTCGCTGCCCAAGACCAACTCCACGATGGTTGTCGGCCCGCTCACGAATGTTCGGGCCGGCCGCCACGCGTGCTACGACCGCCTCGTGTTCGACGTCCGCGGCAAGGCCCCCGGATACCGGGTCGAGTATGTCGACAAGCTGATCCAGGACGGCTCCGGCACGGTCTATCCCCTGCGCGGCGGCGCCAAGATCAAGATCACCTTGCACGCGCCGTCCTACGACCAGAACGGCGACATCGTCTACCTGCCGCCGAACAGGGCCGAAGCGGTCAATGTCACCGGCTTCACCACTTTCCGCCAGGTGCGCTGGCTCGGTTCGTGGGAGGGCTACAGCGAGATGGGAGTCGGTGTCCGGGCGCGCCTGCCCTTCACCGTGCACACGCTCTATGACGGCACGAACTCGAAGGTCGTCGTCGACGTCGCGCACAGCTGGCGCTGACGCCTCAGCGGCGCTCTTCGCGGGCGGCCTGCCGGACCCATAACGTCGCAGCGACAAGCGCAACCAGCGCCATCACTGCCAACGCGAGGACCGGCCCGCCGACCCCGGCCGCCGCCGCCCAGTGCGGGGAGCAGAACTCCTCCCCCGCCCGGCAGGCGGCGTCCACACCGGCCAGGTCCTGGCTGCTGGCCAGGCCGCGGAACACCCAGTAGCCCGGCGTCATCGCCGCGAACGGCTGGATCGCCGAGTCCTCGATCGCAACGAAAGCGCCACACAACAAGATCTGCGCGACGAGGACCGCGGCGACGCCCCACAAGACCCGGGGTTCCCGCCGCCCGAGCGCGCTGATCGTCAGCCCGATGGCCGTGGCCGCCGCCGCCCCACCCAGCGCCACCAGGCCCGCGACGGTGACGGACCCGATGCTCCCCTGCCCGATCAGCAGGACCAGCGGCAGCAGGGCGGGCACGAACCCGGCGGCGAGGAGCGCGGCATACCGCCCCAGGATGTATGCCGCGGGCGACAGTCCCACGGTCACGTCCCGGACCACGGCTCGCCGTTCCCGGACGATGTCTCGCGCCGCCGTAACCAGCGGCGGCAGGACGATGGCCAGCGTCATAAAGCCGAGCAACAGGCGCGGGGTCTGCGTATTGGCACCCACATAGGTCGGGTCGAGGTTGCCCCAGCCCAATACCAACAACGCCAACATGACCAGTACCGCCCCCGGCGCGAGCAGGGCGAGATAGGCCTCGCCGCGCCACCAGAACTCCTCCAGTCGTCGCAGCGCCAACCGCCGCACGGCGGGGACCAGCGCGGGCCAGCTACGCCGGGAGGCCGTGATCGCCGCGCCCGCGTCCGGATCGAAGGGCGCCAGCGCCGGGCGCACCTGCGTCGACCAATCGGCGGCCGGATCGGCCAACTCCGCATACACCTGGGCGAAGTCCCACTCCCGATCCGCCCCGAAGTGATGGGCGGCCTCGGCCGCGGGACCGAGATAGGCCAACCGCCCGCTGCCCGCCCGCGTGACGTCAAGCAGCAGCACCGCGTCGGCGACGCTCATCGCCATTGGCGAGTGCGTCGTCAGGATGATGGTGCGCCGACCGACCTGGGCGAGAGCCTGCAGCATCCGCAGCAGTTCCGCCTCGTCCTCCGGGTCCAGCCCAGCGGTGGGCTCGTCGAGGATGAGCACGCTGGCCCGGGCCAGCACCTCCATCGCGATCGCCGCGCGTTTCGCGGCGGCCGGCCCGAGGTCCGCCAGCGGCGTGTCCAGGTGGGCGGTGAGCCCGAGACCCTGCGCGACCTCGTCCACCGCCGCCCGGCGATCCGCGCGCGGCGCCGCCGGCTGGCGCAAGGCAGCCGTATGGGCGAGTGCCCGCCGCAGCGGCAACGGTCCGGTGAGCAGGTTGTCGCGCGGGACGATGCCCAGGGCGCCCCGAATCAGGGGCGCGGAGTCCTCGGTGAGGTGGGTCGCGCCATACGAGATCCGGCCGGAGAAGGGCGCGACTCCGGCGAGGGCGCTGACCAGCGCACCCGTCGGGCGTTGGGCGGGGCCGGCGATGGCGAGGATCGCGCCGGGGGCGACGTCGAACGACACATCCTCGACGAGCGGCCGACCGCCGGGGGTGGTCACCGTCAGCCCGCGGACTTGGACCGGGACCTCCTGGATCGCCGGCAGGGCGCGCGGCTCCCGTCGGCGCTGAGCACGGCTGAGTGCAAGGCCACTGACCGGGTCATTCTTGAGATCACCGATCCACGGCCGCGGGACGCCGAGCAGGTTCTCCAGGCGGCCGAAGTCCGGGTCCGCCTCGGCTCCGAAGGTGGCCCGCGGGGCGCGTACCCAGATCGTCGCCGGGCCGTCCGGGGTGGGAATTTCCAGCGCCGGCTGGGCGCCGTCGAGGTGCACCGGGCCCGAGCTCAAGTCGTCCGCGGGCGGCGGCGTCGGCCTCATGACGTGCGGATCGGGCGCGTCGGGTCGCTAGGGCCCAGCGGCGCGTCGACGTCATACACCTCGTCCGACCCGTGCTCGGGGCGGGCCGGGCGCGGCGCACTTTCCTCCGACGTCGACATCGACGCCGATGTGGCGTGGTCGGGCGCGGTGCGGGCCGGGCGGCGAACCGGCGGACGCGGGGTCGATCCGTCATCGCGCGAGCCAACCGCCCACGAGCCGTCCGTGGCCCGCTGGACCGAGAGGCCGTTCACGCCGGCGCGCGCGCCGTCCGGCAGCGTCAGCGATCCGTCGGGACCGACGAAACTGTCGCCCCACGGCCCGGCCACCCACGCCCCACCGGCGGAGTCGAAGGCCGCTCGCCGCGACTCGCGCATCGAGGAGCGCAGGAGGTCGGATTCGGCTTCGGCCTGGTCCACCGAGACGAGTTGCTCCAGCACGCGGTTGTGCTCAGCGCGCGCCACGGCCGTCTCATACGGACGCCGCTTGCGGAGGGAGACGAGGGCCTTGCCGAGGATCGGCATACAGTCCAGCGCGATCAGGAAGAGGCGGGTGATCATGATCGCCGCCGCCAACGGGGTCAAGCCCAGCCAGCGGTGCGCCTTGAGCGCGTCCGCCTCGACCGCGGAGTCCACCGCCGTCGCCGCGGGCGTCGTCGGCACCACCGGCGCCGCCGTCGACCCACCGCTCGCGCTCTCGCTCGGGCTCGCTGAGTCACTGGGGCTGGCTGCGTCGCTGGGGCTGCCCGTGCCGGTGGACGTCGCCGTCCCGCTCGGGCTGGCCGTCGAACTCGCACTCGGCGTGGCATCGGGCGTCGCGCTCGGCGCCGGCTGCACCACCGGCCGGTTTGGCCGGGTCGCCGCCGAACGGATAGTCGCTGCTCGCCAACTGCTCCAGCGCCTGGATGCGGATCAGGATGCCCTGACCATAGGAGTTGAGATTCCCGGACTCGTTCTGGGCCTTCTTCAGGTCCTCCAAAGCCTTGTTGTATGCCGTGACCCGGTCCCCCTCGGCCGTCCCCACCTGCGTGGTCAGCAGGGTGATCTGCTCACTGAGCTGGGTGTTGGTGGTCTCCAGGGTCTTGGCTTCCGCCCGGGCCTTTTCCGCCTGGAACTTGTGACCCTCACAACGCGGGCCGCAGCCCTGCAGGCCGGACAGGTCTTCGCCGAAGGTGTCACCATTGCTGCCCGAGGCCTCGGCGCGAGCGAGGGCTTCCTCGCTGCTGGCCTTCTCGTTCAGGGACCCGATCTGCGCCAGATTGGCGGTCCGCTGCGCGATCAGGCTCTCCAACTGCTGCTGCTCGGGCGTCTTGACGCTGGCGCCGTCGATGAGGTCTTGATAGCGGACGGCGTCGGCGGCCTGCGCCTCGCGCGCCGCGGCGGTCGCGATGCGCCCCACCCGCGCGTCGACCTCCTCGCGGAACGCCAAGAGCAGCAGCGGCTCGGCCACCAACAAGCCGATGGTCAGCGCCAGCAGGAACCGGGGGAAGAGCGCGAAGCCCATCCGCAGCAGCGACCCGTTCTTGACGCGCGTGGGCTGCCCGTCCGGGCCGGGCACGAACTCGATCGAGCGCAGCGGCAGCGACACCAGCATCCGGTCGATGACCAGGATCACCATGCCGTAGGCGAGCGCCAGCAGGCCGATCAGGACGAGCTTGAAGAAGGACGCCTCGGTTCCATAGGCAAAGGCGAAATAGAGCGTGACGAACATGCCGACCACGGCCATCCCCGAGGAGATGAAAACCGTCGACCCGAGCAGGGTATAAACCTTGATGTCCTCGGGCGTGGTGCGCAGGCGCTCAGGATCGGCGCCGGCCATCTGGGCCAGAAACAGCCGACTATCACGTTCTTGCACCGACTAAGGGTAGGTCACGCCGCGCCGCCGCCCCCAATTTCCGCGACCGCCCGCAGCGCCGCAGAACTCACGACGGGTGCCGAGTCGAAAAGCGTGACGCGGTCGGCGATGGAGCCATACCGCCGCATCACCTCGGCGGCCACGCTGCTCGGATCGCCGACGACCCCGACGGCGTGCAGCAGGTCGTCATCGATGAGCCGCCCCATCTCGGCCCACTTCCCCCGCATCGACAGGGAGTGCAATTCCGGCTGTATGGCCGTGTGGCCGTGCCGGGCGAGCACTCCCACGTAGGCGGGGGTGGAGGCATAAAAGGCGATCCGCTCCCGTAGCGCCGTCGTCGCCGCCGCGATCTCGGCGGGCGTCTCACCGGTCGCGATGAGCACCCCCGCGTCCACCTCGAACGGCCGCTGCGTCCACGCCTCCCCGGCGGCCTCCGACGTCGCCCGCGCCGCCCGCACCCCCGGCAGCACCTGCTCCCGCAGGAACTCCGGTGTCCCGAACGGGTGCGCGACGAGCCCGTCGGCCACCTCCCCCGCGACGGCGCACATCCGCGGCCCGACACCCGCGAGAAGCAGCGGCGGCGGGCCGCCGGTCAGCGGGGCGGGCGCAAACATCGGCGTCATCAGCCGGTGCTCGTAGAACTCACCCCGATACGCCAACCGGCCACCCTCTTGCCACGCCGCGAAGATCGCCCGCGTTGCCAGGATGAAGTCGCGCATGCGGGCGGCAGGGCGACCCCACGGCATCCCAAAGCGCCGCTCGATGTGCGGCTGGATCTGCGATCCCAACCCGACCACCGCGCGGCCGCCGCTGGCCTCCTGGAGCGACCACGCGGCATACGCCAAGGTCATGGGGGTCCGGGCGAAGGCGATGGCGACCCCCGTCGCCAACTCGATCCGCGGCGCCGTCGCGGCGGCGTGGGCCAGTTGCACGAACGGGTCGTATGCCGTTTCGGCCACCACCACGCGCCCGATCCCGAGCGCATCGGCCTCCCGGGCGACGCGATCGATCTCGTGGCCGGGTCCGGCGACGGCGATGGCAGCCCGCGGCGGGCGTGGGTCGGTGTGCGTGATGGCCATCCTCCATTGTCGACTGGCCCGTCAAGAACCGTTGGGCGCCGAGAGCCCCCCGCCCGCCGAGCGATAAGCGGCCCCGGTTGTAGCGCGCCATACCGGCCTGCCAAGGTGGGAGGAACACACCGTCTCGAGGAGGAGCCACCGTGTCCGAAGAAAGCCTGTCGGCCAGCCACCCGACCTTCCCTGCGGATCCTGCGTTCAGCGCGCAGGCCAATGGCACTGCGCAGATGTATGACGCGGCGGCCGCCGATCACGAGGGCTTCTGGGCCGAGCAGGCTCGGCGCTATGTGACCTGGTCCACCGACTTCACGCAGACCCTCGACTGGTCGGAGGCGCCCTTCGCCAAGTGGTTCGTCGGAGGCGAGCTCAACGCGGCCTACAACTGCGTCGACCGGCACGTCGAGGCCGGCAATGGCGACCGGGTCGCCATCCATTTCGAGGGCGAGCCCGGTGATACCCGCACCATCACGTATGCCGATCTGCAGCGCGAGGTGTCCAAGGCCGCCAATGCGCTGGAGTCTCTCGGGGTCGGCAAGGGCGACACGGTCGCCATCTATCTGCCGATGATTCCCGAGGCAGCCGTCGCGATGCTCGCCTGTGCGCGCCTCGGCGCCCCGCACTCTGTCGTCTTCGGCGGCTTCTCTGCCGAGGCGCTCAACACCCGCATTAACGACGCCTCCTGCAAGGTCGTCATCACCGCCGACGGCGGCTATCGCCGCGGCGCCCCCAGCGCCCTCAAGCCCGCCGTGGATGCCGCCCTCGACCACGCCGAGACGACGGTCAAGAAGGTCGTGGTCATCAAGCGGACCGGCCAGGACACCCCCTGGACCGAGGGCCGCGACCTGTGGTGGTCGGACCTGATGAACGCGGCGAGCGAGACGCACGAGGCCCAGCCGCACGACAGCGAGCACCCGCTGTTCATCCTCTACACCTCCGGGACGACCGGGAAGCCGAAGGGCATCTTCCACACGACCGGCGGCTACCTGACGCAATGTGCCTACACGAATTCCGTTGTGCACGATGTGCATCCGGAGACCGACGTCTACTGGTGCACCGCCGACATCGGCTGGGTCACCGGCCACTCCTATATCGTCTACGGCCCGCTGGCCCTGGGCGCGACCCAGGTCATGTATGAGGGCACCCCGGACACCCCGCACCAGGGCCGGTGGTGGGAAATCATCGAGAAGTACAAGGTGACGATCCTCTACACCGCACCGACGGCTGTGCGCACGTTCATGAAGTGGGGCCACGACATCCCGGCGAAGTTCGACATCTCGTCGCTGCGCCTGCTCGGCTCGGTCGGCGAGCCGATCAACCCCGAGGCGTGGCTGTGGTACCGCAAGTACATCGGCGGCGACCGCTGCCCGATCGTCGACACCTGGTGGCAGACCGAGACCGGGGCGATCATGATCTCGCCGCTGCCCGGGGTGACCACGCTGGAGCCCGGCTCGGCCCAGCGACCCATCCCCGGCATCAGCGCCGAGATTCTCGACGACGAGGGTATGCCGTTCACCGAGGCCGAGAAGGTCGGTTACCTCGTCCTCACTAAGCCGTGGCCGGCGATGCTGCGCGGCATCTGGGGCGACCCGGAGCGCTACAAGCAGACCTACTGGAGTCGGTTCGGCGAGAAGTACTACTTCGCCGGCGACGGCGCGAAGTACGACGCCGACGGCAACATCTGGCTGCTCGGCCGGGTCGATGACGTCATGAACGTCTCCGGCCACCGCCTCTCCACCGCCGAGATCGAGTCGGCCCTGGTCAGCCACCCCAAGGTCGCCGAAGCGGCGGTCGTCGGGGCCAGCGACGAGACCACCGGCCAGGCGGTCGTCGCGTTCGTCATCCTCCGCCAGGAGCACATCGAGGAGGCCGACGAGGTCGGCGAGGGTGTCGACCTCGTCAAGGAGTTGCGCAACCACGTCGCCAAGGAGATCGGCCCGATCGCCAAGCCACGCACGATCATGATCGTCTCGGAATTGCCGAAGACCCGCTCCGGCAAGATCATGCGCCGCCTGCTCAAAGACGTGGCCGAGGGCCGCGAGGTCGGCGATGTGACGACGCTGGCCGACACCACGGTCATGAATGCCATCAAGCAGGGCCTCGGCGACTGACCCCGGTCCACGCGACACCCAGCACGGATCTGAGGGGACTGGACAAAGTGTCCAGTCCCCTCGGCATACACCGGCGTATTTTCGTCGCTCTGCCCATCGACATCGGGCACCCTAGCCAGCCGCGACGGAATCGTGTTTTCCTGATCAAAAGGGGCGCACACTGGCGTGCCGCCGCAGGAGGTGGACCATGTTCGAGGAAGCTCAGCTCTATTCCCCGGTGACGACCGATGCCGATGGGCGCGTCGAGGTCCACCTTGGCGCCGGACACCCCGGGCTGAACGACCCCGCCTACCGAGCCCGCCGCGGCGAGATCGCCGCCGCCGCGCTCGCATGGGAGCCGGGCACCCCCGTGCCACTGATCACTTACACGCCCGCCGAGGACGAGGTGTGGGCGGTCGCGAGCGACGAACTTGCGCCCAAGCACCAGCGCTACGCCCACAGCGAGTACCTCCGCGGCAAGGCGGCCCTGGGTCTGCCCACCGATCGCGTTCCCCAACTGGGCGAGGTCACCGAGTCGCTACACGCCCTCACCGGGTGGTCGTATGTCTGCGCTCCCGGCCTGGTCGGGCTGCGCGACTTCTACGGCTCGCTGGGTGACCGGATCTTCCACTCGACCCAGTACCTGCGCCACCCCAGCCAGCCGCTCTACACCCCCGAGCCCGACATCATCCACGAGGTCATCGGCCACGCGAACCAACTGGCCTCGCCCCGCTTCGCCCGACTGACTGAGGCGGCCGGGAAGGCAACCCAGCGGCTGGAGTCCGATGCCGCGGTCAAGGTGGTCGCGGACGTGTTCTGGTTCAGCATGGAGTTCGGCGTGATGTGGGAGGCCGGCATCCTCAAGGCCTACGGCGCCGGCATCCTTTCCTCGTATGGCGAGATGGACGCCTTCTCGCACATGGAGATTCGCCCGCTCGACCTGGAGCAGATGGCGACGATCCCCTACGACATCACCACCTATCAGTCGGTGCTCTTCGCCGCCGACAATCTCGATCAGCTTGAGGATGTCGTGGGCGAGTTCTTCGACTCCGTCGACGACGAGGCCGCCCACCGCCTGCTGGGCGCGCACGCCCATACGGGATAGTTCCGGTAAAATCGTTCCTGGTGTGCCGGGAAGTCTGGTCGGCGTTGTCCCCCTCCCGACCCTCGCGAAGGCGCGATGAACACCCCAATCCTGCGCAAGATCCTGCTCTCCCGCCCCTCCTGGCCCGAGGCGTCCACCGTCCGGGCCGCCCTGCGCACCGAGACCGTCGGCGGGGCGCTTCTGCTCGGCGCCGCCCTCTTGGCGCTGCTCTGGGCCAACAGCCCGTGGAGCGATGGCTATGCCACCCTGCGCGACGTCAAAGTCGGCGTCGACTGGGGCCACTTGAAGCTCAGCCTCGGCCACTGGGCGGCCGACGGCCTCCTCGCGATCTTCTTCTTCGTCGCGGGCTTGGAGCTGAAACGCGAACTCCTCGTCGGCGACCTCCGCGATCCCGCGAAGGCGGCCGTGCCCGTGGTCGCCGCGGTCTGCGGCGTTGTCGTGCCCGCCCTGGTCTTCCTCGGCGCGGTGAAGTTGGCAGGCGGCGACGCGAGCGCCATGCACGGTTGGGCCATCCCGACGGCGACGGATATCGCCTTCGCGCTCGCCGTGCTCGCGGTTCTCGGCTCCTTCCTCCCGGACGCGCTGCGCTCCTTCCTGCTCACGCTGGCCGTCGTTGACGACGTCATCGCCATCACAATCATCGCGCTGTTCTATACGCGCGATCTCCAGGTCGCCCCGCTCCTGTGGGCGCTCCTCCCGCTCGCGGCGTTCGCGGCATTGACCCAACGCCGGATGACGTATGCCGCGCTGCTCCTTCCCCTCGCCGCCCTCACCTGGGCGTTGGTCCACGCCTCCGGAGTCCACGCCACCGTCGCCGGCGTGGCCCTCGGTCTCGTGGTCCCGGTCAAGCCGCGCGAGTCGGTGCCCGCGCTGAGCAAGCACTCCCCCGACACCGATGTGGCGCATCGGCTGGAGCATCGGCTGCGGCCGCTGTCGGCCGGTGTTGCCGTGCCCGTTTTCGCCTTCTTCGCCGCCGGTGTCACCGTCGTGGGCGGCGGTTTCGGGGAGGCGATGCGCGATCCCGTCGCCATCGGCATCATCGTCGCGCTCGTGTTGGGCAAGCTGCTCGGTGTCGCCGGGGGCACCTGGCTGTTGGCTCGCTTCACCCGCGCCGAACTCGACGACGACCTCACGTGGCTGGACATCATCGGGCTGGCCGCCCTGACCGGCATCGGGTTCACCGTGTCCCTGCTGGTCGGGGAGTTGGCCTTCGGGTCCGGCAGCGACCGCGACGACCACGTCAAGGCGGCGGTCTTGGTCGCCTCGGTGCTGGCGGCGGCCCTCGCCGCGGCCATCCTGCGCGTCCGCAACGCCCACTATCGGCGCATCCATGCGCGGGAGCACGACGACAGCGATAACGATGGTGTTCCCGACGCCTACCAGATCGTCCCATCCCCCTGACCGGCTAAGGTGTGCCCGTGGCTAGCTCCCCTGTCCAGGATGAGCGCACGGTCGGCCAGCTCGTCGCCGACGCGTCGCGCGACATCACCGCGCTCGTCAACGACCACATCGCTTTGGCCAAGGCCGAGGTCACCAGTGGCGTCAAGGTCGCCGGGAAGGGTGCCGGCATGTTCGCCGGTGCGGCCTTCGTCGGCCTCCTCGGGCTGATCTTCCTGTTCCTGACGCTCGGGCTCGTGCTCGATATCTGGCTGCCGCGCTCGCTGTCGTTCGGCATTGTGACCCTGCTGCTTTTCCTGGTCGCGGGCGTCCTTGCGCTGCTGGGCAAGAAGGCCATCTCCGCCGCGAAGCCCAAGCCGGAGAAGGCCATCACCGAGGCCCAGAAGACCGTCGCCGCGGTCAAGTCCGCCGCCTGAGCCCGGCCGGATTGAGCGCGGCCCGATCGGGGATCGGCAATGACCCCGGGCGATGCCCTCCTCCTCCCCGGACCGTGGGAGCACCGCTTCGTCGCGGCCAATGGGGCGCGCTTCCACCTCGTCGAGGCGGGGGACGGGCCGGCGGTCCTGCTCGTCCACGGTTTTCCCGGTTTCTGGTGGAGTTGGCGCGGGGTGATCCCGGCCCTCGCCGGCGCCGGCTTTCGGGCGATCGCCGTTGACGTGCGCGGCTTCGGCGCCTCCGACAAGCCGCCCACGGGCTACGACCTCACCTCCGCCGCCGCCGACCTCGCCGGCCTGATCCGTAGCCTCGGTGAGGACCAAGCCACCGTGATCGGCCACGGCCTCGGTGCCTGGACCGTGCGGCACCTGCCGGTCTTTGCCCCGGCTGTCGTGCGCGCCGTCGGTCTCGTCTCGGTGCCCGCGCCCCCGACCATCAGTGCGTATGGTGCGCTCCTCCCCCGCCCCGCCGGGCGCCGCTACCGACGCGCGCTCACGGTGGCCTCGGCCACCGCGACGGGGTCGGTGGACGCCGCCGACGTCGCGGCGGTCCTCCGCGCGGGCTCGGGAGGAGATAGAGGGTGGCTGACCGAGGAGGTGGTGGCGCGGCATACGGATGCCTTGGCGCAGCCCTTTGTCGCGCACGCGACCGACGAAGCCTTCGAGCGGCTCCGACCGAGCAGCCGTGAGCTCCGGCAGATCGCCCACCGGCGGGCGCTGACGTGCCGGGTTTTCGTCGCCCACGGCGCCCGCGACCCGATCGTCGGGATCGACGACGCGCTCCGGGTCACCCGCGAAGCCCAGGGCCCGCTGCGGGTCGAGATCCTGCCCGAGGCGGGGCACTTCGTCCCGGAGGAGGCGGGGCCCGAACTCGCCGGGGCGCTCGTCGACTGGTTGCGCTGAGCCCAGCGCCAGCTTCGGGGGGACCTCAGCGGCGAGACCGCAGGGCAACCGTCAACATGTCGTCCGGCAGGGGGCGCTGGACGCCCCGGTCCCACGCCCGCGCGACGCCGCCCAGGTCGAGCATGGACTCGATCAGCCCGGCCGTGAATCCCCAAACGAACAGGTCCGCCACGTCGAAACCTGGCCCGGTGTAACCCACCGGGGTCGTGACTGTGAAGCGGTTGGCCGGGTCGACCAGGTCCGTCACTGGCACCCGCACCACCCGGGCGACCTCGAAGTCGCTGGTGACCTCGGGCGTATGCCGCCCACTCCACCACCCGAGGACCGGTGTCACCGCGTTGGAGCTCGGCCCCAGATAGAGCGGCGGGAACTCGCCGAGCACCTCGACCCAGGACGGGTCGATGCCCACCTCCTCGTGGGTCTCGCGCAGCGCGGCCGCGACCGGGCCGGTGTCCTCGGGGTCGATCCGGCCGCCCGGGAAGGAGACCTGACCGGCATGCGCCCGCAGGTGTGGGCCCCGCTCGGTCAATAGCAGGTCGGGGCCGTCCGGCCCGGGGCCGAAGAGCATGAGGACCGCCGCGCGCTTCGTGACACCGGGGGGTGGGGCGAACCGGGTGAAGTAGTCCGGTGAGATTTCCGCCACGCGCGCTGGCAGGCCGCGCACCCAGTCGGGCGCCGATTCGTCCGGCGTCACGGTGCCTCCACCGACGCGGCGAGCGGGGCCGGCCGCGGGCGCGGGCGGCAGCGGTGCCAATTCGAAGCGAAGCAACCGCTTCGCCCGCTCCGGGTCGAGTTCACCGATGCCGACCGAGGGGCACAGTCCCGCGACCGGGCAGGCGCCGCACGCGGGCTTGCGGGCGTGGCAGATCCGTCGGCCGTGGAAGATCAGGACGTGCGACAACATCGTCCAGTCGCGCTTGGGGAAGAGCGCCCCGATCGCGTGCTCGACGGCGACCGGGTCGGATTCCTGCGTCCACCCGAACCGGCGCACGAGCCGACCGAAGTGCGTGTCCACGGTGATGCCCGGCACGCCGAAAGCGTTGCCCAACACGACATTCGCCGTCTTCCGGCCGACCCCAGGCAGAGTAACCAGATCGGTGAGCCGCCGCGGCACTTCGCCCCCGTAGCGCTCCTCCAAGGCGGCACCGAGCTTGATCAGGGAGTCGGTCTTGGCCCGGAAGAAGCCCGTGGGCCGGATGAGGTTCTCCAACTCGGCGCGGTCGGCCGCGGCATACGACGCCGCATCGGGATAGCGCGCGAACAACTCCGGGGTGACCTGGTTGACGCCCACGTCCGTCGTCTGCGCGGACAGGATCGTGGCGACCAGAAGCTGCAGCGGGGTGTCGAAGTCCAGCTCACAGTGGGCGTAGGGGTAGAAGTCCGCGAGGACGCGATACATCCGGCGGGCGCGCCGAGTCAGGGCAAGCGGGGAATCCGTCGACACGTTCGACACTGTAAGCGCATCTGGCAGACTACGGCCGTGGATCTCGACGTGCTTCGCCGCTCGCCCCTTTTTGCCGGGCTCGACGACCAGGCCAGCCATGATCTGTTGGCGGTCATGACCCCGATGCGCCTCGAACGCGGCGACATCCTTTTCCACGAAGGCGAGGCCGGCGAGCGCCTCTATGTGATCACCGAGGGCAAGGTCAAGCTTGGCCGCACCAGCTCCGACGGCCGCGAGAACCTCCTGGCCATCCTCGGCCCGGGTGAAATGTTCGGTGAACTCAGCCTGTTCGACCCGGGCCCGCGCACGGCGACGGCGACGGCGGTGGCCGAGACGCAGCTCGTCGGGCTGACCAATGAGGCCATGCATACCTATCTCGCGCGCAACCCGCGCGTCGCGTTGACCCTACTCGCGGCGCTGGCCCGCCGGCTGCGGCGCACCAACGAGTCCCTGGCCGACCTGGTGTTCACCGACGTGCCCGGCCGCGTCGCCAAGGCACTGCTCGAACTCTCCGGCCGCTTCGGCCGGCCCGTCGAGGAGGGCATCCTCGTCGCCCACGACCTCACTCAGGAGGAGCTGGCCCAGCTCGTCGGCGCCTCCCGAGAGACCGTCAACAAGGCCCTGGCCGACTTCGCGTCCCGCGGCTGGATCCGGCTGGAAGCCCGCGCGGTCCTGTTGATCGACCTCGAGCGCCTGCGCCGCCGCGCCCGCTGAGTCAGACCGGCACGCCCAGATAAACCAACTGGGCGGCGATGCTCAGCCGCGCCGCCGGCCAGACGGCTGTCGGCACATCGGCGTAGACGCGTTCGAGAACCCCCTCGACATCGACGGCGCCGTCAGCCAGCGCCGCTCGGACCTGGTCGAGCCGCTCGCGCCGGTGGACGCGATAGAAGGCCACCATCGCCGCGGCATCGGGGATCACCGGGCCGTGACCAGGCCAAATGCGCACGACCTCGCCGCTGCCGGTCAACGCCCGCAGGCGGTCCAGCGTCTCCAGGTATGCCGAGAGCTCCCCATCGGGGTGCGCCACCACCGTCGTGCCGCGGCCGAGCACGGTGTCTCCGGTCAGCAGGGCATTGTCGGCGGCAAGGATGAGACTGATCGAGTCGGCCGTATGCCCGGGTGTCGCCTCCACCCGGACCTCCAGGCCCCGGACCGACACCACCGCGCCGGCGCCGAGATCGTCGTGCCCCCGCCCGACGGCGAGGATCGGTGCCCCGACCAGGGTGGCGAGCGCGGGCGCGCCTTCGGCGTGGTCGGCGTGTCCGTGTGTCAGGACTATGCGGGTGATCGCCGCATCCATCGCCTGCGCCTGCGCACGAATCGCGGCGAGATGCCCGGGGTCGTCGGGGCCGGGGTCGATGACGATTGCTTCGCCCCCGCCGGGTTCGGCTAGGACCCAGGTATTGGTGCCGTCGAGCGTCATCGGACCCGGGTTGGGCGCCAGGACGCAGGCGGCACGGGGACTGATCGCCCCGCCGCGCCACGCACCGACCGCGGCCGACGGCTCCGGGGCTCGGGTTTGACCTGGTGAGGTCACGACCACTCCGCGCGCATGGCCCAGCCGGAGCCGTGCCGGACAGGAACCGGCTGGATGATCGGCACGTGCCCCCAATAGCTCGCCGCCTCGGCGGCTGTGGCGAGTTGGGCCAGCTCCTCCAGGCACGCGATCGTCGGCGGCATGAGGCCGGCGGGCTCGCCAGCCAAGACCTCCGCGGGGACGACCCACTCGGCGTGATCGGCCTCGCTGGTCTCCGCGTCCGCCGCCTGACCGGGCGGGACCAGCGCCGCAAAGAAGAACGTGTCGTAGCGGCGCGGCTCGATCTCGGGCGTGATCCAGTGCGCCGCGAAGGTCAGGGCGCCGGCGTCGGCCACCATTCCGGCTTCCGTCAGCAGGGACCCCAGGCTCACCTCTCGCGCCAGCAGCCGCCGTCGAGCGGTCTGCCGCCACTCCGGCCCGAGGTGGTCAGCCGTCGGCTGCGCCAGCAGGACCCCCGCCTCCTCGAACACTTCTCGTATGGCCGCGGCCACCACCGCGCCCGCGTCCGCCACCGGCAGGCCCAGGCGCTCGGCCCACTCCGCCGCGCTCGGACCCGTGGCCGGCAGGGGGTCGCGATCGCCGGCATCCACCCCGCCGCCGGGGAAGACGTGCCGCCGCGGCGCGAATGCCATCGACGCCACCCGGCGCTGCATAAACACCTCGACCCCGCGGTCGCCGTCACGAACCAGCATCACGGTCGCGGCAAGCCGGGCCGCGGGACCGGGCGCGGGGGCCGCGCACCACTGCGCGAACCGCTCGCCCACCTGCTCGGTGACCGGGATGGGGAAGTCTCGCCGCGGCATACGCCTCAGTCGATCGCGACGACGATCTCAACCTCGACGGGCGCGTCGAGGGGAAGGACGGCCACCCCCACGGCGGACCGAGCGTGCACGCCGGCGTCGCCGAAGGCCTTGCCGAGCAGCTCGCTCGCACCGTTGATAACCCCGGGCTGCCCCGTGAAGGCGGGGTCGCTTGCGACGAACCCGACCACCTTGACGACCTGGGTGACGCGGTCGAGGTCGCCGACCACGCCCTTGACCGCGGCAATGGCGTTGAGCGCACAGGTCTGGGCCAGCTCCTTGGCAGTGTCGGGGTCGACCTGCCCCTCGCCGGTGCCGACCTTGCCGGTCGCCGCCAGGGAACCGGCACGCATCGGCAACTGCCCGGAGGTGTAAACGAGATTGCCCTGCTGAAGGGCGGGCACATAGGCCGCGACCGGCTTGGCGACCTCCGGGACGCTCAGACCGAGCTCGGCCAGACGATCTTCGACAGCGGACATGCGCTCACTCCTTGGGACGCTTGAAATAAGCCACGAGGCCGCCACCGGGCCCCTGGACGACCTGCACGAGCTCCCACCCATCGGCACCGAAGTTGTCGAGGATCGCCTTAGTGTTGTGCACGATCAGCGGCGCGGTGAGGTACTCCCATGTGGTCATGGTCATGGACCCTATCGCTGAGTTCCGACAACCCTTCTTCGTAGGGTGATCCCGTGCCATCGACCTCTCCCTCCCACGGCGTCCGCCTGCACGTGGTGACCGGCAAAGGCGGGACCGGCAAGACGACCGTCGCCGCCGCCCTCGCCCTCGCCCTCGCCCGCCAAGGCCGCCGCGTCCTGCTCGTGGAAGTCGAAGACCGGCAAGGGATCAGCCAGCTCTTCGATATCAGCCCCCTCGGTCACGAGGAGGTCCAGATCCTCGCCGACCCCTCCGGCGGCAGCCTGTGGGGTTTGTCGGTCGAGCCGAAGGCCGCGCTGATGGAGTACCTCCAGAAGTTCTACAAACTCGGTCGCGCGGGCGCGCTGCTGCAAAAGGCCGGGGCCGTCGACTTCGCCACGACCATCGCGCCCGGCCTGCGGGACGTCCTGCTCATCGGGAAGGTCTACGAGGCCGTCGGGCGCACCCAGGGCCGCGCGAAGGAGCGGGTGTATGACGCGGTCGTCCTCGACGCCCCGCCCACCGGTCGCGTCGTGCGCTTCCTCGGCGTCAACGACGAACTCGCCCAACTCGCCCGGATGGGGCCGATCCGCAACCAGGCCGACTCGATCACCGCGCTGCTGCAGAGCCGAGCGACGGTGGTGCACCTGGTGACGTTGTTGGAAGAGATGCCGGTCCAGGAGTGCCTGGACGCCATGGCGGAACTCGCCGCCGGTGGGCTGCACGTCGGCGGCATCGTCGTCAACGAGGTCCGCGATCCGGTGCTGAGCGATGACGATCTCGACGCGATCGCTAGCGGCGCCGCCCCGGAACTCGCGGACCGCGTCGCCGGCGACCTGGAGAGCGTCGGGATCAAGAACCCGGACAAGGTCTCCGCGATCCTGCTGCGCGAGGCCTCCGATCACGTGGACCGGCTCGACCTCCAGGCTGAGCAGGATCAACGCATCCAGGCCCAAGGCCGCGCGGTGTTTTACCTGCCCGCCCTCTCCGGCGGCATCGAGGCCGGCGGCATCGGCGTTCTCGCCGACGAACTCACGACGCAGGAGATGGTGTGATGGCACCCCAAAAGACCCGCGGGACCACCCGCGATGCCGGCACCACCCGCGAACTCGACGTGGACGCGCTGCTGGCGGATCGCGGCATACGCATCCTCGTCTGTTGTGGAGCCGGCGGCGTCGGCAAGACGACGACGGCGGCGGCGATTGCGTTGCGCGCGGCCGAGAGCGGGCGGCGGGCCGTGGTGCTGACCATCGACCCGGCCCGGCGGCTCGCGCAGTCGCTCGGCCTGACCGAACTCGACAACATCCCGCGCCCCGTCGTCGGTTTCGACCCGGCGGCCGGTGGCTCGCTCGACGCGATGATGCTCGACATGAAGCGGACGTTCGACGAGGTCGTCGAGCAGCACGCAACCCCGGAGAAGGCCGAGCAGATCCTGGCGAATCCGTTCTATGTGGCGGTGTCGAGTTCGTTCGCCGGGACGCAGGAATACATGGCGATGGAGAAGCTCGGCCAGTTGCGCCAGCAGAGCGACGCCGACGACCGGTGGGACCTCATCGTGGTCGACACCCCGCCGTCCCGCTCCGCGCTGGACTTCCTCGACGCGCCCAAGCGGCTCGGCTCCTTCCTCGACGGCCGGTTCATCCGGTTGCTGATGGCGCCAGCCAAGGCGGGCGGCAAGGCGTATATGAAGGCATTGACCGCCGGCATGTCCCTGACGGTCGGGGTCATGACCAAGCTGCTGGGCGGAGATCTGCTGCGCGACGCCCAGACCTTCGTCGCGGCGCTCGACACGATGTTCGGCGGCTTCCGCCAGCGGGCCGATCAGACCTATGCGCTGCTGCAGAACCCGGAGACGGCCTTCCTGGTCGTCGCCGCCCCGCAACGCGACGCCCTGCGCGAGGCCGCCTTCTTCGTCGAACGGCTGGCCGTGGAGTCGATGCCGCTCGCCGGCGTGGTCATCAACCGGGTTCAAGGAGTCGAGGGGGGCCTGACTCGCGGGCGCGCCGAGGACGCCGCGGCAGCTCTCGCGGATGAGCCCGAGCGGGCCACCACCGCGGCGCTCCTGCGGCTGCACGCCGACTTGGCGACGATCGCCGACGCCCACCGCGGGCATATCGCGCGCTTCACCACCGGCCATCCCGGGATTCCGCTGATCGAAGTGCCGGCGGCAGCGACCGACATCCACGATCTCGACGGCCTTCGCGCGGTCGGTGCGGCCCTCAGTGGCCGCCCTCATTCTGCTGCTGCTGGAGTTGGCGCTTGATCTCCTCGCGCCACGAGACGATGTCGGGGTGAGTCAAGAGCAAGGCGCGGCGCTCCCGCTCGGTCATCCCTCCCCATACGCCGAACTCCGTGCGTGAGTCGAGGGCATCGGCGAGGCAGTCGAGCCGCACCGGGCATTCGCGGCAGAGGATCCGGACCTCTCGCTGCGCGCGCCCCCGCACGAACAGCATGTCCGGGTCCTGCTGTACGCAGGCTCCTTGCGCCGCCCAATTGGCGCTGTCCGCGTCCACGGCGGATCCCCTGATCATCGTCGCGTAGGCATGCATGCGTAGGAGAGGAGCGTGTGGGCTCGGTGATACAACGCTGGCTCAGCAAGGCGGGTTAGTCTGCCGCCATGCCCGTGCGACCCGATCGTGCCTCGATGCCGCACCTGATGTCGCTGCTCGCCGCCTTCGTCGCGGTCAGCGTCGGCCTTGGCGTGCTCGCCGCCGGCGTGTTCATCCCCGGTGTGGGCGCCCTCGGGTCGGTCGCCTCCAAGTCGGTCAAGGCATTCGAGTCCATCCCGGACGACTTCGAGCCGCAGGCGTTGGCGCAGCAGTCACGCATCTACGACGCAGACAACAAGGTCATCGCCACGCCGTATGACCAGAACCGCATCATCGTCAAGCTGTCCAAGGTCGCCCCGATCATGCAGCAGGCGCAGGTGGCCATCGAGGACGACCGCTTCTTCGACCACGGCCCCATCGACATCCGCGGCACCTTCCGGGCCTTCTTCAACAATGCCTCCGGCAATGCCACCCAGGGTGGCTCCTCGATCACGCAGCAGTACGTCAAGCTGACCCTCCAAGAGGAGGCGCTGCAGAAGGGCGACGAGGCCGCCGCCGCCGAGGCGGTCAGCGTCAACTACGCCCGCAAGCTGCGCGAGATGCGCTTGGCCATGCACGTCGAGGAGACGATGACCAAGCGTCAGATCCTCGAGGGCTATATGAACCTCGCCTACTACGGCGACTTGGCCTATGGCATCGAGGCGGCCGCGGTCCACTACTTCAATGTGCACGCCTCGGATCTCAACCTGAGCCAGGCCGCCACCCTCGCCGGTGTCGTGCAGAGCCCGGGGACCTCCGATCCGCACAACTACCCCGAGATCGCCGAGCGCCGCCGCAACACCGTTCTTGATCGTATGCAGGAGCTGGGCCTGATCTCTGCCGCCGAGTCCGCGGCGGCCAAGAAGCCGACCGTGAAGTCAATGTTGCGTATCCGCAACTCCGAGGGCGGGACGTGCGCGCGCTCGCCGGAGCCGTTCTTCTGCCAGTACGCGATGGAGTACATGCTCGGACTGAAGGCCCTCGGCGCGAACCGGGCCGAGCGCCTGCTGAACATCAACCGGGGCGGGCTGCGCATTCATACGACTCTGCACTCCGACTGGCAGACGGAGATCTTCCGCACTCTGACCGCGCAGGTCCCCACCGGCGACCCGTCCGGAGTGGGCGCGGCCGCGGCCGTCGTTGAGCCCGGCACGGGGAAGCTGCTCGCCATGGTGCAGACGTCGGAGTTCGACTGGACGGCCAAGGAGTCGTCCGTCGCCAAGACGTCGCAGAGCTGGGTTGTCCCGCAGAAGTACAAGGGAACCCTGGGCTTCCCGATCGGCTCGACCGCGAAGATATACACCATCGTCACGGCGCTGGAGAAGGGCTGGCCCGTCAACGGTCAGGTGCCGGCGCCGCCGGCCGGTCCCACGCAGGCGGCGGCCCACGCCTTCCCGCCAAACTCGTATCACGACGCCTGTGGCTCCGGGGACACCTGGTACGTGCGCAACGACTACACCACCACTGCGCCGGTGATGGATTTCCGGACGGCCACCGCCAACTCGGTCAACACCGCCTTCGCCGCGTCGATGATCGCCCTCGGGGGCTGTGAAGTGCAGAAGACGATGACGAAGATGGGCTTGCTCGACGGTGCCGGCAAGGTGACCGAGCCCGCTCCGTCGAGCCTCGTCCTCGGATCCGGTTCGGTGCCGCCGCTGACGCTGGCCAACTCGTATGCGACGCTCGCGGCGGACGGCAAGTACTGCGACATCAACCCGATCGAGTCGATCGAGACCGCCAATGGCAAGAAGATCAAATTGCCGGCCACGAAGTGCAAGCAGGTCATCAGCCAGGATGTCGCGCGGGGCACGACCGAGCTGCTCAAGGGCGTCCTGACCAATGGCACGGGCACAAAGGCGCGGGCTTACTTCAACCGGCCGGCTGCCGGCAAGACCGGGACGCACGAGGGCCACCAGCAGTCGTGGTTCGTCGGTTACACCCCCCAGTTCGCAACCGCCGTTTATGTCGGCACCCCCATCAGCGCCCACTCGATGGACGGCATCTCGATCGGCGGCAGGTATTACCCACGCGTCTTCGGTGGCGACATCGCCGCCCCGCTGTGGGGCCAGATCATGGCCGAGGTCTCCGCGGACTCGCCGTGGGTCGACTTCAAGGCGCCATCCGCCGCCGTGCTCTATGGCAACCTGTCGCCGTTGCCCGGTGTGATCGGGATGTCGCTGGCCAACGCGATCTCGACCTTGCAGGCCAACGGATTCCAGGGCTTCTATCTCGGCACCCAGAACTCCACCGCCCCCGCCGGCACGGTCGTGGCGACCGCTCCATCCGGGCGGGCGGCGAAGGGCACCGCGGTCGGGCTCTACACCTCGACCGGATTCGTCCCCGCGCCGCCGAGGCCGCCGACAAGTCCGAGCAGCCCGAGTACGCCGGGGTCACCCACCAGCCCGAGTACGCCCGGGTCACCCACCAGCCCGAGCACGTCCGGCGGTGGCGGCATCACTTCACCGCCGCCCTCGAACGGGCCGACGACGCCCACGGGAACCTCGACCGGCTGAGGTTCCGATCTCGGCTAGCCGGATCAGCGCCAGGGGTCAGCGCCCGAGGCGAGCCCGGACCATCCCGGCGACCTTGCCGCCGTCGTAGCGACCGGCGATCCGTGGGGTGACGGTCTTCATGACCAAGCCCATCTGCGGCATACCTGTTGCTCCGGTCTCGGCGACGGCCGCCTCGATGAGGTCGACGACCTCGGCCTCGGTGAGCTGCGTCGGGAGGTAACCCTCCAGGATCGCCAGTTCGGCCTCCTCCTGGGCGGCCAGCTCCGGGCGCCCCGCCTCGGTGTATGCCGCGGCCGCCTCCCGCCGCTTCTTGGCCTCCTTGGCCACGACCTTCTGGACGTCCTCCGCGCCGAGTTTGTGGTGGGTCCCGGCGCTCTCCTCGACGGTGATCGCCGTCAACACCATCCGCAGCGTCCCCGCCCGCACCTTGTCCTGCGCCCGCATCGCCTCGGTGAGGTCACCCTGCAGACTCGCCTTCGTCACGTCCATACGTCAATCCTCTCAACCCCCCGCAACCGGTTTCTCGCCCGCACTGCTTGACCGGCGCACATTCCCGCCCAAAGCCCCGCAGCCCAAAGCCCCGCAGCACGGCGTGGGACACTGGAGCGATGCATCCCCTCATGCGAGCACTCACCGCCACGGTCGGCCTCGGCGCCGCCGGGCTGGGCTACGCCTCGCTGATCGAACGCAACGCCTTCGTGCTGCGGCGCTTCACGATGCCGATCCTGCCGCGCGGCGCCGACCCCATCCGCGTCGTCCAGATGAGCGACCTGCACCTCGTCCCGCGACAGGAGCGCAAGATCCAGTGGGTGCGCCGGCTCGCCGACTTCAAGCCCGACCTGGTCATCAACACGGGTGACAACCTGGCGCACATGGAGGCGGTGCCCGCCGTCGCCCGCGCGCTCGAGCCGCTCTACGGCATACCCGGGGTCTTCGCGCTCGGTTCCAACGACTACTACGCGCCCAACCTCAAGAGCCCGACGCGTTACCTCCTGCCGGACTCGCGCATCACGCTCAACGAGGACCGGCGCCTGCCCGTGGGCGAGCTCATCGACTCCTTCACCCGCGAGGCGGGGTGGCTCCACCTCAACAACGCCCGCGGCAAGCTGTCGGTCGGCGGCCTCGATATCGAATTCGTGGGTGTCGACGACCCCCATCTCGATCGTGATGAGTATGCCGCGGTGGCCGGCCCGGCCGCCGGCGGCAGTGATCTTTTCCTCGGGGTGGTGCACGCGCCATACGTCCGAGTTCTCGACGCGATGGCCGCCGACGGCGTGGACGCGATCATCGCCGGCCACACCCACGGTGGGCAGCTCTGCATTCCTGGGTATGGCGCTCTGGTCACCAATTGCGACCTCGACCGGGGCCGCGCGAAGGGCCTGAGTCGGTGGTGGGTGGGGGCGAATGGCGTGCCCTCTTCCGAGGCGCCTGGGGGCGCGGCGTACCTGCACGTGTCGGCAGGGCTGGGGACCTCGCCATACGCTCCGGTGCGCTTCGCTTGCCGCCCCGAGGCCAGCCTCATCACCCTGGTCCCGCGTTCCTGACGGGCCCGATTTCAGCGCCCGCCGCCACTGGGTTATCCTGTCTCGTCGCTGCCGCAAGGTAGCGATCAGTCCGTGGCGCGAGCCCCGGGCGAGCCACGGGGTGTGGCGCAGCTTGGTAGCGCGCTTCGTTCGGGACGAAGAGGTCGCAGGTTCAAATCCTGTCACCCCGACCAGTGGAGAATTGGGCCCTGACCTGCGGAAACGTGGTCAGGGCCCTTCTGCTCCTCCCGCCTGCGGCATAAATGGGGCATAAGAGCACCGGCCACGAGCAGGTAAGACCCCCGCGAGGCGGCAACCTCCGGGGGTCGGACGACAGCAGAAGTTGGAGTGCTGACGTGGCTCTCATGGTAGCCGTGGTGGCTCCGCCCGTGAAGGGCGTCGAGCTCGGCTTCCCCTTGGACCCTGTCCCCTCCCGCCGTCACCTGTCCCGTCCTGCCCAGGCGTGGGACGGGCGGTGGTCCATGGCGTAGCCCTCGACGCTCGACGCGGCGCTGGACAGGGCCTCAGCCGCGACACCAAAACGAATGACGCCCCCGGTGACTGACCTCCAGACCCCCGAACCGGCGCGGGTCGCCCACAGCACGGTCGTGCGCACACCGGCTGAGGGTCTGCAGACAGCCTGCTCCTCTGCGGAGGGCAGGCCGGACGGCGTGGGCTGGAATCAACGCGAGGTCGGCTCTTTGGGAGGGATTCCCACAACTGTGTCCATTTTCGGCCTCGAGGACAAGCTTCGGTCCCGACTGATTGTGTCGTGGTACGGGACCATGGGCGCATGCAACTGAACGGGAACCCGGGCGCCCCAAGGATGCGCCTGCTTCTCGATTCAAACGTGATCATTGCCGCGGAGCCGTTTGCTGGCGACCTCGAGGAGAACCTCGAAGTAGCGGCACTTCTGCTTCGTTTAGCTAATGAGCAAGGACACTACCTCTGCGTCGCGGCCGCGACACGTGACGATCTGCTTCAAGGACAAGACGCTACGCGGCGTCGACAGCGCCTCGCAGAACTCGCGAAGTTCTCGCAGTTGGCCGAAGTCCCCGTCTCTGACGACCTGCGCGAACGGGCGGGCGATAGCCCGCGCGGATCCAACGATGAGCGGGATCTGCGAATCCTTGCGGCACTCGACGCGGGGGCCGCTACACATCTAGTCAACGACGACGCGCGACTTCTTCGCCGTGCAGCCAAAGCGGGCCTGGGGGAACTTGCTCTCACCACGCAGGCGCATGCGACCTGCTGCGGGGGTTCGCTCCCGAGGAGCTGGCACCCCCTCCGCGCGTGACCTCACCTCCCGCTTATGCGCTGAATCGCCAAGATCCAATCTTCGATGGGTTGCGTGCCGACTACCCGGGGTTCGACGAGTGGCTTGCAAAGGTTGCTCGCGAAAGCGACTGGGACTGCTGCACGGTTAGGTGACACGTTCGGTCACGCGGCCTGACTGGCCGTCGTGGTCATGATGGTCTCGTACTCGATGGGGGTCAACCGGCCGAGGCGGGCTTGCCGGCGACGGCGGTGGTAGGTGCGTTCGATCCAGGTGACGATCGCGATCCGAAGTTCGTCTTTGGTGATCCAGGTGCGCCGGTCCAGGACGTTTTTCTGGAGGAGTGCGAAGAAGGATTCCATGGCGGCGTTGTCGGCGCTGGTGCCGGCCTGGCCCATTGACCCGATCAGGTCGTGGCGGCGGAGAGCGGACAGGAACCGGCGAGAACGAAATTGAGATCCCCGGTCGCTGTGAACCACGCATCCGGTGACCAGGCCCCGGCGTGCAGCGGCGCTCTCCAGGGCTCGCACCGCCAGCCGTGAGGTCATCCGGTCATCGATGGAGTAGCCGACGATCCGCCCGGACCAGACGTCCTTGACGGCACACAGGTACAGCTTTCCTTCGCGGGTGCGGTGCTCGGTGATGTCCGTCAGCCACAGAAGGTTCGGGCCGGGCGCGGTGAAGTCGCGCTGGACGAGGTCGTCGTGCGCGGGCGGCCAGGGCTTCTTGCCGTTGCGGCCGGGCTTCTTCCCAAACGCGCTCCACCAGCCGTTGTCCGAGCAGATCCGCCACGCGGTCCGGTCAGACATGGCTTCACCGGCGTCGCGGGCCTCGTCGGCCAGCAACCGGTGCCCGAACTCCGGATCATCGGTGTGTGCGTCGAACAAGGCGTTCGCGCGGTGCGCCTGAACCCATTCGGCACTGGTGACCGGGTCGGCCAACCACCGGTAGTGCGGCTGGCGAGCGATCTTCAGTACCCGACACGTCACCGCGCCGGGTATCCCGTCGGCGGCCAGCTCGCTCGCGAGCGGGTAGAGCCTTTTCCCGGCAGGTTCGCCTGGGACAGGTAAGCCGCTGCCCGGCGCAGCACCTCGTTCTCCTGCTCCAGCAGCCGAACCCGTTTGCGCAACTCCCGGGTCTCGACATTCTCGGCCGCGGTCGCGCCGGGCTTGACTCCGTCTTCCACGTCAGCTCGTCGAAGCCACTTGTGAAGCGTCATCTCATGAACGCCGAAATCCTTGGCGATCCGAGCCAAGGTCACCCCCGGCTCACGCTCTCGAGCGACACGGACGACGTCGTCGCGGAACTCCTCAGGGTAGGGCTTGGGCACAGCGACATCCTTCCAGCCCGCCAGTCCAGGCAAGCCAACTCAGGTGTCACCCATCCGTGCAGCAGTCCCCATCATCAGCAAAGCCGCTGTTCCCACAGTCAGGATTGATCGCCGACCAAGAATCATCGAACTCCCCCTTCGAGATTGTGGATGCAGTGTGATGCCACCCATCGAGAACGTCAAGAGACCCTGTGCATCGAGCCGACGGCGTTCCGACCGCCCCAACCAAGGGAACGGTCGCGCGACCCACCGCACCAGGCCTTGCTGCGTCGAGAAGGAGCAAGACCCCGGGAGGGGTGCCGGGACCTTCAGGTCAATTACGCCAGCGTGGCTTGCTCAGGGCGTTGGGCGGCACGCTTGCCGAACTTGGGGGATAAACGCACATGCCGCAGGCGTGCTTTCAGTTCTGGCTGTAGATCGCGATGCTTGCGTCTCCATCGCTGTGGCCGAACCTGCAGGCGCTCGAGTCCTTAAGGAGCCGACCGCAGCGGCAGCTCTCGTCGACCTGTGTCAAGAGGCTGACGAGGTCCCCGCAGTGGTGGCATCGGGCGTAGTAGTCGGAGCGAAGTCCCGCGTAACGCTGGAACATGCCGCATCCGGCACTTTGTTGGGGCCATGTCTCTAGTCTTCGACCGTGTTCAACGATCGCCTCATTGCTGCGGCCCAGCCGATTCTGAACGGCGACGACTCCATGGTGGCCGCTGCTGCGCTTGAGGCGGTGCTGCTCGACGACTATCCGGACGACGACCGCTTCGAGGACCTCTTGGAAACGCTTGCGGCCTACCGGCCCGGTGAGGGCGTGCCCTACTTATCGTACGCCGAGCTTCTGCAAGCAACGCGTGACGCTCTCGTCCTGCTTGTGTAGACCGCTGCAACGTTCTGTCATGCCGCTGTCGCTAGGCGGCTACTTCCTCGAGGCGGCCGGTTGCGACGTCGAAGATGAAGCCGCGCACGGAGTCCTTGACGGGGATGAACGGGCTGGCGGTGATGCGGGCGACGGACTGGCGGACGTCCTCCTCGAGGTCGTCGAAGGCCTCGGCAGCCCAGGCGGGTCGGAGGCCTGTGTCCTGGCGGATCGTCTCCTTGAAGCCGTCGTCGGTGAAGGTGAGCATCCCGCAGTCGGTGTGGTGGATGAGGATGACCTCCTTGGTGCCGAGGAGTCGCTGGCTGATGGCCAGGGACCGGATCTCGTCCTCGGTGACGACGCCGCCGGCGTTGCGGATGACGTGGGCCTCGCCCTCGTTGAGGCCGAGGACGCGGTAGACGTCGATGCGGGCGTCCATGCAGGCCAGGACCGCGACCTGCCTGGCGGGTGGGAGGGGCAGCGGTCCGGTGAACTGGGCGGCGTAGGCCTCGTTGTTGGCGAGCAGCTCGTCGGTGACGGTCATAACGGTTCTCCTGGTCGTGGAACGGATCTCAGCGGGTGGGCGAGTGGAGGTCGGCGTCCGCGGGGCCGTAGGGCCGGTCACCGCGCAGGGTGACACGAGCCATGGCACGGGTCTTGCCGGAGTAGTCGTTGTTGGCGTAGTGCGCCGTGGCCCGGTTGTCCCAGATGCCGACGTCGCCGGGGGACCAGCGGTGGCGGATTGTGTGCTCGGGCTTGGTGAGGTGGGCGTAGAGCAGGTCGAGGATGCCCCGGCTCTCGGCGTCGGACACCCCGGCGATGTGGGAGGTGAAGCCGGGGTTGACGAACAGGCCCTTGCGGCCGGTCTCGGGGTGGACGCGCACGACGGGGTGCTCGACCGGGGGCAGGGAGGTGACGACGGCGCCGTCCCACTCGTTGCCGCGGTCGGCGTGCCGGCGCAGGTAGGCGCCCCACTCCCGGTTGCCGTCGTGGACCGCGGTGAGGCCGTCGACGAGGCGCCTCACCGGCGCCGAGAGGGAGTCGTAGGCGAGCTGGGAGTCGGCCCAGCTGGTGTCACCGCCGGTGTCGGGCAGGGTGACTGCGCGCAGGATGGAGGCAGCTGGCGGGTTGGTCATGAAGGTGACGTCGGTGTGCCATACGTCGGAGAAGGAGAACTCGGGGTCGCTGCTGTCGATCCGGTAGATCTCGGTCGGGCCGTCGGACAGCGCGACGGGATGTCCGGCCGTCAGGTCGCCCAGGCGTGAGGCGAAGGCGACCTGGTCGGCGTCGGTGAGGTCCTGGCCGGTGAAGAACAGGACCTTGTGCTCGACGAACGCCGCGCGGACCGCGGCCACCTGGGCGTCGGTCAGCTCGGTGAGGTCGAGGTCGTGGACCACGGCCCCGAACGACGGCCCGAGGGGCTCGAGGGTCAGCTCACGCCTTTCGGCGGAGCGAGCAGTGGTGGTCGTGGCGGTGGTCATGAGGGTCCTCTCGGCGGGGATGAGCGGTGGGCAGAGGGTGGTGAGGTCAGGCGGCCACAGATCGCAGGTGGGCGCCGACCTCAGCGCGGAGCGCGGCGAACTCGGGGAGACCGCGGACCTCGGCGGGATCCGCGCCCTCGCGCGGGAGCGGGACCGGCACGTCGAGCGCGATCCGGCCGGGTGCGGAGGTGAGGACGATGATGCGCGTGCCGAGGAAAACGGCCTCGTCAACGCTGTGCGTGACGAAGACGGAGGTTCCGCCGGTGCGGGTGCTGGAGGCGCGCAGGTCCTCCTGGAGGCGTTCTCGGGTCAGGGCGTCGAGTGCAGCGAACGGCTCGTCGAGCAGCAGCAGGTCCGAGGGCACGGCGAGGGCGCGGGCGATGGCGACGCGTTGCTGCTGGCCTCCGGAGAGCTGCCAGGTGCGGCGCTGGGAGACCTCGCGCAGCCCGACCTGGGAGAGCAGGTCCTCCCGCCGTGCGGTGCGCTGTTCGGCGGGGACGCTGGCGGTGGCGAGGGCGAGGTCGATGTTTCCGCCCACGGTGCGCCACGGGAACAGGCGTGGCTGCTGGAAGACCAGCCCGGCCCGGCCGGGGCGGGGTTCGTCGCCGTGGACGAGCACGGAACCCTCGGAGGCGGTCTCGAAGCCGGCGACCAGGCGGAGCAGGGTGCTCTTCCCGCAGCCGGACGCGCCGACGACGACGACGAACTCGCCCGGGGTGACCACGAGGTCGACCGGCCCGAGCGCGGCAGCAGCGGACTTCGGGTCGTACCGGTGGGTGACGCCGCGGACCTCGATGGCGGGCGGGGCCGCGCCCTCCTCGAGGGAGGGCGCGGACACGGCGTCACTGGCCGAGGGCACCGGGCAGGCCCTTCGTGTAGACGGCCTTGGTGAAGACGTCGGCTGCGGGTGCGGTGGGGACCTTCTTCTGCTGCGCGAGGAATCCCGCCGCGTCGTGGAGGCTGGCGGCCACGCCGCCCGGCGCACCGTCGCTGCCCAGCCAGGTCGCGCTGGTCAGTTCCTCGGGGGTGAGGAAGACGCCCTGCTTCAGCTGCGAGGCGGCGTCCTCGGGCGTGGTCTCCAGCTCTGCGGCGACTGCGGCAGCAGCAGCGGTCGGGTCGTTGAGGATCGTCGCCGTTCCGGCGGCCTCGGCCTTGCGCCATGCCTCGACGACCTCGGGGTGCTTGGCGATGAGGTCGTTGCTCACAACGCCGAGGTCGAGCGTGGGCTTGCCCCACTCGGCCACCTCGGCGCTCGAGACGAGCTGGGTGCCGCTCTCGCGCAGCTTGTCGAGGACGGGCAGCCACACGTAGGTCGCGTCGATGTCCCCGCGCTGCCAGGCCGCGAGGATGTCCTGGGGCTGGAGGTCGACGAGGGTGACATCACTTTCCTTGAGCCCGACGTGGTCGAGCGCGGCGAGCAGGCTGTAGTGCGAGGTCGACGCGAACGGCGTGGCGATCCGCTTGCCCTTCAGGCCCTCGAGCGTGGTGACCCCGGAGTCCTTGCGCGCCACCAGTGCCTCGTTCTCGCCGGCGACGTCCAGGACGTAGACGACCGAGTAGGGGATATTCAGGGGGGCAGACAGGCCCCGGGCCACCGGGCTGGAGCCGATCGCGCCGATGTCGACCGCCTTAGCGATGAACGCGGTGTTGATGCTCGCGCCGGAGTCGAAGGCCTTCCACTCGATCGTCCAGCCGGGCAGGGCCTTCTCGAGGAGCTTCTGGTTCTTCACGACGAGGTCGCCGCTCGGGAACTTCTGGTACGCGATGCGCAGCACCTTGGAGCCGTCGGCTGCCGTTCCTCCAGAGGTCGTGGCGCCGGTGGAGGCGCAGGCGCTGAGCCCGACCCCGACGGCGAGGGTGGCAGCGAGCAACGCCGCGCGCCGGGTGTGGCGCGAACGGGAGATGATGGGGGACAACGGAGTTCCTTTCGATGGATGTGGTGCCGTCGGTGACGGGTGGTGCAGGTCAGGTGTGGCCGCGCCACGGGGTGACCCGAGCGGCCACGGTGGTGATGAGGCTGTCGATGACCAGTCCGGAGGTGCCGATGGCGAGGATCCCGACGATGACCACGGCGGTGTTGTTGTAGGCCTGGGCGTCGCGGACCATCCCGCCGATCCCCGGCAGGCCGTTGATCGTCTCGGCGGCGACGACGGAGGAGTACGCGATCGCGACGGACAGCCGGATGCCGGTGAGGACCTCGGGAAGGGCCGAGGGGATGACGACGCGGCGCACCACCGCCAGACGCCCGAGCCCGATCGACCGGCCGGCCTCGACCAGGGCCACGGGCGCGCCGAGGACGGCGCCCGCGGTCACGACCGCGACCGGCGGCAGGGCAGCGATGGCGAGCAGGATGATCTTCGGGGTCTCGTCGATGCCGAACCAGATGACGACGAGGCTGAAGTAGGCCAACGGCGGCAGGTTCCTCACGAACGTCAGCAGCGGCTCGAGGCCGATCCGCAACGGGGTGATGACACCCATGGCGAGCCCCAGCACGAGCCCGGCGGCGACACCGATCGCGGTGCCGAGCGCCACGCGCCCCAGGCTGATCTGGAGGTGCTGCCACCAGGTGAGGCCGTTGTACCCGCCGTCCTGAAGGGTCGACAGGTCGACCAAAGTCCGCCAGACCAGCGCCGGCGACGGGCGCAGCGTGGGATCCGGTGTGCCCCAAGCAGACACGGCCCACCACACGAGGACGACGACTCCTGCCGACGCCACGCGGATGGTGACGCGGCGGAGCAACGGTGACCGGAGCAGCCCCCTCCGGCCCCTCCCCCCGCCGGGCGCCGCGGGGTCGTCGTGCTGGCGGTCGCCGAGCCCGGTGACGGCTGCCTCGGCGGCGGCGACGGGTCGGGCGGGTGACGTGGTCGACATGGTCGTGGGTCCTCGGGGTCGCGGCATACGGACGCGACGGAGCGCGGCCGGAGGGGGGTGGTGGTGCGAGCAGGCAGCGAGCGACGTCGGTGTCGCCTCAGGCCGGAGGGAACTCGGTCAGCGTCGACAGCTCGTCATCGGTGGTGCTCCTAGGTCGCTGGGCGGGCCTGAGCCCGTGCACTTGCAGACCGCCGTCATGGCGGGCGCCTGGTCGCCTCCCGGGGCACCCCGCTGCAGCAGAGGGTTGCCGTCCAGCCAGCCGGGGCTTCACGCTGGAACTCGTGACCGATCCATAACCTACTGAAATGGTATGAATAACGTCAAGCAATGGTTCATCGACTGTCCACGAGACGAGACGTTGGTGTTCGTGGGGTGCCGCGTAGCCAGTAGCCCCATGAGCGAACGTTCGACAATGCCGCGGGTCGTTCTTCGGCGGGCCGGCTCATCGGAACTCGTTGGCATCTCCGCAGTCGACCTCGCACTCCCCTCGACGACCAACATCGCGATCCTCGAGTCACGGTGGACCCAAGCCATCCGCGACACCGCGTCAATGACCGTAGTGTTCGCGACCTACCAGTCGATCGACGTCGTCCACCAGGCGCAGAGCCAGGGCGACCTCCCGGCCTTCGATCTCATCGTCTGCGACGAGGCGCACCGCACGACCGGAACGACTCTGGCGGGCGAAGACGAGTCCGCGTTCGTGCGGATCCACAACGCGGCTTACATCAAGGGCAGCAAGCGGCTCTACATGACGGCAACGCCGCGGATCTACGACGACTCCTCCAAGGCCAAGGCCGGCGAGGCCAGTGCAGTGCTCGCGTCGATGGATGACGTGTCCGTCTTCGGGGAGGAGTTCCATCGCCTCGGGTTTGGGGAGGCGGTGGCGCAGGGGCTGCTCGCCGACTACAAGGTCCTGGTCCTCGCGGTCGACGAGACAGCCGTGTCGCGGACCTTCCAGCTCCAGCTCGCCGATGAAGGCAACGAGCTGCGCCTGGACGACGCCGCCAAGATCGTCGGCTGCTGGAACGGTTTGGCCAAGCGCGGTTCGGCGGAGCACTCCTTCGATGCCGATCCGGCACCGATGCGGCGAGCCGTCGCGTTCGCCGGGACCATCAAGGATTCCAAGCGAGTGGAGGCCCTCTTTGCGGAGACCGTCGCTCAGTACGCTGCCGCCCACGACCTCGATGACGCCGATGGTGAGCCGCTGCTGACCTGCGAGATCCAGCACGTCGACGGGTCCTACAACGCCCTGGAGCGCAACACCCGACTGGACTGGCTCCGCGCCGACGTGCCTGACGGCGTGTGTCGCATCCTCACCAACGCGCGCTGCCTGTCCGAGGGCGTCGACGTGCCAGCGCTCGACGCGGTCATGTTCCTCTCGCCGCGCAAGTCGGTCGTCGACATCGTCCAGTCCGTCGGCCGCGTGATGCGCCGTTCACCTGGCAAGCAGTACGGCTACATCATCCTGCCGGTCGGTATCCCGGCCGGGATGACCCCGGAGCAAGCTCTGCGTGACAACAAGCGGTATGCCGCGGTGTGGGAGGTCTTGCAGGCGCTCCGGGCGCACGACGAGCGTTTCAACGCGATGGTCAACCGGATCGAGCTGGTCAAGCAGCGTGACGACAAGATCAACGTCATCGGGGTGCCTGCTCCGGAGCGCGATGGGACGGACGACCAGAGAGGGACACAGGGGGCGCTCTCGCTCGCATTCCTCGACGAGTGGCGTGAGGCGATCTACGCCAAGGTCGTCGCGAAGGTCGGTTCGCGGCGCTACTGGGAGGACTGGGCCAAGGACATCGCCGACATCGCCCAGCGTCACGTCACACGCATTACAGCACTCCTCGACGGCGGTAACCCGACCGTCACAGTAGAGTTCGCCAGGTTCCTCCAAGGCCTGCGCGGCAACCTCAACGACAGCATCTCGCGGGCCGATGCGGTCGACATGCTTGCCCAGCACCTCATCACCCGCCCCGTTTTCGACGCCCTCTTCGGAGGCTACGACTTCGCGGCGCACAACCCGGTCGCCCAAACGATGGAGCGAATGCTCGCGGCCCTTGACGAGCACAACCTCGACGACGAGAACCACTCGTTGGAGAAGTTCTACGACTCCGTGCGGATGCGGGTTCAGGGCGTCGACACCGCCGAGGGGCGTCAGAAGCTGATCGTCCAGCTCTATGACACCTTCTTCGCCACGGCCTTCAAGAAGACGGTCGACAAGCTCGGCATCGTCTACACCCCCGTCGAGATCGTCGACTTCATCCTTCGCTCCGCCGATGACGTCCTGCGCCAGCACTTCGGGCAAGGCCTGACGGATGAGGGTGTGCACGTGCTCGACGGCTTCGTCGGCACCGGCACCTTCATCACCCGGCTGCTCCAGCTGGGGCTCATCGAGCCTCAGGACTTGGCGCGCAAGTACCACCATGAGCTGCACGCCAACGAGATCCTGCTGCTGGCCTACTACATCGCTGCGGTCAACATCGAGACGACCTATCAGGACCTCCGCGGCGAGCTGGGCGACCCTGGCGACTACGAGGCCTTCCCCGGTTTGATCCTCACCGACACCTTCTAGTCCTGGGAGGACAACGACACCCTCGACACGACCGTCTTCGTCCAGAACAACGAAACGTCTCGAGCGCCTGAAGGCCCTCGACATCCAGGTCATCGTTGGTAACCCGCCCTACTCCTCGGGCCAGGACTCCGCCAACGACGACAACGCCAATGAGTCCTATCCGACGCTGGATGCGGCCATTCGCGACACGTATGCCGCGCGATCCACCGCGACCTTGAAGAACTCGCTGTACGACTCCTACATCCGCGCGATCAAGTGGGCTTCGTTGCGGATCGCTGAGCGTGGTGTGGTCGCCTTCGTGACAAACGGCGGCTGGCTCGACTCCAACACCGCCGACGGGATGCGACTCTCGCTGGCTGACGAGTTCAGCGACATCCACGTCTTAAACCTCCGCGGAAACGCTCGGTTCGCAGGCGACCAGCGCAAAAAGGAAGGCGGCACCGGTTCACGCGCCACGGTCGCCGTCACGATTCTCGTGAAGGACCCCGCCAGCTCAGGACCG
Source organism: Nostocoides jenkinsii Ben 74 (assembly GCF_001046875.1). Lineage (GTDB taxonomy): Bacteria > Actinomycetota > Actinomycetes > Actinomycetales > Dermatophilaceae > Nostocoides_A > Nostocoides_A jenkinsii. The sequence continues at coordinate 1,629,193 of NZ_HF571038.1, forward strand.
GCCAGGATCCACTACACGGACATCGGCGACTACCTCACCCGCGAGGACAAGCTCGCCAAGGTCGCTGCGTCCTCGAGCCATCAGGGACTCGAACCCCGAACCATCGCTCCGAACGCCCACGGGGACTGGCTCAACCAGCGCAGCGGCAACTTCGCTGCATGGCTGCCGATCGGCGACAAACAGTCGGCAGCGGTCTTCGGCCTCTACTCCGGTGGACTGAAGACCAACCGAGACGCCTGGTGCTACAACGCCAGCAGGGAGGAACTCGAAGCAAACATGCGCCGCCTCGTGGAGACATACGAGGCAGACAGACGGGCCCATCGAACGTCCTCCGCCGCGACGACTGACCCAAAGCAGATCAGTTGGAACCGCTCGCTCCTCGCCGATCTCGACCGAAAGCGCGCACGGACCTTCGGGTCCGCCGCCGTCCGCCGGGGCCTCTACCGCCCGTTCACCCGACAACGCGTCTACTTCGACCGCGCCCTCAACGACATGGTCTATCGCCTCGAGGCGGTCTTCCCTGCCGGCGACATGCCAAACGTGGGCATGTACGCGCTCAACCCCGGTGCGGAGAAGCCCTTCTCTGCACTGATGGTCGACAGCATCCCTGACATAGCCCTCTACGGCTCCAATGCTGGTCAACTCTTTGCGCGATGGAGATACGAGAAGGTCGGCGCTGGCGACGACATGCTCGCCTTCGACGCCGCAGGCGACGGCGAGATGGTCGGTGGCTATCGACGGATCGACAACATCACCGACCACGCGCTCGAGACTTTCGCCGCGGCATACGGGGAATCGATCACCAAGGACGACATCTTCTTCTATGTCTACGGCCTGCTCAATTCCCCCGACTACCGCGACACCTACGCGGCTGACCTCAAGAAGCTGCTGCCGCGCATCCCGCTGGTGACCGACCCGTGGCCCTACATCGAGGCCGGCCGCCAGCTGTCGGACCTCCATCTCGGCTACGAGGCCGTCGAACCGTATCCGCTTGTGAGACTGGACGATCCAGCACCGTCCGGCGCTGCGGCATACGAGCACTTCCGCGTTGACAAGATGGCGTTCGCGAAGGTCCGCGACCCCGAAACCAAAAAGCTCGTACCGGACCGGTCGGCCGTCGTCTACAACTCCCGGATCACCGTGAGCGGCATCCCCGAGGAGGCGCACCGCTACATGCTCGGGTCGCGGTCAGCGATCGAGTGGATCATCGACCGCTACCAGGTGAAGACCGACAAGCCCTCCGGCATCGTGAACGACCCCAATGACTGGTCCCGCGAGGTCGGCGATCCCCGCTACATCATCGACCTGCTGGCCCGCATCGTCACTGTCAGCCTGGAGACGATGAAGATCGTCGACGCTCTCCCGGACCTTGAGATCCGCGCCGGAGATTCAGAGTGAAGCTGGGACCCCAGCGGGAAGGAGACCGATGAAGTCAGCATGGGTCATCCGATCAGGCCGCTACGGCGAACGCGATGACTGGGCCATCGCGAATGGGTTCTCGGGCGGCGGATGGAAAGAAGTCCCTGACCTCACGCCGTTCACCACTCGCGAGGACGTCGAGCAGGTCATCGCGGATACGTTCGGGACGGACTCACCCGGCCTCGTTGCCTCCTACACCGGCCAGATGTGGGCCCTTCGCCACCGAATACAGGTGGGTGACCTAATGATTCTTCCGATGAAGACGACCCGTGAACTGGCGATCGGACGAGTGACGTCGGGATACCAGTATCTGGCCGATGAGGACGATCCGAACTGTCGCCACGTGGTCGCCGTCGAGTGGCAGCGACGAGTTGCCCGAACCGTGGTGAAGCAGGACCTGCTCTACACCCTCGGAAGCGCCATCTCGATCTTCTCTCCGTCTCGCAACAACGCAGTCGCCCGCCTCGATCACCTCTTGGCCCACGGCGAGGATCCCGGATCCGTGGCGGTGACCCCCAAGGATGGACCTGGCAAGAGCCACGCCGAGGACAGCGCGGTCGATGACCCGGAATCCAAGCCAAACGTCGCGGAAGTCGCCGCCGATCAGATCTCGGCGCGGATCGGTGAAGAGTTCGCAGGCCACGCGTTCGCTCACCTCGTCGCAGTGCTCCTCGAAGCTGAGGGGTTCGAGGTCGACGAAGCACCACCGGGCGCTGACGGGGGCATCGACATAACCGCAGGCCGCGGCCTCTTGGGCCTCGAGTCGCCCAAGCTGATCGTGCAGGTCAAGACGGGTCAGATCGGCTCCGAGGTCGTCGCACAGCTCAATGGCCTGGTGAGCACTCACGGCGCGGACTATGGCCTCCTCGCGACCTGGACAGGCCTGAGCAAGCCGGCCAGGGACGCGGTCAAACACCAGCGGTTCCGCGTCAAGGTGTGGGATGCGTCAGATGTGATCGCCGCGGTCCAACGCAACTACGACCGACTGCCGGAGGACGTCAGAGCCCGCATCCCGATGGAGAGGGTTTGGATGCTTCGCGAGGACTAATGACTGAACGCGATGCCCGCCTTCGCGCAGGTATGGCCAGATCGCGCAGTCGTCCCAACAGTGTTGGGACGATTGTCATGGTTCCTACGTCTTCGAGTTTCACGTCCATGACGTGACCCTCCGCGGCGATCTTCTCGCTTTGGGAAGACGAAGGAGGTCATGCCATGACACAGAAGCCCCGTCGTCAGTTCGAATCACTCGCCCAGGCCGCCGAGAGGACTGGACTCAGCACCCGCACCCTCCGACGCAGGATCGCCGCCGGCGCCCTCAGCGCCTACCGCAATGGACCCCGCGTTATCCGTCTTGACCCCGGAGGACGTCGACCGGCTGATGATCCGCATACCAACAGCCAGTTGACCCCGATGACGCTTCGCCCGCTCTGTCGATGCCGCCGCGGGCTACACCGCGATTGCGACGCTACATGAGTAAACCCGGCCCCTGAGGGGCCGGGCGGTATGACACAAGTGTATTCGCTCGCACCACTTCCCAGCGGGCTCACGATCCCGCGATCGAGGTGACTCTAGATCGGTTTGAGCGCAAGAACGGCAGACAGGGCCTCGCGCTGCCGACACCAGCGGGCTGCTTCCGGATCGATGCAGCTCAGGAGCGCGATCGCACGGTCGAGGTCGGCCTTCAGGTCGCGGCGGTGAATGGTCTCGTGATGCGCGGCTCTGTTCCTGAGGTAGAGAAGCTGCTCCAAGTCGCTCTCGACGCGTGTGCGGTGCTCGGCAGCCTGGGCCGTCGTCCTCGGGAATGCGTGACGGAGGTTCGGCACCCAGAGGGCCGCGTAGTACCGCTTGCTTACGAGGTAGCGCCAGAAGCCAAGATTCAGCTCTGCAACGACGTGGCCATGGGTCACTCGACGCCGGCCGAGTGCAGCGCGCTCCTTTGCCTTCTGCACGTCCAGCTTTGCGCGAACGTCAAGGGGCGCATGAACCAGCCAGTCCACCTTCCCGCGCTTGAGCGCCCACTCGGTCATCTGTCGATCAAGTGAGTTCCGAACCACGACCTCGACCATCGCAGCCAGTGAAAGGGTCGCCGCCGACGCCTCGATGTTCCATTCGTAGAGGGCGAAGGCGCCGTCGAGGTCGCCATCGGCCGCCTCGAGGTAGGAGCCAAGGCGCTCGGCGCAGAGAAGTTCGCGGAGCCGCTCGTAGTGGACAGGGCTTGGATCACGCTCGTCCCTCAGCTATAGTCCTAGACGAAGACCCCGGAACGATCCCTGGCCTTGGCCACATCGCTGGGGTTTCGTCATGTGGCGGGCGCTTGGCCCACTTCTTGGCCTCCTTGGACATTCGGGCAGCGATGACAGCATCGCGGGCTTGGGCAGCGTGTTGATACCGCAAGGCGGCTTGCGGTGTCGAGTGCCCGATCCGCGCCATGAGCTCAGCGAGGGTAGCGCCCGACTGCGCTGCCATGACGGCGCCCGTGTGCCTCAGGTCATGAACCCGCAGATCCGGCCGGCCGGCGCTCCAACAACCTCAGCCACGACCAATGCGGAAACGACCCCCGTCATCCGACCCTGCTGGGCCGCCGCGACAGCGGTCAGGGCGGCCTCATGACTCTCCGCTTCAGGTCCGAGGAGTACCGCGACGAAAACGCTCGTGTCGAAATAGGCCCGGGGAACGCTCGCCTTCACTCGCGGTGCTCCAGGACGTCGGAGACGCTGACGCCTGCCGCTGCAACATCCGCGTAAAGTCCAGCCAAAGCTGCGATGTCCATAGGCAGAGGTCGCGCTGCTTGCTCCACGTCCAAGATGCTGATCAAGACTCGCTGTCCAGCCCCGTTCCGCTGTATCTCTCCCGAGATAGTGACGCGATGTCCAACCGCTTCATGAAGGATCTTTTCGGTGAGGTCGGCTGGATATGTGGCTCGAACGGTCTCTCCAGAATCGAGGGTGAGACCGACGGTCCGGCCCTTTCTGGATTGCCACATGTCAACAGTTCCCACGACAGTCCCGATAGCAGTTTCCTTGGGCGCCAGGGCTGCCCCGGCATGTGCGGTCACCTCCCCGTCAACGGCCTGCAACGGTCCGGTCGCGCGCCCCAAACTGACATACGTGACACCCCGACGCCCGACCAACTGCCCAAGGTCGCGGGCCTGGCGGACCATCTGTGGGCTCCAACGCGCAGGAATGCGAGGCGCGCGTCGCAACTCTTCTAAGCCTTGACTGACGAGAACCACTGCCCCATCCGCGGCGGGGTTCGACAAAACCATCGAGGCCGACCCCAAGGTCAATTCGTCAAGGGTCCACGCCCCGCCGGCGACATCGAGTTCGGCTGCGGCATCAGTGAGGAGAGCAAGCGCGGCACCCAAAGCCTCGTGGACGGCCTTTGCCGCGACGGCGGCGTGATCACCACCGACAGTCAGCCTCAAGCCCTCGGTCATCCCGTTCACCTCCTCGCTAAGACCATCTCACGATAGGCGCGGGCGCCGACAGCCCCTTGCCCACTTGTCCAGAGAAGGGCTGGGGCGGCTCGGCGAACAATGTGCGACCTGAGAGCGTTGACGCTGCGCATTCGCGCTGGCCCATGACCGGCCATCCACCTGCGTCAAACGGCTTCCCGCCGAGTTACGGCAGGGGCACGGGCGCGTCCACCGTGACCGCCTTACCGGTCGTCTCGTCGATGACCGTGCGCGAGCCGAGCGGGTCACGCAGTAGAACGAGCACCCCATAGCGCAGTCGGGCGAGCCGTTGCCGGATCGGTGCCCTGTGACGCGGACCCGAACCTGCTCCGAGTCCTGCGCCACATCGACGTTGTATTTCAGTTCGCACGCAGAGACTGTCAACGACAGGGTGGCCGAGTCGCTCGACCCGTGTGCCCGAACGATCTTCCCATCGACAGCGCCCGAGCAACCCGTCAGCGTGACGGCGGCGAGAAGGACACCCCACCCCGCGCCAATCAGGGGCGAGCGCCTGTTTTGACCTCCCATGCCTCATGGTTACCCCTGAGGCATGGCGAGTCACCGGTGGCGAGCAACGACGTAACCCACGATCGAGAACGAGCCGGCGTAGGCAATCGGGACCGTCAGAGAAGGCCCACCGGCAGAGCGGTCACCCGCTCGGACAGGGAGTAACAATCGCGGCCCGTATAGACCACATACCCGTGACCGAAGCGCCCACCTAAGCCGTCGCGAAGCCAATCCAACTGTTTGGCTTCGGCGGCGCTTGGCCGCGTCCCCAGCTTGACTTCGAACGCAAGCACGCCGCTGGGGGTCTCGAGGAGCGCATCGACCTCGTGCTCGCCAGCCCCGGTCCGGACGTGCATCAAGCCCCTGTGCACGAGGTCTGCCTGGGGCCGCAGTTGCTGGACGACGTAGCTCTCCAGGAAACGCCCGGCCAGCGTGGGATCGGCCCGGAGGTCCTCAATACGCAGATTCGACAGAACCAGCGCCATCGCCGTGTCGGCCAGAAAGCGCTTGGGATACGACGTCAGTCGCTTGAGACGATTGCTTTCGTATGCCGCCACCCCCGCCGAGAGGTGCACTCGCGACAGCAGATCGTCATAGTTCTTCCACGTCACTTTGGTGATATCCGCAGCTTCCCAGATGCGTTGATCGGGGACCGTTTGCCCCGTGAGAGTCGCCAGAACTCGAAGTGACCGGAGCAACCGCGACGCGTCTCGCCCTTCATCTCCCGCACGCTGGGCAACGATGGTGGCGTAGGCGTCGAGAAAGAGCTGCGCATCGGGCAGGTCGCGAGCGCCGGGGAAGCCCGGCCTGGCCAGCGCCTCCAGTTCGAAGCCTGCTTCCGACGAACGGCCAAGTGGCGGGTGGTCTTGGGCGAGAACGCGTTCCACGAAGGTTGGCTCGCCACCGCGACCGGCCAACTCAGCCTTCGTCATCGGCCGCATGACCAGTCGTGCGGCGCGCCCGGTCAAGGGGTAGGTCGGACCATACGCCGCCGGTTCCACGCTGCCCACGAGGAGGAAGCGACCCGGCATCGGGTCTGCGTCGACGATGCCCTTGATTGTCCAAAGCAGATCCGTCCCCACCAGCTGCCACTCGTCAACCAGGACCGGCGGGGCAAGCGCGCGGAGGAAGGCTTCCGGGTCCACCATCAGGGTTGGCAGGTCCCGCGGCAACAGCACCGACGTGGCGGCCACGCGTGACGCGGTAGTGGTCTTACCCACCGCTCGCGGCCCATCAAGGATCACGATGGGCGAGGACTCGAGCGCCCGAGCAAGTGCCTGGTCGACGTGTCGGGGTAGGTACTGGCCAGTCGCCATCGGCATACATTAAAGGATAGTGACTATCCGTTTTTTCGGCTAGTGACTGCCCCTTTTTGCACGCTGCGAAGGCACATGCCCTACCGTGAATCCATGGAGTTTGAGTTTGTCGGCGAGGTAATCGAGTGGCGAGGGCCCGCGCCATACCTCTTCGTTCCGACCCCGGCAGAGGTCTCAGCGGAACTGCGGGAGCGGCCGGAACTCAGCTACGGCTGGGGGTGCATCGCGGCGCACGCGCGCATCGGTGAGACCGATTTCGAGACCTCGCTGATGCCGCGCGGTGGGACCTATCTCGTTCCGGTGAAGGTCGTGGTTCAGTGGGCGGAGGACGTCGGCCTTGGCGATGTTGTCACCATCGGCATCCGGGTGGCCGAGCGGGCGACGTGAGCCGACGGCCAATCGACGTGCAGGAAACCCGAATTCCTACTCGATGCCCTCCTCGGCGAGGGTATGCCTGCGCTTGGTCCAGTGCCAGAGCACCGCGAGTATGACGATCGCCAGGACGACGAGCGCCGACCCCTGGCCGAACCGCGTCACAACCCGCTGATACGAGTGACCGGCGAAGAATCCGAGTGCCACGACCGCTGCGCCCCAACAGATTCCGCCGATCGCGTTCCACGGCAAGAAGGTGCGATAGGGCATGTGCGCGGTCCCGGCCAAGGCCGGCATCACGGCCCGGAAGAAGGCTGTCCACCGACCGAGGAAGACGGCCCAGCCCCCGCGTCGACGCAGGAACGCCTGCGCGTTGTCGAGTTGCCTGCGTCGCTTGTCGAAGAAGGAGTGCGCGATGATCCGACTCCCCCAGATGCGCCCGATCTCGTATCCGACGCTGTCCCCGACGATTGCGGCGAGCACAACGATGAGCCCCAGCAGCCACACATTGACCTCGCCCAGGCTCGCCGCGACGCCGCCGAGCACGGCCACCGTCTCTCCCGGCACGACGAAACCAACAAAGAAGGCGTCCTCGACGAAGACGACGAGTCCGACGATCGTGTAGATCAGCCAGCTGGGCTGGTGCAGGATCTTGCTCAGCAGCGTGTCCATGGTGCTGCTGATTGTGCGGCATACGCCTGAGGTCTCGTTGAGGCGATGGTCCGCCATCGCGTGCTTGCCGAATCGATTTGACGCGCGGCGGGGCGGTGGCGGAGCCTGGAGGCATGTGGAACTGACCTCTCGCCCCCATCCGTCGAGCGATTTCGAGGTCTCCCATGCCCCCTTCCCTGCACATTTCTGCCCTCGCGGCCGGCTTCGGCGCGCGCCCGCTGATCGCCGATCTCGACCTGGTCGTCGGTCCCGGCGACGTCATAGCGGCGGTCGGCCCGAACGGCGCCGGTAAGTCGACGCTGCTGCGCATCGTCGCCGGCGAGCACGTGCCCGACAGCGGCGCGGTTCGCACCTCCCCCGCCGACGCGACCGTCGGCTACCTCCCTCAGTCGCCGCCGCGCGGCGACGAAACAATCCTGGAGTATGCCGCGCGCCGCACCGGCGTCGCCGCCGCCCAGGCCGAGTTCGACTGCGCCACAGCGGCACTCACCGCCGGCGAGTACGGCGCGGACGATCGGTATGCCGTGGCCCTCGAGCGCTGGCTCGCGCTCGGCGGCGGGGACCTGGACGCGCGGCTCGGCGAGACCCTGGCCCGCGTCGGCCTCGACGTCGCCCCCGACAAACCACTCGGCGAGTTGTCGGGCGGGCAGGCCGCGCGCGCCTCCCTCGCCTCGATCCTGCTCAGCCGCCACGACATCCTGCTTCTGGACGAGCCCACCAACAATCTGGACCAGGCCGGGTTGGGGGTGCTCGCGGCATACCTCCGAGTGGTGAGTGGCCCCGTAGTCGTCGCCTCCCACGACCGGCGCTTTCTCGACGACGTAGCCACCGCGGTCCTTGAACTGGACCTGCACCAGCAGGCCGTCAATCACTACACCGGCGGCTGGTCGGAATATCGCGCCGCCAAGGCGCTGGCGCGGTCGCAGGCGGTGGCTGCCTACGAGACCTATACCGCCGAACGCGGCACCCTCATCGCGCGCGCCCGCCGCCAGGGCGAATGGGCCGCAAAGGGGCGCGCCCAAAAGGCCGATCTCGGCCCGCACGGCGGCATCGCCAAGAAGTATGCCGAGGACCAGGCCAAGCGCATGGACCAGCGCGCCGCCCGGGTTCGGGCGGCGGCGGAGCGACTGGAGACCGTCGAGCAGCCGCGCAAGGAATGGGAACTGCGCTACACGATCGCGCAGGCGCCACCATCCGCGGATGTCGTCCTGACCCTCGACCAGGTCGAGGTGAAGCGCGGCGACTTCCGCCTCGGCCCAGTCTCCACCCACCTCGCGCGGGGCGAGCGCGTCGCGCTACTCGGGCCAAACGGGAGCGGAAAATCCACGCTGCTGCAAGCCATCCTGGGCCAGACGCCGATCGACGCGGGGCGACTCTCCTGGGGCGGCCGAGTGCAGATTGGCACCCTCGACCAGAGCCGCGACCTTCTCAACGGCGACGATGACCTGCTCGATGCCATGGCCCGCGCGCTCCGCACGACAGACATGGCCGAGGTCCGCACGCTCCTGGCGAAGTTCGGCCTCGGCGCGGACGCCATCGGCCGCCCCTGCTCCTCCTTATCTCTCGGTGAGCGCACGCGCGCGGGCCTCGCGATCCTCCAAGGACGCGCAGTCAACACCCTGATCCTCGACGAGCCGACCAATCACCTCGACGTCGACGGAATCCAGCAGTTGGAGGCCGCACTCGTCGCCTTCGACGGCACAATGCTCGTCGTGACGCACGACCGGACCATGCTGGACGCCTTGGGCACCACCCAGGCATGGCGCCTCGACCGACGCGGCAACAGCGCGAACCTCACGGTGGAGCACCGGTGAGGCACCGCTTCCACGGAGCCATCGCCGGGGTCGGAACCACGAGCGGAACGCGCCTGGTGATCGGCGTGTGGGACCACTCCCCATACGGCCGCTTCGCCGATGTGATGATCGAGCGCCCGGATGGCCACCGCATCCTCCTCGCGCCGACCCCCGAGGTCCGCGACTTCGTAGCCGAGACCTACACCTTCGATGAGACTCGCATCGAGCCGATTGCGTTGCAGCGCAGCGCTTCCCAGTGGCATCTGAGCGCCCCCTCGCTCAGCCTGAGTCTCGCGCTCGGGAGGCGACGGCCGCTGGGGTGGGCGCTGCGCGGCATACCTCACGTCGTCGCGACGAGCCCGGCCTGGGCGAGCGCCGTCGACCCCATTGCCCGGGTGGCCTTCCGAGGGGTGCGGACGCGCGGGATCGCTCGCCCCGGGCGACGGGAGTGGTATGCCGCGACCGACCTCCGCGCGGTTACGTCCCTCACCGCCCGCCTGGACGGCGCCGACCTCGGGGAGTTGGGTCCCGTCGATCCGCCGTGCCGCTTCGGATTCTCCTCGACGCCGCGTGCCCCGTCCGTGACCACTGTCGTTACGACGGTCGAGTCGACCTGAGCAGTGCGAAGGTATACCCCACCGGGTATCATGCCGACAACAACCCGAAGGAGTTCACCATGTGCCGACCCGTTGCCTGCAAGACCTGCGGCAAGACCACCTGGGCCGGCTGCGGCCAGCACGTCGCCCAGGTGAAGGCGAATGTCCCCGCCGGCCAGTGGTGCGCCGGACATGAGGGCGAACCCAAGTCGGGCGGCTTACTGAGCCGGCTCTTCGGTCGCTGATCCCGAGTCTCTCCTCGATCAAACCCGCTGATCAGGCACACGGCGCCGTACGTGCCCTAGCGTCGACGTCATGAGCGAACGCGGCTCGAGGGAACTTGCCCGCCGGCTCGGTACGGGCGACGCCGTCACGGTCGGCCTGTCCGCGATGATCGGCGCGGGCGTCTTTGCCGCATTCCCGGCGGCAGCCCACGCGGCCGGGTCCCACCTGATGCTCGCCTTGGCGGTCGCGGCCGGCGTCGCCTGGTGCAACGCCCTCGCCTCCGCCCAACTCGCCCAGCGCTATCCCAGCTCCGGCGGGACCTACCTCTTCGGGCGCGAGGTGCTCGGGCCGTGGTGGGGCTTCCTCGCCGGCTGGGGATTCGTCATCGGCAAGACCGCCTCCTGCGCCGCGATGGCGATGACGTTCGCCGCCTACGCCGTCCCCACCGAGGGCTGGCTCAGGCGGACGACAGCAGCGCTCGCCGTCGTGGTCCTCACCGGCCTCAACCTGCACGGAGTTACCCGCACGGCGCATGCCGCGCGCCTCCTCCTCCTGCTCACCGGCGCCGTTCTCCTCGGCTTCCTCGTGCTTACGTGGACCCGGGAGCCGATGTCGCCGCCCGATCCCCTCCCGACGCCGGCGAGCGGCGCGGCCGGCGTGCTTCAAGGGGCCGGACTGCTGTTCTTCGCCTTCGCCGGGTATGCCCGGATCGCCACCCTCGCCGAGGAAGTGCGGCGTCCCGAGGTGCTCACCCGCGCGATCGTCATTGCCTTGACCACCGCCATTGCCCTGTATGCCGCGGTGGGCCTCGCGCTGTCCACCACCCTGGGTGGGCGGCTGGCGGACTCGTCGACCGCCCTCGCCGATGCGGCGACAGCGGTCGGCGCGCCGTGGTACGGCCCCGTCATTCGGATCGGTGCCGCGACCGCGAGCCTCGGCGCACTGCTGGCGCTGATGGCGGGGGTCGGACGCACCACCTTGGCGATGGCGCGGGAACGTGACCTGCCCGCCTGGCTCGCCTCCGTCGACCCGCGTCATCAGGTGCCGGATCGCGCGCAGGCGGGGCTCGGCATACTCGTGGTGGGGTTGGTTCTGCTCCTCGATCTGCGCGGCGCGATCGGGTTCTCGTCAGTGGGCGTGCTGGTCTATTACGCGATCACCAATCTGTCGGCCTTGCGTCAGCCCGCCTCCGATCGGCGGGTTCCGCGCGGCGTGAACCTTCTTGGTTTGGCGGGCTGCCTCATCCTCGTGGTCACACTCCCCCGCGAGGCCGTCCTTGCGGGGGTGGCCGTGTTCGCCATCGGCATCCTCGGACGCCTCGCCCGACCCGCCTGGAGCCGCAGAACTTGACATCGTTTGTCGATATGCATAATGATTCTCGATAACATCGACAATCGATATTGGAGGGGATCGCATGAACGCACACAGCACCGGCAGCAGGACCAAGAGGGACTGGCTCGCCTTCGATCGCACCGACCGGATCGGTCTCACCATCCTGCTCGGCGCCGTCGGCGCCGGCACACTCCTGAGCACCGTGGGCGCCAGCGTGCAGCGCTGGATCGCCGGCGACCCGATCCCGCTGCCCCTCAGCACCACCATCACAGTCCCCGAACTCGACCGCGCCGGCGTGCACTATGGGACCGGCGACTACGCGATCGACTTTTCGGATGCCGGCATCGGGGCGCGCGTGCTCGACCTGCTCCCCGGCGTGCTCACCTCCGCGGTCGTGATCGGCTGCATCATTCTGTTCCTGCGCTTCATGGTGCCGGTCGGGGCGGGGCAACCGTTTGCCCCGGCCCAGGTGACACGCCTGCGGGCCATTGGTTTCGCGCTGATGCTCGGACTGCCGGTGGCCGCCCTGGCGCGCGAGGCGATCGACGGATCGCTGATCGGCTCGATGGACCTCGGCGGGCTCGAACCCGGCTTCACCCTGTCGCTGCCGTGGCTGCCGATGACTCTGGGCCTGGTCGCCGCCCTACTCGCCGAGGCGTTCAAGGTGGGCTCGCGCCTGAGTGACGACGTCGAGGGCTTGGTCTGACATGCCGGTCGACGAACCCCACCGAGTCGTCTGTCATCTCGATCGCCTGCTCGACGAACGAGGTATGACGCTCGCCGCCCTGGCGGATGCCGTTGGCGTCACGGTCGTGAACCTGTCGGTGCTCAAGAACAATCGCGCCAAGGCCATTCGCTACAGCACGCTGACGGCGATCTGCGACGTGCTGGGTTGCGACGTCGGGGAGCTGTTCAGCGTCGCACCGGCGTAGCTGAAACTGAGATGTTGGGTGGGTATTGCACTTGTGTTCGAAACAGGTGTATTATTTATCCCATGACCATCGCCTATCTGCCGAATGACCGGGCCGGGACCTCGTCCCGGTCATTCGGCGGGCGCTGGTGGGACGGCGAGGCCAATCGGGCGGAGGAGGATGCGGCTCGGCTGCGGCCATCACTCCCGGTGGGCGCGCCGGGTTGGGAGCCGCCAGTCTTGGTCCCGGCGGTCGATGAGTTCGGCGAGATCGTCGCTTACCTGCTCGAGGACTGCAGCGAGGAGGACGTCGACTATTCGTCCGACTGGCCCCCGCCGGATGAGGGCACCTGGGTCACGGACGAGATGTCGGCGACAGGGCACGAGGCGTATGCCGCGCCCGCCCCCTCAGTCACGCAGCGGCTGCGTTCGCTCGTGGATTGGTTCGCTGGCATCGAGGCTGACTCCCCCGACGGCAGCGCGAGGGACGGCGGCCCAGCCGAGGTGGGTGGCGCAGACAGCGGCTCGGAGCGCCATGCGACCGCGGAGCTCATCGATGTGATTTCCGGCCTCGAACGGCTCAAGGGCTGCATCGACGCCGCTCAGGCCCGCGCGACATTGGCATTCTCGCGCAACACAATTCGTGACGCGCTGGCCGAGGGTCGGTCACTGCGGGCAGCCCGTCAGGGAGTCCCGGGCCAGGTGGCTCTAGCCCGGCGCTGCTCCCCCGCCACCGCCGATCATCACCTGACGGTGGCCCGAGCGCTGCCTGGCCTGCCCCAGACTCGCGCCGCCTTGACCGCCGGATGGATCGACCAGCGGCACGCCCAGGCGGTGGTGCGCGAGACAGCCGTGTTGAGCGAAGAACACCGTGGCCAGGTCGACGGCATGATCGGCCCACGGCTCGTCGGGAGCACACCTCGACGCCTTGGCTCGATCGTGGCTCGATTTGCCGCCGAACTGGACCCGGAGAGCGTCGTCGCCAAGCACGCCCGCGCGCTCACGGATCGCGGCGTTTGGACTCGACCGGCTCCGGATGGGATGGCCTACTTGACCGTGTTCGGGCCGTTGACCGACATCGTCGGCTCGCTCGCCTCCGTGCATCGGCATGCGACGGCAGTTGTCGCGGGTCACCACGAGGAGTCTGACCCGCTCGCCGACCGTACCCACGCCCAGGTCATGGCCGACACGGCCTTGCGGTGGCTCCGGGGGCTGAGCCCGGGCGAAGCGCAGCCCGTCGCCCTCAACCTCGTGATGCCGGCCACCTCGCTCATGAACGTCCCCTCGTCGGCGGACAGCGCCGAGGACGTGTCACCGCAAAACGACGCGCACGAGGCAACCTGGGCCAACGACTCACCAGACGAAGCCGAGCCATCCAACCGCAGCGTGTCACTGAGGGGGGCCGCGCCATCGAACGGCCGTGCGCCACGGGATAGCAGCGCGTCGCCGGAGAGCGCAGCGCCAGCCGAGCTCGCCACGTCCGCCAACGTGCCCGCCCGCATCGTGGGCCACGGACCGCTCCCCGCTCCGCTGGCCCGGGCTCACCTGCTGCGAGGTCTCGATCCCGGCGATGGCGCCCCGGCGACGGTATGGCTCAGACGGATCTTCACCACGCCAGACGGTCGAGACCTCGCAGCCGTCGACTCTGTCCGGCGGCTCTTCCCACCCTGGCTTCGGGAGGCGTTGATCCTGCGCGACGATCGGTGTCGTCGCCCCTACTGCGATGCACTGATCCGCCACGCCGATCACGTCCAGCCCGCAAGCGAAGAAGGCCCGACGGCACTAGCCAACGGCCAGGGCTTGTCGGCGCGCTGCAATCACACCAAGGACCTCCCCGGATTCACGTCCAGGGTGTTGTCGAGGCGGGAGGTCGCGGGCTACGCCGCCGGGCCGGAGGACGATCCCAACACGCACCTGGCACGCCAAGCCGGCCCCAGCACGCATGTGACAGTGCTGCAAACGCCTACGGGCCACACCTACCTCTCGCCAGCCCCACCGCTGACTGGTTGACCCCGCCCTGACTGGTTGACCCCCGCCCTGACTGGTTGACCCCCGCGCGCTGACTGGTTAACCCCCGCAGCACGCGTCCACCCAGCGTCACGCTGGTCCACGCCCGTCCGAGATCACGGCGTGTGGTTGCCTGTCCTTATGCCTATGCAGCCCGCGCGCCGCGCCCTCGTTCCGCCATTCACCGTGATGACGGTCTTGCAGGCGGTGGCCGAGGCCCGCGCACAAGGTCGTGACGTGATCAGCCTGTGCGCCGGCGAGCCCGGGCAAGGTGCGCCCAGCGCGGTCCGGGCCGCCGGCGCCCGCATCCTGACTGACGGAATCCCCTTGGGCTACAGCGAAACCCGCGGCATCCGGCCACTCCGCGAACAACTCGCCGGGCACTACCGCCGTTGGTACGACCTCGACCTCGACCCGGACCAGATCTGCGTCACCACCGGGAGTTCGGGAGCCTTCCTGCTCGCCTTCCTCGCCGCCTTCGAGCCCGGCGATCGGGTCGCCGTCGCGCGGCCGGGCTACCCGGCATACGTCAATATCCTCACTTCGCTCGGCGTCGAGGTGGTCTCCCTGGACACCGGCGCGAGCACGCGCTTCCAGCCCACCGTCCCGCTGCTCGCGAGGGCACACGCCGAAGCCCCCCTGGCCGGTCTGGTCATCGCGAGCCCCGCCAACCCCACCGGCACGATGATCCGCGACGACGAACTCGCCGCGATCCTCGCCTGGGCCGCCGAACATGACGTCCGCGTGGTGAGTGACGAGATCTACCACGGGGTGACGTTCACTGGCTCCCCTGGCACCTGCGCGTGGAGCACGTCGCGCGACAGCATCGTGATCTCGTCGTTCAGCAAGTACTGGGGTATGACCGGCTGGCGCCTCGGCTGGATGCTCATGCCGGACGACCTCGCCGGCCCCATCGATGCCCTCGCCGGCAACCTCGCCCTCTGCGCGCCCGTCCCGGCCCAGCATGCCGCCATCCCCGCCTTCACCCCCGAGGCGTATGCCGAATGCGAGGCCGCCGTCGACGGTTTCGCCGAGGCCCGGGAACTCGTTCTTGCCGCCCTCCCCGACCTCGGCTGGGTGGACGTCGCCCCCGCGGACGGCGCGTTCTATGTGTATGCTGGCATCGCCCCCTTGCTTGGCCCCTACCCCGACAGCGTGGCGTGGTGCCGTGCTCTTTTGGCGGAGCAGGACGTGGCGCTCACGCCGGGCGTCGACTTCGACCCGGTGCACGGACACGAGCACATTCGTCTTTCGCTGGCGGCCGGCCCGGACGCGGTCCGGGCCGCGTTGCCGCGAATCCTGGCGTTTCAGGCCGGCCTGCGCGCAGCGGTCGGGTGAGCTTCATGCCCTCGAGGTCGCAGAGTTCGCAACCGCGCAAACACCACGCCCCCAACAAGATCAGTCGCCTCGGGATCGGTGCCGCCGTCGGCGCGATCGTCGCGTGGCTCGTGCCGACCCCGCCCGACGCCGGCATCATCGGCAAGCTCCTGCTTGCCTTCTGTGTCACGTCGCTGGTGTTCGCCATCCCGCTGCTCAGCGTCATGATGCGCGCCGACGCCGACCGGACTCGCGACCTAGTGCACGGCCTCGACGCCGGTCGATCCTTCGTCGACCTAATCGTCGTCGTCGCTTCGCTGGCGAGCCTGGCTGGCGTCGGCATGATGCTCCTGACCGGCAGCACCCCCGCCGACCAACGCTTCGCCGAGGCCATCCTGTCCCTCGCCACCGTCGGCGCGGCCTGGCTGCTCATCCCGACGAGTTTCGCGATGCGCTATGCCCGGCACTGGTTCAACGCACAACCCGACAGCGTCGACCTCCACCAGGACGAGCCGCCGAGTTACAGCGACTTCGTCTATCTCGCCTTCACCGTCGCGATGACGTACGCCATCTCCGACACCGACCTCAAGACCAGCGAGATCCGCCGCATCGCCATCCGCCAGGCCGGCCTGTCCTACCTTTTCGGCACCGTCATCATCGCCGCGTCGATCAACTTGCTGGCGGGCCTGGCGGGGTGACTTGGCGGGGTGATCAGCCGTCGATGACGGCCTTGGCGCGCGACGCCGCCCGCTCCGGCCACGCCTGCTCGATGAAGATCTGCCGCGCGACCCCATCGATCACGTCGATGGCGCCGTGGATGTTGTGCAATTCCGCCCGGAAGGCCTTCGCGCGCTCGGCCCGATCGTCACCCTCGGCCAGAACGCCCTGATTGTCGGCTAGTTGCAGGGCGGTCTCGAATAGCAGCGCCGACACCGGTTCCGCCGAGGAGATGCGGTGCTGTGCCAGCCACTGGTCACCGAGGGCGAGAGCCTCCTTCTTGACCGCGGCCCGGTCGATCGGACCGGCGATCTCCTGGTGTGCCAGGACGTCGGCGACGATCTCATAGGCCTCGAAGAAGGGAGCTAGGGCGTATGGCGCGGACACCGGCCGCCGATCACGCAGCAGTCCCGAGATGTCCACCTCGGCGGCCTGAAGCCGCTCGCGCCAATCGGCGCCGGTGCGGTCCATCTCGGCCTCGATCCGCTGCCGATAGACGGCCTTTTCCTTGAAGTAGAACTCGAACTTCAGCAGGTCACGCAGTCGATCGACGGACTGCCAGAACGTGTCGATCCGCTCCGGCCCGGCGGGACTGCGCTGCGCCGCCAACACCAGAGCGATCTCGCAGATGGCGCTCAGCAAGATGACGTGGACGAGCGAGTTGCGATAGAAGGTCGCCCGCAATTGGTCCTTGGTTTCGATGAGCCAGACGACATCCCGGGCGCCATCCACGCGGGTCACTGGACCGTCGCCGCTGGCGAGGGACTTCAGGGTCGCCTCCACCCCCGAGACCTTGTTCAGGCTGGCCAGGCTCGCAGCCTGGGGCACCCCCATCCGGTGGCAGTAGTCGAGGACGTCCTGGATCCCGCGACCAATCTGCTCGCTGGTCAAGCCCACACCTTGCGCCGCAAGCAGGATCGTGGTGACCACGGCGGTTGGGGTCACGGGCATGGCCTCGTTGATCCGCCAGGCGACTTCAAAGGCCATCTTCTGCAGGGCCAGCCGGTGCTCGGCCGAGTCGTTGGCGAGGTGCCCGTCGGGCGGCCCGAGCAGTTCGCGCATCGAGACCGGCTCGGGGAAACGGACATACGCCTTGCCGTAGTGCCGCTCGCCCTGAGCCTTGACGAAGTTGTAGAGCCAGGACATGCCCTCGGCGGCCTTCTTGCCGCCGCGGGCGTAGTCGGCATACTCGGTGATCTCGTGAAGCTGATCGAAGCTGATCGAAACCGGCTGCAGCGCAACGTCATCCGTACGGCCCTGAAGGTAGGCATCGGCGGAGTAGCTGAGCAGACCGAGCTTCGGCGGCAACATCTTGCCGGTCCGCGAGCGCGTCCCCTCGATCGACCAGCTCAAGTTGAACCGCTTCTCGGAGAGGTAGCCGATGAACTCCCGGAGAACGTACTTGTAGAGCGGGTCATCGCCGAACGAGCGCCGGATGAAGATGAAGCCAGCCCGGCGCAGGATCAGTCCCATCGGTCCGAACGACATATTGATGCCGGCAAAAAGGTGCGGCAGCGGGAAGCCGTTCTCGTGCAGCGTCACGAGGAACACGCCGCTGTCGAGGTTGGATCGGTGCGACCACAAAAAGATGACCGGCTTGGTGCTGGTCGTCTCGCGCAGTCGCCGCAACTCACCCGGATCGACGTCGATAAGTTTGTCGAAGCCCCGCTCGAAGATCAGCCGGTTCAGGCGCGGGACGAGGTCAACGGCGGCCCGGCCCCAGCCGGTGGCCATCTCGTCGAGGATTTCCT
>NZ_HF571038.1:1647680-1659706 GCF_001046875.1 Nostocoides jenkinsii Ben 74
CCCCCCGGGCGGCCGCCATATAGGTCGCATTTCGTTCGGCTAGAACGCTTTCCCACTGCGTCAAGCTCGTCTCCGGCGCCGCCGTGATGCGATTGAAGAAGCCTTGCTGCTGGCTGGCCAGGAACTCGCCCCGGGTGCGATGGCCGGCGCCACGCTGCTCGGCGCGCGCCTCCCGGTGCAAGTAGTAGTAGTGGAGGTATTCGTTAGGCACGGCTCCCAGTGAGCGCAGCCAGTCGACGCCGAAGATCTCGCCCTCCTCGGTCCCCGCGACGGCCGCATCGTCGGCGAGGAACCGGGGCACCAGGTCACCGTCCCGGTCGTGCAGGCCGTGCAACCACCCCAGATGGTTCAGCCCCGAATAGTCGATACGACAGTCCTCGACACGCCGCCCCAGCGAACGCGCCACCCGCCGGGCGAGGCCCAACGGGGAGTCGCAGATACCAATGACCCGATCGCCGAGCTCTGTGGACATCGCCTCCGTCACCATCCCCGCCGGGTTGGTGAAATTGACGACCCAGGCGGCCGGCGCGACCTCGCGCACGGTGCGCGCCAACGCCATGATGACGGGGATTGTGCGCAGCCCGAACGCGATCCCGCCGGCGCCTACCGTCTCTTGTCCGAGAACGCCATTCGCGATCGCGACACGCTCGTCCGTCACCCGTCCGGCGAGTCCGCCGACCCGGATCGCCGAGAAGACGTATGCCGCTCCCGCCAGCGCCGCCCGCGCATCCGTCGTCGTCGTGACCGGTAACGGGCGCCCGCCGAGACTCGCCGCCGACTGGGCCACGACGTTGGCGATGGCGGCGAGGCGCACGGGGTCCGCGTCATACAGGGTGACCTCGGTGATGGGGGAGTCGGCCTCCCGCAGGAGTGCGCGGACGACCAGTGGCACCCGGAACCCGCCGCCGCCGAGGATCGCCAACTTCATACTCACCATCATGGCCGAGTCGGCCTCGCCTCCCGGGGCGGCTGGCCCGGACACGAGAGACTAGCGACGGCCCACGAGGAGGTATGCCGTGCCCAACGTCCGCTTCGACCCGCTCGCCGCCCTCCGGACCCCCGGTGGCCCCGAGGTCGACCTGTTCGTGCACGGCACGGTCTTCCTCGACATCATCTTCACCGGGCTGGCCCGGACCCCGCAGCCGGGGACGGAGGAGTGGGCCGACGGGATGGCGTCCTGCCCGGGCGGCATCGCCAATCTCGCGATCGCTGCCCGCCGGCTGGGGTTGCGGACCGCCCTGGCCGCGGCCTTTTCCGATGACGACTATGGCGACTTCTGTTGGCGCACACTGGAAGACGGCGAGCACATCGACCTGAGCCACTCGCGTCGCTTCGTTGATTGGCATAGTCCGGTGACGGTGTCGATGTCCGTGGACCGTGACCGCACCATGGTCACGCACGGCCATCCGGCGCCCGTTGCCTCGACCGAATTGATCGGTGAACCACCTCGATCTGCTGCCGTGATGATCGACCTCGCCGAGCACGAGGAGGGTGCCGCCCCGGCGTGGGTCACGCGGTCGCACGAACAAGGAGCACTGGTCTTCGCTGACGTCGGGTGGGATGCGACGGAGACATGGGACCGGTCCGTCTTGAGCCGGTTGTCCACCGCGCACGCCTTCTTCCCCAATGCCGTGGAGGCCATGGCCTATACGCGCACTCGCACCGCGCAGGAGGCTCTCTATGCCATTGCCGACCGCGTGCCGCTCGCGGTCGTGACCAATGGCGCCGACGGTGCGCTCGCGATCGACGCCACAACGGGGGAGGAGGCGATGGTGCCGGCGCTACGCGTGGATGCCCTGGATCCAACGGGAGCCGGCGATGTCTTCGGTGCCGCACTGGTTCTTGGCACCCTCGCTCGCTGGCCCCTCGCGGACCGCCTGGGCTTCGCGGGCCTGTGCTCCGCCCTGGCGATCCAGCAGTTTGGTGGTTCTCTCGCCGCGCCCGGGTGGGGCGATATCGCGGACTGGTGGCGGGTGGCGCGCACGAAGGTGAGCAGCACGGCATACGAGGCCTCGATTGCGCGCCGGTATGGCTTCCTGGACGCAATCATGCCGACCCTTCCTGAGTCGGCCTGCCGCCGCGCCACCGCCACCATCGCCCGCCGCGCCGACGTCGAGGGCCTCGCTTGACTCAACCCGTGGTGTGCGGGAGAGGGCTCCACCGAGCCACATGACGACGGTCGCATCGCGTGAGCTGTGACGCTCGCTGAACTGGAGGCAAGTGTCCTAGCCGCGAGCAGCGTGGCAATTCGACAGCACCGGCTACACACTCTTGCGGCCGCTGCGGAGTTGCTTCCCCTGCCGATCGACGGTGCGGTCGCTGCCGAGTGGGCACGCCTCCGGGTCGAGATCGCCGGAGCCAAGCGCCGAGTCAACGTCAACGATTTATGGATTGCCGCGACCGCGCGGGCGAATCGCTTGCCGGTCGTCACGCAAGATGACGACTTCGACGTTCTCTCAAGTCTGGGGCTCGTCACCGTCATCAAGGTGTGACAGGTGCAACGCGCTGGAGCGGAGAACTTCGTGGGGCTAGTCGCCGCCCATGCCGGTGCGCTCGACGCCTTCGACGATCCAGCGCTGCAGGAACAGGAACATCAGCAGTAGGGGCGCGATGGCGACCAGGGCGGCGGCGAAGAGTTGGCTGAGGTTGACCGACTGTGCGGTCAAGAACGTCGACAGCGCGATCTGCACGGTCCACGTCGTCTGGTCGCGGCCGATCACGAGGGGCCAGAGGAACGCGTTCCACGAGCCGATGAAGGTGATGGTCCCGATCGCTGCGGCGAACCCGAAGGAGTTCGGCACGACAACGCGCCAGAACGTCCCCCAATAGCCGAGGCCGTCGAGGAAGGCGGCCTCCTCGATTTCCTTCGGGAAGCCCAGGAAGAACTGCCGGAATAAGAAGGTCGCGAGGGCCTGGAACAGGCCCGGGATGATTAGGCCGCGCAGGGTGGATATCCAGCCCAGCGACGAGACGAGGACGAAGCTCGGCACGAAGGTCACGGCCGCCGGGATGAGGAGGGTTGCGGTGATCAGGTAGAAGACCGCATTCGACCAGCGGTAGGGGATGCGGGCCAGGCCGTAGCCTGCCAGCCCGCTGATCACGAGGACACCCGCCGTCTGGAAGACCGAGATCGCGATCGAGTTCAGCAGGCTGCGTGTCATCGGCAGCGCGGGGTCGTTGAAGATCGCCGAGAAGTTGCTCCACTCCCACGTCGGTGGCAGCCAGTGCCACTTCGGCGAGCCGAGATCGTTCTCGGACATCAGCGCATTGCGCAGCAACAAGTAGAACGGGAGCAAGAACAGCAGCGCCGCCAGGATGAGCGCCGAATAGCGAGCCGTTGCCCCGACCTTGGCTCCGCGCGAGTTGTCGACGATCGCCACGATCTAGTCCTCCCCTCGGAAGCTGAAGAAGCGGTTGAAGACGACGGCCGCCAGGGCGATGACCAGGGTCAGGATGACCGCGCCAGCACTGCCGTGGCCGAAGTCTTGGCCCTGCCCGAGGGCGACGTAATACAGATAGACCAGGGGCGGACGGGCATACGGGGGATAGGTCCCGAACGAGGCGAGGATGTTGTAGAACTCATCGAACGCCTGGAAGGCATTGATCAGTAACAACAGCAGGACCGCCGCTGAGGTGGGCCGCAACTGTGGCAGCGTGATGTAGCGGAAGGCCTGCCACCCGCTCGCCCCGTCGATGGCGGCCGCCTCATACAAGGTCGTCGAAATCCGTTGCAGCGCCGCCAGAAACAGGATCATGTAGAATCCGACCTGCAGCCACAGGCGGGCGCTGACGATCACTAGCCAGTACCACGGCGGTTTGGTCAGCGAGAGCCACGGAATCGAGTCCGCCCCGAAGACGCCGAGCATCGCATTGGCCGCGCCCGAACGCACTCCCGCGAAGATCGACATCTTCCAGATGAGGGCGGCCACGACATACGAGCAGGCCGTCGGCAAGAAGAAGACCGAGCGGAAGAAGGCCTGCATGACCCGGGTGCGCGCGACCAGGATTGCCGTCAGCAGCGATAGCGCGAAGGTCGTTGGGACGATGAACAACGCAAAGACGATGAAGGTGCCCAGGCTGGAGCGGAAAGACTCGTCCTTCAGCATGTCGAGGTAGTTGCCGGCGCCGACGAACTTCGTCGGCGTCACGGTGTTGTAGGACTCGAAGAAGCTGAGGTAGATGCTCCAGATGATCGGGATGTAGATGAAGATGATCAGCCCGAGGACGAAGGGGCCGACGAAGACCCAGAACCACAGGTTCTGATTCTGTCGGCCGCGCAGCCGAGCCCCCAGCGACGGCCGCGCGGTGGCGGCCGTCGCTGGGGACGGATCGACTGGAAGGCTGGAGGTCGTCACCGGCGACTAGCCCAGGACGCGCTTGACCTCGGCGTCGGCGATCGCCTTGACCTTGGCGATCTCGGCCTTGGCGTCGGCGCCGTCCTTGACGACCTTCGTCATCATGTCGCCAAAAGCGGTGCTGCACTTGGGAGTCCACAAGATCGTGCTCTGCGCGTGGCCGAACTCCTGAGCGGCCGCTGCCGCATCCTTGGCCGCACCCGACTGCAGGGTCTTGGCCTGCGGCACCAGCGAAGCGCGCGCCGGGATGTGGAAGCCATATGCCGTGGCGAAGTCCAGTTGCTTATCGGTCTGGTCGACCCACAGCCACTTGACGAACTCCTTGGCGGCATCGACACTCGCCGACTTCGCCGAGACGCAGGAGCCATAGGCGCCAACGACGACCGACTTCTTGCCGCCCGGCATGGCTGGCCACGGCACGCAGCCATAGTCGTCGCCGAGCGCCTTGGTCAGGTCGGGGAAGGTCCACAGGCCGGTGAACTGCATGGCGGTCAGGCCCTGGGCGAGGGCGGACCCGTCATACCAGTCCTTGGGCGCGCCGAGCAGGAGGTACTTGCTCTGGAACATCTCGCGCAATTTGCCTAGGGCCGCAACGACATTGTCGTTGTCGAAGCCGAAGGACCCATCCTCGTTGAGGTAGTCCGCGCCGGCCGAGAAGAGCATCGGGCCACCCATGAGACCGACGCCGCCGTCGTTGCCGAGGAAGAGGCCCTTGGTGTCGCCGCTGTTGAGCTTCTCGGCGGCAGCCATCAACTCATCGATGGTCTCCGGCGGCTTGACGCCGGCCTTCTCCAGCAAGGACTTGCGGTAGACGAGAATCTGCATGTCGACGACCTGCGGGACCGCCCACAACTTGCCGTCATAGGTCATCCGCTTGACCATGGCCGGGTTGAAGTCTGCTTCGGCGTCGCCGAGCAGCCCGGTCAGGTCGACGACCTGGCCACCCTTGATCATGTCGATGGTCGGGCCATTGCCGTACTCAAAGACGTCCGGGCCATTGGCGGTCAGCAGGGACGCGGCCGTGGTCTGGTCGTAGTCGCCCGGTTTCCAGGTGACCTTGACGTCAGCGGCGGTGTAGGCCTTTGCGTAGCCCTCGACCGCCTGCTGCGTGCCGGCCTCGCCGTACTGGTGATACCACTGCTGCAGAACGGGTTTCGCACCCCCGGAGGCCGAGCCGGATGCGGAGGCGCTGGCGCCGGAACTCGTCGTGGAGGTCGCTCGGCCGGTGTTCCCGCCGCACGCCGCCAGGGCACCGCTCGCCGCGACCGCGCCACTGAGGGCGAGCAGGTTGCGCCGGTTCAGCGTCGCCCGAGCAGTCTTGTCCGACATAGTTCCTCCGATCTTGTGATGCCGACCTTCGCCATCACAAGGTCACGCTAGTGCGGCGCTGACCCAGGACCGGGGATCTTCGCGTCACGGGAGGGTCTCAGGTCATTCCGCCCATGCCGCCGCCGACATTGCCCACCCAGAGCGCGTTCTCCGGCGCGGGGGAGGACCCGCGCCGATCCTCGCCGCAGTTGTGGCAGCGCAGGTAGCGATGACCGTCTTCGGTGTAGGCCTCCGACCAGCGGTGGCCGAGGTGAAGGCGGCACCGGATGCTCGGATATAGCGGTGGAGTGCTGGTCAGGATGGGGTGGTCGGGTGCGAGCGTCGCGGCGGCGAGGGAGAGCGAGGGTCACCAGCTCGACGGCACGACGACTGAGGAAACTCGGCTGACTCATGACGAGACTTCTATCGGGTTGGGATTGGCGGAATCGAGAATGGCGGGACTCAGGATGGTGGCCAGGCCGCTCGATCGAGCGACGTGGCTGCGTTCCGTGACCGGCGCGGGCCAGACCTTGGCCAGCGCGGCACGCGCGCCGCTCACGCCCGCATCGGTCATCGCGTAATAGCGGCGGGCGCGGCGCCCCGCGTCGGACTCATCGATCTGCTCCCAGCGGGAACTCACCCAGCCGGCGTCTTCAAGACGGGCCAGGATCGGATGGACCGTCCCGCTCGCGAGACCGGCCTGTCGGGCAATGTCATAGCCGTGGTGCTCCTTGCCCTGATCGGCCAGCAGCACGGCCAATACCCGTTGGGTTGGGATCGTCATCCGGAATGGCGTGCTCATGCTTTAGTCTACCTAGGGCTAGGTAGAATACAAGTGTTATGACGGCATCAGTTTCGGAAGACGATCTTGCCGCTCACGTCCCCACGCACCATCCGCTCGAACCCGGTCCGCGCCTCGGCCAAGGGGATCACCGAGTCGATTCGGGGTTGGATACCCCGCTCGGCGACAAACCGGGCCAAGCGCGCAAGTTCCTCCCTGGTTCCCATTGTCGAGCCGATGACCCGCAGCTGCTTGAAGAAGATCTTGGTGAGCTCGGCCTTCGCCGGGGCATCCCCGGACGTCGCCCCCGAGATGACGATCGTCCCGCCAGGGCGCAGTGCGTTGACCGAGTGCGACCAGGTGGCCGCGCCGACGGTTTCGAGGACGGCGTCCACACGCTCGGGCAGTCGCGCGCCGCTCTCGAAGACCTCGCGGGCCCCGAGGTCGAGCGCGAGCTCCCGTTTGGCGGCGTCCCGCGAGGTGGCGAACACCCGCAGGCCAGCCGCCGCCCCCAGCTGGATAGCGGCCGTAGCGACGCCCCCACCCGCCCCCTGGACCAGGATCGTGTCACCGGGACTCACCGCGGCATTCGTGAACAGCATCCGGTATGCCGTGAGCCAGGCCGTCGGCAGGCACGCCGCCTGCTCCCAGGACAAGCCCGCGGGCTTGGGGACGAGGTTGCCGGCAGGAATCCGGACCCGTTCGGCGAGCGTCCCCGGATAGATCTCGGAGAGCAGCGATCGGCGCGGGTCCATGGTGACGTCGGCGCCCCAGCCGGGGGAGGAGACGACGGGATAGACCAGTACCTCGTTGCCGTCGGCGTCGTGACCGGCCGCATCACACCCGAGGATCATCGGGAGCCGGTCGGCCGGGAGGCCCACACCGCGCAACGACCACACGTCGTGGTGGTTCAGGGCGGCGGCGACGACATCAATGGTCACCCAGCCGGCGGGTACCTCGGGCTCGGCGAGGTCACCGACATACAGGCCCGATAGGGGATCGGTTGTGGACTGGGTGACGGCGGCGACGGCGAGCATGTCGCCACAGTAGCGGGCGGCTATCCGGGGGCGTCCGGTGCCGCGGTCAACCCCGTGCAGGCGCGGGCTTCCTCCCACAGCCCCGTCAGGCGCGTCGCATCTGCTGGCGCCGGTTCTGCGGGTATGCCGTTCCGGCCGATCAGCAGCGGCCTCCACGACGCGCTGGTCACCACGGGCCCCGTCCTCGCCTGGGCCGGTTGGCTCGCCTTGGTGCGGTCGACGGTCAGGGTGAGAATCCCGGTGCGCGAGTCCGGCTCGGCCGAGCGCCACCAGACGAAGTTGCCGAGTCCGTAGTCGACATAGGCGCGGCCCAGCCACCCCGCGCCGTTGACCCGATGACTATGCGCCCCGACGATGACGTCGGCTCCTGCGGCCTCGAGATCGCGGGCAGTGGCGACGGAGCGCTCGTCCGGGCAAGTCTGGTAGTCAAAACCCCAGTGAAGATAGACCACCACGACATCGGCCGTGGCCCGTGCGGCCGTGACCGCGGCGACGAGGCGAGTGGTCGGCATACTGCTGGCGACGCCCGCCTTGGCCGGACCCGCCGAGAACAGCGGCAAGGTCGTCTCGTCAGCCACTTGGTCGGCCCCGAAGACGGAAATCTTGAGCCCCTTGACGTTCATAAGCCGCGGACTGAAGGCGTCCGTTTCGTCCCTGCCGATCCCGACGATCGGGACCGGGCTGGCGGCCCGCGCGGCGAGTGTGTCGGCCAGCCCCACCTCGCCGTAGTCGGCCGCGTGATTATTGGCCTGGGTCAGGATCGTCAATCCGGCATTGGCCAAGGTCGTCAGCGCGGACACGGGCGCTCGGAAGAAGAAGGCCTTGGCCATCGGGGAGCCGCCATCCGTGATCGCGGTCTCGAGGTTCGCCATCCGCAGATCCGCATTGCCCCACAAGGGTTTCAGCGGGGCCAGGCCATTGGGATCGGTGGCCAGGGGAGCGAGATAGTCCGCGAAATGGATGTCTCCGCCGAAGGCCAGGGTGATCGATCCCGCAGGTTCCGGGGAGGCGTTGGTTGAGCCGGTTGCGGCCGACCGGGCGGCGCCCGTCGACGACGGCTCGGACGAACCGCAGGCCGCCACGGTAAGCACGGCGGTCGCCAGGATCGCGCTGCTCCAGCGCCGAGATGTCACGACCCCGACGTCGAGTCGATGACGGAGGTCCAGACGGCCTTGGCGCCACTGTGGCCGGCGAGGGCAACCGCTCCGGTCGCAAAGACGGCGGCGGCGATCGAGAGGATCAACGCCACGCCGACGCGGGCCGTGGCCGCCTCGACCCGGGCGACGAGGAAGACCACCACCAGGGTGACGGCGGCCAGGATCAGCAACGCGGTGCGCGCCAGCTCGCCGCGTTCCTCGTGCTCGAAACCCGGCTCGCCGACCCGGGCCGCGAGCGCCTCGCCCGCCTCGGTGGCGACGACGGCGGCACAGCCGGCCACGAGAGCACAGGCGACCGTGGGCCAGCGCAAGCCGGCCCGCCAGCGGGGGACGGCGGCATACGCCACGAGGAGGAGTGCCGCCAATGGGCCGAGGACGACCACCGCGTGCACGACGAGGGGGTGCAGCGGCAGCCCGAGGACGGTGTCGAACATGGAGCCACGCTAGGGCGTCCCGGGCCCATTTCCTTGGTGGACGCGCGGCGGCCAGTAGGGTCGGCCCCGTGAGTTGGGCGCGGTTCGGTGGGCGAACGGCATACGACCTGGTCGAGGTCTCCCACGACATCGACGAGCTGACCACGGGCTTTTGGGCCGTCGTCATCGACTTCGAGGGGAGCCTGACCGCGCTGCGCTTCGCCCGGCATGGGCGACGGACCGTGGCCCGGCCGCAGGACTATGCCCCCTGGATGCCCTTGACGGGGGCCTGGTCGACCACCCTGGAGCGCGGGGCCTATGTCGACGGCGTCGACGCGGTGCGCGCGGCCATCGGCCGGGGGGAGGTCTACCAGGTCAACCTCTGTCGCATCCTGAGTCACGACCTGCCGGACGACGCCTACCTCCCCGCACTCGCGCAGCTGTTGACGCGCGGGAACCCGGCCCCGTATGCCGCGGTGATCCACGCGCCGACCGAAGGCGTCGACATCGTGTGCGCGTCGCCGGAGCGCTACCTGCGCAGGGCCGGGAATCGCCTGACCTCGAGTCCGATCAAAGGGACGGCCGTCAGTGCGGCGGAGATGCTCCCCAAGGACTATGCCGAGAATGTGATGATCGCCGACCTGGTGCGCAACGACCTTCAGCGCGTATGCCGCCCGGGCACCGTCGTCGTCGACCGCCTGTGCGGCGTCGAGGACCACCCGGGGTTGGTGCATCTGGTCACCGATGTCTCCGGCGAACTCCTCCCGGAGGTGTCGTGGCGCCACATCCTCGACGCCTCCTTCCCGCCCGGGTCGGTCTCGGGAGCGCCCAAGTCCGCAGCGCTGCGGATCATCGGCGAGTTGGAGCCGGTCGCCCGGGGTCCCTATTGCGGTGCCATAGGCTGGATCGACGCAGAACGCGACGAAGCGGAACTCGCGGTGGGGATTCGGACGTTTTGGGCCGAGGGAGGCCTAAGTGACCGGACGCTCCACTTCGGTGCCGGTGCCGGCATCACCTGGGGCTCCGACCCGTCGGCCGAGTGGGAGGAAACGCAGTTGAAAGCCGCGCGCCTGATTGGTCTCGCGTCCGGGACGGTGCGACCGTGACGGGCGTGCGTGTCTGGGTCGACGGCACGCTTCGCGGCGACGCCGAGCCGGCGTTGGGGGCACTGGATCACGGGGTCACCGTGGGCGACGGCGCCTTCGAGACGTGCAAGATCGTCGGCGGGCAGGTGTTCGCCGCCGCGCGCCACCGTCAGCGACTGCGCCGCACGACAGCCGGGCTGGGCCTGCCCGAACTCGACGAGGATGCCCTGGACAACGGCATCGCGGCCGTCCTGGCGGCAGGGGAGCCGATCGTGTTCGGCCGCCTGCGCTACACGGTCACCGGTGGCATCGGGCCGCTCGGCTCGGACCGAGGCAGCGGCCCGCTCACCTATATCGTCACCGCCGCCGAGGTGCCCCGCCCCGAGCCGACGGCCCACCTCTCCGTCACCCCGTGGACCCGCAACGAACGCTCCGCCGTCGCCGGCCTGAAGACCACGTCGTATGCCGAGAATGTCGTCGCGCTCGCGTATGCCCGGGAGCGGGGGGCCGGCGAGGCGGTCTTCGCCAATACTCGGGGTGAGCTCAGCGAGTGCACCGGGAGCAATATCTTCGTCGTCGTCGGCGACCAGATCCACACCCCGCCCCTGTCCTCCGGTTGCCTCGCCGGGATCACCCGGGAACTGACCATCGAGTGGTGCCGGGAGGCGGGGATCGCGGTGGTGGAGGAGGCGCTCCCCCTGAGCGTGCTCCATACGGCCCAGGAGGTGTTCATCACCTCAAGCACGCGCGACGTGCAGCCGGTTCGGCAGGTCGATGGGCGCGTCGTGGCTGCGCCGGGACCGCTGACGGCCCGCGCCGCGGAGGTGTTCGCAACCCGAGCGGCGCATGGAATGGACCCGTGACGGAGTCGGAGTTCCGCGATGCGCGGGAGGTTTCTCCGGATCACGCGGCGCTCGACCGCAATGCGATCGCGCGGACCGACCGCGGGATCCTGCTGGACAAGGACGACGACGACTGGGCCTGGCGACGCAAGATCCGGTCCCACCCCCCGACCGCCCGCCTCTATCGGGCGCTGGTCTTCGTCGTCGGGCTGGTGCTCGTGCTGGGTGGGCTGGCGCTCGTGCCGCTGCCCGGACCGGGCTGGCTCATCGTGATCGCCGGAATCGCCATCTGGGCCAGCGAGTTCGAAAAGGCCCAGGCGCTGCAGGACTTCGTGCGCGACAAGTTGCGCGCCTGGAATGGCTGGATGCGCGCGCAGCCTCTGTGGGTCCAGGCCTTGGGAGCGCTGGCCACCGCGGCCTTCGTCGCGGTGGTCATCTGGCTCGCGTTGCGACTGACGGGCGTCCCGGGCTTCCTGCCCGATGGTATCGAGCGCTTCCTGCGCCTCGTACTGGCCCTCGACTGAGGCAACTGCCGCTGATCAGCGTCGGCGAGGGCCGTCAGCAGGGGTTCATCGACGGCCAGCTGGCCGTATCGGACACCGTGTGGGTTCCCGTGGCATCCGTGTAGGTGTAGCTGCTCGTTCGCAGTCATAGCAGAACTTCCTTCGTACTCCCCACTACCCCCCGACGAGGAAGCCATAGCACAGTGTGCGGTCTAGATCGTTTCAGGAGAAGAGGGCGATCTGCTGCGGACGCAATAGCCTCGCGCGGACGCAATAGCTTTTGCGTCCGCGGCTGGTTATTGCGTCCGCTGGGGCCGACCGCCACGTACGCCACCCAGGGCGCGTTCAGCCGGCCGGATTGGGCCTGCCCGCGACCTGGGGTATTGTTGCCCAGCCGCCACGGCGGCGCCCGGATGTGTAGCTCAGTTGGTTAGAGCGTTCGCTTCACACGCGAGAGGTCAGGGGTTCGAGTCCCTTCACATCCACCCACTTGCTCCGCGGCGTGGGCGCCTGCGTTGGGGCCCACCTTCACATCCACCCACTTG
>NZ_HF571038.1:1659806-1686038 GCF_001046875.1 Nostocoides jenkinsii Ben 74
GCGGGAACATACAGCATGCCTGCGGACCGAGCACCCGCCTCATCGGAGACCACAAAGGGAATGGCCTGCGGCGTCGCGGAAAAGGTGACGGTCGCTCGCGATCCCGAGAGCTTGACCGTCGGATCGGCGACGGTCACCGACAACTTCGCTGAGTTGCCATCCGGGTCGTATGCCCGTTCCAGCAGGTCCACGGTGGCCTCGGCCCTGCTCGGGTCGGCCCCCTTGGCCACGACGTCATACACACGCGGCGGGTTCTGGTATCCCTTGACGCTGCGAATAGTGGCGGTCGCCAGAGTGGACTTCCCCGCGAGTCCCGCCACGCCATACGAAATGGTCAGGGGAAGGGCTTTGTCGGCGGGGGCGGTGGCCAGCAAAGTGCGACCGCTCTTGTCGAGACTGACGCCCGCCGGGAGGGCAGCGTTTGTCTCGGTCAGGGGCTGCACGACGACGGGATCTCCGCGTGCGACGAGATCGTTCTCGACGAGTGGCATGGTGACCTGCGCGCCGGGGGCGGCAATGAGCGAGTCCGGGATCGTGACGGCCGGGGCGGGCGCCTGGGGGTCCAAGACGCCGACGGCGACATCCGCGAGGCCCACACCGCCGAATCGATCGGCGACCGCGATCCGGAACCGGTCCGTTCCCGAGCGGCCACCCTCGGGATAGGCCTGGTAGGTCACCGCGTTGGGGCTGAACCCGAGAACTCGGCCGAGCGTTGGTGGCGACGCAAGCCCGGCGACGACGACAGAGTCACCGTCGGGGTCCTGACCCCACGACGGCATGGGGATCGTGATCGTCTCCCCGGCATTGGTCCTGGCCTCAACCAAAGAGGGGCTCGGATTGTGGTTTTCGAGTTCCTTGGTGGGGGCAGGGGTGATCTCCACAAGCACCCGCCCACCGGCACGATCTCCGGTCGGCGTCTGCGCGACATAATCGACCACGACCCGTCCGCCCGTGGGAGGTGCCTTTGGGGCGTTGTACTGGATGCTCGACCCCACGACGTAGGCATCACCGACGTCGGTGCTCGTTGGCTCGGCCGGATTCGTCACCATAAGTTGACCCGGCTTCGGGGCGCCGTCGATCGCGGCAAGCAGTGTCAACGGAGCACCGCCTGGGGTTCGGTCGTTCTCCAGTGCGGCGATGCGCACCGAATCCCCAGCGCGAACCGTCACCTTGTCCGGAGCTGTGATCGGCAAATCCTGGGCCATGGCGGGGCTCATCACGACAGTCAGGCTGGCGGTAGCCCGCTTCGTGCCGTTGGTGACGACGTAGCGGATTGTCGACGATCGCTCGCGTGTCCCGGTCGGGACAACCCGCAGCCACCGCCCGCCCACGATGGAGGCCTGGATCGGCTCGCCGCCGACGTCGACCGACTGCACCGACAGGAGGGCACCGCCTAGGTCGACGTCGTTGGCCAGCACATCGCTAAAGGCCGGCGACTGACCATGAACCATCACGACATCAGCGGTCGCGATCGGCGGCTGCACGTCCTTGGGAGGCTCCGCAACGTCGACGCGAATACGACCCACGGCGGGGGCTGCGGAACCGATGCCCGCAGTGTAGGACAGCAGGTAGGTCCCGGCCGACGCGGCGGTGAAGCGCACGAGCCCGGTGGCTAGGTCTGTCTTTATCTCAAGTCGCGCCGCGGCTGCCTGCTCGCGATTCTCCGCGACGACATCCGCCTGCAATGCCAACGGAGCATCGGGATTCCTCGGATCGACACCGGGAATGTCGTTGACGAGTGGGGCGATGGTGATCTCGCCCTTCGTCACCGCGCGCACCGCATCCGGCACTGCCGTGGGGGCGACGGTGCTTTGCCCGTCGCTCGCGACGACCGAGACCTGAACCGTGTGGCTGGTGGACTTGCCCCGATCGTCCGCCACGCGCATGGACACCGAGAGCGTTCCCGAACTGTCCGGCTGCGCAGCCACCTCTACCCCCGCCCCGTCAGGCGTCAATCGAGCGGTTCCCGGTCCTCGAACCTTTGGCGCGGTCACCGCGAGCGGATCGCCGTCATCGTCGCGCCAGTCCGACACGATCGGGATCACCAGACTCGATCCCGCGGCCATTGACCAAACGCGCGGCTTGAGGTTCGCCGCCGGTCGAGGCACGCGATTTCCCTTGGCTACCCGCCGAACGACGATCGTCGACTTGGCCGTGCCCTTGGGACGACCGTTGCTGACCGTGTACGTCAGTTTGGGGACTCGCGCCTTTGCATCCGTCGACACCGTGACCGATTGGCCGTCCGGCGCGATCGTCGCGGCCCAGCCCGTCCCCTGCCGCGGCTGGACATCCGTGACGGACAGAACTCCGCCACTCGGGTCGGCGTCGTTGTCCAGCACGTGGATCGACGCGGCTTCGCCCGGGCGAACCCCCTCAAGAGTGTCGGGCGCGGGCTCCGGTTTGGCCTTGAGGTCAGCCTGCTCCGGATTGTGACTGTTTTCGTCCCGGCCGCGCGGGGGAATGAGATTGGTCCAGTCCTCGACCGCCCGCTCAGTCGTCGGGTCGTAAATCTGGCCGGAGTCCTGGTCGTTGAGAACGACGAAGCCCCGGTTGGCGCGGAACACCGGCTGGAGGGTGGGTTCGTCCGGCGCGGCGAGGCGTGCCGGACGGTTCTGGCCACACCCCTGGACGACGGTGGCCGGGCTACCCGCCCACGCGGCATACGCGCAGCCGTCGGCAACAAGGGGTGCGGTGGGCGCCCCGACAGCCTGCCGAAAGGACGACTGCGGTGCGCCACCGCTGAGACTGATCGACACCAAGCCAGTCGTCGTTGCCACCAGCGCGGACGGCCGATCCGGGCCGGCCTGCTGCGGGCGCGCGTCGGCGCCGTCGAAACGCGCCGGGGCACCGTCGTCGATCTGCACTGTCTGCCGATCCGGATCCACCAGCACCACGTGATCGCCAACGGCGCCGAGCCGAGGATGAGCGACCGCCGTGGTCCGGCTCACGACCGGCTTGGCAAATTCTCCGGAGTCATCGACCGGGACAGCGACCCGCCCCCCGAGGTGGTCGACGGCGAGGATCGTGCCTGATTGGGTCACCACCAGATCCGCCGAGTCGGACTTCCCTTTGCCGATCGTGGCGAGCGGTGGTGCGGAGAGAGCGTTGAGGGAGACGATGGGGTCGTCGGCCGTATAGCGCAAGGCGCGGATCTCTCCCGTAGCCGGATCCAAGGTGGCCAGCGTGCCGCCGCCAATCTTCACGATGGCCCCGATGGCAACTTGCGCCACGTCGGCAGGGAGGGGCAGAGCGAGTTGGGTGTCCACCGGTGTGAGGCGCCCCCTGGCACGGTCATACGTGACGACGGTGTCGCCGTCCTGGACGACATCGAGGTCGTAGTGTTCCTGGCCTGCCGAGTCGGCATAGAAGCCTGCGTCCAAAGCCCGCGCCGTTTTGTTCTGTCGCCCGAACTGTCCAACGGCACTGCGCGTGACCCACACGCCCGAATCGACGCCCGCCACGCTCCGCACGGGAATGCCGTCGGCGACAACCGCGAGACCGGTGACGCCGGCGAGCGCGAGCGCGCCGCCGACCACAACGGCCGCTGCTTTCGTGCGGCCCCGCCTCATCGATTCACCCTCCAGCGTTCGGCTGCTGGCATCGTATGGAGCGACACGGGCCGGCGCCTGTCCCCTGATTTGGGGTCATTCGGAACAGACGGGCGCCGACCTTGATTGGGGCACTGCCCGGAGGTCGGCGGGCACGACTTCCACGGTGAGGCAAACCAACCTTCCCTTGACCCACGGGACGTTGAGGACAGGGTCAGCTGAGGTTCCGGTGGTGGTTTCTGGCGGGCCGGCGCCGGAGGTCGTCGTGAGCGTCCATCGGTAAGAGTCGCCCGGATCGCCGTAGTCGTAGTCCCAGACGAAATGGTTCTTCGAGCCTTGTTTCTCCCACGTGACGCGCGGTCGTCCCGGTGCCGGAGGGATTCCCTGATCGCTTCCTGCAGTTGTCGTCGACCGGCCACGGGGCTCCGACCCGCTCCCGCGACCGAAGGCCACATACCCCAGCCCTAATGCGGCGGCCGTAATCAGTGCGGCACCGGCAACCAGAGTTCCGGTGCCGACGGTGCGGTCGGGCGACCCGGCCGGCCGACTCCGCGGTCTGCTCTTGCCAGTGATGCCTTCCAGGTCCCCCGGTTTGATCCGCCCCGAGGTGTCGTCCCCGGTTCGGCCAATGGGGTCGACATGGATGATCTCGGAGCTGGACGACGCGGCCGGGCCGTCCTGGGGGGCTCGACGTCGCCGGGTGGAGTCCGCGGTGGTAGTTGGTTCCAAGATCGGACCTAAGGGCTGACCACCGCTATTTTCCAAAACGACGAACGGCGACACGGAAAGCCGTAGCTCGTTCTGGACCGCCTGCAGGGACCGACCGAGTTCGGCAGCCGTCTGCGGGCGCATCGCCGGCTCCTTCGCCAATCCCCGTCGCAGGATGCGTTCGAGAGAGGCCGGCACATCGGCTCGACCGGTCGGCGGCGGGGCAGCGTCGCGGATGCGCGTCATCAACGACATGCGGGTGTTGTCCCCGGACAACACCTCGAAGGGGGATCGACCGACCAGCAGGTGCCAGATGGTCGCGGTCAGCGAATAGACGTCGGTCGCGCGCGATCCGCGCGTCATGGTGAAGAGCATCTCCGGTGGCGACCAGGGGATCGACACACCGGCATCGTCGTCATCGGCGTCCGCCTCCAGGGAGGCGGCCACGCCGAAGTCAGTCAGGCCGGGTGCCCCACCCGGCATCGTCAAAATGTTGGCTGGTTTGAGGTCGCGGTGAATGACCCCGGCCCGATGCGCACTCTCGACCGCGCTGGCGACGACTACGCCGATGGTGAGAACGTCGTGCAGGGGCAATCGACCGCCGACGGACCGCTCGGCCATGGTCGGGCTCGGACAGAACATCATGGAGATGTAGGGATGGCCCTCGCGGGTTTGCCCGATGGCGTAGATCCTGACCACATTGGGGTGCTCCAGGGCCGCCATCGCCTTGGCCTCAGCCTCGAACTTGGCCCGCGAGTTGGCATCCAGCGAGGGGTCACGGATGACCTTGATCGCCACATCGCGATCAAGCGCCAGCTCGCGATAAAGATAGACGTCACCGAACCCGCCGCGACCGCTGATCAACCTCACGAACTGATGGCCGGCGATCGAGGGTGCCGTCGGTGCGGATCTCACGAAGTGGCCTCATAGAGCAGGCTCACCGTCTTGGCCAGAATCACCGTGCAACCCGGATCGATGGCGACGGGGACCCCGGGCGTGAGCGCGACACGCTGGCCGTCCAGGTGCAAGACTTCCGTGCCGTTGGTCGAGCCGATGTCAGTGACCGACACCATCCAGTGGTCCAGGCTCACCTGTAGGTGCTGGCTGGAGACCTCGTTGGTGGGGTCTATGACGGGCATCAGGTGCGGCGTCTCCCCG
The DNA here is from genome assembly GCF_001046875.1 of Nostocoides jenkinsii Ben 74. Classification (GTDB taxonomy): domain Bacteria; phylum Actinomycetota; class Actinomycetes; order Actinomycetales; family Dermatophilaceae; genus Nostocoides_A; species Nostocoides_A jenkinsii. Next base: position 1,665,221 of record NZ_HF571038.1, read on the forward strand.
TGGAAGTCGGCAGGAACCCGAGGCGCTCGTCCGACGTAGATCTCTCGGTCGAGATCCACGCTCTGCCCGGTTGAGGAGTTCAACCGTCCAAGCACGGGTCGTGGCACTTCGACTGCCTCTTGGGGCGGAACGACGTCGCCGCATACACGGCAGTGCGCCTGAAATGCGAGGGTGAGGTGTCCGCGTGGGCACCGTGACGCCATGACCTTCGGCGCAGCCGGTGCCGCGGAGTCCGACATCCCGAACCGGGCGACCGTGACATCCAAGTCGTCGACCGACGGGCGGGGAACCGCGCCATCGTCAAAGGACGCGATCGTCGTCAAGCCATAGGGGTCGACCTCGCCCACACCAGGATCGTCGCCAAGACTCCCCACCGAGCCGCTGTTGACGGGGACCACATTAATGACATCTCGGTGAGGTTCGGGGTCTGTCGTCGTCTCACTGTCGCCGGATAATCCCCATACGTCCGGCTCGAAAGGCGGGGCTGGATCGATGATCGGGGCCTGCTCGACGAGCGGGGCGGGGTCGGTAGCCTCGGTCGACGGTGAACGGTCATCGACGTCCGGCCAATCCAGGTCCCACGAGAAGGAGTCGACCTCTATCGCGGGTGGCAAAGCGGGGGATGGATCCCCGACCGTGACGGCCGACGTCATCAGCGCGATGTCCTCGATCTCCGACGTCAGGCTGGGCTCGCGATCCTCCTCGGCGGGAAGTGTCGTGCGGACGGGGATTACCTCATCAGCAATCACCTCATCGGCAGTCACCTCGTCGTCAGTCACATCCTCGGCTACATCGTCCACATCCTCGGCTACCTCGTCGAAGACGTCCTCCTCCACCTCCTCCGCTGTCCCCCCATCGGCTGTCACCTCATCGGCATCCGTCGGGTTGGCGATGCCAACTGGCGCGGACTCCTCGAGGCCCGGGTCCCCACCTCCCTCACCGGCCGTGGCCGAGATATTGACCCCGCCAGCCCGGGCTATTCCGTCGACGAGAGGAAGCCCGTCGCTGCGGTCAGTCGTCACGGCGGAACTGATCCGAACGACCTCCGCTCCGACCAGGTCACGATCGGCGACCCCTCGGGCTTCCTCGATCACCTGGGACGAACCGTCCGAGGAGACCGTGGCTCGCAGGCCGCCGTGCAGGACGAGACGTGGCGCTTCGTCCTGCTCCCCCCAGCGAAGCACGGCGAATTGCGGTGCGGCATACAAGCCTCGGTCAAGGAACTGTGCCAGGACCTCCTCCAGCGGACTCTCGGAGGCCAAGCGCTCGTAACACGCAAGCGCCACGGAGAGGTCGACATCGGCGGCCAATAGGACGACGACGCCGGAGCGGCTGACGAGCCACCCGTCTCCCGTCTCGTAGGAAACCTGCCAGGTCGTGGAGTTCATGATGAAACCTCGCTTTGAGAACGGCGGAGGGTGCTGGACTGGGTAGCCTCGGCGGTTGCCATCGAGGTCAGGACGTCGACGACGACGACGGTGATGTTGTCGCGGCCCCCGGCCGCCAGGGCAGCGCGCACGAGTTCCACGGCAGTCTCCGTGGCGGAGTTGCCTCCGATCAGGGCGGCCGAGATCAGATCGTCCGTGACTTCGCTGGTCAGCCCATCGCTAGTGATGAGCCACCGCTGACCGACCACGGCGGGGACCACCAGCAGGTCGAGTGCCGGTGTCGGCCACTCGCCGATGGCCCGCGTGACGATATGTCGCGATGGATGCTCCCGCGCCTCCTCGAGTGTCAGCAGGCCCGCCGAGATGAGTTCCTGCACTTCCGAATGATCGACAGTCAGCTGACGAACGACGCTGTCCCGCACCTCGTAGACGCGCGAGTCCCCGACATGAAAGACGGCCCAGTGCTCCTCCTCGTCCTCGGCGATCAGCGCGATGCCCGCAAGGGTCGTGCCGAGGCCGAGGCCTTCGGGATGGGTTCGCCCGTAGGCGACGACGGCTCGGTTGGCCTCGACGACCTGAGAACGCAACGCGTCACACGTCACCGGTGCCCGGTCAAGTCCAGCCAGAACTTCTAACGCCGTGCGGCTGGCAATCGCGCCAGCGGCGTGCCCGCCCATCCCGTCAGCGACCACAAAGAGGCGGCTCCCGACGAACAGCGCGTCCTCATTGGCCCGTCGAATGCGCCCGACGTGGGAGGCCTTTCCGACTTCGACCGCCAGCACGCAATGAAACTATCCGCCGGGCCGCCTGGCTCTTAGTCCCCGAAATCAAGGACAACGCATCCCCGACACCGGCCACCTCAGACGTTGCGGCGGTACTGGCCACCCACCTCGAAGAACGCCTCGCTGATCTGGCCCAGGCTGGCCACCCGAACCGTCGACATCAACTCGGCGAAGAGATTGCCGCCGGTGGTCGCGACCTCTTTCAGCCGCTCCAGGGCCGCCGGAGCCTCCTCCCGGTGGGCCTCATGGAAGGCCGCCAGCCGAGTCAGCTGCGACTGCTTCTCGGCCTCGGTCCCCCGGGCCAGTTCGATGTCGTGAGCGTCATGGCTGTGGTCGTCGGACAAGAAGGTGTTGACGCCGATGAGCGGCAGGGAGCCGTCGTGCTTGCGCTGCTCATACAGCAAGGACTCGTCCTGGATCTTGCCCCGCTGATAGCCCGTCTCCATCGCGCCCAGCACACCACCGCGCTCGGCGATGCGCTCGAACTCGACCAGCACCGCCTCCTCGACCAGGTCGGTCAGCTCGTCGATGATGAACGACCCTTGCAGCGGGTTCTCGTTCATCGACAGGCCCCATTCCTGGTCGATGATCAGTTGTATGGCGAGTGCTCGCCGCACGCTGTGGGCCGTCGGCGTCGTGATCGCCTCGTCAAAAGCGTTGGTGTGCAACGAGTTTGCGTTGTCATAGAGCGCGCATAGGGCCTGCAGCGTCGTGCGGATGTCGTTGAAGTCCATCTCCTGCGCGTGCAGGGACCGGCCCGAGGTCTGGACGTGATACTTCAGCTTCTGGGCGCGCTCGCCCGCGCCATACCGATCCCGCATCGCGACCGCCCAGATGCGCCGCGCCACCCGCCCGATCACGGAGTACTCCGCGTCCATCCCATTGGAGAAGAAGAAGGAGAGGTTGGGGGCGAAGTCGTCGATCGCCATACCGCGGGCGAGATAGGCCTCGACATAGGTGAAGCCATTGGCGAGCGTGAACGCCAGCTGGCTGATCGGGTTGGCCCCGGCCTCGGCGATGTGGTAGCCGCTGATCGACACCGAATAGAAGTTGCGCACGTCGTGCGCGATGAACCACTCCTGGATGTCGGCCATCGCGCGTAGCGAGAACTCGGTGGAGAAGATGCAGGTGTTCTGCCCCTGGTCTTCCTTGAGGATGTCGGCCTGCACGGTCCCCCGCACGGTCGACAGCGCCCGGGCCCGGATCTCTTCCGCCTCGGCCTCGTCCGGCTCGCGCCCCTCCTCCTCACGGAAGGCGTCGAGTTGCTGGTCGATCGCGGTGTTGAGGAACATCGCCAGGATCGAGGGGGCCGGCCCGTTGATCGTCATCGAGACGCTGGTCGTCGGCGAGCAGAGGTCGAAACCGCCATACAGGACCTTGACGTCATCGAGGGTGGCGACGCTCACCCCGGAGGTGCCCACCTTCCCGTAGACGTCCGGACGGAGCTCGGGGTCACGGCCATACAAGGTGACGGAGTCGAATGCCGTCGACAGCCGGGTGGCGGGCTGCCCGGCGGAGAGCAGGTGGAAGCGGCGGTTGGTGCGCGCCGGGTCACCTTCCCCGGCGAACATCCGGGCCGGCGCCTCCCCCGTGCGCTTGAACGGGAACACGCCGGCGGTGAACGGAAAGAACCCGGGGAGATTCTCCGCGCGCAGGAAGCGCACAATCTCGCCGTCGTCGGTGAACCGCGGCAGCGCCACCCGGTTGACGGCATTGCCGGACAGGGTCGTCTTGACCAAGAGGGTGCGGATCTCCTTGCCGCGCACCACATATACCTGCTCTTCTCCGGTGTATGCCGCGCGCGTCGCCGGCCACGCCGCCAACAGGTGCGTCGTGGTCGGGTCGAGCGCCGCGGCGGCTTCCGTCGCGAGGTCGCCGACCACGGCGGCGGCGGCCTCGTCACGGGTGGCAACCAGGTCCCGGGCGGCGGCGAGTTGCTGTCGGGTGCGCGCCTTGGCCGACTGGTCGGCGGTGACCTGGTGATAGTCGCGCACGGACGTCGCGATCTCGGCGAGATAGCGCTCGCGCCCCTTCGGCAGGACCGAGGTCAGGCTGCTGGAGACCTTCGTCTCGGGCGTCGGCAGCAGGCCCTCGAACGGCTCGAGCCCCTTGGCAACAAGGGCCGACTTGAGGTGCTGATAGAGCGCGGTGACACCGTCGTCGTCGAAGCGGGCGGCGCTGGTCCCGAAGACCGGCATGTCCTCCCACGCCGTGCCGAACGCCAGCCGGTTGCGCACGAGTTGCCGGGCGACGTCGCGGCGGGCGTCCTCGGCGCCCCGGCGCTCGAACTTGTTGATGGCCACGACGTCGGCGAAGTCGAGCATGTCGATCTTTTCCAACTGGCTCGCGGCGCCGAACTCCGGGGTCATCACATAGAGCGAGACATCGGCGTGGTCGGTGATCGCGGCGTCACCCTGGCCGATGCCGGGCGTCTCGATGATGACCAGGTCGAAGCCCGCGACCTTAGCCGCGTCGACCATCGCGTCGAGGTTGGCCGGGACGACGCCCCCGGCGCTGCGGGTCGCGACGGAGCGGAAGTAGACCACGCCGGGCTCGATGGCGTTCATCCGGATGCGGTCGCCGAGCAGCGCGCCGCCGCCCTTGCGCCGGGTCGGGTCGATGGCGATCACTGCGGCGCGGACCTTGTCTTGAGAGTCGCGCCGCAGCCTGCGCAAGAGTTCGTCGGTCAGCGACGACTTGCCGGAGCCGCCGGTGCCGGTGATCCCGAGGACCGGCACCGAGCGCCCGGCGGCCGCGGTGCGCAACTGCCCGACGAGGTCGGCATCGGTGCTCGCCTCCAGCACGGTGATGGTGCGCGCCAACGCCCGCTCGTCCCCGCTCAGCAGGGCGTCGACGGCTGCGGGCTCGGCGGCCAGGTTGGTGTCGCATTCGCGGATGAGTTCGTTGATCATCCCCGGCAGGCCGAGGCGCTGGCCGTCCTGGGGGCTGAAGATGTGCACCCCGACGGCCGCGAGGGCCGCGATCTCGCTCGGCACGATGACCCCGCCACCGCCGCCATAGACCTTGATATGTCCGGCGCCGAGGGCCGCCAACTCCTCGGCCAGATAGGTGAAGTACTCGACGTGCCCGCCCTGATAGGAGCTGACCGCGATCCCCTGCCCGTCCTCTTGGAGGGCGGCCGTCACGATCTCGGCGACGCTGCGGTCGTGCCCGAGGTGGATGACCTCGGCCCCCTGGGACTGCAGCAGCCGGCGCATGACGTTGATCGCGGCATCGTGGCCGTCAAACAGGCTCGCGGCGGTGACGAAGCGGACCGGGTTGACCGGAACGTGGAGGGCGGGCTTCTCGGTCATGGGGCGCTCCAGCGACGTCGGGGAGGCGGACACTAAAATACTAGGACGTCCATGTATTTCTGTCGAACTCGTCCACGAGCCGCGGGTCCGGAGCAACGCCGTCGTAGACCACGACGACCTCAAGCGGACCCTGATACTCCTGGATCAACGCCGAGCGGATCGCCCGGCGCAGCAAGTCGGGCCGGTCCATGGTCGGGATGACCACCGACACGGATGGGCGGATGTCGTTGCTCATGACGAAGGCCTGACGGGGGGCTGTCGGTGGGTGGCTGGATGATCGGTGGCCTGGGGTCGTTGAGCGGATCACGAGAGGGGTGGGCTGATGGGCACAGGCCAGTCGGGAGGGGGCCTGGCGGGCGCCGCGAAGGCGGTGCGGGCGCGCGGCAGTGAGCGTGGCCGGGCGGCGCTGGTCGCGGGCGCCGATGTCGTCGGGAGGGCGAGCGCCGATGCCCGAGTGCTGCCGGGATTCTTGATCGCGGGGGGTCAGCGCTGCGGCACGACCTCGATGTATCAGGCGCTGCGCCAGCAACCCACGCTCTTTCGGCCGACCTGGCGCAAGGGCGTGCACTACTTCGACATGGCCTATGGCGAGCGCGACCTCCGTTGGTATCGCAGCCATTTCCCCTTGTGCCGGCAACTCGCGCGGGCGAGCACGCGCCACGGCGGGGACGTTGCGCACGCCTTCGAGTCGAGCCCCTATGACCTCTTCCATCCGCAGGCCCTGGATCGGATCGCCACCGACCTGCCCGACATCCGGCTTCTCGTGCTCGTCCGCGACCCGGTGGAGCGCGCCTACTCCTCCCACGCCCACGCCCGCGGCTACGAGAGCGAGCCGTTCGCGCGGGCCCTGGAACTGGAGGAGAGCCGCCTCGCCAGCGAGGTGGAGCGGATCGTGGCGGACGCGGCATACGAGTCGAAGGCTCACCGACATCAGGCCTATCGCAGCCGCGGGGAGTATGCCGCGCAGCTCGCCCACGCCGGACACCTCCTCGGGCGCGAGCGGATCCACGTGGTGGACTCGCACCGCTTCTTCCGCGAGCCGCTACCGGTGCTCGATGAGGTTCTCGGGTTCCTCGGCGTGACGACGCGGGTGCCGACGAAGGTCGAGCAGCACAACGCCCGTCCTCGGCTGCCGCTGGATCCCGGCCTCGCCCGGAAGTTGCGTGCGCACTTCGCGCCGCACGACGCCGCCCTGACGCGCTGGCTCGGCACCGAGCCGACGTGGGTGGCGGAGGGCTGGTGACCGAGCCCAAGGGCGGGTCGATGCGCGCGCTTCGGCGCGGGAGCATGCTCAACCTCTTCGGCGCCGGAGTGACCACGATCTGCCAGCTCGGGGTGGCCATGGCCACGACCCGGGGCCTGGCGTCCCAGGACGCCGCCGGCGTGGTCTTCACGCTGACCTCGGCGTTCCTGATCGCCGCGACGATTCTGCGGCTGGGCTCGCCGACCGCGCTCGTCCTGTTCGTCGCCCGGACCCCCGACGAGGACGGCGCGCGCAGCCGGCGCTTCCTCTCGATCGCGGTCCGGGTCATCGCGCCGCTCGTCGCCGGGGTCGTGGTGATCACGCTGGGCGCGGCGGGGTGGGCAGTGAAGTACGCCCCGGACAGCCTGGTGGGGGAGGCGACCCCGCTGGTGATCGCGCTCGGTCTCACTTTGCCGTTTGCGGTCCTGCTCGATGCGATCCTGTCGATCTCGCGCGGCCATCACGACATGCGCCCGACGGTGGCGATCGAACGGATCGGGCGGCCCGCATCGCAACTCCTGCTCTCGGGGGCCGCCATCCTCTGGTGGCCGACCGTCCTGGGTATGGGGCTTGCCTGGGTCCTGCCCTACCTCCCGGCTTTCCTGGTGGCCATCCGGGCGACGCCGTGGCTGCGGCGGCCGCGGGGGCGGCATACGGCACGGGCGCAGGCGGCACGGGTTCGGGCGGCAGGGGTTCGGGCGGCAGAGGGGCGTGCGGAAGTCGGTTCAGAGGTCGGTCCCGAGGAAGTAGCCGAGTTCCGCTCGTTCTTGTGGGCCCGGACGTTCATCGCGTTCTCGCAGGTGCTGTTCGCGCGCTTGGACGTCGTGTTGCTCGCGGCCCTGACGGGGCCGGCGGCGGCGGCCTTGTATACGGCGGCGACGCGCTTTGTGGTTGTGGCGCAGTTGATCCAGCAGTCGATCAGCACAGCCTTCGAGCCCGGCCTGGCGAAGGCGTCCGCGTCGGAGGGGCCAGCAGCGATCGGGCGGCTCTACAAGACGGGGACGACCTGGCTGGTGTGGCTCGCGTGGCCGTTCCTGCTGGTCATCGCGGTGCTGGCGCCGTGGTGGCTGAAGGTCTTTGGATCGGGGTACGCGCAGGCGCCGGACGTCGTCGCCGTGCTGGTCTTCGCGATGATGGTCTCGACCGGCATCGGCACGGTCGAGGTCATGCTCAATGTCGCCGGTCGCGCGCGGAGCCTGGTGTCCTACAACATCGCCGGGCTGATCATCATGGTCGGGGTCGACCTGCTGCTGATTCCGCGACTCGGCGCCCTCGGGGCGGCGATTGGGTGGGCGGCCACGATCTGCTTCAAGAACATCGCTCCCCTCATCGAGTTCCGCCTGCGAATGGGCATCTATCCGTTCTCTCCCGCCTGGGCAGTCGCCGCTGTGACGTCCCTCGTCTGTGGGGGCGCGCTGCCACTGGCCGGGCGCTGGTTTGCCGGTGGACTCGGCGCCTCAGTGGGGGCGGTGGCCGGGGCGGGAGTGTGCGCGGCCGCTCTGTGGCGGCGACGCGGCCTCCGCCAGTCCTGAGGCTCCGCCCCTCCTAGACTCGACCGTATGCCGCCCCCTCCCGACGCGATCGACCCGATCGCCGAGGCCCGGCGACGGTGGGTCGAGCACGGGTGGGTCGACGCGGCGCCGGGGATGGCCGCGATCACCTCCCTGATGCGGGCCCAGGCGATCGTGTCGCGGCGGGTGGAGGTCGCGCTGCGACCGCTGGGGATCACCTTTGCCCGCTACGAGGTGCTCATGCTGCTGTCGTTCTCCCGGCGCGGCTCGCTGCCGATGTCGCTTATCGGCGCCAGATTGCAGGTGCACCAGACGAGCGTGACGAATGCGGTGGACCGGCTCGAAGCCGCTGACTATGTCCGCCGCTCGCCGCACGCCCAGGACCGCCGCGCGACCATCGTGACACTGACCGACGCGGGCCGGGAACTGGCGGAGAAGGCCACCGAGGTGCTCAACCGGGACGTGTTCAGCCAGCCCGGGTTGGGGCCGGCAGGTGTTGAAGTGCTGCTCGGGCAGCTTGACGACTTGCGTCACGATGCCGGCGACTATTAGGGGGCGTTTCCGCGCTGGGCACCGCGGCTGAGCTAGCGTCGCGGGCATGACCGATCCTCATACGTCCCCCGCCGAGCCTGCCGCGGTTGACCGCCTCGGGGCGGACATGATCAAGCGCCTGCAGACCCTCAACGAGGCGATCCTGTGGAAGCTCGACGGGCTCACCGAATATGACCTGCGCCGCCCGCTCACCCCCACCGGGACCAACCTGCTCGGTGTGGTCAAGTGGCCGAATCGCTGCTGGTGCACTCGGTGCTGCGGGGGCATTGTGCAGCGGGCTGGGGAGTGAAAGACTTGACGTGCTTCGGCCGACCTGATGTGCCCTCCGGCAACTGCGCCTCTGGCGGTGTACCCGTGATTGCGCCGCGGCTCAGCTCACGTCGCCTTCACCCGGTGGCTCCGCTCAGTTCAGGGGTGTCGTCGGCCACCCGTCCCGCGGGGCCGCGCTGCTGCCTGGCGATGATGACGGCCGCCGCGAGGAGCCAGAAGGGCAGGAGGAGGTAGGTGACGAGTCCGCCCGGCGGGATCCCGGCGTTGCCGAGGGCGCCGAGGACCCCGAAGACGACGCTTGTCACCGCGAACCAGCGCGGGAGGACGGCGCCGCGCAGCCCACCCAGACCCATGGCCACGAGCGCGGTCGCGAGCCCGATGCCCAAACCGGCCCATCCGAAGAAGTGGCCGTAGCCGAGAATGCGAACAGCCTCGTCGTCAGTCGACCCGGCGGCCCCGTTCAACAGGGCCCAGTTCCACGCCACCAGTTGGCTCAGGCTCGCGGTGACGACGATCCAGCCTGCGTACGCCACGCTCGACCAGGTCGCCTCCGAAGGTTCGGCGGACCGCAGGAGGTTGCGTACCGCGGTGGCGAAGAAGAGCAGGCAGATGCCCATGACGACGAGGCACGCGACGGACGCGTGGTTGCGGAGCAGGTGGGACTCGATGACCGCGGTGGAGGTCGACGAAGGTTCGTCGCCGTCGCTCACCGATTGGAGGGAGCCGTGACCGATCCAGCACAGGCCGGCGAGGGCTCCGGTCCAGGGAACGAGTCGTTCGAAACGGGTGACAGGCATGACCACTCCTCGGGTGCGGGGCGGCACGGTGCCGCGTGGTAGTGAATGTGGGGGTTCTGCCCGTCCGGGTTCATGAGGCAGAAGTCCCGGAGGAGTCGGGAACTCGTCCCGGGTGTGGGACGCGCAGGTGGTCAGGAGGCCACACTGGTTCGATGGGTGCTGCGGTGGTGGTCTTTGCGGCCGGACTGCCGGTGCTGATCGGTGTGCTCGTCGCGACCCGAAGCCCGCACCGGGTCGTCGGCCTTCTCCTCGTCGCCCACGGGCTGTCGGTGGCGGCTGTCGGCATCGGGTCGTCGAGTGCGCTGGCCGGCACCTCCCGACTGGTCGCGGACCAGCTGGTGCAAGGCTTCTGGGTCCTGCTTTTCGCGTGGTTGGCCTTGGCGGTCTACCTTCTCCCCGACGGGAGGTTCCCGTCGGGCCGGTGGCGCACGTGGGTCGTGACCTGCGCGGTAGGGACGGGGGCGTTCGTGCTCGGGGCAGTGGGCGACGCTGCGTCCTTCGGGGCGGACCACCCAGGGGTCGCGCCGCCGCTGCCCACCTTGCCCCAGCCAGTCTCGGCCGTGCTCGGTGGTGGGGGCTTGGTCGCGGTCGGGCTGTTGGTGGCCGGGGCCGCGACGTGGGTGGCCCGCCGGTTGGGCCATGTCGAGGACGATTCGCGCACCAGGCTTCTCTGGCTTGTCTGGGGCGCAGTCGCGATGCCGGTCAGCCTCGTCGTCGGCTGGCTCAACCGGCTTGTGCTGGGGAACATCTCGTGGCTGGCTGACTCGGCTCTGGCCGTCGGGGTCCTCTCGGTGCCCTTGGCGATCGGGGTGGCCATCCTTCGGCACCGGCTCTTCGACATCCGTGTCGTTCTGAGCCGCACGGTCACCTACTCCGTCATGGTCGGGGGTGTCCTCCTCCTGTACGCGGCGCTGCTCGAGGGGGTGAGACGACTGGGCGGCGACCGGACCGTCGGGGGTCTCGTGGCTGTCGCCGTCGTCGCGGTGACGGTCCATCCTGTCTTCTCCCGGCTGCGGCGAAGGGTGGATCGGAAGGTTTACGGGTATCGATCCGACCCGCAGCGCGCCCTGCGTCTTCTTGCGCAGCGCTCCGGCTCGCTTCCTCCGGAGGCCCTCACCGGAGCCATCACGGAGGTCGTGGCCGAGGTCATGCGTATCTCGCCGGTGCGGATCGATGATCGCGCGTCCCGTGACCGCGGCGACTTGTCCGTGGCGCTGCAGCATCGGGGTCAGGTCCTCGGTTACCTCGTCGTCCGCCGTCCGGCGGATCGTCGCCTCGGCGAGGGGGAGATAGCGCTCCTCGAGGACCTCGCCCGCTACGCGGCCGTGCTCGTCCGTGCTGACCGAGAGCACGCTGACGTGAGGATCTCGCGTTCGCGCATCGTCACTGCCCGCGAGGAGGAACGTCGAAGGCTCCGACGCGACCTCCACGACGGGGTCGGCCCCTCCTTGGCCGCTGTCGTGCTGACGCTCAACGCGGCCGAGTCACGCACCAACACGGGCGAGCGCGCAGCGCTGCTCGCGGAAGCACGCGCAGAGGTGCGGGAGGCCATCGCCGAGGTCCGCCGGATCGTCGACGACCTGCGTCCACCCGCGCTCGACGAAGTCGGGCTCCTGGGGGCCATCCGACAAAGAGCGCTGCGTCTGTCGGGAGACGTCGTCATCGATGTCCACGGTCCTGCGGTCCTGCCCGAGCTGCCTGCCGCCGTGGAGAGCGCAGCGTTCAGGATTGCCTCGGAGGCCATGACCAACGTCGTACGTCACTCAGGGGCCCGCTGGTGCCAGGTCTCGGTAATCGTCGCGGGCCAGGACATCGAGGTGGTCGTTTCCGATGACGGGCAGGCTCCCATGGATGCGCAGCCCGGGGTTGGCTGGCAGTCGATGTGCGATCGTGCGATGGAGCTCGGTGGAACGTGCCGTTTTGCCACCGACCCGAAGACCGGCGGACTCGTCGTGCGGGCGCTGTTGCCCGGACGGGTGCCGAGTCCGCCGCCCGGCGAGGGGATGGTGACCGCGTGATCCGCCTTCTTCTCGCCGATGACCACCCCGCCTTCCGGCGCGGACTCGAGCTGATGCTCGACGACGTGGACGACGTCGAGGTCGTCGGGCGCGCAGCGACCGGCGCCGAAGCCGTCGAGCTCGGTGCTCAGCTCTCTCCCGACGTGGTCCTCATGGATCTTCGGATGCCTGACCTGGACGGCATCGAAGCGACGCGCAGGCTCGTGCAACACGACCCGGTTCCGGCCGTCGTCGTCCTCACCATGTTCGAGGACGGTGAGTCGGTGATCGCGGCCATGCGCGCCGGGGCCCGCGGCTACCTCCTCAAGGGCGCCGAGCAGGACGAGATCGAACGCGCCGTCCGCGCGGCCGCGGCGGGCGAGGTGATCTTCGGCCCGGCGGTCGCGAGTGGGGTGATTGCGCGCCTGACTCGCGATGGCCAGGCGCGCAGCCCTGCGTTCCCGTCGCTCACCCAACGGGAGCGCGAGGTCCTTGCCCTGATCGCCGTGGGCAAGGGGAACGCCGCGATCGCCCATGAGTTGCAGATCAACCTCAAGACGGTGCGCAACCACGTCTCAAACATCTTCACCAAGCTTCAGGTCACCGACCGCGCATCTGCCATCGTCAAAGCACGGGACGCCGGGCTTGCAAGCGCACAGGCTCTTCGACAGGCGAAAGAGCCTTCATGACGTCGAGGCCGCCACCCCGTGCTGCTGTCGACTCGTGAGCCATCCGACCGTGCGTCGGCTGGCTCACGACCCTGTCCGCGGCTTCGCCGGTTGTTTCGGGTCAGGTCACCACTGCCTTCGGCGGCCGCACGAGCCAACCCTTCCCCTTTGCACTGGGGTCCGGCGTGTCATGCGTCCGCGATCAGCGGTGGCGACGCCGCCGCACCGTTGGACAACGCCGCCGCGTTCCCCCTACCCACGTCGAGTCGAGGGACCAGCGGTGTGCGCTGGACTCAGTTGTTGGCAAGGTTTCGGTGGGACTCGAGGTAGCGCAGGACGGCGAGGACGCGGCGGTGCTCGTTGGTGGTGGTCTCGCCGAGGCCGAGCTTGTGGAGGATGCGGCTGACGTGGGTCTCTACGGTGCGGTCGGTGAGGACGAGGCGCGCGGCGATGCCGGAGTTGGTCAGGCCCTCGGCCATGAGGGCGAGGACCTCACGCTCGCGGGTCGTCAAGGGGGTGAGGGCTGTGCTGCCGCCGACCATGAGGCGGGCGACCACCTCGGGGTCGAGGGCGGACCCACCCGTGGCGACCCGTTCGAGGGCGGCCGTGAAGTCGCCGACGTCGAGCACGCGGTCCTTGAGGAGGTAGCCGAAGTGGCCTGCGGCGACGAGGTCGACGGACAGGCGTGACTCGACGTGCTGGGACAGGAGCAGGACTCCGGTGTCGGGGAGCTCGGTGCGGATGTGCGCCGCGAGCCGGGCGCCGTCGTCGGCGTGGTCCGGTGGCATCCGGATGTCGAGGATCGCGAGGTCCGGACGGTGCTCGAGGACAGCCGCCAGCGTCGACGGTGCGTCGGGGGTGTCGGCGACGACGTCGTGCCCGACCTCGGTGAGCAGGGACCGCAGCCCGGCCCGGAAGAGGGCCGAGTCCTCGCCGATCACGATCCGCACGGGATCACCGCGACGAGGGAGGTGCCCGCGGGCTGGCGGTCGGTGACGCTGAGACGTCCGCCGAGGGCGCGGACGCGGTCATGCAGCATGGCCAGCCCCGTCCCTCCCGCGATCCGGGCTCCGCCGGCACCGTCGTCGTGCACGGCGACGTGGAGCCCGTCGTCGGTGCGCCGGACGTCGAGCGCGACGCTGCGGGCGCCGGAGTGCTTGACGGCGTTGGTGACGCCTTCACTGGCGACGTAGTAGGCGGTGACGCTGACGTGGTCGGGGAGGTCGCCACCGCTGTACGACACGTGCAGCGGCAGCGCACTGGACCGGCTCAGGCTCTCGAGGGCGGGGCCGAGCCCGTCGTCGAGGCAGCTGGGCCGCAGGCCGTGGGCGATCTCGCGCAGCTCGCGGACGGCGAGCGCGAGCTCCTCCACGGCGTCGTCGACGAGGGGGTCGAGGGCGACCGAGCCGCCGCTGGCGACCTGGTGCTGGGCGACGCGCAGCCGCATCCCCAGGGACACGAGCCGTTGTTGGGCCCCGTCGTGCAGGTCCATCTCGAGCCGGCGCCGCTCCTCGTACCCGGCCCGCAGGAGGCGCTCGCGGCTCGCGTCGACCTCGACGAGGGCCTGGGACAGCTCGCCGCGCAGCCGGACCGACTCCGCGAGCAACGCGGCCTCGCGCGCGACGTCGGCCGGGACGCGCGGGTGTCCCGGTCCGGGGACGATGACGCCGATGTCGCTGCCGGAGAGCCGGATCGGGACGCCGTCACCGGGGACGGGCTCGCCGTCGACGTCGACCGGCATCGGTCGACCGGGCCGCCGGTACCCGACGCGCAGCCCGGGATCTCGCAGCGCCTCCTGCAGCACGGGCTCGAGACGCTCCGGTTGCGCCGTGCCCGCGTGCACCTCGCCGACGAGCACGCGCAGGGCGTCGACCCCGCGGGCCCGGCGCGGGTGGAGGCGGGCGCCGAGCACGCGCAGGAGCAGCGCGCGGGCGGGGAGCAGCAGGACGACGACGACCACGGTGGCCAGCACCGCGGGGACGGTGGACCCGGCCCCCAGCGCCAGGGCCAGGGCGGCGGAGAGCCCGGCGTGCGCGGCCACGACCCCGAAGGCGAGGAGGGGGTAGACGGTCGCAGCGACGACGGCCCGGTCGACGTCGTACAGCTCGTGCCGGAGCATCGCGACGAGCGTGGCAGCCGGGATGGCGAAGTTCATCGCGATGAGCCCGCCGAGCGCCACCACGGGAGTGCCGGTGAGGAGGTAGCCCGTCCAGCACAGCAGGATCGTCGCGGGCACGGTGAGGCAGGTCAGGAACATCCACCGCAGGCGGGCCCGGGCGACCTCGTCGGAGGCGGCGCGGTACCGGCGCCTCGTCGCGAGGGCGGCCATGACGAGCGAGCCGTAGAACACGAGCAACGCAGGGATCGAGCCGTACCCGACCCAGTGCACGCCGAACGGGCGGGGCCAGTCCTCCAGCGGGGGCATGAGCGGCCCCGGGGCGACGGCGAGCAGGGCGTTGAACGCGACGACCGACCCGAGCAGGGCGACCACCGTCCGGCGAGCCCGCCGGTCGGCGGGGCGGCCGTCGGGGAAGAGCAGCAGCACCATCGCGAACGGGACGAACCAGCCCATCCAGACGCCCTGGGTCAGGTTGAGGAGGGCGGCGCTTCCCGGGAGGTCGCTGGGTGCCGCGGCCAGCGCGTCGGCCCAGTTGCCGTGCGCCATCTGGAGAAGGATGTTCGTCCCCGCGGCCGTCAGCCACGTGCCCACCCAGTTGGCCGGGTCGTGCCGGGTCGCCAGCCAGCCCGCGGCGAAGGGGACGAGGGAGGCCAGCACGGTGCCGCCGACGATCCAGGTCCCGGCCGGCTCGGCGAGGTCGCGCACCGCGACCACCGTCAGGGCGAGGAGCGCGACGGAGACCCCCCACAGCAGGAAGGTCGTCCGTCTCGCCCAAGGCATGGCTCATGCTAGGGCGGCGGTCCGCGCCGCGTCATCCGTGCTGGTACCGACACCAGGTCGCGTACCTGCCCCGACGCGCCCACCCCGGCCCGACGGTGACGGTGGAGTCCTCATCCGCACACCGTCAGGAGCACGATCGTGACCACCACCGACCACCTCACGCAGAGCGCGACGACCGACGCTCGCGACACCCGCGACCTGCGCCGCACCTGGCGCCGGGTCGCCGCCCTCGCCCTCGTCGCCGGCCCGCTCGGCGTCACCGTCATCCGACTCGTCATGCCCTACTGGACCGACGACGCCCCCGCCCAGATGGTCGCCGGCTTCGCGGCCGACCCCGGCCGGGGTGCGGCGATGAACTGGCTCTCGCTCGTCGTCACCCCGTTCCTGCTCCTCAGCGCCTTGGCCATGGGGTTCGTCGCCCGACGCCGCGCACCGGTCATCGCGACCTGGGGGGCTGCGGTCCTGTTCGGCGCCTACGCCCTCGGCAGCGCCGTCAGCGCCCCGGACATCTTGGTCACCGCGCTGCTCGGGCGCGGCGACGACGAGGCCTCGGTGGCCGCCACCGCCCAGCTCCTCATGGACACCCCGGTCATGCTCGCCGGCGCCCTGTCCTTCGTCCTCGGCCACCTCGTCGGGATGGTGCTCGTCGCCGTCGCCGTCGTCCGGGCGCGCATCGTGCCGCTGTGGGTCGGGCTCGTCATCGCCGTGGCCCAACCGGTTCACGTGGTCTCGGCTGTCGTCGTCCCCAGCCGGATGCTCGACGTCGTCCTCGGCTGGGGCGCCACGACCCTCGGCTACGCCCTCGTCGCCCGCGCCGTCCTGCGGACCCCGGACGACGAGTGGGACCTGCCGCCCGTCCCGCGGTGACCGCCCGGCGGTCAGGCGCCCAGACCTGAGGGGGACGGCGGGTCACGACCTCGTCGTCCACCCTCTCGCCGGTCGGGGCGAACTGAGGGCCCGTCGAATGGCCGACTGCGTGCGGGCGGTCTGCTCAGCGATCTCTCGTAGGGAGGCCCCGTTTTCGTACTGCTCTTTCGCGAAGGCGATCAGGGCTTGGCGTTGCTCGGGGGTCTGTCGGGTGATGGCGGTGCCGATGAACTGCGGGAGCGGATCGCGGACAGGCCGCCCTGGGTAAACCATCAGGCGCGGGCCGCGCGGACGGCGTCGGTGGTGATCCGGGTCCGCAGCAGAAGGGCCTCGGTCTCTGTCCGGATCGTCTCCATCACCGGCGCCGCCTCGGCCCGCAGGAGCGCTTCGACCTCTTCGCGTTCGGCGCTGTTCCGGGGTTGGGACTCCAGCTCGGCGGCCACCTCGCTCCACCACCGCCGCAGGGTGTCGGCCCGGTAGGTGGCCACGATCAGCCGATCGGGCAGCACTTGGTCCCAGTAGGTCTTGCGGTAGCCGGCCACCCACCCCCCTGACCAGTCGATCCCGTAGTGCAGGAGCAGGATGAGCCGCCTAGCGACCCCCGCCGGCCCATCCACACCCACCGGCGTGACAGCCGCCTCGGCCGCGCCCACGGACTGAATCGCCTCGGCAGGACCAACACCCTGGCTCAGGCGGCGGCCCCGCATCAGCACAATCGGAGACGAGCCCTCCGCCGCGATTTGCGCCGCTATATCGGCCTCCAAATCGTCAAGCCACGCCTCAACCATCGTCAAGCCACGCCTCAACCGCGGCCTCCGACTCCGGCGACACCTCCGTGATCTCGGCCCCCTCCGGCACGCCACGCTCCAGCACATACCCAGGACCCACCCAGGTGGGGAACTCGGGTTCAAGGGGTGCCGTGGTCATTCTTCAATAATACTCCTGTTCGAGAGAATCCACCAGGGTCTAATCGGAAATTCGTTGCACTTTCCGAACCGACTTCGCCGCAGAAGCACCCCGTGACCACCCCTGGAGCGCTGGCGGGCGGCGCACCATACGACGCAGCGACGATCACTCCCACGCCGCCCCGTCCGCCGCCGCCCCCCGCCAGGCGCCTCCGCCGGCGCCCCTCGCGAACGTGAGCACGCCTTAAGTTCTTGAGCACGCCGTGGACGACGTGCTCAAGTTTCTAAGGCGTGCTCAAGTTCGAGGGTGGGCTCAAGTTCGAGGGTGGGCTCAGACCGTGAACCAGGGGCTACACACGACCCCCGAGGGGAACACCGCGATCATGCGCACCGTCCCGGCGGGGACCTGGGTGATCCGCTCACCGAACCGGTCCGGCGCGACCGGGATCACCTGGCCGTTGGGGAACTGCGCCGAGATCACCTCGGCCGCCTCCACTGTGTCCTCATCGTGTGCGACCAGCACGAGCCGGCGCCGCCGATACCCGGCCGGCTCGATTTCGACCCGCAGCCGGATGCTGCCCACCGCGAACGCCAACGCCGACTCATCCCCTCGGGTCAGCACCGGGTCCGCAGTCAGCTCAGCCAGCCGCGCATCGACGTCCACCCAGTCATGGATCGCCGACGCCGCCTCGAGCACCGCTTGTGGGGTGGACTCTTCGTCCTGGACCAGGGCCGCCAGGATGGCGATCAGCTGACGGTCGCCCTCTCCATAAAGTTCGTCATTAGTGGACATCGGCTGACTCCTCGAGGTGCTTGCGGAGGGTGGCAAGACAACGGATGCGCGTGGGCCCGATCGACCCGACCGGAATGGCCAGCTCGGCGGAGATGTGCTGGTAGCTCTCGGACTCGACTACCAACCGCCGCAACAGTTCTCGGCAGCGCTCACTCAGCAGCGCGAAGGCCTCGGCGACCTCCAGGATGGTCTCCTGCCGCAGCAGCTCATCCCCCGGCCGAGCGTCGTCGGAGGCGATGTCGGCGACGGTGATGTCGACCGGTTCATACCGGGACCGAGCCCGGATGAGGGCCAGACACTCCCGCTTAGTGGTCGTCACCAACCATGCCCCGACCCGCTCCGGATCGTGGATCCGGCCGAGATTCTCCGCCAATCGCAACCACACCGTCTGACTCACATCCGCGGCGTCGGCGTGGCTGAGGCGGCAACGCAAGGCCACGGCATACACCAAGCGCGCGAAGCGCGTCACGAGTTCGTTCCACGCCTGAGGATCGCCGTCGCGCGCCCGCTCGACGATGCTCGTGAGGTCGGCGTCGCTCATTGCGGTGGGAACGCGAGCACGTATGCCGCCGCGTCGTCGTCATCGAGATCGAGCACGTAGCCGTAATCCGGGCTGGGGAACGGCCGGGCCGAGCGGGCCCGTAGTCGATCCAGCGCGTCGCTCGGCGCGGCCCCCTCCCCGACGAATCCGGCGAGTTCCCCGGCCACCTTGGGCGCGGCGAAAGACGTGCCCGCCCACATGCCCCAGGGGTCCTGCTGCGGGTCGGTGATGTCCTCGACATACAGGCTCACGACCGGCATGGCCACGGCACTGAAATCCACCCACGGGCCGTAGTTGGACCAGGCCACCGGGTTGAGATCACCCTTCAAGCCCCCGACGCCGACCGCCCTCGTGTGCGAGGCCGGCAGCATCGGGATCGCCGTGCCGGAGTTGCCAGCGGCCGCCACCACGACCACAGAACTCGGCACGGCGTGCAGCGCGGCCGAGATGGCGGGCGAGCCGATCAGATCGGGATCCTCGAAGCCCAACGAGATGTTGATGACCTGGCAGCCGTCCTGGACGGCCTGTTTGATGCAGTCCTTCAGACGCCAGGAGCTGCCGAACCCCCACGCGTCGACCGCGCGGTACTGCCGGATCGTCGCCTCCGGCGCATGCCGCAGGACGCACCCCGTGACAAAGGTCCCGTGGCCGGCCCCAGGCGCAAAGACGCCGGGCTGCATCGGGTCCAGCGGGGGCCGCCCGTCGGGCGGGTCGATGACGTTGTCGCCCCACCCATCGGTGCGGGCCACCCCCTCGCGCTCGAAGCCCCCGTCGATGACGCCGACGACGACGCCCTCCCCCACCGGGAGTCCTCGATCCTTGCGCGACGCGACGACATCGGCCCGGTTGAGCGCGAAGTCGACCCGGACGGCCGGATCCGCATTCCCTTGGGGCCGAACAGGTTTGAACGTGATCGCGGTATAGGTGACGTCGTCGAAACTGATCTCCAGGGGCGGCTCCCCACCGGCGGGGTTCGCGCGCATGTCGCGCAGCGCGGCATACAAGGAGTCGGCGTCGAAGGGGTCCACGCCCAGGCGACTGATCCCCAGATCGGGGTCGTCATCCTGACTTACGATCGAGGAGCCGAAGCCGGCAAGCCAATCCGCGACGCGCGGGAGTTGCTCGGTCACGGCAATCACGGTGCCCGTCACCACGGCTCGGACGCCGGGCCCGATGACGTCGATGGATGGGCCGGCGGACGCCGGGTCGAGCGAGTTCCCGGCCGCCGCCTCGCGCACGTACTCGGCGTAGCGGGACAATCGTACATATGACTCCCGCCCACGACCTGGCGCCGAGGCGAAAGACTCTTCGAGTTCGCGATAATCCGGGCCAATTGCGCCCGCCAAGAGTTCCCTCTGTTGCTGCGGGTCCTCGTGCGCCATGATTTCTCCGTTCGGTTCCCGTTCTCGAGGGCGGTGTTATGACAAAGGAGTCATCACCTCGCGCTGTGATACATGCCGATTCAATCGCCCAGGCCCGGTCCTTGGGAAGCACGATCCTGGAGAACCCCGCGACCGCGACGCCCGCGGCGGAGGTCTTCCTCGCCGCCGTCGAAAACGCCGGCCACCACGAGGCCGCCGCCATCGTGCTCAACGCCTTGGCGTATGCCGCGCGCGAACTCCTCCACTCCTCCCAAGCCTTGTCGTATGCCGAGCGGGCCCTCGCCCGGGCCACCTCGGCCGGGTCCCGGGTCGAGCAGGCGCGCGCGCTGGTCAATCGCGCGATGATCGCCTTCGAGACGGGGGCGGTGGCGCAGGCGCGTGCCGACGTCGATGCCGCCCGCGACTTGGGCGAACTCGATGCTGCCGTCGCCATCGCGGCGGCGCTGCTGGCCAACGACGCGGGCGACCTCCCGACGGCGGTGACCTTGCTCGAAGGCGTGCTGGACCGAGCCGATCTCGACCCGCTGATGCGGCTGAAGGCCCTGAACAACCTCGGCTCGATCCTGCTGGCCACCGACCCCGAGCGGGCCCTCGCCTCGTTGCGGGCGGCCGAGGCGCTCGTGCCCGACCCACAGTCGATGTACGGCCCCGTCATCATGGTCAATTGCGCCCAGGCGCTGGTCTATCTCGGGCGCCTCCCCGAGGCCATGCGGACGCTCCAACAGTCCGAGACGGCCTACTCGGCGTTGACCGGGCGCGGCCTCGAGGCCGAGTGGCAACTCGAAGTCGGTCGCGTGTTCGGCGAGGTCCGGCTCCTGGGCGAGGCCCGGGCCGCGCTGGATCGGGCCCTGACCGGGCTCGCCGGCGACGGCGGCGCGCTCATCCGCGCGGACGCCCTGGTCTCGGCGG
>NZ_HF571038.1:1686138-1777426 GCF_001046875.1 Nostocoides jenkinsii Ben 74
AACGCGATCGTTATCTTGAGCCAGCTTCAGGGTGTCGTTGATGTAGCCGATGGCCTGGATCGGTCCCCCATCGTGCGTGCTGGACGTGCTTATCTGCAGCCGTCCAGCAGGCATGGTCGTGGGAGGTTCGGTGTTCGTTGCTCGAGTGGTGGTGTCCGGCTCGCGGCGTGAGTCGTGGACGGTGGTCGGTGAGGACGGGCAGCTCGTGGAGCCGGCCGAGCGGTTCCTGTCGTTCTTGACCGATGCGGGACGGTCGCCGAACACGGTCAAGGCGTACGCCCATGACCTGAGGGACTGGTTCGCCTTCCTCGCCGGTCGTGCGCTGGACTGGGCCGCGGTGTCGGTCGAGGACGTCGCGGCGTTCGTGGCGTGGCTGCGGCTGCCACCTTCAGCGCGTGGCGCAGGGGTGGCGGTGCTGCCGCTGGGCGAGCATTGTTCGGCTGCGACGATCAACCGCAAGCTCGCGGCGGTCGGGTCGATGTACCAGCACGCGAGCCGGTCCGGGCTTGCGGTGCATGCCGCGTTGAGCGTGTGGCGGCCTGCGGGCCGGCGGGGCGGGGCTCGCGGGTTCCTGCACCACGTGAGCAAGTCCAGGCCGGTCGCCGCGCCGGTGGTGCGGGTCCGGGCGGGACGGCGCACACCGCGCACCCTCGACCGGCAGGAGGTCGAGGCGCTGATCGGGGCGTGCCAGCGGCGCCGGGACCGGCTGCTGCTCGAGGTGCTCGCGAGCACTGGGATGCGAGTCGGTGAGGCGCTCGGGCTGCGGCATGAGGACTGGGACGCGGCCGAGCGGCAGGTGCGGGTGATCGCCCGTGACAACGACAACCGGGCCCGGTCCAAATCGTTGGTCCCGCGGACGATCCCGGTCCCGGCCTCGCTGGTCCGGTGCTACGCCGACTACCTGATCGAGGAGTACGGCGAGCTCGACAGTGACTACGTCTTCGTCAATCTGTGGGGTGGGCGCGTCGGTTCACCGCTGAAGTACGCGGCGGTGTACGACTTGGTCCGGCGGTTGCGTGCCCGGACCGGGATCGACTTCGACCCGCACTGGCTGCGGCA
Organism: Nostocoides jenkinsii Ben 74; assembly: GCF_001046875.1. Classification (GTDB taxonomy): domain Bacteria; phylum Actinomycetota; class Actinomycetes; order Actinomycetales; family Dermatophilaceae; genus Nostocoides_A; species Nostocoides_A jenkinsii. Next base: position 1,687,198 of record NZ_HF571038.1, read on the forward strand.
CACGTACGCGACCGGGCTGTTGCGCTCCGGTGTGCCGGTCGAGGTCGTCTCCTCACTGCTGGGGCACGCGTCGGTGGCCACGACCTCGAGCACGTACGCGCACCTGACCGTGGCCGACACCCGGGCCGCGCTCACCCGTGCCGGTGTGCTGACCGAGGACGTGTCGTGACCTCGGCTATCGTGCTGCCGCTACCCACCGGCAGCGAGGCAGCGTGGACGGCTCGGGTCCGCATGGCGCTGCGGCCGGAGTTCGCGGCTGACCGGCTCGTGGTCGGCGTGAACGACCCGGCCTACTCCGCGGGGCCATGCCTGGTCGAAGGCTGTCAGCGGCTGGCGCGCGGGCACGGGATGTGCGCCGGGCACCACGCCCGGTGGGCCAAGGCGGGCCGGCCCGATGTGGACGAGTTCGTTGCGAGCACCGATCCGGGCTGGGCACGTCAGCGCCCGAACCGGGCTTGCCGGGTCGAGGCGTGCGGGTACGGGGTAGCACGAAAAGGTCTGTGCCAGTTACATGCTCAAGGGTGGGAACGTTCCGGGCGCCCCGACTTCGAGCAGTGGCTCGCCGCGGGGCCACCGCCGATCAAGGCGCCGGTCGCCGAGGCGTGCCACGTCCCGGGATGCTTGTTGTGGCCGCAAGCGGCCGGGCCGTTATGTCACGCCCACCACAGCACGTGGCGCGCGAACGGGCGCCCGGACCCGGTGGTGTTCGCTCGTGAGTTCGCCGCGCTCCGGGTTCCCTCGGACCAGGTGATCGTCCTGGCCCGGCTGCCTGAGCCGCTGCGCTGGGAGCTGGCCTACGTCATCCAGTGTCGGCACGACGAGCGTGCCAGCCGGACACCTCCGGAGGTCGTAGGGCGCCTCGTGTCGTTCCTGCTCGAGGCCGACGTTCCCAGCCTGCGCGACGGGGACGAGCGGTCCTGGCGTAAGGCGTTCACCGCGTCCGGGCGACGCGACAGCAACGGCCGTGGCCTGCTCGTGTACGCCCATCAACGGGTCGCCGACCTCGCCGCCGGCAGCGGCTGGGTGGCCGAGTACCCGCGCGAGGTATGGCAGCTGCGCCGGCTCGGCTATCCCGGCAACCTCACCCTCGACTTCACCCGGATCGCCCAGCCGTGGCTGCGTGAGGCGACCAAACGGTGGACCCGGCAACGGCTGGCCACCGGTGTCGGGCTCGAGGCCGTCCGCCGCGGCCTGACCGCGGTGACCCGGCTCGCCGGCTACCTGCAGCAGGCACGGATCGACGCTCCGCAGGCGCTCACCCGGGTCGTGCTCGAGGGCTACTTGGCCGACCTTTCCACCGGCGTCCCAACCGCCCACCGACGCCAGGTCCACATCGGGCAGCTGCGCGGTTTCCTCGAGGCCGTCCGGCAGCGGGGCTGGGCGCCGCTGCACCCGACCGCGGCCCTGTTCACCGACGACAACCCGCCCCGCCCGCAGCGCGGGCCGCGCGCGGTGGCCGAGCATGTGATGGCCCAGCTCGAGGCGCCGACCGCGATCGCGGCCTGGTCCGACCCTGCCGGGGCGGTGATCACCCTGATCCTGATCCGCTGCGGGCTGCGCGTCGGCGACGCGACCAGGCTGTCCTACGACTGCCTGGTCACCGACCCCAAAGGCGCGCCCTACCTGCGCTACGTCAACCACAAGATGAACCGTGAGGCCCTCGTCCCCCTCGACGAGGAACTGCACACCCTGATTCGTGCCCAACAGGCACGCCTCACCGCCGAGGCCACCGCGCCGCCGGTGCTGTTCCCGCGGCCGACGAAGAACCCCGACCGGGCCATCCCGCTGAGCACCTCCACCTACCGGGCCGCGTTGTATCGGTGGCTCGAATCCCTCGACGTACGAGACGAACACGCCCATCGCGTGCACTTGACCCCGCACCAGTGGAGGCACACCCTGGGCACTCGACTGATCAACCGGGACGTGCCCCAAGAGGTCGTGCGCCGCATCCTGGACCACGACTCGTCACAGATGACGGCCCACTACGCCAGGCTGCACGACGACACCGTCCGCCGGCACTGGGACGCCGCCCGCAAGGTCGACATCACCGGCGCCGCCATCCCCAGCGAACCGGGCAGCCCGCTGGCCGACGCCGCCTGGACCGGTCACCGCCTCGCCGCCGCGACCCAGGCACTGCCCAACGGGCACTGCGCCCTGCCGATCCACAAGGCATGTCCCCACGCCAACGCGTGCCTGACCTGCCCGATGTTCCTGACCACCGCGACCCACCTGCCCGCTCACCGCGAGCACCGCGCCCAGGTCATCGAACTGATCACCCGCGCCGAGGCCCAAGGCCGGACCCGAGTGGCCCAGATGAACCAGGACGTGCTGAGCAACCTCGAGTCGATCATCACCGCGCTCGAACACCCCGAGGAGAACGATGAGAGCTGACAACAGCCGCCACCTCGCCAAGGCCGCCCGCTCCCGCGCGGAGCAGACCCGTCGCCGTGCCGTCAGCACCCTGCGGCACCTGGCCACCACCGAGCAGACCATCACGGTCAGCGTGCTCGCGCAGCGCGCCGGGGTATCCCGATCCTGGCTGTACACCCAGGCCGACCTGCTCGCCCAGATCCGCGCGGAACGCCCACGGCGGACGACAGTCCCTGCCGTGCCCGCCCGGCAGGCCGCCAGCGACAGCTCCCTCAGGCAACGCCTGCAACTCGCACACCAAAGGATCGGCGAACTGGAGGCCGACAACCAGCAACTGCGGCACGCCCTCGCCCAAGCCCTCGGCGACCAGCGCGCGCGACACGCCCGAGACCCACTCGAAAACCGCCCCTGACGACGAGCCCGGACACGCCCCCGAACACCCTCGTCCCGGACACGTCCAGCACGAAAAACCGCAGGTCAAGGCACCAGCCCGGCCAGTGGCTCAAGATAACGATCGAGTCGTTGAATGCCCGCTATCGGCGCGCGGTCATCGCCCGCGGGCACTTCCCCACCGAACAGGCCGCCCTCAAGGTCCTCTACCTCGTGACCCGAGGGATGGACCCCAAAGGCACCGGTCAGGCACGATGGGCCATGCGCTGGAAGCCAGCGCTCAACGCGTTCGCCGTCACCTTCGCCGACCGCATGCCAGCAGCAGAGAACCTCTAACAATGAACGTCAGAACCACCGTTCGTCGGACAGACCCGTCCCCGCCCCGAACCTTCACGGACTTCCTGTCTTAACCCGGGCGGCGCGAGCCATATTGGGCAACTCACGACGCAAACTCTTATACGAATTCGGCAGGCTCGTTGCAGGGAGGCCTGACACAGCCTTCAGAAGTGCCTCTTGCGACTTGATCTTCTTGCTGTAGTTGACAAGAAGTTCGCGCTCCGTTCTTGCACCAACACCGATCTTGCAGTGGTGGAAGAGACGCTCACGCGGTTCCCGCGCCGCGACGAGATCAACCTCCAATGAGTATCGGAAGCAGAAGAACCCAACCCCCCGAAGCAATTGCATTGCTGCGGAGTGATTACCGTGGAGGTTCTTGAGGACATTGCCTCGCGCGGTTGCTTTGGGGAAGAGTTCCTCCAGTAGCGTCCCGGGCTTCGGGTTTGGGCTGTATTGGGGATAGCCCTGAGTGTCAAGACTCGTGCTTCGTTCTGGCCCGCGATAATGAAGGAAGTAGTCCTTGTCCACGACGTACGCAGACTGGATGCCGAGGCCGCGCAGAAGGAAGAACATATAGTCGATCGATTCGACTCCGTCAAGGGAGATTACGCTCATGCCCAGCGACTCCATATCCTCGCCTGCGTCAGTCAGCAGCTGGGATACGACTGCAGCATCTATCGGGCTCTCCGTGACCACAACAAAGTCCGCGAACAGAAACTCCGAGTTCCGTCGCCGATGAAACTTGTAGTACTTGTCCCGATCCAGGCCGTGTGCCGTGAAGAATCCACTGCCAATCTGTGCCAGCTCTACCTCGAGGTCCCTTCGCTTGCCGCCTATCCTCCTGCAGAGCACGACATGCTCATGGTCAAGCGCATCGACAATTGTCGGAGAGTGCGTCGTAAATACCACTTGCAGGTTCACCTCGGTCAGACGTCGCATCAACTGCTTCTGCGCTTGAGGATGAAGGTTCTGTTCCGGCTCTTCGAAACCCAATATGAATGTGACGCCTCTAAGCTTAGCGAGGCTTGAATAGAGCGCGAAGACTGCCATGCTCTGCGTTCCGCTCCCGCTGTCGGAAAGGGGGAAGGGCTGACCCCCTTCCGAAACCGTGAGCTCCAGGTTCTGAAGCAGGAGCCGATAGTCAGGGGGCACTGAGTAACTTAGCGCGAACTGAAATGGTCCATCCAGCGGCGCGACTTGACGAAGTTGTTTCTCCAGGCCCTGAAGGGATCCCTTCTGCAGGGACTTTCCCATTTTGGCGACCTGGGGGCTCATCCGGTCACGCTGTCGATTGCGCGTCACCCACTCCTCAACAGCGCGCGCCAAAAGTCCGCGGGATGGATCGTGAGCCACCTCGTGATCGCGGCGAACAGGAACCAAGGCAAAAGAGATGTGTTTCCCGAGTTCCTCATGAAGGTTCTGCGGCGCCGTAATCCACTTCCCCTTGACAAGAAGCTCCCACACTGGCGCTTTTTTGAATTTCAATCGCGCCCTCACTTCGCCCGCGCCGGGTTGGGAAGCAGGAACGTCCGCTCCGCCCAGACCCGTCATGGTGACTTCGATGACAGCTTGGGAAGTTCGGGTGAACGCATGTCTACCCGACTCGAAGTCAGCTCGCTCCTCCTCGAAGTTGAAGAATGCGTTGAGTGCTCGTAGCACCGTCGACTTGCCGGATCCGTTCTGACCCACCAGGGCAACGGTTTCGCCGAGTTCAATGTCAGCGCGACCTATGGCTCTGAACTTCTCGATTCTCAGTCGAGTAACACGCGCCTGAACATTCTCTCCACCGGCCTTCATGCTGTGACCAGCTGCATGAGCTCGGTGTAGTCGGTCACCACGTCGTACTTGACGTCAGTCTTGTCGAGCGAGTTGAAGAACTTTCGGGCGCACTCGATCTTGGCGGTCTCGACCCCCTTGAGCTGGAGCGTCGACATCGAGCCCTTGGTCTCGGCGACGAAGTAGACGTGCTTGATCTTGGTGGTGTCGTCGCGGAAGGCGATGGCCCAGTCGGGGTTGTAGTCGCCGACGGGCGTCGGGATGGAGAACCCACGCGGCAGCTTCGAGTAGACGACGACCTCGTCGCTGACGTCGAGCTTCTCGACGAACGACCGTTCCACCTTGGAGTCGGCGACGACGTACTCGTACACGCTCTTCTTCAGCTTGTCGCCAGCCTTTGAGAGGTCCTGAGCGGCCTGATTCTCGGTGAAGATCGACGAGTCGTAGCGGTGGTCGAGCGGGTCGTACGTCAGGTGCTCGACGATGACGGTCGCCTTCTGCTCGTTGATGAGGCGGGCCGCCTCCGTGATGAACTGTTCAGGGTTCTGCTTGAACTTGGCGAACGTGCCGGGGTTGATGTGGGTGAGGATCGCCGCGCAGGTCCGGCGGGTGAGCTGGGTCTTCTCCGCAATCTCGCCGAGCAGGTCGTACTTGACCGTGGACCCTGACGAGACGGCGGAGTGCTCGACCTTCGTCTCGGACACCTTGAAGCCTGTGCCGGCTTCGAGCTGCTCTAGTTCGAGTCCGACGACCTGCTTGCCGGCTTCGACGAGGTACTGCATGACGGTCACGTTCAGCGACTTGTCGAGGGTGCGGATGCAGTTCTTGATCAGCTCGTCGGAGTCGAACTCGACCTGGTAGACGGCCTTGTGATTGATGCGGCTCCAGAGCTCCTGGAACTCGCGCTTCTTGAAGTTCGCCTCATTGAAGGGGATCTTCTTTGGCTTGCGGCCATCGACTGGCTTGGGGATGTCGAGGTAGAGCGCATCGACGAGTGGCCACACGAAGTCGATCATGGGCTTGAGCGCCTCAGCTGTGGGTGCTGCGAGGGTCCCGTCGGCGCGGGCGTCCTTGTACGCCTGCGTGACGAGGCCGTCGTCGTCAGTGTAGTCGTGACGAACCAGGTGATTGTAGAGAGACTGGGCGATTGACTTCTCCAGGACACTCGTCGTGCCGTCCGCGAGTTTGATTTGCTTGCCGGTGAAGTAGTCGACGCTGGCCTTGCGTGGGCGGGCCGACAGCGACTCGATGATCTCCTTCTGCAGGGCTGTGACGAAGTCGGTGTAGGACTCGTCGGTGACGACGGTCAGTTCGTTGATGTCGTGGACGGTGACCGGGTTGTCCATTCGCTCCCCGTGCTGGTCGACCGACAGGCGGAGGCCGCGGCCGATCTCCTGCCGCCGGGTGGTGGTGTTGTCGCTCTTCTTGAGCATGCCCATCACGAACACGTTCGGGTTGTCCCACCCCTCACGCAGCGCCGAGTGCGACCAGATGAATCGCACGGGCTCCTCGAACGACAGCAGCCGCTCCTTGTCCTTCAGGATCAGGTCGTACGCGTCGACGTCATCCGACTGCCCCGCGAAGTCACCGCGCGCAGCGATCTTGCCGTCGACGGATCGGCCGGTCCTCTTGTCGATCGAGAAGTACCCCTCGTGCGTCGAGCGCACAGGAATGGCTTCGACATGCTTGCGGTAGCGCTCGGCCGCGTCGTCGAGGTCCAGCTGGCCGAGGAAGTCGGCGAGCACTGCCTCGTACTCCTCCTCAAATACGCGGGCGTACTCGCCGAGAGTGTCTTCGCGGTCGTAGTCGCGGTACTTGGCGACTTCGTCGATGAAGAAGAGCGACAGTGCCTTGATGCCCTGCGCAAACAGCTGGCGCTCCTTGTCTAGGTGGGCGCGGATGACCTCGCGAATCTGGATGCGGCGCTTCTGGTCCTCGGCAACGTCCTGGGTCACCTCGCCGGCGCCAATCATGTCGCCGTTGCTCAGCTCGACGATGTCGCGGTTCGCGTCGACATCGCGGATGAAGAGGCCCTTGTATGCCTCGATGCCGCCGGAGATGTCGTGCAGGTTCATGCCTTGGCTCAGCCGCTTGACCTGCCGCCTGATACCCTGAGCGGTTTGCACCTCAAGTTCGACGCGTGCCTTCGGGAAGTCCGCCCCCTTGCCTACCTCCAGTCCGTCGACGTACAGGTACGCCGAGCTCCCGGCCAGGTGCTTGACGGTGATGCCGCGGACAGCGATCTTCTTGACGAGCTTCTGGTTGTAGGCGTCGATCGCGTCGAGCCGGTGGACCTTGGTGCGCTGGATCTTGTGTGTGGCCGAGTAGCGCAGCGCGAACAATGCGTTGAAGGCGGCGAGGGCCTCCAGCGACTTTGACGGCTTCTTCGCGTCGCCCTCAATCTTCTGCGGTTCGTCGATGATGAGGATCGGGCGGTTGGCTGCGATGACGTCGATGGGCTTCCGCGATTGGAAGTCGTCGAGCACTTCGTAGATGCGGCGGGCGTCCTTGCCGGTGGCGTTGAAGGCCTGGATGTTGATGATCATCACCTGGACACCGGAGTCGGACGAGAAGCGCTCCACTTCGTGCAGACGCGATGAGTTGTAGATGAACGTCCGCGGCTTGGTGCCGTACAGCTGCTGGAAGTGCTCCGCGGTAACGTCGAAGGACTTCTTCACGCCCTCGCGGATCGCGATGGACGGCACGACCACGATGTACTTCGACCAACCGTACCGCTTGTGCAGCTCCATGATCGTCTTGATGTAGACGTAGGTCTTCCCTGTGCCGGTCTCCATCTCGATATCGAGGTTGATCGGAGCCGCGGACTTCTTGACCGGGTCCTTGAGGTCCTTCACCAGTTCCAGTCCGCGCGCCCGTTGCACCCCATGCACATTCGTCAGGATCTGCAGCGGCGTCAGCGCGATCTCGGCGTTACGCAGACCAGCATCGTCCACCAAGGTCGGTGCGGCCGCCTTGCCGGGGTCCATCCGGTACTTCACGCCGTCCGCGTAGGGCTGACCAGAGAACACGTCGACGACGCCATCAACGGCGTCCGTCTGATACTGCTGGACCTTGAACTGGAGCTTCATCGGTCAGATCGCCCTAAGCTCGGTCTCGGGCGAAACCTCGCGGAAGATCTGTTCGGCATTGATGCGCGCCGCGTCATCGACAAATCCCGCATCGAGGAACACAGCGCGCAACGGGTGCCGGCTCGCGATCTCCTTGATGACTTCCTCGGTGATCTCGTCCGAAAAGCAGGCAACTAGCGCGTCTTCGGCTGCTGAAAGGATGCGTCGACCTGCGACCGTCTCGACCACGATCGGAACTGAGAGGTCGAGTCCCCAGTCGAGCAGCACCTGGAACAACAAGTCCTCGTCCGTGCGGTCCGCCTTCACACTGCCGATCGCATCGGAGAGGGCGAGCTGCGCCAAGGCGTCCGGGGTTTCGAGCGTGTCGGCCATGTTGCTCGTGTCGACCTGCAGCGAACGGAAGCCAAAGTCCAGATCCACACTCAACAGTCCCGCTCCCTGCTTGAGGCTTGCGCCCGCACGACGCAAACGTTCACGGGCGATGCTCGCAATAGTCTCGTAGTCCGGGTGATCAGCCGCCTCGTCTAGTTGCACGAGGATGTACCGGCGATGCCCGCCATCTGCGGCGTTCATCTCCATGACGGCATGCCCCGTAGAGCCTGAACCGGCGAAGAAGTCCATGATCACAGCGTTCTTGTCCGTTGACGTCGTGGCATTGATCCACGTCGCTAGAACCCCTGTGTCTTTCGGATAGTCAAAGTACTTGCCACCGAGAAGTCGCGCGAGCGCATCGCTAGCTGGCGCGCGTTCCTGCGAAACGACGGGGCGGATCGCCTGTGTCTCCATGTCGCTTAGGAGTCGCTTGAACCTTGGAGTGGTGGAGTGATCAGCGCCGAAGAGGATTCGTCCTTGTTCGATCCGCTGCGCCATCGCCTCACGAGAGAGCCGCCAGCCGTTCTCATGCATCGGCACCGGTTGGCCGGTTACTGGATGATGGACGTCATACATCAAGTTCTCGCGGGGATTCGGACTCGCGAGGTTGTCACGCGTGTAGATCTGTCCAGACTGATCGATCTCGCTATAGGCCTTTAGGCCCGCTTCCACATCCGGCTTGCTCCGCCACCATGCCCGAAACAACTCCGTAGCTCGCTTCGCGTCATGCCCGGACTCCTCCCATACGCGCTGGCCCGCGGCGACGACGTCCTCGTAGCCTCGCTTCGGGCCTTTGAATCGGACGTCGCGATCCACCAATACGGATCTATTGCGAGCGAAGATCAGCATGTAGTCCAAGCCGCCCGCGGTGAACCTAGCGTCGTTCTTCCCAGACCCCTGCCATGCAACGTTGGCCAAGAAGTTGTCGCCGCCGAACACGAGCTCGAGCAATGCACGGACATTGCCGTGTTCGTGGTCATCGATAGCGACAATGAGAATGCCGTCCTCGGCAAGCAGGCTTCGTGCAAGCTTGAGCCGCGGGTACATCATGCTGAGCCAAGCTGAGTGGTATCGACCATTGGACTCGGGATTGGCCACCAGTCGTTCGCCTAGATCCGACCGCTGACCCGAACGGGCCAAGTACTCGGAAGTCGTCTCGGCGAAGTCGTCTTCGTAGACGAAGTCGTTTCCTGTGTTGTAGGGCGGATCGATATAGATCAGTTTGATCTTACCGAGGTAGGACTCTTGGAGGAGTTTGAGAGCGTCGAGGTTGTCGCCCTCGATAAACAGGTTCCTCGTGGTGTCGAAGTCGACTGACTCCTCACGGACGGGTCGCAGCGTCTTGGCGATCGGTGCGTTCGCCGCGAAGGCTGCAGCGCGCTTCCCGGGCCAGTCGAGCTGGTAGCGCTCTTGAGGCCCCTCGACGATGTGGTCCGACAACTCTTGGCGGAGGAGGTCGAAGTCCACGGCGCGCACTCGGTTCCCGTCCGCGTCGACCGACTCGGTGATCACGGTGGGGAAGAGATCGGCAAGCTTCTCGACATTGGCTGCCGTCAGGTCGGGTGAGGTCATGCGCAACTTCTCCACTAGGGGTTCCTCAGTTCGTCGTTGTCATGGTCGAGGCGTGTGTCGGGTCCGTCAGGTCAGCGAGGCTGGCCTGCTGTGTCTTAAGGGCACGGCGCAACTCGACCTTGCGGTTGAGCTGCGGCTCTGCCTTGAGCTTCCGTGTCAACGCGGAGATGTCGCGCTCGAGGCGCGCGATTGTCGCGAGCCGAGCAGCTATGTCTGCCACTTGCTCACCGGGGCGTATCGGGGTGGGCAGCAGTGGGTCGAGCAGCGCGGCATACAGATTTGGGAGTGTGATGCTGGGAGGCAGGGGTCGGCGGCGGTCGCCGTGGCTCCACTCGGTGGAGTAGTACCGCTGACCGGGGACCCCGGCTTTGAGGGTCGCGGTCATACGGTGCCCTTGAGTGGAAACGATCTCGAAGATGACGGGTTGCTTGATGGCCTTGTCGATGGTCGTCAAGACCGAGGCGTCGACGTCCGCTCCCTTGGCCTTGACGACCAAGACTTGAATCTCTGGAATCTCGCTGCTCGGTGGCAGGTTGATGGTCGACTCCGCCAGCTTGTAGGCCCAGGTGATGCCGTCGACCTCTGCGACGAACCGTGCGCGAACAGCGGAAGTCACCCCACCGTGCTCGTAGAACTTGGTCTTGGGGATGGCCTTGCCGAACCTTGCAGCTTCGGGCCAGCGGTAGAGAACATCGGTCATGCCGTGGTCCCGTCGTGGCTGACGACGGCGATGAAGGCGGTGAGTTCGAAGTCATCAAGGCCAGTGATGGACTGGGTCAGTGCCGTCGTGGGTCCATCGGTGAAGAGGCTGTCGACGTCCTGCTCCTCAGTGACGTCGATCATGGTGCGGATGGCGGTGGTGAGGAGTGCGGAGTACTTCCCCATCATTGCGCCTTCCTTAGTCTCCACGTTGAAGGTGCGCGCGACCTCGCTGACCGGCTCTTCGTACGGGCGGCAGCCGGCCCGCAGCAGATCGAGGAGATGCTTTGCCTCGGTGTGGTCAGCAACGAGGTTGCCGTCGTCGTCGAGGTAGATGAGGTAGTGCGGGTGCAGGCGGTTGCCCCGGTTGATGTGCTCGTCGGCATTGACGTTCCGGAGGGCGAAGATGACACCAGGAACGAGGCCCTTTGCTCGGTCGGCTGGGACGACTGCGTGGAGTCCCTTGGGGGAGGTGGCAACGCCGTCGTTCTCCCTCATGTAACCGAGGAGGTCCATGCGGAAGTCGTTCAGGCCGAGGTCGGTGATGGAGACACCGGACCGCACGTCTTCCAGTTCGATGACCTCGTCCTGGAGCTTGCGCAGCTGCTCTTTGCGGAAAGCGGCCTCGCTTCCTTCAAGGGTGAGCACGTTGTCGTCGGCTGTGCCGGCAAGATCCGCGATCACCATGCGGTTCTCGACACGTTCCTTGAGGTTGATGTATTCGTCCAGGCTGATGTCGGGCCAGAAGTTGACCATCTGGATGTGCGCGTTCGTTGACCCGATGCGGTCGATGCGGCCGAAGCGCTGGATGATCCGGACCGGGTTCCAGTGGATGTCGTAGTTGACGAGGAAGTCGCCGTCCTGGAGGTTCTGGCCCTCGCTGATGACATCGGTGCCGATGAGAATGTCCAGTTCGGCGGTCTCCTTGGGCATGGTCAGGTGCCGCTGCTTGGACTTCGGCGAGAACAGGGTCAGTACCTGTTGGAAGTCGTAGCCGCTGCCGAGGGTCGTCTTAGCTGTATGGCTGCCGCCGGTCACGATCGCGGAGGAGAGCCCACTCTGCTCGAAGTCTGGTGCGAGCTGGCGGTAGAGGTAGCTGGCGGTGTCCGCGAACGCGGAGAAGATCAGGGCCTTCTTGTTGCCGGGGTTGATCGGCTGGGCGACCTTGGCGAGGATGAGGCGCTTGAGCTCTTGGAGCTTCAGATCGTGCTCGGGGGTGATCTTGCGCATCTCGTCCAGCAGCTCGCGCAGAGTCTCGCGGTCGTGCCACAGGTCGCGCTGCCAGGACTCGATGTCCACGTCGGCGAGGTCGACCTTGATCTTCGCGCCGAACGAGAGCGCTTCGACGTTGGCGTCCTCTGCGTCGTCGACGTCGAAGTCCATGTCGCCCAGGTCGAGGTCGATCTCGGTTAAGGCACCGGCGTGCAACTCCAGCCGGGTCAGCGTCTGGTTGACGGCCCCTTCGATCTTGTCGAGCGTGATCCTGAAGGCCTCGACTGAGCTCTCGAGTCGTTTGAGCAGGTTGACCGTCATGAGCTTCTTCAGGCCCTGCTCACGCCCGAACTGGCCGAGGTTGTCCCGCGCGGTGCCGCCCTTGACGTTGTAGAGGTCTTCATACTTCTCCCGGCGGCTCGGGAACACGTAGGCCAGTGGGGTGTAAACGGCGAGGGTGAGCACCTGCAGTTGGGCGAAGATCTCGTTGAAGCTCGGCACGCTCGGCAAGTCGGACAGCGGCATACGCACCGATCGCGGGGCAAGCCGCTCGGGAAAGGCGCCGATCTCCGTGGTGTCGTAGAAGGCCTGGATGTGCTTGCGGGAGCGGGCGATCGTGACTGAGTCGAGCAGCTCGAAGAAGTCGAAGTCGAGCATCTTCAGGATGCGGTCGGTGGTGCGTTCCTCTGGGTCGAGCTTGGACCACTCGTTGAAGACCTTCTGCGCATCACGGAAGACCTGTTCGACAGTGCTCGAGATGTTCAGGTGCTGCGCCAGGTTCTCAGACTCGCCCTCGTAAGCGAGCTGCAGTTGGTTCTTCAGGTCGTTGAAGCGGTTGTTGACCGGTGTGGCCGAGAGCATCAGAACCTTGGTCTTGACCCCTTCCTTGATCACCTGGCGCATGAGTCGCTGGTAGCGCGACTCCTTCTCCTCGGCGTAGTCGGCGTTGCGGAAGTTGTGGGACTCGTCGATGACGACCAGGTCGTAGTTGCCCCAGTTGATGCGGTCGAGGCGAAGGCCCATCGACTCTCCCCGCGTGCGCGAGAGGTCGGTGTGGGCGAGGACGTCGTAGTTGAACCGGTCGCCGGCGAAGATGTTCGTGGTCAGGTTGGCGTTGTAGTTCGTCCAGTTTTCCGCCAACTTCTTCGGTGTCAGCACCAGGACGGCCTTGTTGCGCAGCTCGTAGTACTTGATCACGGCCAGTGCCGTGAAGGTCTTTCCGAGGCCGACGCTGTCGGCGAGGATGCAGCCGCTGTACGTCTCCAGCTTGTTGATGATGCCGACGGCGGCGTCGCGCTGGAAGTTATACAGGCTCTGCCAGACCTTGGTCTCCTGGTAGCCCGTCCGGTCGTTGGGCAGCACGTCCTCGCTGATGTCCTCGAGGAACTCGGTGAACAGGTTGTAGAGGATCAGGAAGTAGATCCGGGCAGGTGAGTTCTCCGCGTAGACGCTGGCGATGTGGTCGTGAACCGCTTGCGTCACGTCCTGCACCTGGGCGGGGTTGTGCCAGATCTGGTCGAACAGCGTGAGGAACTGCGAGGCCATGGGTGCGTCGATCTTCTGCACCATGTTGGAGACGGCGTTTCCGGGCTCGTAACCAAGATCGGCCGTCGTGAAGCCCTGCAGCGGCATGTAGGCAGCACGGTCGTCGACCACGGCGAACTGCTGCATGGGGTTGCCGATGGCGTTCGAGCGGAACGTCACCTTGTCCCGGATCCACGAGGCGCACTCCCTGGCGATGGCGCGCTGGGTGAGCTTGTTGCGGAGCCTGATCTCGAACTCCGAGCCATAGAGGCTCGACTCGCCGCGGGTGCCTGACGGGATGAAGAACTCTCGACGTTCCTTGCGGAGCCGGTCCGTTGCCTGGCCGTTGACGAATGAGGGAGCAGTGAAGAGGAACTCCAACTCGCCGACCTGCTCCAACTCCTTGCGGAGAGCCTCGAAGGCGAAGATCGAGAAGGTCGATGCAGCGATGCGGACCCTTGAGCCAACGGTCACCTCGATCTTGAGGTCATCCCCGAGGGTTTCGTTGACGTTGTCGATGATCTTCACTTCGAATGGACCCAAGCGGTCGTTGGTTCCCATAGGTGCCGCTCTGCATCGATGACCCAGAGTCGCGATGATGGATCGTATGGGCCGTTGAAGACTGAGTCAGTCAGCTCCGCCTGACTGTCTTCCTTTTCCATACCCTCCCCACCTCCAACAATGCGCTTGGTTCGGGCGACTCTACCCATGGAGTTGAACGACACGCTTGGTCACGCAGGGTGATCTACGACAGCCGCGGCAATCACGGATGTCACGATGCAGACGAGACAGCTAATGTATATGCATTGACAATACGACCAACGGAGCGCCATGGGCACCGCCACGACACGACCCACCAAGTCTCAGCAGCTGAATTTCCGCACGACCCACAGGCAGGCCGACCTGCTTCGACGCGCGGCTGCGGCCTCGGACACGACCGTGACGGACTTCGTCCTTGATAGCGCGGTCGAGCGGGCCGAGAGGGTCCTCGCTGATCAGCGGTGGTTCGGTATTGATCAGGCTCAGTGGGATGAGTTCGTCGCACTCCTGGATGCACCCCTCCCTTCGACCGAGAGGTTCCACGCCCTGAAGAGTCGGCCCGATCCGTTCGTCGATGGGACATGACCGAGCCGGTTCACCGTCCTCGAAAGCTCGATCGGCAGGTCCATCTCTCGGAGTTCGACAGCGGCGCAGCGGAACTCGACGTGTGGTTGCAGCGGTTCGCGTGGGAAAACCAGCGGGCAAACAACGCCGTCACCTATGTCGCAACAATGGGGACCCGCGTCGTGGGCTACTACGCGATCGCTACCGGTGCGGTCGAGTTGGTCGATGTGCCCCCACCGCTGAAGCGGGGCACGAGACCCGACCCGATGCCCGTGATTGTGCTTGCGCGACTGGCCGTCGATCGATCGGTGACCGGGCGCGGCATCGGGGCCGGTCTGCTTCGGGATGCCTTGGCGCGATGCGCCCTGCTCAGCGAATCCATTGGTGCTGCAGCACTTCTCATCCGCGCTCGCGACAGTCAGGCTCGCGACTTCTACCTCAAACTCGGAGACTTCGTCGCATCCCCCGCATCTGAGCTGCAGCTGATGGTGTCCATGAAGGAGCTACGGGCCCAGTTCCTCGCCTGACAGGTGGGACGGCGCTTCCGCGGATGTGCATTATCAACGCGGCTGGTCACGAACGGGAGGCGAGGAGCACCAAAGCGTGACGCACCGCGAGGACCGCGGGGTGGGTGGCGCTGCCTTGGCGCACCACCGTCTCGAGCCGCCGGTGAGGGGACGCGCGGAGGGTGAGGGTGCGGCAGCCGTCAGGCAGCCCGGTGGCGAAGGCGAGGGCGGGGAGGAGCGCCATACAACGGCCACTGGCGACGAGATCAAGGTGGAGGCGGAGGTCGGTGGCTTCGAAGCGGACGTCGGGGAGGAAGCCGGCGGCGCGGCATACGGACTCGGCCCACTGGCGAGAGGTGGTGCCCGCGGGCTCGAGGACCCACTGCGCCTCGGCAAAGTCTGCGAGCGATCGGCGGGAGCGGGGAGTTGTCGACGGCACCACCAGAAGCAATGGGTCGTCGGCGAGCGGGGCGGCATCGAGGTCGGCGGGCCAGGGCGAGGCGTCGCCGGGATAACGCTCTGTCAGAACGAGATCCAGGTCGCGGGCGCGCAGGCGCGGGATGGCGACCTCCGGTTCCACCTGACTCGCCTCCACCCTCAGACCAGGGTGTGTGGCCGAGAGCCACTCGACCAGCGCCGGGACGTATGCCGACATCGCGCTCTGGAAGGCGGCGATCCGCACCGTCCCGGTCAGCGTGGTCAAGGACGCGGCGACGTCGGCCTCAGCTTCGTCGAGCACCTGCAGGATGCGTTCAACGTGACCCACGAGCACAAGCGCTTGCGGGGTGAGCCGAACGCCACGTCCGTGCGGCTCCAAGAGCGCGACGCCGACGTCCTTCTCCAGCTGGGTGAGCTGCTGCGAGATCGTCGACGGGCTGTAGGCAAGCGCTTCGGCCACCGCGGCCAAGGTGCCGCGATGACTGAGTTCGCGCAGGACACGCAGCCGGCCAAGGTCATACATCGCGCATTCCTTTAGATCGTCAATGAGTAATCGTCAAAAACATTCGCTGGACCACAGAGTGCCAGAGCCCTAGCGTCATGACCATGACCACGGACAGCACACCGCGCAGCGGCGCGCACCACCACCGCGCCGGCGCCCGCGATTGGAGCGCTCCCCCACCCCTATCGTCGGCGCGTGCCTTCCACCGCACGCTGCCCGGCTACGCGCCGACCCGCCTCGCCGTACTCCCCGAGGTTGCCCGCGAAGTCGGTCTCGGACGGGTCCTCGTCAAGGACGAAACCAACCGTCTCGGCCTGCCAGCGTTCAAGGTGCTCGGCGCGAGCTGGGCTGTGCACCAAGCGCTTTCGGCCCTGGAAGCGGCCGGCGAGCCCCGCCCGCCGCGCCTGACCACGGCCACCGACGGCAACCACGGCCGGGCCCTGGCCCGCACGGGGGCGCTGCTCGACATACCGGCAACGATCTTCATCCCCGACGGGGTTCACCCGCAGGCGGCCGACGCCATCCGGGCCGAAGGCGCCGAGGTCGTGGCCACCGGACTCGACTATGACGGGGCGGTGGCGGCCGCCACGGCATACGCCCACGAGACGGGCGCGCTGCTCGTCCAGGACACGGCGTGGCCGGGGTATGAGGAGATTCCCGCCTGGATCGTCGAGGGCTATCGCACTCTCGTCGAGGAGGTCGATGAGCAACTCGCCGCGGACGGCCGCACACCCGATCTCGTCGTCATCCCTGTCGGCGTCGGGTCACTCGCGCAGGGCGTGATCGAGCACTACCGCACCCCCGGCCGCGCCGCCCGCCCGGCCCTCCTCGCCGTAGAACCCGTCACCGCCGCATGTGTCCTCGCGAGCCGGCAGGTCGGCGAACCCCTCTCAGTCGCCACCACCGCGACGACAATGGCCGGCCTGAACTGCGGTACGCCGTCGAGCGCGGCCTGGCCCGCGCTCTCCGAAGGACTGGATGCCGTTGTCGCCGTGACGGATTCGGAAGCCCGCGCCGCCCAAGCCATCCTCCGCGCCGCGGGCATCGACGCCGGCCCGTGCGGCGCCGCGCCACTCGCTGGACTCCTCGCCATGGTCGCCACCGGCGCGCTCGCCGACCTCAATCTCCCCGCCGACGCCACCGTGGTGCTCTTGTGCACCGAGGGCGCCGCCGCCAATCCCGCCTGAACGGACCTGACCATGGACACTCCACTGCACATCAACGGCGAGCGCCTCTGGTCGCGCCTGATGGAGCTCGCCGAGGTCGGGGAGTATGACGCCCACTCCGGCCTGCGCGGCGTCAACCGGCTCGCGCTCACCGACGCGGATTCCGCGGGTCGTCAGCTCGTCGTCGGATGGATGCGCGCGGCTGGCCTCGCCGTGCGAGTCGACGCCATGGGCAATGTCTTCGCGAGGCGAGGCGGCACGGATCCCGATGCCGCCCCGGTCATGTCCGCGTCCCACATCGACAGCGTCGCGACCGCGGGTGCGTTCGACGGATGCCTCGGCGTGCTGGCGGCTTTGGAGGCCGTGCAGGCCCTCGACGAACTCGCGCTCTCCACGCGGCGGCCGATCGACATCGGCTTCTTCACCGAGGAAGAAGGCGTTCGCTTCGGCACCGACATGCTTGGCTCGGCGGTGGCGTGCGGGCGCATCGACATCGCCCACGCGCACGCCCTAACAGACGCCGAAGGCACCACTCTCGCAGCGGAATTGGCCCGCACCGGATGGAACGGAACGCATCCGGCCCAGCTCGAACCGCCGCACGCCTACGTCGAATGCCATATCGAGCAGGGCCCCGTTCTCGCCGCCGAGGGCCTGACTCTTGGCGTGGTCACTGGCGTCCAGGGCATCAGCTGGCAGGAGGTCACCATCGAGGGCCGCTCCGCGCATGCTGGGACCACCCCCACCGAGCTCCGGCGCGATGCCGGTCTTGCCGCCGCCCGCGTCATCACCCACGTACAGGAACTCGTCGACTCCCGTCGGTATGGCGAGTTGCGCGGCACCATCGGTCAACTGCGACTCGCCCCCGGACTGACGAATGTCGTTGCGCACCAAGCCATCCTGACCGTCGACCTCCGCAACCCCGACGAAGAGGCGCTGTCGGCGGCGGAAGGCGAGCTCGCGGCATACCTCAAATCCTTGGAAGAAGCCGGCCTGACCGTCCGCACGAAGCGGATGGCGCGCACGGCGCCGGTGCCCTTCGATGAGGGTGTGCAGAAGGCGATCGCGCAGGCGATAGAGGATCTTGGCCACGAGTTTCGGCACCTGATCTCCGGCGCCGGACACGACGCGCAGGAGGTGGCCGCGATTGCCCCGACGGCGATGATCTTCGTCCGCGGCGAATACGACGGGATCAGCCACAATCCGAGGGAGTATTCGACCCCCGAGGCCTGCCACGCGGGCGCCGACGTGCTCGCCACCGTGCTTTACCGACTCGCGAACGAGGACTAACGAATGACCGACATCTCCCCCGAGCTGCTGTCGTTGCTCACGGATCTGGTTGCCATCGACTCGGTCAATCCCGGGCTCGATTCGACCGGTGCGGGCGAGGCGCCGCTGGCCGATCATCTCGAAACTTGGTGTGGCGAGCGGGGACTCGCGGTGACCCGACACGGATCACCGGAGCGTCCGAGCCTGCTCATCTCGACCACCCGCGGCGCGCCCGGGCCGACGCTGGTCCTGTGCGGGCATCTCGACACCGTCGGCCTCGCCGGGATGAGCGAGCCGCTCGCCCCGCGCATCGAGGGCGGACGTATGCATGGTCGGGGCACCTATGACATGAAGGGCGGCTTGGCGGCGGCTCTGGTCACGGCAGCACGGCTCGATGTTCCGGAGCACCGCGGCCGGATCGTCGTGGCCGCCGTCGCCGACGAGGAGAACCTCAGCCAAGGCATGGAGGACGTCCTCGCCTCGCTCTCCGCTGACGCCGCGGTCGTCACCGAGCCGACCGAGTTGGAGGTGGTGACCGCGCACCGCGGCTTCGCGTGGCTGACGGTGACGGCGTATGGCGTTGCCGCGCATGGCTCTCGGCCACACCTTGGCGTCGACGCCATCGTCGCCATGGGTCCGGTGCTCACTGGCCTGGCGGAGCTGCAGACCACCTTGGCCGAGGCCGCGCATCCGTTGCTCGGACCGGGGACCGTGCACGCATCGCTGATCGAGGGCGGCACGGAGGTCTCGACGATTCCGGACCGTTGCGTCCTTCGGGTCGAGCGCCGCACCCTGCCCGGCGAGTCGGGAGCCACGGTGCTAGCCGAACTCGACGCCGTCGTGGATCGCGCTCGCGAAGCGATGCCGGACGCGCGCTTCGAGGTGACGCTGGACCTCCAGCGCGAGCCACTCGAAACCAGCGCCGACCATCCGCTGGTGCAGGCCGCTTTGGACGCACGCGAGGCGGTCGTGGGGGCGACGAGTTCTCCTGCGGGAGCGAGCTTTTGGGCCGACAGCGCGTTGCTGGCCGGCGCGGGCATACCGACAATTCTGCTGGGCCCGATCGGGGAAGGCGCGCACGCCGACGTCGAATGGGTCGACCTGGCGTCGGTTGAGCAGACCGCTCAGATCCTGTGCAGCATCGCCGAGCGACTGCCGCGGACGCAATAACCTGGCGCGGACGCAAAAGCTCTTGCGTCCGCGCCAGGTTATTGCGTCCGCCAGTCCCCGTCCGTCACGTTATTGCGTCCCGGGGACGCCTGAGTCCAACCTCAGCTCGTTGGGCGCGCACCTCTGGGAGCCAGCCACGATGAGCCCTATCCTCCGTTGGCGTGAGCACGCCGCGTTGCTTCGATCACGACGTGCAGCCGGTCGCGCAGCTCTTCTAATTCAGTTAGAGGCATGCCGAGGCGTGCGACGATGCCAGCCGGCACGGCCGGGGCGTACGCGCGCAGGGCCGCGCCCTCCTCGGTTAGCGTGACCGCGAGGGCCCGCTCGTCCTTCGCGTCGCGGGCGCGCGTGACATATCCCACGGCTTCCAGCCGCTTGACTAGCGGCGACAAAGTGGCCGGTTCCAATGACAAGCGGCCAGCGAGCTCCGTGAGGGAACTCGGTGATTTCTCCCAGAGTGCGAGCATCACCAGGTATTGCGGATGCGTCAGCCCCATCGGCTGCAGTAGCGGTCGATACAGCCCGATGACATTGCGAGCGGCGACAGCGAGGGCGAAGCAGACCTGTTGATCGAGCGCCAGCAGGTCAGAGGCGTACGTGTCAGCATCGGTGCTCATGAGGCGCCCAGTCTATCTCGTGCTAATATTTAGGGCACTAGTTATTAGTGCCCTAAATGACAGGACTGCATCATGAGCAAGCCCGAATCCGACGGTCTCTCCCTCCTCTATCGCATCGGCTGGAGAATCCGCTACATCGGCTGGCACCTGTATGGCCCAGCTCAACAGGATGGCCCTAGCGACCCCCACTGGCGCCTTCGCGAGGAACGACGGCAACGCGTCGAGCAGGCCCGCTTGCAGCGCGGTCAGAACTGAACCTGGGGAAAGCCACCAGAAATGGCGCTTTACGTGGACCCGGTGGCCGCCGCTGCGGGTCAGGTTATTGCGTCCGCGAGCCCAACGCACCAGGCCATCGCGGGCGCCACGGCCCACGCCCGGGCTCAGAGCGCAGCCGCGAGGCGGGTCCCCTGGTCGATCGCGCGCTTGGCGTCCAGCTCGGCGGCCACGTCGGCCCCGCCGATCAGGTGGGGGGTGCGGCCGGCGGCGACCAGAGCGTCATACAGCTCCCGTTGGGGCTCCTGACCCGTGCACAGGACCACGGTGTCGGCCGGCAACACGGCCGCCTTTTCGCCGACCCGAATGTGCACGCCGGCGTCGTCGATCCGGTCGTATGCCGCGCCCGCCACGAACGTCACACCCCGATTTTGCAGCTCGGTCCGGTGAATCCAGCCGGTCGTCTTGCCTAGTCCCGCACCGACTTTCGAGGCCTTCCGTTGCACCAGCGTGACCTGGCGTGGCGACTTCTCCCGCACGGGCGTCATCAGCCCACCGGGCGCGCGCTGCTCGGCATCGACGCCCCACTCCTGCAGGAAGGCCGCGATGTCGCGGGACGAATCGGTCCCCGGGTCGGTTAGGAACTCGGCCACGTCGAAGCCGATGCCGCCCGCGCCCAGGATCACCACGCGCTCTCCCACCTCCCGCGCACCGCTCAGCACATCGAGGTAGCCGACAACACTCGGGTGATCGACCCCGTCGATGTCCGGCACGCGCGGGGTCACCCCGGTCGCCAACACCACTTCGTCGTATGCCGCGCCGCCCAGCTCCGCGGCATCCACCCGCTTCCCGAGACGCACCTCCACCTCAAAAGCATCAAGTTCGTGGCGGTAGTAGCGCAGGGTCTCGTCGAACTCCTGCTTCCCGGGGACTTCGCGGGCGACGTTGAGCTGCCCGCCGATCCGATCGGCCGCCTCGAACAACGTCACCTGGTGACCCCGCCGCGCGGCCGTCACCGCCGCCGCCAACCCCGCCGGCCCGGACCCGATCACAGCCACCCGCTTCGGCGTCGCCGTCGGCGCGATCACCAACTCGGTCTCGTGGCAGGCGCGTGGGTTGACCAGGCACGACGTCAGCTTCATCGCGAACGTGTGATCCAGGCAGGCCTGGTTGCAGCCGATGCACGTGTTGATCGCGTCCGGCGTCCCGGCCGCCGCTTTCGCGACAAATTCGGGATCGGCCAGGAAGGGCCGCGCCATCGAGACCAGATCGGCATACCCTTGCGCGAGAAGGGATTCGGCGACATCGGGAGTGTTGATCCGGTTGCTGGTGACCAGCGGGATCGAGACGGAACCCATCAGTTTCTTGGTCACCCACGCGTACCCCCCGCGCGGCACCATCGTCGCGATCGTCGGGATGCGCGCCTCATGCCAGCCGACCCCGGTGTTGAGGATGTCGGCACCCGCGGCCTCGATCTCCTTGGCCAGCCGCACCACCTCATCCAGCGTCGAGCCACCGGGCACCAGGTCGAGCATCGACAGCCGATAGATCACGATGAACTCCGGCCCCACCGCCGCCCGGATGCGGCGCACGATCTCGGTCGGGAAGCGCATCCGGTTGGCGTAGTCCCCGCCCCACTCGTCCGTGCGCTTGTTGGTCTCGGTCGCGATGAACTCGTTGATCAGATAACCCTCGGAGCCCATGATCTCGACGCCGTCATAGCCCGCCGACTGCGCGAGCCGCGCGCACCGCACGTAGTCCTCGACCGTCTGCTCCACCTCGGCCGCGCTGAGTTCGTGCGGCGGGAAGGGCGCGATGGGCGCCTTGAGCGGACTCGGCGCGACTGCCTCCGGATGATAGGCGTAGCGCCCAAAATGCAAGATCTGCAACGCAATTCGGCCACCGGCCTCGTGCACGGCCTCCGTCACGACCCGATGCCGTTCGGCCTCCGCCGGACTCGTCAGCATGGCGCCGCCCGGATACGGCCGACCCGCCTCGTTCGGCGAAATGCCGCCGGTGACGATCAGCCCGACGCCCCCGCGGGCGCGCTCGGCATAGAACGCGGCCATCCGCTCGAACCCGCCCTCGACCTCCTCCAGGCCGACATGCATCGACCCCATGATCACCCGGTTGGGCAGCGTCGTGAACCCGAGATCGAGGGGTGCCAACAGATGGGGGTATGCCGCGCCGCTCACCGCGCGCCTCCCGTCGCGAGTTCCAGCGCCCGCATCTTCGTGCCGTCGAAGCGCGCCGCCATCGCCGCCGACAGGGCCTGCGCCGCGCTGAGCGGGCGGACCATCACCATGAAGTCGTCGATCCGGCCGTCAGCGTCGACGTGGATGAAGTCGCAGCCCGTGATCTCACGACCGTCCACCGTGGCGGTGAAGACCAACGCGCTGTCGTCGCCGTCGACAATCTCGCGGACATACCGGAAGTCCTCGAAGACCTCGATCACGGTCTCGAGGATTGCCGCGGTGATCGCCTTGCCCGGATAGGGCGCGTACGCAACGGGACTCGTGAACTGCACCGAGTCGGCGAGCAGGTCTCGCATCCCGTCGAGGTCTCGCGCCTCGACGCACTTCCGGAACGCATGCATTCCCGGGCTCCTAGTCACTTTGTTGAGTATGCCGAGACCCCACGCTAGCGCCCCTCGTCACCTCCTTCCAGGAGTCACCGGCGTGACGTGGGCGACGTCACCGAGCCCGAACGGCGGGCAAGTTGCGATGGCTAAGGTGACGCCATGCCCCTGCGTAGCGCGATCCTCGCCGCCCTGGTCGTGGGTGAAGCCTCCGGCTACGACCTGACCAAGGACTTCGGGACGACGGTGGCAAACTTCTGGTCCGCCACCCCGCAGCAGCTCTACCGCGAGCTGGACCGGCTCGAACGAGACGGCCTGATCCGCGCCGAAACGGTTCAGCAAGAGCACCGCCCGACCAAGCGGGTATTCCGGTTGACCGAATCCGGCGACGCGGAGGTGCGACGGTTCACCCGCCAACGGCCCAAGCAGAGCGCGATCCGTGACGAGTTGCTGGTCCAGGTGCAGGCTGTGGATGCCGGCGACATCAATGCGGTTGCCGACGCCGTCGAGTTGCGCCTTGAGGCGGCCAAACACAAGCTTGCCCGCTACCAGCGACGGCAGGCCGCGATGCTCGACGGGCAGTCGGAGGCGGACTACCTGGCGACCGCCGAGCGCATCGGCCCCTACCTGACGCTCCTGCGGGGGCTCGCCTTCGAGCAGGAAAACATCCGCTGGGGCACCAAAACCCTTGCGGCACTTCGCTCTCGGACCCGCTGACGAGTTTGATTCAAGCCGCACCGACGACGTCCCGCACGCCCTCGGGTGCATGATGAGCGCATGTGCGACACCCTCGTGCACCTCACCGATGCCGGCGTGCTGTTCGCCAAGAACTCGGATCGCGATCCGGTCGAGGCGCAGCAGGTGGAGTTTCACGCCGCCGCGCGCCACGAACCCGGACGAATCCGCCTGACGCACACCGATATCGACCAAGTCGCGCAGACCAATGCCGTGCTGATCTCGCGGCCGTGGTGGATGTGGGGCGCCGAGATGGGCACCAATGAGCATGGGCTGACCATCGGCAACGAGGCGGTCTTCACGCGGCGGGCGGGCGACGGCGGGGGCGACTTGACGGGGATGGACCTGCTGCGGCTGGCGCTGGAGCGGGCGAGCAATCGGCATGAGGCCGTGCAGGTCATCGTCAGCCTGCTGGAGCAACACGGTCAGGGTGGCGGGGCCAGCCAGGAGCATCCGCGCTTCCGCTACGACAACTCCTATCTCATCGCCGACCCTACCGGCGCCGTGGTCCTCGAGACGGCGGGCCGGCGGCACGCGGTCGAGGAGGTCCGCGGTGCGCGGTCCATCTCCAACGGCCTGACCATCCCCGGCTTCGCCGAGCGGTATGCCGATCCCCTCCGCGGCCGGGTGGCCCAGTGTTCCGTGCGCCAGGCACGCACGGGCGCGGCTGCGCAGGCCGCCGATGGTGTGCTCGACCTGATGTCAGCGCTGCGCGATCACGGCGGCGACGGATCGATCGCCTACCGGGGAGCCAATGGCGCGCTGGCGGCACCCTGCGCCCACGCCGGCGGCCTGCTGACCAGCACCCAGACGACCGCCTCGTGGGTTGCTAACGCGACGACCGGCGAACACTGGGTGACCGGCACCGCCGCGCCGTGCACCTCGCTCTTCAAACCGGTCGCCCTGGCTCCCCCGTCGTGGCCACAGCCCACCGGGCTGAGCAATCGCGCCGACACCGCCCACCTGTGGTGGCGGCACGAGCGCCTTCATCGCGGCTGGACCCGCGACCCGCAGGCGTATGCCGACACGCGCCGCGAGCGCGCGCTCTCGAACGCGAGTGGGTCGCCACCGCGACGTCGCCGGACGAGGCGTGGCCGCTCGCGTCCGCGTGGGAGGAACGGGGCGCGGCTGTCGTGCCCAGCGGGGATGTCCGGCCGGCGCTGGTTCGCGGGCTCTGGCGCCGCTGGGATCGAGCGTCGAGGATGGCGGGATGACCCGCATCCTCATCGTCGGCGCCGGCCTTGCCGGGCTGAGCGCAGCGCGCGAACTCACCCAGGCCGGCGTGGAATGCGTTGTCCTGGAAGCGCGCTCGCGCGTCGGCGGCCGTGTCATGGGCGGTTCGGTGGCTGGGCAGGCCGTCGAGTTCGGCGGGACGTGGATCGGCGAGCGGCACGAGCGCATGTATGCCCTCGCCGCCGAACTCGGCCTGCCAACCTTCCGCACCTATAACGACGACGGTCAACTGCTGGTCGACTTGGCCGGCCGTCAGTCGCGCATGAAGCCGACGAAGGGCGCCGTGCCGAAGCTCAGCCCGTTCGCCCTCGCCGACCTCGGGCAGGGGCTGCTGCGCTTTGCGCGGATGGCCAAAGGCGTCGATCCCGAACGGCCGTGGCAGCACGCACACGCAGCGACGCTCGACGGGCAAACCTTCGAGACCTGGATCCGCCGCAACCTGCGCACCCCGAGCGGGCGCGCCTACTTCCGGATCGCGACCGAGGCCGTTTTCGCCGCCGACCCGAGCGACCTCTCCCTGCTGCACGCCCTGTTCTACACCGCGAGCAATGCCGACTTGGAGACGTTGCTCGCGGTCGACCACGGCGCGCAACAAGACCGCGTCGTCGGCGGGACGATCCGCATTGCCGAGTCACTCGCCGAGGGCCTGGACATCCGGCTGGACTCCCCCGTGCGCGGAATTCAGCAGTCCCCCAACGGCATTCGAGCGGTATGCCGCGACGGCGCCACCCACGATGCCGACCGCGTCATCGTCGCCATCCCGCCCACGCTGGCCGGGCGCATCGACTACGACCCCATCCTGCCGAGCTGGCGCGACCAGCTCACGCAGAAGCTGCCCGCGGGCGCGGTGGCCAAGACGTTCGCGGCATACCCCACCCCGTTCTGGCGGGAGGCCGGGCTCAACGGGCAGGCCGCCTCGGATCGCGGACCGGTCAAGGTGACCTTCGATGTCTCCCCACCCAATGGTGAGGTGGGCATCCTGTTGGGCTTCGTCGAGGGCGGCGACGCCCGCCGTTGGGTTCGGTTGACGCAGGCCGAGCGCCGGCGCACGGTCCTGGACTGCTTCGTTCGGTACTTCGGTCCGGAGGCTGCCAATCCGATCGACTATGCCGAGCAGGACTGGAGCGCCGAGGAGTTCTCGCGGGGCTGCTATGGCGCCCACTTCGCCCCCGGTGTGTGGACGGCATATGGCGAGGCCCTGCGCCCGCCGATCGGCCGAATCCATTGGGCCGGAGCCGAATACGCCACCCGCTGGAATGGCTACATGGAGGGCGCCGTGCGCTCCGGCACGGATGCCGCGCGCGAGGTCCTCGCCTCGCTCAGCGCAGGCGCACCGACAGGCACGTGACGCAGCCTTCGAGTTTCTCGAACTCGCTGATGTCCACGGTCGTCACGCGGTAGCCGCGACCCCTCAGCAGATCGGCCGTCTGCGGGGCACTCGCGGCCATCAGTAAGTGGTCCGGGTCGAGGATGACGACATGGGCGCCGCCCTCCTCCGGCATCCCCTCGTATGCCGGGAACGCGCCCGGCCAGTCCACCACCGGATCCCAGCCGATCACCGTGCCGTCCGGCAGTGCCGTGACCGCCGACTTCAGGTGCAGGGCGCGCTCGACGGTCACCGCTTGCGTGCGAATCCCGAACTCCCGCAGGTGGTTTGCAAGTTGTTGGATTCCCGCGCCATTCGTGCGTCCACCAAGCCCGACGTATGCCGTGCCCCCCACCCGCAGCACGTCTCCCCCATCGAGCGTCCCCGGCTCCTCAATGCGGGCGATCCGGTAGCCGAGGTCGCGCAGCGTCGCCTCGACGCCGGCGGACTCGCCACGCCGCTCGGGGGCACCCGACCTCGCGAGGATGGCGAGATCGCCTTGGACGACGACCGGGTCCTCGATGAAGACGGCATCGGGACAGTCATCAGCCGGCGGCACCTCGACGGTCTCCCAGCCCGCGCAGCGGAGAGCTTCGGCATACGAAAGCCATTGGGAGAGCGCGCGATCGAGGTCCACAGGCTGCTTGTCGATGTGTGTAACGAGGCCGTCGGCGAGCAATAGACCGGGGCGGCGGATGAGGGCGCGACGAACGGGCATACGCACCAGGGTATGCATCGCTCGCGCATCCCTCGCGGTCTCGGCCAGGCAGCGCTATCTTGAACAGACTTGACGAGCGTCCACGAGTGGAGGTCACCGAAATGTCCCTGCCCCTCGCCCAACAGTTACGCCGCCGTAAGCCGATCGTCTTCCAGCACCGCCATCACGAGGGCGAGGAACTCGCGCGCAATCTGACGACCTTCCAACTCATGATGTTCGGGGTCGGGGCGACGGTCGGGACCGGCGTCTTCTTCGTCCTCGGGGAGGCGGTCCCCAAGGCGGGCCCGGCCGTGCTGGTCTCGTTCCTCGTCGCTGGTCTGGCCGCGGGCTTGTCGGCGCTCTGCTATGCGGAGATGGCGTCGGCGATCCCGGTCAGCGGGTCGACCTATTCCTATGCCTACCACGCGCTCGGCGAGCTTGTAGCGGTCGTCATCGCGGGCTGCGTGCTGCTGGAGTATGGCGTGGCGACGGGGGCCGTCGCCGTCGGCTGGAGCGGCTATTTCAATGAGCTCCTGCACGAGACCATCGGGTGGCAACTGCCCCGGGCCTTGTCGATCTCGCCCATCCCGGGCACCGACGGCGTCGCCACCGGGGGGCTGATCAATCTGCCCGCTGTCGTGCTCGTGCTGCTTTGCATGCTGCTGCTGATCCGCGGCGCCTCCGAATCGGCGAAGATCAACGCGATCATGGTCCTGATCAAGCTCGGGGTTCTGCTGCTCTTTTCCGTCATCGGGTTCACGGCCTTCAACGCCGACCACTTCTCCAACTTCTTTGGCAAGGGTTTCGCCGGCATCAGTGCCGCAGCTGGCACCATCTTTTTCTCCTTCATCGGCCTTGACGCGGTGGCGACGGCGGGAGAGGAGGTCAAGGATCCACAAAAGGCCTTGCCGCGCGCCATCATTGGCGCCTTGACGATCGTCTCCGGCATCTACCTCGCCGTCGCCGCCGCCGGTTTGGCCGCCAAGCCCGTGTCCTTCTTCGAGGACTCCGAAAACAGCGAGGCCGGCCTCGCCCTGATCCTCAAGGAGATCACCGGCAACGAGGTCTGGAGCACCGTCCTGGCTGCCGGTGCCGTGATCTCGATCTTCTCCGTCACGTTGGTGACCCTCTATGGCCAGACCCGAATCTTGTTCGCGATCGGCCGGGATGGCTTGATCCCCAAGCGATTCCTCGAAGTGAATCCCAAGACCATGACGCCGACCTTTAACACCATCGTCGTCTCGATCGTGGTCGCGCTGATCGGCGGGTTCGTGCCTGCGGACTATCTCTGGGACACGGTCTCGATCGGCACCCTGATGGCCTTCTCCATGGTCGCGATTGGGATCATGGTCATGCGCCGGACCCATCCCAATCTGGAGCGGCCGTTCAAGATCCCGGGCTATCCGGTGACACCGATCCTGACCGTCGTGGCCTGCCTCTACATCCTCTATGGCCTGGCCGCCATCACCTGGGTCATTTTCGCGGTGTGGATCTCCATCGTGCTGACCTTCTACTTCGCCTACGGGCGGCGCCACGCCACCTTGAATCACTATGTGGACGAGGAGGAGATCGCCGAACCGAGCGGTCGTCGCCGGGAGGGTGAGGAATGACCTATCTCGTCGGCTACAGCCCCCACAAGGATGACGGCGGTGCCATCGCTCTCGCATGCCAGTTCGCCCGGTCTGAGGCGGACCGCGTCCACGCCCTGACCGTCGTGCCGCGCGGCTGGGAGACCGCCGTTGCGGGCGACACCGACCGAGCCTTCCAGCAATGGGCCGCCCAAGAAGGTGAGGCCAGTTCGGCTGCAGCCCTGGCACTTCTGGCGCAGCATCCCGATGTCCTGGGGGAGGCGACCTGGGTCAGTGGACGGTCCGTACCGCAAGCCATTTTGGAGGCCACGGATCGTCTGGCGGCCTCGCTCGTGGTGGTCGGTTCGGGCGAAAACGGTCCGCACGGCCGGGTCACCCCGACCTCCAAGACCGACCGATTGCTGCACTCGGCGCAAGTCCCCGTCGCGATCGCCCCACGGGGTTATCGCGCCGACGGTGACGCCCGAATCACCCGCGTCACCATGGGTTTTCGCGATGATGACGCCAGTTGGACGTTACTCGATCAGGTGTCGTCGATCTGTCTGCGCGTCGGCGCGAGTCTGCGCCTGGTGACTTTCGCGGTCCGCCCGCAGACCATGGTGACGTCCGCCGTCCGCGGAGCTGAACTTGGTGTCTTCCAGCAGTGGCTTGCGCAGGCCCGTTCCGGGCTCGACGAGGCGGCGGCGCACCTGCGCGACAGCGGCTTTGCGGCCGATGCCGTCACGACGATTGTCTCCGAAGGCGCATCCTGGGCCGCGGCCCTGGCCAGCGTCGACTGGGCCAGCGACGAGGTGCTCGTGGTCGGGTCCTCCTCCACGCATCGGCTCGCGCAGGTCTTCCTCGGCTCCAGCGCCGCCAAGATCCTGCGCAACGCCACTGTCCCGGTCGTCGTCGTGCCGTGACCTCGGGATATTCGCTGGCCTCGACATGGGTCGGTGCCGCACTCTGGTGGGTATGACGCTGCCTCCACTTCCCGCCGGCTTGGTTACCCGGCCGCTCGCGATGAGCGACCTCGACGCGACCTTCCGGGTGTATGTCGAGGACGAGTTCGTCAATACGGGGCACCGAATGGTGGAACCGGAGGACATCGAATCTGATTGGTCTCGTTCATCTTTCGACCTGGCAACGGAGTCGATCGGGGTCTTCGAGGGCGACGTGCTCGTGGGCGCCGCCGAGGTCTTTGGCGCTCGGCGCGCCGACGGCGCCGTGCTCCCGAGCCACCACGGTCGGGGCATCGGGACGTGGCTCGCCGCCTGGACGGAGCACACCGCCCGGGCAAGGGGCGGCACGCTCGTCGGCCAGTCGAAGTTCGAGGGATCCCCCGCGGAGTCGCTGCTGCGCGGTCGCGGCTACCGGACGTTGTGGACTTCCTGGGTTCTCGAGGTGCCCGAGGGCGCCGAGATCGCGCAGCAACCGCTCCCGCCGGGCTACGCGATTCGGGAGTTCACGGCGGCGGACGAGCGGGCGGCATACCAGCTGATCGAGGATGCCTTCAATGAGTGGCCGGACCGCACCCCGCAGTCCTTCGAAGACTGGCGGCCCCGGATCGTCGGGCGAACCGGGTTCTCTCCCTGGCAGATTCGCTTCGTCACCGACGAGGCGGGAGAGCCGGTCGGCATCGCCTGCCTCATCCTCGATAGCCAGAACTGTGCGTATGTCGATCAGCTCGCCGTCCGCCGCGACCACCGTGGTCGGGGGCTGGCTCGTGCGCTGCTCGTCGATGCTTTCGAAGAGGGTCGGCGGCGTGGGGCGACGCGCTCCGAGCTGTCGACGGACAGCCGGACGGGGGCTTTGGGGGTCTATCTCGCGGTGGGCATGGTCGTGACGCAGAGTTGGCGCCACTGGGTGACCGACGTCTAAGACACCCCACGAAGTTTCCTCACTCGCCAACTCGCTCCGGTACTTCGCGAGGACCCCGTCCGGGAGATTCGCAAAAGGGTTTAGGTTCAGGCCATGGAGATCCGGGTGCTCACGCAGAATCTGCGCGGTCCGGCCGACCCGCCGCCGAACGACTGGGCGTCGAGGCGACCGCGCTTCCGTGCGCTCCTTGATCGCGTCCAGCCGGACTTCATCACCACGCAAGAAGCGCACTTCTCGATGCTCGAGGACGTGCGACGAGACGCCCCGCCGGATGCGCCGCTGGAGTGGACCGGGCTCGGCCGACGCGGCGGGTCGAGCGATGAGCACTGCGCGGTCGTGCACCGGGCGGATCGGTGGGAGGTCACGGCATACGACCACCTCGCGCTCTCGGCCACGCCCCGGACCATCCCGTCAACGTGGACAGCCACCCAGGACTGCCCACGGATGGTGACATGGGCTGGCTATCGCCATCGGGTCTCCGGGGTGGAGGTCACGATCGCGAGCACGCACCTCGACCAGCTGTGTGCGACAAGCCGATCCGCGTCGGCGCAACAGCTAGCCGAACTGGTCGAATCGCTTCGCGATGGACCGCTGGTCCTCGCCGGTGACTTCAACGATGAGCCCGGCAGCCCGGCATACCGCACCCTGGCTCGCGCCCTCACGGCGATCTTCCCGACGAGCGAACCGCGGCAGACGTTCAATGGCTTTGGCGCGGGTGGCGGTTGCATCGACTGGATGTGGCAGCGCGGCTTCGATGCCACGGCCTGGCACGTGCTCACGCCGACTCCTCCGGTGAGCGACCACAATGGCGTTCTCGCCCAGTTGATCCTGGACAAACCGGCTACTGCGGCTCGCTAATGTCGGCAACCTGCGCGCCGAGGGCGGCGAGCAGCGGATCGGCGTCGAGGCCGAGCGCCATACCGTGACGGCCGGCGCCCAGGGAGATCCGGCGACCGGGGATGGTCGCATCCGCGATGACCGGCCAGGCGGTTGACGCGCCGAGCGGCGTGATGGTGCCGCGCTCGTAGCTCGTGACCGCTTTGGCGGTCGCCGCGTCCGGCATGGAGAGACGATTGACGCCGAGCAGCCCACGCAGCTTCGGCCACGAGATCTCGCGATCGCCGGGCACGAGGACGAACAGGAAGTCGTCATCGGCCCGGCGCACCACGAGCGTCTTGATGATGTCGGCCGGGGGCACGCCGCGTGCTGCGGCCGCCTCGGCGAGTGACTTGACCGGACCATGTTGCGTGACAACGAAATCCAGACCGAGATCACTCGCGTGCTCGGTGGCCGGGGTCGGGTCGATGTGCTCGCTCACGAGCCGATCGTATGACCGTTCCCCGACACCCGACGTCAGCGCAGCGCGAGCGCGGCGAGCGCGGCGTTGACGATCGAGCCGGACGTGAGGTCGTGCGCCTCATACAAGTCCGCCACCGTCCCCGACTGCCCGAACGAATCCACGCCGAGCGGCACGCAGGGCACCCCGAGCGCCGAGCCGAGCCAGGCGAGAGCATGCGACGACGCATCGTGCACGGTCACGACGGGAGCCCGCATGTCGAAGGCCGCCCGCAACGCACCCGGGATCGACGGGGTCGTCGCCGTGCGGATGCCCTGGCGCAGCGTGCGCTGCCACGCGGCATACAGCCGGTCGGCGGACGTCAGATCGATGACATGGGCGAGGATGCCTTCGTCCGCGAGTTCCGCTGCGGCCGTGAGGACTTCGGGCATGACCGCCCCGGAGGCAGCGAGTTGGACGACCGGCGCTCCGTGTGTCTCCCCCGCGTCGACAAGCCGGTAGGCGCCGGCCAGCACCTGCCGGCGCAAGGTCGCCTCGCCCAGCCGCTCCCTGGCCGCCTCGAAAGGCGCCTGGTCGATCGGGCGCGTCGTGAGCCGGAAGTAGTAGCTGCCGTCCTCGGTCTTGCCGAGCGCGTCACCCTTGCCGGGGTCGGCGATCCGCGCCAATGCGTGGCAGAGCAGCCAGTCGACGCACGCGCCATACGCCGGCTCCAGCAGCGTCGTGTTGGGCAGCTCGATCCCCACGGACGCCGTGATCGTCGACTGGTGCGCGCCGCCCTCGGGGGCGAGGGTCACACCCGAGGGCGTGCCGGCGACGACGAAGCGCGAGCCGGAGTAGGCGGCATACACATAGGCGTCGAGTCCGCGCAGGACGAAGGGGTCATAGAGCGTCCCGACCGGCAGGAGCAGCTGGTCGGAGTGGTCCCACGCGAGGCCGAGCATCCCGAGGTTGAGGAAGAGGTTCATCTCCGAGATGCCGAGCTCGATGTGTTGTCCCGCAGGGGATTCCGTCCACTTCACGAGCGGATCGGGACTCCACGAGACCTTCTCCTCCGGGTGGAAGACACCCGTGCGGTTGATGAAGCCGGCGAGGTTGGTCGAGGTCGCGACATCCGGCGCGGTGGTGACGATGTGATCGCCGACGCCGTCGACGCGCGAGAGGCTGACGAGGATGCGACCGAAGGCCTCTTGGGTCGACATCGGCTTGGCCGACTTGAGCGCCGTTGCGGCCGGGACCGGCAGCGGTTGGCGCTCTTGCGCCGGATCGCGGCGCAGGTGCTCGGCGCGCACGCCGGCCCACTGACCAGCTGCGGTCGTCGGGTCGAAGCGATCCCACTCCGTCTCGGCCGTCAGACCCATCCGCGTGCGCAGCTCACCCACCTGCTCGGTCGACAGCAGCGCGGAGTGGTTGCGCGGGTTGCCCGCCAGCGGCAGACCCCACCCCTTGACGGTATACGCGAAAACCACACTGGGACGGTCGGTTTCGGCGTCGCAGGCGCGGTACGCCGCAAGCATCGCCTCCACATCGTGACCCCCGAGATCGGTGACCAGGCTCGCGAGGTCCGCGTCCGGCATACCGTCGAAGAAGCCGACCACCTCGGCGGGCGCGCCGTCGAGGAAACGCTCGCGAACGCCCGCCGGGTCGAGCCCGAACAGGGATTGGTAGCGCTCGTTGGGCATGGCATCGATCCACGCCTCCAGCGCCGCTCCCCCGGGCTGGGCGTATGCCGCCGTGAGCCGAGGACCGTACTTCACCTCGACGACATGCCAGCCCGCTGCCTGAAATTGACTGCGCCACTGTTGGATTCGGATGCCAGGCACCACGCGGTCCAGAGATTGCCGGTTGAAGTCGACGATCCACATGACATTGCCGAGACCCTGCGTGGCCGGGTCGGCGATGGCCTCCCAGATGTTGCCCTCGTCGAGTTCGGCGTCCCCGAGCAGGGCGATGAAACGCGAGGCGGGGCGGGCACCGAAGTGCGCATCGACATACCTGCGGGCAACGGCCGCGAAGAGCGGCGCCGCCGGGCCGAGGCCCACCGAACCGGTCGAGAAGTCGACCGGATCGGGGTCCTTGGTGCGCGACGGATAGGACTGCAGCCCACCGAAAGCGCGCAGCGTCGGGAGATAGGAGCGGTCGAGATTGCCGAGGAGGTAGTTGATCGCGTGCAGCACCGGCGAGGCGTGCGGCTTGACGGAGATGCGGTCCGGCGCGTCGAGATGCGCGAAATAGAGCGCGGTCATGGCCGTCACCAGGCTCGCACTGCTGGCCTGGTGGCCGCCGACCTTCACCCCATCGCCGGTGGCGCGGTCGTGGTTCGCCGCGTCGACGATGCGCGTGGACAGCCACAGGACACGCTGCGCGACCTCCGCTAGGAGCTTCGAATCCGGCTGCGCACCAGCGCCATTGGTCACTTCATGCAAAGGCATCGCGCTCGCTCCGCTCGTACATTCTCGCTGTTCCGGTGAAATAGGAGCTCCTGCGTCGCTCATTTCACCGGGTCCCACAACGAGTGGTAGGCGTTGACCGCCTGCTGCCCGCCGAGGTGGGAATAGAGCACCGTCGAGTCCGCCGGGATGTCCTTGTCCTTGACCAGGTCGATGAGCCCGGCGAGGGACTTGCCTTCATAGACCGGGTCGGTGATCATCGCCTCGAGCTGCGCGCCCATCGCCATGGCGCTCATCGTCGACTCCACGGGCAGACCGTACAGCTCTCCGGCCCAGCCCTCGAGCACCTGGATTTCGTCATCGCGGATGTCGCGGCCGAGCTCGATCAGCTCGGCGGTGTGGCGGGCGATCCGGGCGACCTGATCGCGGGTCTTCTCCAGGGTGGCGGAGGCGTCGATGCCGAGCACGCGGCGCTTAACTCCGGTGAGTTCCTCCAGCGCGGCGAAGCCGGCGATCATGCCCGCGTGCGTCGAGCCAGTCACAGTGCAGACGACGATGGTGTCGAAGAAGACGCCGAACTGCTTCTCCTGCTCGGCGACCTCGAAGGCCCAGTTCGCGAACCCGAGCCCGCCGAGGGGGTGCTCGGAGGCGCCGGCGGGGATGGCGTATGGCGTGCTGCCCGCCTCCTCGACCTCGCGCAGCGCGTCCTTCCAGGAGTCGCGGATGCCGATGTCGAAGCCGGCGGGGTCGAGTCGCGAGTCCGCGCCCATCATGCGCGAGAGCAGGATGTTGCCGACCTTGTCGTTCACCGGGTCATCCCAGGGCACCCACTTCTCCTGCACCAGACGGCATTTCATGCCGAGGTGGGCGGCGACGGCCGCGACCTGCCGGGTGTGGTTGGACTGGTAGCCGCCGATCGAGACCAGCGTGTCGGCCCCGGAGGCGATGGCGTCCGGGACGATGTACTCCATCTTGCGAATCTTGTTGCCGCCGTAAGCCAGCCCGCTGCTCACGTCCTCCCGCTTGGCCCAGACCTGGGCGCCGCCGAGGTGGTCGGACAGGCGCCGCAGGTGGTGAACCGGGCTGGGCCCGAAGGTCAGTGGGTAGCGGGGAAACTGATCGAGCTTCATCTCTCATCCTTTGTGTGGCGGAGTGGTTCGGCGGGGTGGGGTTGATTTCTTGCTGGGCGTATGCCGCGTGGCCGGCTTGGGCGGGCGGGTTCAGTCGACGTCGAGAGTGGAGAGCAAGGGGCCGAGACTTTGCCACGTCTCGTGCGAGACCTCCGCCGCGGCGGCGGTGTCCCCGGCCTCACACAGGTCGACCAGGCGGGTGTGGAGGGCGACCGAGGCGCGCCCGGTCAGGGAAGCGAAGCGGAGCCGCTCGAGGCGGCGCAGCACCGGTGTGAACTGATCGAGCACGGTCACAATCGCCGAATTCGACGCTGCCGCAACGGGAATCGCGTGGAAGGCGTCATCCGCAGCCAGCGCGGCATCGGCATCCCCCGCGCGCATCGCGGCCGCGAAGCCCGCATTCGCCGCTCGCATTGCCGCCAGGTCGGCGGCGGTGAGCCGGGCCACCGCGAGTTCGACCGCGAGTCGGTGCATCGCGGCAACGACGGACTGGGCGTCACGGATCGCGTTGCCCTCCAGTGGCGCAACGATCGTCGAGCGACCGGGGGCGGCGGAGACGAGCCCCGCGGCACTCAGGCGAAGGATCGCCTCGCGCACCGGCGTCCGGCTCACGCCGAGCCACTCCGCGAGGTCTTGGTCCTTCAGCTGCTCGCCCGGGGAGAAGGTGCCGTCGACGATGGCGTCCCGCAAACGGGCATACACATCGTCGCGAAGCAAGCCGCGCTTGACCGCGCTGCTTCCGGCGTCGTGGGGGATCGGCATGCAATATATTGCATCCTACGAACGCATCCGTGTCAAGTGGGCGGGCGGCCTTCAGCCGAAGCGAGCACCCTGCGAGCCAGGACGACGAGGCCCTCGGTCCCCCAATCAGCCGGACGGCATCCGTCCGGAACTGTCACGCAGCGGATGAACCCCGACCATCTCGTCCCGCGACACCCACAGCAGGTCCGGGTCGGCAGTAGCCAGGGGGTACCCAAGCCGTTCAGCCGTCGCGAGCGCCACACAATCGGCGAGGCTCACCGAGCTCGTCTTGCTGCCGTAGTGCGCCGACCGCACCAGGGCCGCGCGGGTGGCGATTGCGGCGTCGACGTCGATGATGTCCAGCCCTGCGTCCCGCATCAAGGCCAGATCGCCGAGCACCTCATCTTCTGGGAAGCCGAAGACGCGGATGAGCAGGTCGATCACCTCTGCCAGGTTGGCGTTGGAGATGGCAGTGGCTCCGCGCAACAGTTCCTCGACCTGATCAGCGCAGGGCTCGCCGCGCGAGGTTGCCGCGGCCATACCTCATTGTATGCCCGTAAGCCTTCATACAATGGACTTCTGCCCCGCGCTCCCAGCGAACGGTCAGACTTCTCGCCTAGCGTGCGACCCTGACTTTTCCCTCACCACTGACAGGCAGGCCCGTGGCGAAGAAGAACCAGCAGGACGCGCGGACGGCGCGACAGGCCCAACTTGAGGCGGCGCGCGCGCAGCAAGCGAAGGCAGACCGGCGCACGAAGCTGACGATCATCGCCGCGGGCGCGACCGCCGTGGCCGTGATCGGCGGGCTCGTGGGGTGGGCGATCCTGCACCAGGAATCCAACAAACCGCAGATGGGGGCAGTCCTCAGCTTCGACTACCCCGCCGGCAAGCACACCAATACCCCGGTGAAGTATGCCGAGACCCCACCCGCCGGCGGCGAACACTCCCCCACCTGGCTCAACTGTGGGATCTATGACAAGCCAGTCCCCAACGAGAACGCCGTGCACGCGCTGGAGCACGGCGCGGTGTGGGTGACGTACGACCCGAAGCTGCCCACCGCGGACGTGGAGAAGCTCCGCAAGGAGGTGCCGAACACGTTCATGGTGGTATCGCCATACGACGGTCTCCCCTCCCCGGTCGTGGCCTCGGCCTGGGGCAAGCAAATCCACCTGACTGGGGTAGGAGACACACGCCTGGCTGAGTTCATCAAGAGCTACCGCCTCGGCCCCGGGACCCCCGAGCTCGGCGCCGCCTGCACGGGCGGGATGGACGCCGACGGGAAAGTCGCATGACCGAATCCGCCTCTCGCCGTTCGATTCTCGCGGCGATCGTGGGCGTCGTGGCGCTGCTGCTCGGGGCGGCGAGCGGCTATGCGCTCGGGCATCGCTCCGGCACCCCCGACACCCACAGCGCCGAGGCCGGGTTCGCGCGAGACATGCAGGACCACCATGCGCAGGCGGTCGAACTCTCGTTCCTGATCCGGGACCGTAGCGACGACGAAGACATCCGCCGGATCGCCTTTGACATCATCACCAGCCAGCAGCAGCAGATCGGCCAGATGAATGCCTGGCTCACGCTGTGGGGACTCCCGCAGACCGGCGACGATCCGCCGATGGCGTGGATGAGCGGCGGCGGCCACGCGGGTCACGGCAGCACCGCGACCACCCCCGACACCCCCATGATGGGTATGGCGAGCCCCGCCGACATGGCCCGCCTCACCGAGGAGACGGGCGTCCCGGCGGAGCGCACATATCTGACGCTGATGATCGCCCACCACAAGGGTGGAGTCGAGATGGCGAAGGCCGTGCTGGCCCGGACGAAGCGTCCCGAAGTCCGCGCCCTGGCACAGTCGATGGTGAATGCGCAGTCCGCGGAGATCGAGGCGCTGAACGACCTCTTGGCCAAGCGGCCCGCCTAGCGCGTCGCCGCGTCGTTGCCCGCGCCGCCGCGGCAACTCAGCACAAGTTAGTCAACTGCGGACAACTTGCAAGGTGTCCACAGTTGACTAACTGCTGCTAGCAGAAGTTCGGAAGGGCCAAAACCTACCGGCGGGCCAGCCACTCCTCGGCCACCTGGACGGCGTTCAGGGCGGCGCCCTTGCGGAGGTTGTCGCCGACCACGAACAGCGCTAGGCCCTTGCCCTCGGGGGCGGCCTGGTCGGCGCGGACGCGGCCGACGAAGACCTCGTCGCGGCCGGTCGCGGCCAGGGGGTTGGGCACATCGGCCACGACCATACCGGGGGTGTTCTTCAGCAGGTCGAGCGCCTCGTCCGGGCTGATGTCGCCGGAGAACTCGGCGTGGATCGCCAGCGAGTGCCCACTGAACACCGGCACCCGGACGCAGGTGCCGGAGACGCGCAGGTCAGGAATGTGCAGGATCTTGCGCGACTCGTTGCGCAGCTTCTGCTCCTCGTCCGTCTCGCCCGAGCCGTCGTCGACCAGCGAACCCGCGAGGGGGACGACGTTGAAGCCGACGGGCACGGCATACACCTGCGGGTCGGGGATCGCGACCGCGCCCCCGTCGAGAGCCAGCGCCATCGGGTCGCCCGCGGCATACCCACCGCGCAACTGCCGATCCAATTCCTGCAGCCCCTTGCCGCCCGAGCCCGACACGGCCTGATAGGACGACACGTGCAGGCGGACCAGCCCAGCCTTGTCGTGCAACGGCTTGAGCACCGGCATCGCGGCCATCGTGGTGCAGTTGGGGTTGGCGACGATGCCCTTGGGGATGCTGAGCAGGTCATCGGGGTTGACCTCGCTCACCACCAGCGGCACGTCCGGGTCCTTGCGCCAGGCGCTGGAGTTGTCGATGACGACGGCACCGGCCGCGGCGACCTTGGGGGCGTACTCCTTCGAGCTCGACCCGCCATTGGAGAACAGCGCGACGTCCAGGCCCGAGAAGTCGGCCGTGGCGGTGTCCTCGACCGTCACCTCCCCGTCGGCCCACGGCAGCGTCGTGCCCGCCGACCGCGCCGAGGCGAAGTAGCGGATGTCGTCCACGGGGAAGCCCCGCTCCGCAAGGAGGGTCCGCATGACCCCGCCGACCTGACCGGTTGCACCGAACACACCAACACGCATGCCCCAAGGATAGGTATGCCGCGCCCGCCCCGCCCCGGCATTTCACCAGCCGGCGGGTCGGCCGCGGACACGGTCAGACGTTTCGGCACCCTAGGGTGACGGAACGTCTGACCTACCCACGGGTAGGTCACCGAGCGGCGATGCTCACCAGGGCCGCATTACCGCGGCCGTCGACCTTGACGGTCGCGACGGCCTTCCGCTCCCGCAGCGACGCATCCAGCGAACTCGCCTTCCCCTGCGGCAGGAACCAACTCTCGATGCCGCAGCGCAGCCGCCAACTGGAGTCGTCGCAGGCGAGATACAGCCCGTCCGGGCGCGTGCGTTCGATGCTCTTCCCCACCCACACGTCCCCCTCCTTCACCAGCGGGACGTATGCCGCGCCGCGCTCCTCCATCCCCGGAGCGTCGGGATTCGGGTCGGCGGGGTTCATCCCGTTTGGCTGCTGAACCAGCCCCGGGTAGCCGAGGTCGACATAGGCGCCCCGGAACGGATCGATCGGATCGACAACGCCGACCTCAAGCCGGATCTCCTGTCCGCTGACACGCGCCGAGAGTTGCGGCGCCACAGCGGCCCCCACCAGCACCGCCTGGAGCGCCACCACCGCGCCGATCATCGGCAGGCTTCGGATTCGAATGCTGCGTATGCCGCTCATGCCGTCGCTCCGATCGGGCCGTGGTCATCTTTGGCGAGTTGCCGTCTGGTGCGCTCGGCCAGCACGCCGGAGGCCAGCATGATCAATCCGACAACCAGGAAAAGCGTTGCGCCGGAGATGATTGGCGCGAAGACGGCCCAGGCCTGCACCGTTGTAAAGATCACCACGGCCGCCATGGCCAGCGCGGTCAACGACGGCGCATCCCGGCGCTCGCCGATCAGCGCCACGCCGACAACGGCGGCCAGATAGACGACGAGCGACAGGCCCGTGCGCACCCACATCGCCGCGGATAAGGCTTGCACCCCGTTGGCGGTGTCCATCGAGTCGCCGGGCCACCACAACGCCAGCCCAAGCCCGGCCACCGCGAGCACGCTCGCCCCCGCGATCTCGAGCCGACCGAGCCGGTCGGCCCGCACCACGGCCGCAGCGGCCGCGACTAGGGCCACGACGATCCCGATCGTCAGCACGACCGGCCACTCGCCACGGTCGTCGTAGTTCGGCAGCGAACTGGCGAACAGACCCGCGAAAAGGAGGGCGGCGGCGACGAAGCGCCATACGCCGGCGAACGATGCCCACGACGACGGGTGCAGCAACGCCCCCGCCAACGCCAGAACCGCGGCGAACAGCAACGCTGCGATGAAGCCGATGATCCCGTTGGCGGTCTCCGCGCTCTGCCACACGAACCACACGGTCAGCGCGCCGAGGCCGACGACGAGCGCGGCGTGCGAGCGCACGGCATACGCATAAACCAGGGCGCCGACCGCCCAAGCGAGCACGAGCTTGG
Organism: Nostocoides jenkinsii Ben 74; assembly: GCF_001046875.1. GTDB lineage: Bacteria > Actinomycetota > Actinomycetes > Actinomycetales > Dermatophilaceae > Nostocoides_A > Nostocoides_A jenkinsii. The sequence goes on from NZ_HF571038.1 coordinate 1,727,646, forward strand.
GCTCGTAAGCGGGCACCTGCAGACTCTGCGCCGCCTGGAAGACGACCGCCCCGAAGGCTCCAGCGGTCAGGAGACGCCCGGCTCCCGCCACTGCCCCGTCGAGGCGTTCGCTGCCGAACATCAGGGCGAGCCAGATGAGCACGACGATGGCGAAGCGCACCAGCGGCGAGACGAGGTCAAGATTGCTGGCCACCAACCAGATCAGGCCGACGACCACCAGCGACCCACCCAGGCCGAGGGCGAGTTGGGCGAAGCCGAAGCGGTGCTGCTCGACATACCGACCGCGGATCGCCGTCGCGGTCGGGCCGTCGATCAGCCCGTCCCGCTCCCAGCGGTGCACTTCCTCACGCAGAAATCCCCACTGCGCCGGGGAGATCGGCGTTGCCGGGTTGGGCGTTCGGGGTCTCGGACCGGAGCCAGGGTCATCGCTCATGGCGGTCATTCAACCGGCTCGCGCGCGAAACGGCATGAGTACCCGTACTCGACGCGCCGGGGCCCGTCCCGCCCAATCGAGACGCCCAGACTCAGAACGTCCAGACTCAGAACGCCCAGGCTCAGAACCCCAGCCGCTGCAACTGCTTCGGATCGCGCTGCCAGTCCTTGGCGACCTTGACGCGCAGGTCGAGGTAGATCCGCTGGCCCAGCAGCGCCTCGATCCCCGCGCGCGCGGCGGTGCCGACCTCGCGCAGCCGCGACCCGCCCCGGCCGATGATGATGGCCTTCTGGCTGTCGCGTTCGACGAAGACGTTGACGCGCACGTCCAGCATCGGCTTGCCCGTGGACTCGCGCGGTACGACCTCCTCCACGACCACCGCCAACGAGTGCGGCAGCTCATCGCGCACGCCGTCGAGGGCGGCCTCGCGCACCAGCTCCGCGATCCGGGTGTCCGTGTCCTCGTCGGTCAGCACGTCCTCGGGATAGAGGGGACCAGGCGACGGGGGTAGGTAGCCGCTGAGTACGCGCAGCACGTCGTCGACTTGGTCACCCTTCGTCGCCGAGCACGGCACGATGGCCGCCCAGTCGCCAAGGCGATCAATGGCGATCAGGTGCTCGGCGAGCCGTACCTTGTCGACGCGATCGGTCTTGGTGGCCAGCGCGACGACCGGGGTGCGCTTGGCCTTCATCAGCTCGGTCAGCTCGCCCGCGATGAACGAGTCGCCGGGGCCGATGCGCTGATCGCTCGGCAGACAGAACCCGACCACGTCCACGTCCAGCAGGGTCGCCCGAACCAGGTCGTTCAGCCTCTCCCCCAACAGGGTTCGCGGCTTGTGCAGCCCAGGGGTGTCGACCAGGATCAACTGGCTCTCGGGGCGCGTGACAATGCCTCGGATCGTATGCCGCGTGGTCTGCGGCTTCGCCGAGGTGATCGCGACCTTCTCCCCCACCAGGGCGTTGGTCAGCGTGGACTTGCCCGCGTTGGGCCGGCCCACCAGGCACGCGAACCCGGCCCGGTAGCCGGTGCTCCCGCCATCGCCGGCTCGAGCTTCACTGCGCGCGCCGTCACTGCGCGCGCCGTCACTGCCCCGGCTCGGCTCCCGCTTGCTCATCGGCTCTCCTCCAATGCCTTGCTGTGGTTGCCTCGCTCGTGCCGACTGGCGTCGGGCAGGAGTTCACCGTCCGGGCCGGTGACCGACGGCAGCCGCTCGACCAGGACGGAGGCCACCCGGTGTCGGCGACCAGCCATGCGTTCGGCGGTCACGGCATACGGTCCGATCTCGCAACGCGACCCCAGGATCGGCACGCGCCCGATCGCCTTGGCGAGCAGGCCGCCGACGGTGTCGACCTCGTGCTCGTCGTCGAGGTCGAGGTCGAACTCCTCGGCGAAGTCGTGGATCGACATCACTGCGGGGACCCGGAAGCGGTCGTCGCCGAGGTCCTCGACGCCGGGGGCTTCGCGGTCATACTCATCATCGATCTCGCCGACGATCTCTTCCAGGATGTCTTCGATCGTCACGACGCCGGCGGTCCCGCCGTATTCGTCGACGACGACGGCGATGTGCACAGAGTCGCGCTGCATCTCGCGCAGCAGGTCATCGACCATCTTGGACTCGGGGACGAACGGCATCGGGCGCATGATCGTCGCCACCGCGACGGTGCGCAGATCCAGCGCCTCGGCGGTCATCAGGCGCACGACATCCTTCAAATAGATGACGCCGACGACGTCGTCGGGACCGTCCTCGATGACCGGCAGCCGCGAAAAGCCCGAGCGGTTGAACAGCGCCATGGCCTGGCGCGCGTTCTTGGTGACTTCCAGGCAGACCATGTCGGTGCGCGGGACCATGACCTCACGGGCGATGGTGTCGCCGAGTTCGAAGACGGAGTGCAGCATCTCGCGCTCCTCGTCCTCGATCAGCGCGCTCTCGCCGGCGATGTCGACCAGGTCCCGGAGTTCGGACTCGCTCTGGAACGGCCCATCCCGGAAACCGCGCCCCGGCGTCACCGCATTGGCCATCGCCACCAACAACCGGGACAACGGGCCGAGCAGACGCCGACACCAGACCAGCACCGGAGCCCCGGCGAGGGCGACGGCATCGGAGTGTTGCCGCCCGAGCGTGCGCGGCGACACGCCGACCACCGCGAACGACACCGCCGCCAGCACGGCGATCGAGATCAGCAGCGCCGGCCAGAACCCGTCCACCAGGGAGGCGATGGCCAGCGTCGCGCAGACCGCGGCGGCCATCTCGAAGGTCGTGCGCAAGAACACCGCCACCGAGACGTATGCCGCGCTGTCCCCCAGAATCCGTTGCAGCGCAGCCGATCCCGCGCGCCCTTCGCCGGCGAGCTCCTCCGCTCGCTTCCGAGAGGTGCGCAGCACCGCCGCCTCGACCAACGCCAACAAGAACGCGAGTTGAACCCCGATCAGGGCGACGATGATCAGGCGTGTGGCCATATCAGCGGCGGCCGCGCTGGGCGAGGAAGGTCAGCAGCAACTGCCGCTGCAGCTCGAACATCTCCTTCTCGTCCTCGGGCTCGGCGTGGTCGTAGCCGAGGAGATGCAGGATGCCGTGGGTGGTCAGGAGCAGCATTTCTTCGATTGGGGCGTGCCCGGCCTCGCTCGCCTGCCGCTCAGCAACGCTTGGGCACAGGACGATATCGCCGAGGACGCCCTCTTCGGGGTCCTCACCCGGACGGCCAGGTCGCAACTCGTCCATCGGGAAGCTCATGACGTCCGTGGGACCCGGCAGGTCCATCCACTTCTCGTGCAGGACGGCCATCGTGTCCTCGTCGACGAGGCGAATGCACATCTCCGCCTGCGGGTGCACGCGCATCTGCTCCAGCACATAGCGCGCGCATTGCCCCAACTCGCTCTCGGAGACCGGATAACCGACCTCGTTGAGGACCTCGATGCTCATCAGCGTTCCTTGCCTGAGGGTGCGTTGACGTCCGCCTGCGCTTTGACATCCGACCGCGTCTTGGCCTCCGACGGCGCCTTGACCGGGCGGGGACGACGGTCGTGGCTGCCGGGACGTGGCTGGCGTTCATCCCACCGGCCGTAGGCGTCGACAATCTCCCCGACGAGCCGGTGTCGAACAACGTCGATCGAGGTCAGCATCGAGAAGTGGACATCCTCGATGCCCTGCAGGATGTCCTGCACCACGCGCAGCCCGCTCATCGTCCCGCCGGGCAGGTCGACCTGAGTGACGTCACCGGTGACAACCATCTTGGAACCGAACCCCAGCCGGGTCAGGAACATCTTCATCTGCTCCGGCGAGGTGTTCTGCGCCTCATCCAAGATGATGAAGGCGTCGTTCAGCGTGTTGTGGGTGACCAGGAAATCGTCGGTGACATAGAGCGAGTCGGCCGCGCCCACTTGGATGCACTGCGTCTCGGCCTCGCCCACCGGCACGACGGAGGCCACCCGCCGCTCGGGTCGGCGCACCCGCGTCGGGACGTATGCCGACAACTCACCATCTGCGCGGAAGGGCACGATCTCGGGGGGCAGGCGAAGGTCCACGACGTGCCGGTCGGCCCGGCCGGTGTCGCGCACCGTCGCGAGCCCGCCCAGTGAGCGCACGAGGAAGACGACATCGTCGCGCGCCTGCGCGTTGGGGGCCGCGTAGCGCACGCGGAGAGTGGCGTCGGGGGCCGGGACCGGCTCGCCGCCGGCGTCCAGCAGCCCCTGGAGCAAGGCCGTGCGGACCGCGATGCTGTTGTGGAAGTAGTCGCGCGAGATGTCGGCGAGGAGCGTGCCGCCGTGTCCGCCCACGCCCGACCCGCCCACGCCCGAGCCGCCCACGCCCGCCCCGCCCACGCCCGCCCCGCCGACGCCCGACCCGCTCAGGCCCGACCCACCTAAGGCGCGCTGGCCCACGAGGCGGGAGCCAACGGCATACGCATCGGTGGGGATGTCCCGCTCGGGGAACTCGACCGGGGCGACGACGGGTAGCCCAATCTCCATGTGCGGCAACGCCGCCGCGATCTCAGCAGTGGTGACCACGCGGGTCGTTCCGGCGCGGCGATCGGTCGAGGTGGTGACCTGCCAAAGGTGCTCGCCGCAGCATACGGTCGAGGCGCCGTCTTCGGAGGTGACCCGGAAGACCGGCTTGACGCCCTGCGGGTAGACCCCGAGAACGGGGGTCGGGCGGCCGTCGGAGCCGACCACGAGATCACCGACCCGCAGGTCACCGAAGCGGCGGAAGCCGTCGGGGGTCAGCACCTGGCTGTCGAGGGGTTGGGCCCGGCCGCGCATATAGGCCAGCGGCGCGACCTCGATCGTGCCGGCGGCCATCAGGCGCGGGATCGAGTCGCGGTCGACCATGTCGTGGAGTGCGTCATAAAGCGGGCGCAGGTAGGGGTCGATCTTGTCGTTGAGCGTGCCGGGGAGGAAGCCGAGGCGCTCCCCGGCCTCGACCGCTGGCCGGGTCAGGATGATCCGGTTGACCTGCTTGGCCTGGAGCGCGGCGACGGCCTTTGCCATGGCGAGGTAGGTCTTGCCGGTGCCCGCGGGGCCGATCCCGAAGACGACGGTGTGCTTGTCGATGGCCTCGACGTAGCGCTTCTGGTTCAGCGTCTTGGGCCGGATGGTGCGGCCGCGATTGGACACGATATTCATCGTCAGCACATCGGCCGGGCGCTCGGCAGTCCGGTTGCGCAACATCGAGATCGAGCGCTCGACTGCGTCGCGATTGAGCGGCTGTCCGGCCGCGATGACAACGAGGAGTTCGTCGATGGTGCGCTCGATCAGGGCGACGTCATCGGGCGCCCCGACCATCCGGAACTCGTTGCCGCGCACGTTGATCTCGACCTTGGGGAAGGCCCGCTCCATGGTGCGCAGGAGTTCGTCGCGCGGGCCGAGGAGGGAGACCATCGAGACGGATGAGGGGATGACGACGGTGTGCGTCGGGACCGCGTGCGGTGGCGCGCCGTCGGTGGGGGTGGGCTGATCAGTCATGGGTCCGGCAAGTCTAGGTTGGCTCAGCCCGGCGGCCAACTCAATTGCCGCCCGCCGAGCAGGTGGCAGTGGACGTGGAAAACCGTCTGGCCGGCGTCTGCGCCGGTGTTGAAGACGAGCCGGTATCCGGAGTCCAGTCCCTCCTGCTCGGCGACCGTCCGGGCGAGGTCGATCACGTCGGCGAGTTCTTCTGGGTATGCCGCGAGCGCCCCCGCATTCGGCACGTGCCGCTTGGGGACGACGAGCACGTGCGTGGGTGCCTGCGGGTTGATGTCTTTGAAGGCGAGGCTCAGGTCGGTTTCGGCAACCACGGCTGGCTCGATCTCGCGCGCCACGAACCTGCAGAACAGACAGTCGCTCATGCCGAAAACCTAGCCGGTCAACCGGGCTCGGGCCCCGCGCGTGAAGAGGTTGTGACAATGGTGGCCGTGGCGCGCATACCCAGGGTGGGGATCCGTCGCTCCGCCGACGCCGCCCTCACGGAGCTGTATGCCGCGCAGTGGGCCCCCATGGTGCGCCTCGCCTACCTTCTTGTGCGCGATCAGCAGGTCGCCGAGGATGTGGTGCAGGACGCCCTGATCTCGATCCATCGGCGCTGGGACGACCTCGCCGATCAGGATCGCGCGGTCGCCTATCTGCGGCGCAGCGTGGTCAACGGGGCCCGATCCGTGTTGCGGCACCGCAAGGTCGTGCACGAAAAGCTGGCGGTGCAGGCCGCGCAGGAGGCGACCCGGTTGACGTCGCCGGGCGCCGATGAGGTGGCGCTGGGGACGCTCGGGGATGCGGCGATGCTGCGGGCGCTGGACAGTTTGCCTCGTCGGCAGCGCGAGGTGCTGGTGCTGCGCTATTGGCTCGACCTGAGCGAGGCGCAGATCGCCGACACCCTGGAGATCTCCCCCGGCTCGGTGAAGGCGCACGCCAGTCGGGCCATCTCGGCGCTACGCGCGCAACTGGCGGCCCAAGTACCCGCCCCCGGAGCGAAGGACGACCCCCGATGACGCGTCCCCAGGGTCCCCACGATGCCGGTGTTCCCGGCGGCGCCAGAGCAGACGGCTCCGGGCCCGACGACCCGATCGAGGCGGCCTTGCGCGCCGCACTCTCGCGCGAGGCCGCCTCGATCACGCCCGGCGATCGGTTGGCGGAGGTCCGGTCGCGGGCGACGGCTCCGGTGGCGCCGCGCCGGTCGTGGCTGCTGGCGCTCGGCTCGGCTGCGGCCGTCGGGGCGATCGTGGTGGGCGGTATCGCCGCGGCGAACCGCCCCTGGGCACCGCCTGGTGGGGGCGTGGGTGCGTCGACGCCGGGCCAGAGCTCGTCGAGCCTGGTTACCTCCGCCGCCAGCCCACCGAGCTCCGAAACAGCCTCGGCGTCGGTGACCTCCAGGACCTCGGGAAGTTCGAGTTCCACTTCTGCCGGCGGTCCCGTCACCCTGCCCGCCTATGTGCTCGTGCGTATCGCCACGGACGACGGGGAGCACTGGCGCCTCGGCCGGACGTTCTTGTCGGTGGGGCTGCCCGGGTCAGACACCCCCGCCGCCCGGGTGCAGGCCGCCTTGGAGTACGCGATCGGCCCCGGCACCCGCGTGGACGGACTGCCGTCGCCCTGGGGCAGCGTCGGCATTGTGGATGTCTCGGCGACGCCCGACCTGATCACCGTGACGCTGTCCGGCCCCGGATCCCAACTCACCGATCCTGCCGACGCGGAGTTGGCGCTGATGGCGCGCCAACTGTTGGTGTGGACGGCCCAGGCGGCGTATGGCAAAGGCCGCGTCCCAGTGACCTTCCGGGTCGAGCAACGGACGCAAGTCTTGTTGGGGCGCTATCCGGCGGGCGCGGCATACGACCGGCCGAACAGCGACGCCATCCTGACGGAGCTGGCCCCGGTGCTCCTCACGCGGCCCGGGCCCGGTCCCATCACGCCTGGCGACACCATTCCGGTCACGGGCGTTGCGGCTGTTCCCGAAGGCCAACTCGTGTGGTGGGTGAGCGACCTCGCCAGCGGCGCCGAGGTGGCCCGGGGCACGGCCATAGCGGACCAAGACCCCGGCGCTGGCACCTCACCCCTGGAGCGCGGCTTCGGCTTCGATCTGGCCGGGTTGCCGGCCGGGACCTATCGCCTGTCGGTCGGCTATCCCTCGGCCAAGGACGGCAGCACCTTGGGCGTCGTGACCACCATGCTCGACGTCTTTGCCGAGGGCTAGAGCGCCGCCCCGGCGCCCGGACGGGCGAGCCGTATCCAGGCGGGACTCACTCGTAGTGGGTCCACATGCGCAACACATGGACGATGCGTTCGTCCGGAAACACCTCATAAACAAGCCGATGCTGGATGTTGATCCGTCGGGAGTAGCAGCCAGCCAAATCGCCAACGAGCTTCTCGACGCGAGGTGGTGTGGCGAACGGATCCTGCGCCACCAGAGCGAGCAGCTTGAGAGCCTTGGGCTTAAGGCCGGAGGACGCCAACTTGCGAGCATCCTTCTGCGCCTGCCGTGAATAGACAACGGTCCATTCAGCGTCGGTCACCAGTCGAGTTCGCTCGAAGCAGCCTGGACACCTTCGCGCCGTGCAGCGCGAATGGATTCGGCCAGACCCGGGACGGACTCCAGGAACAAGGTCTCTTGAATCGCTCGCCAGTCGTCTTCCCCAATGAGAACGGCGTTGCCCCGCTGTCCGGTGATCGTCAGCGGCTGCGAATCCTGATTCACTTGATCGATCAACCGGTACAGGTTGGCCCTGGCCGATGTTGCGCTCACTGCAGTCATGCTCGACTCCTTCGCGCCTAACGTACGCTATTGCGTACGTTCTGGCAAGAGTCTTGAGCCCATGCGATGAAATATGTGCGGGGACGGCTACGCCCAGCGGGAGGCGGCGCTGAGGACGGCGAGGGCGGCGGGGCCGGCGGTGGAGGAGCGCAGCACACCCTCCCCCAACCGCACGGGTATGCCGCCCGCCCCGGTCAGGGTGGCGAGCTCGGCTTCGGAGATGCCCCCCTCGGGACCCACGACGACCAGCACCTCACCGCAGGCGGGGAGCGGGTGGCTCGCCAGCGGCATACGGGCATCCTCGTGGAGCACGAAGGTGGCCACGGATCGGGCGATGAGCGGCGCGAGCCCGGCGGTCGTGACGACATCGGTCACCGCGGGGATGGTGGCGCGGCGGCTCTGCTTGGCGGCCGCGCGGACGGTGTCGACCCACTTGCGCCGGGACTTCTCCGCGCGCTCGCCGCGCCATTGGACGATGGACCGCTCTGCCTGCCAGGGCACGACGCGGTCGACGCCCAACTCCGTCGCGGCTTCGATGGCCTGCTCGTCGCGGTCGCCCTTCGCCAGTGCCTGGACCAGGGCAAAGGTGCAGGTGGGCGCCTCCAGGCGGCTGACCGCCTCGATCTCGACCCGGAGCTCACCGCCCGCGGCGGCCACGACCCGCGCGTCCGCCCGCACCCCGGCGCCGTCGGCGAGCCAGACGTCCTCGCCCGGGGTGAGGCGACGCACGGTGGCCGCGTGCCGACCCTCGGCGCCGCCGAGAACGAAGGCGCTTCCCCGGGTGAGCGAGTCGAGTTCACCGATCTCGGTGTAGAACAGCGGACGCGTCATCGCGGTTTGAAGGCGTCCCGGAGCCTGCCCATGATGCCCTGATCGGTCGACCCGAGCCGCCCCTGCATCTGGTCCTCGCCGCGCAGCTCGGCGAGCTGGCGCAGCAACGCCTCCTGCTGGCTGTCCAGCCTGGTCGGGGTGCGCACGTCGACATGGACGATGAGGTCACCGCGGTTCTTGGTGCGCAGCCGGGTGACGCCGAGGCCGCGCATCGTCAGGGCCTCGCCGGCCTGCGTGCCGGGTTTGATGTCGATCGACTGGGCCCCGTCGAAGGTGTCGAGCTGCAAGGTCGTGCCCAGCGCGGCTGCAGTCATCGGCACCTGCACGCTCGCGTGCAAGTCATCGCCGCGACGCTGGAAGGTGGGGTCGGGCTCGACGCTGACCTCGACATACAGGTCGCCGGCCGGACCGCCGCCGGGACCGACCTCCCCCTCGCCGGCGAGGTGGATGCGGGTGCCGGTGTCGACGCCGGCCGGGATACCGATCGTCATGGTGCGCCGGGTCCGGACGCGACCATGGCCGGAGCACTCGAAGCACGGGTTGGGGGTGACCTCGCCATACCCCTGGCAGGCGTTGCACGGCCGGCTGGTCATGACCTGACCGAGGAAGCTGCGCTGGACCTGCTGGATCTCGCCGCGCCCGCCGCAGACGTCGCAGGTGCGCCGGGACGTCCCCGGCTGGGCACCGTCGCCATGGCAGGTGCTGCAGACGGTCGCCGTCTCGATGGTCAGCTCGCGCTCGCCACCGAAGACCGCATCGCGCAGGTCGATACCGAGGCGAACGAGGCCGTCCTGCCCGCGGGCCGCCCGGGGACGAGGACCACGCGTGGCCCCCGCGGCCCCTGCGCCGAAGAAGGCGTCCATGATGTCGCTGAACGAGAAGCCCTGGCCAAAGCCGCCGTGCGCACCGCCATAGGGGTCGGATCCCATGTCGTAGCTGCGCCGCTTCTCGGGGTCGCCGAGCACGTCATAGGCCTGCGAGATCGTCTTGAACTTCTCCTCGGCCTCGGGGCCGGGGTTGACGTCGGGGTGCAGTTTGCGCGCCAACTTGCGGTAGGCACTCTTGATCTCCTCGGGGCTCGCGTCGCGCGAGACTCCGAGATCGCTGTAGTAGTCGTTCACCGATGTCCTGTCTGGTTCGTGCAGTTCACTCGCCGAGCAATTCCGAGACGTATGCCGCGACGGTGCGCACCGCCGCCATACTCGCGCCGTAGTCCATCCGCGTCGGTCCGACGACCCCGAGACCGCCGACCAACTGCGCTCCACTGCCGTAGCCGGTGGTGACGAGGGAGGTCGAGTGCAGCTCGGCATACGGATTCTCGTGCCCGATCCGCACCGCGATGTGCTCGCCGGCATTCGCCGCCGTGGACAACAACTTCAACAGCACGACGTGTTGTTCCAAGGCGTCGAGAACGGGTTCAAGAGAGGTCGAGAAGTCGGCGGGCGCACGCATCAGGTTGCCGGTCCCGGCGAGGACGACGCGCTCCTCGCGTTCCTCGACGAGCACCTCGGCCAGGGTCGCGACGACCGCGCGCACCGCGGGTTGCCGTTCGACCGCGAATTGATCGGCGAGGCCCGCGAGCTGCTCCCCCGCCTCGACCAGGGTGTGTCCGTCGGCCGCCTCATTGAGGCGCGCGCGCAGGTCGGCGACGAACTCGCCCTCCGCCTCGACATCGAGGCCAGCGTCGATGATCCGCTGCTCGACGCGGCCGGTGGTCGTGATGAGCACCACCATCAGCCGGCCCGCCGGGATCGGCACCAACTCGATGTGCCGGACGCTCGACCTCGTCAGGGAGGGGTACTGCATGACCGCGACATGCCGGGTCAGGCTGGCCAGGAGTCGAACGGTCCGATCGACGACATCGTCAAGGTCGACGGCGCCGGCGAGGAACTGGGCGATCGCCGCCTGCTCGGCGCGGCTCATCGGCTTGACCTGGCTCAATCGGTCGACAAAGCGGCGATAGCCCGCATCCGTCGGCACCCGGCCCGCGCTGGTGTGCGGCGCGACGATCAGGCCTTCCTCCTCGAGGGCAGCCATGTCGTTGCGGATGGTGGCGGCGGAGACGCCGAATTGGTGGCGGTCGAGCAGGGCCTTGGAGCCGACGGGTTCACTCGTATGCACGTAGTCGTGCACGATCGCCCCGAGGACGGCGAGTCGTCGGTCCTGGCTCACGAGCGTCCTCCCTTCGTCGGCGGTCCTGGCCGGCAGTCCTTGCCTGCAGTCGTTGTCGGCAGTCGTTGTCGGCGGTCGATCCCCCGGTCCGGCTCGCCAGCACTCGACCTCGGTGCTGGCACTCGACTCGGGAGACTGCCAATTCTACGTCGCGCGCCGGGGACGTCCGGCGCAACCGGTCGCATACGCTGCCGCGGTGAGCAGCCGCTACGGATCCGACCCGCTTGCCGGCGACTGGCGCCGCCCGCGCGCCGCCGAGGTGGCCACGGTCCCGGCGGAGCTGGGACTGGTGGTCGAGGACCGCGAGACGGGCTGGACCGGCGCGGTGCTGCGGGTCGAGCCAATTGGTGGGCGCCAGGTGGTCGTGCTGGAGGACCGACACGGCCGGGTGCGCTCGTTCCCGCTCGGACCCGGCTTCCTCATCGACGGTCGCCCGGTGGTGCTGACCAGGGCGAACGCCGCGACGGCAGCCGCCGGACCCGTGCGCTCGGCCAGCGGATCGCGGGCGGTGGTCGGGGCGAAGGCGCGCGTCGCGGCCGCCTCCCGGCTCTTCGTCGAAGGCACCCACGATGCCGAACTCGTGGAGAAGGTGTGGGGCCACGACCTGCGCGTCGAGGGCGTCGTCGTGGAGGTCCTCCACGGCGTGGACGACCTCGCCGCGGCCCTGGCGGATTTCGGGCCGACCCGGACCGCGCGGGCGGGGGTATTGGTCGATCACCTCGTCCCCGGCTCCAAGGAGTCCCGGATCGTCGCTGCCGCGAGCGCGCGCTTCCCCGACGACACCGTGCTGGTGGTCGGCCACCCCTATGTCGACGTCTGGCAAGCCGTCCGCCCGCAGCGCGTAGGGCTGACCGCCTGGCCGACCATCTCCCGGGACGTCGAGTGGAAGGCGGGGATCGCCGCCGCGCTGGGGCTCCCCCATACGACGACCGAGGATCTGGGGTTGGCGTGGAAACAGATCCTCGGGCGCGTGCGGACGTATGCCGATCTGGAGCCCGCCTTCTCCGGTCGCGTCGAGGAGTTGATCGACTTCATGACGGTCCCCCCTCCGGTCCGACCCTGACTACCCCCGGGAAGGGCGCGGCATACCCCTGAATGTGGCAATTTTCGGGACCGTCGTGCGGTTGACTTGGTGTCAGCAGCGCCGCCGGGGAGGGTCCCCGGGCCGCCGCAGCAGGGAGACCAGACATGAGCCAGTACCCGCAGGGTGACCCGGCTTACCAGAGCACGCCGCCGGCCGGTCAGACCAACTTCGAGCGCACGATGGGGGACATCGGTGGCTCGGGCCCGTTGTCGCCGCAGCAGGAGCGCACGTGGGCAACGTTGTCCCACGTCGTGCCGCTAGCGCTCTTCATCCTCAGCGCCGGGACCCTCGGGTTCGTCGCGTCGCTGGTGATCTATCTGATGTACAAGGACCGTGGCCCGTTCGTGCGTCAGAACGCCGCGAACTCACTCAACATCCAGATCGCGATGGGCATCGGCGTGGTGATCAGCTGGATCATGATCCTGACGATCATCCTGTCGCCGATCGGCGTCCTCGGCCTGATCGCGGTCGCGATCTGGGGCTGCGTCCTGCACGCTCTCGCGGCGGTCAAGGCCAACAACGGCGAGTGGTACAAGCCGCCGATGACGCCTGACTTCGTGAAGTAGCCCCGACTTCGTGAAGTAGCCCAGACTTCGTGCAGTAACCCCGTCAGGCCGCCAGGCCCAGTAGCCGGCGGACGACCGTGTCCGCGAGCAGCCGCCCTCGACGAGTCAGCACGACTCGTCGAGGGCGGTCGGCGTCTGCGGGGACGTCCGTCACGAGACCGTCCTGCACCAGCGCCGGTATGGCCGTGACCCCCGCCCCGTCGAGGCGCGCCACCGGGAGGCCGCTCGCCAGGCGGATGCCGAGGAGGACTTCCTCGTCATAGCGCTGGTCGGGGGTGAGGGTCTCCCGCGCGGCGGCCGGGGAAACCCCGCGGGCCAGCCGATCGGCATACGCCCCAGGGTGTTTCACATTCCACCAACGGATGCCGCCGACGTGGCTGTGGGCACCGGGGCCGAACCCCCACCAGTCTCCGCCCTCCCAGTAGGCCAGGTTGTGCCGGCACTCTTTGCCGGGTCGAGACCAGTTGCTGACCTCGTACCAGTCGTAGCCGGCTTGGGTGAGCAGGGTGTCGGCGAGTTCGTACTTGTCGGCCTCGTCATCGTCGTTGGGCATAGTGACCCGGCCGCGGCGAACCTGGGCTGCGAGTTTCGTGCCCTCCTCCACGACGAGGGCGTAGGCCGAGATGTGGTCGGGTTCGAGGGCGATGGCCGCGTCGAGGCTCGTGCGCCAATCCGCGAGGGACTCCCCTGGGGTGCCGTAGATGAGGTCGACGGAGACGTCGAGTCGGGCGGCCTTGGCGGCAGCGACCGCGGCAGCGACATTGGCCGGGTCGTGGGTGCGCTCGAGGGTGGCCAGCACGTGCGGGACCGCGGACTGCATGCCGAAGCTGATCCGGGTGAACCCGCCGGATCGCAACTGCGCCAACGATTCTGGGGTGACGGAGTCGGGATTGGCCTCGGTCGTCACCTCGATGTCGTCGGTCGGCTGCCAGCGGTCAGTGATGCGGGCTAGGTGGGCGGCGAGATGGTCGCTCGGCAGCAGGGTCGGGGTGCCGCCGCCGACGAAGACGCTCGTGAGCCTCGGCGTGCCGGCGGGCGCGAGGACGGCGGCGGCCAGGTCCACCTCGCGGGCTAGTGCGACCTCGTAGGTTGCCGTGGCTCCGGCCGGCCCGGTCAGTTCGCCGGGGGCGTAGGTGTTGAAGTCGCAATAGCCGCACCGGACCCGACAAAAAGGCACATGGACGTATGCCGCGATCCCCGCAACGCCGCCGAGCGCGGCGGTTGGGAGCCGGCCATCCGCGGGGGCGGGGTCACCGTCGGGGAGGGCGCTGGGCGGCATACGGGAATGATGCCAGCGACCTCCGGAGGCCACGAACTCCAGGTGGCGCCGCGGGTCGTCACGTGAGTAACACCGGACGCGGCGTGTCCAGCACGACACGCCGTTCGCGGAAAAATTCTGACATTGGGTGGGCGCTAAGCGTTGCCGGAGGTGGGTTCTCGGGGTAGGAATAACCCATCGCAAACGCCTCCGGGCGGGAGCGAAGGACAGTCCTTCGGGATTGCCCGATCGATGCGGAACTTGTTCTGCATCACCCGATTCCAGCGCTTCGGCGCCGGAATCGTGATCGAGCTTCGGCTCGATTCTGTCTCGGCTTCGGCCGATGACTCCGATCGCGACCTCGGTCGCTATCACCGTACCGGCTTCGGCTGGTGCATCGACCTCGACTTCGGTCGAGATCGACGAGGGCCTCGGAAACTCATACTTTCCGAGGCCCTCACCTTTTGCCCACCTAGGCTGGCGCCATGGAGCGGTGGATCGACCTGGCCGGCGTGGTGAACATGCGCGATGTCGGGGGCCTGCCGACCGCCGACGGCGGTGTGGTGCGCTCCCGCCGCCTGATTCGCTCGGACAACCTGCAGGATCTTAGCCCGGGGTCGGTGCGCTATTTGATGGCGGATCTCGGCGTGTCGGACGTCGTGGATCTGCGCTCGCACAAGGAAGTTCACGCCACGGGCCACGGGCCGCTGCGCGCGACGTCATTGCGGCATCACCACTACAGCTTCATCCGGGAGGAGGCGCCGGGCATCGATGCGCCTGGCTTTCTGGCCGCAGACCCGGCGGGGGTGGCGCGTCCGAAGGACCCGAACTTTTGGAGTCAGCACTATCGCGGCTACCTGACCGGCCGGCCGGACTCGGTGTCGGGCGCGCTCTCGGTCATCGCGACCGCCGCCGGCGCGACCGTGGTGCACTGCGCCGCCGGCAAGGACCGCACCGGGACGGTCGTCGGCATTGCGTTGGCCGTTGCGGGGGTGCCTCAGGAGGAGATCATCGCCGACTATGTGCTGTCGGGCGAGCGCATCCAGCGCATCATGGACCGGCTGATGGACCGCGATCCCTATCGAGAGTCGTTGCGGGACAAGCCGATCGCCGAGCAGGTTCCGGTAGCCAGCGCGATGGAAGCACTGCTGGGACTGCTGACGGACGACTTCGGCGGGGCTGCGGGGTGGCTGCGCGCCCAGGGCTGGTCCACGGAGCAGGTGGCTGGTTTGCGCGCTAAGTTGCGCGGCTGAGCCTTCCGAGGACGTCGCTTGCGCTAACTGCCGGCGTAGGTGCCGAAGCTCCAGACGTTGCCTTCCGGGTCGCGGATGCTGAAGCCCCGCGAGTCGTAGTCGTCCTCGCTGCGCAGCGGCCGGACGAATGGGGCACCCAGTGCTTCCGCGCGCCCGGCGACCTCGTCGGGGTGGGCCGTCACGACATACACCCCGATCGTGCCGGGCACTCCCCCGAACTCGCCGGCGGCCTTCCCCGCGGTCGCGACCATCACCCGGCCGCCTTCCGGCCAGACCATCTCGCTGTGATGGATGACGTCCGGCGCGTCGCCCGGGACGACGATGCCCGGACGGAAGCCCAGTCGTTCCAGCCACGCCCGCCCCGCCGCGGCGTCGGTGTAGACCAGGGACGGCCAGATGTTGTGATCGGTGTCGTTCATGTGGCCACTCTCTCGCGCCGCGGCCTCGGCCGTCTTGGACGAATGGGAACTACTCGCGTCAGACTGGTCTCCTGGCAGGGAGGAGCGCGATGAAGGCAGACCTGAAACGCGATCTGGGGACGTATGCCGCGCGCGCCGGGCGCTTCGACATCGTCACGGTGGCGCCGGCGCAGTTCCTCATGATTGACGGTCACGGTGACCCGAACACGGCCTCGGCGTATGCGGAGTCGCTCGCGACCCTGTATCCCGTCGCCTATGGGCTGAAGTTCTTGTCCAAGAACGACCTTGGGCGCGACTACACCGTGATGCCGCTGGAGGCACTGTGGTGGGCGGACGACTTTGGTGCCTTCACGACGGGCCGCGACAAGTCCCGCTGGGACTGGACGGTCCTGAACCTCATCCCCCCGTGGCTCACGCCCGAGCATTTCGACTCTGTCCGGGAGCGTGTCGCCCGCAAGGGCACCGCACCCCTGCTGGACAAACTCCGGTTAGAGTCGTTCGACGAGGGTCGCTGCGTCCAGACGCTCCATCTCGGGCCGTATGACGCGGAAGGTCCCGTTCTCGACCGCCTGCACCACGGGTTTGTCCCGGAGAACGGGTTGAGCTTGCGGGGCAAGCACCACGAGATCTACCTCAGCGATGCCCGCCGCACCGCGCCGGACAAGCTGCGCACGATCCTGCGCCAGCCGGTCGCCTGAACCACGCTCACGTCATACCTTTCCGTTCACATCACCCCTATCCGCTCACGTCACCCCCTAGAGCGGGTGACGTGGACGCGAAGGGGTGACGTGAGCGCGACGGGGTGACGTGAGTCAGACGCGAGCAAGCGCGTCATTGCGGAGCCACTGCGTCGGGCTGGCCCCGGCGAATTGCCGCCAGTCGCGCACGAGGTGGCTCTGGTCGGCGTAGCCGCACCGAATCGCGATGTCTGACAGCGGCATACGTCCAACGAGGGCGCGCGACCGCTCGAATCGCAGGACTCGGGCGAGCGCCTTCGGACTCGGGCCGAACTCGCGGGCGAAGCGGCTGCTGAGGTGTCGTCGGCTCCAGCCCACCTCGCGGGCCACGTCCTCGACCGATATCTGCCCGTGCCGGGACGTGAGCAACCCCCACGCGGCCGCCATCGATCTCTCGACTCGCGCGTCGGGATCGAGCATCTCGCTCAGACCTGCGGTGACGTGGGCAAACCGGTCAGGCCACGACGTGGTCGCGCCCACACGCTCCCGCAGGCGCCGTCCGACCGACCCCATCGCGTCGTCGAGTGAGACAGCGTCACCGGCGAACGCCGCCGCCGGGGCACCCAGGAGGGCCCGCGCACCGAGGGGCGTCAATGCCAGTTGTATGCCGCGCTGCTCCCCCTCATGGTGCACCCTCGCCGGACCCGTATGCAGGCCCGCGACAACTGCGTCGAAGCGCACCCGAGTGCTGCCGAGAGTGTTGCCGGACAAGGTGATTCCGTCGTCGAGGGCCAGGATGAGGGTGAGGTGGCGGGACGGCATACCAACATGGGTTCCGGGCGCGAACCCCGACAAGCGATATCCCGTCAGGCTCGCGACGTATGGCCGGAGGGCAGCGGGGAGGGCCGCCTCGGCATACTCCTCGACCACATCGGCCATCTGCGCAGACTAGGCCCCCTCCGAACTTGAGCACGCCCTGGAAGGCGTGCTCAAGCTCTTAAGGCGTGCTCAAGTTCGGAAGGAGGGCGGCGGGGCGGCGGGTCGGGTGGGGCCGGTCAGCTCCAGATGCCGTGGCGGCGATTCCAGTTCTGGGCGCCGGTGTAGGCGTCGACCATGCCCCAGATCCAGATGCCGAACATCATCGGTATGCCGATCAGCACGAGGATCAGCGGCCAGCTCACCAAGTAGAGCAGCAGGATGGCCACGCCCTTGCCGACCTCGCCGTTGATCATCGAACCCAGGCCCGGGAGGAAGAAGGACGCCAGCACGGCGAGTCCCGGACTCTTCGGCGCGACCGCATAGCCGGGCTGGGCGGCATACGGATTCGTGGGCGCGGCATAGGGGGTGGGCTGCGCGGCATACGGATAGACCTGACCGGTCGCATCGGCCGGTCGGTCTTGCGGGGTGGAGCCGGGGGCCGTCGACGCGGTCCAGCCGCCGCCGTCCCAATAGCGTTGCGAGCCGTCGGGCTGGGCGTACCAGCCGGCAGGTGCGCTCATCCTCGGCCTACTTCTTGGACTTCTCGGAGCCCGTGGAGTCCGCGGTCAGCGCCGCGATGAAGGCCTCCGGCGGCACCTCGACCGAGCCGATGTTCTTCATCCGCTTCTTGCCGGCCTTCTGCTTCTCCAGCAACTTGCGCTTGCGGCTGATGTCACCGCCATAACACTTGGCCAGGACGTCCTTGCGGATCGCGCGGATGTTCTCGCGGGCGATGATGCGGGCCCCGACGGCGGCCTGGATCGGCACCTCGAACTGCTGCCGCGGGATGAGTTCCTTGAGTTTGCCGGCCATCATCACGCCGTAGCCATAGGCCCGGTCCTTGTGCACGATCGCCGAGAACGCGTCGACTGCCTCGCCCTGCAACAGGATGTCGACCTTGACCAGGTCCGCCACCTGCTCGCCATCGGGTTCGTAGTCCAGCGACGCATACCCGCGGGTGCGCGACTTCAATTGGTCGAAGAAGTCGAAGACGATCTCGGCGAGCGGGAGGGTGTAGCGCATCTCGACGCGCTCCTCGGACAAATAGTCCATCCCGCGCAGGGTGCCGCGCTTGCCCTGGCAGAGCTCCATAATCGCGCCGATGAACTCGCTCGGCGCGAGGATGGTGGCCCGGACGACCGGCTCGCGGACTTCGTTGATCTTGCCGTGCGGGAACTCGCTCGGGTTGGTGACCGTGACGACCCCGCCGTCCTCCATCGTCACCGAATAGACCACATTGGGCTGCGTGGAGATGAGGTCGAGGCCGAACTCGCGCTCCAACCGCTCGCGCACGATCTCCAGGTGCAGCAACCCGAGGAAGCCGCAGCGGAAGCCGAAGCCCAGCGCAGCAGACGTCTCCGGCTCGAACGCCAAGGCGGCGTCGTTGAGCTTGAGCTTGTCGAGCGCCTCGCGCAGGTCGGGATAGTCCGACCCGTCGATCGGATACAGACCGGAGAACACCATCGGTTTGGGGTCGCGGTAGCCCCCGAGCGCCGCCGCGGCCGGCTTGCTCGAGTTGGTGACCGTGTCACCGACGCGCGATTGGCGCACGTCCTTCACGCCGGTAATGAGATAGCCGACCTCGCCCACGCCAAGTCCATTGCCCGGCACCGGTTCCGGGGAGATGACGCCGATCTCGAGGAGCTCGTGTTGTGCCTTGGTCGACATCATCACGATCCGCTCGCGCGGATTGAGGTTGCCGTCGATCACCCGGACATAGGTCACGACGCCGCGGTAGGTGTCATAGACCGAGTCGAAAATCATCGCGCGCGCGGGCGCATCCGGGTCGCCGACCGGTGCCGGGAACTGCCGAATGATCTGTGCCAGAAGCTCTTCGACACCCTCCCCCGTCTTGCCGGACACCTTCAGGCAGTCCTCGGGATCGCACCCGATCAGCCCGGCGAGCTCCGCGGCATACTTCTCCGGCTGCGCGGCGGGCAGATCGATCTTGTTCAGGACCGGGATGATGGTGAGGTCGTTCTCCATCGCGAGATAGAGATTGGCCAGCGTCTGCGCCTCGATCCCCTGCGCGGCGTCGACGAGCAGCACCGCCCCCTCGCAGGCGGCGAGACTGCGGGACACCTCATACGTGAAATCGACGTGCCCGGGTGTGTCGATCATGTTCAGCGCGTAGGTCGTCCCGTCCAACTCCCACGGCATCCGCACCGCCTGGGACTTGATGGTGATGCCGCGCTCGCGCTCGATGTCCATCCGGTCGAGATACTGCGCGCGCATGGCGCGCTCGTCGACGACGCCGGTCAGTTGCAGCATCCGATCGGCAAGGGTCGACTTGCCGTGATCGATGTGGGCGATGATGCAGAAGTTGCGGATCAACTCCGGCGGCGTGGCGTGCGGCTGCAGCGCGGCGCGGGCGCGGGGTGACACGTGGATTCGATCCTTCGAGCCGGGACGGGTGGGACTGAATCCCAAGTCTCCCACGCCGGGCCGACAACCCTGTCCGGCTACGGATCTGCCGGGGTCATGGGAGAGAACCTGGACATAGGCAACGGTAATGATCCGTTGCGTAGGTCCAGGTTCCGGCAATGGGCGGGAATGTGCGCCCGTCTATGCCTGCGCCTGCGAGCGTCAGGGGGCTGTCGGCGGCGTACGGAATGATCGGGAACCACGAGCCGTTCAGGGGATCAGTCAGGAGGATGTATGTCGATCCACCCCCCGCCCATGCCGCCGCACGGCATGGTGCCTGCCATGCCGATGCACGACGAGCGGCGTCGCCGGGAGATCCGCGGCGCCCTGCGGCATCCCTTGGAGAATCTGACGCTGATCGCCGCGATCGTGGCATCGCTGCTGGTGATGGGCTTCTCGCTCTATTACGTCATCGACGCGTTCCGCCATGACGAGACGCCGGGGACCTATCCGCTGCTCTTCACGCTCGCGCCCGTGTTGCTGTGGCTGGCCCGAGGCCACCTGATGGCCAAGATGCGGCTCGGCGCGGTCAAGGTCACGCCGACGCAATATCCCGAGGCCTTCGCCATGGTGCAGGAGGCGGCCACGGCCTTCGGGATGCGCATGGCGCCGGATGCCTATGTCGTGCTCGGCAATGGCATGATCAACGCCGCCGCGTCCGGGCACGGTTTCCGGCGGTTCATCTTCATCTACAGCGACCTCTTCGAGGTCGGCGGCCGATTGAAGAATCCCGATGCCCTGCGCTTCATCGTCGGGCACGAGGTCGGGCATATCGCCGCAGGTCACGCCTCCTATTGGCGCTGGCTGGGAACCTTCGGCGCGCAGATCGTGCCTTTCGTGCGGCCGGTCTTTTCGCGCAGCCAGGAGTACACCGCCGACAACTTCGGCTATGCCTTCTGTCCGCAGGGGTCCGCGCCGGCGATGCAGACCCTCGCGATCGGCAAGTACCTCAACCCCACCGTGGACATCAACGCGATCGCTGATCGCGCCGAGACAGAGAAGGGCTTCTTCGTCTGGGTAGTCAACGCGCTCGCCTCGCACCCGGTGCTCGCGTGGCGCGCTCACGCGCTGCGGGACCGCTCCGCGCCCGGCCGGTTGCTCTGGCGGCCGCGAGAGCCCAAGCAGCTGAGTATGCCGCCCGTCCACCCCGGTCTGCCAGGTCCGGGGCCGATGCCCCCTGGCTCGTGAGGTGCGTGCCGTGAAGCTGAATTCGGCGGGACAAGCGGATGGTGGAAGTCCGGACGTGATGGCGCGATGGTGATGGATCAGGTCCTGGCTCGCCTCGCCCGGATACTGCGGATCCGGCCGCGCCCGCACCAGGCACGCTCCACCGTGCCGTCAGTTCGGGCAGATCGGCCGGGCGCCAGGAGGGCTAAACGACAGGGCGGGGAGTTCGCCAGCGATGCAGCCAGCGCTTATCCCGGCGATTTCACCGGGCCCTTGCCGCCGCTGAGCTATACGCCACGGCGCGATGAGCTGCCGGATCCCGGCGAGGTTGTGTGGGCCGAGGTGCCCTTCCAAGAGGACCACACCCGATCCAAGGACCGACCCGTTCTGGTGATCGGGAATGACGGACCGTGGCTGCTCGCCCTGCCCTTGACCAGCAAGGATCACGACCGTGACGCTGCGCAGGAGGCTGGCGAAGGTCGCTACTGGATCGACATCGGCGCCGGCGACTGGGACCACCGCCGTCGCCCGTCCGAGGCAGCGCTGCACCGGATCGTCCGGCTCTCACCCGCGAGCGCGCGCCGCATCGGTGGCCAGATCTCGCAGGCACGCTTCGAGAACGTGGTTGCGGCTCTGCAGCGCCACCACCGGCTTCCGGCTAGCTAGCAACGCCAGCCGTCAGCGCGGCCGCGGGTCGGCGTCAACGGGGGTAGGCGCGGACCGGACCGACGACATACAAGTGCACCTCGTCCTCCAGCGGCGGGCGGCCAGCGACGCGGGCGCGGACCACAGAGCCGTCGGACAACTCGATTGCCAGGAGGGAGTCGTGCCCGAAGTACTCGCGACCTCGAATCACCCCCGCCGTGCCCCCGACCCCCGCAGGGCCACCGCCGCCGAGGCGGAGTTGTTCGGGCCGCAATCCAAGCGTGACCGGGCCCTCGCGAAGCCCTGGTTCCGACACCACGTCCACCTCCCCCAGCGCGCAGTGGGCCCGACCGGCGACGAGATCCCCAGGCAACTCGACCAACTCGCCGAGGAAACGCGCGGTCCCGAGATCTGGGGGTGCTTCATACGCACGAACTGGACTGTCGTGCAGGGCGATTCGACCGCCTTGCAGGACGGCGACAGAGTCCGCCATCGACAAGGCTTCGTCCTGATCATGCGTCACCAGCAGCGCGGTCGCACCCGCCGCGGCCAGAGCGCTCCGGACCTCCGCGCGCAGATTCCCGCGCAGGGTGGCGTCGAGGGCGGCGAAAGGTTCGTCGAGGAGCACCATCCCCGGAGCGGGCGCGAGTGCCCGGGCAAGCGCAACCCGATGCTGCTGACCGCCCGAGAGTTCGTGCGGACGGGCCTGGGCAGAGCCCGCGAGTCCGACGAGGTCCAGCAGCTCCGAAACCCGGCTCGAGCGGCGCTCGCGGCGCGGCAGGCCGAAGGCGATATTCGCGGCGATATCGAGATGTGGGAAGAGCGCACCCTCCTGCGGCACCAAGGCCACTCCCCGAGCCTCGGGCGCCAGCACGTGGCCAGGCCCCACGAGCACGCGCCCGCCGAGGCGGATCGTGCCGCGCCTCGGCGTCACGAAGCCCGCAACCGCCCGCAAGAGCGTGGTCTTGCCGCACCCGCTCGGCCCGAGGATCGCGGCGAGGGTGCCCGATTCCACCTCAAGGTCCACGCCATCAAGGACGGTGCGCTCCCCCAGGTCGACCTGCAGCCCCCGAATCCCCAGCCGGCTCACGCCCCAACCTCCTGACCAGCACCCTCGGCGGCCCCGCGATTGGCCTCGCCCCATGCCCCGGTCGCGCGCATCAGCGCGATCGTCGGCAGCACGGCCAGCAGGACGAGCAGGAGCGCGTAGGGCGCGGCGGCGGCATACGCCCCAACTCCCGTGTGACTCCACAGCCGGGTGGCCAGCGTGTCGGCTCCAGTCGGCCGCAGGAGCAAGGTCGCGGGGAGTTCCTTCATCGCGGTGAGGAGCACGAGGGCGGCTCCCGCGCCGATGCCGGGGGCCGCGAGCGGCAGCGTGACGCGCCGCAAGACCTCGCTGGGTCGCGCCCCGAGCGAGCGCGCAACCTCCTCGATCCGTGGCGAGCTGAGCGCCACCGAGGCGCGCACGGAGGCGACGGCGGCGGGGAGGAAGAGCACGACATAGGCCAGCACCAACAGCGGGGTGCGCTGATAAAGGCCCGGGAGCACCCGGATGCCGAGGAAGACGATGGCGAGGCCGACGACCAGACCGGGCAGAGCGTGGGCGGCCCAGATCGCCTGTTCCACACCGGTCGCGAGGCGTCCGCGATGCCGGGCCGCGAGGACCCCGACCGGGATGGCGGCGATGGTGGCCGCCACGGCGCCTAGGCCCGCGAACCAGGCAGTCGCGCCGAGGGCGGGCAGCAAACGATCCCATTCGAGACCGCTCGAGAGGCCGGTCGCGAACCAGAAGAGCAGTGCGGTCAGCGGCACTAGGAGCGCGAGCCCGAGCACGGCATATGCCGCGAGACTCGCAGCAATCCTGGCGCGCCCCAACGGAAGTCGAGCCGGTGGGCGGGCGCTGCCCCCTCCGACGCTAGCGACCTCACGACGCCGCGCCAGTCGCTCACCCACCGCCAACAGCACCGTGATGAGGACCAGCAAGAGCCCGAGCACGGCCGCCGGGGTGCGATCGAAGCTGGCGCTATAGGAAGTGTGGATGACGCGGGTGAAGACGTCATAGCGCAGGATCGAAACGGCGCCGAAATCGCTGAGTGCATAGAGCGCGACGAGCAATCCGCCCGCCGACGCCGCGGGGATGACGCGCGGCAGCGTCACCGCGCGCAGGGCCGACCAGGGGCCGCGTCCGAGGGTCCGCGCAACCTCCTCCGCGCCGCCATCACTCTGGCGCAGCACCGCGAGCACGGGCAGGTAGACGAAGGGATAGCAGCACAGCGTCAAGACCAGCACCGCGCCGCGGAAGCCGGACATTCCGGGCAGCCAGGAGATCCACGCGAAGGCGGCGACATAACTCGGGACCGCGAGCGGTAGGGGCGCCACCGCCGCGAGCAGGCGACGCCCCGGCACATCGGTGCGCGCGACCAGAACCGCCAGTCCGACACCGATGACGACACATCCGGCGGTGACGGTCGCGGCGAAGGCGAGGCTGCGCCCGATGAGCGCAAAAGTCCGCTCTCGCAACAGGATTGCCGCTACCTGACCGCCACCGGCCTCACTCGCGCGGATGACGAGATAGACCAAGGGAATCAGGGCAAGCGCGGCGACGCCCACCGCCGGCAGGGTCAGCTGCCAGGGTGGGCCCGCCGTATGCCGTCGCGCCCGGACGCGGGGACGCTCGGCCGTCCTGGTGCTCAGGTCAGGCCCACCTCGTCGAGCATGCCCAGGGTCACCTCGAGACTGTCGAGCTGGCCGAGATCGATGCCGGCACTGGTCAAGGAAGCGAGATCCGGCAGGTCATGCTTGTCGGTCGTGACGCCGGTTAAGACGGGATATTCCGCGGTCTCGTCGGCGAAGTATTGCTGCGCTGGCTTGGACGTCAGATAGGCCACGACCTTGGCGGCCGCGTCCTGCGTGTCGCTGGACTTCAGCACACCCACGCCCGCGACATTGATCAGGGCGCCCGGGTCGTCCGCGTTGAGGAATCGGATCTTGGCGTTGACTGCATCCGCGCCCTTCTCGGCGACCAGCTCGTGCCAGTAGTAATGGTTGATGAGCCCGAGGGATACATCGCCGGAGTCGACCGCCGCGAGCACCGCGCCATTCTTTTCATACGCCTGGGGCGAGTTGGCCTTGAACTTCGTCAGCCAGTCCTTGGCACCGGCCTCGCCCTTGGTGACACGCAGGGCGGTGACGAAGGAGTGGAAGCTCGCGTTGGTCGGGGCGAAGCCGATCTTGCCCTTGTACTTCGGGTCGAGGATCGCGTCGATGCTGGTAAAGGTCTCCGCCTCCGGCGCGCTCGCCGGGTCATAGGCGACGACGCGGGCGCGGGCGGAGGTGGCGACCCAGGCACCGTTCGCGTCCGCATACCCCTTCAGGACCGCGCCGGTGGTGGACGAATCGAGGGTGCGCAGGCGGCCGGCCTTGGCGAGCGCGCCGAGCGCCCCGGCGTCCTGGCTGAAGAAGACATCTGCCGGGCTGCGGTCGCCCTCTTCGAGCAGCTGCGCGGCCAGGGCGCTCGAATCGCCATAGCGCACATCGATTTTGGTGCCAGTGGCCGACTCAACCTGGCTCAGCAGCGGCCCGACGAGGGCCTCATTGCGCCCTGAGTAGATCGTCACCATTTGCTGGGCAGCGGCCGTCGAGCCGTTGGAGGTGGTGGTGGAGCCGGTCGAGCCGGTGCTCGATTCTGTCGTGGAGTTCCCGCAGGCGGAGAGCAGCAGGGAACCGGCGAGGACAGCGGTGGCAGTGGACGTCTTGCGCATCATGGGAGGAACCTTCCGAGCGGGGGAACGACTCGGACAACCATAGTTAGGTAAGGCTTACCTAATCAAATCGCCTGTCCACGCCGTGACGGAGAGCACTTTCTCGTGTCGCGATCTAGGGCAGCCGACGACCGGCGAGGAGTGCCACGGCATAGGTCGAGGGCACCCGATCACCGTCCACGAAGGCGATCAGCCGTTGCCGCGCTTCCTCCACGAGATCCAGGTGATGACGAGGCAGCTTCTCCCGCAGCATGATTCGCACCTCGCCCGCCGGGTCCTGCGACCAGCCGCCGACAATCCGGCCGTCGACCCAGACCGTCGGCACGGCATTGCCGACGCTGTCGAAGAGGTATGCCGTGTGGTCTGTGTGAGTGCGGCGCGCACGGCGGTCTTGGTCGCGCCGAACCACCAGACGATGTCTTCCTCAGTGCCTGGCCCGAAGGTGCGCAGCCACCGACCCACCAGCAGGGCGTATGCCGCCCGCGCGTCCGGCAGCTCCGGCTCGGCACCGAGCCAGTGCCGCATCGTGGTCCAGGTCGGTTTCGAGGTGCGCCAATGCGTGGCATTCGCGCCGCGCGTCACCCGGCCCTGGACCGCCAGAACGCCGAGCACGCGGGGTCCGATGGCGACATTCTGCCCCCATTTCGTGCCGATAGTCACGGGGACGGTTCCGGCGATCCGCGGCAGCGCAGCCCGCACGTCAGCCGTTGTGAGAACCTACGCGTCCAGCAGCTCGAGGACCTCGGATTCCGCTGCAGCAAGCCACTTTTCGCCATCCTCGACCAAGCCGGCGGCGACCAGTTCCTTGGCCAGCCGCCGGCGCTCCGGGCCCGCGACCCGCTGCCCCGGGCCCGCGATCACCGCGGGCAGCAGGGCACGATCGACGGCGAAGAGCGTGCGCCGCATACTCAATTGCTTGACCAGCGAGCGGTCCTGGTTCAGCGCGGCATCGACGTCCTCGACGCTCAGGCCGCGGGTGCGCGCGTGGATCGCCAGGTGCACGGATGGCAGCTCGGTGGCGTGCCAGGCCGTCATACCCGCCGTCGCGGACGCGATGCTGGAGAAGGCGCAGCCGGGGCCGAGTCCGTGCCGGACAGCCAGGCGGGCTCGGCCTTCCGCGTCCGAGATCTCCCGGACTGGCGCGGGCATCAGCGCACCCGGGCGACCAACTGGTCAAAGTAGGCATCAAGGTCGTGGTCGACCTCCGGCGTGTGCTCACGACGCCACCGAATGATCTCGCGGGCACCCTGAGCCAAGGTCGTTCGCGCGTGCCAGCCCGGTGCAAACGAGCGGGCCTTGGTGTTGTCGAAGAGCATCGAGTTCGCCATATCGCCGAGCAGTGGGCCCGTCAGGTCGGGGCGGGCCGCGCACAGCGTGTCCGAGGCGACGTGCACCAAGTCGGCGCCGACCCCCGCGACGTCCGCGAGCGTGGTCACGATCGCATTCAGCGGCAGAGCGTCGTCCCGGGTGAGGTGCACTGCTTCCCCGTATGCCGCGGGGTTGCCCAGCAGGGGCACGAACCCCCGCGCGACGTCGCGGGCGTGGGTGACGGTCCACAGCGATGTCCCGTCGCCGGGGACCACCACCGGGGCACCGCGCAGGAGCCGCTCGGCCGTAGTCCAGCCACCGAAGAGCGGCGGGGAGGTCTCGTCATACGTGTGGGAGGGCCGCACGATCGTCATCGGCAGCCCCTCGTCGCGGTAGCGGCGGACCAGCAGGTCCTCGCAGGCGATCTTGTTGCGCGAGTAGTCCCACATCGGGTTGCGCAGCGGCGTCGACTCGGTCACCGGTAGGCGGGCCGGCGGGGTCTGATACGCCGAGGCCGAGGAGATGAAGACGTAGTGCCCGACGCGGCCGCGGACCTGCTCCAGCGACTGCGCGACGTTGTCCGGATGGAAGGCGAGGAAATCGGCCACGACGTCGAAGCGCCGCTCCCCCAGCGCGTGCGCGACGGCCCCAGAGTCCCGGACGTCGGCCTGGAGCAGCTCGATACCCTCCGGCAACATCCGGCTCCGAGTCTGGCCACGATTGAGCACGCTGACCCGGTGCCCGGCGGCAACAGCCTCGCGGACACACGCCGCACTGATCACTCCGCTGCCGCCATAGAACAGGATCGACAGTGCCGCGCCGGGATCAACCATGAGGGTGGACGCTACCTCGCGACTCGGCAGACAACGACGAGGCCCCCGTCACCTTGTGGGTGACAGGGGCCTCGTGCCGGAATCGGGACGCCTCAGAGAGAGGCAGCCTTCTTCGCCATGGCCGACTTCTTGTTGGCGGCCTGGTTGGCGTGAATCACGCCCTTGCTCACGGCCTTGTCGAGCTTCTTCGACGCCGTCTGCAGGGCGGACTTCGCCGCCTCCGCGTCGCCAGACGCAACGGCCTCGCGGAACTTGCGGACCCAGGTCCGCAGCTCGCTCTTGACGGCCTTGTTGCGCTCGGTGCGGGTGCGGTTGGTCTTGATCCGCTTGATCTGGGACTTGATGTTCGCCACAGGTGATCTTTCTAGAGGTTGGTCGGTATGCCGTTGAGGGCGGCAGGTCGTCTCGGGACAGGCGTGGGGGTACCTTGCGTGAGCCGACCTGGGTGGTGCTGCGATGCGCGCACGACCATGCGCGCACGCAAGCGTCAAGCCTACCGGCACGGGCGGCTCCCCACGAAATCCGGCACGCCTCCCTGGCTTATGCCGCGTGGCCCCGTCCCGATCCCGTGCCTCCTCGCCGTGCCTCCTCGTATGCCGTGCCTTCCCTCCGTCAGCCCCCGTGCTCGGCGGCGATGGTCAAGATGGCGCGCTCCACGGCATACACCGGATCGCGGCCCCCACCCTTGACGTCGAAGTCGGCCGCGGCAACGGCTTGGATGCACCGGCCGAGGGCCGCGCCGTCCCAGCCCCCGAGGGCACGGCGGGCACGGTCGACCTGCCAAGGGGCCATCCCCAGCTCGCGGGCGAGGTCGGCCGAGCGGCCCCGGCCGGCGGCGCCGACTTTGACCAGCTGGCGCAGTTGTCCGGCGAGAACGGCGACGATCGGGACCGGGTCGAGGCCGGTGGCGATGGCGTGTCGAAGGAGACGGAGGGCCTCGCCAGCGTCGCCGGCGATGGCGGCGTCGGCGACCCGGAAGCCGGTGGCCTCCACCTTGCCACCGTGGTAGGTCAGCACGGCCCGGTCGTCGATGGTTCCTTGGGTGTCGTCGATCAGTTGCTGGCACGCGGAGGCGAGCTCGGCGATATCGCTGCCGACCGCCTCCACGAGCGCGCGAATCGCGTCGGGGGTGGCCTTGCGACCTGCCCGCCGAAACTCGTTGGCGGTGAAGTCTTGCTTGTCGCGATCGGATTTGATGGCCGGGGCGTCGATGACCCGGGCGCGGGCGGACTTCAGCGCGTCGATGAACTTCTTGCCGCGGGCGCCGCCTTTGTGCACGACGAGCAGGGTCAGCTCCTCCCCAGCATCGGGGATGACCGCCAGCAAGTCCGACTGGAAAGCCTCATCGCCCTCGTCGCTGTCGTGGATCACCACGACCTTGGCCTCGCCGAACAGGCTAGGACTCGCCTGCATCGGCAATGTGCCAGCCTCGTAACTCAGCGCCGACACCTTGATGACTTCGGTCTCCGGCGCGGCGTGCTTGATGTCACCGAGCACCTGGGCGACCGCGCGCTCGCTGAGCACCGACTCCGGCCCGTGGACGAGCACCAGCGGGGGCACTCGGCTCGGGACCGCGACGGTGTCACTCATGGCGTCAGCCTGTCATGTCGCACCGACAGCCCACCCGATCCGGTTGCCCGCATCAGTCGCCGAAACT
This sequence comes from Nostocoides jenkinsii Ben 74, assembly GCF_001046875.1. GTDB lineage: Bacteria > Actinomycetota > Actinomycetes > Actinomycetales > Dermatophilaceae > Nostocoides_A > Nostocoides_A jenkinsii. Next base: position 1,756,826 of record NZ_HF571038.1, read on the forward strand.
AAACGCCTCTTGGCTGGACACTTCCAGGCCAAGCCCATCCAGCCGCGCTTGGACAACCTCGGGAGGCAGTTCCAACGACTCCGCCAGCTCCTCCAGGCTCAGCCCCATCTCGATGCCGTCGCGCAGCTCTTCGTCGTCCTGCTCCGACCAGGGATGCCCGAGCGTCACAGCCGTGCGCGCGTTGGTCGGTGCCGGCGGATCGGCGGCGACGGGCGAGGCATGAGCGGCCCCCTCCTCGTCGGCCCGCTCGCCCGCGTCACCGGCTGGATCCGGGACGGCGCCACCGAGGGTGCGCTTGGCCGGCTCGGCGACGGGCCGCGGCGGCGGCGCGTTCTGGTCGAGGCGGCTGAGGGCCTGCAGCACCAGCGCGCGATCGGTGGTCGGCCAAAACGGCGGCAGGGACTTCTGCAGGAACCCCGCATAGCGCGCCGTCATCATCCGCGAGTCCAGGAACGCCACAACGCCGCGATCGTCGGCGCTGCGGATCAGCCGGCCGGCGCCCTGCGCCAGGCGCAGCGCCGCATGGGTCGCCGACACCGCCATGAACCCATTGCCGCCCATCCGCCCGATCGCCTCCGTCCGAGCGCTGGCCAGCGGGTCGTCCGGGCGCGGGAAGGGAATCCGGTCGATCAACACCAACTGACAACTCGAGCCGGGCACGTCGACGCCTTGCCACAGCGTGAGCGTTCCGAACAGACAGGTGGTCGGCTCGCGCGCGAACTGGCGCACCAGCGTCGGCACCTGATCCTCCCCTTGGCACAGGATCTCGATGCCGCTGTCGCCCAATCGATCTCGCATCGCCTCGGCCGCCTCGCGGGCTGCTCGCATCGAGCTGAACAACCCCAGCGTCCGCCCACCGGCCGCCCGCACCAGGGCTTCGATCTCGTCGAGCGCCGCGTCGGACAACCCGCTGCGACCGGGCGGCGGCAGGTGCGCCGCGACATACGCGATGGCCTGCCCGCGGTAGTCGAACGGGCTGCCCACATCCAGCCCCGCATACGCCGGGGCCTCGGCGCCCCGCAACCCGATGGTGCCGGCGAGCGCGTCGAAAGTTCCGCCCAACTCCAGGGTCGCCGACGTGAGCACCACGGTGCGATCGGTGAAGATCTTGTCGCGCACCAGCATCGCCACGCTCATCGGCGCCACGCTCAGGACCGGCCCGCGCCGCGGATCGACGCGACTCCACAACACGTCGAGTTCGCGCTCCTCAAGAATGCGCGCCGCGTTGTCGAAGACCTCATCCACCGCCGCGAGCGCCATCTGCCGCGCACCGTCGACGGTCTCCCCCGGCGGCGGCTTGAGCTCGCCCTGCACGGTCCGCGCCGCGTCGCGCACCGTCGCCAACGCCAACGCCAACTGCTCCGGTATGCCGTCCACCCGGCTCTCCGGGAGCCGCTCCAGGGCGGCTTCGAGAGCGGCCGCGCAGTCCTCCAGAACCTCGGCCGAGTCCACGCGGCCCGCCTTGCGGGCGGCGGCCCGCACCATACCGGCCGTGAGTTCGTCGGTGATCGTCGAGGTGACGCGGTCGACGAGTTCGTGAGCCTCGTCGATGACGAGCACCTCGTGCTCGGGCAGCATGAACCGGCCCTCGAAGGCGTCGATGGCCATGAACGAATGATTGGTGACCACGACGTCGACGCCCTTTGCCACCTCCCGCGCGCGCTCGACGAAGCACTCGGCCACCATCGGGCAGTTGCCGCCCAGGCACTCCTCGGCACTCACGCTGACCTGGCGCCAGGCCCGCTCCGAGACACCCGGCACGAGCTCGTCGCGGTCGCCGGAGTCGGTCTGCTCCGCCCACTCGCGCAGACGCACCACCTCGCCGCCGAGACGAGAGGAGGACGCCGCGGAGTCGCCGATCTCGAACAGCGCCGCCTCGTCCTCGTCCGGGAAGCCACCGACCAGCTTGTGCTGGCAGACGTAGTTGCGTCGGCCCTTGACCAGGGCGAACCGCGGCCGACGGCCAAGCAGCGGCGTCAGGGCGGTCGCGAGCCTGGGCAGGTCGCGGTCGACGATCTGGCCCTGCAATGCCAGCGTCGCGGTGGCGACGATGACGGGCTTGCCGGAGTCGGCGGCGTGCAGGACCGCGGGCACGAGGTAGCCGAGCGACTTGCCCGTCCCCGTGCCGGCCTGGACCAGCAGGTGCTCTTCCTTCTCGATGGCCTCGGCCACGGCGGCGGCCATCTGCTCCTGCCCCGGACGCGGGCTCCCCCCGAGCGCCGCGACGGCGACGGCGAGGGCTTCGGTGAGGCTCGGCATACGGGCAACTGTATGTCGCACCCCCGACATCACCCGGCCGGTTATCCACAGGTGATCTTGGTCGCCCCGCGCTGCCGCCGGGAGCGCCGGTGTGGATGGTTTGATGGGCGGTATGCCTGAAGCGGACGTCAACGGAATACGGATTCACTTTGAGGAGCGCGGCGAAGGTGAACCCATGCTGCTCGTCATGGGCCTCGCGACGCAGCTCATCGCCTGGCCCCCGGCGCTGCTCGACGCGCTGGTCGACCATGGCTTCCGGATCATCCGCTTCGACAATCGCGACATCGGCCTGTCCTCGAAGATGGACGACGCCGTGCCCCAGCGCAAGGACGTCCTGCGCAGTCTGGCCGGACGTCGCCTGGCCAAGAGCGAATACCTGTTGGGCGACATGGCGGACGACGCCGTCGGGCTCTTGGACCACCTCGGCATCGAGTCTGCCCACGTCGTGGGCGTCTCGATGGGCGGCATGATCTCGCAGGAGCTCGCCATCGACTACCCGACGCGGGTCCGCTCGCTCTGCTCGATCATGTCCAATACGGGCAACAAGCGGCAGGGCCGCCCGGCGACGTCGATGTATCCCGAACTGCGCCGCACGATGATGCAGCCGCGACCGACGGACCGCGAGGGCGCGATCGCCGCGGGGCTGGACGCGTGGCGACAGATCTCCGGGCCGATGTTCGACGAGGCCGAGGTGCGGGGCATGATCGAGGAGGCCATCAGCCGCGACCCGGACCCGTATGGCCGGATCCGTCAACTCATCGCGATCAACGCGAGCCCGGACCGGACCGCCCGCCTGCGCGACCTGCGCATGCCGACCCTGGTGATCCACGGACTGCTCGATCGCCTCGTCTCACCCAGCGGTGGTATGGCTACCGCAAGGGCCGTTCCCGGCTCTCGCCTGCTGATGTTCCCCGACATGGCCCACGACCTGCCGCGCAACCGCATCGGCGAGATCGCGGACGCGATCGCCCAGAACGCCGCCCGCGCCTCGGTCCCGGTCGCCTAGTCGCGCGGCCGGGCCGGCCGCTCGAAGGTCAGCCCTGCGGGGCGCCGTGGCAGACCGCTTCGATGTTGTTGCCGTCCGGGTCACGCACAAACGCACCGAAGTAGCCGGGGTGGTACTCGGGCCACACCCGCGGGGCGTGTAGGCTCTCGGCGCCCAGCTCCATCGCCTTGTCATAGAACGCCCGGACCGCCTCGGCGTCGGGCGCCGCGAAGGCGACGTGCATCTCGCGGTTGGGCTCGGCGCCCGGCCACCGGCTGATCCAAAAGGTCGGTTTGCCCTCGGAGCCGTAGCCGATGGCGACGCCGAAGTCCATCAGGCGGCTGTGCCCGAGCACGCCCAACACACCGTCATAGAAGCGGCAACTGGCCTCGAAGTCACTGCAGTTGATGCCGAAGTGGTCGATCATGGCCGCATCCTGTCACCTAGCACCGACAGGGTCCGCAGGCGGATCAAGGGGTCGGGCCACTCCGCAGCGCGGATCGGATCAGAAGGGCACCGACGTCCAGCTCAGCACCGGACCCGTGGCGCCGCTATTGGCCGTCACCAGCAGGAACGAGCGGACATTCTGGTCGCCGTCGACGGTGATGCGCTGCAGCTTGGTGGAGTAGCCATTCACGCCATAGATCGACAGCCACTTCGACCCGGACTGGAGTGGGTTGTCGACGTTGTACTCGTGGCTGTCACCGTTGAACAGATACACCTGACCGCGGAACTGGTTCGCCTGCGTGATGAGGGTCTGGACCAGCGGCTTGTAGGCCGTGAGCTTGGCCGGAACCGGAGTGTGGGTCGGGTCGAACATATCGACGTGCAGGACGATGACCACGGCCTTGGCGCCCGTGTCCTTGGCCTGCTGGAAGGCCGCCGCGATGGTGTGCGTCGCGCTCCCCATCCGCTTGGTCTCCTCGGCTCGCTGGGCCGGCGTGACGTTGTTGCGACCGGTCCACACCTCGAGGTCGTCGTTGGCGCCGACGCTGTGCACCACGACATACACAATCCCGTCGCGGGCGAGCCGGACGTTCTCGGGGAAGCCGCTGGAGGACTGGCTGGAGACCGGCAATGGAGCCTTGCCGAGGGTCCGGCCCGGGGTCGGATACATCACCGAGCGGAGCTTCGCGAGCCGCTCCAGGGGGTTATAGCTGCCTGACGCCTTCTGGTGGCAGTCGGCCCACTCGTTGTCTCCCGGGGTATAGATCAGCGCGGTGTTGAACCGGTTGAACAGCGTCAGGATCTTGGTCATGTAGTAGCTGTCGCACCGGCGGGCCGATGTCTTGATGTCCCCGACGTGGAAGGTCATGACCGGGTTCTGGGCGTTGATCTTGCTGATCCAGGCCGGCATCTGCGCGAGCTGGGTCGAGCCATAGGGCATGTCCCCGATGACCGCGAATCGGTATGGCGTGGCCTTTCCGTCCGCCGGCACCGCCCCGAAGGCGGTGCTCACCGAGGCGGCGCTCGCCGGGACAGTGCCCGCCGGTGCGACCGAGGGCGCGGGGCTGGCCTGGGCCGGCAGGAAGGTGGCCAACGCGGCGACGGCAGCAGCGGCGGGGGCGAACGAACGAACACGCATGAAGGGGCTCCTGGCTCACGGGAATTGGGGCGATTGTGCAACCGCCATCCCGTCCCCGTCCACCATCGAGGCGGTGGGCGGGGTCGGGCGTGGGGCTGGCGTGGGGGCGGGGTCGGGCGTGGGGGCTGCGCCGGTCACGGCAAGGACGCCACCACGTCCAGAGTTGTCTGCCGAGCCGTGAGCTCCGGCGCGGGATTTGTCAGCATCAGCTCGTCGGCACCGGCCAGCGCCCGGAAGTCCGCCAGGTAGCTGGCAACTCCGGCGCCGTCGCCGACCGCCGTGTAGGTCATCATGTGCCGCGCCTGGGCGCCCACCGGCGAGTCCAGAAGCTCGTCGATAGCGGCGTCGTCGAGGCGCGCGGCATACGCCGGGACGCGGGCAGCGAGCATCCGCACCCGCGAGCGCAGGACTCGGTCGGCGATCTCCTGCGCGACCACGGCGTCCGGGTCGGCGATGACATTGAGCGCGGCAATCGCATACGGCTCGGCCAACTGGGCGGACGGGGTGAACCCGGATCGGTAGGCCTGCATCGCCGGGACGAGCGCGTCCGGCGCGAAGTGGCTGGCGAAGGCATACGGGAGGCCGAAGGCGGCGGCGAGCTGCGCGCCATACAAGGAGGAACCGAGGATGTAGAGCGGGACCCGAGTCCCGGCACCCGGGTGGGCCGACACGGTCGGGATCAGCGACTCCCCCGCGAGATAGCCCTGCAACTCGCGGATGTCGCTCGGGAAGTCGTCGGAGGCGCGCGGGTCGCGCCGAAGGGCACGCAGCGTGACCTGGTCGGTACCGGGAGCGCGCCCAAGTCCCAGGTCGATGCGACCGGGGTGGAGTTCGGCGAGCGTGCCGAACTGCTCGGCAACGATCAGGGGCGCGTGATTGGGCAGCATCACGCCGCCGGCGCCGAGCCGGATCGAGGTGGTGTTGGCGGCGACGTGCGCGATCAAGACGGCGGTCGCCGCGGAGGCGATGGTCGGCATGTTGTGGTGCTCGGCATACCAAATGCGGGTGAAGCGCCCGGTCGCCTCCGCATGCTGGGCGAGGGCAAGACTGTCCCGCAACGCCTCGGCCACCGGTTGCCCGCGGCGAACCATCGCCAGATCGAGCAGGGATAGTGGTCCCAGGGAGTCGCTCACTCCCCCACCGTATGCCGCGCCGCTCACCCTCGCGGGGTCGGGCAGGTCAGCGGGAGTTGAGTTCGGCGACCCGCTTGGCCGGCGCGGTCAGGCGGTAGGACGCGTCCATCAGCTCCCCAACCTCGGCCCAGTCAGGCTCAGCGTGGGTCAGATCGAGCGCGAGCCAACCGTGGGCTCCGACATAGGCGGGGACGTGGATGCGGGGGTCGTCGAGGAGCGCGGCACGCTCCGCCTCCTCGGGCCGGAAGACCAGAGAGCGGCGCAGCGCCCAACTGTCGTGATCGCCCTTGACGGGCGCGCCGTACTGACAGAAGACCTTGACCGTGAAGAAGGTCGGCGTTCCGTGGGAGATCTTCTCGTCGGCGCCGGGGAAGGCCAGGGCGAGGTCCCGAACCCGGTGGAGCAGCGGGTCGTCGTCGTGGAAGCGCGCCGGATGGGTCACGTGGTCATTGTCGCCGGTCGGCGACGGCCGGCCGCGGCATACGCTGGGCGGGATTGTCGAGGAGGACTGCCATGCGCGCACTGGTGAAGACCACGGCCGGACCGGGGTTGGAGTTGATCGACGTCCCCGAGCCCCGGTGCGGACCAAGCGACGTCAAGGTCCGCGTCCTGCGCGCCGGGCTGTGCGGCACCGACCTGCACATCCACGACTGGGACGACTGGGCGGCATCCACGGTGAAGGCTCCGCTGATCGTCGGGCACGAGTTCTTCGGCGAGGTGGTCGAGGTCGGGGAGGACGTCCCTGCGGACATGGTGGCCGTCGGCGATCGCATCTCCGGCGAGGGGCACTTGGTGTGCGGGCACTGCCGCAATTGCCGCGCCGGCCGAAAACACTTGTGCATCAACACGATCGGAATCGGCGTTAACCGTGACGGCGCCTTCGCCGACCTGATCGTGCTGCCGGCGAGCAACGCCCACGTGCAGCCGGCGGGATTCGATCCTGATCTGGGTGCGATCTTCGACCCCTTCGGCAATGCCACGCACACCGCGTCGCAGTGGCCGATGGTCGGTGAGGATGTGCTGATCACCGGCGCCGGACCGATCGGGGTGATGGCGGTCGCGATCGCGCGGCATGTCGGCGCCCGGAATGTCGTGGTCACCGACCTGTCGGACTACCGGCTCGCCCTGGCGCAGGCGGCGGGTGCGGATCTCGTCGTCAACAGCGGACGCGATCGGGTGCGCGATGCGCAGCGCACGCTCGGGATGAAGGAGGGCTTCGACATTGCCCTCGAAATGTCCGGGGCACCCGCGGCCGTCGAGGAGATCATCGACAACCTCAACCACGGCGGGCGGGTGGCGCTGCTGGGGCTGCCCAAACGGCCATACGCCGTGGATTGGGGAAAGGTGATCACGCATATGCTGACGATTCGCGGGATCTATGGCCGGGAGATGTTCGAGACCTGGTACGCGATGGGGGCCATGCTCACCACCTCGACCACCCTCGCCGAGCGGATCGCCTCGGTCATCACCCACCGCGTTCCCGCGGCCGACTGGGCGCAGGCGTTCGAGATCGCACGATCGGGCCAATGCGGCAAGGTCGTCCTCAACTGGGAGGAATAGTCCATGTATGCCGAGATCAAAGACGAGTTGGCGGCCACGCTGACCGAGATTCGCGACGCGGGGTTGTGGAAGGACGAGCGGCGCCTGACGACGGCCCAGTCGGCGCACATTGCGACGTCCTCGGGAGACGCACTGAACTTCTGCGCCAACAACTACCTGGGGCTCGCCGACCATCCCGAGGTGGTGGCCGCCGCCCGAGATTCCCTGCAGGAGTGGGGATTCGGTATGGCGAGTGTCCGCTTCATCTGTGGCACCCAGGCCCAGCACGCGGCCCTGGAAGCGGAGCTGTCGCGCTTCCTCGGGACCGAGGACACGATCTTGTATTCGTCGTGCTTCGACGCCAATGGCGGGGTCTTCGAAGTTCTCTTCGGCGAGGGCGACGCGATCATCTCGGATGAGTTGAATCACGCGTCCTTGATCGACGGGATTCGGCTGTGCAAAGCGGCTCGCTTTCGCTATCGGAATGCCGACATGGCCGACCTGCGTGCGCAGCTGGTGGCGGCTGCCGCGGCCGGGGCGCGCCGGGTCGTAGTCGTCACCGACGGGGTGTTCTCGATGGATGGCTCGTACGCTCCGCTGCCGCAGATCTGCGATCTGGCCGAGGAGTTCGGCGCGCTGGTGATGGTGGACGACTCGCATGCGGTCGGGTTCATCGGGCCGACCGGCGCCGGAACGCCGGAGCTGTTCGGCGTTCGGGACCGCGTCGACATCGTCGGTGGGACGCTGGGCAAGGCGCTGGGCGGGGCGTCGGGCGGCTATATCGCCAGCCACCGCGAGGTGGTGTCGCTCCTGCGGCAGCGCTCGCGGCCGTATTTGTTCTCCAACGCAGTGGCGCCGAGCGTGGTGGCCGGGTCGCGCACCGCATTGCGGCTCGCGCACGATTCCAGCGAAGGCCGGGAGCGGCTGCGGGCCAACGCCTCGTTATTCCGTTCGTTGATGTCGGACGCCGGGTTCGAGCTGCTTCCGGGCGAGCACCCGATCGTGCCGGTGATGTTCCGCGGCGACGACGGCGCTCGATTGGCCAGTCAGATCGCCGACGCGATGCTTGCCGAGGGGGTTTATGTGATCGCGTTCTCGTATCCGGTGGTGCCCAAGGGCGCCGCGCGGATCCGGGTGCAACTGTCTGCCGCGCACAGCGAGGCCGACATTCGCGCGTGCGTGACCGCCTTCGTGGCTGGCCGTGACTCGGTGGTTGGGCATGACTCGGTGGTTAGCTCGGAATCGGGAGCGTCCGCGTGATCCCGTGGATCGGGGCTCGGGCGGGGGCCGCGCGGTGGACAATCAACGACATCGCGGACCAGAGTGGCCGCGTAGTGGTCATCACCGGCGCCAACTCCGGGATTGGGCTGCAGGCGGCAACGGCGTTGTGCGCCAAGGGCGCTCACGTGATCTTCGCCTGCCGGACGGTCGCGAAGGCGGACGCTGCCCGGGCCTCGCTGCCCGGCAGTCACGAGACGCGGGAACTGGATCTGTCGGACCTCGACTCGGTTCGGCGCTTTGCTGGCGAGATGGCCGGAGTCAACCTCGACGTCTTGATCAACAACGCCGGAATCATGGCCGTGCCCCAGGCGCGCTCGGCGCAGGGCTACGAGCTGCAATTCGCCACCAATGTGCTCGGCCATTTCCTGCTCACCGGGTTGCTGCTCGGGCAGATTCAGGACCGCGTCGTCACGCTGTCCTCGCAGATGCATCGGGTAGGGCGGCTGGACCTGGCCGACCTCGGTGGTGAGAAGCGCCCCTATCGGGCGTGGGCGGCATACAGCCAAAGCAAGCTGGCGAACTTGATGCTCGCCCTGGAACTTCAGCGCCGCCTCGACGCCGCCGGCTCGCCGGTGATCTCGGTGGCGGCCCACCCGGGCTACGCCGCGACGAACCTCCAATCCGGCGGCGGGCCGCTGCAGAGCCTCGTCATGGGGCTCGGCAACCGCCTCCCCTTCTTCGCCCAGTCGGCCGAGATGGGAGCGCTACCCACGCTGTATGCCGCGACCGTCCCCGACCTCCCGGGCGGAAGCTATGTCGGGCCAGACTGGCCCGGGGAGATGCGCGGCCACCCCACCCTGGTGGGGACCTCGGCCGCCGCGCAGGATCGGCCACAAGCCCGAGAGCTGTGGGCTCGCTGCGAGCAGCTGTGCGGCCACGTCATCGACGTGGCGGAGATCGCGGCGACGCATCCGGCCTGATCAGGGCGTCGAGGATGGCGGCTCCGGGTATGGCCGTGCGGGGCCGGTCGTCGCGATGACGACCGGCCCCGCCTCAGCGCCTGGCGCTCCTGCCTCAGCTGCAGCCGGAGGTGCTGCCGCAGCCTTCGCAGACGTAGCACGAGCCGGCGGGGCGCATCTTGGTGCCGCAGGTCATGCACATCGGGGCGTCGGCGGCCTTGCGGTCGCCGAACATCGCCAGCAAGTCGGCGCTGGAGTGGATCTCCGCGGACACCTTGCGAGCGGAGGCCGCACCGGCACCGGAGTGCACGGACGTGGCGTCGATCTCCTTGTCGCCTGAAGGCGCGTCGCCGCTCACGCTCTGGCGCGGCTCCGCCGCCTTCTTGGGCGCCTGGGCGCCGAGGCCTTGGGCCAGCGATTCCAACTCGTCCTCGTCGTCGGCGTCGTCCTCGACGGGCTCGTAGGAACCGGTCTCCAAGTGACGGGCCCTCTCCTCCGCGGTGTAGATGCCGTAGTAGGACCGGGTCTCGAAGTCGAGGTGGTCCAAGGCTAGGCGTCGGAAGACGTAGTCCATCAGGGACTGGCCCATCCGCACGTCCGGGTCATCCGTCATACCGGCCGGCTCGAAGCGCATGTTGGTGAACTTCTCGACCCACGTCTCGAGGGGAACGCCATACTGCAGCGCCACCGAGATCGCGATGGAGAAGGCGTCCATGACGCCCGCGAGGGTGGAGCCCTGCTTGCCGAACTTGAGGAACACCTCACCGAGGCGACCGTCGTCGTAGGTGGACGCGGTCATGTAACCCTCGGCGCCGCCGATGGCGAACGAGGTGGTGCGGCTGCTGCGGCGCTTCGGCAGGCGCTCGCGGACCGGGCGGTACTCGATAACTTTCTCGGCCGCGGGGGCTGCCGCACTCTCGGCCGCCTTGGCGTCCTTGGCACCGGAACCGGCGTCGGAGAGCGGCTGGCCGACCTTGCAGTTGTCGCGGTAGACCGCCAGCGCCTTCAGGCCCTGCTTCCAGCCCTGGACGTAGACCTCCTCGATGTCCTCGACGGTCGCCGTCTCGGGCAGGTTGACCGTCTTGGAGATCGCGCCGGACAGGAACGGCTGGGTGGCCGCCATCATCCGCACGTGACCCATCGGTGAGATCGCCCGGGCACCCATCGCGGTGTCGAAGACCTCGTAGTGCTCGACCTTCAGGCCCGGAGCGTCGATGACGTGGCCCTTGTCGGCGATGTACTCGACGATCGCCTCAATCGTCTCCTGCGCGTAGCCAAGCTTCTTCAGTGCGCGGGGGATGGTGAGGTTGACGATCTGCATGGACCCGCCACCGACAAGCTTCTTGAACTTCACCAGCGAGAAGTCGGGCTCGATGCCAGTGGTGTCGCAGTCCATCATGAAGCCGATGGTCCCGGTGGGGGCGAGCACCGACGCCTGGGCGTTGCGGTAGCCGTTCTTCTCACCGAGCTGGATGACGGCGTCCCACGCCCTGGTGGCCGCGCGGTGGATGTCCTGGTCCATCGCGTGCTTGGTGCGCACCGCGTCGTTGGCCGCCTGGTGCTTGCGCATCACCCGCTTGTGGGCGTCGGCGTTGCGGGCGTAGCCCGCGTAGGGACCCACCACGCCGGCGAGCTCCGCACTGCGCTTGTAGGCCGCGCCGGTCAGCAGGGACGTGATGCTCGCCGCAAGCGCCCGGCCACCCTCGCTGTCATACCCATGGCCCGTGGCCATCAGCAGCGCGCCGAGGTTGGCGTAACCGATGCCGAGCTGGCGGTAGTCGACCGTCGTCTTGCCGATCGGCTCGGTCGGGAAGTCGGCGAAGCAGATGGAGATGTCCATCGCCGTGATGACGAGCTCGACGACCTTCTGGAAGGTCGCGACGTCAAAGGTGTCGTCGTCGCGCAGGAACTTCAGGAGGTTGAGCGAGGCGAGGTTGCACGAAGAGTTGTCGAGCGACATGTACTCGGAGCAGGGGTTCGACGCCGTGATGCGACCCGTCTCGGGGTTGGTGTGCCAGGCGTTGATCGTGTCGTCGTACTGGATGCCAGGGTCGGCGCACTCCCAGGCCGCCTCGGAGATCTTGCGCATCAGGTCGCGGGCATCGACTTCCTCGATGACCGAGCCGTCCTTGCGCGAGGTGAGGCCGAACGAGGAGCCGTCCTCGACGGCGCGCATGAACTGGTCGGTGACCCGGACGGAGTTGTTGGCGTTCTGGTATTGAACGGAGACGATGTCCTTGCCGCCGAGATCCATGTCGAAGCCGGCGTCGCGCAGGGCGCGAATCTTGTCTTCCTCGCGCGCCTTGGTCTCGATGAACTCGTAGATGTCGGGGTGGTCGACGTCGAGGACGACCATCTTGGCGGCACGGCGGGTCGCGCCGCCGGACTTGATGGTGCCCGCGGACGCGTCGGCGCCACGCATGAAGGAGACAGGCCCGGACGCGGTTCCGCCGGACGACAGGAGCTCCTTGCTGGAGCGGATGCGCGAGAGGTTCAGGCCGGCACCGGAACCGCCCTTGAAGATGAAGCCCTCTTCCTTGTACCAGTTGAGGATCGAGTCCATGGAGTCGTCGACGGACAGGATGAAGCAGGCGCTAACCTGCTGCGGGCTCGGCGTGCCCACGTTGAACCAGACCGGGGAGTTGAAGCTGAAGACTTGGTGCAACAGGGCGTAGGTCAACTCGTGCTCGAAGACCTCGGCGTCGCCCGGGGAGGCGAAGTAGCCGAAGTCCTTGCCGGCCTTGACGTAGGTCAGGACCACGCGGTCGATGAGCTGCTTGAGGCTGCGCTCGCGCTCGGGAGTGCCGAGAGCTCCGCGGAAGTACTTCGTGGTGACGATGGTGCTCGCGTTGACGGACCAGAACTCCGGAAACTCCACCCGCTTCTGGTCGAAGATCTGCTCCCCGGTCTTCCAGTTGGTCTGGTTGACGTCGCGCAACTCCCAGGTCACCTCGTCATACGGGTGCACTCCGGGAGTGGTGTAGATGCGCTCGATCGTCAGGCCCTTGGCCTTGCCCGCGCGGGCGGATCCGGAGCGTGCGGTCTCGGTCATCTCGTGATGCCTTCCATTGACGAGTGTCGCGGCTGACGGGCGTCGAGGCGACAGGGTTGAGCGGTGTTGTCTTGCGGATGTTCACCGGGTGTCGACCAGCCGACGCGGCCGACACCCGGGAGTTCAGGCGTCCCGATGGGGGACGGTCTCTTTGACCGGAGCGGCGGCGTCGCGCTCGGCGCGAAGCAAGGTGATGGCGGCCTCGAAGTCCTCGAGAGACTCAAAGCCTTGGTAGACGCTGGCGAATCGGAGGTAAGCGACCTCGTCGAGCTCGCGCAACGGGCCAAGGATGGCCATCCCGACCTCGTGCGCGTCGACCTCGGCGCTGCCTTGGCTGCGGATGGACTCCTCCACCCGCTGAACCAAGAGCGCGAGATCGTCCTCGGTCACCGGCCGGCCTTGACAGGCCTTGCGGACACCGACGAGGACCTTGCTGCGGCTGAACGGCTCGCTGACCCCAGATCGCTTGAGGATCGTCAGGCTCGCCGTCTCGATCGTGGTGAAGCGTCGGCTGCATTCGGGGCACTGCCGGCGACGACGGATCTGGGAGCCGTCGTCCCCCGTGCGGGAGTCGATGACCCGGGAGTCGGTGTGCCTGCAGAACGGGCAGTGCATGACCGACTCCTTCGACCGGTTGGGGACCAGGGGTGCACAACATGGGGAAAAGCTGTGGGCAATTCCGGCCAGTTGTGCACTAGATGTGGATGAACTACATCTATGTAACCACTAGATGTAGGAATCTAATCCCTTGATCACCCGAGCGCAACCCTCGCTGCCCGGCGTGTCTTGCGGCAATCTGCAGCGCCGCTGTGGCACCGCTCAGCCCTGCGGGATGATGAGCGTGTCGCCCGCGATGATGCGGTCGTTCTGCAGGCGGTTGGCAACGCGAATGGCATCGACACCGTGGGAGATCGGCAGATCAGGAAGGTAGATGACGGCCAGACCCGACAGCGTTTGCCCTTGCGCGATCGTGATGCGCTGCGGGGAGGTCGAGGCACTGGCACCACCGGATCGGGCGGAGGCCGCGACGGCGGCAGCGGCCAACACCGCCACCAGCACGAGGGTGCACAGGAGCCGTCCCCACCTGGTCAGCCGAAACGCGCTTGACGCCGTCTCCGCCGCTGGACCGATCCGACGGCGAGCGAGCGTGGGTGTCGTCGGCACACCCTCTGCTCGCCCGCCGGCGTCTCGCCGCGCCCCCGGCGCGGGCACCGAGATGTCCGCCGCCGCCTCGATGGGGGAAGACGCGGCGGGGACTACGGAGAGACGACGCACCGCGGGCCAGGACTGACGCCCCGTCCCCACCGGGGCAGACAGCCCCGCACCATTGATCCCCGTGATCTCCCACGCGATTGCTGCACCCATGGCGTTTCTCTCCTCTCGTGCGAGGATCGAACCTACGTTCGAGCCTCGGTTACAGAATTAGTAGCACGTCTGTTCGAAGTCTGGCAAGACACGCTCGAACAAATGTCTGAGTTCAGCCATCGCTCCGCCTATGCTTGCCCTATTGAGAAAGCCTGACAGGGACCACCGACAACCCCCTGTCGAGCACCAGCACGAGGCGACCGCGGGCCCCTGACCAGCGGCGCATGGAGCCCGGGGAAGGGGCGTGGAGACGATGAGCAACTCCGGCGCACACGAGGACAGCGCACGCCGCGGGCCGGGACGGCCACGCAATGACAGTCCCGATCTGCAAGAGACGGAAGCCGACCGTGCGGCGGTGCGCAGGCTGCCGGAGCGCGACCGCCCCGATGGCCTGACAGTGCGTCAGCGTCGGGTGCTCGACTGCATCCGCACCTCCATCGATCTGCGCGGCTACCCCCCGAGCATGCGCGAGATCGGCGAGGCCGTGGGACTCACGTCACCCAGCTCCGTCTCGCACCAACTCCTTGCCCTCGAGCGTAAGGGATTCCTTCGGCGTGATCCTCATCGCCCGCGGGCGATGGAGGTCGTCGCCCCCGACATGCCATCGGATCATCCTGGCTATCGCGGAATGCAACTCGCCGATCAGGACGCCGAGCCCGACATCACCGACAGCGGCAACGAGCGGCCCGAGGCGACCTACGTCCCCGTGCTGGGCAATATCGCTGCGGGAGTTCCCATCACCGCCGATGAGGTCGTCGAGGACGTCTTCCCGCTCCCACGCCAGATCGTCGGGGAGGGCACGCTCTTCCTACTGCGCGTTGTCGGTGACTCCATGGTGGACGCGGCCATCTGTGATGGCGACTGGGTCGTCGTGCGACAGCAGCCGGCGGCCAACAATGGCGACATCGTCGCGGCGATGCTTGACAGCGAGGCCACGGTCAAGACTTTCAAGCGCAAAGACGGCAAGACCTGGCTCCTCCCCCAGAACCCCGCGTTCAGCCCGATCGACGGCGACCACGCCACCATCCTCGGCAAGGTCACGGCAGTGCTGCGCCGCATCTGACGCGGCCCCCGTGGGGCCTAGTCCGCTGCCTGGGTCAAGCCGCGAATGCCGGCGACCGCGACGAGCAGCGGCGACAGGGACTCGTCGAGCCGGAGCGCGGCATACGCATCTCCCCGCGTCGCCCCGCGGGTGACGATCGCAATGGGTATGCCGCGCGCCGCGGCTCGTTTGACGAAACGAAGGCCGCTCATCACCATCAGCGACGAGCCGAGCACCAGCAGGGCGGGCGCGGCGTCGGTCAACGCGTAAACCCGCTGGACCCGCTCGGCCGGCACGCTCGCGCCGAAGAAGACCACATCGGGCTTCACGGTGTCGTGACCACACACCAGGCAACGGGGCGTCACGAAGTCGAGGACTGCCTCGTCGGCAAGCACGATGTCGCCGTCGGGTCGGATCTGGCTGCTGACGCGCGACCCATCGGAGGCACTGCCGACCGCCCGCTCGGCGAACTCCGGGTTCGCGGCCGTCACGCGCTCCTGGAGCCGTTCCCGGGACTCACGGGTGCCGCAGGTCAGGCAGACGACCTCCGCCAGCGAGCCATGGAGTTCGGTGACATTCCGACTGCCCGCGCGCTGGTGCAGACCGTCGACGTTCTGCGTCACGAGTGGCCCGATGAGGCCGCCAGTGCCGAGGTGGGCGAGGGCCCGGTGGCCGGCATTCGGCGCGGCGGCCGAGAAGCGCTGCCACCCGATGAACGAGCGTGCCCAATAGCGTTGCCGGGCAGCGCTGGATCCGACGAACTCGCCATGCTGCATCGGCGTGACCCGCCGAGTCCCATCTGGACCGCGGTAGTCCGGAATGCCGGAATCGGTGCTCATCCCCGCCCCCGTCAGCACCATCGGCGGGCCATGGTCGAGGAAACGGCGTACGCGCTCTTCGGAATCCGAGCTCATGTCTGCGTTCACGAGCGGGGCTCGGGTGGGCTGACTGGTCACACGCAAAGTATGCCGCGGCATCCTAAACTCACATAAGCGGACGTTTTCCTGATTCATTGTTCATAACTGCTTGTTATGCTTGTGAGATGATCGACGTTGCTGGACTCCGGGTCATGAAGGCCATCGCCGATGAGGGCAGCTTCACCGCGGCGGCGCTGGCGCTGGGCTACTCGCAGCCGGCCGTATCGCAGATGGTTCGGCGGCTGGAGCAACGCGCGGGCACGGCGCTCGTCGACCGGGTTGGTCGCACCGTGCGGTTGACGGAGGCGGGTGCCAGTTTGGCGCGTCGCGCCGGCGACGTCCTGGCAGCCATCGACGCCGCTGAGGAAGAGGTCGCGGCGATCGCCGGACTAAGGGCAGGTCGAGTCCGGCTCGCCGCCTTCCCGTCGGCATCGGCCACATTGGTGCCGAAGGCATTGGCGTTGGTCAAGCAGCGCTACCCCGACGTCGAAGTTTCGTTTACCGAGGCCGAGCCGGCGCAGTCGCTGGCTTCCCTTCGGGCAGGCGAGTGCGATCTCGCGATCGCGTTCTCCTATGCGGGCACTGATGTCGGGCGGGGTGAGGAAGACCTCGACCTCTTCGAGACCCGCCACCTGCTCGACGACGAGGTCTTGCTCGCGCTGCCGCTGACGCATCGATTGCGCGACGAGCCCGTCATCGACATAACCGCGCTGCGGGACGAGAAGTGGATTGCCGGTTGTCCGCGGTGCCGGGGGCACTTGCTGTCCATGTGTGCAACCGCGGAGTTCACCCCGAGCGTGGCCTTCGAGACCGAGGACTATGTGGCCGTCGCCGGACTCGTGGCGGCCGGGCTAGGCGTCGCGCTGATCCCCGATCTCATCGTTCGCACGGCACACCACCCGGACATCATCACGCGCCAGGTGCGGCCCGCGTCCCGGCGCCAGATCGTCGCCGTGACCACGCCCGACCTGCAGCGCGTTCCCGCCGTCGCCGCGACCCTGGATGCCTTGGGTGAAATCGCGGCCTCCAGCGATCTCGCCCCCACCTATCCGCAGGGCGATCTCGACTACTACCTTTAACGGGACCACACCTAAAACGGTGCTACGGGGCGCGCGAGCGCGCGACCAGGAGTCGGTCACCGGCGCGCCATACGGCAATGTCCCCACCGATATCGGTGCGCTGCACCGGGATTCCCTTGCTCGCCAACATGCTCAACGTCCGCGGAGACGGGTGTCCGTAGTCGTTGTCCTTGGCCACGCTGATCACCGCCACGCGAGCCCGGATCACGCCGAAGAAGCCGTCATCGAGATTCGCGGACCCGTGATGCGGCGCCTTGTAAACGTCGTACACCGGCGCCGGGGCTCCGCTTCGGCGCCAGGTGCCGGCAATCGCCCGCCCGGCCTCCCGCTCGATGTCCCCGGTGAGCAACAGGTGCAGCGATCCCACCCACGCGTCCAGAACTATGGACGCGTTGTTGGGGATCGATCCGTCGTGGATCTCCCGCTCCGGCCAGAGAACGTCAGCCGACACGGGTCCCCACCCGAGGTGATCCCCCGCCCGCACAACCGCAACGGGTATGCCGCGGGCCCCCGCCAGGCGCTCGACTGCCGTCGCGCCGTAGGCGGGATCCCGGATCGGTCCGACGACGATCTGCCCGACTCGACGACCGCTCAGCGCCCCGGCCAGCCCGTCGATGTGGTCGGCGTGAAAGTGCGTCAGCACGACCGCGTCGAGCGTCGCGACCCCGAGTCGCTGCAGGCATCGGTCGATTAATCGAGACTCGGGCCCGACGTCGACGACGACAGCGGATCGCGCGCCGGTGCGCAGTACGAGTGCGTCGCCCTGGCCGACATCGCACGCCACAAACTGCCACGCACTCGGCGGCCAGGTGACTGTCGACGTGGGCACGAGGAAGCCGGCGCCCACGGCAGCAACGCCAGCGGCTGCCAGCGGCCGGCGGGCCACTTCGAAGCCAAGACGAGCGCCAGCCAGCAGTAGGAGTGCTGACAGGAGCGCCAGGCTCACCGCGCCGACGCCGGATTTGGGCCACGGGATGCTTCCCCACGACTGGTCCGCACCTTGATGTGCCACATAAGCGATGAGCAGCGCCGGACCACCCGGAATCCAGGCGGCCAGGGCGGCAGCCCGCGGCAGCACCAGACCCAGCAGCATGACCCCGATGCCGCCGAGGGTGACGGGCGCGACCAGGGGCGCGACCAACAGATTCGCGGGCAGTCCCACAACACTGACCGAGCCAGCCATCAGCACGATGACGGGCGCACACATCACCTGCGCGGCCACCGGGATGACGAGCGCCTCCGCGGCAAACCGCAAGGGCGCTGGCAGGCGCGGGCGTAGCCAGGCCGACCATGGCCGGACAAACACCAACAGTCCCAGCGTGGCCAGACTCGACAGCGCGAAGCCCAGACTTCGGGCCAGCCAGGGATCGATGACAAGCAGGACCACCATCGCGCCGGCCAGCGCGGGCGGGCCGGCAACGCGGCGCGAACCCTGCATCCCCAGCAGGCCGATAGCCCCCATCGCCGAGGCACGCAACACGCTCGGCTCGGGCCGGGCGACAATGACGAAGGCGCACAACGCGATGGCGAGTAGCGCTGGCCGCCAGCGCCGCCGGACTCCGATCCAGCGCAGGATCGGGACGATGGCCCCTAATGTGATGGCCACATTGGCCCCGCTCACGGCGCTCAAGTGCGTCAGGCCAGTGGCTTTCATGTCGGCCGTGAGGTCGGGAGGCGAACGACTCGTGTCACCAATGACCAGTCCCGGCACGAGACCCTGCGCATCCTTCGGCAGATCGCTCATCGCGGCGCGCAGTGCTGCTCGTGGATGCTCTGCCCACGAGAAGCCCCACGGGGCGCGGTGTTGCACGACGGGGGCGCCTAGCGCACGTGCCACCGCAACCACCGAGTCGGCCGGTTCGGCGGGTCCGAGCCGGACTTGTGCGGAGAAGCGATCGTGCCAGGCCAAGGTGGCCCACCGCGCATCAGCGACCACCAGCACCGGGGCCCGAACCCGCGTGGTGGCCCCCCGCGCGGCAATCTGCTCGAGGCGCACGCGCACCAGGTAGCGATCCGGGGCGCGGCCGGACGCGATCGCCAGGGGCTCACCGACAACGACCCCTGCCACCGTGGCGACGGCCCGCTCGGTGGCCAGCGTTCCGATCGGCCCGGTCCGGCGTAGCTGGTCGGCACCCGCGGCAGCCCCGCAAACCAAGGCCACCGCAGCGGCGGAGAGTCCGGCGACAAGCCACGCCGACGATCGCCGACCGTGGCGCGGCCGGCCGCGCCACCAGCAGAAGGTGGACGCGGCCCCCGCGACCCCGCCGACGGCCCATTTCGCCGAAGGCGGCCAGCCGAGACCGATCGCGGCGACCGCCCAGCACACAACCGCGGGCAGCAGCAGCCGGGCGTCGAGACGGGAGGGGGCCCGCGGCATACGTCGGGAAGGGCGGAGCTGGAACACATGTCCGGCCGAGGCGAGCCCGACGGACCCATCGTTGGTGACGGTCGACAGATCGGACGACATTGCGAACTCACAACGTCACGAGAGGAGTGAGATTGGCCAGCACCTTCTCGCCGATGCCGCTGACTTCGGCGAGTTCGTCGATCGAGGTGAACCGGCCGTGCTCCGTGCGCCACGCCAGGATGCGACCGGCCAGGACGGGACCGACCCCGGGAAGACTGTCGAAGGCCGCCAGGTCCGCGGTGTTGAGGTTGACCTTCGCCGAGCCAGCACCGGCCGGGGCGGCCGGCCCGCCACCGTTGCCCGCCGCGGAGGTGGGGGCTGCCGCGGGGGCCTCCCCCGGCTTGGGCACGACAATCTGCTCACCATCCACCAGCAGGCGCGCCAAGTTGACGGCGCTCAGGTCTGCCTTGCGCCCCGCGCCGCCGGCCTTGTCGATCGCGTCAACGACCCGTGACCCCGGTGGGAGTTCGACCACACCGGCATGGCGCACCTGCCCGACGACATGAACGATGATCGTGCCCGCCCCGGCGCCTCCGGGTGCCGCGGCGGGTGCTGACCCCGGGGTGGCGCTCACGACGACGGACGCGCCGCTCTGTCCGGGTCCGGACGCCCCCGTTGCCGTGGGGCTATTGGCCGTCAACTGCGCGGCAGCGGGGGCCACCACCGACCCCACATCGCGGGCCCGGAGGAGCCGCACTCCGAACACCGCGGCGAAGACTACGGCGATCAAGACCACGGCCACGACGGCCGGCCGCGTGGCCGCGACGCGCGCGCTGCCCAGGCCCGCGGGCAGGCTCAACCAGCGCGGTCCGTCAACCGGGTCCGCGTGTCGGGGCGACGGCCGCCCAGACTCGCCACCCCCGCGCTCGGCCCCTGACCCCGCCCCGGGCACAGACCGCGTCCCCGGCCCGGCCCCAGACCGCGGCCCCGGTTCAGCCACCGACCGAGACACCAGCGCCGAGCCCGGCCCTAGTTCTGAGGGCGAACGACCGTCAACGTCCCAGCCGTCCGCCAGACCGGCCTCGGCCAAGGCGGCGGCGAGGCGGTCGGCGGCGGGG
>NZ_HF571038.1:1777526-1810199 GCF_001046875.1 Nostocoides jenkinsii Ben 74
AGTGCCGGGCGGGCGTGGCGTGGCGCCGTCTACTGTGAGCGGGATGACGACGGCGCGCAGTTATGACGTGGTGGTGCTCGGCGCGGGGTCGGGGCGGTCGGTTCTGTCCGAGGAGTTGGCGCACCTGCGCACGGCGATCATCGACTGCGGGCCGTATGGCGGGACCTGCCTCAATCGCGGCTGCATCCCGACCAAGATGTTCCTGCACGTCGCCGAGGTCGCGGGCAGCCTGCCGGACCTCTCGCGCCTCGGGGTGGACGCGCACGTGGATCGGGTTCGCTGGCGCGAGATCCGCGACCGGATCTTCGACCGGATCGACCCCTTTGCCGCCTCTGGGCCCGCGGGTGCCCGGTCCGCCGGCATCGATGCGTATGTCGGTGCCGCCCGCTTCGTCGGTCCGCGCCGGCTCGTCGTCGCCGAACCGGGTGGCGATGTGGAGATCACGGCAGCCCAGGTCGTCCTGGCGCAGGGAGCGAGTCCCCTTGTGCCACAAGTGGTTCGGGACAGCGGGGTGGCCTTCCACGCCTCCGACACCGTGATGCGGATCGAGGACTTGCCGAGGCGGATGCTCGTCCTCGGCGGCGGCGTGATCGGCACCGAGATGGCGCAGTTGTTCTGGGGGCTCGGCGTCGAGATCACCATGGTGACGCGGGGTTCGCACCTCGTGAAGGGGGTGGGCGAGGACATCGGCCGGCGCTTCACCGAACTCATGTGGCAGCGGTGGGCCCTGCACCTGAACGCCGAGGTGACCTCGGTGGCGGAGCGGGGCGACGGCATCCACGTGGGGCTGGCGGACGGGACCGCCCTGGTGACCGACCTGCTGCTCGTCGCGGTCGGGCGGCGCCCGAACACCGACGGCATCGGGCTTGAGGAGGCGGGCGTCGAGGTGGCTCAGGCCAGTGGCCGGGTCGTCGTCGACGAGTTCGGGCGGACCAGCGCCGACGGTGTCTGGGCACTCGGGGATGTCTCCAGCGTGCACCAGCTCAAGCACCTGGCCAATGATCAGGCCCGGACCGTGCGCCACAATGTGCTGCACCCGGACGCACCGAAGCCGCTGCGCGACAAGGCGATTCCGTCCGCTGTCTTCTCCGACCCGCAATTGGCGATCGTCGGCGACACGCTGCCGCAAGCGCTGGCGACAGGCGCAGACGCGGTGGCGTTCACCCAGAAGCTGGGGGACACGGCATACGGCTGGGCCCTGGAGGACACGACCTCGGTCTGCACGGTCGTCGCCGAGCGGGGCACTGGCGTCGTGCTCGGGGCCCAGCTCATGGCGCCGCAGGCGTCCTCGCTGATTCAGCCGTTGATCGACGCGGTCGCCCGCGGCCTGAGCGCGCGCGATGTCGCCACGACGCAGATGTGGATCAACCCCGCCGCCATGGAGCTGATCGAGAACGCCCTGCTCGGCGTCGCGGAGGTCGCCACCCCCTGACGGCCGCTCCCCGACCTGCCGCACGGACTACGTCCGGACGACGTGCTCAGGTGGTCTCCGAAGCCACCAAGGTCGGTGCGGATGGAAGGGGTCCGAACCACTCCGCCGGAAGGCGTTCGGCGGTTCCGGGTGTCTGCCAGCCCAGATATCGCCAGGCGCGATCGGTGGCGCCGAGAAGCTCCTCGGTTTCGGGGTCCCAAAGGGTCCAGTCGCCGCCCCGATAGAACTCCCACCGCAGACGGACCGGCTCCCCGCTGTCGGGGTCCCAGATGCGGGTGCTGCCATCGATGCTGGCGGTGGCGAGGCGGGTGCCGTCGGGACTGTAGGCGACCGCCCACACCGCGCTGGTGTGGCCGGTGAAGGCGGTGAGGCGTCGATGGCCGGGGCTGCCTGAATAGGGAGCGATGACGAGCCCGCGCAGCGCCGGAAGTGCGTCCGCGCCCCGGGCCGAGATGACCTGGGTGCGCTGAGCATGCGCGTCGTCAACGCTCCCTGGCCGACCTTGGCAGTGCCGGAAGACGGCGCCGACGAGCGTGGTGGCCTGCAGGTCGAGGCCGGTGACATCGCACCTGTCGAAGACGGCCCGAGTCAGATCGGCCCCTCGCAAGCTGGCCGTACGCAGGTTGAGGCCGGTGAACTCGGCGTCCCGCAGCGAGCAGCCGCTGAGGTCGGCCCGGCTGAGGCCCTCGGGGAAGTCGCCTGGGGACAGGGCCAGGCCGCCAAGGGATACCCCCGCGAGTCGCGTTCTGCCAAGGTGGTGCCGGGGGTAGCGTGTGCCGACGGTCACGGCATACCAAAATGCGTTCTCTGCGGCCGTGTCGGCGCGCCCAGCCAGGATCCCAAGGGTATCGATCAAGGAGTCGCGGTCGTCCGCACGTTGCAGAAGCTGCCCGATGAAATCGAAGGTTTCTCGGCTCGGTCGTGGCGTGGCCCAGGCGGCCGTGGTCGCCTCCAAGCCCAGAGCCAGGCTGCGTATTAAGTGCCTCGCGAGGAAGTACTCGCGGATGGAGGTATGCGCAAAACCGAAGCCGTCATCTTCCCCACGGACGATGAAGGTTGCCGTTCGGAGGTCTTCCTTCCACAGGTCGGGCAGCCGGGTGGAGTAGGCCAGCTGCCACTCGGGTTCCGAAGCCATCTCGCGCAACAACCAGCCTTCGATCTTCGGCGCCGGCCAGCGCGACTCGCCGGATGCCCACATTGCCCCCGCCAGCCGCTCCATCAGGATCTTCTTGTGATCGGGGAGCAGTGTGTGCTTGCCATCATCCCGGTCCAGCCATTGCCAGACGAACCCGTCATAGAGATCGAGGGCCGTGACGGCTCGACCGGCGGCGATGGCCGCCTCCACCTCTGCCAACTGACCACTCAGCAGGCGCAGCAGGAGCGGCCGCTGGGCGAGGTCTCGCAAGTTGTGCACCGCGGCGATGGTGTCCATTAGGCGATTGACATCGGCGCCCGGGAGATTGGCGGCGAGGTATCGGCGGATCTGATCCTCGGAGAAGGGCAGCATCGCGAAAGCGACATAGTCCTGCGCCCGGATGCCCTCTCGGCTACGCCCCGTGAAATAACCGAGTTGATCGCGCAGATCCCTGAAGTAGTGGGTGCGACAGGTGAGGACCAGCTTTGGCAATAGCACATCCGTGCGCGGCTCGGCACCCGGCAGCGGAGTGATGGCTCGCCAGAGGAGGCTGGTGAAGCGATTCCCTTGGGCGCGGTCCATCTTGACGAGCACCTCGTCGAGACCGTCGAAGACGAGGACACACCCACCCCGCTGCACCGTTTCAAGAATCTGCCTGCCGGTGGGTTTGGCACCCAGGCTATCGGTGGAGTCGACGAGGAGGTCAAGAATCCGCTCCAGATTGGGCGCCGGCCCCAGCGCGCTGACGTCGAAGTCCCGGAAGTCGAAAAGCACCGGCAGCGGCGCCAGGGCATCCGCATCGTGTTTTGCTAGCAGGGCCTGCGTGAAGAGCTTTGTCGTCGTCGTCTTGCCCATGCCGAGATCGCCGAGAATCACGCACATCGGCGGTGCCTCAGCATCGATCGTCCACTCGATGAGTCGACCCACGGCGTCAAGGCGTTCGGTGCCGTCTGCTCCCGTCGTTGGCGCCGTTGCTGACGACCTATCGCGCAGCGCATTGTCTTCCAGCGCAATCGCCGCGAACTCTGGCGGCACCTTCTCGTCGGCCACCTCTGTCCGGTGACTTGTCAGGGTCGAGCGCCGGGCGTACTGGGCGACAACGTCCAATTGACTCAGGCGCGCGGCGGGCGGACTCCCCGCGTGGCCGCAAGGCGCCGAAGCCATGCGGCGCAGGGCCGCGACGGTGTCGCCGATGATCCGGTCTCTCGTCGTGGAATTGGCTGCCGCATAGGGGCGGTCGGCTCCGTGGGCTGTCTGAAGATCGAGACCGTCGGCAGACGCGCCGGGCGAGAAGGGACGAAGCACCTGCAGGTGATAACGACACAAGCAGAGCTCACTGATGGGTTCGGGCGGGTCGGCCAGATAGTCCGCCGACGCAAGGATCACGACCAGGTCTTGACGCCCCCACGGGGCGGAGGCTGGGTTTCGGCTACCCATTCCGCGGGCTCCCGTTGAGCTGATCTCGATCACCCTCTCCACCGACTTCAGGGCACTTGCCAGCCGGTCGATGAAGTCCTCCGCAGACTTGCGGTCCCGCTCACTCGACGCTTGATACGAGACATAGACCCGTACCGCCGGGGCCGGCACCACCTGAGCCATCTCAGGTGGAATAGTCCGCTCGCGGGCGTCACCGCGGGCCTCGGCGCGGGACAGGTCGGCCAGTTGCCGCCGGGTGGGAGACTCGCCCGTGAACCAGCAACGGCGATCGGCCGGATCGGCTCGCTTGTCGCTGTCGACTACGAAGTCAAATGATTGGCCTGCTGTCTCCGCAGCCTTGGCCACCTCACGTCGCAACTTCCGCAAGCTGGTCAGGCGAGCGACGTCGGATTCGCCGGTGGCCGTCAGGTCGAGGACCTTCGCCATCGAGATGAATCCCTCGGAATCGAGGTTGTCGAGGACTGCGCGCAAGCGCTCCCGGGGAGTGCGACCTAACTCCGGGGCAACGAAATCTGCCGCCGCCCTCGCACTCACCGCGTCCAGTCGAGGGCCGCTCACAGCTTCCGCCAGGGGGATTTCCCAGTCAGGGAATCCTGGATGGCGTTGGCCAACTCCAGGGCGAATCGGTCCTTCTCGGTCGCGCTGCACTCGGAGTAGAACTTGTCGCCGAGTCGAAAGATCTGATGCTCGTTCACTCCCTGCAAGAGTCGACGTTTCGGATCGAGGGGGAAGGGCTTGAGGCCAACCGGCAGGGCGCGCTTCGGCGCCTCGGGCCCGATGCAGGCGGGGATCTCTTCCTGGACTATGAAGTCGCTGGCGAAGAAGTTCGGCGACAGCAACTGCAAGATGGCATCTGACTCGTCGATCCGCGCCAGGATGTCGCGGCGCCACGCTTCCCCGATCTGAATGTGGCTCATCTCCCACCAGGTGAATTTCACACCCGGCAGCGTCTTCAGGTGCGGCTCGAGTCGGTCGAGCAGGCTCGCCTTCAGTCGACGATCTTTGCCTGCCCAGCTGAGGAAAGTGGCCGTTGCGTGAGATCCCATGACGCCAAGTTTGCACGTTGGGAACGATGTGGGAACGTTGGCGCGCGCCCGCTAGTCCGCGAGGGCCGCCTCCTGCATCCGGGCCAGGCGGTGCATCTGATCGCGGGTCGCCGGATAGAGGGCGAGGTAGTCGGCATAGAGCGCGTCATACAGCTCGCGGGTCCGGACGTCGGGCTCGATCGTCGTCGCGATCCGCGTCCAGTCGGTGTCCGGTGGCACCAGTCCCGTGCCGATCGCGCCGAGCAGGGCGTCGCCATAGCTCGCGCCGATGGTTTGCTCGGGGATGTCCAGCTCGGCCGAGAGCAAGAAAGCGGTCCAGATGTTCAAGGACCTCATCAACTGCGAGCCCTCCGGTGCGACGAATATCGCCTGGCAGGAACGCTATTCGGCCTTCGGCACGGGCCAGGCGGCCATGATCGGCCCCTGGAACTACGACATCCCGCCGCTGGATGACCCGGCTCAGTCCGCCGTCGCCGGCAAGTACGAGGTGTCGACGGTGCCCGTCGCTGACGGCGTGAAGCTCAACACCCCGGTCGGTGGCTGGATGATGGGCATCAACTCCTTCTCCACCGAGAAGGACATGGCCTGGGACTTCACTCAGTGGTTCTCCAGCCCGGCGGTCAACGCGTTCTTCATGAGCAATGGTGGCTTCGCGGCTCGCTACTCGCACGTCCACGGAACTGCATTTCGTCGGGCTCAAGAACTATTCGACGATCCTCACCTCCGGCCCGATGCTGCAGACCTTCGGGCGCACCTTCTTGCTACTCGTGGTGGTCCTGCCGATCCAACTGATCCTTGGCTACCTCGTTGCCAAGGTGTTCTATCGCGTCCGGGACGTCCCCGGGGCCGGCCTGATCCGCACCCTGTGTCTCCTGCCGGTCATGCTGCCGGAGATCGTGGTGGGGTTGCTCTTCGGGTACATGCTCAACCCCCGCGTCGGCGTCGTGAACTACTACCTCGGCCAACTCGGTCTGCCCAAGCCGGACTGGTTCGGCAGCACCTCCTTCGCCATGACGGCGGCTACACGCTCGTGTACGGCCGTTGACACCGGAAGCGAAGGTGGGTTGGCGCTAGAAGTGAAGGGCGGTTGTCGCCGGAATCGGCGTCGCGAGGCTTGCGGTTAGAATCGAACGGGTGTATTATCAAGTATGGCAGTGCACCCGATCGAGCGATTCGCTCCAGGCCCCGAATCCGGGCTGGAGCAAGTGCTCGACGCGGTGCGGGAGTGCCGCGAAGCCCTGGCGGATGTGCGCGAAGTAGTCACGATCGCGCAGTCGGATCTTGTGACTGAGCTGCTCGCGGAGCTTGGCGAGCTGGCGTTGGTGGTTGACGCTGCCGAAGTTGCTGTCGTCGCTGAGGCGGTGACGCGCGGTGTTCCGGGTGACGCGGCCGTGCCGTTGCCTGCCGCTGCGTGGGTCGCCGCCACGTCACGGCGCTATCAGGCCGGCCCGGAGGCGGGCCGTTTGGTGAAGCTGGCCGAGGCGGTGTCGCCGGCCACGGTGACCCGGTCCGCGGGCGTGTTGTCGCTCGGTCAGGACGGCGAGGCCCTCGGCGAAGCGATCCTGGATGCGCAGGTGCCGGTGGCGTGTGGCGCGACGGCGATTGCCGAAATGGCTCGGCTGGTGAAGCACCTGCGTCCGGAGTGCGTGTCTGCGGTGTGGGAGGCGTATGCCGCGCTCGCCGCCGGAGGCGACCCAGGTGAGGTTCGCCGCCTGCGACCGGCCATGCATGCTCGGTTCGGTTCGGCGGAAGAGCTGTCCCGAGACGAGGAGAAGGCCCGGACCGGTTCCGCCCTAAATGGTGGTCGGGTGGGCCCGATTGACGGGTTGACCGACTACCGGCTGACGCTGCACCCGGAGGCCGTGGCCATCCTGGAAGCCGCGCTCGACCCGCTGACCGAGCCGCAACCCGGGCCCGACGGCGAGGCGGATGCGCGCTCGTGGGCGACGCGGCGTGCCGATGCCCTGATCGAACTAGTTCAGCGGGCCGTGCGGGCCGCCGACGCGGTCCCGCTCAGGGCGGCCACCCAGGTCTCCCTCCTGGTGAAGGCCGCCGACCTGCGCGATGGTGCTGGCTGTGCGACCACGATCGGGACGATCGATGGGGGTCGGTTCCTGTCCATCGCGGCCGCCCGGGAGTTGAGCTGCGGAGCCGAGCTCGCACCGATCTTGTTGGATGACAACGACATTCCGATCGTGATCGGGCGCAGCAAGCGTCTCTTCACTCGCCACCAGATTCGGGCCCTGCACCTGCGGGACGGCGGCTGCACCTTCCCGCACTGCGCCCGCCCAGCAGGCTGGTCCGATGCGCATCACCTCGTCCACTGGGCCGATGGCGGGCCGACCGACCTCGCCAACGCGGCACTGCTCTGCAGTTATCACCATCACATCGTGCACAGTCGACGCTTGGCCGGCTGGGTCACCACGGCACGTGCGGACCCGCCCGATGCGCCGGGCATTGCCCGTCCGCCGGATGCGACAGGGGCGACTGGTCCACCTCGGGTTGTGTGGGATCTGGCGCCGGGAAGCTACGACGCGCGACGGCGCCCCAGGGTCGCCTGACCGCGCCCGCTGAGCCCGCCGGCTCGTGTATCAGCTTTGCCTTTCCAGCTCGTGTCTCAGCTATGCCTTCAAGTCAGCGCGACAACGCGCCTCAAACGTGTCCAGCTCGGCCAGCGCCTCGTCGAGATCGCGGCGGCGGGCCTCCAGGTCGGCGCGGCGTTCGTCGATCTGCGCCAGGACGTATTCCAGCTGACTCCGGCGGCCGCGGGGGGCGTCATACAGATCGATGATCGTGCGGATCTCCTCCAAGGGGAAGCCGAGGCGTTTGCCGCGCAGGATGAGGGCGAGGCGGGTGCGATCGCGTCGGTGATAGACGCGAATGGTGCCGCGCCGCTCGGGGGAAATCAGGCCCAACTCTTCGTAATGGCGCACCGCGCGATGGGTGATCGCAAACTCCTCGGCGATCTGCGCGATGGTCCACGTCTGCTCGCGTTCGAGCACCGTCCGGCTTGCCATGGGCCAGTATCCTGCTTTACGTTAACGTAAACGTCAAGCACCAATGATGTCAGCAATGGGGAGTGTCGCCGCGCATGTTCGAACTGAGCCAGGATCACGAGGACTTTCGCGCGATGGTGCGCGACTTTGCCGAACGCGAGATCGCACCCCACGTCGCGCAGTGGGACCGCAACCACCACTTCCCGACCGACCTGGTGCCGAAGATGGGCGACCTCGGACTCTTCGGTCTCGTGGTGCCGGAGGAGTTTGGCGGCAGCGCCGATCCGGAGGGCGGCCCGTTCACGGCGCTCTGCGTCGCCATCGAGGAACTCGGCCGCATCGACCAGTCGATCGGCATCACCTTGTCGGCCGGGGTCGGCCTGGGCATCAACCCCATCCTCACGTATGGCAGTGCAGCCCAGAAGGAACGTTGGCTCCCCGACCTGGTCTCCGGCCGGGCGCTGGCCGCCTTCGGCCTGACCGAACCGGATGCCGGCTCCGACGCCGCGGCAACCCGGACCAAGGCGACCCTCGACGGCGCCGACTGGGTGGTCGACGGCGCCAAGGCGTTCATCACCAACTCCGGCACGGACATCACCTCTGTCGTCACCGTCACCGCGCGCACCGGGGCCGGCGCGGATGGGCGGCCCGAGATCTCGGCCATCATGATCCCCCCTGGCACAGCGGGATTCGAGGTGGCACCGGCATACGACAAGCTCGGCTGGAATATCTCCGACACGCACGGCCTGAACTTCACCGGCGTTCGCGTGCCGCAGGACAGCCTCCTCGGGGACCGTGGGCATGGATTCAAGCAGTTCCTCAAGACCCTCGATGACGGGCGTATTGCCATCAGCGCCCTCGCCCTCGGACTCTTGGTGCGGATGCGGGAGGAGGCCGCGGCATACGCCCAAGAACGCGTCGCCTTCGGGCGGCCCATCGGAGCCAACCAGGGCGTCTCCTTCAAGGTCGCTGACCTCGCGGTGATGGAGGAGACCGCGCGACTGCTCACCTACAAGGCAGCCTGGCTGAAGGACCAGCAGGAGATCGGCAAGCGCAGCGTCGCCGAGGTGAAGCAGGCCGCCGCGATCGCCAAGCTCTACACCTCCGAGGCGGCCGTCACGGCCACCCGGATCGCGACCCAGATCTTTGGCGGGAATGGGTTCATGGAGGAGTACCCCGTGGCCCGCTTCTATCGG
The DNA here is from genome assembly GCF_001046875.1 of Nostocoides jenkinsii Ben 74. Classification (GTDB taxonomy): domain Bacteria; phylum Actinomycetota; class Actinomycetes; order Actinomycetales; family Dermatophilaceae; genus Nostocoides_A; species Nostocoides_A jenkinsii. Next base: position 1,786,769 of record NZ_HF571038.1, read on the forward strand.
GACGCAAAGATCCTGGAGATCGGCGAGGGGACCTCCGAGGTCCAGCGCATGGTGATTGCCCGCCGCCTAGGGTTGTCGTCGTGAGCGATGTCGCCGACCTGCGGGCCCGCCTCGCCGCGGCGTATGCCGCGTCCGAGCGTCCCAGCGAGGCGGCTGCGGCCAAGCTGGCCAAGCAGAACAAGTTGTATGTCCGCGACCGCATCGCGCTGCTCGTCGACGAGGGCAGCTTCGTCGAGGACGGCCGCTATGCCAATGCGCGGGCCTGGGACTTGCCGGCCGACGGCGTGGTCACCGGACGAGGCCGCGTGGACGGCCGGCCGGTCATCGTCATCGCCAACGACCCGACCGTCAAAGCCGGCTCTTGGGGCGCGCGGACCGTCGAGAAGATCGTGCGGGCAACGGAAATGGCTCTGCGCGAAGAGCTTCCGGTCTTCTGGTTCGTCGACAGCGCCGGTGCCCGGATCACCGACCAGGTCGAGATGTTCCCCGGCCGCCGCGGCGCGGGCCGGATCTTCCACAACCAGGTGGCGCTGTCGGGCAAGGTGCCGCAGATCTGCTGCCTCTTCGGCCCTAGCGCCGCGGGCGGCGCCTATATCCCCAGCTTCTGCGATCTGATCATCATGGTCGAGGGCAATGCGTCGATGTATCTCGGCAGCCCCCGCATGGCCGAAATGGTCGTGGGGGAGAAGGTCACTCTGGAGGAGATGGGCGGAGCGCGGATGCACTGCACGGTCTCCGGCGTCGGGGATCTGCTCGCACACGACGACACCGAGGCGATCGAGCTGGCCCGGCTCTACTTCTCCTACCTCCCGCTCAACTGGAACGCGCCCGCGCCGACCTATGCCCCCGAGCCGCCGGCGAATCCCCTGACGCCACAATCGATTCCGGAGAAGGAGTCGCAACCCTTCGACGTCCACGAGGTCATCGACGGACTCGTCGACGACGATTCGTTCTTCGAGATCAAGCCGCTCTTCGCGGCCGAACTCGTCGTCGGCTTCGGGCGGATGAATGGTGAGACCGTCGGCATCCTGGCCAACAATTCCGCCGTCCAAGAGGCGGGGTGCTGTCCACCGATGCTAGCGCCGACAAGGCGGGTGCCGTCGATTCATCTGGCTCTGCGATGCCTACTCGGTCCCGCTCGTCTATCTCGCCGATGTCCCGGGATTCATGATCGGCTCCGAGGTCGAGCGCGGCGGCATCATCCGGCACGGGGCCAAGATGGTCTCGGCGGTGGCGTCCGCGACCGTCCCGCAGATCTGTGTCGTGGTGCGCAAGGCGTATGGCGCGGGGCTCTACGCCATGGGCGGGCCCGGGTTCGCCCCCGACGCGACCATCGCCCTGCCGACCGCGCGGATCGCCGTGATGGGCCCGGAAGCCGCGGTGAATGCGGTCTACGCCAACAAGATTGCCGAGATCGGCGACCCCGACGAGCGTGCCGCCTATGTCGCTGAGCGACGCGCGGCATACGAAGAAGATGTCGACATCGAGCGGCTGGCCGCCGACCTGGTTCTGGACCAGGTCATCGAGCCGGATTTCCTGCGCGACGAGATCATCGCCCGCCTGTCGTATGCCGCCCGCCGCGACCGCCACTTCGCCACCAAGCGCCGAGACATTCCGCCCGTCTGAGCTAGTCGACCACGTCGAACCAGGCGACGCCGACGTCGCGCAGCAAGTCACGCAGGAGCGGCAACGAGAGTCCGACCACATTGTGGTGATCGCCCTCGATCCCGGTGACGAAGGCGCCGCCGAGGCCGTCGACGGTGAACGCCCCGGCAACCCGCAGGGGCTCGCCGGTCGCGACATACGCCTCGATCTCGGCGTCGCTCAGGTCGGCGAAATGCACGACGGTGGACGCGGTCGCCCCGACCAAGCCGCCGCTACCCGCGTCCCGGTCGTCAATCAGCCAGTGACCCGTATGCAGGATTCCCGACTTCCCGCGCATCCGCTGCCAGCGCTCGATCGCCTCGGCGGCATCGGCCGGCTTCCCGTGCACCTCGCCGTCGAGTTCCAGCATGGAATCGCAGCCGAGCACAAGGGAGTCGGTGTCGTGGGCCACATCCTCCGCCTTCGCCCGGGCCAACGAGAGCACGAGATCGGCGGGTTCCAACGCGCCATACCGCTCGGCAAGGTCGGTGAGCAGGGCCGCCTCGTCGACCTCGCTCGGCAGCACGGACGCCGCGATGCCGACCTGCTGCAGGAGCAGCCGGCGAGCAGGGGAGGCCGAGGCCAGCAGCAGACGCGGGGGTGACATGGGACTCAATCTAGGCGTGACCGGGCCATGCCACGCGTGAGGCGCCGACCGCACCGCCCATGGGCAATTCGGCGGGAGTGGTTTTGCCTGAGAGAATCGGCTAATGCCCATGCAGTCCCGCAGCGATATCCGCAATGTCGCCATCGTCGCCCACGTCGACCACGGCAAGACCACCCTCGTCGACAAGATGCTCTGGCAGGCGGGTGCCTTCGGCGCCCACCAGCACGTGGATGAGCGCGCCATGGACTCCGGCGACCTTGAGCGCGAGAAGGGCATCACCATTCTCGCCAAGAACACCGCGGTCCGCTACGCCGGCAAGGCCGCGGCCGACGCCGGCCATCCCGATGGCCTCACCATCAACATCATCGACACCCCCGGTCACGCCGATTTCGGCGGCGAGGTCGAGCGCGGTCTGTCCATGGTCGACGGGGTCGTGCTCCTGGTGGATGCCTCCGAAGGCCCGCTCCCGCAGACCCGGTTCGTGCTGCGCAAGGCGCTGGCCGCGCACATGCCCGTGGTGCTGTGCATCAACAAGGTCGACCGGCCGGATGCGCGGATCGCGGAGGTCGTCGACGAGGTCTACGAACTCTTCATGGACCTGATGGAGGACGGCGACAACGCCGAGGCAGTCCTTGACTTCCCGATCGTCTATGCCTCGGCGAAGGCCGGGCGAGCCTCCCTGACCCGCCCCGAGGACGGCGCACTGCCCGACGCCGACGACCTTGAAGCGCTCTTCAAGACCATCTTCGAGACGATTCCCGCGCCGACGTATGACGATGAGGCGCCCCTGCAGGCACACGTCACCAACCTCGACGCCTCCAACTTCCTCGGACGGCTCGCGCTGCTGCGCGTCCACAACGGCCAGATCCGCAAGGGCCAGCAGGTGGCCTGGTGCCGCGGCGACGGCTCGATCAAGCAGGTCAAGATCACCGAGTTGCTGATGACGGAGGCGCTGGAGCGCAAGCCGGTGGAGTCCGCCGGTCCCGGCGACATCATCGCCATCGCCGGCATCCCCGACATCATGATCGGCGAGACCCTCGCCGACCTGGACAACCCCCGCCCCCTGCCGCTGATCACCGTGGACGAGCCCGCCATCTCGATGCTGATCGGCACCAACACCTCCCCGATGGCCGGGCGGGTGCGGGGCGCCAAGGTCACCGCTCGCCTCGTCAAGGAGCGACTCGACCGCGAGCTCGTCGGCAACGTCTCGCTGCGCGTCCTGCCCACCGAGCGCCCCGACGCCTGGGAGGTCCAGGGTCGTGGCGAGTTGGCACTCGCCATCCTCGTCGAGCAAATGCGCCGCGAAGGCTATGAGCTGACCGTCGGCAAGCCGCAGGTCGTCACGCGCGAGGTCGACGGCAAGCTCCACGAGCCGGTCGAGCACCTGACCATCGACGCGCCGGAAGAGTTCCTCGGCACGATCACCCAGGTCCTCGCCCAGCGCAAGGGCCGGATGAGCCAGATGACTAACCACGGCACGGGCTGGGTGCGGATGGAGTTCTATGTCCCCTCGCGCGGCCTGATCGGGTTCCGCACCGAGTTCCTCACCGAGACCAAGGGCACGGGCATCGCGCACCACGTCTTCCACGGTTACGAGCCCTGGGCCGGCACGATCCTCACCCGGATGACCGGCTCGCTGGTCGCGGACCGCTCGGGCGTGGCCACGTCCTACGCGATGTTCAACCTCCAGGAGCGCGGCACGCTGCTGGTGGAGCCGACCACCGATGTCTACGAAGGCATGATCGTCGGCGAGAACTCGCGCGCCGACGACATGGACGTCAACATCACGAAGGAGAAGAAGCTCACCAACGTCCGGTCCTCGACGGCCGACGTGCTTGAGCGGCTGATCCCGCCGCGCCGGCTCTCCTTGGAGCAGTCCCTGGAGTTTTGCCGCGAGGACGAGTGCGTCGAGGTCACCCCCGAAGCCATCCGCATCCGCAAGGTCGAGCTCGACCAGACGCTCCGGGCGCGCGCCGCCGCCCGGGCGCGCAACTCCTGAGCCGCCGCCCGGCCACGCCGCCCGGAGACGCCAAGCCAGAGCGACGACCCATGACCCGATTCCGTATGCCGCGTGCCCGCCGCACCCTGCTCCTGGCCAATGTCGTTGTGGCAGGGCTCGTCGTGGCCGGGGTCAGCGGGTGTGAGGGCGATGCGGGATCGGGGACGTCATCCGTCGCGAAGCCGGGCTCCGGCGGCAGCGCCGGCACCAGCGCATCCGGATCACCCGGCGCCGGGAATGCGACGCCCGGCTACTCGGGCGACGGGGGTTCCGGGTCGCCACTCACCCTGCTGGCCACGGGGCAGATCGGCTCCCTGGACCCGCAGCGCATCGCCACCCGGGATGTCGCCGCGCTCGCCTCACGGACAGTGATGCGCACCCTCACGACCTATCCGCCGGGCGCCGATGCCGCCGCGCAGGGCCGGTTGACCGGTGACCTCGCGACAGACACGGGCCGGCCCAGCAAGGGCGGCTCGGTGTGGGCCTTCACCCTGCGCGACGGCCTGCGGTGGTCCGACGGCACCCCGCTCACCTGCAAAGACGTGGCGTATGGCGTGTCCCGCGCCTTCGATCCCGACCTCAGCGTCGGTCCCGGCTACCCACTGGCCTTCCTCGCTGTTCCCCGACGTCCCGACGGAACCAGCACGTTCGCCGGCCCCGATGCGACGGGAGCTTCTGCGCGGGCAGGGGCCGCGGCATACGCCAAGGCAGTTGCCTGTGACCGGGCCGACAAGACGGTGACGTTCACGCTCACCGAACCCGTCGCCGACTTCAACGCGATGGTGAGCCTGCCCGCCTTCGCCCCCTATCGCCAGGGCGCGGAGGGGATCGTCTCCAGCGGTCCGTATGCCGTGGACGGCACCTGGGGCACGCCTGGCGCGAGCCTGGTCCCCAACCCGCGCTGGTCTCCCGACTCCGACCCGATCCGCCCGAAACCCTTGTCGCGGATTGTTATTCGCGAAAACGTTCCCTTGGACGGCGTCGCCCGCGCGGTCCTCACGCCCGCCACCGTCGGAGAGCGATCGATCGCCTGGGACCCGGCACCGCCGGCGATGTTCACCACCTTGAGCACCGCCCCGCAGGTGCGCACGGTGACGGCCGCGACCCAAGTGGTCGACTATCTCGTGCCCGACCACGAGAGCGCGGTGATGCGGCAGGCCGACATTCGCCGTGCCTTCGCGATGGCCACGGATCGGACGGCGTATGCCGCGGCCCTCGGCGGCGCTCAAGCCGCGACGCCTGCGGTGAGCCTGCTGGGCCCGGGGGTGCCGGGCACCCATACGTCCGACCCGCTCGGTGCGGCGCCGGCCGGCGATCCGGCACGGGCCAAAGCGTTGCTTGCGGAGGCGGGTGTCGCCACGCCCGTCGCGGTGAAACTCGCCTATCGCCAGGGCCCCCTAGCTGACGCCGCCTTCGCCGCGATGCTGCCCCGCTGGGCCGAGGCCGGCTTCGCCGTGACCCTTGTCCCGGTGACCGGCGACTACTTCGCCACCGTCGAGAAGGGCGTGGGGGCGGACGTCTATTGGGGGCAGTGGGGGGCCGACTACCCGTCGGCCGCGGCGGTCCTTCCCCCGCTCTTCGACAGCTCCATCAACCTCGGGGAGTCCACTCGCGGCCGCGACTACGGCCGGTATGCCGATTCCGGCACCACCGCACGGATGGCGCTCGCGGGCGCCGAGTCTGACCCGATCAAACAGGCCCAGGCGTGGCGCGCCATCGACTCCGGGTTACTGCGGTCGGGTGCCTACGTGGGCCTCGCTGACCGCATGTCGACCTATTACGCTGGCGCAGGCGTAGGCGGCCCGCTGGTCAACTCGGTTCTCGGCGGCGTCATCGATCTGGCCGCGGTCGAGGGAGGTTGAGCCTGATGCGCTTTTTGCTGGTCCACGCCCACCCTGACGACGAGTCGATCGCCACCGGGTTATCCATTGGCGCCCTCGCCGAGGCCGGCCATGACGTGCACGTGCTCACGTGCACGCTCGGTGAGCAGGGCGAAGTCATCCCGCCCGCCTTGCAGCACCTCGACGCCGATCACGACGACGCCCTCGGCGACTATCGGGCCGGGGAACTCGCTGCGGCGCTGACTGCCCTCGGGGCGATTGGGCACGTGCTGGGGGCCGACGCCGAGCCGCCGCGCCGCTATCGCGACTCGGGCATGGCTGGCGCGCCCAGCTCCCGGCGCCCGGAGGCGTTCGTCAACGCCGAGCTGGGCGAGGCCATCGCGGCCGTCCGCAACGTGATCGACGCGGTGCGCCCGGACGTCGTCGTCACCTACGACAACCACGGCGGCTACGACCACCCCGACCACATCCAGGCCCACCGCCTCACCTGCGCCGCCATCGCGACGATGGCGCAGCCGCCTCGGTTGTATGCCGTGTTCACCCCCCTGAGCTGGGCCCGCGAGGATCGCGCGTGGGTGGCGAGCAATGTCTCGGAGCCGGGATTCGGCATACCGGGAGAAGGGGAGCCGTTCGTCGCGTCCGTGCTCGACGGGGATCCGCAGGAGACCTTCGCCGAGGTTGTCGTGCACGAGTCGGTCGCCGGGCTGGCGCGGCAGACGGCGGCGCTGCGCGCCCACGCGACCCAGGTGACGGTCTTCGACGGCTGGTTCGCTCTCTCCAATGACATCGCTCAGCGGCTGCCCGGCCGCGAGGCGTGGGCGGCCATGAACCCCCGCACGGGGTTGGTGATGCGGCGATGACCAGCGAGGGCGACTTCAAGCTGGCACTTGCCCGCCTGGCTGGGGGAGTGGCCGTCATTTCGAGCCGACTGGGCTCGCATGACCACGCAATGACGGCGAGTGCGCTGTGCTCTGTGTCGCTGGACCCGCCGCTGGTGCTGGTCTGTGTCGAGATCGAGGCGCGCTTCCACGACGCTGTGAGCGAATCCGGAGCGCTCGGCATCAGCCTGCTCACCACCGCCCAGCGCGCGTACGCCGACTGGCTCGCCACGCCGGGGCGCCCGATCGTCGGGCAACTCGACGGGATCGCCCATCGCCGCGGCGCATCGGGGGCCGTCCTGCTCGACGGCAGCCTCGCCACCTTGGACTGTCATGTGGTCGCGATGCATCCCGCGGGTGATCACTCCATCGTCGTCGCGCAGGTCGACGACATCGTCCTGGCCGACGAGCCGGGCGACGCCCTCGTCTATTACCGACACCGTTTTGGGAGCTTGGCATGACCGAACCGACCAACCCGGGGTCGACCCCCGCTCCCGTCAGCGCTGCTCGCCCGAGCGGCGCCGGTCGGTCGAGCAATGCTGGCCGGTCGAACAATGCTGGCCGTTCGGGCGACGCCGGGTCGAGCAATGCCGGCCGGTCGCGCCAACGGTGGCCGTGGATCACCGGGGGGTTGATGGTCGCCGCCGCCGGTGCGTATGCCGCGCTGGCCGCCACCACCGCCGGTTCCACCCCCAAGGACACAGTGATCTCTGGGGTGGAGGTCGGCGGGCTCGACCGGGCCGCCGCCGAGGCGAAGTTGCGTGCCGGGCTGTCGGACAAGGCGGCCGCGGCCGTGCCGATTGTCTTCGGGGACAAGCGGATCGCGCTGAACCCGAGCGCCGCGGGCCTGAAGGTGGACTATGCCGGCTCGCTCGACGGCTTGACCGGGTTCTCGCTCAACCCCGCCGATATCGTCGCGAAACTGCGCGGCAATGTCACCCGGACCGCCGAGATCGTCGCGCCGACCGACGTCATCGCGGGCGTGCTGCGCGGCCAAGTGAGCTCTGTCGACGTCGCACCGAAGGACGCGACGATCGCGATCGCGGATGCGCAGGTCGTCACCACTCCCGCCGCCGACGGCGTCACCGTCGATGTGCCGAAGACGGCCTCCGCGGTAGCCGACGGCTGGCTGCGCTCCGCCCGGATCACCGGCGTCACGTCGGTGACCCCGCCCGAGGTCACCGACGAGGAGGTGGCCGCCGTCAAGGCGGGCGTGGCCGACAAGGTCCTCGCCGGGCCGATCACCTTGTCCGTGGACGGCCAGTCCTTCGACGTCCCCGCAGCCGACTTGGTGGCGGCGGTGAGCTTCCCGGTCAAGGACGGCGCCCCCGTCGGCGCTTATGACAACAAGCTCCTCGTGGCGGCCGTGCGCAAGGCCGGGCTCGCCGCGGACGTCCTCAAGCGCGGCAAGGATGCCTCGGTCACCTCGCCGAATGGCACCTTCGAGGTCGTCCCGGCCGTCGACGGCCTGGACGTCGACGGCCCGTCCGCGGTCGCCGCGGTCAAGAAGGCGATCACCTCGCCGGAGCGCACCGCGGACGTCACGTCCAAGCCAGCTCCCGCGAAGTTCACGACGGCGCAGGCCAAGGCGACGATCCCCGAGGGCGTCATCTCGACCTTCACCACGAACTTCCCCTACAACCCTGACCGCACGCACAACATCACCCTCGCGACCAACACCCTCAACGGGACGTATGTCGCTCCCGGAGCGCAGTTCTCGCTCAACGGCTTGCTCGGCCAGCGCACGCCGGAGAAGGGTTACCGCGGCGCGCCGGTGATCTATGACGGGCGCTTGACGGTGGACTACGGCGGCGGCATTTCGCAGGTCTCCACCACCCTCTTCAACGCTGTGTTCTTCTCCGGCGCGCAGATCGATGAGTTCCACCCGCACAGCTTCTACATCTCGCGCTACCCCGAAGGCCGCGAGGCGACGATCTCCTGGCCCGATGTGGACAACAGGTTCACCAACACAACCAAGGGCGGGATCTACATCAAGGCGAGTGTCGACTCGGACTCGATCACGGTGACGTTCTACGGCCAGAAGACGTGGGACATCGAGGCGACGAAGGGCCCACGCGTCAACATCGTCCCCCCGCGCACGATCCACGACGACAAGGAAGGCTGTGTCCCGCAGTCACCCTCCGACGGATTCGACGTCACCATCGGGCGTGTCTTCAAGAAGGCCGGCAAGGTGACCGACACGACCTACTTCACGACGCACTACATCCCCGAAGACCTCGTCATCTGCGGCTGAGTGCCCGGGTGGTTCAGGCGGGCTCGGATCAGGCGGGCTCGTGGTTCAGGTGGGCCTGCTGACGTTCACGTAGGCATGGTGAACCCGGAAGCCGGCGTGACGATAGAGCGCCAGCGCGGCCGTATTGCTGTGCCACGCCTGGAGATGGAGGTTGGCGGCGTCGCGGTCGGCGGCTTCCGAGACCAGCCGGCTCAAGAGGGCGGCGGCGATCCCCTGTCGTCGGTATGCCGGGTCCACCCACATGGCGGCAATCCCGCCCCATCGCGCGGGTCCCGGGCTGCCGAGTCCCAGCCGGCCAATCCCCACGACCCGCCCACCGATCTGGGCGGTCGCGAAGACCTGAGCGGGGGAGCCGGTGAGGATCGCCCGCGCCGCCACCGGATCGGGAGTGCGATAGCCGCCGTATGCCGCGAGCCACGCCTCGGTCAGTTCCGTCTCGGTCGTGATCTTCGCCCGAGATCCGACGCCCCGAACTCCGACGCCCCCATATCCGACGATTACTGGCTCGCGGAGTTGCGCCGCGATGGTGGCCGTCGCCCCGGTGAGGAAGAGGGAGGGCTGGGACGCGGCATACCCCCGAGCGACGGCGAGCCGGGCGAGCGGATCGTGGGTTGGGTCGAACCCGGCCGGCCCGGGGATGGTGAGGTTCGGCGGGAGGCCGCGCGCGGCATACCACTGCTCGACGGCATCGATCGCGTCCGGGAGGGGAAGTCCTGGATTACCTACCGGGACAACGGAATTTCCGCGTGCTGTGAAACCCCGGGAGGCGCGGAGCAGCCACTCGCCGAGGTGCCCGGTCTCCATTGCGGGCCACGCGTCGGCCGTGGCTCGCCACAGTTCCAGCGGGGTGACCTCGCTCCCGACGACACCGCGCCGCGGCGTGGCGTTGGGGATGATGCGCGTCGCGACGATGCGATCTCGGGGTATGCGCAGTTCCCCCCGGCGCGTCTGCAGGACAACTTCGTCGGCGGTGTTGACCAACACCGTCCCCACGGCATCGGTGAGCGAGGGCTGCCCGGGCGGCGGTGGGGGCTCGATGCGGTAGCGGACGGTGGCGCGCACCGCAGCCGATTGGGTCACGCGGGCAGGTGCGTGGCGAGGAACTTCCGGGTCAGGCCCCAAGCGATCGTCGCGGCCTCGCGGTGGTAGGCCGGGAAGTCGGAATTGTCGAAGGCATGGTCGGCCTCGGGGTAGGTGTAGATCTCCACCTGCGGCCCCGCCACGGCGGCGCGGATCCGCTCGACGGTCTCTCGGTCGATATAGGAGTCCTGGTCGCCGAAGTGATGCAGCGACGGCATCGTCACCTGGGGTGCAAGGTCGAGCAGATTCGGCAGCGCCGAGCCGTAGTAGCTCACCAACGCGTCGGGCTTCGGATCCGCCTGTGCCGCAACGGCAAAGGCCAGGCCGCCACCGAAGCAGAAGCCGACATAGCCGATTCGCGCGCTGACCTCCGGGCGCGCCCGCAGCCACGCGTGGGCCGCCAAGCCGTCGCGGACCGCCGCGTCCCAGTCGAGCCGCTGCACCAGGTCCAGTCCCTGCGCCAGCATGTCGGGTCCGTTGGCGACCCCCGACTCCCCGAGTCGCCAGTAGAACTCCGGGGCCAGCACGACATACCCGGCTGCGGCGAGGTCGGTGGCGCGCCGCTCGATATAGGGGCTGATCCCGAAGATCTCCTGGAAGAGAACGATCCCTGGCCCCCGACCAGCCGGCGACTGCCACAGGCGAGCGGGCATCTCGCCCAGGGCGGTCGGGATGGAGACGGCGGAGGGGGTGGTGGCCACGGGCTGAGACTACGCCGGGTCGGCAGCGTGGATCGCTGCCTGCCCCGTCGTCGAAAGTGCCTAATATGGGCCTATGACGTATGTGATCGCGCAGCCCTGTGTGGACCTCAAGGACAAGGCCTGCATCGAGGAGTGTCCGGTCGACTGCATCTACGAGGGTGAGCGCAGCCTCTACATCCACCCCGACGAGTGCGTCGACTGCGGCGCCTGCGAGCCGGTTTGCCCGGTCGAGGCGATCTACTACGAGGACGACGTGCCCGAGCAGTGGGCGGACTACTACAAGGCCAATGTCGAGTTCTTCGACGACCTCGGCAGCCCCGGCGGCGCCGCCAAGATGGGCATGATCGCCAAGGACCACCCGCTCATCGCGGCGCTCCCCCCGCAGGAGCACAACGAGTGAGCCTGCGCTCACTTCCCGACTTCCCCTGGGACTCGCTCGTGCCGCTCAAGGCGCGGGCGAGTTCCCATGTCAGGGGCCTGATCGACCTGTCCGTCGGCACTCCCGTCGACCCGACCCCAGCGGTGGTCCAGGAGGCGTTGCGTGCGCACGCCGACGCCCCGGGCTATCCCCTCACGATCGGTATGCCGAGCCTCCGCGAGGCGGTCGTCGACTGGTTCGCCCGGCGTCGCGGAGTGCCGGGCTTGGACCCGGCCGGGGTCATCCCGACGGTCGGCTCGAAAGAGTTGGTCGCCTGGTTGCCGACCTTCCTCGGTCTCGGCCCGGGTGATCTTGTCGGCCACCCCGCCGTCGCCTATCCGACGTATGACGTGGGCGCTCGCCTCGCCGGCGCGACACCGGTTCCGGTCACCTCACTGACCGCGCTCGGCCCGTTGACCTCCGCGACGCGACCAAAGTTGTTGTGGCTCAACAGCCCCGGCAATCCCGATGGCAAGGTTCTCGGCGTCGGGCACCTGCGCAAGGTGGTCGCTTGGGCGCGCCAGCATGGCGTCATCGTGGCCAGCGACGAGTGCTATGCGGAGCTCGACTGGCGCCCCGACCGGCCTGCGGACGACCCGCCGACCACGCCCTCCTTGCTCGACCCCCGCGTGACGGATGGCGACGTGAGGGGGCTGCTCGCGGCATACAGCATGAGCAAGCAGAGCAATCTCGCGGGCTATCGCGCGGCCTTCCTCGCCGGTGATCCGGCGCTGATCGCGCAGATCGCCGAGGTGCGCAAGCACGCCGGGATGATGATGCCGACGCCGGTGCAGCACGCCCTAGTCGCGGCGCTAGGGCATGAGACGCACGTCGCGGCTCAGGTGGCGACCTATCGGGCACGCCGCGAGATATTGCTGCCGGCGGTCGAGGCGTTCGGCTTGCGGATCGATGGGTCCGAGGCGGGCCTCTATTTGTGGGTGACGGCCGATGAGGACTGCTGGACCACGCTCGGCCGCCTCGCCGACCGCGGCATTCTTGCGGCCGCCGGTTCCTTCTATGGGGCCGCGTCCACTCGGCACGTCCGCATCGCCCTCACCGCGACGGACGAACAGATCGCGGGCGCCGCGGCGCGCCTTCGGGGTTGAGGCGACCACGCCCGCCGCAGCTTTGGGAGGGTTTCCGGCGCTTTGGGAGGCAAAACCACAGTGGCTTTCCCTCCCAAAGCGCCGGAAACCCACCCAAAGCTCGGGCATCCAGGGAGGCGCGAAGGTCGAGGTGATGCCGGCGATGTCGAACTGCGTGTCCGCATCGGGTGGCCGTGTTGGCAGGTTGAGATCGGCCGAGCCGATGCCCACGAACCACACCATGTGGCCGCGGCGGCTGACTCCCACGGCGAGCCCGGGGACACGGTCGGCAATTTGCTTCTCCACGGCGAGCCGATCGAGGGCGCGCGCGATGTCCGGTCGTAGGACGGCGTCGTGCTCGCGGTGCCATCCGTCTGAATCGGCACGGTGTTGATCGATGAGTTGTTGGGCGTTGGGGGCCGGGGGCGCATCCTGGGGGGAGTCAACTGCCGCCGCAAAGGCCGTTGCCGCTGCCGGCGAAGGCGTCCTTGATAGTCGGCGCGGTGACGCTGCGCTGAACGATCGAGAACTGGGCGTACGACAAGAAGATCGGGCCGTCATGGAGCACGCGCATGGCGGCAGTCTGGCCGATCCCGCTGGCGTTTCCGCTGCTTCGCACATGAGACATGGCTCGTCGCAGGCCAAGTCGGTGCGGTAGTTTCGCGATATGGCTGACGACGGTGTAGCGGGTGCAAAGCTTCTTGCGGAGGGCAAGGAGCTCTTCCTCAAGCGGATTCCGGCGACGGAGGGCGAGGACGGCTTCGATATCTCGGCCCTGCTGAAGGAAACTGGCGATGTCACGCTCGACACCGGTTTCGTCAACACGGCCTCGTGCTCGAGCAAGATCACGTTCATCAACGGCGACACGGGGATTCTGCGCTACCGGGGATATCCGATCGAGCAACTTGCCGAGCACTCCAACTTCCTTGAGGTCAGCTACCTGTTGATCTATGGCGAGTTGCCGACCCAGGAGCAGGCCGACGCCTTCGACGCGCGGCTTCGCCGGCACACGCTCCTCCACGAGGATCTGAAGCTGTTCTTCAACGGGTTCCCGCGCGATGCTCACCCGATGCCCGTGCTGTCGTCCGCAGTCTCGGCGCTGTCGACCTTCTATCAGGACAGCCTCGACCCGTTCGACCCCGAAGAGGTCGAGATCTCGACGATCCGGCTCCTGGCGAAGCTGCCGACCATCGCGGCATACGCCTATAAGAAGAGCATGGGCCAGCCGTTCCTCTACCCGGACAACTCCCTGTCCATCCCCGAGAACTTCCTGCGAATGACCTTCGGCTTCCCGGCCGAGCCCTACGAGGTCGACCCGGAGATGGTCAAGGCCCTCGACCTGCTGCTGCTCTTGCACGCCGACCACGAGCAGAACTGCTCGACCTCAACGGTGCGGCTCGTCGGCTCCTCGCAGGCCAACCTCTTCGCATCGGTGTCCGCGGGCATCAACGCGTTGTTCGGTCCGCTGCACGGCGGCGCTAACCAGGCCGTCCTGGAGATGCTCGCCACCCTGCACGAGACCGGTCAGGACCCGGCCGAGTTCATGCGCAAGATCAAGAACAAGGAGACCAACCAGCGCCTGATGGGCTTCGGTCACCGCGTCTACAAGAACTACGACCCGCGCGCCGCCATCATCAAGAAGACCGCCGACGAGATCCTCGGCAAGCTCGGCGCCGACGACCCGCTGCTCGACATCGCGATGAAGCTCGAAGAGGTCGCTTTGGCCGACGACTACTTCGTCGAGCGCAGGCTCTATCCGAATGTGGACTTCTACACGGGCCTGATCTACAAGGCGATGGGCTTCCCGACCAAGATGTTCACGGTGCTCTTCGCCCTCGGCCGCCTGCCTGGCTGGATTGCCCAGTGGCGCGAGATGATCGAGGACCCGGCCACCAAGATCGGTCGCCCGCGCCAGATTTACATCGGCGAGGGTGCGCGCGATTTCGTGCCGATCGCGCAGCGCTGAAGCGCTGATCCGCTCCCGTAGTCATCCGACTCCGGCCCGCTGAGTCGGATCAGGCGGCCGGGGCCAATCAGGAGGCGGGGGTCAACGTGACCGTGGTGCCGTCGAAGGGGGCGTCGGTCGTGCCCCAATCCAGGGCGCCCCGGCCCGCGCCGCGGCGCCACTCGCGGTTGGCCACGGTGACGAGTTCGAACCCGAACGCGTCGGCGCTCGCCACCGCCCACTCGGCAACAGCCCACGCCGCGCGCGTGGAGGACGTATGGACCGTGATGGTCCCGTCCCGCTCCGCCGTCCCGGTTTGCCCCATCTCGGCAACGAGGGCGGCGGTGATGTCCGCCGACGTCGCCTGGGTCCGGGTGGTTCGAGAGAGTCGGCAGGCCAGGCCGGCGGGGGAGTGGCCGGACAACGTCGAGGCAAGGACCCGCCCCTGACCCTCGTGATCGGCATACGCCTCGGGGTAGGCGCTGCGCTGAACCGCCTGGGCGACCGCGGTGATTTCGCCTTCGGTGTAGTTGTCGACCTTGATCAGGGCGTCGTAGAACGCATTCGTCGAGTAGACCGGGTCGAGGATCTGCTCCGGCGTGCCCCAACCCTGCGATGGCCGCTGCTGGAACAGCCCCAGCGAGTCGCGGTCGCCGTGGCTGATATTGATCATCCCCGACTCCTGGATGGCGGTCGCGATCGCGATCGTCGCCGCCCGCGCGGGCAGGCCCCGCTTCATCGCGATCGCGGTGATGATTGCCGCATTGCGCGTCTGCGCGGGTGAGAAGGCAAAACTCTGACCGCCTGCGACCGCGCGGCACGTCGGCCCGGTGAACCAGCGATAACTGACCACGCCGACCGCGAGTAGTCCGGTCAGCAGCACGGCGAGGGCCGCCGCCACGAGGGCACGCCGCCGCCGAAACCTCTTGTCCCGCACGCGTGCCGGCGGCCCCGGGGGGCGAGAGGGTGGAGCCGCCACCTAATCAGTCGTTCGCGTGGAGTGCGGCGTTGAGGTCGATCCCCTTGCCGCGGGGGCGCACCTCGACGCGGCCGGAGACGGAGTCACGCAAGAACAACAGGTTGGACGCCCCCGAAAGTTCCCGGGCCTTGACCACCTGGCCATCAGGGAGCGTCACCTTGGTGCCGGCCGTGAGGTACAGGCCGGCTTCGATGACGCAGTCGTCGCCGAGGGCGATGCCGAGCCCGGACTCGGCGCCAAGGAGGCAGCGCTGCCCGATCCGCACGCGCTCGGTCCCGCCGCCGGAAAGGGTCCCCATCGTGGACGCGCCACCCCCGACGTCGGAGCCGTCACCGACCACGACGCCTTGGCTAATCCGTCCCTCCACCATGGACGTGCCGAGAGTCCCGGCGTTGAAGTTGACGAAGCCCTCGTGCATGACGGTGGTCCCGGCCGCGAGATGTGCTCCGAGGCGCACCCGGTCGGCGTCGCCGATCCGGACCCCGGCCGGGACGACGTAGTCGACCATCCGCGGAAATTTGTCGATGCCGTAGACGGCGACGGCCCCCCGCCGACGCAGACGCAGGCGCGTGGCCTCGAAGCCCTCGACCGCGCACGGACCGGCACTCGTCCATACGACATTGGGAAGCTGCCCGAAGATCCCGTCGAGGTTGATGGAGTTCGGCTCGACCAAGCGGTGGCTGAGCAGATGCAAGCGAAGGTAGGCGTCGGAGGTGCTCGCCGGCACCGCGTCGAGGTCGATGCGCACGAGGACCGCCTCCGTGCGCACGCCGCGCTCCGCATCGGCGCCGACCAGGGCGGCGAGGCCGGCCGGGGTTGCCTCGTCATCGGGCTCGCCCAAGGCCGGGGCCGGGAACCAGGTGTCGAGCACCTGCCCGGCATCCGTCACCGTGGCCAGGCCGTGCCCCCACGCCATCCGTGTATCGGTCGCGCTAGTCATGCGGACATCGTATGTGCGCGCACCGACGACCCCAGATCCCCGTACTTGAGCCGGGACGGCCGACGACCCCGGACCCAGCGCGGGGGCTCCCGTAGGGGCAGGAGTTTCGTCGCGCCGCTCGCTCGTTCCTCGCTCGACGTCGCTCCTCGACTGCCCCTACGGGAGCCCCCGCGCTGGCTCCGATCTCCAGCAACGTGGCTCAGTCGCGCTGCGGGCCGCCGAGAACGCCGGCGTCGAAGCCCTTGAGGATCGACTGCTTGTCGGCGTCGGTGAGCTTGCCGGCCTTGACGGCTGCGTCGAGGCGGCTGGACAGCTCCGCCTTGCGCGCCGCCTCGCGCTCGGCGCGGAGGGCATCGAAGGCGGCCGTCACCTTGGCCTGGTCGATGCCGAGCACCTTGGCCAGTGCCGCCGCGAAGGCCTGCTGTCGCGCGTCCATCTCGGCCTGGGTGGGCGGGGTCCGGGTGCCATCCTCGGCCTTGTCGTCCTGGTCGGACATGCTTTGGTCACGCATGCTCTGCCCGACCTTCTGCAGGGCCGCCGTGAGCTTGTCCTCGGTGACGCCGAGCTTCGTGGCGAGGGCGGCGGTGTCGAGGCCGCGCCCCATACCGAATCCGCCCATGCCTGGTCCGTGACCGGGTCCGCGGCCGAAGCCGTCGGGCCCTCCGTGGCGCATGCCCATGCCGCCGCCATTCATGCCGCCGCCCTTCATGCCAGGGGCCGTAGTGGCGGACCCGGACGGGCTTGCCGAGGACGACCCGGACGCCGACCCGGAGGGGCTCGGGGTGTCGGCCACGGCGGCGGAGATGCCGAAACCTGCAGCGACCGCTGCCGCCGCGCCCGCCGCGCCCAGCGCCGTCTTGGTGCCGATCCGCGAGCGGCGGCCGGTCGGTTCGGGAGTGGGGGTGTCGGTGGTCACGATGGCTCCTGACGAGGCGAGGTGGGTGAACAACTGCTTCGATGGTGCGCGGGATACCTGTGGTGAAGCTATGAAATCGATGTCCGAACCTGTGAACTGGCCCGGATATCGTGGGCGCCATGCCGAACCCCCTCGACCTGGCCCGCGACGCGGCGACACTGACCGCCGACCTGTGCGACCGGCCGTCCGTGAGTCTGCAGGAAGGCGAGCTCGCCGACGCGATCGAGGACGCGCTGCGGCCGCTCGCGCACCTCGACGTGGTCAGGCTGGGCAACACCATCGTTGCGCGCACCAATCTCGACCGGCCTGAGCGCGTGGTCCTCGCCGGGCACATTGACACGGTGCCGCTCACGGTGGACCCGCCCAACCTCCCAACAGTGCGGGAGCCGAGCGGGCAGGGCGAGATCCTGCGTGGGCGGGGAACCGTCGACATGAAGGGCGGGGTCGCAGTCATGCTTCGTCTGGCGTATGCCGTACCCGCCCCGACGCGGGACCTCACCTTCGTCTTTTATGAGGCCGAGGAGATCGACAGCATCTACAACGGCCTGGGCCTCATCGAGCGCGAGCGGCCCGAGCTGATCACAGACGCCGACTTCGCGGTGCTGCTGGAGCCGACCGATGGCGCCATCGAGGGGGGCTGCAAGGGGACGCTGCGCGCCGAAATCACGACCAAGGGC
Source organism: Nostocoides jenkinsii Ben 74 (assembly GCF_001046875.1). Lineage (GTDB taxonomy): Bacteria > Actinomycetota > Actinomycetes > Actinomycetales > Dermatophilaceae > Nostocoides_A > Nostocoides_A jenkinsii. Next base: position 1,804,733 of record NZ_HF571038.1, read on the forward strand.
ATCGCGGCGCACTCAGCGCGCCCGTGGAAGGGACACAACGCCATCCACGACGCCGCCCCGATCCTGACCCGGCTGGCCGACTACCGCGCCGAGGTCAAGGAGGTCGACGGGCTGGAGTATCCCGAGGCGCTCAACGCCGTCCTTATCAGCGGGGGCACCGCCACCAATGTCATCCCCGATCGGTGTGTCGTGACGGTGAACTACCGCTACGCGCCATCGGTGTCCGAGGACGAGGCGGCGGCGCACGTGCGGTCGGTCTTCGACGGCTTCGAGATCGACATTGTCGACAACGCTGGCGGAGCTCGACCGGGTCTGAATCGTCCGGCGGCACAAGCCTTTATCGCCGCGCTGGGCGTGCCGGTGACCGCCAAACAAGGCTGGACGGACGTAGCCCGGTTCTCGGCGATGGGCGTCCCGGCGGTCAACTTCGGACCGGGGGATCCGAACCTCGCGCACATGGATGACGAGCGCTGCCCGGTGGCGCAGTATGGCGCGTGCGAGGAGGCGATGATCCGGTGGCTTCGATGAAACCGCGCTCCCCGGAAAACGTCTACCACCGTGGTCCGCTCACCCTGCGCGGGGCCCAGGTCCCGCGCAGCACGACCGATCAGCGGTTGCTCGACGACCGCGGCCGGACCGACTGGGTCCACACCGACCCCTGGCGCGTGCTGCGCATCCAAAGCGAGTTCGTCGAAGGATTCGGCGGGTTGGCCGAGATCGGTCCGGCGATCTCGGTCTTCGGCTCCGCCCGCACGCCACGGGACAACCCGACCTACGAGATCGGGGTGCGCCTTGGTGCGGCCATCGCCCGCGCTGGCTATGGCGTGATCACCGGCGGCGGGCCGGGTCTGATGGAGGCCGCCAATAAGGGAGCAGTGGAGGCCGGCGGCACGTCCATCGGCCTCGGCATCGAGTTGCCTTTCGAAACCGGACTCAACGAGTACGTCGAACTCGGCATCAACTTCCGCTACTTCTTCGTGCGCAAGACGATGTTCGTCAAATACGCCGAGGGTTTCATCGTCTTGCCCGGGGGCTTCGGCACGCTGGACGAGCTCTTCGAGGCGATCACCCTCGTACAGACCGGCAAGGTCACCTCCTTCCCGATCGTGCTGATCGGCGTGGACTACTGGAGCGGCCTGCTCGACTGGTTGCGCGAGCAGGCCCTGGCCAGTGGCACGATCAGCCCCGAAGACCTGAACCTGCTGCACCTGACCGATGACCCGGACGAGGCCGTCGCCATCGTTGCGGCGGCCGGATCCCGGTGGGGGCCCCCCGCTGCCGAGCATCACGGAACCCCCGAGGCGCAGTCATGATCTGGATCCTTTTCCTCGTCGTCGGGGTCCTGGTGGCCGCCTATTTCGCCGCGCTCATCCTCGGGCGGGCGCAGTACGACCCGATGCCGGAGCCCACGCACACCCAGCCCCTGGTTAGGCTGCCCGCGGAGCCGACGGCGCGCGATATCGATGACCTGCACTTCGATACCGCGCTGCGCGGGTATCGAATGGACCAGGTCGATGAGGTTCTCGACCAACTCCAGGCGCGGCTCGCGGCATACGAACACGGTGCCGGTGCGGCCGAGCCGGGATCCCGTCACCTCGATCCCCATCGCGTGTCCGCTAGCACCGACCAACCCGACCCGCCCGCGACCGACGACGTGATTGCGTGACTGCCTTCACGGTCACGCGCACCGTGGGCCTTCCAGCCACGCAGACCTGGGCTCGACTCACCGATTTCGCGGCGCATGGTGACGCCATTCCGCTCACCCGCATGCAGACGGACTCGGCGCCCCTCGGGCTCGGCTGGGAGTTCAGCGGGATCACCGGCGTCGGCCGAGTCGCCTTCGCCGATCACATGATCGTCACGATCTTCGATCCGCCGACCCTGGATTCGCCCGGCCGCTTCCGCATTGTCAAGATCGGGGCATGGTTGAAGGGGTGGGCAGACGTGAGCGTCACGCCGCTGCCGACCGGTGGATCCCAGGTCAGCTGGACCGAAGAGTTGGGGCCGCGGCTCGACCCCGTCCCCTTCTTGACCGGTCCTGTCAGTGCCTGGGCGGGGCGTCGCCTGTTCGCCCAGACCCTCGACCGACTCCTGGCCGCGTGAGCGGGATCAGGACGTGACAGCGCCCGCTCGGGCGCGCGCGCTCCATACGAGAGCAGGTCGCAACGAGTTCTTCGGGCGGGCGCTGGCTCACCCCATCCGCACCATCCTCATTGTGTATGCCGCGACCCGGCTCCTCGCGGTCCTCGCCATGTGGGTGGCCGCGACGTGGTTCCAAACCCCCGCGGGGGTCGGTCACCTCGATCCCGGGGTCGGCGACATCCTGCGGCTGTGGGATGCCCAGTGGTATCGCCGGATCGCCGTGGATGGTTACCCGCTGCCGCTGCCGCGCGATGGGGACACCGGCGAGATCACCTACAGCGCGTGGGCGTTCTTCCCGCTGTTCCCGATGATCGTGCGCGGGCTGATGGCCCTGGGGCTGGACTTCACCGTCGCGGCCGTGGCGCTGAATCTCGTTCTGGGAGCGGTCGGGGCGGTTCTGATCTGGGCGATCAGCCGCAAGGCGGTGCACGCCGCGCCCCAGGCGCATCGCGATCGCCTCGCCCTGCTCGCGACCTGTTTGTGGTGCCTCTATCCCGCGACCGGAATCTTGGTGATGCCCTACAGCGAGCCGCTCGCCCTCGTGCTCACCGCGGCCACCATCTTGCTGGTGATGGACCGTCGCTATTGGTGGGCCGCCGCCGTCGTCATCCCGCTCGGCTTCACCCGGGCGGTGGCCCCGGCCGTCGGCATCGTCGTGCTGGTTCACCTGGTGGCCCGCATGGGCGGTGACCTGCGTCGGCTGCGCACGGAGTTTCGAGGTCAGTGGGCGGGCCTGATCACACTCTGTATGGCCGTAGCCGTCTCGGCCGTCTCGTGGCCGGTCGTGGTCGGCCTGCGCACCGGCCGGGCGACCGCCTTCTATGAGGTGCAGGCGGTCTGGGGCCAGCGGCCCGAGAAGGGCCCGTTCGTCCAGTGGCTCACCTGGGCGTGGGGCCTCCACGGCGTCTTTGGGATCGCCCTCGTCGCGGGCTGCCTCGGTGCGTATGTCGTGCTCGTCGCCGGTCGTCACGGGCGGTGGCTGCCTTTGGAGGTGCGCGCCTGGGCCTATGCCTATCCGCTCTACCTCTTCGCCGTGGTGCGGCCGATCACCAGCATGTGGCGCTTTCTCGTCCTCGACTTCCCGTTGGCGGCTCTGGTGGCGAGTGTCGCCATGCGGACGTCCACGGGTGGACCGATCGTCGGACACTGGCGCCGCCGGGTGCTGATGCTGGCACTGCCGCTGGTCGTCGGGATGTTCTGGTGGACGGCGACATTGCTCACCTACGTGCCCTGGGGGGCGAGCCCGCCGTAATGACGTTCCTGGGATCGCGGGTCAACGCCGATCGAGGATCGGCGGAGTCGTGAATTTCTTCTCACCGCGTGGACGGGCGATAATATTGGACAAGTGGCGATGGAGCAGATTCCTCGTCTGTATCAAGCCGTGTCGCGGGCAACCCCGCGCCAGGGCGTAGGAAGGGAATTGGCGGATGGCGGCAATGAAGCCCAGGACTGGCGACGGTCCTCTCGAAGTGACCAAGGAAGGCCGCGGCATCGTGCTCCGCATGCCGCTCGAAGGCGGTGGCCGCCTCGTCGTCGAGATGACGCCGGATGAGATCCGGGCCCTCGGGGATGCCATCACTAACTGCGAAGGTCTCAAGTGACCTGCTGAACCTCAGCACGACGACGCCCCGGCTCCTTCTGGAGCCGGGGCGTTCGTCATTCCCCGACGCGGCTCGGGTCGCGCTGGTCAGGTCGGACAGGCGGCGTTCCGGAGGTCGATACGGTAATCGTCAGCATGGTGCGGACGGGCTACGGTGCCTGAGTTTGCGGTGGCTGACAAAGGAGTGGAGCCCATGAACGCCGGTTTCGGGCTGGCCGTGCGCTGGTCGTTAGCGGGAGCACGGTCAGATGTGTCTGGCCGCCTACGCGAGTACGTCGTGGGCACGTCGCTGGCGCGGTTCATGTTCCTCGACGGCCTCGCCTTCAAGGTATGGCGCATGCGCGACGGCGAGTGGTTCGAGGGAACCTACGTCTTCGACACCGCCCAGGAACGCGACGCCTTCCAGGCCGACTTCACCGCAAAGGCCGCGCACGCCCCAGTCTCCGAGATGCTCGGGAGCGCGCCGATCAGCATCGAGGCGTATGAGGTCGTCGCCATCGCCGAGGGCCCGGCGAAGTTCCGCCGAGGGGCCGGGCCGGGCTCGGCCTAAACGCCGGCGGCTTGACTCCCGGCGTCTGAACCCCAGTCGCCTGAAGTCCGGCCGCCTGACGTCCGACCCGACCTGCGCCTCAGCGCTTGACGGCCACCAACAGGCCGTCGCCCACCGGGAGCAGGTTGGTAATCAGCCGCTCATCGTCACGCAGGCTCTTGCCGAGGTCGCGCAAGGTCCCGGTCGTCGCATCGCGCGCCGCCGGATCGGCGACCTTGTCGTGCCACAGGACGTTGTCCAGCGCCAAGATGCCGCCGCGGCGCAGCAGTCGTATGCCGTGCTCCACGTAGGCGGGATAGCTCGCCTTGTCGGCGTCCACGAACACCAAGTCGTAGGCGCCGTCGGTCATCCGCGGAAGCACGTCGAGCGCGGCCCCGGTGATCACCCGGGTGCGCTGGTGCGCGACGCCGGCCGCGGCATACGCCGCCTTGGCCGATCGGGAGTGCTCCGGGGCGGAGTCGATCGTGGTCAGGACGCCGTCGAGCGGCATACCAGCAAGGAGCCACAGGCCGGAGGTGCCGGCGCCCGTGCCGATCTCGACCACGGACTTGGCCGCGCTCGCGGCGGCGAGCATCCGCAGGGCGGCGCCGCCGCCGGTGCCGATCGGGACGGCGCCGAACTCGGTTCCGGCGTGACGGGCTTGCTCACCGAACGGGGACTCGGCGACGAACTCCTCGGCGTAGGCCCAACTAGCCAGGCGCGGTGCACTCATGGCTACCCAGCCTAATGCGGCGCTCCACGGCCGATTTACAGCAGAATCCCAGCTTTGTCGGGAACGATAGAGACAGCGCGCGCGTATCAGTACCAGACGACGGGGGAGCGCGCGCTCACCCGACCATGGAGGAGACATGACCGACACGCTGACCGAGGCCGCCGGGACGGCCGCGTGGCAGCCGCCGACCTGGGAGGCGATCGTCGAGGAGCATTCGGCGCGCGTCTACCGGCTGGCCTACCGCCTCACCGGCAATGTGCACGACGCCGAAGACCTCACCCACGATGTGTTCATCCGGGTGTTCCGGTCCTTGGGGACCTATTCGCCGGGCAACTTCGAGGGGTGGCTGCACCGGATCACTACAAATGTCTTCCTCGACAAGATGCGCCGCAAGCAGCGCATCCGCTTCGACGCCCTGTCGGACGAGTCGTCGGCTCGCTTGCCGAGCCGCGAGCCGTCCCCC
>NZ_HF571038.1:1810299-1851500 GCF_001046875.1 Nostocoides jenkinsii Ben 74
CGTCGGCGCAGCGCGAGGTGATGGTCATTGCTGGTCCTACTCGGCACCACCAGCCTCGTCGGTGGCGGCGGCCGCCTCGGCGGTCTCCTCGCCGACGGGCTCCTCGTGCTCGATGCCCGCCTCGGACTCCGCGTCGGCCAACTCGGCGTCCAGGACTTCCTGCGAGATCATCGCAGCAACGTTGACGACCAGCGTCTCGCCGTCGGTGACCAAGGTCACGCCCTCGGGGAGGGCCAAGGCGGACGCGTGGATCTGGGTTCCGGCCGTGGCGCCCTCGATGTCGACGACGATCGACTCGGGGATGTGGGTGGCCTCGCACTCGACCTGGACGGTGGCGGACTCGACCGTGACGACGGTCTCCGGGCCCGCTTCACCCTCGGTGTGAACGGCGACATCCACGGTGACCTTCTCGCCCTTGCGGACGATGACCAGGTCGACGTGCTCGATGATCGGCTTGATCGGGTTGCGCTGCACGTCCTTGGCAAGGGCGAGTTGCTCCTTGCCGTCGATGTCGAGGGTGAGCAGGGCGTTGGCGTGCTTGAGCGCCATCATCGCGTCATGGCCCGGCATCGTGATGTGCACGGGCTGGGTGCCGTGGCCGTAAAGAACGGCGGGAACCTTGCCGGCACGGCGTACGCGGCGGGCAGCGCCCTTGCCGAACTCCGTGCGCAGTTCGACGGTGAGGTGGTTGTGGTTGGACAAGACAAACTCCTAGGCAGTCCGGCAGACACAGTCAGCCGTTGTCGTGGGCGGTGGGCCTAGACGAGCGGCGCGTGGCGGCGCGTCATCGAGCACCACCGCGTCGATCACGGGACGGCGCTGACGCGCCGACACCCTCGCCGAGGCTTTGACCCAATGCTACCGGGGAGCAACCCAGGGGAAGAAATCGGCCCCCGTCGCCCGTCCGCGTCGCGGATTTGCCCCGGTCACGCCCGGTCGCGAAACTCCCGGACGGGACTTAGGCCCAGACGGGGTCCTCGCGAAGTACCGGAGTGAGCTTGCGAGCGAGGAAACTTCGTGGGGTGTCTCAGGCCTTTCCGCCGAAGAGCGAGGTGACCGAGCCGTCCTCGAAGACCGCGCGCACCGCCTCGGCGATGAGCGGGCCGATCGACAAGACGGTGAGCTTCTCGAAGTACTTGTCCTCGGCGATGGGCAAGGTGTTGGTGACGATGACTTCGGTGACGCTGGAGGAGGTCAGCCGCTCGATGGCCGGGTCGGAGAAGATCGCGTGCGTGGCAGCGATCACGACGCCCGCGGCGCCCGCCCCGACCAGCGCGTCCGCGGCCTTGACGATCGTGCCCGCGGTGTCGATCATGTCGTCGACCAAGATGCAGAGCCGGCCGGCGACGTCACCGACGACGCGGTTGGCGATCGACTCATTGGGCCGGGTGATGTCGCGCGTCTTGTGGATGAAGGCCAATGGCGCATTGCCGAGCCGGCGTGACCACTGCTCCGCGACCTTGATCCGCCCGGCGTCCGGGGAGACCACGGCCAGGGACTGCGCGCCATACTTCTTGCCGACGTAATCGCACAGGGTGGGCAGCGCCATCAGGTGGTCGACCGGACCGTCAAAGAAGCCCTGGATCTGGTCGGTGTGCAGGTCCACCGCCATCAGCCGGTCGGCGCCGGCGGTCTTGAACAGGTCGGCCATCAGCCGGGCCGAGATCGGCTCGCGCCCCCGGTGCTTCTTGTCCTGGCGGGCGTAGCCATAGAACGGCAGCACCACCGAGATGCGCTTGGCGGAGGCGCGTTTGAGCGCGTCGACCATGATCAACTGCTCCATGATCGCCTCGTTGATGGGCGCCGCATGGCTTTGGATGACGAAGGCGTCACACCCGCGCACGGACTCCTCATAACGCACGAAGATCTCGCCATTGGCGAAGTCGAAGACCTGGGTGGGCACCGGCTTGGTGCCGAGGATCCGCGCGACCTCGTGGGACAACTCGCTGTTGACGCGCCCGGCGAAGACCATCAGGGTTTTGCGCGTCTTCTTCTGGATGCCCATGTTGGTGGCTTAGGCCTTTCCCGTCTCGGCATTGGTTCGGGATTCAGCATTGGTTCGGGCTTCAGCCGCGGCGATCGCCGTGGCCGTCCCGGGCCGGGCCCGCTCCACCCAGCCGTCGACATTGCGCTGCTTCGTCCGCGCCACCGCGATCTGCCCGGGATCGACGTCGCCGGTCAGCGTGGTCCCGGCGCCGACATAGGCGCCATCGGCGACCGTGACCGGTGCGACGATGACCGAGTTGGAGCCCACGAAACTGTGGCGGCCGATCGTGGTGTGCGCCTTCTTCACGCCGTCGTAGTTCGCGAAGATCGTGCCGGCCCCGATATTGGCGCCCTCGCCGATCGTGGCGTCGCCGCAATAGGTGAGGTGGGGGACCTTGGCCTTTGGTCCGATCTTGGCGTTCTTGGTCTCGACGAAGCCGCCGATCTTGCCGCCGGCGCCCAGCTCGGTGCCCGGCCGCAGGTAGCTGAACGGACCGACGCTGGCTCCCTCACCGACGACCGCGAGGTCAAGTTCGGCGCGGCGAACATGGGCGCGCGGGCCGATCTCACTGTCCCGCGCGGTGACTTCTGGCCCGACGATCGCCTCGGCGCCGATCGTCGTGGCGCCCAGCAACTGGGTGCCGGGCAGGATGGTGGTGTCCTGGCCGATCGTGACGTCCACATCGATCCAGGTCGTGGCCGGGTCGACGATCGTGACCCCGGCGCGCATCCACTTGGCGGCCTGCCGCTCGTTGAGGATGCGCCCCAGCTCGGCGAGCTGCACGCGGTCGTTGACTCCCTCGGACTGCCAGACGTCGTCACAGGAGTATGCCGCGACGCCGGCCCCGTCGCTGCGCGCGATCCCGAGGACGTCCGTGAGGTACTTCTCCGCCTGCGCGTTGTCGGTGGTCACTCGGGTCAGGGCCGAGCGCAGGACGGCGGCGTCGAAGGCGTAGATCCCCGAATTGATCTCGCGGATGGCGAGTTGCTCGGCGGTCGCGTCCTTGTGCTCCACGATCGCCTGCACGCTGCCATCCCCGGCGCGCACGATCCGCCCGTAACCGCTCGGGTCCGGCCGGACGGCCGTCATGACGGTCACGGCGCTACCAGCCCCCTCGTGCGCCGCAATGAGCCCACGCAAGGTCTCGCCGGTGAGGAGGGGGACATCGCCATACGTCACGAGGACAGTGCCGGCCAGGTCCGCGGGGAGGGCCGCCAACGCACACTCGGTCGCTCGACCGGTCCCCTTGATGTCGTCCTGGTCAGCGACGAGGGCGGCTGCGTCCACCTCGCCGACGTGGCCCGCCACGCGGTCGCGATCGTGGCGAACGACGACGACCAGATGCTCGGGGCCGGTGTCTCGTGCGGCAGCGATCGCATGCCCGAGGAGACTGCGTCCGCCGATCCGGTGGAGCACCTTGGGGAGGGTCGACTTCATCCGCGTCCCCTCGCCGGCGGCGAGGATGATGACGGCGGCGGGTCGGGTGTCGGTCATGGTCGCGGGGCTCCCATTGCTGGTCCGAAGCGGTCGCGTCATGCTACCCGGACCCCTTGGGCGGCCCGGTCCCGCGGGGGCGCCTCAGTCGGTTTTGACGTCGTAGTTGCCAGTGGTGCCGACGGTCCACACTGCCGAGGCGAAGGCCGTCAGGAGGTCTTCGGGGTTGCGGGCGCTCGCCGTGATGCCGTGCACCTGCATGGCGATGCGGCCGAGCGCGCACAATCACGAGGTTCTGGGTGTTGTCGATGTAGTTCTTGCGGGCGGACTCGAAGGCGGCCGCGATCGTGTCGTAAAGGCCCGTGTCGCCGCGCATCAGCGTGCCGATCGAGTTGACGGCCTGGGTCAGCGCGACGCGCTGGCTGCCCGAATCCTTGGCGGACCCCCAGGGTGGCGACCAACTGTTCGTAGTCGCGCCCGCCGGGACGGCGGTCGCTGGAGAAGACCCACAGGCCGGCGCGAGCGTTGTCGGGAATGCGCGAGGTCGTCTCGTTGACTGCGTCGATGGCTCGCTCGATGCGGGTCTGGTCGCCCGACTTCTCGACCATCGATCCCGAGACGTCCACGACATTGAGGATCGAGACCTTGCGGGTGATCCACTGCATGTCGCTCAGGAGCCGGACGAGGGTCTTGGTGCCGATCTGCGGCGCGGTGCCGGGCAGCACGACCGGGACGCCCGGGACGAGCTCGGCCGCCACCTTGCCGTCGGCCGAGCGGAAGCCTGCCGCCGTGAACGCCTTGGTCGCCGCGTCGGTGGTGAGGGCCGTCTCCAGCGCGCTGAACGCGTCGGCGTCCGTGGTGCTCTGGTCGAACCGGACGAGGGTGTAGTTCATCATCGGCGCGCCCTCGTTGGGTGTCATCGCCGAGATGGGGGCGGCCGTGTGCGCGGTGTTCCACGCCCGGATCTGCTGCTCCGTCGTGGGGAAGGCCCGCGCCGTGGAGGTGTTGGAAGAACGCTCGAAGGACGCCGCGACCGGCACCTGCGCACGCACGATCTCGAAGAACGGCTCGCTGACGGCCTGCTCGCCGCCCGGGAGATTGGCGAACATCTGCCAGACCGCGGTGAACGCCAGCGCCGCAGGGGCGTACTCGCCGGGGGCCGCCGCGGAGAGCTGCAGCTTGGCCAGAGCGTCGATCCAGTTGTGCGGGCCGGTGGTGTCTGCGTTGGCGAGGGAGGCGGGGACGGCAAGGACCACCGGGGTGCTGGCGAAGCCCGGCCGACGGACGCGGCCGCGAGGTCGGTGTCGTCGGCGCGACGCTCGTTGTAGACCGACAGCCACACTGCGGCCGGTGATCCACGCGTCAGGGTGCACCGTGCCCGCGGACGACTGCTCCAAGAACGCGAGCGAGGAAGCCGTGGTGACCTTGACGTTGTGGCAACCGAGCTTGGGACCGACGGTCTCGGTGACGATCGAGGCCACCTCGGCGGGCGCCACGATCTGATAGTCACCGCAATTGCTGGCGCTGCCACTTGCCGACCCGCTGGCCGACGCACTCACGCCGCCGCTGTTCTTGGCCTGGTTGTGCGAGCTGTCTCGGTTGCCGAAGAGCTTCGTGCCGACGAAGACGAGCGCCAGCACGAACAAGGCGACGAGAATCAGGACCGGCGCGTTGGACCGCTTGGCCGCGTGCTTCCCCTCGAAATGGTTGGTGACTGCCCGGCTTGGCGGGCGTGAATGGGAAGTATCGAACGCACCGCCGACAGCCTCCCAGCGCGCGAGCCGCGCTCAGCGGAGACGCCGAACTGCTGCTCCCCGGGTTGGAATCGAACCAACGTCGCTAATCCTGATTCAAAGTCAGGCGGGCCCTGCCAGCAGACCAACCGGGGAACGCGAGTGAGACGCGCGGGAGCCAAGCCTAAGCCCTGCTGCGAGAATGGACGTCGTGAGACAGGCGCGAGGGTCGGGGCGCAGGGGCCAGGGACGAGCCCGGATGACCGGCACCGAGCGACGCGCCCAACTAATCGAGGTGGGCCGCGCCCTCTTTGCCGAGCGCGGGTTCGAAGGCACGAGCGTCGAAGAGATCGCGATGCGGGCAGAGGTGTCGAAGCCGGTTGTCTATGAGCACTTCGGCGGCAAAGAAGGTCTGTATGCCGTGGTCGTCGATCGCGAGATCGCCGACCTCACGTCGCGGATCACCACGGCCCTCGCCTCCACCGGCGGCGCCCGCGATCTGATCGAGCGGGCGGCCCTCGCCTTGTTGGATTATGTCGAGGGGAGCACCGACGGTTTCCGCATCCTGGTGCGCGACTCACCGCCGGGGCAGCAGACGGGCAACTTCGCCAGCCTGATGAGCGATGTCGCCTCGCAGGTCGAGCACTTGCTGGCCCAGCAGTTCACGGCCCGCAATCTCGACGCCCGCGCCGCCCCGATGTACGCCCAGATGCTCGTCGGCATGGTCGCGCTGACGGGGCAGTGGTGGATGGACCAACGAACCTTCAAGAAGACCGAGGTCGCGGCGCATCTGGTCAATCTCGCGTGGAACGGCCTGACCGGAATGGAGGCGTCACCCACGCTCACCCGCACGCCCTGAACCGAGCGGTTGCCGGGCGTTCGCCGGGCGTCACGCCTTCTGCGCCACCGCGAAGGTGCGCCGGAACGGCAGGACGACCCCGACGGCCGTGCGAGGGTAGGCCTCGCGGAGGCGCGCGGCATACGGCTCCACGAAAGCCGCCCGCTCCGCGGGATCGGTGAGCACTTCCAAGACCGGGCGCAGCCCGGTCGCGCGCACCCACTCCAGCACCGGATCGTCGGACTCCCCCGCCCGGTCCAGGACATGCAGATAGGTGGTCTGCCACACGTCTGCCCGCAGGCCGGCGCGCTCCAGGAGTTGCAGATAGGTCGTTGCCTCGGCGCTCGCCGGGCGGCGCAGTGCCTGGGCCAGGTCCGCGGATCGAGGATGCTCGCGGGCGACTTCCCGCATGAGGGCGTGGCTGGGGGCGTCGAAGTTGGCCGGCACCTGGATCGCCAACCAACCGGCGGGAGCCAGCCCCTCGGCCCACTCGGTCAGCAACTCCAAATGCCGCGGGATCCACTGGAGTGTGGCATTGCTCACGATGACGTCGGGCGGGCCGTCGATCGAAGTGACGTCCCAGTCCGTGAGATCGGCTTCTCGCCACTCGACCCGGTCGGCACCAGGGAGAGACGCCGCCTTCGCCAGCATCTGCGGCGAGGAGTCCACGCCGACGACGCGGGCCTGTGGCCATCGCTCCGCCAGGGCCAGCGTCAGGGGGCCATTGCCGCACCCCAGGTCCAGAACCAGTCCCGGCGAGGCCGCACCCACCTGCGCGAGCAGGTCGCCGAACGGACGGCTGCGTTCGTCAGAGAACAGCGCGTACTGCTGCGGATCCCAGGTCGTCGACATCCCACTACCTTCCGTCGGCAAAGTCTCTCGACGTCAAGATACTTGACGGCTACCATTTTGGGAATGGACGCCCGGCCGCACCCCGACGACGTCGACGCCATCGTCGCCGCGTGGCAGCGGGAGCGTCCCGATCTCGACGTCTCCCCCCTGCAGGTCCTCTCCCGCGTCTCCCGCATCGCTCGCCGACTGGAGCAGGACAGGGGGGTGGCCTTCGCGGCATACGGGCTGGAGTCGTGGGAGTTCGACGTCCTGAGCGCGCTGCGGCGGGCGGGAACGCCATACGAACTCTCCCCCGGGCAACTCGCCGAGGAGACCCTGGTGACCTCGGGGACCATGACCAATCGCATCGACCGTCTCCAGGCCAAGGGGCTGGTGCGGCGATCTCCGTCGCGGCGCGATCGGCGCGGCGTCATCGTGACGTTGACGACGCAGGGGCGCGAGCACGTCGACGGGGCCATGATCGGCCTCCTCGCCCACGAGAAGGATCTACTGCGCGGCCTGAACGATGCCGACCGGGCGCAGCTCGCCACGCTGCTGCGGGGTCTCGGCGCCCAACTCGACTGAACGTCACCCGGCGATCTCCGCCGCGACGAACCATTCCTCCTCCAGCGCGCTTTCCTGCGCCGCCAACTCCCGCAGTTGCCCGGTGAGCCGGGCCAGGACGGTGTGATCGTTGGCCGCCGTGGCCATCTCCGCGTGGAGCCGGGCCTCCTTCTCGTGGATGCGCTGCAACGCTTTCTCCACCCGCGCGATCATCTTGCGCGCCTCACGGACCTCCGCCGCCGAGCCCGTATGGGCAGTACTCCCGGACACTCCCCCACCCCCGCCTCCCGCGGGGCTCGCCGCAGGTGGCCGGGTCGCGCCGATGCCGGCGTGGCGCAGAGTGAGGTACTCCTCCACTCCCCCGGTCAGGCGACGCACCCGGCCGTCGCCGAGCAGCGCGACCTGGTTGTCGGTGGCGCGTTCGAGTAGGTAGCGGTCGTGGGAGACCACGACCAGCGTCCCGGCCCAGCCGTCCAGGACGTCCTCCAGCGCGGTCAGGGTGTCGATGTCGAGGTCGTTGGTGGGTTCATCGAGGAAGAGGACATTCGGCTCGTCCAGCAGGACGCGCAGGATCTGCAGCCGCCGCCGCTCGCCCCCGGACAGGTCGCTGACGCGCGCCTGCTGTCGCGGCCCCGGGAAGCCGAGCCGCTTGGCGAGCTGACTCGCGCTGACGGCTTTGCCGTCGATCGTCGTCGTGGTGCGCACCGACTCGATCGCGTCGATGACCCTCGCGTCGCCGAGCGCGTCGAGTTCGCGGACCTCCTGGGTGACGAAGCCGATCTTGACGGTCACGCCTTCCTTGCGCCGGCCGGAGTCGAGCGGCTGTTGCCCGGTCAGGACGCGCAGGAGGGTGGACTTGCCGGAGCCGTTAACCCCGACGATGCCCAGTCGCTCCCCCGGGGCGAGTTGCCAGGTGACGCGATCGAGCAGCGTCGTGCCGCCCAGCGCCAACGACGCATCGTGCAGGTCCACGACGTCCTTGCCCAGGCGGGCGCTGGCGAAGCGCGCCAGCGCCACACTGTCGCGTGGCGGCGGCTCGTCGGCGATCAGGGCGCTGGCGGCCTCGATCCGGAACTTCGGTTTGCTCGTGCGGGCCGGCGCGCCCCGGCGCAGCCACGCCAACTCCTTGCGAAGCAGGTTGGCGCGCCGCTCGGCGGTCACGGCGCCGATGCGTTCGCGCTCCGCGCGCGCCAGGACGTATGCCGCGTAGCCCCCCTCGTAGGCCTCCACTCGCCCGTCGACTACTTCCCACGTCATCGTGGTCACCGCGTCGAGGAACCAGCGGTCGTGCGTGACGACGATCAAGCTGCGCTCGGGCGTCATCCACGTGCCAGTCAGGTAGTCGGCCAGCCAGGCGACGCCCTCGACGTCGAGATGGTTGGTGGGCTCGTCCAGGAAGAGCACGTTGGCGTCGGCGACCAGGGCCCGGGCCAGCGCGACCCGGCGCCGCTCGCCGCCGGAAAGCGTCCCGACCGTGGCGTCCAACCCGCCGACGGCGCTCGCCTGCGCGTCACCGAGCAGGCCGGCGCTGATCTCCCGGATGTGCGCCTGACCGGCCCAGACGTGCGTCTCCTGGTCACCATGCAGGACGTCACGGATGGTTGCATCCGGGGCGAGTTCGTCGTCCTGAGCCACCCCGGCCAGGCGCAAAGAGCTCGTATGGGTGCACCGTCCCGCGTCGAGGTCGCGTTCCTTGGCCAGGACGCGAAGCAGGCTGGTCTTGCCGCCGCCATTGCTGCCGACGACGCCGATCCGCTCGCCCGTGCCGACGCCGAGCGACACCTCGTCCAGGATCAGCCGCGTGCCGGCCGCGAGCGTCGCGCGCTCGAGGTTGATCAGGTTGGCCATCAGCTTGCGGCGCCGCCATCGAGTTGGGCCCCCGGGACCGGGCCGGTGGCGCGGCGGACGTCGCGCACGACCCCGGTCGAGACGAGGGCGACGGACAGGTCGATGGCCGCCTCGCGGCCGGCGACCAGGAAAGCCACCGTGGGCCCGGAGCCGGACACCAGGGCGGCCAGAGCGCCATACGACAGGCCCTCCTCGATAACGTCTCCGAGTTTGGGGGCCAGCGAGATGGCGGCGGGTTCGAGGTCGTTGCCGAGGCATTCGGCGACGTCGAGGACGTCGCCGGAACGCAGGGCACCGAGCAGACCGACGCTCGGGCGAGGCTCGGGAACGTGCGTCCCGGCGCGGAGGCGGTCGCACTCGGCATACACCGCCGGGGTGGACAGCCCGCCGTCGGCGAGCGCGAACACCCAGTGATAAGTGCCCTTGGCCAGCACGGGCACAACCTGCTCGCCGCGGCCACTGCCGAGGGCAGTGCCGCCGTGCAGCAGGAAGGGAATGTCGCTGCCGAGTTCGGCCGCGATCGAGGCGAGCCGATCGAGCGGCCAGTCCAGCCCCCACAGGCGGTTGCAGCCCACGAGGGCGCCGGCCGCGTCGGCCGACCCACCGGCCATGCCCCCGGCGACCGGGATCTCCTTGGTGAGCCGGATGGCGGCGCGCTGGCGGATGCCGGCGGCCTCGGCGAGGGCGGCGGCCGCCCGGACCGCGAGGTTGCCCGCATCGGCTGGCACCCCCTCGGTCGTACGGCCGCTGAGGGTGATCTGCCAGTCCTCGGCCGGCGTCACCGAAACAGTGTCGAAAAGGCTCACGGCCTGATAGATCGTGGCGAGCGAATGGAAGCCGTCGGCGCGCGGAGGCCCAACGCGCAGTTCGAGATTCACCTTCGCGGGGACGCGCACGTGGACCGCCGTCGTCCGCGTCGTTGACCCCGTCATGGTGCCCACCTAATCATGAACCGACGCCCGGCGGAGGGGTCCCCGACGACACCTGCGGCTCAGCCATGCGGTATGGCCGCGGCGATCGAGGCGAAGTCGGTGATGGTCAGTTGTTCGCCGCGAAGCGTCGGATCGATCCCGGCCATGGTGATGGCGTCATTGGCCGCCGCCGGGGAGCCCGCGAGGCGGGCGAGGGCCGAGCGCAGCATCTTGCGGCGCTGCGCGAAGGCGGCGTCGACGACTGAGAACACCTCGGCCCGGGTGGCGGTCGTCGCGGGCGGTTCGTGCCGCGTGATCGACACCAGCCCGGAGTCGACATTGGGGACCGGCCAGAAGATGCTGCGCGGCACCGTGCTGGCGAGGCGCACGGAGCCGTACCACGCCGCCTTGGCGCTGGGCGCGCCATACGTCCGGCTCCCAGGAGGCGCGGCGAGCCGCTCGGCGACCTCCAACTGGACCATCACCAGGACGCGCTCGATGCTCGGGAAGCGCTCCAAGAGGTGCAGCACGACCGGCACCGAGACGTTGTAGGGCAGGTTCGCCACGAGCCGGGTCGGTGCCCGGGGCAACTCGGTGAGCGTGAGCGCGTCCTGGTTGAGGACGTGGACGCGCGCCGCGCGCTCGCCGGCGAGCTCGGCCAGGGTGGTCGGCAGTGCGGCGGCGAGGACGGGGTCGATCTCCACGGCATACACGGCGTATGCCGCGTCGGCCAGCCCCAGGGTGAGCGAGCCCAACCCGGGCCCCACCTCGATCACGACGTCGCGCTCGCCGACCTCACCGAGGCGGACGATGCGCTTGACGGTGTTGGCATCGACCACGAAGTTCTGGCCCCACACCTTCGTCGGCCTCACGCCGAGGCGGGCGGCGATCTCCCGGATCGCGCCGGCTCCCAGATAAATGACGTCGGCCGGCATGCCGCCCAAGATAGTCGGGCGCCATGCCGGCCGGCGTGGAAGGGGATCAGGCGGCGTGCGCGCAGCCCCACGGAGAGAGCCCGGCCACCGCGTAGTAGCGGTTGGCGACGGTGATCTGCTGCTCGCGGCTGGCCAGGTCGGCGCGCGGCGCGAAGTCCGCGCCGCCCCACGCGAGCCAGCCGCCCCACGCGAGCCAGCTGGCGGAGGCAAACTGCAGACCGCCGTAGTAGCCGTTGCCGGTGTTGATGTGCCAGTTGCCACCGGACTCACACATGGCGATCCGGTCCCACATCGCCGCGTTGGCGAGGTTGATCCCGGCGCCGCTCGTGGGCGTGGTCGTGGTGGGGGTGCTGCCACCGCCGGTGCTCGGGGTGGTTGTGGCCGGGCGGGTCTTGGTGCCCACCGCGAGCACGGCGTCGCGCGCGGTCACGGTGACCTTCGAGGAGACCTTGGTCTTCTTGACGACCTTGCCGTCGTGCAGGACGTAGGCGTAGGTGGTCACTCGGGTGCCTTCGCGGCCCGCGGTCACGACCTTGGTCTCGCCCTTGTAGAGCGTGGAGTCGTTCTTGCGGATCGTGTCGTAGCCGATCTTGGTCGTCTTCTTGACCGTCTTGGTGTCGACGCGGGTGACCGTGAGCTTCATGCCACTCTTGAGCGGGGTGTCGAGGCTGGGGTTGACCAGGTCCTTGCTGCCGACCTTGATCTTCAGCAGCGCCAGGAGGGACTTGACGTCCGGCTCAGTGGTGGTCTTGTTGGTGGTCTTGCCGTCGGCGCGGACCGTGATGCTCTTGGGGGTGATCATGCTCATCGCCAGGCCCTCGCGGCCCAGGATCGAGGAGCGGGAGGCGGACAGGACCGCGTCGTCGGCGCGCAGGCCGAGCTCGGCCAGGGCGTCACCAACAGTCATCGCGGTGGTCCAGTACTCCTTCTTCGCACCGTCGATGGTGACGGTGAGCTTGCGCCCGTAGCGGACGACGACCTTCTGGCCGTCCGAGAGGGGGCTGTTGAGACCCGGGACGACGAGGTCGTGCGAGCCGACCTTGACGCCTTCGTCGGCGAGCAGGTCACCGACGGTGCCGGCGAACGCGTGAACGGACTGGGTCTTGCCGTCGACCGAGAGGTCGACGGACTTGTCGAAGTGGGCAACGCCGGCCACCCCGGCGACGAGGGCGCCGGCGATACCGAACTGGGCGACGCGACGAGCCGGAAGGAAATTCAAAGGTGCTCCAATGTTGTGGTTCCCGATCGGCGGAGTTCGCGGGCAGCACGAGAAGACCCGGGCGTGGGGCGTGGATCGGGGGACGATTCAGGCCGTATGTCGAGGCCGGCCGACCACTGTGTCGGCGCTTCGTGCCGCCGTGTTCGCGACCTGCGCTGCCACGGCTAACACCTCAAGAGTGCCCGGGCCCGTGGCGAAAGGTCAAATTTGGATAACGGTCGTCACACCCGTCACAGAACTACCAGGGGCCGTAGAGGGCGTCGGCGGTCTCGGAGACGGCCGCGCAGAGGGTCGCAGTAGCCACGCCGAGCACGCCCGCCGCCACGCGGGCCGTCAACGGCAAGAGATAGCTCGAATTGACCGCGCCGCGCCAGGGATGCGGAGTCAAGTAGGGCGCGTCCGTCTCCAGCAGCACGCGTTCGATCGGGGTCACCGCGAGCGCGTCCCGCAGCGCGTGATTGTTCTTGAACGTCACCGGCCCGGCGAAGGACAGGAAGAACCCCCGGTCCAGGCACTCACGCGCGAACGCCATGTCACCCGAAAAGCAGTGCATGACAACGTGATCGGGCGCGCCGACCTCGTCGAGCACCGCCAGGATGTCGGCGTGGCTGTCCCGGTCGTGAATCTGCAGCGGGAGCCCGCGACGTTTGGCCAGGTCGATATGCCACCGGAAGGACTCGTGCTGCACGGCCCGGCCCTCCTCCCCCGTCCGGAAGTAGTCCAGGCCGGTCTCACCGACGACCCGCACCCGGGGATCGGCGCTCAGCGCCTCGATCTCCGCGTATGCCGCGCCCAGCCCCCCAGCGGCGGCCAGCCGGGGTGCCTCGTTCGGGTGCAGGGCGACGCCGGCGACGACGCCCGGATGCACCCTCGCCATCGCGACGCTCGCCCGGGCGCTGGCCACCTCACAACCAATCTGCACGACGCGGTTGACGCCGACCGCCGCGGCGGCGATGAGCGCATCGTCCACCTCCACCGCAGGCACGTCGTCGCGCACGATGTCGAGGTGAGTGTGGTTGTCCACTAACGGCATCGGCAACGGCTCCGGCGCCTCGGGGCGGGAGCGGCGGGAGGTGTCGCGCGGCATACGGCTGCTCAGTTCGCCATCCGGGCCAGTTCCTCGGCGACGACCGATTCGTCGAGCTTGACGAAGGCGGGTGCGGGCTTACCGATGGGCGTGCCCGCCACCACCGGGCGGCGGGCCCAGGTGGGCGTCGCGGAGTAGTCGCCGGTGATGATCGGGTAGGCGCTGCCGTTGTCTAGGTCCGTGACGTCAGTCACCGTCGGCATCGGCATGAACTCGCCCTCGCCGCCGAGCACCCGGTGGACCGCATTGCTGGAGTGCGGGAGCATCGGGGCCAGGATGGTGTTGCAGTCGCTGACGCACTGAGCCAAGACGTGCAGGACGGTGGCGAGCCGCTCGCGCTGGTCCTCCCCCTTCATCCGGAAGGGCTCGGTGCGGGAGATGTAGGCATTGACCTCACCGACGACGCGCATCGCCTCGGCGGTTGCCTGCCGCAGCCGTTGGCGACGCAGCAGCCCACCGACGACCTCGAACCCGGTCTCCACCGCGGCGAGGACGGCCTCGTCCTCGGGTTCGAGCGGTCCGCATACGGGGATCTCACCGAAGTTCTTGTGCAGCATGGTCGCCGTGCGCTGCACGAGATTGCCCCAGCCGGCGACGAGCTCGGAGTTGGTGCGTTGGACGAAGTCGCGCCAGGTGAAGTCGGCGTCGGAAGTCTCCGGTCCGGCGGCGCAGATGAAGTAGCGCAGCGCGTCCGGCTGGTAGCGGGTCAGGACATCGCGCACGAGGATCGTGTGGCCGCGGCTAGTGGAGAACTGTTGGCTTTCCATCGTGAGGTATTCGGAGGAGACCACTTCGGTGGGCAGGTTCAGCTCGCCATACATCCCCGGGTCGCCGCCCCTGTCGCCCTTGCCCATATAGCCGAGCAGCTCGGCCGGCCAGATCTGGGAGTGGAAGGTGATGTTGTCCTTGCCCATGAAGTAGTAGGACAGCGCCTCCGGGTCGTTCCACCACTCGCGCCAACGCTCCGGGTCGCCGTGGCGGCGGGCCCATTCGATGGAGGCGGAGAGGTAGCCGATCACGGCGTCGAACCACACGTAGAGCTTCTTGGTCGGCAGATCGCGCCAGCCGTCCAGCGGCACCGGGATGCCCCAGTCAATGTCTCGGGTCATCGCGCGTGGCTTGATGTCGTCGAGGATGTTGAGGGAAAACTTGATGACATTCGGCCGCCACGTGCGACTGGCCTCCCGGCCGTCGAGGTAGGCGCGCAGGCTCGTTGCGAGCGCCGGCAGGTCCAGGAAGAAGTGCTGTGTCTCAACGAAATCCGGGACCTCGCCGTTGATCTTCGAGCGCGGCTCGATCAGGTCTTCGGGCTCAAGTTGGTTGCCGCAGTTGTCGCACTGATCGCCGCGCGCCTCGCGATAGCCGCAGATCGGGCAGGTGCCCTCGATATAGCGGTCCGGCAGGGTGCGCCCGGTGGAGGGGGAGATCGCGCCGCGTTGAGTGCGTTCGACCATATAGCCGTTGCGCCAAACCTGGGTGAACAACTCCTGCGCGACGGCGTAGTGATTGCCAGTCGTGGTGCGGGTGTAGAGGTCATAGGAGCAGCCGAGGTCGGCGAGTTCGTGGGCGATGATCGCGTGGTTGACGTCCACCAACTCACGGGCGGTGACCCCCGCCTTGTCGGCCAGGACCAGGATCGGCGTGCCGTGCTCGTCGGAGCCACTCACCATCAGCACCTCGTCGCCGGCCATACGCAGGTAGCGACTGAACACATCAGAGGGCACGGCGAAACCCGCGACATGCCCGAGGTGGCGCGGGCCGTTGGCATAGGGCCAGGCGACGGCGGTGAGGACCTTGGTCATGCCGGAATCCTAGGTTGCCCTCCGGGCCCGGCCAGTTCGGCCGGCCGGCGGTGGGCCCCGGTTCGCCTCCACCGGCGCCGACCCAGGCGCCGGCGACGCCCCCAACAGGGTTGACAAATCAACTAACTCTTGCCTTTGCGCTTGCCGGAAGTGCCTGTATATGGTCTTTCCTGCATGGTTGGCACACCAAAGAATCGGTCCCCAGGTCAACCATTGAATTGGGACCTGCAAGGAGGGAAAACAATGAAGCGTATTACTGGAGTTCTCGCAGGCGTTGCCCTCGCCGGCACCCTCGGTGTCGGCGCGGCTACCTCCGCATCGGCCGCCCAGGTCGGCGCGAGCGACGCCAAGATCACCTGCCCCGGCCGGGTGCAGTTCCGCTCGGTCTGGGTCGACTGCCCCGGTTCGACGCCCGGCACGCAGTTCCGTGCGGTGGCCTACTGCCAGCGCCCGAACGGCGCGACGTTCAGCGCGGTTGGCCCCTGGAAGAACCAGGTCTGGGGTGGCCGTTCGGTCGCGAACTGCTACTACCCGAACCGCGCCTACAACGGCGCCTTCCAGTGGCGCTGATCGCCAGGCACTAGCCTGTCGCGGTTAACGCTCGACAACAACGGCGGAGCGGGGATCTTTCCCCGCTCCGCCTTTGTTCGTTTAGCCATTAACTACTAATCAGTAAGAATGCCGCGAGCAGAATCTGATAACAGTCGGTCGGCTACTAATCAGTAACCGCACCGATCGTTAGCGACCCGCTGCGTCCGCGGCGCGCGTACCCTCGGCTCATGATCGCCGCCCTGACCGGCATGGGGCTCTCGGCCGCCGCCGGCCTCAACGCCTACATCCCCTTCCTCATCGTCGCGTTGCTGGCTCGCTTCACCGACGTCCTGACCCTGCCCCAGTCCTACGCCTGGATCGAGAGCTGGTGGGCGATCGGCATCGGTGCGGTCCTGCTGCTCACCGAGGTCGTCGTCGACAAGATCCCGGCCATCGACACCCTCAACGACGGCATCCAGACGTTCATCCGCCCCAGCATGGGTGGCCTGATTTTTGCGGCGACCTCCGCGGCCGAGCAACTAGACAACTCCGCCTGGATGCGCGAGCACTCGTGGATCGGCATCGTCCTCGGCGTCGTCGTCTCCGGCCTGGTTCACTCGGGCAAGGTCGTCGCGCGCCCGGCCATCAACGCGGGCACCCTGGGCGCGGGGGCCCCGGTGGTATCCACCTTGGAGGACGGCGCCTCGGTCGGCCTGTCCCTCATCGCGATCTTCCTGCCGATTCTGGTGATCCTGGCCCTGATCGCGCTCTTCGGACTCTTCTTCTGGCTGTGGCGACGCGTTCGCCGGTGGCGCCGCCGCCGGGGCGACCCGATCGACGGACCGGGCTCGTATGGCGATTCGGGCGCGTCCTACGCCTGAGGCGGCTGCTGCTCAAGCAGAGCCAACAACTGCCGGGTGCCTCGCTCGACATAGGCCGCCCGCTCGTCATCCGGCTGGATCAGTGACGTCGTGAGCACGCCCTGGAAGGCAGCCACCACGGTCTCGACACGCCCTTCAACTACTCCCGGAGTGACGGCCTCGGCAATTCGTCCCACCAAATCCAGGAACCGGCCACGCCAGGGGGCAAAGGTGAGCCGAAGCTCCGGCGTACGCACCGCCTCCAGCGTGAGTTCGGCCTGCACGCGCACCAGCCGGGGCTGCTTGGCCAAATCCACCGCGAGCGCGACGATCTCCTCGACCCATTGCTCGTGCTCTTGCGCCGGAATGTCGGCAATGCGCGTCCGCGCGGCCTCGATCCGGTGCGCCATCAGCCAGGCGATGTGCTCCATCAGGGCCGTAAGCAGCGCAAGCCGCGTCCGGTAGGACGAACTCGTTGACCCCTCGGGCAGACCGGCCTGCGCATCCACCGCGCGGTGCGTCAATGCCCGCAGCCCGCCATGCGCGACGACATCCGCTGCCGCATCGAGCAGCTCACGACGGCGGCCCGTGGCGGGCGGCCCCAACCCGAAGTCAGGGGCAAGTTTCGACGGCACGCAGACATTGTGCCGGTCTGGAGTTGTATCGCGACCACTACATATGTAGTCTCTGGAGAAAGCACTACACCTGTAGAGAAAGAAGAAGCAGCCATGGGCACCATGACCTACCTCGCCACTGTCACCACCTTCCTCACCGGCCTCGTCTCTGCCGCCGCCATCGTCCTCGGCATCGCCCTGATCGCCCTCGCGACCCCGGCCATCCGCAGCAACCACACGGCGCGCATCACCCGCCACGAGTCGATCCCGACCTACTACCGCGGTCTCGTCCTCGGCCACTGATACTGGCCTGCATGACCGATGCCTTGCCCGCCACTGGCCTGCAGCGGGCCACCCTCCTGGCCGAGACGTGGCTCCTGCTGGGACTGAGCTTGGGCGCGTCGGCCCTGTGGTCGCTGTTGAGCTTGATCGACAAGCTCACCAAGCACATCGCGCTGGCCCAGCAGACGACCTCGATGAACAACTCGGTCACCCCCGACCGGCCGTGGCTCGATCTCGCCTACCAACTGCTCCCCATCGCCCTCGGCGTCCTGCCCGCGGCATTGGCGGTGCACCTGCTCCGGCGCGACGATCCCGCTGCCCCCGCCTTCATCGGCCTTGACGCCCGCGAGCCCGGGAGGGATCTCGGGCGAGGAATCCTGCTCGCGGGAGTGATCGGCATACCCGGCCTGGGTTTGTATGCCGTGGCCCGCGCCCTCGGTCTCAACACCACCATCGCGGCGGCGAACCTCGCCGACCACTGGTGGACCATCCCCGTGCTGATCCTGGCCGCCTTCCAGAACGCCATCCTCGAAGAAGTCGTGATGGTGGGCTACCTGCTCACCCGATGGCGGCAGGCCGGCTGGAGCACGCCGGTCGCCATCGGCGTCTCGGCCCTCGTGCGCGGGAGCTACCACCTCTATCAGGGTTTCGGCGGCTTCGTCGGGAACCTCGTGATGGGGATGATCTTCGGCTATGTCTACACCCGGACCCGGCGGGTCCTGCCGCTCGTCATCGCGCACGCGGTGCTCGACATCGTCGCGTTCGTGGGCTACACGTTGCTGCACGAGCATTGGGCCTGGCTCTAAAACCCCACGAAGTTCTCCGCTCGTCCCTCGCTCCGATACTCCGCGGGGACCCCCTCCGGGAATCTCGCAACAGGGACAAGGACACCCCAGCATCGCGCGACCTCGAATTAGCCTGCGGCCAGCGGCGAGAGATGCGAGACTCGGCGGGTGCTGCAGCGCTTGGGGTTCCCGGACGCGCGCCGGCACCCCGCCCTCGTCACCGGAATCGGGATCGACGCGCTCGGTAGCGGCGTCTTCATCCCGGTCTCGGTGCTCTACTTCCTTGTCACCACTGACGCCGGCAAGACCCGCGTCGGGCTCGCGATGAGCCTCGCCGCCGTCATGGCGGTGCCCTTCGTGCTCGTCGCGGGCGGCCTCGTCGACCGCTTCGGCGCCAAGCGAATTATCCTGGCGGGCAACCTGATTCAGGCCGTCGCGTTCGTCGGCTATGTCTTCGCCGACACCTTCTGGGCCATCGTGGCGGTGGAGACGCTCGCCGCCCTCGGGCAGAGCGCGTTCTGGAGCGCCTACTCCAATCTCGTCGCCGCGAGCACGGAGCCCGGTGAGCGGGAGGTGTGGTTCGGCTTCCTCGGCGCCTTGCGCAATGTCGGTTTCGCGATCGGTGGGCTCGCGGCCGGCGCCGTCGTCATGATCGGCACGGACCGGGCCTTCCATGCCCTCGTGCTGGCCAATGCGGTCAGCTATCTCTTCGCCTTCGCCGCCCTCACCCGCGTCCCCGCCGGTGGCCCGGTGCCGCGCGACGCCGGGGTCGCCCGCCCGGGATGGGGGATGGTGCTACGAGACCACCCCTACCTCGTCCTCGTGACGACGAACGCGGCATACGCCCTGAGCACGGTGTCGCTGAATATCGCGATGCCGGTCTATGCCATCGACGTCCTGCGCCTGCCCGGGTGGGTGAGCGGGGCGTTGTTCACGGTCAACACGATCATGGTCGGCCTCGGCCAAGGGCTGGTCGTGCGCCGGATGAGCGGGCATCGCCGGTTCCGCATCATCGTGCTCGCCTTCGGGATGTATGCCGCCGGCTTCCTCGTCCTCGCCGCCAGCGGGACATTGCCGCGCGCCGCCGCGGTCGCCGGAGTGCTGGTCGCGGTGGGGATCTATACGTTCGGGGAGATGCTTGGCGGGCCACCGCTGTCCGCCTCCTCGGTCGAGGCGGCGCCGGAGGAGCTTCGCGGGCGCTACCTCGCGGCATACCAACTGTCGTGGGTGGTGGCCGGGATCGTGGCGCCGGCCCTGTATCTCACCTTGCTCGACCACGACCGTTTCAGCGTATGGGGAGCCCTGATTCTGATTGCCACGGTCGGCGCGTCGCTGGTCCAGTCGCTCGGGCATCGGCTGCCGGCCGTCTCGGCCCGCGTGACGGCTGCCTAGGCGTGACGGCCACTTAGGCGTTGCGGCGGGTGGGATAGAGCAGTCGGAAGCGTTCGCAGACGACCGGCATGTCGAGATGGAAGCCGCGGTCGTGGTCGGCGACCTCGGTGAAGAACTTTTGGTGGATACGCCGCCAACTCGCCAGGGATCGGTCGTCCTCACCCTCGGCGGCGGCGAAGTCGGCGTCGACCTCGTGGAACGGGACCACCGACACGGCGGTCGTCTCGATCAGGGCCCGGGGGTGGCCGGCGCCGTCGAGGATGATCGACAAGGTGCCCGGCTCGGGGACGGGTTCGTTCTCGACCTCGTAGTCCCACAGTGCACCGGCGGTCCCGGTCTTGATGCCGTCGAGGACCAGAGCGAGGAGGGAGTCGGCCTGCTCAGGGGTTGCGCCGAACGCCCAGGCCGGCGGGATGAGCGCCGACCGGGCGTTGACCCCTGCATACACCTCGAAGCGGTTGAGCTTGGCCTTGACCTTGGCCAGCTCCCAGAAGACCTCGATCTCGTGCTGCTGCTCGCTCTGGTCCATGGCTGCTGGCCCGGTCGACCCGGTCAGAATCGACCGCTGGCGGACTTGCGCAGGTCGGAGTTGAGTTGGCTGATCACATCGAGCGGGATGCCCTTGGGGCAGGCGTGCGAGCACTCGCCGATATTGGTGCAGCCGCCGAAACCGGCGCCGTCGTGGGTGGCGACCATGGCCTGGACACGCTTGGCGCGCTCCGGCTGGCCCTGCGGAAGCTCGCCGAGGTGGGTCACCTTGGCGCCCATGAAGAGCATGCCGCTGGCGTTGGGGCAGGCGGCGACGCACGCACCGCAGCCGATGCATTCGGCCGCCATGAAGGCGCGGTCGGCGTGCGGCTTCGGCACCGGGGCGGCGTTGGCCTCCGGGGCTGCGCCGGTGTTGACCGAGATGAAGCCGCCAGCCTGGATGATGCGGTCGAAGGCGCTGCGGTCGACGACCAGGTCACGGATGATCGGGAAGGCGTCGGCGCGCCACGGCTCGACGGTGATCGTCTCGCCGTCGCGGAAGCTGCGCATGTGCAGCTGGCAGGTGGTGGTTTTCTCGGGGCCGTGGGCCTCGCCGGAGATCATCAGCCCGCACATCCCACAAATGCCTTCGCGGCAGTCGGAGTCGAACGCGATCGGCTCCTCGCCCTTGGCGTTGAGTCGCTCGTTGAGGACGTCCAGCATCTCCAGGAAGCTCATGTCTTCGGAGATGTCGTCGACGGCGTAGGTCTTCAGCTCACCGCGAGCGCGAGGGCCGTCTTGGCGCCAGATCTTCAGAGTCAGTTTCACGTTGGCTTGCTTTCGTCGCGGGGCGGGCTACTTGTAGGAGCGCTGCTTGAGCTGGATGGCGTCGTAGACGAGATCTTCCTTGTGCAGCACCGGAGTGCCCATCGACTCTCCCGGCTGGTTGGGGTCGTTGTCTCCGGCGCCCCACTCCCAGCCCGCGACGTAGAGGAACTGGTCGTCATGCCGCAGCGCCTCCCCGTCCTCGGTCTGGGACTCGCCACGGAAGTGACCGCCGCACGACTCGCGTCGGTGGAGCGCGTCGATGCACATCAACTCGCCGAGTTCCAGGAAGTCGGCCACGCGGCCGGCCTTCTCCAGGCTCTGGTTGAGGGTGTCGGCGCTGCCGAGGACGCGGACGTTGCGCCAGAACTCGGCGCGCAACGAGCGGATGAGGTCGATCGCCTTGAGCAGGCCCTCCTCGGTGCGCTCCATCCCGCAGTACTCCCACATGATGTTGCCGAGTTCCTTGTGGAAGGAGTCGACGGAGCGCTCGCCGTTGACCGCGAGCAGCCGCTGGGTGCGCTCCTCCACGGAGCGCTTGGCCTCGGCCACCGCCTCGCTGGACTCATCGATCTTGGGGTAGGGGCCCTTGGCGAGGTAGTCGCGGATGGTGTTGGGGAGCACGAAGTAGCCGTCGGCGAGGCCTTGCATCAGCGCCGAGGCGCCGAGGCGGTTGGCGCCGTGGTCGGAGAAGTTGGCTTCACCGGCAACGAAAAGCCCGGGAATCGTCGACTGCAGGTCGTAGTCGACCCACAGGCCACCCATGACGTAGTGCACCGCGGGATAGATCCGCATCGGTGTCTCGTAGGGGTTCTCGCCCGTGATGCGGGCATACATGTCGAAGAGGTTGCCGTACTTCTCCTCGACCGTTGACCGGCCGAGGCGGGCGATGGCGTCGGCGAAGTCGAGGTAGACCCCGCGCCGGAAGTCGCCGACCTTAGGGCCGACGCCGCGCCCCTCGTCGCACATGTTCTTGGCCTGGCGGGAGGCGATATCGCGCGGCACGAGGTTGCCGAAGGCCGGATAGATCCGCTCCAAGTAGTAGTCGCGGTCCTGCTCGGGGATCTGCCGCGGGTCCTTCTCGCAGTCCTCGCGGCGCTTGGGCACCCAGATGCGCCCGTCGTTGCGCAACGACTCCGACATCAGGGTGAGCTTCGACTGGTGATCGCCGGAGACCGGGATGCAGGTCGGGTGGATCTGGGTGTAACACGGGTTGGCCATGTAGGCGCCCTTGCGGTGCGCCCGCCAGGACGCGGTGACATTGGAGCCCATCGCGTTGGTGGACAGGAAGAAGACGTTGCCGTAGCCACCCGAGGCGAGCACGACGGCGTCGGCCAGGTGAGTCTCGATCTCGCCGCTGACGAGATCGCGGGCGATGATCCCGCGGGCGCGGCCGTCCTCGACGATGAGTTCGAGCATCTCGTGGCGCGTGAACGCCTCGACGGTGCCGGCGGCCACCTGGCGCTCCAGTGCCTGGTAGGCGCCGATGAGCAACTGCTGGCCCGTCTGGCCGCGGGCATAGAAGGTGCGGGAGACCTGCACGCCGCCGAAGGAGCGGTTGTCGAGCAGCCCGCCGTAGTCACGGGCGAAGGGAACCCCCTGGGCCACGCACTGGTCGATGATATTGGCGCTGACCTCGGCGAGGCGATAGACGTTGGTCTCGCGGGAGCGGTAGTCGCCGCCCTTGACCGTGTCGTAGAACAGGCGATAGATCGAGTCGCCGTCCTCCTGGTAGTTCTTGGCCGCGTTGATGCCGCCCTGTGCCGCGATCGAGTGGGCCCGGCGCGGAGAGTCCTGGAAGCAGAAGGACTTGACGTGATAGCCGGCCTCGCCGAGGGTCGCGGCGGCCGCGCCGCCCGCCAGTCCGGTGCCGACGATAATGACGGACAGCTTGCGGCGGTTGGCCGGGTTGACCAGGGCGGCGTCGAAGCGGCGCTGGGTCCACTTCTTCTCGATCGGGCCGGCCGGGGCCTTGGTGTCGGCCAGCGGACTACCGAGACGGTAGTAGGACGCGTCGACGCCCGCGGGCGTGCTCACGGTGGTGGTGTCGGTCATCAGCAACTCACTCCACGATTCCGAACAAGATGGCCAGGGGGGGGATCAAGAAGGCCGTCGCGACGAGCGCGCCGACGAAGTGGGCGACGAGCTTCGCCCGAGCACGGGAGGCGGCGGTGGAGGTCAGGCCCAGGGTCTGGGCGGCGCTCCATACGCCATGGAAGAGGTGGAAGGCGAGCGCCAGCACCGCGCACACATAGATCAGCACGAGCCACCACTTGTCGAAGCTGTTGACGACATTGGCATAGGGCGTCGGCTGCTCGCCCTGCGGGTGGATGGTGTGGGTGGTCAGGTGCAGGATGTGGAAGACCACGAAGAGCAGCAGGGCGAGGCCGCCGTAGCGCATCGTGCGCGAGGCCAGTGTCGAGCCGACATTCTTCTTGACGGCGTAGCGCGTGCTGCGGGCGGAATTGGCCCGTCCCCACAAGGTGATCGCCGAATAGGCGTGCAGCACCAGGCTCACCAGCAGCACGATGCGCACGATCCAGAGGAGGCCGCCATAGGGCAGCATGGGCTCACCGAAGGTGCGCAGGTGGTGTGCATAGGCGTTGAAAGTGTCCGCGCCGCCGAGCACCATGAGGTTGCCGTAGGCGTGCAGGAGCACATAGCCGACGAAGATCAAGCCGGTCGCCGCCATGAGCAGCTTCAAGCCGATCGACGACCGCGATGCCGGCTTCGTTGCGGGAAGGGTCGAGGTTGCCACGAGGGCAACCTATCGCTCACCTCGCACAATCGCCGCCCCGGACCCCCCGCGTGGCGTGTGAGATTAGGTCTACCGGCCGGTAGCCTCCCACGCCGCCGGAGGGTGTCGGATTCCCGCCCAATCCCACTACCCGGCGCTTTGGGAGGCTTTCTGACTGTGGGTTTGCCATGCATAGCGCCGGAAAGCCTCCCGTAGCTGGCCGGCTGGCGCCGCATACGATCGCGGCGTGCTGCCCGCTGAGCCTCCACGAACCGTGGCCCGCGCCGACGGTGCGCGCGGCGTCGTGGCACTTCGGGTTCGGCAGGGTCCGGCCGGGCCGGTGCACGAACTCATCGTGGCCGGCATCTTCGCGATGGACGACGCCGAAACCTCCAGCGAGATCGCATTAGCGGAAGTGGCGCTCGCCCGCTGTCCCCGGCCCGACCGGGTGCTCATCGGCGGGCTCGGGCTCGGGCATACCGCCCTCGCGGTCCTGCGGGATGCGAGGGTCGAGGAGGTCACCGTCGTGGAACTCGAACCCGCGCTGCTCGACTGGGCGCGCGCCGACCTGGTGCCGGCGCTGACCGCGGTCGGCGCGGATCCGCGGGTTCGCCTGGTCGAGGGGGATGTCGGTGCCTTCCTTGGGACGGCGGGCACCGAATACGACGTGGTCTTGCTAGACGTCGACAACGGACCCTCGTTCCTCGTCCACGAACCCAACCACCTTCTGTATGGCGAGCCCGCCCTCCGCGCGGCCCTCGCCCGGGTGGCACCCGGCGGGGTGCTGGTGATCTGGGCCGCGCAGCGCGAGCCGGCGTTGCTGGCGCTCCTGGGTGAGGTGGCGGGACCCGACCGGGTGAGCGAGGTCGTGCTGCCGATCCACCGGGACGGGAGGGCGTTCGACTACGCGCTCTACGTGGTGACGCGCCCCGCGGCATAGCTGTGGGGCGTCCGCCAGGGGGCTGCCCTGTCTAACGGGTGGCGAGCACCGCGTCATACAGGGCCTTCTTGGATTGCCCGGTGAGCGCGGCGACCTCGGCGCACGCGTCCTTCAGACGCAGGCCGTCATTCATGAGCTCGCGGACCTGCGCCACCGCGGTGGCGAGGTCGGTGACCGGCGCCGTCGCACCCGCCACCACGATGGTGACCTCGCCCAGGACGCCGTTCGCCGCCCAGTCGACGAGATCGGTGAGCGAACCGCGGCGGACTTCTTCGTAGGTCTTGGTGAGTTCGCGGCAGACGGCGGCCGGGCGGTCGGCACCGAATGCCTCGGCCAACGCGCGCAGCGTGGCTTCGGTGCGATGGGGCGCCTCGAAGAAGACCATCGTGCGCCGCTCGGTGGCGAGGTCGGCGAGGACGCGGGCCCGCTCCCCCGGTTTGCGCGGCAGGAAGCCGTCGAACGCGAAGCGGTCGACCGGCAGCCCCGAGAGGGCGAGCGCGACCAGAACCGCGCTGGGACCGGGGGCACAGGTGACGGGGAGGTCGGCGGCGACGGCGGCGGCGACCAGGCGATAGCCGGGATCGGAGACCGACGGCATCCCGGCGTCGGTGACGAGCAGGACGCGCTCGCCGGCGGCGAGCCGGGCGATGAGATCGGCGGTGACCGCCGACTCGTTGTGCTCGTGGTAGCTCAGCAATCGACCCTGCGGGGTGACGCCGAGGGCCGCGCACAGTCGGCGGGTGCGACGGGTGTCCTCGGCGGCGATGACGTCGGCGCCGGCGAGCTCCGCGATGAGGCGGGCGCTGGCATCGCGCGGGTCACCGATCGGTGTGGCGGCAAGGACCAGTGGCATGGCCGCCATCCTTCCAGTGGTCGGCGAGCAATCCAGTGGTCGGTGAGCGAACTCAGATGCGGTGACCGAGCTCGAGTTGGCGGGCGAGGCGCAGGCCGTACCAGATGGTGAACACACCCGCCCCGAGGACGAACCCGATGGTCAACGGCGCGAGAAGGGGCCGGTCGGCCAGTGCGGCGAGGGGCAACCCGCCGGAGAAGGCCGCGACGGTGACCGGACGGGCATACCAATAAGCCATGGTCATCGGGCCGACCTCGGCGACGAACGAGAGGTCCGGCGGGGAGCCGCGGAATGCCGCCATCAAGGTGGTGCCGGCCAGGATGAGCGTGGCGGCGCCGGCGGCGCCGAGGGGGATCCGAGGGTCGAGGCCGGTGGCGCCGGAGACGAGGGCGACCACGGGCAGACCGATGACGAGGGCACCGAGGACCGGGATGACCAGGTGGGCGGCCGCCTCGGTGCGGAAGGCGAGGCCGATCAGTGGCGGGGTCCCGGCGTTGTCGGCGACGAGGCGCACCCCCTCGGCAAGCGCGCCAAACGCGAAATACGCCACCACCAGGGCGAGGAGGCCGAGGATGCGCGGGGCCGCCGGCTGCCCGGCCGCGACCGCGATCAGGGCGTATGCCGCGCCCAGCCCGAGCAGCCCGGCAACCGCGCGTCGTGGGGTGCGCCGCAGACCGAGCAGGTCGCGCCGCACGACCGTCAGGATCGGCGAGCCTGGCCGGAGCCGGCGATTCCGTGCGCGGGTGATCGGCGCGGCGACGTCGAGGCGCGCGGCGCGGAGGTCCCCGGCGAGGACGGCGCCGCCGATGTGGGTGGTGCGCACGGCGTGGACGCGGAGTTGCTCAAGGCGCAGGCTGCGCAGCAGGTTGGCGACAGTCAGGCGGTGGCGGCTGGCCGGGTCGGCTGCCCGGGTGTCGCGGCGCAGGCCGTCCGAGTCTGCGGCTTGGGCCAGCAAGGCCGTCACCGCGACAAGCAGGCCAAGGGTCGTCGCGGCGACGATGGTCACGATGACGGCGGCAACGCCACCCAGCCCCGCCCCCACGACCGCTCCCCCGACCAGGGCGCCGATCAGCGCTCCGATTCCGGCCCCCGCGATCAAGAGCGCGAGCGCGCGCTCGCGCAGAACCTCGGCCCGGTCGATCGCCGAGGCCACGACCGAATCGATGAAGGGCAGCGGTGGCACCACCGGCCCGCGCACGCGTCCCGTCGCCCAGGCGAGCGCGGTGAGAGCCGCCGATGTCGCGAGGAGGGCGAGCACTCCCCATACGGACTGCGCGGCGGACCTGACCCACTGCGGATCGGAGGTCACCAGCAGGGCGCGGAGCAGGTTGAAGCCATAGACGCCGCCGAAGATCGCCACCAGATAGAAGGCGTAGAGCAATCGGCGGATCGTGCCGGTGCCCTCCTCGCCATGCAGGACGTGGAGTGCATCGTCGAGACGCGCGATGTCGATGCTTGCGGGGCGCCTGGTCACGGCGAGCCGGCAGGGTCGTCGTCTACCTCATCGGCGTGGCCCTCCGCGCCCTCGGGATTCCCCTCACCCCAGCCGAGGTCGAGCACCTCGTCGGCGATCGCGTCGGTGAGCAGGGGGTCGTGGCTGGCGACCAGCAGCGTGGCGCCGGCATCGCGCCGCTCGCTCAGGATCGCTGCGAGCGCGCGCCGCTTCTGGGTGTCGAGCCGCTGCTCGGGTTCATCGAGGATGAGCAGATCGGCCGGGCGGAACAGCGTCAAGGCGAGCCGGAACAGTTGGCCTTGTCCGGACGACAACTCGTGCGGGAACCGGCCGCCGAGATCGCCGATGCCGACCTGGTGCAGGGCGGCGTCCACGCGCTCCTCGCACGACTGCGCGTCGCGTCCCCAGGTGGCGTCGATCAAGGTGAGGTGATCGGCCAAGGTCAGATCGCGGTATGCCGCGGGCGCCCCCAACAGTGCCGCCACCCGACCCCGGATGGCCTGGTCGCGCTCGTCGGCGCGGCGGTCTCCGATCAGCACCGAGCCGGTGGTGGGCTCGAGCAGCCCGGCGATGATCTTGAGCAAGGTGGTCTTGCCGATTCCGTTGCGGCCGCGAACGACTACACACTGGCCGGGCTCGACCACCAGCGACACCGGAGCCAGCAGTGTGACATCACCGACGACCTTGGACACTTCGTCGACGGTCACCCGCGGACCGACGCCCGTCGACCCGGATTGATCCGCTGTTTGATCCGCAGTGGCTCGGGGCTTCACACCCGCGAGCCTATGGACCCCACACGAATTGCGCCCTCGCGGCTCGCCGGGTGGATCGCCTGCGCGGTCGCGACCTCACCGGAAGACTCGGGCGCGCAACATACGATGACCCGCGTGACCAGGACCGAGCAACTGCAATTGCGGCTGCTCGGATACCGCCCGACCGACCGGTTCATGGGCTGGTTCGGGCCGCTGCTCTTCGCCGTCCTCGGGGGCTTGATCCGCTTCTGGCGGCTCGATCGACCGCATCAACTGGTCTTCGACGAGACCTACTACGTCAAGCAGGGCATCTCGATGCTCGAGTACGGCGTCGAGATGCGCTGGCTCGGCGAGGGCAAGGTCGTCGACCCGCTCTTCACGCACGGGAATCTGAGCGTCTTCAGCACGGCCAATGGCGACATGGTCGTGCACCCGCCGGTCGGCAAATGGGTCATCGCGATCGGCGAATGGATATTTGGGGGGACCTCGAGCTGGGGATGGCGGTTCTCCGTCTGCACGCTCGGCACCCTCTCGATCCTGATGATCGGCCGCATCGCGCGCCGACTCTTTCGCTCCAGCCTGCTCGGGACGATCGCGGCCTTTCTGACGGCCTTCGAGGGCCACCATTTCGTGCAGTCCCGCACGGGCCTGCTCGACCTGATCCTGATGTTCTTCGTGCTCAGCGCATTCGGCGCGTTGTTGATCGACCGGGATCAGGCCCGCGAGCGGTTGGCCGAACACGTGGGGCGGGTCTCGGTCCATACGTATGAGACGTGGGGACCCATCCTCGGCTTCCGCCCATGGCGCTGGGTGGCCGGAATCTGCCTTGGCCTGGCCACCGGCACGAAGTGGTCCGGGCTGTTCTTCCTGGTTGCCTTCGGACTGATGACCGTCCTGTGGGACATGGGTGCCTATCGGGCCGCCGGGGTGCGCCGCTGGGTCGCCTCGACCCTCCTCGTCCAAGCCCCGATTGCCGCCATCACGATGGTCGGGCTGACCCTCGTGACGTATCTGCTCTCCTGGACGGGCTGGTTCCTCAGTACATATGGCTACAAGCGACAGTGGGCCGAGACCCACCCGGCGACCCACGGCTGGATCCCGGACGCGCTCCGGTCGCTGTGGAGCTATCACACGGAGGCGTATCGCTTCCACCAGACGCTGACCTCCCCGCACGACTACATGAGCAATCCGTGGACGTGGATCGTGCAGGGACGACCGACATCGTTCTTCTATGAAGGCCCCAAGAAGGGCCAGGACGGCTGCACGGTCACGGAGTGCTCGAAGGCGATCTCCTCGCTCGGCACGATCACGATCTGGTGGCTGGCCGCGATCGGGATCTTCTTCCTGGTTTATCACTGGGCGATCCGGCGCGACTGGCGGGCGGGCGCCATCTTGTGTGGCCTCGCCGCTGGCTGGCTGCCGTGGTTCAACTTGCAGCACCGGACGATCTTTCAGTTCTATGCCATTGCGTTCCAGCCATGGGTCGTCCTCTCCGCCGTCTTTGTCCTGGGGTTGATTCTGGGCAAGGCCACCGACAGCCCTCGCCGACGGCGTATCGGGTTGCTGTGGGTGGGCGGTTTCTGCCTTGCCTCCCTGGCACTCTTCGCGTTCTACTGGCCGATCTATACGGCCCAGGTCATTCCGTACGACTCCTGGCGACTGCGCATGTGGCTGCCGAGCTGGATCTGATCGGCCGACTGCCGGACGCGCCACGCCGGAAAAGGGGTTGTCGGCGGCAGCGCATATGGTCCCCCTTGTGTTCATCCTTCCCGGCGAGTCGC
Source organism: Nostocoides jenkinsii Ben 74 (assembly GCF_001046875.1). GTDB lineage: Bacteria > Actinomycetota > Actinomycetes > Actinomycetales > Dermatophilaceae > Nostocoides_A > Nostocoides_A jenkinsii. The sequence continues at coordinate 1,839,762 of NZ_HF571038.1, forward strand.
GCGTCATGGTCAGCGCAACCGATCTGCGTGCCGCCGCGGCGTGCGAGTGGTCGCTGCTGCGATCATTCGATGCCGTCCTCGGGCGCAGCGCGGCCGCCGGCGGGGCGGATGCCCTCACCGAGCGCACCGCCGCCTTGGGCCTGGCGCACGAGCAACGCGTGCTCCGGGAGTTGATGCGGGACCATCCCGGGCGGGTCGTGCAGATCCCCCGCCCCCGCCTGACGAGGGCCGCGCTGGAAGGCGCGGCGCGGCATACGCGGGAGTCGTTGTCCGGCGAGGCGGACGTCATCTATCAAGCCGCCTTCGTCGACGAGCGCTTCGTCGGCTTCGCCGATTTCGTGGTCCGGGACGAGAGCGGCCGCTGGCAGGTGTGGGACACCAAACTCTCCCGACACGAGTCGGTCGCGAGCCTGCTGCAACTCGCGGCGTATGCCGAGGAGCTCGCCGAGAGCGGGGTCCCGGTGGCTCCCGACGCGATGCTGATCCTCGGCCACGGCGAGCGCCAGAGTTATCCCCTCGCCGTCGTCGGGCCCGTCCAGCGCAGCCGCCGGCGCCGGCTGTTGGAGCTGCTGGATGCCCACCACGACTCCGGCGAGCCTGCGCGATGGGGGGCGACCGGCGTCCACGCGTGCGGTCACTGCCCGGAGTGCGTTGCCGAATTGCAGGCCACCGACGACGTCCTCCTGGTCGCCGGCGTCTATCCCAGCCAGCGCAAACGCCTGATCGCGGCCGGAGTCGAGACGATGGCGGACCTGGCGGTCCGCACCGAGTCCGTGCCTGACCTGCCCGACACCACGCTGGCCAAGGTCGTCGCCCAGGCCCGGATGCAACGCTCCCAGGCCGAGACCGGTCGGGTCAGCGCCGAGGTGATCGATCCACTCCCACTCGAAACCCTCCCACCAGCCAGCCCGGGCGACATCTTCTTCGACTTCGAGGGCGACCCGATGTGGACCGAGCCAGGCTCGCATCGCTGGGGCCTGGAATACCTGTTCGGGATCATCGAGGCGCCTGTCGACGGGGCCGAGCCGGTCTTCCGGGCGTTCTGGGCGCACGACCGAGCGCAGGAGAGGCAGGCTCTCGCCGACTTCCTGGCCTATGTGGAGGCCCGGCGGGCGACCTTTCCGGACATGCACATCTACCACTACGCGGCCTACGAGAAAACCACCCTGCTGCGGCTCGCGGCCCGCTACGGCGTGGGCGAGCAGGCCGTGGACGACCTCCTCCGCGCAGGCGTGCTGGTCGATTTGTATGCCGTGGTCCGCGCCGCCATCCGGGTCTCCCAGGACTCCTACTCGATCAAGAAGCTCGAGCCGCTCTACATGGGCGACGATCTGCGGACGGGGTCGGTGGCCACCGGCGGCGACTCGATCGTGGCCTATCACGAGTTCAGTCAGGCCGTGATCGAGGGACGCCAGGATGAGGCACATGCACGATTGGAGGCCATTCGCGCCTACAACGAATACGACTGCCTCTCCACACTGAGGCTGCGCGACTGGCTCCTCAGCCAGATCGGTCGCGATCCGGTGTCCGCTGCCGAGGCGGAGTCGTCGCGTGCCTCAAGCCTGCCTGAGTCGGCGGAGGCCACGCCCCCCGTCCGGTCGGCGACCTGGCAACGGGCGGAGGCGGTCGAGGCGGAGTTGCGTGCCCTGCTCGGCGACATCCCCGTCCAGGATCGTGACGCCGACCAGCAGGCGCTGGCCCTGATGGCGGCCGCGGTCCAATACAACCGGCGCGAGCAGAAACCCTTCTGGTGGACCCACTTCGATCGGCTGCGCCACCCGGTGGATGAGTGGGCGGGGCAGGCCGACGTGTTCCACATTCACCACGCCACGGCCCTGAGCGATTGGGGGAAGGAGGGCAAGCAACGCACCCTGAGACGGGTCGTGGAGATCACCGGACGCCTGGGTCGCGGCAGTCGCCCCGTCCGGGTCGGCTCGGACTTCACGGTCCTCTATGACATCCCGGCTCCTGCCGAGCTCGCTCCTGCGGATCGAGGCGTCCGTGCGGCCGAGACCGGCGCGAAGGTGCTTGCCGTCAATGCCGGTCCGGACGGCCAGGAGGTGTGGCAGGTCGAGGAGACGCTGCCGACCCGGTTCACGCCGTTTGGCGACCTGCCACTGGCCCTTGTCCCGAAACCGCCACCGGGGACGATGCACCTCGACACGGCCCTGGCCGAGGTCGCCGAGTCGGTGGCCACATCGTGGCCGATGCTGCCGGCGGGACCCGCGCTCGATCTGCTGGCCCGCCGCCCGCCACGGTTGGCCAGCGGTTCCACGCTGCCGCCGCTCGACGGAAGCGCCGACCAATTCGTCCACGCCATCGGCTCCGCCACGCTGGACCTCGATCACTCCTATCTCGCCGTCCAGGGCCCACCCGGCACCGGCAAGACGTATGTCGCCGCCCACGTCATCGCCCGCCTCGTCGCGGAGCACCACTGGAAGATCGGGGTCGTCGCCCAAGCCCACGCCGCCGTCGAGAATGTGCTGGACGCGGTGGTCAAGGCCGGCCTGGACCCCGACCGCGTCGCGAAGTACGCCCCCGACCGAGAAGGCGTTGCCTGGCAACGCCTGGTCGAGCGCGACAAGGACACCGTGGCCTTCGCCGTCGAGCACGCCGAGTCGGGTTATGTGATCGGTGGCACGGCATACGACTTCACCCATCCCCGGCGCTTCCAACGCGGCCAACTCGACCTGCTCGTCATCGACGAGGCCGGGCAATACTCCCTGGCCAACACGGTTGCGGTGTCGGTCGTCGCCGACCGGCTGCTGCTGTTGGGTGATCCGCAACAGCTTCCGGAGGTGAGCCAGGGCAGTCACCCGGAGCCGATCGATACCTCGGCCCTCGGCTGGCTCATCGAGGGCCGACCCACGCTTGCGGAGTCCCGGGGCTACTTCCTGGCGACCACCTACCGCATGCACCCGGCCCTGGCGGATCGGGTGTCCGCCTTGTCGTATGCCGGTTCCCTCGCCGCCGAGCCCACCGTCACCACCCGCCGATCGCTGGCCGGGATCGAGGCGGGAGTGCACGTCATACCCGTGGTCCATCGGGACAACACCACGGAGTCGGTGGAGGAAGCGGAGGCAATCGCCGCACGCATCGCGGGACTACTCGGCCTGCTCTGGGACGACCCGGACGACGCAGAGGGACCTCGCCCGTTGCGGGAGAGCGACATTCGTGTGGTTACGCCTTACAACGCGCAGGTGCACGTGCTGCGCACGGTCCTCGACGCGGCCGGTCTGACCGGCGTGCCTATCGGGACCGTCGACAAGTTCCAAGGTCAGGAGGGCGCGCTCGTCTTCATCTCGATGGCCGCGTCCGCGCGCACCGATGTGTCCCGGGGAATGGGCTTCCTGCTCAACCGCAACCGGCTCAATGTGGCGCTTTCGCGAGGCAAGTGGGCCGCGTTCGTGATCCACTCCCCCGAGTTGACCGACTTCACCCCTGCGACCCCGGACGAGTTGATGCTCTTGGGCGACTTCCTGCGGCTCACCAGTAGCTGACGTTGAGCAGCAGCGTCTGCGGCGGCGGTAGCTGGGCGGGCGCTTCGAGGTGCCCGACCGATCAGACGGGCCTATGGTGCCAAGGGAGGCCCACCCGGCCTCGGCATCCGAGAGGCAGGAAATCATGCTGACCACACGACGCGCCCGCACCCTCACGAGAACCGCTATCGCGACCCTGGCCCTGGCCACGACCGCCGCCATCGCGCCGGCCGCCCAAGCGAAGCCGGACAGTCCGACCTCGCCTCCGACGACCGGCGCCTGCGCCTTCACGCCGCTGGACGACCAGACCTACTCGACCTGGGTCGGCCTGCCGCCGGACCCGAAGAACGCGCAAACCAAGGGCAACGCCTCGGTCGTCCTCAAGACCAATCACGGCGACATCCCGGTCGTTCTCGACAAGGCCGGCGCCCCGTGCACCGTCGCGAGCTTCCTCTACCTCACCCGCCAGAAGTACTACGACGGCACGGACTGCCACCGGCTGACCGCCTATCACACAACGCCATCCGCCCTCTCGGTTCTGCAGTGCGGTGACCCGCTCGGTAGCGGCTGGGGCGACCCTGGCTACTGGTTCAAGGACGAACTCACGACAGCCCACGCGCTGCCCAATTGGCCAGGCTTCGCGGACGGATCGCGCAAGAACTACACGCGCGGCCTGCTCGCGATGGCCAATGGGGGCCCGGATACCAATGGGAGCCAGTTCTTCTTGGTGTATGCCGATTCCCGCCTCCGCCCGGACTACACCGTCTTCGGGGAGGTCACCGAGGCCGGGATGGCGGTCCTCGACAAGATCGCCGACGCCGGTGTGGCCCCGGGTGACGAGGGCTACCCGGAGGATGGCGCCCCCGCGATGGCCACGACCATCGAGCGGGCCAAACGGACCGGCGGCCTCTGACCTGCCGTGACCCGTGCCCGGCGCGCCAGGCGCCGGGCACGCTCGGTCATCAGCGTGCGGCCACCGTGAAGCGAGCCAAGCGGTGCGCTGGGTACTGCAACTCGTCAACTACGGCGACCGCGAAGTCCTCCGCGCTGATCTCGGCGCCGACGGGGCTGTCAGCGCCCGTCACATAGCCGCCGGTGCGCACGCCGGGGGTGATAGCCGGGGCTGGGGAAAGCAAGGTCCAATCAACACCTTCGGACTCGCGATAGAGCTCCAGGATTGTGGTGAATGTCTCGGCTTCGGCGCGGTACTCCACGGGGAACCCAGCGGAGTCCTTAAGCGCGATTCCGTCGACGACGAGTGACCCGGCCCCACCGACGACGAGGACGCGCTGCCGCGGCGGGTCGGCGATGAGGTTGCGGTGGGCCTCGATCGTCGGCTCATGCGAGCCGCCGGTGCGATCGGACGGCACGGCGATGACGGTCGCGTCCGATTGGTCGATCGCCTCGCGGACTCCTGCTGTGTCGCTCAAGTCGAGCTTGCCGGCGGTCGATGCGCCTAGCACATCGCGTCCGGACCGGCTGAGCGCGGTCACGTCGTGGCCGCGCTGCGCGGCTTCGGCGACAACGCGTGATCCGATCATCCCGGTAGCTCCGATGACAGTAATTCTCATGATGACTCCTTGGTGGTGGAAAGCGACCGGGCATAATGGTATGGATTGGATATCAGATACCTCAACGTAACCAAGAATGAGATGAACCAAGTCCCGGATGTCCTCAACCCGGCGTGCGATTCGCGAACCGTCCTGCGCCACCTCACCGACCGGTGGGCTCCACTGATTGTGCTGGCCCTCGTCCCCAACGCTCTTCGCTTCGGCGAACTCCGCGCCCGGATAGGCACCATCACGCCAAAAGTGCTGACCGAGACACTCCGCTCGATGGAACGCGACGGGCTCGTTGTGCGCACCGTGACCCCCTCATCTCCCCCGCGCGTGGACTACGAGCTGAGTGAACTGGGACGCACTTTGACCACGCCGGTCGAGACGCTCCGGGAGTGGGCGGAGTCCAACGTGGAGGCCGTCCTGGCCAATCGGGCCCGCTATGACTGTGGTCACGCGGCCACCCGTGGACACTGAGAAACTGGCCGAGGGTCCATTTCTTGGTGGTGGAGCTGAGGGTGGGGCCACACTGCTTCGCCAACAAGAAAACGGACCGACGGAGTCGGTCCATTTCTTGGTGGTGGACCTCCGTAGAGAGTTTGAGAACCCCTGCCCACACCTGAAAACCTTGTCTTTACGCAGGTCACGGGGCTTCTACAACCACGACTGGCGCTCCGCTGAGCCTAACGTTTCCGATTCCAGGGGTCGAGTGGTGCGATCACTTGGGATGGCTCAAACCCTTCTGCGCCCCGAGCAGGTCGACGATCTGGTGGCGCAGTACCGCAAGGGCGCGACGCTCGTCGAGCTGGCATCCATCTTCGGAGTGAACCGCCGCACGGTCGCCACCCACATCACCCGACGGGAGGTCACCATCCGACGCGGACGGTTCGACTCTTCTCGCATCCACGAAGCAGCCGACCTCTACCTCAGCGGGTTGACGCTGGTAGAGGTCGGCGTGAAGGTTGGGGCAGGGCCTCAGGCTGTCCGGCGAGCGCTCGCTTCGCACGGTGTCGTGATCCGGCCGGGTGGGGGCCGTCGTTCGCGGATCACGGCATCCGCTGCCGGTTGAGCCTAGAGACAAAGGGCAGGCTCACGGGGCTTGCCTCGACGAGCACCGCGCGGCGCTGATGACCACGGATCACGGCATCGCGCAGGCGCGCACGTCCGAGCAGCACCAGGCTCACGAGTCCTGGAGCGCGCCGCGGCACGCGTCTCCAAGCCCTCACGTCAGCAGGCTGATCGCGCGCGGCAGCCGATCCACCCACCACGCGAAGGCATCCGCCTCGACCCGCCGACGGGCCGGATCACGGACCTCGACGACATCCAGCGCTTTCTGCCAGCCATACCAGACGAACGCGGCGAGCAGCGAGAGCTCAAGTGCGAACTCGTCGAACCGGGTCCCGGTGACAGCCCGGTATCGGTCGAGCAGGTCGTCGTTGGTGAGAATCGAGCTTCGGAGTCCCGAAGGCAGGAACCGCGCGATGTCGAACGCGGGCGGCGCGAGCACGGCCTGGCCCCAGTCGAGCAACGCGAGACCGTCTCCCTGCCAGGCGAGGTTTACTCCGGCGATGTCACCGTGGCAGAATCCGATCGGCCGAGCTTCGAGCGCCGCGACGAGGGGCGCCGGGTCACGCGCGAGGGCGACGACCGAATCGGCGACACCGGCCGGGGCGAGATCGCGGAACACCGCCCAGCCGCCTTCGACAGCGGTAGCGAGGTCGACCGTGCCCAACTCGGCGACCCGGGGCGGGGAGAACATCGCGATCGCTGCAGCGAGCGATGTCGTCGCTGCCGGTCGCAGTCCCGAGGAGTGCAGGCGGTCGAGCCGGTCTAGCAGTCGGTCGACCTCGGCATCATCAAAGGGATGGTCGGGCCCGACGATCGTGTCGCCCAGGTCACGCATCACGATCCAGCTCGCGTCGTGCTCGGTCCAGCCGCCGATCGTCGGTGAGGAGACGCCGTCGGGCAGACGGTCGAGCACGCCTTCGCGCCACAGCGCGAGTTCAAGGCTATTGCGGTGCCCGAGCAGCCGCTGAAATACGTCGCCGTCGGCAACCGAGCGTTTCGCGACCACCGGTGTGCCGTCGATCAGAACGCCGCGGTAGAGCTCGGCGCCCGACAGACCGTCGTGCCCGGTAAACCGTCGCAGTTCCCGAATGTGCTCCAGCGAGGTGGGAGGATAGGGTGTCGGCACTCGAACTCCAGGGGGAATGGTCGTGACAGAAGCTACCGCATGCACCCTCGTCACGGGCGGCACCGGCGTCGTCGGGCAGGCGGTTGTGCGTCGGCTGCTCGCCACAGGACGCCGAGTGTGCCTCACCTACGGCGCGAACTCCACCGTCGCCGAGAGACTCGTCGCCGAGGCGCCCGGGCTCGTCGCGGTGAGAGCCGACCTCCGGTCTCTCAACATCGCCCAGCTACTCGACAAGGTGGCCGATCGCGCCGGCCCCGTCGAGGCGCTCGTTCACGCGGCAGCCCTCGTCGACCACACCCCCGTCGCGTCGCTCGACGCCGAGCACTTCGCCGAGGTGCTAACCGTCAACGTGACGGCGGCCTTCGCCCTCGCGCGCGAGCTCGCAAAGCGGGGCACCCTGCGCGATGTCGTGTTGCTGTCGTCGATCGCGGCTTCAATCGCTGACCTTGGATCGGTTGCTTACACGACCTCGAAGGGCGCGACGGACGCCCTTACCCGTGCCCTCGCGCTGCACCTCGCGCCGGTGCGGGTGAACGCTGTCGCGCCGGGCATCATCCGCAGCCACCGCACCGACGGCGATCCGCTGTTCTCGGGTCCCGCGGCGCGCATCCCGGACGCCGCGCTCGTTGCGCCCGGCGCGGTCGCGGACGTTGTCTCCTACCTGCTCGACGGAGCGCCCGACGCGCTGAGTGGTCAGGTGCTCGGGGTCGACGGCGGCGCCTCGTTGCGACGCCTGTGACCACCGCCCAGGTCACACCGACCGCGCCTCGCCTGCCGCTCGTCGGCGCGCTCGCTCATTTGCGGTTCGGCGGGCACGACTTCCTGCTTGAGACCGGCCGCCGTCTCGGCGACGCCTATTGGCTGTATCTCTGCGGCGAACGCGTGCTCGTGGTCGGGCATCCCGAGGCGGCCGCTCGTGTGCTTGAGAACGTCAACGACGCCTATCCCGACAAGGGCGGAAGCAGCGGGTTCCGGCGGCTGTCGCTGCCGTTTGTCGGATCCGGCCTCTCGACCTGGAACGCGATGGACCCGGAGTGGCGGCGCCGACGCTCAGCCGCGGCCCGGGTCTTCCGGTCCTCACGTCCGCCGGCCTCGTGGTCGGTGCCGTTCAGCGTCGTCGACGGCAGTACCCTGCGGCGCGGACTCGAGCGGCGCGTCGTCGGCGACCTCGTGCGGCACTTCCTCAGCGTCGACGCCGACCCGCGCGACATCGACACGGTCGTCGACGGGTTCCGCACCCTCGGACGCGACTTCTGGTCGGGCAAGCTGCCGTGGCCGCAGCCGTTGCGGACCCGTCGCGCGGCCCTGGTCACCGCCGACCTGGAGGCGACCGTCGACCGCTGGATCCTGGACTCCTCGGTCGGTGCGCCCCTCCGCCACCACCTCCCCGACCTCGGCACCGAGCGCGTCCGCGACGAGGTGCTCTCCCAGTTGCTGAGCGTCGGTACCCTCGCGATCCCGACCGAGTGGGCGCTTCGACTACTCGCCACCCACACCAACATTCAGCGCGAGCTGCGAGCATCCCTCGACGACCCTGAAAGCGACCTGCTCAGCCGAATCGTGCGCGAGGCGCTGCGACTGTGCCCGTCGACGTATTGGGTGCAGCGTCGCGCCGCGCGCCCCGACGTTCTCGCGGGAGCCGCAGTCGCCGTCGACGACCGCGTCATCATTCATCTGCCGAGCGTGCACCGGCATCCGGAGTTCTGGGAGGCGCCCGGCGAATTCCGTCCCGAGCGTTATCTCGCGAACCAAGACTGGAAGCGCGCGTGGATGCCTTTCGGCCGCGCCTCGCGCCTGTGCGTGGCGCAGCGTTATTCGTTCGACGCGATCGCGAGCGTGCTGGCCGATGTCGTGCGCACTTCGAGCGTCGAGGCCGCGACGCCACTGCAATCGGGCTTCCGCGTGGGGCTCAACCTAATCCCCCGAACGGCGTCGCTGCGATTTTCGCCACTCTAGGCATCCTCCTCAGAGGCCCCAGTCGACATAGCCGAAGTAGTCCTCGAGTCCGCCGTCACGCACGGTGTCGAGCGTGAAGCAGTGGAAGCCTCCGCCGAAGAGCCGCCGGTGACGGTGCCGCACGGGGATCACGTCGAAGCCGTTGCGCTCGAGTTCGCTGATGAGCTCGGGAAACAGTGAGTTCGCGACAACGGTGTCCTCGTCAACCGAGAGCACGTTCATGTCGATGTACGGGCTGCTGATGATGACGTCATCGTCGCCGTAGACCGGGAAGTTCACCTCGGACGGCGTCGGAGCGTAGATACGGTCCCACGCCTGGAGCGGAGCGGGCAGGCGGTCGGCGACGGCTGGGTTGCGTAGCAGCAGCAGGCCGGGACGCAGCGGCAGCACGAGGCTGTCGATGTGGTTGTCGGCGAAGCGGTGCATGATCTGCACGCGGAACCGGCCCTCGAGATGGCGCTTGAGCCACTCCGCACCGAGCAGATGGTTGGCTGTCGAGACGTTGACCAGGATGTCCTTTCCGAACCGCACGGCCTGGGCGCCGTCGAGCATGATCTCGAACGCATCGGGCGACCCATCAGTCGACTCCCCAACGTCCTCGATCGCCGGGGTCGCGTGGCCCGACACGTAAGACGTGTCGAACGACGCGTCGAGCATGCGTGGGCGCGGCATTGACGTCCACCGCGACCCTTCGCGGAAGTAGCGCGACAGCACGGGCTTAAGCAGGTCGCCTTCGAGCTGGCGGGCCCGCACCTGCGGCGCCGTCTCGATAATCTCGTCACCGACAACGATCGTCTGGTCGCGCACATTGAGTGCCGGGATCATTGTCGCCTCCCAGTGCGGCGTCGAGAACCGCGCTCCCGGCGGAAGCGCCTCGGGGCGGTGCACGACGACGCCAGCTGACGCGAGCGCCTGGGCTAGCCCCTCGACATCCTCCGCGAGCTCCTCCACGTAGCGGTGGTTGAGATCTCGACGCGAGTCGGCGGCGTCGAGCGGGCCACGAGCCGTGATGCTCGGGTAGAAGAACGACGAGTGCGCGACATCGTTGAAGAACAGCCGGAACGACAACTCCAGCTCGTGTGCCTCGTAGCCAGCGGAGGTGCCAACGATCGCTTCGCGCAGGCGCGACCATTCGTTGAAGCTGTTGGCCTTCATCGGGTGGGACGACCTCTCGTACGGGTTCGGGCAGCAGGACGTGCAAACGACAAGTAGACCAGTTCTCGATCCTCGGGACCATCCTTCGGTGAGGCACGGCAGGGGGGTCGGCGGCCGCGGCCCATCAGCTATCTGAACGTATGAAAGCGCGACGAGCTCGAGCGCGAAGTCCGCACCATTGAGCCCGATCCCGAGCGAGCACCGATGATCGAATGAACGTTCATGGCCTACGCCTCGGCAACTGGAGCGTCAGCCAATTCAACGACGAACTTGTCGGCAGGGTCATAGCGTCCAAGCAACAGCCTCCACTGGATCGGGGCTGAAGGCTGGGAGGCTGGACCGGTGGCAGGCACGAGACGGCAGTTGACGATCAAGGACCGGGCGGAGATTTCGGCTGGGTTGAAGGCGGGCTGGAGCCCGGCGCGGATCGCGCGTGACCTGGGCCGGGATCGGTCAGTGATCACCCGGGAGATTGCCCGGAACTCCACCAAGACGTGTGGGTATCGGGTGGTCAGCGCCGACGTGCGGGCCCAACGGCGCCGCGCCCGTCCGCAGCCGCGCAAGGTGGCCGCCGATCCGCTGCTGGGTCAGCGGGTGTTGGCCGATCTGCGGCAGTCTCGCACGCCCCGTCAGATCGCCGGCCGGTTGAAGTTGGAGGCCGAGGACGCCACCGTGGAGGTCATGAAGGGTTCCCTACCGGCCGGTGGCCTGCTGGCTTCGCACGAGGCGATCTACCAGTTCATTTACGCCATGCCCCGCGCCGAGCTGGTCCGCCACGGGGTCTTCCTGCGCTCCAAGCGCACCCAGCGAAAGCCCCGCTCATCGAGCAGGCGCGGGGCCCCGATCGTGGGGATGCGTCCCATCACCGCCCGGGAGAACGAACACCCCGGCAGCGCCGAGCGGAGGGTACCCGGGCACTGGGAAGGCGACCTGATCATCGGCAAGAACGGCGCCAGCGCTGCAGCCACCATGGTCGAGCGGATGTCCCGGTACACCGTGATCGTGGCCCTGCATCACGGCAAGTCCAGCGACGACCTGGCCGAGGTCCTGATCGAGCACGTCAACGCCCTACCCGAAATGATGCGCGCCTCGCTGACTTGGGATCAAGGCAGCGAGATGGCCCGCCACGCCGCGCTGACCGTCGCCACCGACCTGCCGGTGTACTTCGCCGATCCACACAGCCCCTGGCAGCGTCCCAGCAACGAGAACACCAACGGCCTGATCCGTGAGTACATCCCCAAGGGCGAGAACATCCCCGCCCATCAGCCCTACCTGAACTCCATCGCCGAAGAACTCAACGAACGCCCCCGAGCCGTCCTGGGCTACCTCACCCCCCGCGAATCCTTCGAACGACTCCTCCTCGGCCAACCCCACGTTGCTACGACGCCTTGACACCGCC
>NZ_HF571038.1:1851600-1868887 GCF_001046875.1 Nostocoides jenkinsii Ben 74
GGCGGGGGAGGAGCCGGGGGAGCCCGCGGCATACGTCCGGGAAGTTCAGGAGAAGCGCCTGCGGCGAGCCGAGCGCGGTCTGCGGGACCTCGGCCGGATCAACCCGCTCGCGCTGGAGGAGTATGCCGCGCTAGAGGAGCGGCATTCCTTCCTCACCAAGCAGATGGAAGACCTGAAATCCTCCCGGCGAGACCTTCTCGACATCGTCAAGGAGGTGGATGCCCGCGTGGAGGAGGTCTTCACCTCGGCCTATCACGACACGGCGGCGCAGTTCGAGCGCGTGTTCTCGCGGCTGTTCCCGGGGGGCGAGGGTCGGCTGCACCTGACGGACCCGGACAACATGCTCACGACCGGGATCGAGGTCGAGGCGAGGCCGCCGGGCAAGAAGATCAAGCGGTTGTCGTTGCTCTCCGGTGGGGAGCGGTCGTTGGTGGCGGTGGCGTTGCTCGTGGCGATCTTCAAGGCGCGGCCGAGCCCGTTCTACATCATGGACGAGGTCGAGGCGGCGCTGGATGACACCAATCTGTCGCGGCTGCTGACCCTCTTTGAGGAGTTGCGCGACTCCAGTCAGCTGATCGTCATCACCCACCAGAAGCGCACGATGGAGATCGCGGATGCGTTGTATGGCGTGTCCATGCGCGGCGACGGCGTCACCACCGTGGTCTCGCAGCGGCTCGAGCGGGAGTCCGAAAGCGCCTGATCCGGGCGGCCGGCAGCCGGAGTGGGCAGCGGAGTGCCGGGCTGTCATGCAATCCCGTCATGGAAACGTATGCGGAAGCCGTGTCGCGCTTGGTCCGGCGCCTGGCGTGCGGCAGCCTTGGAGTCATGCTCGGAATGCTGCTGCCCCTGATCGTGTGCCTCGGGTTGGCGGTCGTTGTGCTCGCCCTCGTCGCCATCCCGGCGCGCCGGCAGGGTCGGGACCTGCTGACCGATCGCGGCGAGGCGGTCTTCGTGCGCGTCAAGACCGGCGCCGGCCAGGCCGGGCCCAAGGCCGGCGAGATGATGACGAATGCTGCCGCGACGATCCAGCGCGCGATGCCCAAGGAGCGCCGTCACTGAGTGGCCTGACTGGCCCCGCGATGTGGCGGAGATGACGGTTGTCACCGCTCGGTGTGAGGATTGACCCGTGATTGACACGTTGTGGGAGTGGCTGATCGTCGCCGGCGCGGTGCTGGCGGTCGTTGTCGGGCTAGGCGTCGCCTTTTTGCGACCCGGTCGCGGGGCACCGGAGCGGCAGCTACCGACGCCGCCGAAGCCTGAACCCTCCGGCGACGAGGGTGGTGGGGGCGTCCTGGCGCCGCCGCGCCCGACGCCGACCCCAACGCCGACGGTTCCGAGCACCCCGACCGCCCCTCCCGTTGAGGAGGACGTGTTCGTCGAGGACGTTCTCGACACTCCCGTCCTGGATCGGCCGGACACGGCCGTCGGCCGGTTGCAGCGACTGCGGGCGCGCCTCGCGCGCAGCAATACCGCCCTCGGCAAGGGCCTGCTCAATCTGCTGACCCGCGGCGGCCTCGACGAGACCGTCTGGGAGGAGGTCGAGGACACGCTCATCTCGGCCGATCTAGGTATCGAGGCCAGCACCGAGTTGGTCGAGGCCCTGCGCACGCAAGTGAAAGTCGCCGGGACCCGCGACGAGGCGTCGGTCCGCGGTTGGCTGCGGCAAGACCTGCTGCGGCTGGTCGATCCGCGTATGGACCGTGCGATCGCGTCGAGCCGCATCGGCGACCGGCCCGCGGTCGTCCTCGTCGTCGGGGTCAACGGGACGGGCAAGACCACTACCGTCGGCAAGTTGGCCCGCGTGCTGGTCAGTGAGGACAAGGACGTGCTCCTCGGTGCGGCAGACACCTTCCGCGCGGCGGCCGCCGACCAACTGGAGACGTGGGGAGCCCGGGTCGGCGTGCCGACGGTGCGCTCCGCCCGCGACGGCGCAGACCCGGCCGCGGTCGCCTTCGACGCGGTCAAGGCCGGCATCGAGAACGAAGTCGACGTCGTCCTGCTCGACACCGCCGGCCGCTTGCACAACAAGACCAACCTCATGGACGAGCTGGGCAAGATCAAGCGCGTCGTGGAGAAGCAGTCCCCGATCGATGAGGTGCTCCTCGTCCTCGACGCCACCACCGGCCAGAACGGTCTGCGGCAGGCGGAGGTGTTTGCCCAGGTCGTCGGCATCACCGGCATCGTCTTGACCAAGCTCGACGGGACGGCCAAGGGGGGCATCGTCGTGGCAGTGCAGCGCAAGCTGGGCGTCCCGGTCAAGCTCGTCGGCCTCGGCGAAGGCCCGGATGACCTCGCGCCGTTCGACCCGGAGCAGTTCGTCGACGCCATCGTCGCCTGACGCTTGGATGCCGCCGCTCACCCGCGCCCAACGCGTAGAGCGCGCGGTCCTGGCCCTCACCTTAGCCGTGCTCTTCCTGGGCCGCACCACCATCGGGGACGATCATTGGTGGCCGTTCTCGCCCTGGCGGATGTATGCCACATCCACCGGCCCGAACACGGCCGTCGCCTCGACGCTGATCGAGATCCGGACGGCGGCTGACCCCGCGACGTGGGTGCCGGCGCCGCTGACCCCAGCCAACGTGGGCCTCAACGGCGCCGAGGTTGAGGGTCGCCTGGACCTCATCAAAGGTGACCCGAGTGTCCTGGGGACACTGGCGGCGAGCCACGCGCGACTGCGGCCGGAGCAGGATCCGTGGATCGGCATACGGGTGGTCATTCGGCGGTTCCTGCTCAAGGACGGTGCGCTGACCGGCGAGAGTCGGGATGAGACGGTGGCCGAATGGACGAGCCGGGGGCGGGCGCGTCATGACTTCGTGGTTGTTTCCCGCCGTGCCGCTCGGACGCCTCGCGGTCTTCCGGACGGTGACCTACCTGTTCGTCGTCCTCGACGTCCTGTGGTTGCACACCAGCGGTTGGTACCACGGTTATGCCGACCCCGTCTGGTATCAGCCACTGATCGTGGGTGAGGTGCTGCACCTTCCGGCCGCGACGGTCGTGCTGGTCAATGTGCTGAAGTGGGGGACGGTGGCGGCGGCGCTGGTCGCAGCTGCCGGGCGGCTGCCTCGGCTCACCGGGGCGCTCGTTGCGGCCGGGTGGATCTGGTATCAGTACGTCGCCTTCGCCTACGGCAAGGTCGACCACGATCGCGGCGACTTCGTCATCGCGTTGCTGTTGTTGCCGACGGTCGGCTCGGCCTGGTGGGGTGATCGGCGGCGCAGCGAAGCGGCCGGGTTCGTGTTGAGGTGCGTGCAGGTCGTCGCCATCGCGACCTACTTCTTGTCGGCCTGGGCGAAGGTGCGCTTCGGCGGCTGGGATTGGGTGAACTCGGCAACGATGGTTCGCGCCGTCGTGCGGCGAGGCACTCCCTGGATGCGCTGGCTCCTTGACGTCCCGTGGCTGCTGCACGCCACCCAGTGGGGCCTGTTCATCGCCGAGATGACATCACCCGTGATCTTCTTCGTGCCCGAGCGCATTCGGCGCTGGATCGTCTACGGGTGGTTCGCGTTCCACGCGATGACCTACGCCTCGATCTCGATCGCGTTCTGGCCGCACCTGGTGATGATGCTGGCCTTCCTCCCGCTGGAGGAGTATGCCGCTAGCTTGCGCGGGAGCTGGGGGGCATGGCGCACGCGGGGGTCCCCCCGGGCAGGCGGTCGCGGTTCGCGGCCACCCACCGATAGATCACGGCCGCAAGCTGGTTGACCAGCGGCAGTCGGATGACGGCCCCGAACGGCCGCCACCAGACGTGACCGGCCATGAGGACCGCTGCTACCGCGTCCGCGCCGGAGGCGATGCGTCCGGCCGGTGTCACCCACTGCAAGGCGTCGATGACCTGCTGCTCGGTCAGGCCCAACTCGGTCAGGTCGAGGTCCTGCCAGGCGGCGATCACGAAGTCGTCGTCCCGGCGCCGAATCCGCTCGGCCACGATGCGACTCAGCGTCGAGCAGATGGCGCAGTCGCCGTCGAAGACGAGAACGGGGGCGGACCGAGGTGAGGACACACCTCCATTCTCCCATCCCGGGGGAGGCGACGTCTCGGCATACGAGATGAGCGGGGGGACGTAACGAGACGTTGACGCGAAGGCGGGACCCGCAACACCCCCGTAACACGAGGCGGCATACGCCGAAACCGAGGCTGGCGAGGGTTTCCTCATGACCGCAACCATGCTCAGTCTCGCGAGCGAAGGGGAGCCCGTGATCGACTATGCGTCGACCGGCTTCCTCATCGTCTGCGCCTCGCTGGTCCTCCTGATGACCACGCCGGCGCTCGCCCTCTTCTACGGCGGCATGAGCCGCGCAAAATCCGTCCTCAACATGATGATGATGTCGTTCGGCGCCATGGGTATCGTCGGCATCCTCTACGTCCTGTTCGGCTATTCAATGTCGTTCGGGCCCAACGATATTGGCGGAATCATCGCCAATCCCTTCGACAAATTCGGCCTCAAGGACACGGCCGGCCTGATCAACCCCTTCGGCTACGACGGCTACGGCAACATCCCGGAGTTGGCCTTCGTCGGCTTCCAGCTCACCTTTGCCGTCATCACGGTCGCGCTGATCAGCGGCGCCATCGCGGACCGGGTGAAGTTCTCGACCTGGATGGTCTTCTCGGCCATCTGGGTCACCCTCGCCTACTTCCCGGTGGCCCACATGGTCTGGGGCGGCGGGCTGCTGTCCGGCAGCGAGAGCGGACTCTCGGCGAAGATCTTCGGATCCACGGACGGCGTCGCCAATGTGCTACCTATCGACTTTGCGGGCGGCACCGTAGTGCACATCAATGCCGGTATGGCGGGCCTTGTCCTCGCGCTCGTCATCGGTAAGCGCCTCGGCTTTGGCCAGGTCGCGATGCGCCCGCACAATGTCCCGCTCGTGATGATCGGTGCCGGGTTGCTGTGGTTCGGCTGGTTCGGCTTCAACGCCGGCTCCGAGCTGGCTCCCGACGGAACGGCCGCTCTCGTGTGGATCAACACGACCGTCGCCACCTGCGCCGCCATGCTCGGTTGGCTCCTGGTGGAGAAGCTTCGCGACGGCCACGCGACCTCGATTGGTGCCGCTTCCGGCGTCGTCGCCGGGCTGGTCGCCATCACCCCCGCCTGCGGGGCGCTGTCCCCAGTCGGCTCGATCGTCCTTGGTGTCGTCGCGGGTGGCCTGTCGGCGATGGCGGTCGGGCTGAAGTTCCGTTTCGGCTTTGATGACTCGCTCGACGTCGTGGGGGTGCACCTGGTTGCTGGCCTGTGGGGCACCATCGGCGCCGGGCTGCTGTCCACCAGCACTGGCCTCCTCTACGGCGGGGGCATCAAGCAGACCGTCATCCAGATCGTCATCGCGCTCGTCGCCGTGATCGTCTCGGGGGTCATGACCACCGCCATCGCCCTGGCCCTCAAAACCACCATGGGCTGGCGGATCACCGAGGACGCCGAGGTCAGCGGGATCGACCAACGTGAGCACGCCGAATCGGCATACGACCTCAACGACCGTGGTGGCCGCATCGGCAGCGGCATCCTCGCCGGTCTCACGCAGCGCTCCGCGGAGCCCGTCACGGAAGGAGCCTCGGCATGAAGCTCATCACCGCCATCATCAAGCCCCACCAGCTCGAGGATGTGAAGGTCGCGTTGGAGGCCTACGGCGTCAACGGTATGACGATCAGCGAGGCCAGTGGCTACGGTCGCCAACGCGGGCACTCGGAGGTCTACCGGGGCGCGGAGTACACGGTCGACTTCGTCCCGAAGGTCCGCCTGGAGGTGCTCGTCGAGGACATGGATGCCTCGTCGGTCGTGGACGTGATCGTCAAGTCCGCGCAGACGGGCCGGATCGGCGACGGCAAGGTATGGACCGTGCCTGTCGACGACGTTGCCCGAGTCCGGACCGGCGAGCGCGGCAGCGACGCACTCTAGGACACCCCCACAACAGATCGACCAACTCACGATCGAGGAGCCATGCGCACATCACCCGATGTCGGCGGCGCTCGTCTCGACCTCGCCGGCACCCGGTCCTTCACGGACCCGGGTGCCGGCGCGGTGCGTCGAGCAGCCATCACCGACTACACCACGACCTGGCTGCGCCAGGTCTGGGCCGACGCGACCGGCGGGCGCGCCATACCCGGAGTGGCGCTTGCGGCGGTGGGCTCGCTCGGGCGCGGCGAGCCGGGTCCGTTGTCGGATCTCGACCTCGTGCTGCTGCACGACGGACGCAGTTTGGGCAACGGTGAACTCGTCACCTTCGCTGACCGCCTGTGGTACCCCATCTGGGACGCCAAGGTACGCCTCGATCACAGCGTTCGGACGCTGACGGAGTGCCGCCGCGTGGGTGCGGATGATCTGGCTGCCGGGGTTGGCCTGCTCGACATCGCCCCCGTCGCGGGTGACGAGGAACTGGTTGCGGCGATCCGGGCCACGTTGGCCCACGACTGGCGTGCCGCCGTGCGCAAGCGGTTGCCGTCGCTGGTCGCGGACGTCGAGGCCCGGCACGCCCGCTTCGGGGACCTCTCGCAGAGCATCGAACCCGACCTAAAGGAAGCCAACGGCGGGCTGCGGGACATGACCGTGTTGCGGGCTCTGGTGGCCGGGTGGCTAACGGATCGTCCGCACGGCGGGGTGGACGCGGCATACGCCACGCTATTGGACGTGCGGGACGCCCTGCATGTGGTGACGGGGCGGTCTCGGGATCGGCTCGGGCGCGAGGACCATGACGCCGTCGCCGCCCTGCTCGGCTTCCCCGACAGCGACGACCTGCTCACCCTGGTCAGTTCGAGTGCCCGAACCGTTGCCTATGCGCTCGACTCCACCATGCGGCGCGCGGGTCAGAGCCAGCGGGCGCGTACGTTGCGGGTCGGCCCGCGGCGTCCCCACCTGCGCTCCCTCGGGTATGGCGTGTACGAGCATGACGGCGAGGCTGTCCTGTCCGGGGTACGAACCAGCGATCCGATGCTGCCGTTGCGCACGGCGGCCGTCGCGGCTGGCGCGGGCCTCCCACTCGCGCCACAGACCCTGACCAATCTCGCCGAGGCGGACCCGTTGCCGACCCCCTGGCCACCCCTCGCACGGGAGCTGTTCACCGACCTCCTGGCAGCGGGGCCGGGGTTGATCCCCGTGTGGGAGGGGTTGCATTCGGTCGGGATCATCGACCGGTGGCTGCCCGAGTGGGCCGCCGTGGACTCGCGGCCACAGCGGAACGCGGTGCACCGCCATACGGTCGATCGGCACTTGTTGGAGACAGTCGTCGAGGCGGGCACCCTGGTCCGCGATGTCGCCCGGCCCGATCTGCTGCTGCTGTCGGCGCTATTGCACGACATCGGCAAGGTTGCCGGCGCCCACGACCACAGTCACCAGGGGGCCGCCATCGCCGCTGGTGTCGTGGCCCGGCTGGGTCTCGACGAGGCGGACGCGACTCTTGTCGTCCGTATGGTGCGTGAGCACCTCACGCTCATCGAGCTCGCCACGCGTCGGGATCAAAGCGATCCGGCGACCATCGCGGCCGTGTGGGAGGCGGCGGGCGGCGATTCCGACGGGCTCGATTTACTGCGCGCGCTGACCGTCGCCGATGCAAAGGCGGCCGGGCCGGCCGCCTGGACCGAGTGGCGCGCGACCCTCCTGACGTCGCTGGTGGGCGCGGCGCGAGCCGCCGCTCCGGGGGCGAGCGACGCGGCCGTGGTTGCGGAGTCCGTCACAGAGTTGCCCGCCGACGTGGGATTCCTGGTCGCCGATGGCCGCCCGCACGTGTCGATCACGCCCCTCGGCGGCGCGTTCCAAGTGGAGGTGTATGACCGTGACCGCCTCGGCCTCTTCGCCGACACTGCCGGCCTCTTCGCCGCGCTGTCGCTGACCGTGCGCAGCGCTGTCCTGCGCACCATCGACGGCGTCGCCGCCAACGAATGGATTGTCGAGTCACCCTCGGGGGACATGCCCGACAGCGCGCGCATCGCCCGCAGTCTGGAGCAGCTCGCCCGCGGCGACCGCTCGCCACTCGGTGCCCTCGAACGTCGTCGTGCGTATGCCCGTGCCGGTACCGACCGCTCCATCGCGCAGGCGCGCGCGTTCGTCATCCCGGACGCGGCGACGGCGGCGACCGTCATCGAGGTGCGCGGACCCGACCGCATCGGGCTCCTGCACGACCTCGGGGTGACCCTGGCGAAGGCGGGACTGTCGGTCCACTCGGCGCACATCGCGACCTACGCCGGCCAGACTCTCGACACCTTCTATCTCACGGAGTATGGCGGTGCCCCGCTCACCCCGGGGAAGGTCGCCGCGACTGTGGCCGCAATGATCGACTGCTGCGACAAGCCCGCGCTGGCGAGGTGAGCGCGGCGAGCCGGGTTCGCGCGGCGGTCGCACGCGGCATACGCAGTTAGGCTTTCTGTCGTGTTCACCTCACTCTCCGATCGGCTGACCGCGACCTTCAAGAACCTTCGCGGCAAGGGGCGTCTGAGCGAATCCGACGTCAACAAGACCGTCCGGGACATCCGGATGGCGCTGCTCGACGCCGATGTGGCGCTGCCCGTCGTGAAGGACTTCACCGCGGCGATCCGGGAGCGGGCGCTGGGGGCCGAGGTATCCGAGGCGCTGAACCCCGGTCAGCAGGTCGTCAAGATTGTCAATGAGGAGCTCATCGAGATCCTCGGCCAGCACACCCGGCCGTTGCGCCTGGCCAAGACCGCGCCGACCGTCATCATGCTGGCCGGTCTGCAAGGCTCCGGCAAGACGACGCTCGCCGGCAAGCTCGCGAAGTGGTTCAAGGACCAGGGCAACACTCCGCTCCTGGTGGCTGCCGACCTGCAGCGGCCCAATGCGGTGACCCAGCTTGAGGTTGTCGGTGAGCGGGCGGGCGTGCCGGTGTATGCGCCCGAGCGCGGCAACGTGGGCGGCCACGACGCCGTGGGGCCGACGGGGGAGGGGACACGGTCATACGGGGATCCGGTGGAGGTTGCCGAGGACGGCATCCAGCACGCCATCTCCAAGCTCTATAACGTCGTCATCGTCGACACCGCCGGCCGTCTCGCGGTGGACGAGGCGTTGATGGAGCAGGCCGCGGACATCAAGGACGCGATCGAGCCGGATGAGGTCCTGTTCGTCATCGACGCGATGATCGGTCAAGCCGCGGTCGAGACCGCCCAGGCCTTCCAGGAAGGCATCGACTTCTCCGGGGTCGTGCTGACCAAGCTCGACGGCGATGCGCGCGGCGGTGCGGCCCTCTCGGTCGCAAAGATCACGGGCCGGCCGATCCTGTTCGCCTCGACCGGCGAGGGTGTGAAGGACTTCGAGATCTTCCACCCCGATCGGATGGCCTCGCGCATCCTCGACATGGGCGACATGCTGACCCTAATCGAGCAGGCGGAGCGCGCGTTCGACAAGCAGCAGGTCGCGGAGATGGAACGCAAGTTCCTCGCGGCCGAGGACTTCACGTTCGACGACTTCCTGGGTCAGATGGCCGCCATCAAGAAGATGGGCTCGTTCAAGTCGATGCTCAAGATGATGCCGGGCATGAACCAGATGCGCGAGCAACTGGACGCTCTCGACGAGCGCGAGTTCGACCGCGTCGAGGCCATGGTCCGCTCGATGACCCCCTTCGAGCGCTCGCACCCCAAGCAGATCAACGGTTCGCGCCGCGCGCGCATCGCGGCGGGTTCCGGTGTGCAGGTTGGCGAGGTCAACCAGTTGCTGGTCCGCTTCGGCGAGGCTCAGAAGATGATGAAGCAACTGGCCAAGGGCGGCGGCATTCCTGGCCTGCCCGGCGTCACCGGACCGGGCAAGCGGGGCGCGAAGCAGCCCGTCCGCCGCGCCAAGGGCAAGTCGGGCAACCCGGCCAAGCGCGCGGAGCAGGAACGTGCCGCGGCCAGTGCCGCCGCCAACCGCCCGGCTCCCGGAAGCGCGTTCGGCGGCCTGACCGACCCGAAGGACCCCTACGCCGGCCTCGACGCCAGCAAGTTGCCGAAGGGCTTCGAGAAGTTCCTGGGGCAGTGAGCGGGGCGAGGCTCCACACCCTTCGGGTCGGGAACGCCGGTCCGCGAATCGCCTTCCTGCACGGACTCTTCGGGCAGGGGCGCAATTGGTCCACGATCGCCAAGGCGCTCGCCGGGCCGGGGCTCGACCAGGCGCGGGCGCTGCTCATCGACCTGCCCGATCACGGCCGGTCGCCGTGGAGTCCAGAGGGCTTCTCGTATGCCGCGTACGCCGACGCTGTAGCCGCCACTTTGGCTGCGTCGGCGCCGGGGGAGAGCTGGACGTTGGTCGGCCATTCGCTCGGCGGCAAGACCGCGATGCTTACGGCCCTGCAGCACTCCGACCTGATCGACAAATTGTGCGTCGTCGATATCGCCCCGAAGAGCTATGGCAACCTGCACCGGTTCGCCGGCTACATCGCGGCGATGAAGCGACTTCCGTTGGGGGAGTTAACGACTCGCGCCGATGCGGAGGAGCGCTTCGAGGAGAGCGATCCGGGGGTCAAGGCCTTCTTGCTGCAGAACCTGCGGCGTGAGGGCGCGGACTGGCGGTGGCAGGTCAACCTCGACATGGTGGCCGCCGATGCGGCCCGCGGCACGGAGTCCGCCATCGCGGACTTCCTTGTCCCGGACAACGCCATGCCCTTCGACAAGCCCGTCGTGTGGCTCGTCGGGGCCGATTCGGAGTATGTCCGTGCCGCCGACAGCGAGCCGATGCGCGCGCTCTTCCCGCAGGTGCGCAAGGTTGCGGTCAAGGGTGCCGCGCACTGGGTGCACACCGACGCACCGGCCGTCGTGATCGAGACCCTCTCCCGGCTGCTGCGGGCCTGACGTCCGCCCCCCACCCCCAGGTCGCCGGACCCAAGGCGAAGTACGACGTTCGGCGGGTTCTGGCCCGCCAAACGTCGTACTTAGCGTGTGCCGAGGAGGGCGGACAGGGCAGCGAAGGCTGCGGGGCGCAGCCGGTAATACACAAAGGTCCCGCGCCGTTCACCGTCGATCAGCCCGGCCTCGCGCAGGGTCTTCAGGTGATGCGAGATGGTCGCCGATGAGAGGTCGAAGGCGGGCGTGATCTCACAGACGCAGACCTCCGGCGCCGCCGCGATCATCGAGGCCATCTGCAGACGGACGGGATCGCCGAGGGCCTTGAACATCCGGGCCAAGTCGGCCGCCTGGTCGGCATCGATCGGCCGGACCCCGAGGGCGCAGCACACCGGCTGGGTCGGTGCCACGCTGATCGCCATGAACCTATCTTGACAGATATCGAATCAAGCGCCAAGGTTGACGGTGATTCGACATTCATCGAGACAAGGAGCTGTCGTGGACCACCTCGACGACGATCAGGTCCGGGCGGCGGTGCAGGAGCGGTATGCCGCGTCGGCTCGCCTCGCGCTGGAGGAGCAGTCCCCGGGCTGTTGTTCGACCGGGCCGGCTTCCTGCTGCGGCGAGGGCGCGAAGACCCAGCCCATCGATCCGATCAGCGGCGGTCTGTATGACGAGGCCGACACCCCCTTCGACGCCGCCCTCGCCGCCTCGCTCGGCTGCGGCAACCCGACCGCGCTGGCGGAACTCTCTCCCGGAGAAGATGTCCTCGACCTCGGCTCCGGCGGCGGGCTGGACGTGCTGCTTTCGGCCCGCCGCGTCGGGCCTGACGGCACGGCATACGGCCTGGATATGACGCCGGAGATGCTGGACCTCGCGGAGAAGAACCGGCTCGAGGCGGGCATCCAGAACGCGCGCTTCCTGCTGGGAACGATCGAGCAGGTGCCCATGCCGGATGCCAGCGTCGATGTCGTCATCTCCAATTGCGTCATCAACCTCAGCGCCGACAAGGACGCTGTGCTGCGCGAAGCCTTCCGCGTCCTGCGTCCGGGCGGCCGCTTCGCCGTCTCCGACATCGTTCTGCTCCGCGAGATCCCCGACAGCCTGCGCGGCGTCGTGGCGCTGTGGACGGGGTGCATTTCGGGCTCGCTGCGCGATGGCGACTATCTCGCCAAGCTCGGCGCGGCGGGGTTCGTGAGCGCGGGCATCGAGATCACGCGAGAGTATGACCGCGACGCCCTGGACGCGATGGGCGAGATGCTCGACGCCTCACACCTGCCGGACGGCATGAGCCTCGACGACGCGGTCGCTGCCCTCGAGGGCGCCTTCGCTAGTGCCTTCATCCGCGCCGACAAGCCGCAGGCATCGTGACCGCGACGCACACCCGGCACGAGACTGTCGCCGCCAAACTCTCCACCCTCGACCGTTGGCTGCCCGCGTGGATCATCCTTGCCATGGTGGCTGGGTTGCTCGTCGGTCGCATGGTGCCTGGCCTCGGCGACGCGCTGTCGTCGGTCGAGGTCGACGGCATCTCGCTCCCCATCGCCCTCGGGCTGCTGGTGATGATGTATCCCGTTCTGGCCAAGGTTCGCTATGACCGGCTCGACACCGTCACCGGCGACCGGCGCCTGCTGATCGCGAGCCTCGCCCTCAACTGGATCGTCGGGCCAGCGCTGATGTTCGCCCTGGCCTGGCTACTGTTGCCCGACCTCCCGGCATATCGCACCGGTCTGATCATCGTCGGCCTCGCCCGGTGCATCGCCATGGTCATTATCTGGAACGACCTCGCCTGCGGCGATCGCGAGGCCGCGGCGGTCCTCGTCGCGCTCAACTCGATCTTCCAGGTGATCGCCTTCGCCGCCCTCGGCTGGTTCTACCTCTCCACCTTGCCGGGTTGGCTCGGGCTGGAGCAGTCCGGTCTCGATGTTTCCGCTGGGCAGATCGCGAAGAGCGTCCTGATCTTCCTCGGCATCCCGCTCCTCGCCGGATATCTCTCTCGGAGAGTTGGCGAAAAGCGCTGGGGGAGAGCGGCATACGAAGAGAAGTTTGTGCCCCGCATCGGGCCATGGGCGCTCTATGGACTGCTCTTCACCATCGTCATCCTCTTCGCCCTCCAAGGCGACCAGATCACGAGTCGCCCTTCCGATGTCGCGCGGATCGCCCTGCCGCTGCTCGCCTACTTCGCGATCATGTGGGGCGGCGGCTATGCGCTGGGCAAAGCCCTCGGCCTGACCTACGAACG
The DNA here is from genome assembly GCF_001046875.1 of Nostocoides jenkinsii Ben 74. Lineage (GTDB taxonomy): Bacteria > Actinomycetota > Actinomycetes > Actinomycetales > Dermatophilaceae > Nostocoides_A > Nostocoides_A jenkinsii. Next base: position 1,864,595 of record NZ_HF571038.1, read on the forward strand.
CACCACCACGCTTGCCTTCACCGCCGCCGGCAACAACTTCGAGCTGGCAATCGCCGTCGCCATCGCGACCTTCGGCGCCGCCTCCGGCCAGGCCCTCGCCGGCGTCGTCGGCCCGCTCATCGAGGTCCCCGTCCTCGTGGCTCTCGTCTATGTCTCGCTCGCGCTCCGCGCGCGATTCCCCCACCCCGTCCCGTCGTATGCCGTGGAGCCCCGATGACCTCTTCCTCCCCTGCCGCTGTCCGCCCGTCCGTTCTGTTCGTCTGCGTCCACAACGCCGGCCGCTCGCAGATGGGCGCGGCCTACACCCATCACCTCTCCGGAGGAGCGGTCGAGGTGCGCTCGGCGGGCTCCGCACCGGCTGAGTCGATTAATCCCGCGGTGCGCGAGGCGCTGCTGGAGGACGGCATCGACATCTCCGCCGAGCGACCCAAGATCCTGACCACCGAGGCGGTCGAAGCCTCCGATGTCGTCATCACGATGGGCTGCGGCGACACCTGTCCGTACTTCCCGGGCAAGCGCTATCTCGACTGGGTGCTGACCGATCCGGCGGGTCAGGGCGTCGAGGCAGTGCGGCCCATCCGCGACGAAATCAAGGCGCGTGTCACCGAGTTGCTTGGCGAGCTCGGTGTCACGGTAAGTACGACGTTTCGCGGCGGATAGCGCGCCTTACGTCGTACTGAGCGCGGAATCAATCGGTATGCCGTCGACTACTACGGATTCAACCCAACGCAAGGTCACTGGATCGTTCTCGACGCCACGGGCGCCCCGGCTCCCAGCAGCCCGGTCGCGCAGCTCAGCACGAATCCGTTCACGGGCACGACGACGCTCAACGCCGGGCACCGTCTACCTCAAATACCTCATCGACGATGGTGTCTACACCTACGGCGACCAGTCCGGGCCGGCAACGACGAATGCCGACCTTGACCGGCAAGGCCGTGGTGCCGGTAACCGTCAATTGCAAGCCGTTCACCGGGACGATCGCGGTCACCGGTTTGCTGACGGTTATGTCGGTGATCCCGGCCTCACGATCAGCGAGTCATTGCATGCCGTGGCGAGCGACCTCACCGGGCTGCAGGTCGATCGCCAGGTGACCTGGCAGGCGCAGGAACTCCCGTCGACCGGAATCCAGGTGTTCGACAACAAGATCACCTTCACCGCCCGCGGCACCTTCCATGTCCGAGCCGTCGTGGACGGCGTCTACTCGCCGTGGGTCGCCGTCACGGCACTCCCGAAACGTCGACTGGCCTCGCTCGCGATCACCGATCCGGTGAAGGTGCTCAAGGTGACGCTGACCAAGGGCCGCTCCGCCACCGTTGATCTCACCCAGTTGCCCGTGGTGGCGAAGGATCAGTATGGCGATCCCGTCGACCTCGCATCCTCCACGTGGGTCCCGACCGGAACCGGGCTCAGCGTTCAGGGAACAACGCTGACGATCACCGCCCCGGGGAGCTACAGCCTCTCGCTCACCAGCGGCGCCATCCGATCGAACTCCCTCCCGGTGCGGGCGACGCTCGTGAAGCGCCAGTTGCGCTTCAACACCGGCGGTGGCACGGAAGTCGCGCCAGTGACGGTTCCCGACGGCAAGATCGTGTGGCTCGGGACCTACACCACCACGCGTCCCGGCTACATCTTCACCGGGTGGTATGCCGATGCCCTCCCTCACGACGCGGGTGCGCAGCATCGTCATGACGGCCGACGCCACCGTGTATGCCGGGTGGCGATAGGACACCCCACGAAGTTTCCTCGCTCGCAAGCGCCCACGCAGCGCGTGGGACCCAGCTCCGGTACTTCGCGGGGACCCCGCCCACGACTCTCGTACATGGTCCTGTAGCTTCGCTGGAGCCCCGCCGCCCCCTAGGGTGGCTGGGTATGGAAGCGCTGCACTTGACGGGCCCGATCCTGGTCGGACCGGATGAGGTTCGCGACGAGATCTGGGTCATCGATGGCCGGATCAGTCTGACCCCGCCAACCTCTGGCGACGGGACGCGCATCGATGGCTGGGTGCTGCCCGGGCTCGTCGACGCGCACTGCCACGTCGGTCTGGACGCCCACGGCGAGGTGGACCGCGAGACGGCCGAGGCGCAGATCCTCCGCGATCGCGACCATGGCACGCTCCTCATCCGCGATGCCGGGTCACCCGCCGACACGCGGTGGATCGATGATCGCGACGACCTTCCGGTGGTCATCCGGGCCGGCCGGCATATTGCCCGGACCCGCCGTTACATCCGCGGCTACGCCAACGAGGTCGAGCCCGATCAGTTGGTCGAGGCCGTGCGCGAGCAGGCACGCCGTGGCGACGGCTGGGTCAAGATCGTGGGGGACTGGATCGACCGGGACACCGGCGACCTGAGTCCGTGCTGGCCGCGCGACACCGTCGCCGCCGCGCTCGCCGCCGCGCACGACGAGGGTGCTCGGATGACAGCCCACTGCTTCGGGCAGGAGGTGCTGCACGACCTCGCGGCCGTCGGCATCGACTGCGTCGAACACGCGAGCGGGCTGGAGCCGGAGACGATGGAATCCTTTGCTGCGCAAGGCATTGCCATCGTCCCGACGCTCATCAACATCGACAACTTCCCGGCCATCGCCGAGCCGGCCCGGGAGAAGTTCCCCGACTATTACCACCGGATGATGGACCTGCACGCGCGCCGCAATGCCACGATCGGCGCGGCATACGAAGCCGGGATTCCCATCTATCTCGGAACCGACGCCGGCGGGTCTCTGAGCCACGGCTTGGCGCCGCAGGAGGCGCGCCGACTCGGGGAGGCGGGCCTGCCCCATACGGCTGTCTTGTATGCCGCGACCTGGGGCGCGCGAGCCTGGCTCGGCAAGCCGGGAATCGAGGAGGGCGCCCCCGCCGACCTTCTCGTCCTGCCCGCCGACCCCGGCGACGACCTGGCCGTCCTCGCCGCCCCCACCACCGTCCTCCTCCGCGGCCGATCCATTTAACGGCACGCGCACTTTTCCGCCCATTGCCGAAACGTGGACGTACGCAACGGAACTGATCCGTTGCGTACGTCCACGTTCTCTCCCATGACCGGGAGCAGCGCTGGGTCAGTGCGTCGACGAACCCGCGAGCGCCTGGTGCTCCTGCTCAGTCGTGATGCCCTGAGTCGCGTCCAGTCGGTGCTGCAGGACCGACCAGAAGATCGCGAAGGCCCAGCCGGCCCAGATCACGCCATAGATCGTCCACATCGTCGCCGAGGACGGGTCGACCCAATCGGAACGCAGGATCGTGCGGGTGTTGGTCAGCACGATCAGGCCACCCACGGCGGAGCCGAGGATCCGCGGCGGCACGTGCTTGGCCAGCCAGGCGGCGATCGGCGCCGCGATGACGCCACCGAGGAGGAGGGCGAGCACCCAGGTAAACTTCACGCCCTCAGATCCGAGGCTGACGAGGAAGCCGAGGCTGGCCGCAACGGTGACCAGGAATTCACTCGCCGAGATGCTGCCGATGACTCGCCGCGGCTCGATCCGCCCGCTCGCCAGCAGAGCCGGAGTGCCGACCGGACCCCAGCCGCCGCCACCGGTGGCGTCGATGAAGCCGGCGAACAACCCCAGCGGCGCCAGGAAACGTGCCCGCAACCGCTGGCCCATCCGGTCGGTGCGGATGCCCTTGAAGGTGAAGCGGGTCAAGACATACAGCCCGAGGACCAGCAGGATCGACGACATCACCGGTTTGGCCACGTCGGCATCGAGATTGGACAAAGCCGTGGCCCCGAGGAAGGCACCGATGGCACCGGGCACGCCGACCTTGACGACGACATGCCAATCGACATTGCCGAACTTCCAGTGCGAGGCACCCGAGACGAAGGTCGTCCCGATTTCCGCGAGGTGCACGGTGGCCGAGGCGGCCGCGGGGTTGGTGCCGATGAACAGCAGCAGGGTGGACGTCGTGACGCCGTAGGCCATCCCGAGACCCCCATCGACAAGCTGGGCGGCGAGGCCGACCAGGCCGAGCAGGATGAGCTTGCGCATTATTTCTCCTTAAAAGGTATATCCCATTGAGTTAATAGGGTATCGGCAGGAGAGTAGGCAAGCGAAGGGTTCCTGCGCAAGTGACCATGTCCGCATGTCGGTTGACGGGCCGCGCGGTGCCAGGATGTGCGTGTGAACATCTCGGCTCGCACGGAGTATGCGATCCGGGCACTCCTCTCGCTCACCTCCGCTCAACTGGCCGGAACGACCACGGTCTCTGCGGAAACGATGGCGAGCGCCCAGGGCCTGCCGAAGAAGTTCCTCGAAGCGATCCTGCTGGACCTCAAGCGCGGCGGGCTGGTCACGTCGCGGCGGGGG
>NZ_HF571038.1:1868987-1890614 GCF_001046875.1 Nostocoides jenkinsii Ben 74
GAGCCGGCCCGACGCATGTTCCGACGTATGCCGCGCCCCGCGGGAGGGGTGGCGGGACTCACGTCGCTGGGGCGTGGCCGCGGCATACGTCCAATGACAGACTCGCCGGTATGTCGCGTGAGTTCACCAAAGTCGGTGTCGTCGGTCTCGGGACCATGGGTGCGGGGATCGCGGAAGTCTTCGCCCGCACCGGAATTGAGGTCGTCGCCGTCGAGGTGGCCGCCGAGGAGCTGGAGCGTGGACAGGGCTTTGTCAGCAAGAGCACGGGCCGCGCGGTCAGCCGCGGCAAGCTCGCGCAGGAGGATGCCGACGCGCTGCACGCGCGCATCACCTTCACAACCGATATGGCCGACTGCGCAGACTGCCAGCTCGTCGTGGAGGCCGTGCCCGAGCACATCGAGCTCAAGAAGGCGATCCTGACCCGGCTCGACGACATCGTCGCCGCGGACGCGATCCTCGCCACGAATACGTCGTCGTTGCCGGTCACCGAGATCGCCGTTGCGACCCGAAACCCCAAGCGGGTGGTCGGGATGCACTTCTTCAACCCGGCCCAGGTCATGCAATTCGTCGAGGTCATCAAGACAGTCATCACCGCCGATGACGTCTTCGCCGACGTCAAGTCGCTGGCGGACCGGCTCGGCAAGCAGCCTGTCGTCGTCGGCGACAAGGCCGGCTTCATCGCCAACGCCTTGCTCTTCGGCTACCTCAACCACGCCGTGTCGATGTATGAGAGCAAGTACGCGACGCGCGAAGACCTCGACGCGGCCATGCGATTCGGTTGTGGTTATCCGATGGGCCCGCTCGCGCTGCTCGACCTGATCGGGCTCGACACGGCATACGAGATCCTCGACACGATGTACAAGCAGGGCCGCGACCGGCTCCACGCGCCGAGCCCGATCATCAAGCAGATGGTCAGCGCCGGCCTGACCGGCCGCAAGAGCGGTCGCGGTTTCTATACCTATGCCGCGCCGAGCTCGCCCGAGGTCGTCGCCGACGCGCAGACCCCGACGGGGGAGCCGCCGGCTGGAGTCTCTCTGCGCACGATCGAGTCGGTCGGTGTCGTCGGCTCGGGAACGATGGCGACCGGCATAGTCGAGGTTTTTGCCAAGGCTGGGCATGCCGTGACTTTCGTCGCGCGGGGACAGGACAAGGTGGACGGGGTGCTGGCCGCGATCGGCCGGTCGCAGGCGAAGATGATCGAGCGCGGTCGGCTGACCCAGGAGGACGCCGACGCGATCAACGGCCGGATCACAGGGGCGACCGAGCGCTCGGCCCTTGGCGATGTCGACCTGGTGGTCGAGGCGATCGCCGAGGACCTTGAGGTCAAGCAGGAGCTCTTCCGCGACCTGGATGCGATGTGCAAGCCGGGTGCCATCCTGGCGACGACGACGTCCAGCCTGCCGATCATCGACTGCGCGAAGGTCACCTCGCGCCCGGGCGACGTCATCGGGATGCACTTCTTCAACCCGGCACAGATCATGAAGTTGGTCGAGGTCGTGCACACGGTCGCGACCGGCGCCGATGTGATTGCGACAGTGCAGGACTTGTGCGCAAGCGTCGGGAAGGTCGCGGTGACCTGCGCCGACCGCAGCGGGTTCATCGTCAATGCCCTGCTCTTCCCCTACCTCAACGACGCGATCAAGATGTTGCAGGCCAACTACGCCACCGCGGACGACATCGACGCGGCGATGAAGACCGGGTGTGGGTTGCCGATGGGCCCGTTCGAGCTGCTGGACGTCGTGGGGCTGGATGTCTCGCTGGCGATCCAGCGGGAGTTGTATCTGGAGTTCCGCGAGCCGGGCTTCGCGCCGGCCCCACTGCTGGAGCACCTGGTCCAGGCCGGCTATCTCGGGCGCAAGTCGAAGCGCGGCTTCCGCACCTACGAGTAGTCGGAGGTCGCCAGGACGTCGGCGATCATGCGGTGCCCGAGCGCCTCGAAGTCCTCGTCCCCGACGCCATAGGCCCAAGCGGCCGTGCCGATTGCCTCGCGCACCCGCGTGCGGTGCCAGGTGACAGGCTCGCGGGGATCAGATCCGTAGCCGTCCAGGAAGGCGGATTCGAGGCGTTTGTCGTGGGCGAAGCCCTTAGCCGCCATGCGGGAGAAGTCGGTCATGGCCGGCCGCAGATCGGCGCGCCCGAAGTCGATGATGAACACCTCGTCGTCGTGGATGAGCCAGTTGCGCGGCTGCCAATCCCCGTGCGTCGGCACGAGGAGCACCGGATCGGATGTCCACGACGCGATCTCGGCCCGGAGCCGCTCTTTGGTCGGTGGATCGATGCGGTTCGGCCGATCGAGCCAGGCCAGCGACGCCGTCGCCTCGCGGGGGTGATAGGCGTCGTCGATCACTCCGGGCTGGGCGTGCAGTAGCCGCAGGAGTTCGCCCGCCTTCCGGTAGGTGTCCGGGTCGAGTCGGGTGGGATCGTTTTCGACCAACCGGCCGGGCAGATAGCCGGTGACGACGAGTTTCGCGTCCGCATCACCGTGCACCAGCCGCGGTGCGCGACCGATGGCTGTCCACGGCCCCAGGAATTCGCGATGGGCTCGCAGCTCCCGCTTGATGTGCCGGTCCGTCGGACCACCGGCTTTGACGACAAAGCGGTCGCCGCCGTGGCGTACCTGCAGGACGGTCGTCTCGATTAGCCCCCACGAGAGGTCGTGCTCAACGACGTAACCGGGCATCCAGGCGTCGAGGAGATCCCGTTGCTCCGAGGATAGGGCGGCCAGGTCGACCGCGTGGCCGGCCGTCGGCTCGGGTTCAGGACTCACCGGACCAGGGTAGGTGTCGCGTCCCATGGCCGCCCGATTCTGCGGAGCCTGCCAGCCAGAACTCAAGCAGCTCCCAGGAAGGGCAGCGATTCTGACAGTGCCCTTCGTCGGGACGGGCAGTGACGAACCGACCTGCTCGTCCCGGCGGGGAGGTCCACTCAGGAGAGAAGTCCGCAATTCTTGCCCCAAGACGCGCACTTCAGGTAAACCTCGGCTGGGTTACGCCCCGTCCAGCCACCTCAGGATGAGGCGTCGCGAGATCGACAGCGTGGTGCCACCGCCGGCCCACTCACCGGAGGCGAGCTTTTCTCGATACTGAGCGCGCGTCACCCAGTGGGCCTCCGCAATCTCGTCATTGTCGATGCGCAGCTCCGGGTCGTCGGTCCGGGCCTCGAACCCGAGCATGAGCGAGGCGGGGAACGGCCACGGCTGATCGCCCAGATAACGGACCTCACGACATCGCACCCCCACTTCCTCGAACACCTCGCGCGCCACGGCCATCGCCAAGGACTCGCCTGGTTCTACGAAACCAGCCAGCACCGACAACCTCCCCGCAGGCCAACTCGGGTGCCGTGCCAGAAGCAGGCGGTCGTTAGGGTCCAGGACCGCCATGATCACCGCCGGGTCAGTCCGTGGGAAGTGCTCGCTGGCATCGGCCGGGCAGGTGCGCGTCCAGCCGGCGTTCGCCGCAACCGTCGGCGTCCCGCACCGGGGGCAATGCGTATGCGTCGCATGCCAATTCCCCAACGCAACAGCAGTCGCCAGGGCCTCGCCGTCGACCGGATCCAGGTCGGCGCCGTGCCCACGCAAGGTGAGCCACCCCTCGCCCGCGGCCTGCGGGGGAAGGAGGAGGGCGACGTGGGGGCGACCACGCGCCATACCCAAGAAGACAGACGTATGCCGCGCATCTCCCTCCCGAGGCTCCCGCCACCTCAGCGCGGGGCCGCCACCGGTGGGTGCGTCAAAGGGGTGGGCGGGCGCCATACCCCCGGCGATGGGCAGGACCAAGGTGGACTCGCTGGCGAGGAGTCGCTCCAGCAACCCGGGCTCACGGCGGCGCTCGGCCTGGCGATCGAGACCGGCACGGGTCAGCGGGATGTCACCGAGGGGAACGGGGTTGAGTGGCACCTGCCCATCCTGCCCCCGGCGACCCGGACGAGGGTGGCTCGGTTGGGTATCGGTAGGCCCCAGGGGGAGAAGTACGGTTACGTGCGTGACCTCCGCCCTGCCCGCTCGCGCTCGTATCGTCATCATCGGGGGCGGGGTGATCGGCACCTCAATCGCCTACCACCTCGGTTTGCTCGGGTGCTCGGATGTCGTTCTGCTGGAGCGTGATCGGCTGACCAGTGGAACGACGTGGCATGCCGCCGGGCTGATGACGACGTTCGGTAGCACTAGCGAAACCAATACCGCGATCCGGCTCTACAGCCGTGACCTATTTGCGCGTCTCGACGCCGATACCGGTCTGTCGACGGGATTCAAGCCCGTGGGGCTCATCGAGGCGGCCGCCGACGCCGATCGACTGCACGAATACCGTCGGGTTGCGGCGTTCCAGCGCCTGCACGGGCTGGAGGTTCACGAGATCGGGCCCGCGGATATCGCCGAGCGGTTCCCGCTGGCCCGCACCGACGACCTGCTCGCCGGCTTCCTCGTCCCGGGCGACGGCCGCGTGAACCCCGTCGACCTGACGATGTCGCTGGCGCGAGGGGCGAAGCAGCGGGGCGTGCAGATCATCGAAGGTGTGCGCGTCGAACACGTCCTCACCTCGCCGCGTGGGGCGGTCAGTGAGGTCGTCGGGGTGCACACCGACGCCGGTGACCTCGAGGCGGAGGTCGTCATCAACTGCGCTGGCATGTGGGCGCGCGAACTCGGCGAACGCAACGGCGTCGTGATCCCCAACCAGGCCGCCGAGCACTACTACCTCATCACGGAGCCGTTCCCGGGAGTCGACCCGAACTGGCCTGTCTTCGAGGACCCCGCCGCCTACGGCTACTACCGCGAGGAGGGCGGCGGCCTCATGGTGGGGCTGTTCGAGCCGCGCGCCGCAGCCTGGCGGGTCGACGGCATACCGCGCGATTTCTCCTTCGGCGAGATTCCGCCGGACTGGGACCGGATGGGGCCGTTCCTGGAGACAGCGATGGCCCGGGTGCCGATCACGAGCGAGGTCGGTGTCCGGAAGTTCTTCTGCGGCCCCGAGTCGTTTATGCCGGATCTCGCCCCGGCGGTCGGCGAGGCGCCCGGGCTGCGCGGCTATTTCGTCTGCGCCGGAATGAATTCCGTCGGCATCCTCTCCTCTGGCGGGCTCGGTCGCGTGCTGGCGCACTGGGTGACCACCGGCTCGGCAGATGTCGACACCACCGGCTTCGCCCTCGACCGGTTCCAGCCGTGGCAACTCGATGCTCGCTATCGGCAGGAGCGCACGTCGGAGGTCCTCGGGACGGTGTACGCGGCGCATACCCCCGGCATCCAGCTCACGACCGGCCGCGGCATCCACCGCTCGCCCGTGCACGACGAGATCGTCGGCGCCGGCGCCTACCTCCGGGACGTCAGTGGCTGGGAAAGTGCCGACTGGTATGGCGATCCCGCCGCCCGCGCCCAGGTCACCCCCGGCTGGGGTCACCAGCCGTGGTTCCGTGAGTGGGCGCGCGAGCACGAGGCGGTGCGTTCGGCGGTGGGGTTGTTCGACATGTCGTTCATGGCGAAGTTTGCGGTGACGGGGCCGGAGGCGGGTGAGGTCCTGAGTCGGCTGAGCGCGGGTGACGTGACAGCTCGTGATGAGCGGGTGACCTATACGCAGTGGCTGCGGGCCGACGGACGCCTCGAAGCGGACCTGACGGTGGTGCGCCGGACGGCAGAGGACTATCTCGTCGTGGCGTCCGACACCGCATCCCGGCATGTCGCCGGGCTGCTGGCGCGGGGCGTAGGTGAGGCGGACGCGACGATCGTCGACGTCACCTCGGACTGGGCGATGTTCAGCTTGCAAGGGCCACGCTCGCGCGAGGTGCTGGAGGCGCTCACCGATGCGGACGTCTCGCACGCGGGCTTTCCCTTCCGCAGCGCGCGCACCTTACCGGTCGCGGGCGTGGATGTCCTCGTCGTGCGGTTGACCTACGTGGGGGAGTTGGGGTTCGAGCTGTATGTCCCCGCGAACGAGGCGGCAGGGTTGTGGCGGGCGCTAATGGCGGCCGGTGAGCCCGTGGGTCTGCGGCCCTGCGGGCTGAAGGCGTTGTCGAGCCTGCGGCTGGAGAAGGGTTATCGCGACTTCGGCCACGACATCGATGACACTGACACGGTCGCCGAGGCGGGCCTGGGCTTCGCGGTCGCGAAGAACAAGGTGGATTTCGTCGGCCGGGAGGCCGCGCTGGCGTCACTGGCTGGTCCGGCTCATCGCCGATTGGTGTCGGTCCTGCTCGACGACCCGCAGCCGTTGCTCTTCCATGCCGAGCCCCTGTATCGGGGGGACACCAGCGTGGGCTACCTGCGCTCGGGGTCATATGGCTGGACGCTCGGCGGCGCGGTTGGTCTGGCGATGGTAGATGCGGGGGACGCCGCCGTCACCGCTGACTGGATCGCCGGGGCGGCGTGGAGTGTTGATGTCGCCGGGCAGCGCGTCCCGGCGCGGGTGTCGCTGCAGCCGTTCTACGACCCGGCGAGCAGTCGCGTTCGGGTCTGACAGTCGCGTTCGCGTCTGACGGTCGCGCGGAGCTTTGGGTGGCCATCCGGCACTTTGGGAGGGTAATCAGCTGCCAGAAGGTCTCCCAAAGCGCCGGATTGTCGGATTGGGCGGGAAACCGGCAGTGTTGCCGAGTGTGATCCAGATCACATGAACCGCGGGGCAACCATTCGGCGGGGTGGGGCGTCAATACAAGTGCGGGATGTGCCACGGGGGCACCCCAGCCAGGAGATGGCGGCGGACTCGTCGGGGGACGGAGTTCGCCGCCATCGTCCTTTTGGGGTCGGGCGTCAGTGGGCCTTCTGTCGAGGCAGCAGCACTTCTTCGTAGAGCAGCAGCAACCCCGCCGCCACCGGCACAGCCAACAAGGCGCCCAGCACCCCGAGGAGCGTGCCCCCGGCCAGCGCGGCCACGACCGTCACGGCTCCTGGAACCGACACCGTCCGGGCCATGATGCGCGGCGCGATCACGTAGTTCTCGAGCTGCTGATAAATCAGGTAGTAAACCCCGGCGATGATGGCCTTGCGGGGCTCGTCGAAGAACGCGACCGTCGCCACCAGCACGGCGCCGATCGTCGCGCCCACCATCGGGATCAGCCCGAGGAGCCCGACCAGGACGGCGAGCACCGCGGCATACGGGATGCCGACCAGTGCCATCATGATGTAGGACAGGACCGCGTTGATCGTGGCGACCGCGGCCTGGCCGATGGCGTAGGCGCCGGTGCGACGCATGATCTCCTCGGCCAAGAGGGTGAAGCGCGCCCTCCGCGAGAGCGGCACCATTGCGAAGGCCGATTGTTTGACCCGCGGGAACGTCGCCAGGAAGTACAGCGTCAGGATCAAGATCGTGAAGGCCTGGAAGACACCATTGACGAGAGCCTTCCCGGCCCCCAGCACCCCACCGAAAACCCGCCCGACGAACGTGCCGTCGGTGATACGGTCGTTGATCTCCGTCTGCAGCTTGTCGACGATGTCGTAGTTCTTGTCGAGCTTTTGGACCAGCGACGAGTTGAGCAACCGGTCGACATAGTCGGGAGTGTTCTGCATCAGGGCCCCGCCTTCGCGGAGCACCGGCGGCATCACCAGCAGACCCACGAGGGCGCCAACGACCAGCAACCCCGCGAAGACCGCGGCCACCGCCTGCGACCGGCGCAGATTGCGATGGATGAGCCACTCGACGATCGGATTGAGCGCCAGGGTCAGGAAGAACGCCACCACCAGGATCGTCAGTGTCGTCGCCAGCTTGGCTACCACCCGCGACAACAGGATCGCCAGCATCACGCCGATGGCGCCGACGAACCCGATATAGAGCGGCGAGAAGCGGTTCAGCGGCTGCCCGGCCCGCCCGAAGCGCGCCGCCCCAGCATCCGTGGGCTGGTCGAGCCGCGGCGACGCCGGCCTCTGCGCCCCGGAGTCCCCACCCGGCTCGGTGCCACTCGGCCCGTCCTCTCCGGGCGTCGCGGACGGCGGCGGCCGCGACTCCTCGGCGGCAGGCCGGCGTGGCACGCCGAGTGCCTCGCGTTGGCGCGTGCGGAACTCGCGATAGCGATCCCAGGGAATGCGTCGAATGTCGGTCACCTCCAGTCGAGGACGACTCTAAGTGGACCCACCGACAGCGTGCCCCGTTAGGACGACGGCACGCCGCGCGTCCCTCCCGGCGTCGCTGCCCGCGTCACGCCCCGCGTCACTCCCCGCGGAACCGATTGATCCCCGTCAACAGCGCCTCGCGCTTGTCCGGATCGCTGATGCCGAGCCCCTCGGCCGGCGCCAACGTGAGAACCCCGACCTTGCCTTGGTGCGCGTTGCGGTGCACGTCAAGGGCGGCCTGACCGACGTCGGCCAGCGCATACGTCTTCGAGAGCGTCGGGTGGATCAGGCCGCGGTTGATGAGCTCGTTGGCCTCCCAGGCCTCGCGATAGTTCGCGAAGTGGCTGGAGATGATGCGCTTGAGATTCATCCACAGATAGCGGTTGTCGTACTCGTGCATGTATCCCGAGGTCGACGCACAGGTCGTGATGGTGCCGCCCTTGCGCGTGACATAGACCGAGGCGCCGAAGGTCTCGCGGCCCGGGTGCTCGAAGACGATGTCCACGTCATACCCGCCCGTCAGTTCGCGGATCTTCTTGCCGAGGCGCTGCCACTCCTTCGGGTCCTGCTTTGTGCCCTCGTCGTTCCAGAAGCGGTAGCCCTCGGCGCTGCGGTCGATGATCAGTTCGGCACCCATCCGCCGACAAATCTCCGCCTTCTCCGGCGAGGACACCACGCAGATCGGGGTTGCTCCACCCGCGAGTGCCATCTGCGTGGCGTAGGAGCCCAGGCCCCCGGAGGCGCCCCAGATCAGGACCCGGTCGCCAAGCTTCATCCCGGCACCATTCTTGGAGATCAACTGCCGGTATGCCGTGGAGTTCACCAAGCCCGGAGAGGCCGCCTCCTCCCAGCTCAAGTGGGCGGGCTTCGGCATCAACTGGTTCGCCTTGACGATCGCCAGCTCCGCGAGCCCGCCGAAGTTGGTCTCGAAGCCCCAGATCCGCTGCTGCGGGTCCATCATCGTGTCGTTGTGGCCGTCCGCATCCTCCAGCTCGACCGACAGGCAGTGCGCGACGACCTCGGTCCCCGGCGACCACTTCGTCACGCCCGGTCCGGTGCGCAGAATCACGCCCGCGAGGTCGGAACCGACCACGTGATAAGGCAGATCGTGCCGCTTCGCGAACTCGCTCATCCGGCCATACCGCTCCAGGAAGCCGAAGGTCGACACCGGCTCGAAAATGCTCGTCCAGACGGTGTTGTAGTTGATGGCGCTCGCCATGACAGCAACCAGCGCCTCACCCGGCGCCAGGTCCGGCACGGGTACCTGCTCGACGTGCAGGCTGCGGCGCGGGTCCTTCTCCTTCGAGGTCAGTCCCTCGAACATGCCGACCTCGTCCTTGTGGACCGTGGCGGCTCGGTAACTCTGCGGAATGGCAAGTGCCGCAAAGGTTTCGCGCGTGCGGTCGCCGGACTGGATGGCTTCGAGGATCTGCTGCATGGCGCCGAACCTAGCCAGTGACGAGGGCCCCGAGCAGGTTCGTGAGAGCCCGGTCACGGGTGACCTTGATCACCCGTCACCAAGCCCGCTCAGTGGGTCGCGTCGGCGGCGGGCTCGACGAGTTCGACCAGGATCCCGCCCGCATCTTTGGGGTGGATGAAGTTGACCCGGCTGTTGCTCGTCCCGCGCTTCGGCACGTCATACAACAGGCGCAGTCCGCGCGCGCGCAGCGTCGCCCCCACCGCATCGATGTCCGCAACCCGGTAGGCCATCTGCTGAATCCCCGGACCGCTGCGGTCAAGGAACTTCGCGATCGTGCTCTCGGGGGAGAGGGGCGCGAGCAGTTGAATGCACGAGCCCGAGTCGCCGACCGCCATCATCGCCTCGCGAACACCCTGCTCCTCGTTGGTCTCCTCGTGCAGCATCCGCATGCCGTACTTCTCCGAATAGAACGCGATCGCCGCGTCCAGGTCGGGGACGGCCACGCCGACGTGGTCGATCATCGTGAACAGGTCCGTGGGCAGGCTCGACTCACTCATGCTCTGAGCGTATGCCGCCCGCTCGCCCCCGCGCCTCGCGCGTGGCCCGGCTCACCGCGCTGCGCAAAGTGCTTCCGGCCATCGCGGCTAGCTTCCCGCTCGCGCTGGCCATGGGGGCGCTCTACGCCTGGCGCAATCCCCACCACCCGACGAGCGTCGCCGTGACCGTGATGGCCGCGTGCACGTGGCCGATCATCGCGATCGCGCTGCAAATCTTGTGGTTCGAACGCTCCGAGACCAACTCCGCAATCGAGTCCGGACGCGCGGACGTCGAGACCGCGTGGTTCCAGGAGGCTGCGGCGACAGCCTTCTACACGACCATGGGCGGGCTGCTGTTCCTGGAGAGTATGGGCTCCGCGCTCAAGCTCGGTTGGCTCTCGCCGGTCGGGCTCACGCACGCGCTGGTCTTGGGGATCGGCTCGTTCGCGCTGAGCTACCTGTCGCTGCGCCGTCGGGACCGGTGACCCGATGGAGAACAGGCTTGCCGAGCTGCGCGCGACGAGGGGTTTGTCCCAGGCGGCGCTTGCCGAGGTTCTCGGGACCTCTCGACAGACGATCATCTCGATCGAACGAGGTCGTTTCGATCCATCGCTGCCGCTGGCCTTCAAGATCGCCCATCACTTCGAGACCACGATCGAGCAGGTCTTCACGCCGGACCCGTGATCGCGCACCGTGTGGGTGGCGCACCCGGCGGGTGGTGAGCGTCACCGACCGAAGGGCTGACCGTTGTCGGAGCCGCTCGCTAGAGTCGGCGGCATACGGCCATCGATCAATGAAGAGGTTTGGCATGTCGAACGACCCCACTGTCATCGTTGCTGGCGCGCGGACGCCGATGGGGCGGATGAGCGGCTCCCTCAAGGGTTTCAGCGGCTCCGACCTGGGCGGATTCGCCATCAAGGGGGCGCTGGAGAAGTCCGGGGTCAAGCCCGAGGACGTCGACTACGTGATCATGGGCCAGGTGTTGTATGCCGGTGAGGGGCAGATCCCCGCGCGGCAAGCGGCCGTCAAGGCTGGCATCCCGATGACGGTCCCGGCGCTGTCCGTGAACAAGGTCTGCCTCTCCGGGCTCGACGCCATCGCCTTGGCCGACCAGCTCATTCGTGCCGGCGAGTTCGAGGTCGTCGTCGCGGGCGGCCAGGAGTCGATGACCAACGCTCCGCACTTGCTGGAGAAGAGCCGGGACGGCTTCAAATACGGCAATGTCACGCTCCGCGACCACATGGACTTTGACGCCCTGTCCGACGTCTTCACCATGCAGGGCATGGGTGGTTTGACCGAGTCCGCCAACACGGGGGAGCGGGCGGTGACCCGCGCGGAGCAGGACGCCTTCGCGGCCCGCAGCCACCAGAACGCCGCCAAGGCGTGGAACGACGGGTTCTTCGACGACGAGGTCGTCACGGTCTCGATCCCGCAGCGCAAGGGCGAGCCGATCGAGTTCAAGACCGACGAGGGCATCCGCGCCGACACCACCGCCGACTCGCTGGCCGGCCTGCGCCCCGCCTTCGCCAAGGACGGGACCATCACCGCCGGCTCGGCCTCACAGATCAGCGACGGCGCCTGCGCCGTCGTCGTCATGAAGAAGTCCAAGGCCGAGGAGCTCGGCCTGACCTGGCTTGCCGAGATCGGTGCCCACGGCGTCGTCGCGGGGCCGGACTCGACGTTGCAGAGCCAGCCGGCCGAGGCGATCAAGGCTGCGCTGGCCAAGGAGGGATTGGCGGCCAGCGATCTCGACCTGGTCGAGATCAACGAGGCATTTGCGGCCGTCGGCCTGGTCTCCGCGCGCGAACTCGGACTGGATGAGGACAAGGTCAACCCCAACGGCGGCGCGATCGCCATGGGCCACCCGCTCGGGATGTCCGGTGCCCGGGTCGTCCTCACGCTCGCCAATGAGCTGAAGCGCCGCGGCGGCGGCGTCGGCGCGGCCGCCTTGTGCGGCGGCGGCGGCCAGGGCGACGCCTTGATCGTGCGCGTTCCCACGGCGTGACCGACGACGCCGCGTCGCTGCTCGCAGCGGCGCGGTCCGGCTCACGCCGGGCCCTGGCCCGGCTCCTCACCGCTGCCGAGAATGGGGTGGACCTGCCGGACTGCCCGGTGCCCGCCCGTCGGGCTCACGTCGTCGGCCTCACCGGCGCCCCCGGAGTCGGGAAGTCGACGACAACGGCTGCGCTGACACGCGCCCTGCGCGATGCCGGTCGACACGTCGCGATCTTGGCGATCGACCCGAGTTCGCCGTTCACCGGGGGAGCGCTGCTAGGCGACCGGATCCGGATGTCCGACCACGCCGCCGACCCCGGCGTCTACATCAGGTCGATGGCCGCGCGGGGCCGGCTCGGGGGGCTCGCCGCCGCCGTTCCCGCCGCCACCCGGATTCTCGATGCGGTGGGCTTCGACGTCATCCTGGTCGAGACGGTCGGCGTCGGGCAGAGCGAGATCGACATCGCTTCGGCCGCAGACACGACCGTGGTGCTGCTCGCCCCCGGCATGGGCGACGGGATTCAGGCGACGAAAGCCGGCCTGCTAGAGATCGCCGACGTGCTCGTGGTCAACAAGGCCGACCGGCCGGGAGCCGACGCCGCGGTCCGCGACGTCCGCTCGGCCTTGCGACTGGCCGCCCGCGAGCCGGGGGCGTGGCGCGTCCCGGTCCTGGCCGTCAGTGCAGCCGCCGGCACCGGCGTGGACGCGCTGGTCACGGCGCTCGAAGACCACCTGCAGCACGCCACCACGAGCGGCGCCCTCGAGCGGCGCCGCGTCCAGCGGTGGCGGGCCGAGGTGGAGGCGACCGTCTTGGGGGAATTGCGGGAGCGGGCGGCGCCCCTGGTGGCCGCCTCAGTCGGTGAGGGGGTGCAGGGAGGGGAGGCTCCCCATACGGTGGCCCGCGCGATCGTGAACCGCATGCTCTCGCAACACGATCCGCCGGAAGGATGACCGCCGCACGGGGCACTCTGCATCACCACAGCGGGCGTCGCAGCGGTAGCGGATTTGTGCGCCTCCGGCTGCATGGGTCATCGTGGAGGCTGGCCAAATCGGGCGCCACGGTCAATTCGACCCCGCCCACCGACATCGAAGGATTTACTGTTGACACTGCTCAGACGCCTCGTGGGGGTGCTCCTCGTGCTTGCCGGGGGCGCTGCCCTGGCGCTGGGGTTGTGGTTCCACAACTTCCTCGGCCCGGGCGGCATGGCCCGCTTCAGCGTTGAGCCTGTCGGCTCCACTCCCATCGTCATCGAGCCCTCGGTGCTCAATCGGACCAGTCTGCCGGTGACGATCAGCGTCACCCCGGCTACGGGCTCCACCGCCTCGATCGTCGTCGGCACCCCGAGCGATGCCGCCGCCGCCCTCGGGGACACGCTCGTCGATGTCGTCGGTCCCGTCTCGGTCCGCGACCAGACGGCACCCGTGACGCGGCGCGGAACCGACGCCGACGGCGAACTCGCCTCTGTGGACGTATGGCGCACCACCAAGACGGCTGACGGCCCCACCGACATCTCGATCTCGCAGGCCAGTGCCCCCGAGACCGTTGTTATCTCGCCTTCGGCCGGTGGCAAGCTCGACTCGGTCACCCTCGCCTGGACGCGCGAGACGTGGGCGCGTCAGACCATGGGTCTGATCGTGGGCGGCGGCGGCGCCGCCGTGGCGGGCTTGGCGGCCGCACTATGGCCGCGCCGACGCCGGGAGGTGACCCGATGAAGCGCCGCGCCCTGGCGACCGCCGCCTTGGCGAGCGTGCTGCTCGCCGGCGGATGCGGCATACCGGAAAATGTCGTTGGCCTGCATCCCGCACCGACGGAGAAGGCGTCGGCCGCCGTGTTCAGCGCCACCGCCGCCCGTCAGGTGGGCAATCGCACCCTCGACGTCGCCCGCGAGGCGATGACCGGCAACGACAAAGACGTGGACGCCCGCAAGGCCGCCCTCGTCGGCCCGGCCCTGCGGCTCGCCGAGGTCAAGGACAAGTTTGTGCCCGAAGGCCAGACCGATGCCTTTGGCGTGCCGCCGACCTCGACCGTCCTCGGCGTGAGCCGCGGCCGCGATTGGCCGCGCTACATCCTCTCGACCGCCCAGGCGGACGGGGTTCAGTCGCTCTACGTGCTGGTGCAGCCCGATGCCAAGACGCCGTTCAAGCTGCAGACCAGGGTGGCGATGCAGGCCGGGGCCAGCGTGCCCGCCCTCCCGGGCTTGGCCGAAGGCGTCGAGTCCGTCGCCGTCGACGCTAGTGCGGGCCTGGTGGCGAGCCCGCAGAAGGTGCTCGATGCCTATTCCGCTGCCCTCGCCTATCCCACCAAGTCGCGCACGAGCTCGGTGGTCAACCTGGACGACGCCTTCGCCAAGGGCATCCTGGCGAGTTCGGCTGACGCGGCACATGCGCTAGGCAAGCTGGGCACGTTCAAGCGGACGCATGCCGACTTCGCCGATGACACGCTCGCCTTCAAGCTCGCCGATGGCGGCGTCCTGGTCTTTGCCCAGTTCGGGCGGCGTGACCTGCTCGAACCCACCGCTAAGGCGAAGGAACTCGTGCTCTCCAGCACGCTGGCCAAGCTGGCCGGCCGGTCCAAGGTGACCGACCACGTGCAACTGGACTGGTTGGAGACCCTGGCGATCGTGATCCCGGCTTCGGGCAAGGCGACCGTGGTGGGTGCCGGCGAGCAGTTGCGCGGCATCGACGCCAAGTAGTTCCGTCTCTAGGGAAGAATTGGGTCATGACTGAGCAGGCTGTCCCTAATCGCGCCACGCGCGGCGCCGTCGATCTCACCGGACTGGGTGACCGTGGCGCACCCGCGGCTCCTTCCGCCAGCGCCGGGCAGCGGGCCTCGGGCCCAGACGAGGTCCACGTTCAAGCCACCGATGCCACCTTCCAGGAGAGCATGACCCGCTCGGTGCGGGTCCCCGGCGTTCTTGTCCTCGTCTCGACCCGGCTCCCGGAGTCGATCGTTTTCCTCGGCACCGTCGTCGAGACGGCCCGATCCTTCGGCGGGCGGCTCCAGGTCACCAGCGTCGACATCGACGCCAACCCCGGTCTCGCCCGCGCCCTGCAGGTCCAATCCGTCCCGGCCACGATTGGGATGATCCAAGGCCAGTTGGTGCCGATGTTCGCCGGCATCGCCCCGGCCGACCAGATCCGAGCGGTCTTCGAGGAGTTCCTCGGCATCGCCGTGCAGCAGGGCGTCACCGGCCGGGTCGCGGTCGCCGTCAGCGACGAGCCTGTGGAACTCTCCGAGCACCACGAAGCCGCCTTCGACGCCATCGAGAGCGGCGACCTCGATGGTGCCGCCGCGGCATACGAGAAGGCGATCGCCGAGGATCCCAACGACCAGGAGGCCAAGCTCGGCCTCGCCCAGGTGGGGTTGATGAAGCGCACTGCGGGGGTCGACCTCGCCGCGGCCCGCGCGGCAGCCGCCGCCGACCCCGACGATGTCGAGGCGGCCATCACCGTCGCTGATCTTGACGTTCTCGGCGGCCACGTCGAGGACGCCTTCGTGCGGCTGATCGATATCGTCAAGCGGACCTCCGGCGCCGAGCGTGATCGCGCACGCACCCACCTCATCTCCCTCTTTGACGTCGTCGGCAACCACGACGAGCGCGTCAAGAAGGGCCGCACCGCGTTGATGAGCGCGCTCTTCTAACCCCCGAGGCTGACACGGAGGCCCCGCGTGGGGTTGGATACAGGGCATGGGTGCACGCGTCGAACTTGCGGTCCCGGGGTCGGATGCGACTCTCGGGGTTATCCGCCATGGCCACTACGGCCGTCCGGTCATCGTTTTTCCATCCGAGGCCGGCCGAGCGGAGGATTTCGCCAATAACGGAATGCTCGGCGCCGTGCAGGATCTGGTCGACGCCGGCCGGGTGAGCTTCTTCTGCGTCGACTCGCTCGACAAGTTCTCCTGGTCCGCCTACGACCAGCCCACTGAAGAGCGCGCCCGTCGTCATCGGGTTTATCACTCGTGGCTTGAGCAGTCGGTCCTGCCGCACATCGCGTGGGAGATGGGCGGCTGGCAGTCCAACATCATCACCTTCGGGGTGTCGCTCGGCGCCTTCCACGCAGCCCACTTCACCCTGCAGCGCGCCGACGTGGCACCGCTGGCGATCTCGTTGTCTGGCAGCTATGACCCGACCAGTTGGCGCCCCTGGGGGGAGATCGGTGAGGCGACCTACTTCGCCAACCCGCCGGCCTATGTCGCGGGCGCCGAGGGCGATCACCTTGAGTGGCTGCGCTCGCACGCCAACCTCCTCCTCGTCGTCGGAGAAGGTCCTTTCGAGTGGGAGCCGACCAAGTCCTATCCCTCGACCCTGGCCTTCGCCGAGGTCCTGCAGTCCAAGGGCATCCCCCACCAGTTGGATGTCTGGGGCCACGACAGCGCCCACGACTGGCCCTGGTGGCGCAAGCAGTTTGCTCACCACCTGCCCCGCTTCGTCTGAAGCTACCGACCCGACCTGCCGCGACCACCTCCACCGACCACTCGAAACGACCACCCACTCCAGGAGACGAAACGTCAATGACGACGACTCAGCGTGATCACCTCATCGGCCTGCTGCTCGGCGCAGAGGAGGACTGGCCGACCGCCTTCGAAGCCCTCGCCCGGCGCCTCGGCATCATCCGCACCGCCGACGGGACGTCTCACCGGATCACGACGGAGCGGGTCACGATCGAGCCCTTCAACCTGCGTGACAAGGCTCGCCAGGACCTGTGTATCGACCGTCTCGCCTACTGGTACTACCACCCGCGCGAGTGGCTGAAGAAGGCGTCGCTGATGGACGACGTCTACTTGCTCAACAGCCCGTTCACCTTCCAGTCGATGGAAAAGCACTCGGCCTACTGCGCCATGCTTCGCCTCGGCCTGAATGTGCCCAACACGGTTCTCGTGCCCTACAAGAACCCGGTCGACAATGCGCGCTGGGCCTATACCTCGGCGAAGTACAACCAGTCCTTCGACCTCGATGCCTTGGCCGACGAGATGGGCTACCCGCTCTACATGAAGCCCTTCGACGGCGGCGGCTGGCGCGGGGTCTCCCGGGTGGATGACCGCGAGGGTCTCCACACGTCATACGACGAATCGGGGGAGATGCTCATGCACCTCCAGGAGTCCATCGACTACGACGTGTTCGCGCGGGCGCTGACCATCGGTCCGGAGACGATGGTTATGAAGTTCCGGCCCGAGATGCCCATGCACGACCGCTATGAGGTGTCCCACGACTTCCTGTCGGAGAAGGCCGGCACCGAGGCCATCACGATCAGCCAGACGGTCAACGCCTTCTTCCGCTGGGAGTTCAACTCCTGCGAGATGTTGGTCAAGGACGACATCGTCTACCCGATCGACTACGCCAACGCGTGCCCCGACGTCGCAGTGACGTCGTTGCACTACTACTTCCCATGGGCGATGAAGTCGCTGCTCAAGTGGTCGGCCTACTGCGTCGCCACCGACCGGGTCGCCAAGAGCCAGGTCGACACCGAGCCGTGGTTCGCGGTCGCCGATAATGACGACCTCGACTACGCCGCCAAGATCGTGGCCTATCAGCGACTGGCCGATCAGCACTTCGACACCGAGCGCTATCGCGAGTTCTGTGACCAGTCTCTGGGCCACGTCGATGAGTTCGTCTATGAGTATGTGACGTCGCCCGAGTTCCGCTCGATGCTCACCTCGACGATCCAGCAGACCTATCCCACCCACGAATGGGAGCGTTTCGAGGCGCACTTCGGGGGGCTGCTCGGGATGTGGGCGACCGACAACGCTCACCTCGCGGGCTGACTTTCTTCTGCCGTATGCCGCGTGGCCGGCGACCTGGAAACAGGTCACCAGCCACGCGGCCTTACGCGCAGGCACCGCCGCGTCCCGCGGAGCCTAGGGCACTGCGAAGATGCCGAGACGATCGCTCGGGGTCATCAGCGATCTATTGCCGTGACTGATGATGGTCCCGACACGGCCGCCGCCAAGAGGCACTTCGTGCTAGGTCATGTCGTTGTCATCCCAGTCGGTCAGCACGGCGACCGGGTTAGGGTCGAGCGACCAGGTTCCGGTCAACGCTGGCGCACGGCCCCGCAGGATGCGCTTCCCGAGAAACGAAAATTCCTTCGTCACGAACGTGAATTTGCGCGTTATCGGGTCGCGACGCAGCGAGATCGCGCTCTCCACACCCCACCTGTAGGGCATGATGATCGCCGACTGGTCGGCTTTCGCCGACCAGCCCGAGCCCGTCCAGTAGCGCCACGCCGAGACCGTGGCGCGGCTGGCCAGCGGAACGCGAGCCAGGTAGTAGTCGAAGCCCCAGATGAATTTACCCTCCGGCTTGTGGGACCCGAACACGTAAAGGTAACTCCGGTCGACCAGCGTCGCCGCGCCCCACGCGATGCCATCGACCGTGATGGCCGGCATCGGAGTTCGGGTGAGACTGAGCAATTTGAGGCGCGGAAGTCGTATGCCGCGGTGCCCGCTGCGCCAGAGGGGGACTCGTGACTAGCGCACCGAAAAGAGCCCGGTTAGTTCGGACGGGGTGTTGGCCGCCTCGTTGCCGTGACTGATCACGATCCCGATGCGTCCGCCGCCCAGCGGCACCTCGTGCGCGGAATAGGAGAAGTCGGTGCTGTTGAACTTCACGACATCGCCGATCGGACTGGTGTCGAGGCGCCACGGGGCGGTCAGTGACGTCGCCCGTTCGCGACGAATGGTCGTGCCGATGAAGCCGTCCTTCTTGAACACGAAGGTGAATCCTTTGCTTCTCGCGTCTTGGCGCACGGCGATCGTGCTCTCGACGCCGACCGAACTCGGGATCACCACGGCCGCTCGGGTCTTGTCCGTGGACCAACCCGACCCGGTCCAGAATCGCCACGCCGACGCTGTCGTGCGACTCTTCAGCGGCACCCGGGCGAGGTAATAGTCACTCCCGAAGACGTAGGGGTCGGGCGGCTTCCGTGAGCCGAAGACAAAGAGGTAGTCGGAGGTGGCAAAGGCGCCCGCCCCCCAGCCCACGGCGCCTGGGGCGACCTCCGCCATCGGCGTGCGGGTCAGGCTGACGAGCTTCAGCGACCCATCTGCAGCAACGGCGTAGGTAGCCAACCGGCTACTCACTTGGGCGAAGTCCCAGGTGGGGTCGGAACTGCCCAACTGCTTGAGGTTGCGGTCATACATCTGGGCGAGGAACACGAGCACGAGGTCGTTTCCGGTCGCCGGATCTTTGGTCACAACCGCAGACAGAGGCCAATAGAAGTTCTGGCCGCCGGGCAATTGATCGGCTAGGGGAACGTCCACCAACGAGCGCTTGGCCAGCAGGCGCGCATTGGTCAGGGCCGAGCGGATGCGTCCCGTGGGCAGGATGACGGTGGCGCTGTTGCGCATGACATATGCCTGCTGCGTCAGCGCGCCCGGGTAGGCCGGGTTGCCCGTCGGCGTGACGACCGTGTCCCCGAAGAAGTTGATCAGCGTGCCATTGGAGAGGCGTACCCCGAATCCGATGTCGCCGATGAAACGGCGCCCCTCAACGTCGCCGCGCAATCGCGTAACCAAGTCGGTGGTGGTCGTGGGGAGGGTGTCCCGTGCAGGCGCCCCCTCGGCATACGCGGGGCTGGTGACCAACGTGAGCGACAATCCAAGGGCCAGTTTGAGAACGGCCCGCCTGCGCATCATCACGACCTCCTACGGCATCTCGCCTCCATCCTCGCGGCCGGAAAATCGTTCGGTCTAATGAATATTGACGTGATACAAGGTGTCGCGGTTCCCGGACCCTTGACGGTGCGCGTCCTGCAATGCGCCTTGGGGAGAAGGAGATTCGGCTGGGGTCAGCTCAGCGCGTGATCAAGGTCGGCGAGGAGGTCGCCCGGGTCTTCCAACCCGACCGAGAGCCGGAGGATGGCATCGCTTGGCTTTGCAGCCGCGGTGACCGGGCGGTGGGTCAGGCCGGCCGGGTGCTGGATCAGGGTGTCGACGCCGCCCAGGGACACCGCGTGCGTGATCAGCCGAGCGCGCTTCGCGACGGTGGCGGCCGCCTCATACCCGCCCCTCAGTTCCATGGCCAGGACCGACCCCGGGCCGGACATCTGGCGCCCGATGAGGCCCTGCGGATCCTGGCCCGGCAGTGACGGGTGCAGCACCCGCCTGATCGCGGGGTGCTCGGCCAGCGCGGCGGCGATCTGCGTGGCGCTGCGCTGTTGGTGCTCGACGCGAAGGGGCAGGGTCGGGAGGCCGCGATGCAGCAAGTAGGCGCCCATCGGGTGCAGGATTCCGCCGGTGATCGCGCGGATCGGCCGCACCATGGCCGCAAAGTCCGCATCCCCAACAAGGACACCGCCCATGGCATCCCCATGTCCGCCAAGGAATTTCGTCGCCGAGTGCAGGACGATCCGGGCGCCATGCGCCAGCGGTCGCTGCAGCACCGGCGTGGCAAAGGTGTTGTCGACGAGGACCGGCACCTCGCCGGCGGCGCCGGCGACGGCCCGGATGTCGACGAGGTCGAGCGTCGGGTTCCCGGGTGACTCCAGGATGACCAGCCCCGTGCGGTCGGTGATGGCCGCCGCGACCTCGTCCTGTCGGGCATACGTCACCTCCGTGCCCAACAAGCCGGTCGCGAGGAGGTGATCCGTGCCGCCATACAACGGACGCACGGCGACCACGTGGGGAGTGTCCTTGGCTACCAGCGCCGTGAGGACGGCGGCCACGGCCGCCATCCCGGTGGCGAAGGCGACGGCCTGCTCGCCATCCTCAAGGGCGGCAACGGCGTCTTCGAACCGGGCAACGGTCGGATTCCACAGGCGGGCATAGACATTCGATTCGCCGGTCCGGGGGCGACCTCCACCACACAACTGGTCGTATGCCGCGCCCCCCGACTCGACGTCGGCCAGCGGGTAGGTGGTTGAGAGGTCGATCGGCAGGGCGTGCACCCCGAGGTCGGTCAAGTCCGCGCGGCCCGCGTGGACCGCTGTCGTCGCAAACTGGTGTCCAGACGTCGTTGTCATGAGATGAGGGTCGCAGATCATCCAGCGAGGCGGGTGATCGGTCGAACTACTGCACGCAGGAACGGTTAGGTTCTGGCAGCCTGTCGAAGATTCTCTTTATAATCTGGGCCATGTCGAAGGATCTGCGATCCGCTCTTGGGCTCGACGATGTCGACCAGACGCTGCTGGCTGCGTTGATCGAGGACGGCCGACTGGCCAACAACCGGTTGGCGGCAAGGGCCGGGGTGGCGGCTTCCACGGCCCTGCTGCGGGTGCGCCAACTGATCGATCGCGGCGTGATCCGCGGCGTTCATGCCGACATCGCCCCAGGCGCGGTCGGGCGCCCGGTCGAGGCCATCGTCGCCATTCGGTTGCGCGCGCACGACCGGCGCCACATCGACGCATTCACCACGACCGTCCCACGGCTGCCCGAAGTGCTCCAGAGCTTCCACGTCGCCGGAGACGACGACTACCTGCTCCACGTCGCGGTGCCGTCCGCGGCATACCTGCGGGATTGGATCTTGGACCAGGTCACCACGCACCCGGCCGTCGCCCACAGCCGCACCAGCCTGGTCTTCGGCCACGAACCCGGCCACCCCGGCCCCCTCCCGACCTAGGCCACCCGGACCGAGGAACTTCTGCTAGCACAGGTTAGTCAACTGTGGACACCTTGCAAGGTGTCCACAGTTGACTAACTGCTGCTAGCAGAA